>NZ_FCOU01000007.1 GCF_900046475.1 Collinsella ihumii | reverse complement strand
CGCGCGAGGACCTGCCGGAACCCTGGCCCGCAGCGGCAGCCTCGGCCTCGCGCTGCTTTTTGCGCCGCGGGGTCGGGCTCGAGGCCGCGATGCGGTCGGAGCTGTCCAGCCCGTCTCCCACATCGACGCCCATCTCGCGGTCAAGCTCCATCAGGGCGAGCTTGATCTCGGGCGACTCGATCTTGTCGAGGATGTCGCGCGTCACGGTGTCGGGACGGCAGGCGCACCCCTGCTCCTTGCTGCGCTTGACGCATTCGTCGGAGCACGTCATGTCGGCCAGGTTCACGCGGAACACCTTGCCGCTCTCGAGCCGCAAGACCAGCTGCTCCTTCGGCGTGTCGTACTCCTGGATGCGCGCGCGGCCGAGCGGGGTCTCGATAATCGCCTTTTTCTTGGGCGCGCGGCCCTTGAAGTCCTTGTAGGCCTCGAACTCGTAGCGCAAGCAGCACATCAGACGGCCGCACACGCCCGAGATCTTGGAGGAGTTCAGCGGCAGGTCCTGCTCTTTCGCCATGCGGATCGACACCGGCTCGAACTGGCCGCCGAAGCGCGTGCAGCACAGCTCCTGGCCGCAATGCGCATAGCCGCCCACCAGGCGCGTCTCGTCGCGCACGCCGATCTGGCGCATGTCGACCCGCATGCGAAACCGGCTCGACAGGTCCTTGACGAGCTGGCGGAAGTCGACGCGGTCCTCGGCGGCGAAGTAGAAGACGACCTTCTCGCCGCCGAAGAGGAACTCGACGCCCACGGGCTTCATGTCGAGCTGGTTCTTCTCCACAAGCTCGCGAAAGTCGGCCATGGCGGCCTCGCCGCGACGCGCGAGCTCGTCGGCGCGGTCGCAATCGGCGTCGCTCGCGATGCCGAGCACGGGCTTGAGCGGGGCGGACAGGTCCTTCTCGTACGCCGCCTTTTTGCGTCGGCCTCCATATGCCTCGCCTCGAACTCCTCGGGGCTGAGGTGCCCCAGCGCCGAGTGGATCCGCACCCGGTTGTAGAAGCACTTGAGGTAGTCGAAGATCTCGAGGGCTGCCTGCTCGCGCGTCTCGAACGTGCGGGCGTGTACGCACTCGGACTTGATGAGGCCCATCAGCGACTCCATCGCGGCGTTGTCCCACGGGGACGAGACCGACCCCATCGAGGGCCTGATGCCGGCTTCGCGCATCGTCTTGCCCAGCAGCAGCGACACGTACTGAGAGCCGTGGTCGCTGTGGTGGACGCACCCCCTCTTCGGGCGCCGCCTCGCTATCGCCATCTTGAGCGCGTCGTCGGCAAGGTCGGCCGTCATGTGCGGGGACATCGACCAACCGACTATCATCCTCGACCATATGTCCATGACCACGGCGAGGTAGAGCCATCCCCGGTGCGTGCGCACGTAGGTGATGTCCGCGAACCATGCGCGGTTCGGCCCGTCCGCCGAGAAGTCTCGCTTGACCAGGTCGGGAGCCACGTTCGCCTGCGGCGCGGCCGGTTTGGCCGCGCCCTTCGGCCTCCTGGCGCAGCCGCGCGTCGTTCCGACCATGCCGTTGTCGCGCATGAGGCGCGCGACGCGCTTGCGCGAGGTCCGCTCGCCGGCCCTCTTGAGCTCGGCGAAGACCTTCGGCGCCCCGTAGTTTCCCCGGCTCGCCCCGTATATCTCGGAGATCTTCGCCGCGAGCTCGGCATCGCGCAGGTCGTGCGCGCTGGGCGGCCTCTTCCTCCACGCGTAGTAGCCCTGGCGGGTGACCTTCAGCGCGGCGCACATCTCGGACACGCTCCAGGAGCCTTCGTTGAGAAGGATGAAAGCGAACTTGGCCCTCTCCGCCCGGGCGCCTACAGCTGCCTGCTGGCGAAGAAGGCGCTCGCTTTTAAAAGCACCTCGTTCTCGCGCCTGAGCCGCTCGACCTCCCTGCGCAGGCGCCGGTTCTCCTCGGCCACCTTGAAGGGGTTGTCCTCGGGCGGCGCCTGCGCGGCATCCGCCCTCTTGACCCAGTCCGACAGGCTCCCCGGGTCGACCCCGAGCTCACGGGCGGTTTCGGCGTAGGTGCCGCCTCGCTCCCTGTACAGCCTCACCGCCTGCTGCTTGAACTCCGCGGTGTACTTCGGTGACGGTTTCCCCATCCCCGCCTCCTTTCCCCGTTTACGGCATCATGCCGAAACGGAAGTCCGTGTGTCAACGGGAATGGGGCAGATTCAGATTCAGATTCAGATTCATACTACCGCAGGGACATGGGGTGAGCGCGGTGCTGACGGAGGAGGACTTCGCCCTGTTCGCGAGGTGGCGCGTCGGCGCCTTCGGCGACAAGCTGCGGGAGATCGTCGAGGACGAGGCGTGCGACGACCTCACCTTCGAGGACAAGGTCGGGATGTGCATCGACGCGGAGCTCGAGGCCCGGGAGAACCGCAAGATCCAGAAGGCGATGCGCGACGCCCGCTTCAAGATCAAGACCGCCTGCGTCGAGGACATATACTACCTGCCCGACCGCAGCGTGACCCGCGACCGCATCGCCCGCCTCGCCTCGTGCTCGTGGGTCGAGGCCAGGGAGAACCTCGTGATCATCTCGGAGAGCGGCGGCGGCAAGTCCTACATAGCCCAAGCGCTCGGCGTCGCGGCATGCAGGAGGCTCCACTCGGTCCGCTACGCCGGGCTCAACGATATGTTCAGGGAGCTGAACGTGGCGAGGGCGGAGGACTCCCTGTACGAGGCCCTCGGCCGCTTCTCCAAGCCCGACCTGCTGGTCCTCGACGACTTCTTCACCACTCCGGTCGAGAACCAGCTCAACGCCATAGACCTCTTCGAGATGCTCGAGGCCCGGGAGGGGGTGCGGCTCCACGCTCATCGCCACGCAGCTGGAGCCCGACCAGTGATACCTGAGGATCAACTCGGACCTGTGCGCGGACTCCATCCTCAACAGGATAGTGGAGCATGCGAGGTTCCTCGACATAAAGGGGCCGAACATGCGGGAGTACACGACGAGGCTGAAGCGAGGGGACGACGAGTCGTACTGGGAATGATTCCGGTACCCGATGGAGAGAAAGGCGGTACCGCCTCCAACGGAGAGGCGGTACCGCCCGCGCGGAACATGAGTACCAACTATCCGCAGTACTCATCCTCACTGTGCTGCTTGACGGTCTTGCCCTCGAAGTAGATGGCGCGAATGGTGCCCTGGCTGGACTCGCTCAGAAACGATATCACCCAGTCAAGTATGCTGCGCATGAGCGAATGCAGCTCGTCCTCGTGGGCGCGCTGCTGCTCGGAGGCGGGGCTGCGGTCGTCTGCGAACAGCTCCTCAGGGTTTATCGCCCCCTCTCCGTCGCTCCGCATGAGCTGGCTGAACAGTATCGGGCGTGTGGTAACGCCCTTGATTTTGACGATGCAGTCGTAGCTGCTGCAACATCCTCGCGATGAGGGCATGTTTCCTCCCCTGGGTCGGGGAGCGCGGAATTGCGCTCCTGCCCAGAGACGGAAAACGAGATAATTTGGACGTGCCCTAAGGGCGAGCGGCGGCCACGATGAAAGAAGGCCTTTTGACGATTGTCACCCCCGGTAGTTAACGACCGTTAACCAGCAGCGAATAATCCGCCCAAAGACCAAGAAACCCCGCAACTCGGTTTGAGTTGCGGGGAAATCAAAAGGTAACTTACCGAAAAGTCAGATTTATCCAAGTACGCTATTTACGATTCTTGACCACCTTGCTGCCCATACGCACGATGTCGATACACCCTTTCCTCAGTATGATGAGAACCGCCGCGAACAGAGCGAACTCCATAGCCAGCACAGCAGGCGTAAACGGAAGAAACGATAGGACGACCTGCGCCCCGATGAGTACAAAGCTGGCAACGATTTCCCCCTTGTGGAAATCTAGTTTCACGAACTTCCGCGTATCACGAGCCCTCACGATGGCGATGACCACATAGCTGATGGCAGTCGCCCCGGCGGCTCCCATGATTCCGAAGAGCGGGACGAGCGCCAAAGTAAGCGCGATATTGATGACAGCGCCGATCGCCGTTGTCGAGAACGCCTTCTTGCTCTTCTTCGTCACGACGTAGGTCGTGCCGAAGAAAGCCGCAATGCAGGAGAAGAGGTTTGCGAGAGAGAGCATCGCCACCGGCTGCCACGAGCCCTCGTATGCCGAGCTCATGAGGAAGGTATAAACGGGGTACGCCGATGCAGCGATAAGAGAAGAGGCAACGGCAAGCACAACGAAGATGCAGCGGAAGACCGTTGACTGGAACTTCGCGTTGTCCTCGGAGTCACGCTCCTCGATGGCCGAGATTTGCCACGCCTGCATGAAGATGTTGTACACGATGTTCACGATCGAGGGAATCTTCTGGGCAACGTTGTAGATGCCGTTCGCGCCAGCACCGATAAAGAACAGGATCACGTAGCGGTCCGAGGCGGACATGATCCACCACATAAGTGAGTTCGGAATCAAGGGGATACAGTACGTCAGCATCCCCTTCAGCGCACGTTTGTCCACGTACCTCGGAGAAAGCAGCCTCCAAAGCCGACAAGTGATCACGATGTGCACTGCGCCCACAAGCTGGGCTATAACCATCGAAGCGAGGTACCCGCCAACCCCAAGGTGGAATATGGCGAGGGCGAGCACGTTGGAGATCGCGGTTGCGAAGGTGATGACGACACCGTTCGCGGCGAAGGCCTTTGACTCGCCAATTCCCCTCAAAAGCTGCATGAAAACATAGTTGTAGCTCGTCAGGCAGAGCAGCAGCAGGAAGTAGACGATATTGCCCCCGATAACGCTGAACGCGTGAAAAAGTGGGGAAAGCAGCCAGCACACGGCCCATCCGACGAGCACGACCAGCATGGAGTTAGACGCAATAGCTTTGGTGTCCACCTCTTTGGACACGGTGAAGCGCAAGACCGCCTCGTTCATGCCCATCATGGCGAACGGCACAAGAAGGTTCACCGTCGTGGTCACGAGGTCGGCGGTGCCGTACTCCTCCGTGGTGAGGAAGTACGTATAGAACGGGACGATCAGAAAGGTGATGACCTTGCTGCCGAGGTTCCCTATGAAAAAAACCGCCGAATTCTTGACGAGTTTCTTGTACTTGCTGTCTGCTTCCATCTACCTGTCCAAAATCCGATGCTGGCTGTCAAAGGGGCTTTTATCCCTTCAACACCCTCTTGAGCTTTCGTTTCGCCCGCGACCAAAACGTGTCCTCGAAGCTCCACCTACGCATCATCGATTCTATGGTGGAGCCGTCGACAAGGGCCGCCATGAAGGCGCTGCGCTGCGGGTGCGGCTCAACCGACGCTTCGAGCGCGGGATTGCCAGCAAGCACCTCACCGTATGTCGCAACGCCATGGTCGGCCCCATCAAGCACGGCATGTACGGCGGCCGCGCCCTTCTCGGTGTTGCACAAGACGGCAGACACGCCCTTGGTGGAATCGATCTCGGAATGGAGATCAGCGAAGCCCCAGAAGTCGCCAAGCGTCACGTCGGAGCCGCAGGAACGCTTTGCCGCGCAGCCAAAGCACGACGGCCTGAGCGACACGTTGTCGAGGAACGCCCTCATGTACCAGTCGTCCCCGTAACGCCCGCCGCGCACGCGCGAAGCGTCTTTCTCCGTCCTTACGTAGTATAGGACGGAGAAAGACGACCATCCGGTCGTCTTACTCCGGAAATTGACTTCGTCAATTTCAGCGCCCTCTAACGAGGCGACATGCTTGACCCACCTCTCCCATAAGAGCGGCGAGGGGGCGCCGTGACAAATCACGTCGACGGAAAGGAACAAATCAGAGTCGGCAAGCCTGCCCAGGTAGTTCCTCATGCCCGCGACTTGGCACGCCGTTCCGACGAAAAGAACCTTGCGTCCGTCCCTAAGCGCCTTTCCAACCTGAGAGTACACATCGGAGCCGACCGAGCTCTGAACGTATTTCGAGCGCTGAAGCACCAGCAGGGCTTCGTAGTCTTCCGCGATTGTGTGCTCGACCCTCTTGCAGCCGTCGACAAACGCGGCGCCCACGACGAGCCCGCCGGAGTCGACGACGGCGCGCCCGAGCATGCCGAACAGACCGCCAGAAGACGAGGCGTCGAGTATTTCGTCCGAGCGCGATTTCGCCCAGACCGTCTCGACGGGCATCACGGCATCCTTGGGATGGAGCGCAGGGCAGACGAAATCGCAGCGCCCACACCTAACGCATCTCGCCCCGTTAAGGCGCGGCCTGAGGAAGCCCTCGGCGTCCGGCTCCATGGCAAGGCAGCCCGTGCGGCACGAAGCGGCGCACGCCCCGCAGCCGCAGCACTTTTCGGCCAGGTCGATTATCTTGGGCACGCTCCCCATCAGTTCCCGCCCTTCTTCGCGTGCGCGACAAAGCCGTTGAAGACGCGGGAGAGGAACGCCGGCGCATTGGGATAAAGCGCCAGCCTCACCTTGTCGACGCCGCTCAGCCTAGCACGGTCGACTTTACCATCCGCGAGGGCATCGAGCAGGGCCCTGCGGTCGTCCTCCGTCATATCGCCCGAGTCTATGCCAAGCCCCAAGATCCTCAGAGCCTCGTGAGCGCGGAAGGCCTCGAGGTGCGCGATCGCATCGGGAGAATTCCCCGGTCTGGAGATCATCTGGCCAATCGCGTCGAGCGAGCTCAGCATCTTGTGGGTATACCCGCTCGTAGTGGCGCTGCCCGGCCGCTCAAGGATGTTCCAAAGGGGAATCGGCTCGTAATAAAGTCCCGCGCAGCACTTGAGGTAGTCGAAGACGAAAAGGCCGTCCTCGGTGTGCGAGATACGCTCGTCAAACCTTATATGGTTCTTTTCGATGATGTCCATGGAGAACAGCTTGTAACACGAGCTGCCGATGTGCACGGAATTGAACACCCCAAACTCGCAAATCGCCTCATCTGGGGTAAACGTCCTTGCCGCAAGGTTCGTACCCTGCGCTTTCCTGCCCTCGCGGCCCCCATCCATAGTGACGAAATAGGCGTCTGCGGCTACGAGCATGTTGGGGTGTTTCCGCCGCATACGGACAAGCTGATCGCAAGTGTCGAGCTCAAGCCAATCGTCGGAATCGAGGAACACGGCGTAGTCGCCCGTCGCCATGCTGAGGGCGTGGTTCCGGGCCTTCGACACGCCGGAATTGGCCTGGCGGGCGCATTTAACCCTATTGTCGGACGCGTAGCGCTCGATGACGCCCCACGTCCCGTCGCTCGAGCCGTCGTCGACCATAACGAGCTCGACGTTTTCATACGTCTGCCCCAATGCCGACTCGATGCCGCGCTCAACGTACGCCTCGACGTTGAAGGCAGGGATGATTATTGAAACCTTATTCTGCATGAATAGCCGTTACCTCTAGTCGTGATAACCATACTTGTAATTCAATCGCTCATGCGGCTTCTTCGCATTCATGAACCGCAGCCAACGCAGGATGTCGGCCGTAGCGTCGCCAAACCCGGGCACGCCATTCGCCATCTGAGGTAGCCATATGGATCCCCCCCCCGGATGTTTGCCTCGATGACGAGGGGCTCACCGTCTTCGTCAACGGTGAAGTCCCAGCTAACTATACCCACCTGGGGCATAGTCGCATGCATCCGCCTAGCGGCACCGATGACCTTCTCGGCACCGAATATCCGGTAGCCGTCGAACACGACGCCGGTGTCCGGGTGCTTGGTGAAGCGCTCGTTGAACTCGGTGAGGGCGGAGGGCGCAAGTAAACCTTGGTCGCTCACGCCGATGAACACGCCGCCAGCGTGCGCGTTGTCGACCGCGCTCTTCCCGCATCCGATTCTCATGAGCATGGGGAGCACCCTGAGCTCGTCGCGCCATCGATATGTCATGACCCTCAAAGTATTAACGCTCTCTGGGTGAAGCGCAGAGATGGAGCGATGGCAGGTTATCGGCTCCTGAATGGAGAAATCGGCCCCAAGTTCATCAAGGAGCGTCTTGATTTCCAGGCCTGTGCCCCTGTCGACCCCGTCGTCGAAATCATAGGCACCGCAGCCCTGCCCAGAGCAGGTGCCGACCGTCGGCTTCGCGAAACATTTTCTGACGCTTCCCGCAAAATCAAGAGCCTCCCGCTCGGTAAGCTCTTTCATGTTTGCATCGCGATAAATCCCTGCCGTTCTCGTGAGCAAGCTTCTTGTGGTCCTCACATCGGCCTTATCGGCAAAGAGGTAGAGGAGGTTCTTATCCTCGAAAACCGTCGCGTACTCGGAAGGCTGGTTCATGTAGCGCTCGAACTCAGGGATGAACAGCAGCTCCGGGAAGAACCGCACATCGAAGTTGCCGGAGATCCCCAGGTTGTGGCGATGCCAAGTATAGGGGATCTTCTTGCCGTAGTTCTCGACATAGAAGTCGTCGATGGCGCGCTTCTGGCCATCGGTCAAATCGGCCTGCTCGAGAATCGCAGTTCTTTTCGGGTCTCGGAACTTCGCCATCTCTACCTTATGCGCATGGCCGACGAGCAGATCATCGGTGACGTCGTAGATTGCGTTCTTTACTGTTGTCTTAAGGGACATGGTGAATCCTCGGCAGTTCATCGGCTCGTTTAACGCACGAGGGCTTTGTTCAGGTAATCCAGGGACAGACGCCTGTACGCATCCAAGGCTGCGTCAACGCCGCTGAAATCGCAGCTAAAAGCAGCGTCTGCGCCTTCCAAGCACCAGCGCCCCTCAAGCCCGAAAGTCCCGAGTAGCGTGTTGATGCGGCTGTTCATGTTCGAGCCGTTGGCATGCTTCCTCCCGAACACAGCGAACGGTCGGCGGAAGAGGATGGAGAAGACCGAGGCGTGGAAGCTGTCGGTGAGAACGCACGCCGCGCCGTCGAGCAAGGAAAGAAACTCCGAGGGATCGCCTCCGAAGTAACGACACTGCGGGTCCATGTAGTCGATGATTTCATAGCCCCTGCTGGCAAGTTGGCGCGCGAGCTCAATCTGCTCGTCCGACCGCTCCCCCAGGTTGAACTGGAATACGTACTTTCCGCTCGGCCGCACGTCCGCCTCCACCTCGCGCCACTCCTCGGCATCAAGTAGCATGGTGGGGTCGAGCGTCACGGCGGGCTTGCTCCCGACCATATCGGCGACGATGCTCGCACCAGCCTCCTCGCGTACGCTTATGGCCCTATATTTGCCGAGCTCATCCTTGAACAGGGTCTTCCACACATAGGGGACTGAATCCAGGCCGAAACTCGCCGAGTAGGCCACTCGCTTGTCGGCATCCGCGAATCGGAGTAGGTAGTCGTTGGAGTAGCAGCAATCCAGGTCGTCACCCCACCAGAGGGGGTTCCAAACCTGGTCACTTCCTACAACGAAGGAATCGAACTCCTCGTTAAGGGACCCCGAAAGACCCCGCTCGGATTTGATGAACCTGGTGGGAATATTACGGCTCGTGAACTCAGAGAACGCGGCGTCCCTGTTGAGCTCCTTGCGAGTCTTGAGCCTGATCTTCCCGCCCTCCTTCTCGAAGTGCTTTCGGTAGAACCCCTTGATAGCGGAGGTCTTCTGAACTGTGACCAGGGTCACAACATCGTGCCCCATACCGCGCAGCACAGTGCTCAACGCATAGTTCTGCAGTCTATTGCCATAATTGAAGTCACCGTACAAGGTAACGATTCCGAGTTTCATGTCCCATACCGCCTTTAGATAGTCTTCTCGGCCAACAATTAATCGCCGTGAGCCAGGCCGAGGTCAATCAAAGAGCCCAGCTTTGAGTCACTCTCATCGTCAATCGGATCCAACCCCGCCCCGTTGAAAAGCGTCAGCTCCCCGAATATCAGCCTTTCTCCGAGCACGTACCAGTCACAGCGAACTTGCGGTATCCCCCGCGTAAGCTCGGCGCTCAGCTCAAGCATCTCCTTCAGATTCTCCGGACGCTCAACCTCGACGGGAGAAACGGGGATTCCAGCCCAGTCTATGCGAACGGGATTCCACTCGGCGTCGTAGTAGTTGCAGGTATGCTCGCCGAACCTGCCCCTATGCACCTCGATGAGGGTCGGCTTGCCCCCGAAGCAGGTAACCTTGTAATCGACCAGACCGGACTCATGCCCTTCGTCCTCGAGGTATTCCTCGGCCATCACCACGGGGATGACGTCCTTATACGGCCACTCCCGGGTCCACCAGAAATAGTTACGCTTCAAATGCTTTGCGAGGAGCTTCTTCGCCGCATCGAAGTCGAAAGTCGCCTTATCGCGGCAAATCGCGACTCCACCGCTGTCGTGGTTTGTTTTGAGGACAAACTGGTTAGGAAGCCCATCTATCGAGACGTCCTCGACATCTCTCCAGTATCCATAAGTCTCAGTGACGTACTTCTCGCCGATTTTGTCGGCAACCCACTTCTTTACCGCCAACTTGTCTACAAGTGTGTTGTAAAGCGGGTTACGATCGTGCAGTTTCAGCCAGTTGAGCTTTTCGTTGAACCCCTGCGGGTTATTCAGGTCGAGCCTCTTACCGATTAGCGCTCTGTACATGATGCGCAAGTGTTGCTCATCCGGAACAAAGCGCGTCAACCCTGCGCGCGAGACCAGGGAATACACCCTGAGCGGGTGCTTGATGTATTGAGTTGCTTTCGAAATCAGGCTCATCTGTTCCCCCCCCCATGCAATGTTCTCGGCGTTCGATCCCGTTTCAGCGCGCCCCATCTAATGCTCGCCATAATCGCCACGGCGAGGAAATAGGTAATCAGGTTTGGGATAGTCGTAAACAAAGCCCCGCTCGTGAAAGCGTATGTCAAGAAAAAAATCTGAACGCACAAAGACAGGCGAAGGTACGCCTTGAAATGCCCGTCATCGGTCAAGGCAATCGTGTGGAACGTGAGCAGCAGGCTCGCTGCACATCCCAGCAAAACAACGGCTGTCCCCACATAGCCTGTTTCGTAAAGGAGGTTAAGCAGCTCATTATGGGCCATATAGGTAATCGTCACGCCGTCTGGCCAGCGATAGCAGTAGCTCGTCCACCCATGCCCGAACACGGGCGACTGAGCAAGACCGTTGAGGGCGTAATCCCACAAATAAGTCCTGTTATTGACATTGTCCTCAAAGCTTGTGTTGCTCGAGAAAGTGGTGGTCAACCTTTCGATTGTCGCCTCGATACCAGGGATGAGCGGCGCAAGCACGGCAACCGCCAGAACCACCAATGCACCGACGCCGATGGCCTTTAGATACCGATGCTGATTGTTTGAAATCAGGTAGACAAAACCGACCGCGAATATGCCGCAAAGCAGATGCGCCCTCTTGGTCGTAAGCACCAAGGCAGCAAAGAAGACCAGAGCAAGAAAAACGTAGAACCGCTTGCTTCTCGTCTTTTGAGAATCGTAAAACGCCAAAGCCGAAGTGAGGATGAAGCCTATTGTGCAGAATGTCCCGTTATGGCTATAGTGCGATGCCAAACCTGACCGATAGTCCTGAGCCATTGGAACGTTGGAATAGAAAGTCGGCTTGATAAAGCCTGAATATAGCTGAGGAAAAACGTAGCAGGCTATAGTCGCGATGGCAAAAACGAGCAGGACCGCGATGAATGCGGTGATTGTAGGCTCAATCCATTTCGTATTTTCAACCGAAAAGACGGCAAGGGCCACGGTACAGACCAGCGCGACAGTGGCGGCAAGGTCGTAGCCGCCGCCAGCGACATAACCGACAGCCGCCATAACAGCCACGAGGAGCCAAGGCAGAATCGGAACGATTGCGCGCAAGTCAAATTCGAGAAGCCGCCCACTTCGAACCGCCAAGATTGCAACCAGAACAATTGCCGAAGCAAACAGCAGGATGCTCACACGGTATGTGATAAGCGAAGAGCAGAAAGCGAAAAGACAAACCAATAAAGCGATGACCGAGAAGGCAGTTGCGCCTTCACATCTTCTTTTTGCGCCGCTAAGCACTGCGAACCACCCCCGCAAAACGCGAGAGAGGTCTATGCAGGGAAATGCTGAAAGAGCCACCGTCATCATGAGCGTCGCTCCCCAGCGGGGCAAATCGCAAGCCCAGCGCACATTGCAAGATAGGCAGCGCTCGGATTAAAGAACGAGCTCTCAGACGTGCTTGAGATGAGGAGATAGGCAAAAATGCAAATGACTGGGAGGCGAGACCCCCCCCTGCCTTATAGCACATGACGAACAGAGCAATTAAAAGAGCGGCAAAGGCAACCAACCCGAAATAACCGAACTGCGCCAAGACCGTAGGCCAAAAAGTGTCACTCAAAAACGATGCTGCCCCAGGGGCAAGACCCCAAACAGTAGAAAGTCCGTACGCGTAATAAAGCGGCGAGTAATTATCGATCTGAGCGGTGACGGCGGACCCATACGTCGCGAAGCCAGTCCCGAGCGGGAAATAATCGTTTGCGACGGCAATCGCCTGGCGAGCCAGCTCGCCTCTTGCGTATCCTGCGGATTGGTAATAGTTGATGTACTGATCCATGCCGATAAGTGCTACGGCTGCCAGCCCCAGCGCAATATGCACCACCGAAAGCCTGTTGCTCTTGCCAAAGGTCAAGAGCAACAGGAGACAGACTGCCGCAAATGCAAAGCCCTTTGACCGCAGCGACAGCAAAACAACAAGCATGCCCATGACAATAAAAGGCATATTGCGCTCCCTATCCTTCATGAGGAACGCCGTAAGCCCGGCGGCGCAAAATACAAGGTATGTCGGATGATCGAACACAAAAGTAAAAGAAGCCCTGATGCCAAACCGAGCCTCCGATCCCATACCGAAATCGAAAAACAGATTCCCGATTCCAAGCACCGTCATCACGACGAGAAGAATCTTCGCCTCGATTTCGAAAAGCGCAGAAAGGCGTTCAGAACAAGCAAAGGCATAGATTGAGGCAATTAGCGCAATTGGGAATTTGCAGCAAGTAAGAAAATCCGTCAGAATCGCCGCGGTTGATGCATGGACCCCGCAGAACGCATTGCCGAGGAAAGCTGCGGAAACTACCACAAACAACCATACCAGAGCAAGTCTGGACGAAGTTGACATGCCGTCGGCAAGAGCGTTTTTGCTTGCATGAAATCGAAAAAAGGCGGCGCATACCACGGCAATAGTCGCAATCTCATCACAATAAGAAAAGCCCATCGCGCCCTGGATCGCCTCTCCGAAAAGCGCCAAATTCAGAAACAATAGCAGAGCGAGATCCCCCACGCTGGTCTCAAGAAACAGCGATGAGCGGCGTGACGCCCTAGGCGCCCCCAACGAAACATCGACCATACCTACAGCGCCTCATGCGTCTCATACACGTGCGCATCGGCCTTGCTGGCGGCACTCAGGCCATCGTTCACCTGGGCGCACATGTCGCAGGTCGAGCACGCGTCCAACTGTTCCTTGGTCACGCGACCCTCCTCGTAGTCGCGCACCACTTTTAGCTCGTGCATATCGTAGGCCTTCATGCCCAATAAGCTCTTCGCCTTGTGCTTTATCACCCAGGCGGCGGGCCTCCAGATATACTTGTGCATGGCCGGGGAGACGCTGCCTATCATCCAGCAGTTGCGGTCGCAGTGCCGAACCTTGGCGCGGACGGCCTCGGCCTCGGGGCTGTTCCACAGCTCATCCCAGGACTGGCGGTTGAGATTGCCCATGACCTCCTTGTCCTTGGTCCCGTTACAAGGCATCACGTCGCCGTAGGGGTCGATGAAGAACGTGTCGAAGGCCATGTCGCAAGGCAGAAGACGCGGCTGTCCGTAGATATAGTTGATGAGCCCGTGGTTGAAGTAGGCGCGGAACCACTTCTTCGGGCTGTTGGACTTCAACAGATCGTTCACTAGCTCTTCGAAGTTCTTGGCCACCATGGGGCGATCGCGGATGACGTTCTTGGCCTCCACGAAGTAAAAGCTGTTGTGCAGGCTCGCCGTGGCGAACTCCATGCCGAGCTCGTCTGAGAGCTTGTAGAGCGGCACGAGGTCCTTGGCGTTTTTGTCCTGCACCGTCATGCCGAAGCCCACGTCCGGGTGCTTCATCTCAACGAGCTTCTTGAGCGTCTGGTACCCGCGCTGGAAGCCGTTGGGGAGCCCCCGGATCTCGTTGTTGGTGTCCTCCAGACCCTCGATGGAGACGCGGATGCCGACCTCCGGAAACTCCTCGCAGAGATCGATGATGCGGTCGGTGAAGAAGCCGTTCGTGGAGATGACGATGCGGTCGCTCTTCTTGTAGAGCTCGCGCACGATGTCCCTGAGGTCCGTGCGGATGAAGGGCTCCCCTCCCGTGATGTTGGTGAAGTACATGCGCGGGAGCTTCCTGATCGTGTCGAGCGAGAGCTCCTCCTCGGGCCTGCTCGGCGCCTTGTAGCGGTTGCACATGTTGCACCGCGCGTTGCACCGGTACGTGACGATGACGGTGCCGTTAAGCTTCTTGTCTGCCATGTTGGAATCATTCCTTTCGTGCGCCAGACGGTTCAAGAACCGCCAGCAGTCGTGCAAGATGGGAGTCAGGCGAGTATTCAGAAATCAAAAGCTTCTTACCAGCTTCACCCATCTCGCTAGAAAGACGTTGATTGACGCAAAGCGTTGCTATTGAGTCGCCAAGTCTTTCAACATCCCCTAATGGCACGATGAAGCCGGTCCGCTCGTTAACAACAAGTTCTGGCATGCATCCGATATCGAAAGCAACAACGGGTTTGCCGTGCGCGTACGCTTCGAGCACCGCGTTGGGAAGGTTCTCGAACCACGTCGATGGGCAACAGACGCAAGACGCGTTAGTAATAAGAGATTCTTTCTCTGTGCCGTTGACGAATCCCACAAATTCGATTCTGTCCGCAACCCCCGCTTCCTTAACTTTCTGCTTCAAGTCCGCAGAGTAGGAATCGTCAGTCTTCCCGGTAATCTTGAAATGAAGATTGGGGTTCGAGACGGCAGCATCAACAAGGAAATTGACGCCCTTTTCTGGGCTGATGCGCCCGAGATACAATGCATATCCCTTATCAGCCAAACGGCTCTCGTAATCAGGCTTTTCATAAATGGTGAAAGTCGGAACAACAAAGACTTTCGAAGCATCTATCCCCGATTTCACGAGTAAGTCAGCTGTAAATCTCGTAGGGCATACAAAAGCATCGACATAGTCAAAAAGTCGCGCCGATCGATGAAAGCGCATTGACGCCACGCGTACCTCTGTCGTAGCTCGGGAGCCATGACAACATCTTCGAGCACGAGCCTTGGAGTAGTCCCCGTGGAGGCATGATGTGCACACCTCCCCGTCGCAGAGGAAGTCAGATCGCGGACACATCATGTTGAAATCCGAGAGTCGATGAATTACTCGGACCCCCTCATCATGGCATGCCTTGAAAACACTTGGCGATAGCGCGTTTATCTGCTGAAGGACATAAACGACATCGGGACGTTCGTCTCGAACCAGCTGCCTAAGATTCCGGTAAGCTTCTCGGTTGAAAAAAGCGCACGAGAGCAATCTGGCAATGTTGCGCGGCGTCTTCCGTACATTGTCGAAATAAGCGTCGCCTGACTCGCTCTTGCCGTGCGGAAAGTACCTCGAAAAAGGAGTTTCCTCGTTGAGGGGACTCCTAACGGAAAACGGAATGACGGTGTGGCCCGCATCCTCTAAGAGTTTTTTCACGTTGAACATATAAATCTCCGGACCACCGGAGACGTAGTATCGATAGTTTGCAAGGATAATTTTCATTAGACTAACTCCCTGTATATATCGAGAGTCTTTTGAACTACAGAATCCCAGCCATACTCGATTTCGACGCGGGTCCGAGCGGCGCCACCCAGAGCGTCAACGCGACTAGAATCAGAAATTAGAGCAGAAAGTGCCTTCCGAAGCGCTCGAAGGTTTCCGCATGGGAATGTAACGCCAGTTTTATTGACAACGTCGGCGCACTCGGGGATGTCGCTCGTGACGCAGCAGCGGCCGTACGCCATGGCCTCCAAGAGGCTCATCGGCATGCCCTCCACGTCGGAGGGCAGCACGTAGGCGTACGCGTTGCTGTAGAGCTCCGCGAGCGCCTCGCCCTCCACAAAGCCGGTCATGATGACGCGCGGATCTTGCGAGGCTAGAATCTTGACTTGCTCTAGGTACTCAGAGGTGTCTGATGAGCCACCGGCTATTACCAAACGCTTATTGGTTTCTAGGCTGCGCCATGCCTCCAGCAGGAGCTCCGGGCGCTTCTCGGGCACGATGCGCCCGAGGAAGAGCACGTACGAGCCCGCGGTGAGCCCCCAGTACTCCGTGATGACGCGCGCGGGGCGCAGCTCCTTGGCTTCGATGCCGTTGGGGACAAGGCACGTCTCCCGCCCGTAGGTCTCGCGGAAGTACTCCCGCGCGGGACGCGAGAGCACGATAACCTCGTCCGCCCGGCGCGCCGCGTTCTTCTCACCCAGTTTGATATAAGTGCTGGCGAGCTTCCCCCACTTGGCGCGCTGCCAGTCGAGGCCGTGGATGGTCGCCACAGTGCGGACGCCCGCGCGGCGCGCAAGCGGCAGGGGCACGCACGGCCCCTCTGCGTGGTAGTGGATTACATCCGGGTGGTCTTTGATTGCGGCAAGCGTGGCAAAGAAGCTGGAGCTAAGGGCCGCCATGCCCTTGGCATCAATCGTGCGCACAGGCACCACGCGGACGCCGTCGAGCTCGTAAGGCTCGGTCGCAGTGGGCTCGCCGTTGACATCAGTGCCGGAGCGGTCATAGCAGGTGACCTTGTGGCCGAGCGCCGCCATGCGGCGGGCGAGCTCGGTCACCACCACCTCCACGCCGCCCTCGCGGGAGCCCGTGCGCTTCTGGCCGATCATCGCGATGCGCATTACCGCCCCTGAGGATAGTAAGACGCATACCATTTAGCAAACGCACGTAGGCCGTCCTCCAGGGATGTCGACGGCTTGTAACCAAAGTCGCGCTCGAGCGCAGATGTGTCCGCATAGGTGACGGGCACGTCACCCGGCTGCATGGGGACGAGCTCGCGGTGCGCCGCGAAGTCGTAATCGGCGGGGAGCACGCCCTCCTCGACCAGCACCCGCTGCAGGACGTTAACGAACTCCAGGAGCTGCACGGGCTTGGAGTTGCCGACGTTGTAGACGCGGTGCGCCGCCATGGGCAGGCCGTCCGCGCCCGGCCTCACCTCGGGCGGGGCAGCCATCACGCGGACCACACCCTCCACGATGTCGTCCACATAGGTGAAGTCGCGCTGGCAGTCGCCCATGTTGTAGATCTTGATGGTGCCGTCCGCGCGCAGGGTGTCGGCGAACTTGAAGTAGGCCATGTCCGGCCTGCCCATGGGGCCGTAGACCGTGAAGAACCTGAGGCCCGTCGCCGGGATGGAGTAGAGCTTGCTGTAGGCGGCCGCCATGAGCTCGTTGGCCTTCTTGGTGGCGGCGTAGAGAGACACCGGCGAGTCGACTCGGTCGGACTCGGAGAACGGTACCTTCTTGTTGCCGCCGTAAACCGAGCTCGAGCTCGCGTACACCAAATGCTTCACGGGATGGTGGCGGCACGCCTCGAGCACGTTGAAGAAGCCGACGAGGTTGGAGTCCACATAGGCCTTGGGATTCTCGATGGAGTAGCGCACGCCCGCCTGCGCGGCGAGGTTCACCACGACGTCGAAGCCGTTCTCGGCGAAGAGCCGCTCAATCAGCGCCGCATCCGCGAGGTCGCCCCGCACGAAGGTGAAGCGGCCCTCAGCGTCCGCCTCGCGCAGCATCCGGAGCCTGTCCTCCTTGATGCCGGGGTCGTAGTAGCTGTTCACGTTGTCGAGCCCGGTGACCTCCCCGCCGCCGTCCTCTATGAGCCGCCTGCACAGGAACGAGCCGATGAAGCCGGCGGCGCCGGTGACGAGGACCTTCCGAGAGTCTGCCATGGCTAGTCCCTCCCGAACAGGTCGCGCGTGTACACCTTGCCCTCGACGTCAGCGAGATCGTCCGACCAGCGGTTGGCGACGATGACGTCGGCGCGGGACTTGAAGGAGGCGAGGTCGGCGGTCACCTCGGACCCGAAGAACTCATCACCTCTGTAGGTGGGCTCGTAGACCAGCACGGGCACGCCCTTGGCCTTGACGCGCTTCATGATCCCCTGGATGGAGCTAGCGCGGAAGTTGTCCGAGCCGCTCTTCATGGTCAGTCGGTACACGCCCACCAGGGGCTTGGGGACGCTCTCGTAGACCAGCCCGTTCACCCGCTTGAGCACCTCGTCGGCGATGAAGTCCTTGCGGGTGGAGTTGGAGTCCACGATGGCCTGGATGAGGTTCTGGGGGACGTCCCGGTAGTTGGCGAGCAGCTGGCGGGTGTCCTTGGGCAGGCAGTAGCCGCCGTAGCCGAAGCTCGGGTTGTCGTAGAAGTCACCGATGCGCGGGTCGAGGGAGACGCCGCGGATGACGTCCTTGGTCGAGAGCCCCTTGGTGGCGCAGTAGGTATCGAGCTCGTTGAAGTAGGAGACGCGCAGCGCCAGGTAGGTGTTGGCGAAGAGCTTCACCGCCTCGGCCTCGGTGCAGCCGAGCACGAGCCTCGGGATCCCGGCCGTGCCGTCGGCGTTCCGCCGCGAGCGCTCCTCGGGCGCCGCCCCCTCCTCGAGGAGCGCGGCGAAGCGCTCGGCCGCCGCGACGGCATCGGCGTCGTCCCTCGGCGCGCCCACCACGATGCGGCTCGGGTGCAGGTTGTCGTAGAGGGCGTGCCCCTCGCGCAGGAACTCCGGGGAGAAGATGATCTTGTTATCTCCCCGCTCCTCGCGGATCCTCTCCGTGTAGCCCACCGGGATGGTCGACTTCACGACGATCCAAGCGTCGGGGTTGACCTCCCTCGCCGCGTCCATCGCTGCCTCGACGGCCGAGGTGTCAAAGGAGTTGGTGTCCGTGTCGTAGTTCGTGGGACACGCCACCACCACGTACTCCGCCTCGCCGTAGGCCTCGGCGGCGTCCGCGGTCGCCTCGAAGGAGAGGCCCATCTCATCCCGATGCTCAAGGAACCTCTCGATCTCCGCGTCCCGGATGGGCGAGACGCCCCTCTGCAGCATCTCGACCTTCTCGGGCACTATGTCCAGCGCCCTAATGTCGTTATGCTGGCTCAGCAACAAAGCGACAGAGAGGCCCACGTAGCCTGTTCCGGCGACGGCAATTCTCATCAGGATTCCTTCCTACTCCCCTTGGAATGTGAGCACGCAGCCCACGGTCTGGACGATCAGCTTGACGTCGGTCCAGAGGCTGCACTTTTTGATATACAGAAGGTCGAGGTCGACCCACTCGTCGAAGGTGATGGAGTCACGGTTCCTGCGCGTCTGCCAGTAGCAGGTGATGCCCGCCTTCACCAATAGGCGCTGACGCTGGTACGGTGTGTACTCCGCGACCTCGCTGGGCAGCGCAGGGCGCGGGCCGACCACGGAGAGGTCGCCCTTGAGGACGTTGGCGAACTGAGGCAGCTCATCGAGCGAGACGCGGCGCAGCAGGCGGCCGACGCGCGTGATGCGGGGATCGTCGCGCATCTTGAACACCGGACCGGTCTTCTCGTTGAGTGCCCTGAGCTCGGCGAGGCGCTCCTCCGCGTCCGCGCACATGCTGCGGAACTTGTACATGGTGAACTCACGCCCGTCCTTGGTCACCCTCCTCTGCCTGAAGAGGACCGGGCCCTTCGGGTCGTCGAGCTTGATGGCGATCGCGACGATGGCGAACAGCCAGCAGAAGCAGACCAGGACGAACAGGCTGAAGGCGATGTCAAAGGTGCGCTTGACGAAGCAGTAGGCGTAGTTCCTGGAGAGCCTCTCGGCCGCGGCGACGACCTCGGGGTCGCAACCCTCGGCCGCGGCGACGACCTCGGGGTCGCAACCCTCGGCCGCCGCGACGCACGCTCCCCCGTCGCTGTGGCATCGCCATGCCGCGCCCGGGCCGCCGGACGAGAGCCGGGCTCCGCGACCGTTCCCGGCTGCAACGGTCGAGGCCTTCTTCATGACGTCGTCCGCCATCTATGCCACCGCCCTGAGGCCCTGGAGGGAGGTCCCTCCGCAGGCGCAGAAAGGCCGCTCCCAGGTGCCCGTCGGGGCCCCAAAAACGGCAAAAGACAAGAATTGGATGCTGGTATAATGGGTTTGCGCAACCAGGAAAGGTTCCGGGAGACGCTCGCATTTATGCAGGTCAAGTGAGGAATTTACTGGATGCGATAAGGATTTGGTCGGCTCCCCGTCGCCCGGTGTCCCTATTATCACCGGAGCCATGGAGTGCCGGCGGATGAACCGCCCCGCGCGGGTGACGCGGGGATCATCGGCCATCTTGAACATGGGGCCGGAGACCTCGTTTTTCTCCAAGAGGTCCGCCTTCGTCGCGTCGGCATCCTTCACCATGCTGCGGAACTTCCACATGATGAACTCGCAGGGCTTGCCGTCCGGCCCGATCCTGCCCACGCGCTTTTGGCCGTACAGCGGGCACCCCGGGGTCTCGAGACGGATCGCCAGGCACAGCAGTGCAGACGGTACGAGCGCGACGAGGATTACCGCCAAGCTGAACACGATGTCGAAGGCGCGCTTGACGACGCGGTACCCCACACGGGTCCGGTCCCAATCCTCCGCGCGCCGCAGCGGGGCATAGCGGCGACCGCGCCGGCTCTCGCGCTCAGCGCGCTCACGTGTCCCCGAAACGGGCACGTGCAGATCCGCATAGACCGTCGACCCCGACCCTGAACTCGCGGACGAACCCCCGTCGAATACCCCCTCGGCGGAGACCGCGTCACACGAAGATCCGCCGCGCGTTTCCACGACGCAGCCGCTCATATTCTCTTCAGCCATCTTCACCACACCAGGCACCTCCCGGCACCCGGCCCCGACTCGCGGTGATTACCGCTTACTCACAATCTCCAGCCCGACCTTGACGATCTTCGTCCGGCCGAACATATGCATCTCCAAACAATGCTCTTTTGCACAGTGTGGATAGATTTGACTCCATATATGCCGCCTAGCTGCGGCCTCCTCCATAGAAGTCCCGGTACCTCAGCGTACCGGGGCACTCCATGGCGCGACCGAGCACCATCGCGGCCTTCTCCATGGCGCCTGACGGCGGGTTGGCGATGACGCTGAACAGGTCGAGCCATCCCTTCAGGTCGGCGCGGTCGAAGCCCTTGTGGGCGTCCAGGAACGACTTCAGCAGGAAGTGCAGCCGGTTCACGTCCGCCAGCGGGTTCTCCCGGTCGGGCAGGCTCTTCAGCCGCCTCGAGTCGTACTCGACGCTGGCGAGCCCGAGCTCGCGGACCAGGGCGCGGTGGGACTTCTCCTTGTCGTGCAGGAGCGTCGAGCCCCGCGCGACGTGGCCCGAGTAGGCCGCGAGCGCCCTCCGCGCGCTCGGCTTGCCCCGTCCGCACGGCTCGAAGGCGGACCGGCCCCGGCCGTCGGTCGCGACCGCGATGCACAGCTTGTTGCGCGACAGGCCCCGCTTGAGGGAGCCGTCGGCGTTGCGCTCGGCCTCCGCCGCGGGGACCGGGTAGTACGTCTCGTCAATCTGGACGCGCCCGGAGAGGACGGTGCCGTCCTGGATCCCGTCGAGCACGAGGAAGAGCTTGGCGAGCCACCAGGGCGGGGTGGTCGGCGACCTGCGGTTCGAGCGGGCTATCTCGCGGACGCTGTCGAAGGAGAGCAGCTGGATGACGAACTCGCACCAATCCGAGACCGGCACCTTGCGCCCCTCGAAGATGGTCCCCGTGGCGGGCGTGAACGTCCTGCCGCAGGACCGGCAGGCCCAGCGCCTGACGCCGCGCGAGTCGAAACCGTCGCGCACGATGTCGGGCGACGCGCACCGCGGGCAGGATGCCCGCTCGTACCCGTTGAGGAACTCCGCGTCCCCGGCGGTCGGGGCGTGCCTGGCGGCGTAGGCCTCGCGGTGGGCCCGGGCGACGAGCGCCTGGGCGGGCGTGACGTCCGATTCGGGGACGCCGTCCCACGGCGTCGCGGACGCCGAGGGCATCTTCTTCCTTGCGCGCATGGTGGTGGTCCGATCCCGTCCCGCGGGATGCCGCGCGATCCGGACCACCACGTCGCGAGAGCGCGGCACCCCGCGGGACGCTCTCGCGGGCGTGCTATGTCATCTCGGATTATACGACCGAGGCAGTCGGGACGGCGAATCTATCCACACTGTGCAAAAGATCATTTTCTCCAAAAAGGCCAGTCGCTTGTGGCGATCGATCTTCTTGATCTTGGCCTCTTGTCCTTTGAGCGGGCCTTTCCAGATTTTGACCTCGTCGCCCTCGATGACGCCGCAGGACAGCTCGACCGTGTGCGAATCGACATTGGTCAGCGCCTGAAGCCACGCGACTTCCTCCGGCAGCAGTGGCACGTAGGCCTCGTCGCGCCCTCCGATAACCTTCGCGTAGAAGGGCAGCTCGCGCAGATGCTGCGCGACCCTGTTGATGTCGCCCGTCGTCACGAACACGTACCCGGGAAACAGCAGACGCGTCTCGCGCTTCCATGCGCCATCGCGACGGCGCATGGACTCGTACAGGGGCACGAAGCATTCCCTCACGAGATCGCCGAGCAGCTTTTCCAGCAAGTTCCGCGCGACCTTTTCGTGTCCGCCCGGAACTTGCAGCACGTACATCTCCACGGCAGCCCGACCCTCACTGCTGGAAGAAGGAGGCATCTATTGCGTTGTATGCGATGGTTTGTCGTCCGTCTTCGGCGGATCCATGCCGAACCGTCACGCTTTTCCAACCGGCATCATGGACGGCTGAAAGCGCGACGGCGAGACGAGACACAGCGGGCTAGACGCACGCTCGGTACGCCTCGCCCGTGTATACATGTCCCCACTCGACCCCTTTGCAGAGCAAAAAGGCAGCGCACGGCATATTCATCCTCCGAAGGCATAACCAACGCGCACTCAGCGACGATTGCCCGTCCAACGGATATATTCATCTGCTACCGCATGCAGCGCATCCGGCGGCAGAGCTCATACGACGCGGCGCGAACGCCCCGCGCGCCATAAGCGAATCTACTATATCACCTTGCCGCCGCGCACTTGTTGCGCAACGTCATCGCTTACAGATTCATGCCCTCCTGTGCACAAACAACACGCTGGTAGACCACACAGATTATCTATTGATAACCCTCTGCGAACCATGTTTTATCCATGCACGACGCATACAAACGAAAGCGCTATGGGCGAAGACTAGGCGCAAGGTAGGCCGACGGCGCGCCCGCTAGCTGTGCTCGCAGGAGCGCGAGGCGCCGCGTCACGACGCCTCGCATTCCCCGTTAGGATCCGACAAGATGCACCCAAGACGCACCCGGAACATGGCAAGCAAACACGGGATGCGTCACACGATCCCGTCCGTATCCTCTCAGTCCACCGCTTCATGCAGAAGGGCGTAATGTCCATCTGTAATTACATCGTTACAGATTGAGAGGAAGGTGATATCCTTGAAACCCAAAGCATCCATTGAGCTGTTCCTTAGGCTCGCCAAGCAGTTCACAAAAGAGAAAGGCTTGTACCTCATACCCCGTCCGGCAAGCATCGACTTCATGGAAATGTACGGACTCTCGCCCCAAGACGTTGAGATCATCTTGCTCGCACTGTCCGTATCCGACTGCTTCGACGGCCCGGAGCCGGATAACAATCCTGCCCACGCACGGTATTGGACCGTGGCGGAGTTCAACCCAATGTGGCACGGCACCCGCATCTACTTCAAGATATCCATCAACATAAAGACAAGAAGCTGCAAGTGCCTATCTATCAAGCCATACCGAGACACATGGGAGGTCCACGATGGAACAAAAGACCTTTAGCACCTTCTGCCCATACTGCGACGAGGAGGTAGAGGCCGTCCTCGATATCAGGACCGAGCGTCATTGCGTGCGCGGCGAGGAGATCATACTCGACAACGTCCCCGTCGCCGTATGCCCCCTCTGCGGCGAAGACATCGGGAACACGCGCATCGACGGGCCAACAATCGACCGCGCGTTCGACATCTACCGTACGCGTCACAACATGCTGTTCACCAAGGACATCAAGGAGGTCCGCGCGCGTTACGGCATGTCGCTGCGCGAATTCAGCCGCTTTCTCGGCTTTGGCGAACAGACCTATGCAAGCTACGAAAACGGCAGCCTGCCCGACGAGCTGCACGACCGCATGATCCGCATCGCCTCAACCCCGGAAGGCGCGAGGCTGATCATTCCTTTGGCCGAGGGCTCCATCAGCGAGAAATCGATGCGCCTCGCACGGGCGCTTGCGTATCCCGAGGGAGATGCAGAATCCTCGCACCAAGAGATTCAGTGAGAAC
Organism: Collinsella ihumii; assembly: GCF_900046475.1. Classification (GTDB taxonomy): domain Bacteria; phylum Actinomycetota; class Coriobacteriia; order Coriobacteriales; family Coriobacteriaceae; genus Collinsella; species Collinsella ihumii. The sequence goes on along the minus strand of NZ_FCOU01000007.1, from coordinate 164,150 downwards.
TGCAAGAGGGTTCGGCGCCGCCTACGGGATCGCTGCAGGCCTGATGAGCTGCGCAACGCGAAAGCACTTATCGGCGTTTCCCTAACCTACGGCATCCCTCAGATGGTCAAAAAGTGCCTTCCCATTGCGCATCCCCATTCTGTACAAAAGCTTGCAATGGGAAGGCGCTTTTTGACCAGACCTCTGTTGGACCACCGTGGGTGCGGAGGCCCCGGAGAACCGACACGGGGAGGGCAGCCCTCCCGGACCGACGCTTTTTGCGCTCATCGCGGCATGCAGGGGTGTCGTCCAAACCGAAAGTACGTATACAGAACCACATAAAGGGGACACCGTACATCGGCGGGATTATCCATGTATAAAGCCCCAACAAACCAGCAGGTGGTGAGAATCTCCGTGCATAATAATCCGCCCGAAGTAAAACCCACCTGAGATATAGGCTGAGTTTGTCACTGTTTTTCGGTGCCCTTTCCCCACATGCGGCATACCCCTCGACATTTTCCCAGTTGTTTCCTGCGAAAACGCTGGGGGCTACGGCGCGTATGGGGAATCGGCACCCAAAAACAATGACAAACTCGTATACACGGTTTTTGGGTGGGGCGCATATCCACGGTGGCCCAACAGGGGCTTGCAAAAGTGCACGCAGAAGGTACGTCCCCGATTTGCACTTGCGCGGGCCGGCCCCTACACCGTTAAGAACATCATCGCGATGATGAGGACGAAGCCCACGATATCGGTGGGGGCGAACGCCGTGCCCAGCAGGATCGCGCTCGTCACGGTGGCCGAGACGGGCTCCACGGTACCGATGAGGCCGGCGCGCATGCTGCCCACGTTCTTCACGCCCTGCATGTAGAGCAGGTACGCCAAAAACGAGCCGATGAGCACGAACACGGCGAGCATCTCGAGACCGCCGGCGTCGAGCGCGGGCGGGTTGCTCCACGGCTGCACGAAAATGCTGGTCAGGATACCCGACATGAACATGGCCGACCCCGTCACAATCGTCGAGCCGTACACCGGCAGGATCTTGACCGGCAAGATGGTGATGAGCGCCGCGCCCAGCGCGGTGAGCAGACCCATGGCAAGGCCCAGCGGCGGAATAGACAGGCGCGTGAGATCACCGCCTGTGGAAATCAGCACGGTACCCGCGAATGCCAGCATGAGGCCCACGATCTCGCGCTTGCGGGGACGGCGACGGCCCTTGACGCAGGTGTAGCCCATGATGACCACGAGCTGCAGGCACTGCAGCACCGTCGCGGTGCCGGCGTTGGTGAGGCGCACCGCGCTCAGATAGAAAAACTGGTTGGCGAGCAGGCCGAAGATCGTGAAGATGATCTGCTGGCGACGATGCTCGGGCGTGGTCCACAGCTGAACGAAGCGCTTGCGGTCGAACAGCAGGATGATGATCATGAACAAAGCGCCCGCAAGCAGCTGGCGAACGCTCATGAGCCACATGGTGTCGACATGGTACACGTCGAACAGGGCGCTCGCCGCCGTGCCGGAAAAGCCCCAAAACGAGCCGCCCAGAAAGGCCGCGAGGGCACCGATCAGCAGCTTGCGCGACGCCTCGTTGTTCAAGCGCTCGCGCCACGCGCGACGAGCGGCACGCGAGCCGGCGTCGACGCCCGAAGGCACCGCTTCCTGCTTGATCGCACCCGTCTTGACGCCCATAGATCCCCCTCGACACGTTGTGTTCAGCATGATTCCAGCCCGACTACCATAACGTAAGATTCCGCAGGTTGATAGGGTGTTTTACGACAATTCCGGCCACGTGTGAAACTCACTTCAGCTCGCTGTAGCGCGCCCTCGGCAAACGGCGCAGACCGCCGAACCCACCGAGCGCCCCTCGATAAACTCACCACGGATGTGGGTTCATGCGAGCACGATGCAAAGCCGCCGCCGATCCGGACGCATGCGCGCGCGATACCGGGTATAACCATGGGCAACGGAAAAGCCTGGTCCGACGAGGCGCTCCGCCGGAACCTCCCCGTGAGGGCAGCATCCTTCGCGATCAGGTTGCATAATAGCCATGTACGTTCAACCTTGAGGAGACCATCCCTATGACCGATATGACCTCATCTGCCACCCCGGCGCGCGAGCGCGCGCACCAGCTGCTGGCCCCCGGCACCCAGCTGCACGGCTTCACCGTCGTGCGCGACGAGACGATCGACGAGCTCGATGCCGACGCCTACGTCATGCGCCACACGTCGTCGGGCGCCCGGCTGCTCTATCTTGCATGCGAGGACGAGAACAAGTCCTTTGCCATCGGCTTCAAGACCCCTCCCGCCGACGACACCGGCGTGTTCCACATCCTCGAGCATTCCGTGCTGAACGGGTCGGCCAAGTTCCCGGTCAAAGAGCCGTTCGTCGACCTCATCAAGACGTCGATGCAGACGTTTCTGAACGCCATGACCTACCCTGACAAGACGATCTACCCGGTGGCGTCGACCAACGAGCAGGACCTGCTGAACCTCATGGACGTCTACATGGACGCCGTGCTGAACCCGGCCATCTACTCCAAGCGCGCCATCTTCGAGCAGGAGGGCTGGCACCTGGAGCTGGACGAGGCGGACGCTGCGGAGCAGGCCTCGGACACCGCCGATGACACCCCCGGCCTGCGCTACAACGGCGTCGTGTTCAACGAGATGAAGGGCGCGCTGTCCGACCCCACCGACGTGCTCGACAACGAGATCATGCGCCAGCTGTATCCCGACACCGCCTACCGGTTCGAGTCAGGCGGCAACCCGCGCGCCATCCCCACGCTCACCTACGAGAACTTCCTCAACACGCACGCGCGCCACTACAACCTTGCCAACAGCTACATCGTGCTCTACGGCGACATGGACGCCGACCGCGTGCTCGCGTTTCTGGACGACCGCTATCTGTCCGACAACGCGCTTGCCGCCGCACGCGCATTCAAGCGCGAGGCCGGCACGCTGGTCGAGAACCCCGGAGATCCCAACCCACTCGAGCTACAGGCGCCCGTCGTGTGCGAGTACGACTCCATCACGATGAACACCACGCCCGAGAACGCGCAGGTCGGCATGGCCTACGTGCTGGGCCATGCGCTCGACCGCAAGCGCGTGATCGCGGCCGACGTGCTCTTCGACGCGCTGCTCGGCTCCAACGAGGCCCCGGTCAAGAAGGCCATCCTCGCAGCGGGCCTCGGCGGCAACGTCATGAGCTACACCGACGCCGCGTGTCTGCAGCCCTACGAGCTCATCGTGCTGCAGGGAGCAAAGCCGGGCGTGGCGCGCGAGTTCCGCCATGTAATCGAGGACGAGTGCCGCAAGCTCGTCGAAGGTGGCATCCCCCGCGACCGCCTCGAGGCCGTGCTCTCCAGCGAGGAGTACGCGCTGCGCCAGCGCGACTACGGCGTGGCCGACGGCGTGGCCATCACCTGCGATTTGCTGTCGACCTGGCTGTACGATGACGATGCCGCCACGTCGGCGCTCACCTACGGCCCCATCTACGCCGAGCTGCGCCGCGAGCTCGACGGCCCCTACTTTGAGAACCTGCTGCGCGAGCTCGTGCTCGAATCCCAGCACAGCGCGCTCGTCGACCTGATTCCGCACGATGCTGACGACCAGGCCGAAGATCCCGAGGCAACCGAGCTCGCAGCGCTTTGCGCGAGCATGAGCGACGCGGACCTCAAGTCCGTGGCCGACAACGTCGCCGCCCTCCGCGCGGTCCAGGAGGCCGATGACACGCCCGAGGCCCGCGCGACCCTGCCGCGCCTGCACGTCTCCGACATCGGCCCGGCGCGTCCCGAGCCCGCGCTCACGCTCGACACCACCTCGCCCCTTCCCTGTCTCAAGCACGACATCCCGACGCATCGCCTCGCCTACTTCATGGCGTACTTCGACCTCACGCACGTCAGTTACGCGGAGCTGCCCTACGTGTCGATTCTCGCCCGTCTGATGAAGCAGCTCGGCACCACCTGCCGCAGCGCTTCCGAGCTGGACAGCTATATCGGCTCCAACCTGGGCTTCCTCGCATTTGCGCCCGAGGTCATGGCGCAGCCCAACTGGAAGCTCGCCCGCCCCGTGATGACGGTCGCCGCCGGTGCCCTTACCGAGAAGATCGAGCAGCTCGCATCGATTCCTGCCGAGGTGTGGGGCAAAACGGTGTTCGACGACACCGCCCGCATCCGCGAGGTCTTGACGCAGATGCGCATCGGCATGGAGCAGAGCTTTATTACCGCAGGCCACCAGGCCGCGCTCGCCCGCGCCTGGTCCTACGTGTCGCCCGCAGGCATGGTAGCCGAGAACATCTCCGGGGTGGACTTCTATCAGTTCCTGCGCGACCTGCTCGACCACTTCGACGAGCGCGCCGACGATCTCGTCGAGAAGCTGCGCGACCTTCAGGCGCGCATCTTCACGTCGACGGACACGGTCGTGAGCTTCACGGGAACCGATGAGGACTACGAGCGCTTCTGGAACGCCGCCGGCTCGCTGGGCCTGGAGCCCCGCCTTGCCGCCGCCAAGGAGCTCTACGTGCCCATGCCGCAGCCCAAGCGCGAGGCGTTCATCATCCCGAGCGACATCTGCTACGTGGCGAAAGCCGCCGACCCGCGCGCGATGGGGCTCGCCATGGACGGCAGCTGGAGCGTCGCGGCGACCGTGCTGTCCTACGATTACCTGTGGAACGAGATCCGCGTGAAGGGCGGCGCCTACGGCTGCGGCTTCCGCGCGGTCGCAGACCGCCAGCTGTGCTTCTATACCTATCGCGACCCGGCGATCGATCCCTCGATCGAGCGCATCGCGGGCGCCGGCACCTGGCTTTCGACCTTTGAGCCCGACCCGCTGAGCTTCGAGGGCTTCATTGTGTCCAGCGTGGCCAGCCACGACGCGCCGCTCAAGCCCTACGCGCTCACGCGTCGCCAGAACATCGAGTTCTTCACCAAGCGCCCGGTCAACTGGCGAGATGAGCTGCGTGACGGCATGCTCGCAACCACGCCCGACAAGCTGCGTGCGCTTGGCGAGACCATCTCGCGCGTCGCTGAGGAGGCGCCGCTGTGTGTGTTCGGCGGGCGCGAGGTCATCGAGCGCAGCCATGCCGGCCTGAATGCCGTGGACCTGCTTGGCTGATCGAGCACCACAGAACCCCGCTAACAAATGGGGACGGGTTCGTTTTTGCTCGACACGGTGTCGAGCAAAAACGAACCCGTCCCCAATCAACCCATTGCGAGAGGAGAATGAATGGAGCACGAGCGCGTGACGCATACCATCGAACCGGTCTACGACGATCGCTCGCGCGTGCTCGTCTTGGGTACGATGCCATCGCCCACCTCTCGCAACGTCGGCTTTTTCTACGGGCACCCGCAGAACCGATTCTGGCGAGTCATGGAGCGGCTGTTCGCTCTGCCAGACCATGCGCTCGTGGACAACGACGCCCGCATATCGTTTTTGCTCGAACACCGCATCGCCCTGTGGGATGTGCTCGCCTCTTGCTCGATTGAAGGGGCTTCGGATTCAAGCATCGCCGATCCCGTACCCAACGACCTGACGCACATCCTTGACGCCGCCCCCATCTCGCACGTGTTCACCACGGGCGGCGCCGCGGCCAAGCTGTGCCGTCGCTTTGACGGAAGCCTACTGCGCGAGCGAGGCGTGACGCATATCGCACTGCCCTCCACAAGCGGCGCCAACGCGCGCATGCGCCTGGACGATCTGGTGCTTGCCTACAGCCCTCTTGCGGAGCAGATCGATATGCACCTGGCCAAGCGCGCCGTACGCCGCGTGATACTCGCACGCCGCGATGCCATGGATGCCGAGGACCGCGCCACCCGCTCACGCGAGCTGTGCCGTGAGCTTGTTGATGCGCTCGACCGCCTGCCTGCACGTTCCGTCGTATCCGCATACGCCGCCATGCGCACCGAGGCCGACCTCGATGCATACATCCGCGCCGCTTATGAGCGCGACCTTACCGTGGCGTTTCCCTGCATGCAGCGCGCGACGAGCGGACGGCAGACCATGGTCATGCGCGCAGTCTCTCAGACGGACTACCTTGCGCACGACGTGCCGTTCATCAATCGCCCCGTTGCATCATTCGAGCCCTCATCCGTAGATGAGCAGCGTTTTCCGCTCGTCAACCCGCAGACAATACGCCTCATGGTCGTTCCCCTCGTGGCCTTCGACGACAACGGGCATCGCCTAGGGTATGGCGGCGGCAACTACGATACGTACCTGCCGCACCTGAGTTCAGATTGCACCGTCATAGGCGCCGCGTTCGAGACACAGCGCGTTGACCGCGTTCCCGTCGAGGAGCACGACCGGACACTCGCCCGCATCTGCTGCGCATAGCGAGACGGGCCTTTTTGGGACGGGGCCGACCGGCGCGGAATGAATTGATCAGTGTTTCCCTAGCGAAACGGACTGGTATTGTTTGAGAGCCTCTGTTATGCCGCCGTAGACACGGGGCTTGTGCAAACATGCGCGTCGAAGGGGTGTCCCCAGCGTGCAGAAGTGCATGCGGAAGGTACGTCCCCGATATGCACTCCCCTGGGGCCCTGCGGTCGCCGCGGCACCTTCCCGCAGAAACCGTCGCGACGGATTTTGCGGGAACGGCGGTGATGTTCTGCATAACGGCCAATACGGCATGACCATTCACCTCGGAGTTCTGCGTCTTGCTCGAATTGACATGCATATTTCGTCCGAGCTTCCCGCAAAAACCGTCGCGACGTCAGGCATGGGTTGAAACGAACCCGTCCCCAACCAACCTATCGGCACGCCGTGTCCACGGCGGTCTTACCCTGGCAGTCTACTGCCCGCCTGCCTTGCGGATGTCGTAGGGCGTCGTCTGGTACACGTAGTAGTTCAGCCAGTTGGTGTAGAGCAGCTGCGCCTGCGCGCGCCATACGTTGAGCGGCTCTTTCGTCGGGTCGTCATCGGGAAAGTAGTTGACCGGTATCTGCGGGTCGATGCCGCGCTTGATGTCGCGCTCGTACTCGAGCTTGAGCGTGTCGGAATCGTACTCGGGATGGCCGAACACGAAGAAGCGCCTGCTGTCCGTCGACTTCGCGATATACAGCCCCACCTCGTCGGACACGGCGATGACCTCCAGCTCCGAGACGGCCTCGACATCCTCGCGACGCACGCCCGTGTTGCGCGAATGCACCGCCCAGAAGCGGTCGTCCAGGCCGCGCACGAGCGGACTCGACGGTTTGATCAGTCGATGCTGAAACACGCCGGACGCCTTCGCCGGCAGGTCGTACTTGTCGATGCCGTAGTGGTAATACAGCGCCGCCTGCGCTCCCCAGCAGATATGCAGCGTGGAATGCACGTGCGTGGTCGACCATTCCATGATGTCGCACAGCTCGTCCCAGTAGTCGACCTCCTCGAACGGCATCTGCTCCACCGGCGCGCCGGTGATGATCAGGCCGTCGTAATGGCGGTCGCGCACCTCGTCGAAGGTCCGATAGAACGTCTCCAGGTGGCTCGCCGCCACGTGCGTCGCCTCATGGCTCTTGGTGCGCATGAGCTCGACCTCGATCTGCAGCGGCGTGTTGGACAGCTTGCGCATGATCTGGGTCTCGGTGGCGATCTTGGTGGGCATGAGGTTGAGGATCAGCACATGCAGCGGACGGATATCCTGATGGATCGCGCGATACTCCGTCATGACGAAGATGTTTTCGCCCTCGAGGGTCTCGGTGGCGGGCAGGGCGTCGGGAATGCGAATAGGCATGGAGCGTCTCCTCTGTGCAGGATTCGGCTGCGCGGTGAAAACCGGCAACAAGAAATCGTGCGTTCATTGTAACGCGCTACAATGGGCTCCCAGCCAGTCAGCGAGAAAGGTGCCCGTATGCTTACCACGAGATCTGTCGGCATTATCGGTATGGGACACGTGGGAGCGCACGTCGCCAGCGCGCTGCTTTCGCAGGGACTGGCCGACGAGCTGCGTCTGTGCGACATCGACGAGAAGAAGCTCGCGGCAGAAGTCCAGGATCTCCACGATGCCCTGCTGTTCCACCCGTACAACACCAAAATCGTGAACTGCGGCGATGCGTACGAGGAGCTCAGCGGGTGCGACATCATCGTCAACGCCGCGGGCAACGTCGCGGCGTCGTCGACCGACCGCGACGGCGAGCTGTTCTGCACGACCGACATCTGCCGTATCTTTGCCGAGCGCGTCGCGGGCAGCGGCTTTGCCGGCATATGGGTGAACATCTCCAACCCATGCGACGTCATCGCGACCGAGATCTGGCATCTTACCGGATGCGACCCGAACAGGATCATCGGCACGGGCACGGCGCTCGATTCCGCCCGCCTTCGCGCTCAGATCTCGCTTGCATGCGGTGATGTGGACCCCAAGTCGATCGACGCCCACATGATCGGCGAGCACGGGTTCTCGCAGATCGCCGCATGGAGCCCCGCCACGATCGGCGGCGTCTCGCTGTCCCGCCTGGCCCTCGATCACCCCGAGCGCTTCGCGTTCGACCATGACGAGGTAGAGGAGCTCGCACGACGCGGAGGATACGTCGCCATGGCGGGCAAGCGCTGCACCGAGTACGCCATCGCGGCGGCCGCCGCCCGCATCGTCGCCGCCATCCTGCACGACGAGCACGCCGTCATGGCGGCCTCCACGCTCATGCGCGGACAGTACGGCGAAGAGGGCATCTTCGCCTCGCTGCCGTGCGTGATCGGGAAGAACGGCGTCGAGCAGGTATTCGAGCTCGACCTGTCTGAGGACGAGCTCGCCGGCTTCCACGGCAGCTGCGCGCATATCCGCGAGAACATCGCACGCCTCACCTGGTGGTAGGCGTGACAATTCCCCTGCCTTTCTGTCACGCCGTCCCCAAATAACCCATCCCTACTTGATGTCGATGGTCTCCAGGGCCTCTTCGATGAGCTCCATGCTGTTCGAAGTCCGCGGGCCGTTACCGCGCCATGCGATGACCGCACCTCCGTCGCTGGTCACGCCGAGCTTCTGCACACCGGCGGCATCTGTGATCACACCGGAGATATCCTCATCGCCCCACATGACATCGATAATGAGGATGTCCTCGCCCTCCAAGCTGACGGTATGACGCGCATGCAGGTCCCCGCCGCCGCTCGCGACCCGAATGTCCCACGCGACGGGAAGCTCGATATCGAAGAAGTCGCCCTCGTAGGTCCGTACGTTCGTGCCGGATTTGGACGTCGACGTGGTGTTCGCAGAGGACGCATCGGACTCGTCCTCGTCCTCCTCATCCTCGTCGAAATAGCGCCCGTGCGCGCGATCCGCCAGGTCATCGGCCTCATCGTAGCCCGCATCGAGCGCGATCTCGCGCGCACGCTCGACTCCATCGGGCGTCAGGTTGTCGGGATAGGAAAGCTCGATCACGAGGTCGTCGGACATATCGATGCCCTCGCCCTCGGCAAGATCCTCGTCGACCGCGATGGCGAAGTCCGCGCTCGGGTAATCGTACATGCGCCCGTATTCGCCGAACGGCGACGCCTCCACGCTGAGCGCGTACGAGCCGGGAACCAGCTCGATGCCCTCGCCGTCGCTGTCGACGAACTGCCGCTCCTCGTAATCCTCGCCCGCCGCAGTCGTCCCGCTGATGAGGACCGGCATCGGGGTTCCGCCTTCCTCCGTATCCCACCCGCTTGCATCCACGCCGATGGTCACGTCATGGGATGCAGCGAGCATCTCCCGTCGTTCCCCCTGTTCGCGCGCTAATTCCTCGGCTGCCATTCGCTCGGCCTCGGCGCGCTGGAAGATCATCGTACCGCCCACCGCAACGACGATGACGACGGCAGCGACGGCGATACCGAGCAGCATGCGGCGAGAACCTAGGGCGCCAAGGACCTTTGCCGCCCGGGAATCCGAAGACTCCACGGGGGCCTCCGCAGACTCGGTATTCATCTGCTTTGCGGCAGGGTGTTCATCATCTGAGACCGAGGTGGGCTCGACGCTCGTGCCGCAGTAGACGCAGAATTGCGAATCGTCCGGCAGTTTCTTCCCGCAGTGTCTGCAAAACATGGCGACCCCCGATCAAGACAGTTCGTGAGGTCAATTATTACATGCGCCGGCACGTTTTGACGGGTCATTTGGACGGATGGGTTGGAACGAACCCGTCCCCAACCAACCCATCCGCCGGCTAGCGCTGCTCGTCTTCGAAGGAGGCGACTGCGGCCAGGAAGGCGTCGCCGAAGTCGTCGGCCTTCTTCTCGCCGATACCCGGCACTTCCAGCAGCTCCTCGCGCGTTTCCGGACGCAGGCGGCAGATGCCCCGCAGCGCCTTGTCGGACATGATCATGTACGGCGCCCATGACCGCTCGACGGCAAAATCCCGCCTCAGCTCGCGAAGGCGCTCGAACAGCTCGCCGTCATCGCCCACGTGCGCACGGCGCGGACGCGGCGCGGACGGCTCTGCCGCATCCTCCCGAATGAGATCGACTGCGCGCCGCACGCGCTCGTTGCTGCGACGCTTGGCCGCGCGGCGCTTCATGGTGAAGACGAACGGCTGCTCAGGGCTATCGGCCATGACCTCCACGGCGTGCGGGCCCAAGGCGACCACCGGGTACTGTCCTTGCGACTGCACCAGATAGCCCCGCCCCACAAGCTGCCCGATCACATCCTTGATGCGACCGGTCGACTCCGATGCGAGCGAGCCGTAGCCGGGTGCCTCGTCGAGATGGCAGCTGCGGATGCGCTCCGTGTTGGCGCCGTGAAGCGCGTCCGCCACCAGCGCGCGGCCGAAGCGCCCGTTGCAGTCCCTCACGAACAGCACGATGTTGCGCGCGACCTCGGTCACGTCCTCGGTTTCGTAGGGCGTCGTGCAGTTCGAGCAGTTGCCGCACCCTTCTGCCGCCCCGTCCGCGTCCGCGGGCCGCTCCACGCCCAACGCGCCCTCATCGCCGAAGTAGCGCAGGATGTATCCGCGCAGGCAGCCGGTCGTCTGGCAGTAGCCCTCCATAGCGCTCAGCAGCCGATACCGATTCTGCCGCGCCATGTCGCGCGCCTCGCCGTCCAGCCGCTCGTCCTCGGGCTCGCGGTCAATCAGGTAGCGGCGCAGGCGAAAATCGTTGCCGTTCCAAAGCAGATAGCAGCTCGCGGGGTCGCCGTCTCGCCCCGCACGGCCCGCCTCCTGGTAGTACGCCTCGATACTCTCGGGCACATTGTTGTGGATGACATAGCGCACGTTGGGCTTGTCGATGCCCATGCCGAACGCGTTGGTGGCCACGATGACCGGCGCCGTGTCGTTGATGAACGCCACCTGGTTTTCCGTGCGGTCGCCGTTGGACATGCCGGCATGGTAGCGCGCCACGTGGATGCCGCGCGGCTCGAGCGCGTGGGCGAGCTTGAGGTAGAGCTCGTCGACCGCCTTGCGCGTGGAGCAGTATACGATGCCGCTCTCGTCGGCATGGTTGAGCGCGAAATCGCGGATCCAGGCGGTTTTCGCCTTGTCGCCCATCTCCTCGACGCCGAAGAAGAGGTTGGCGCGGTCGAAACCCGTCACCACGGTTTCCGGACGCTGCAGGCCGAGCATGCGCACGATGTCGGCGCGCACGCGCTCGGTCGCCGTCGCGGTGAACGCCGCCACGACGGGACGGACGGGAAGCGCTTGGATGAACGCGGCGATATCGAGGTAGGAGGGGCGAAAGTCCTGACCCCACTGCGAGACGCAGTGGGCCTCGTCGACGGCGACCAGCGGCACGCCGATGCCGCCAGGTGCCGCCGCCGCTTGCGCGAACGCCAGAAAGCGCGGCTCGAGCAGGCGCTCGGGCGCCACGTACATGATCTGGTACCAGCCCTCGGCCGCGCGCTTGAGCACCGTGTTCTGCTGGCCGAGCGTGAGCGACGAGTTGAGGTAGCTCGGGCGCGCGCCGGCTGCCTTGAGGGCGCGGACCTGGTCGCCCATGAGCGAGACGAGCGGACTCACGACGAACGTGATGCCGGGCCTGACGAGCGCCGGCACCTGGTAGCAGATGGATTTGCCGGCGCCCGTGGGCATGACGCCCAGCGCATCGCGACCGGCCAGGATCGCATCGACCAGACGCTGCTGACCGGGGCGGAACGAATCGTATCCAAAGTAGCGCCGCAATGCATCCTGTGCATTCCGTGCATTTTGATTAGCGTCCGGCATAGCGTCCTCCTCCTCATCTCAATAGCGGGGATTATACCCGCTGTCGCGCCGGCGCTAGTCGTCGTCGCCGGAGGCCCCGAGCTGGGTCAGGATCGCGAGCGCCGCCGCGACGACACCGGAGCCGTTCTCGCCCGTATCGACACCGCGGCCCAGGCCGGTTCCGGCTCCCGCGCCCGCGCGCGCCGGAACGGTGAACTTGCGCGTCTTGGGATAGGTGATGGCGCCGAGCTTGTTCTTGAGCTCGAACGCGACCGTTTTGGGCACATCGACACCCTGATACACCAGGCGCCCCTGCGTGAGCGACACGCTCTCCAGCCCCAGGCGCTCCGCGCGGATGCGGATGCGCGCGCGATCGAACAGGTTCATCGCCGCAAGCGGCAGCTCGCCGTAGCGCTCCTCGCAATCCTGCTGGACCTCGTCCACCTCGCCGAGCAGGGTGGCAGCCGCGAGCTTGCGGTAGATGAGCACGCGCTGGTCGACCGCCGGCAGGTACTCCTCCGACAGGTAGAAGTCGGCGGGCAGGTTGATGGCCACGCCAGCCTGCTCCAGGTCCTCGCCGTCCTCGCCGCGCGCCTCGGCGACGGCCTGCCCGAGCATTTGCGTGAACAGGTCGAAGCCGACGCTCGACAGGTTTCCATGCTGCTCGGCGCCCACCAGAGAGCCCGCGCCGCGAATCTCAAGGTCGCGCATGGCGATGCGCATGCCGCTGCCAAGGTCCTGGAACTCGGACAGGGCGGTCAGGCGCTCGGTCGCCTCCTCGGTCAGCGGCATCTCGCCGGGGAACATGAAGTACGCGTACGCCTGCGTAGCGGAGCGGCCCACGCGGCCCTTGAGCTGATAGAGCTGCGCCAGGCCCAGGCGCTGCGAGTCCTCGATGATCAGCGTGTTCGTGCGCGGATTGTCGATACCGCTCTCGATGATGGTCGTGGCGACCAGCACATCGACCTCGCCGGTCGCGAAGCGCACCATCACGTCCTCGACCTCGCGCGGGCTCATCTTGCCGTGCGCCACGGCGACGCGCACCTCGGGCACGACCTCATGCACGCGGTCGACCGCGTCGTCGATGGTCTTCACACGGTTGGACACGTAGTAGACCTGGCCACCTCGATCGAGCTCGAGGCGAATGGCCGCGCTCACCACGTCGGGATCGTATTCGCCCACGTGCACGACGACCGGGCGACGGCCCGTCGGCGGCGTCGTGATGAGGCTCATGTCGCGCACGCCGGAGATGGCCATCTGCATGGTGCGCGGGATCGGAGTGGCCGACAGCGTCAGCACGTCGATCTGCTCGCGCAGGTTCTTGAGCTGCTCTTTGTGCTGGACGCCGAACCGCTGCTCCTCGTCGATGATGACCAGGCCCAGGTCGTGCGGGTTCACATCGGCCGACAGCAGACGGTGCGTTCCCACCAGCACGTCGACCTTGCCTTCCGCGAACGCGGCGAGCGCGCGCTTCTGCTGGGCGGGCGTGCGGAAGCGCGACAGCACCTCCACCTCCACGCCGAAGGGCGCAAAGCGGTTGAAGAACGTCTCGAAGTGCTGCTGCGCCAGGATCGTCGTGGGACACAGCACCATGACCTGGCGCCCGCCGTCCACGCATTTGAACGCGGCGCGCAGGGCGACCTCCGTCTTGCCGAAACCGACGTCGCCGCACAGCAGGCGATCCATGGGCTTGGCGCTCTCCATGTCGGCCTTGATGTCGGCGATGGCCTCGAGCTGGTCGCGCGTGGGCTCGTACGGGAAGCTCTCCTCCATCTCGTTCTGCTCGGGCGTGTCGGGCCCGAAGGCGAACCCCGTGATGGAGCTGCGGCGCGTGTACAGGTCGACGAGGTCGAACGCGAGCTTCTTGGCGCTTTTGCGCGCCTTGTTGGTGGCGCGCGTCCAGTCGGCCGTGTTGAGGCGCGTCAGGCGCGGATTGGCCCCGTCCGGGCCGACGTAGCGCGTGATGCGATCGACCTGCTCGAGTGGCACGTACAGCTTGTCACCGCCCGCATACTCCAGCAGGAAGTAGTCGCGCTCGCGGCCGGCGACCTCCTGGCGCACGATCTCGGAGAACAGGGCGATACCGTGCGTGGCGTGCACGACGTAATCGCCCGGCTTGAAGGGGAACGTGACCTCGGTCACGTCCACCCGACGGCGCGCCCGGCGGCCGCGCTTGGCGTCCATGCGCGCGTTCAGGTCGTTGAGCGAGAACACGGCCAGATGCGCATCGGGCACGACCACGCCGGAGGGAATCGGCGCATCCACGAAGGTCACGCGGCCGCGCGTGATGGTCGGCACCGTGATGGCGGGCGCGCCCGAGAGGTCGGCCGCGTTCAGCTTGTCCGCATCGCGCTTGAGAAGCGTCACGTTCACGTGCACATCGCCGGCAACGGAACCGCTGTTCTCGGGCGCGACCTGCAGCGACTCCTCAAAGGGGATCGACTCGTCGGTAAACGACAGCTCCATCGATTCGCGTGCACCGCGGTCGGGGATGGCGAACGTCACGGCAAAGCGGTTGTTGACCACCTCCTGGATGCGCGAGATGAACCGGTTGTCCGAACCCGCGAGCGCCGGCTGCTCGATCTTGAGCTCAGCGGTCACCGCGCCGCCCGCCCGGATAATCGACACGTACTGCAGGCGCTGCTGACGGCCGAAGTCGAGCTGCTGGGGGCGCACGTACAGGCCGTCGAGATGCGAGACCTTCGCCTCGCCCGCACGCCGCTCGAGGTCCTCATAGGCGCGCGTGCAGTCGTCGAACAGGCTGCGCGGCTCCGAGAGCACCACGAGCGTGTCGTCGCTCACGTGCGCGAGCGGGCTTACGGTCGATTCGTACATGAGCGGCATGAAACGGTCGAGCCCCGGGGTCACGATGCGCGCCTTCACCATCTCGAGCATGGCGGCGAGCTCCGTATCGTTTTTGGCGGGCGCGTACAGCGCGGCGGAGATGCGGCGCACCGCGTCGTCGGTCAGCGCGAGCTCGCGGACCGGGAAGATCTCGACGGACTGTTCGTCGCCGATGGTCTGACCCGTCGAGCTCACCATGCGGCGGATGCGATCGATCTCGTCGCCGAAAAACTCGATGCGCACCGGGGAGGTCGCCTGCGCGGGGAAGACGTCGACGGTGTCGCCGTGCACGCGGAACAGGCCCGGCGCATCTGCCGCATCCGAGCTGGTGTACCCCATGCCCACCAGGCGCGCCGGCACCTCGTCGTAGGGAATCTCCTCCCCCACCGTGAAGGTGGTCGACGCCCAGTACCGGCTCTCGCGCGGCGGCACGCAGCGCAGCAGCGCACGGGCGGAGGCGACCATGACGACCGGCTCCCCTTGCGCCACGCGGCCGAGCGCCGCGCAGCGGGCCGCCACGACCGCGTCGTCGGGCTGCGTGTCTTTCCACGGGTAGTCGGTCCGCTCGGGAAAGCGCACCACGTGCTCCAGCCCCAGGTACGCGGCCAGCGACCGGGCCGCGCGGTCGGCCGCGTCCTCGCCCGACACGATATAGACCGTCGAGCGCGGATTGCGCGCGAACTGCGCCGCGAGCATGAGCGTGCGGCCGGATTGCGACACGGCGAGCGTGGCGTCTTGGCCCTCCGCGAGCGCCGCCTCGACGGTCTGCAGCGCCTCGGCCGTGTAGAGCTGGGCGGCTATGCGATGGATGAGCATGTGTCGTCTCCCTATGGCAACCGGGTCGCTCCCGGACTGCCCCCTCATGCCAAAAGCCCGTCCGAGCGGGTCGAACGGGTGATGCGAAAACAGGTTGTCATGTGTATCGTATCGCAATTGGGCGAACGGCCGAGAAGTTCACAGGGAACACCTGAGGCGCCTCATGGGAACGTTGGTCGACTCGGTTCGCGCAGCGACGGCATGTTGCGCCTTACGATCAGGGCGAGCAGGGGGTCAATGACACAGAATGGGCAATTTGGCACGCTAGAGGCCTCTATTAGCTCTCTTTAGCGTGCCAAATTGCCCATTCTGTGTCATTGACCCCCTGCTCGCCCCTCTTCTCGAAAGGCGACATGTTCACCCAACGGCATCACCCGAGGGAGCGCCGACCGATCTTCATCGGTCGTTACCCGGTCCGGAAAGAAAACGATATCACCCGGCCGGGATGCACGGGATAAGGCCTTATCCCGTGCATCCCGGCCGGGTGATACCGTTGTGGTTACAGGTTGCGGCGAGCAAAAGGAGCCTCTCGACGCCCTCCTATATCAGCCCGAGGTCCCTGCAGGCCCGCGCGATGCCGTCCTCGTCGACGTGCGGTGTAACGTGGCTCGCCGCCGCCTTCACCTCGTCCGACGCGTTACCCATGGCCACGCTCGTGCCCACGCATCGAAACATCGAGATATCGTTGCCGCCGTCGCCAAACGCGACGCACTCCTCGGGCTCGATGCCGAGATGCGAATCGCCGAATGTACCCGCCCCCGACAGCGCGGCGGCCAGGCGCCTTTAGGCGCGACCGGTCGCCTTGAGGTGGTACTGGCGCTCGTAGCGACGGGCAAAGGCCAGCAGCAACAGCACCGCCACGATGGAGAACGGCACGCCCGCCAGGCCGATCCAGTTGTAGGTCGCACCCGTGTTCAACACCATCTGGCCCACCTGGGCGCCGATGGCATTGCCGCCGTTGAAGGCGATCTGCACGCAGGCGCCGCCCAAAAGCTCACCGCCGCCCTGACCGACCTCGACCATCAGGATCTGCTGCGGGCTGGAAACGAAGAACAGCCCAATGGAGACCACGAACATCAGCAGCGCGCACAGCGCCGAGCCGCGGCCGAACAGGAAGATGAGCAGCAGGGCCACGCCGGCAAGCGACTGGCCGGCGGCCGCGGCGATGCCCGGGCTCCGACGATCGGCGGCACGCCCGCCCAGCGTCGAGCCGACCACCATGCCGGCACCAGCCAGCACCAGCAGCATCGGCACCATGCTCTCCGCAAATCCGCCCATATGCTGCAGCCAGGGAGAGACGTAGCTCCACCAGCAGAAGATGCCCGTGTTGCCCAGCAGGACCGCGGCGAGGATGAACCACGGGCCGGGGGCCTTCAGAAACGCAAACTGCCCGGCTAAGCCCGCATCGGGGATGGCGTCGAGCACCGGCACGAAGCGGTGGATGAGCACCGCCGCCAGCACGGCCCACGCCGCCGCGAACACAAAGGGCGCGTGCCAGGAGAACATGCTCGCCATCAGCGTGCCGGCGGGCACGCCGATCATGTTGGCGACCGTCTGGCCAAGGACCATGGTCGCCACCGCCTGGCCCTCACGGCCGGGGTCGGCGAGCATCTTGGACGCAAGCGTCGCGGTGCCGAAGAACGCGCCGTGCGGCAGGCCCGCGATGAAACGGCCTGCGAGCAGCATCATCGGATCCCCCGAGATCGCGGAAAGGGCGTTGCCCGCAGCGCAGATCGCCATGAACAGGATGATGAGCCGACGGGGCGGCACGCGGCGCCCGACCACGAGCATCGTCGCGCCAACGCAGACGCCCACCGCGTACGCCGTGATGAAGTTGCCCGCCCAGGCGACGGTCACATCCACACCCTCCGCCACGACCGGCAGGATGCCCATCATGACGAACTCGGCGAATCCGAGCACGAACGCGCCCATGGCGAGGGCGATGAGGCTCTTTTTCATAGTCGATCCGACCCTTTCTCACAGCAAGAGCCGGACTGCACAAGAGCGGTCCGGCTCGTCATGGCATTTTTGCACCAGCGGATAGTAGCACCCACGCGGACGCACGGAAAGCGACAACCCCGATCCTCTTCCATCTCCTTACAAACCATGTGCGAACATCATGCGACCGTATGGAGACGAAAAGCCGACGCACTTCCGCGCATCCCAGCACCGGCGCCCGCCGCAAACCGACGCGGCGCCCGCGGCGGTCTACACCAGGCCGACCCTCCAGCTGGCGAACGCGCACAGCGCGCCGAACACGCAAATCACCAGCGCACCGGACAGGTCGGCAAGCATGCCGCCCAATCGACGCTCCTGCTTCCACGCCGTCAGCTCGCCGTCGATGCTCTTCCAGATGCGCCACAGAAGCAGCGCGCACCCGATCACACCCACGGCATTCTGGAGCATGAGCTCGCCGCAGATAAGGCCGATGAGGTTCGCCGCGGCGTAACCGCCGTCTCCCGCCTGGTAGTGCTGCTTCACGAACTTGAGCAGCCAGGCGACGAGCGGCTGGCACATGGCCGAGATGAACGACACCGTCAGCGTCGGGTTCTGCTCCATGGCGTCCTGCAGCGCCGAGATGGACCCGCCTCCGACCATCCACACGTACCCTATCATCGCGAGCGGGACCACGACCATGATGACCTGCACCGTCGTGAAGATCTTGGCGGTGCGCGCCTCGTACTTGGACTGGGGACGGGCCGCCTGCCCGGGCTTTTCGACGGCATCGGTGGGCCTGATCGAGCGCTCGTCGTCGAGCTTCGTTCCGCGCGCCGCCGCCTGAGCACGAGTCGTCTTTGCCATGGTATCCCCTTTCGCGGGCGATCCTTCGTCGTCTTGGGAAGATTCCCGTTCATTCTGCCAGATGCGCACCGAACATAACGCCCATCTGGCAGGGTGAGCAGGACTCGCCCCTCGTTCAGCACGCGCCCGCAGCAGGCAAGCGCCGCGGGCGCGTAAAGAGGGTCGGAAAGGCGCCGGGGAATGCCGGTCAGGCCGCCCCTCAAACGCCTTTCCGCAGATGCACCTAGTGCAGCTCGGGCCAGTATCCCTTGTTGGCCTCGATCAGGTCGTCGAGGATGAGCTTGGCGACCTTGGCGGACGGCACGGTCGCAGACAGCGACAGCGCCTGCCACAGCTTCTGGTAGCTGTGCTCGACCCAGGCCTGGACGACGAGCTTCTCAACGGAGACCTGCTGCTCGAGCATGCCCTTCTGCCACTGGGGCACCTGGCCCTGGCAGATC
The DNA here is from genome assembly GCF_900046475.1 of Collinsella ihumii. Taxonomy (GTDB): domain Bacteria; phylum Actinomycetota; class Coriobacteriia; order Coriobacteriales; family Coriobacteriaceae; genus Collinsella; species Collinsella ihumii. The sequence continues at coordinate 145,202 of NZ_FCOU01000007.1, read as the reverse complement.
TTCTCGTAGCCGTTCTTGCCCACGATGCAGGGGACCTCGACCATGGCGGTCGGGTCGAAATTGGACACCGCGCCGTCGTTGGGAACGATCAGCAGGAAGCGCTCCATGGTGTTCTCGGCCAGTGCGCAGGCAAGGTCCACGATGTAGGTGGCGTGCGCGTCGGCCTCGAAGCCGCAGCCCTCGGCGGTGCCCTTCTCGATCACCTCGCGGCAGGCGCCGAACACGCGCTTCTCGCGGCCGTCCATGACCTCGTTGGCGCGCGTGTAGTTGGGATCGGAGGTCTCCACCACGTAATCCGGGAAGATGTAGTACTTGAGGTACGTGTTCGGGATGGTCTCGGGATCGAGCGCGTACACGTCCTTGGCCTTGCCGAAGGTGTGGACCCAGGACTCGTCGATGTGCTGCTCCTGGCCCGGCTCATGGCTGATGCCGTCGAGGTAGCCGTTCTTGGCCATGTGCTTCTTGATCTCCGGCATGAGGTCGTTGCCGTCCTTGTCGTAGATCCTGGTGAACCAACCGTAGTGGTTCAGGCCGTAGTAGCTGTACTGCAGCTCGCGACGGTCCTTGATGCCGCACATGACGGCCATCTTGTCCATCAGGTCGATCGGCATGTCGCAGATGTTGATGATCTTGCTGTTGGGACGAAGCACACGGCAGGCCTCGGCGACGATGGCCGCCGGGTTGGAGTAGTTGAGCATCCACGCGTCGGGGCTCCACTTCTCCATGTAGTCGAGGATCTCGATGACGCCGCCGATGGAGCGCATGCCGTAGGCGATGCCGCCAGGTCCGCAGGTCTCCTGGCCGAGGACGCCGTACTTCAGCGGGATCTTCTCGTCCTTCTCGCGCATGGCGTACTTGCCGACGCGGATGTGGGCGAGCACGAAGTCGATGCCGGTGAAGGCGGTCTCGGGATCGGTCGTGTAGTTGAACTCGATCTCGGGGGCGTTCTCGCGGAAGTAGATCTCGCAGGCCTTGGCCACGATCTCCTGGCGCTCGGCGTCGTTGTCGTAGAAGGTGATCTTGTTCACCGGGAAGCGGTCGTGCTCCTCGAGAAGCATGAGGGCGATGCCCGGCGTGAAGGTGGAGCCGCCGCCGGCGATAGTCACCGCATAGGACTTCTTGGACATGGCTGATCGTTCCTTTCCCGGTCGCAATGGGTTTGGTGAGCCTCGCGTTGCGACCACGACGCGGGGCCTTTGTTCACCTCGGGACCTCCTGGGGTGCGGGGCGACTAGCGGTGCAGTAAGTCAAGCCGCCCCGTTCGAAGGGGTTTCGCGCATCGATGCGCGGGGTAGGCGGGCTCGATCCGCTACATCAGCTTCTCGAACTCATCGCGGACCTTGGCGACCTTGAGTCCGATGATGATCTGGACCGACTTGCCCTTCTTCATGCATCCGCTCGTGCCGACGGCCTTGAAGTCCTTATCGTCGGCGACGAGGGTCTCGTCCTTGACGTTCAGGCGCAGGCGGGTGACGCAGTTGGTCACGTCGACGATGTTGTCGGGACCACCCACGAGCTCCATGCACGCCGCGGCGGTGACAGCGTAGGGGTTCTCCTCGGCGCCGGCCTCGATGGCCGCAGCGCCGCCGCCCTGCTTGGCCGCACGGTACTCGGCCTTGCTGCGGAACTTGATCTCCTCCTCGTCGTCCTCGCGACCGGGGGTCTTGAAGTCGAACTTGAGGATGAGGAAGCGGAAGACGACGAACCAGATGCCGGTGAAGACAAGACCCACGACCAGACCGGTGAGGTAGGTCATCCAGTGGTTGGCCCACAGCGGGATGAGGTTCAGCGAGCTGATCTCGATGAGGCCGCCGGCGAAGACGCCCACGACACCGACCGCGTTCATGGCCGTGGCGAGGCACGCGGCAAGCGCGCAGTGGACGATGAACAGCGCAGGGGCGATGAACAGGAACGTGAACTCGATGGGCTCCGTCACGCCGCAGAAGATGGCGGTGAGGGTGATGGGGATCAAAAGACCCAGAAGCTCCTGGCGCTTCTCGGGCTTGGCGGTGGCGTAGAAGGCCAGCGCGATGCCGGGGCAGCCGAACATCTTGGACCAGGTGGAGCAGGTGAAGGCCGCGTAGGGCGCAAGCTCGGTAAGCGGGGCGGAAGAGGCCGCGATCTCGGGGAGCTGCTTGGCGAAGGCAGCGTAGATGCCGCCGTTCACCACGGCGTTGTCATAGTAGAACGGGCTGTACAGCAGGTGATGCAGGCCGAAGGGGATGAGCGCGCGCTCCAGGAAGGCGAAGATCCACACGCCGGGCAGGCCGACTGCGGCCACGAAGCCCTGGAAGGCGCGGATGCCGTCCTGCACGTGCGGCCACACCAGGCAGGCGACGAGCGCGGTGGGCAGCATCACGAAGAACGCGATCATGTAGACGAACGTGGAGCCGGAGAACACGCCGAGCCACTCGGGAAGCTCGGTCTCGAAGAACTTGTTGTGCAGCGCGATGACGATGCCGGAGATAGCGAGGGCGCCGATCATGCCCATGTCGAGCGTCTTGATGCTCGCGACCATGGCGAGACCCGAGGAGCCGCCGACCTCAGCGGAGAAATCGACGCCGAAGGTCGGGCCCCACTGGGACAGCATCGTGGACACGAAATAGTTGAAGGTGAGGTAGGCGACGAGCACTTCCATGCAGCAGCGCGCGTTCTGCTTGTTGGCCAGGCCGATGGGCAGCGAGACCGCGAACAGCAGCGGCAGCTGGTTGAAGACCGTCCAACCGCCCTGCAGGATCACGTTCCACACGCCGTACCACAACGTATCGGGAGCCGCCAGCGAACCGAAGATGACCTCGGTGGTGAACAGCGTGCCGAGACCGATCACCACACCGGCGAACGCAAAGAGAAGCACCGGGGTGAACATGGCACCGCCGAACTTCTGGATCTTTTGCATCATGGGAGGCTTCCTCCTTTCTTGCTTACGTCGTCCGGACAGGCGATACCCGGACGTCAATTCTTTCGTATAACCTGCATTTCCCCTGCTCAGAAGCTTGCCGGCGTTTGCTACCCAACATGTTCGTACAAGTTATGGCTTAATTATGCGATTCTTGTTCGTACAAGTCTATCCATACCGCAGGCGGCGCGGCGAACGGTCGGAATTCACCGGTAAACGTTATTGTTGTTCGTACAAGTTAGCGAGAGCCGAAACGGGCGCAACGACCTGGTCGTGCAAGATGCCGTGGTCATGCGGATTACATCGGTCTATACTCTGTATAGCAAGTTGTTCGAATAGGTGATGCAATGCCCAAAGCAGTGTTCCAGGATATCTACCGCGCCCTCAAGCAGAACATCGAGGACGGGATCTTCGCATACCAATCGTTTCTTCCCTCCGAGGCGGAACTCACCGCGCGATTCGACTGCTCGCGCAGCTCCGTCCGCCGCGCGCTGCGCATGCTCGCGGAAGACGGCTACGTCCAGTCGCAGCAGGGCAAGGGCGTGCGCGTCATACGCAACCCCGCGCTTCTTGACATCAGCGGCTATAACGGGCTGGAGACGTTCAACGAGCTCGCCGCGCGGCTCGACTTCACGCCGCACACCGACGCCGTGCTGCTCGAGGAGATCGTTGCCGATGACGGGCTCGCGGAAACGACGGGGTTCGCCACGGGAAGCCGCCTCACCCACATCATGCGCGCGCGCCGCGCCGATGGCATACGCATCTCGACCGACGAGAGCTTCTATCTTGCCGACGAGGTGCCCGGATTGACGCTCGAGATCATCGCGAACTCGGTCTACGCCTACCTCGAGGGCGAGCTCGGCATGAAGATCGGCACGAGCAAGCGCACCATCACCGTGGAAGCGGCGACCGAGACCGACCGGCGCTACATCGACCTCGGCGAATTCAACGCGGTGGGCGTCATGCGCTCGCACACCTTCGATGCCGACGGCGTCATGATCGAGTACACCGAATCCCGCCAGCGCCCGGGATTCTTCGCCTACCACGAGACCGCCGTCCGCTCCCAGCGCTAGCGTGCAAATTCGGGGACGCAAATCCGGGGACGTACCTTCGGCGTGCACTTTTGCAAATCGGGGACGTACCTTCGGCGTGCATTCTGGGGCTCACATGCAAATCGGGAACGTACCTGTTGCGTAATTTTTTATGCATATCGCATATCGGGAGCGCACCCGCTGCACCAAAATGATGCACGCAGCAGGTACGTCCCCGATTTGCAAAAGTGCACGCTGAAGGTACGTCCCCGGATTTGCATTCCGGCGCGGCTACTCCGCGGTCACGCGCACGCTGGGGCAGATGTCTGCGAGCGGGCACTCTCCGCACAGAGGCTTGCGCGCATCGCAGATCTCGCGGCCGAGCATGATCCACTGATGGTTGACATCGTTCCAGTACTCGCGCGGCAAGATCTTGAGCAAGTCCTGCTCCGTTTTAAGCGGCTCTTTCTCATGGGTCTTCGGAGACAGCTTGAGCCGATGCGCGATGCGGTTCACATGCGTGTCGACCGCGATGCCCTCGACGATGCCGTACCCGACGTTCAGCACGATGTTCGCCGTCTTGCGCCCCACGCCCGGAAGCTTGACCAGCTCCTTCATATCGGCCGGGACCTGGCCGCCGTAGTCGGCCACGATCATCTGCGCGCATTCGACGCAGTGCTTCGCCTTGGTCTTGTAGAAGCCGAGCGACTTGATCACCTCGGAGATCTCGGCAGGCGTTGCCCCCGCCATGGCCTCCGGCGTCGGCCAGCGGCGGAAGAGCTCCGGCGTCACCTTGTTCACCTGGGCGTCCGTGGTCTGCGCGGACAGCAGGACCGAGATGACCAGCCTGAACGGGTTCTCGTGGTCCAAAAAGCACTCGACCGGACCGTAGCGTTCGTTCAGGCGCCGGCACACCTCGATAGCGCGCTCGCGCTTCGCCGCATTCGTCTCGCGTGGCATCAGGCATCGTCCCTTTCCGTCGTATCGGTTTCCCGCTCTCCGTGCGCGGCCGAGGCGGACCCCTCGTCTTCCGGCGTCTCGAAGATGACCTCGTCCGCTTCCTGCGAGCGGTCGCCTTCGTCAAACCCCAGCACGCGCAGCGCCTCGGCCTCGCTCTCGAGCGCGGTGACGCCCCTGAGCTTGCGCTCTATGGCGCGCGTGCGCGTGGTCATGAGGGTCTCGACGGTCGAGCCGGCGCGATTGATCTGCTCGTAGGCCTTCTGCAGGGCGGCCTGGTATCGCGGAAGCTCCGCCTTGACCGCGGAGAGCACGCGCTGGATCTCGTCCGCCTGCCGCTGAAACGCAAAGCTCTGATAGCTCATCTGCAGGCTGTTGAGGATGGCCGCCATGGTCGAGGGGCCCGCGACGCTCACCTGGTAATCGCGCTGGATCGTCTCGACCAGCCCGGGCATGTCGACCACCTCGGCGTACAGGCCCTCGAACGGCAGGAACATGATGGCGAAGTTCGTGGTCTCCGGCACAGACAGGTACTTGGTCGAGATGTCGCGCGCCTCGGTGCGGATGCGCAGCTCCAGCTGCTTGCGCGCCGACGCGATGCCCTCGGTATCGCCTGCATCGATCGCATCGCGCAGGTGCTCGTACGCATCGCCGGGGAATTTCGCATCGATGGGCAGCAGCACCGGCTCGGACCCCTCGACCGGGATGCGCACGGCGAACTCCACGCGCTCGGCGCTGCCGGGCTTGGTCGCGACGTTTTGCACATACTGCTCGGGCGCCAGGATATCGGCCAGGATCGCCCCCAGCTGCACCTCGCCCAAGATGCCGCGCGTCTTCACGTTGCCGAGCACGCGCTTGAGGTCGCCCACGCCCTGCGCGATGCCCTGCATGTCGCCCAGGCCCTTGTAGACCGCCTCGAGCTGGTCGCTCACCTGCTTGAAGGACCGCGTCAGACGGTTTTCGAGCGTGGCTTGCAGTTTTTCATCCACCGTCTCGCGCATGCGCTCGAGCTGGCGCTCGTTGTCGACGCGGATGGCGCGCAGCTGGCGATCGACCGACACGCGCATCTCGCCCAGGCGGGTGTCGACGGTCTCGCGGCTCTGGCCCAGCTGCGCCTGGACCTCGCGACGCAGGTCATCGACCTTGGCGTCCATGCGGCTGAACTCGCGCGCCGTGGTGTCGAAGCGCTGCTGGTCGACCGCCGCAACCGATGCGGCATGCTGGCTCAGCCCCGAGGCCACGGCGTGCGTCTGCGCCACCACGGGACCCATCGACTCGACCGCCATCGCGCAGCGCTCCGCCGACTCCGCCGCCCGCTGCGCGAGATCGAGGGCTTGCGCCTGGGTTCGCCTCATCTGCATGACGCCGACCGCCGCCACGGCAGACAGCACGACAGCTGCGGCGGCGGCAAGCACCGCAATCATCAAGAGCTCAGTTTCCATGAACCGCCCGTCTCGTATCCGTTCATCCATCTGCCGTCATTATATCGAGGTGCGCGCGGCGGCACATGCATCGGCGCCCCGCTACCCGAATAGCGCGATTCCGAGGAACCATCCTCGGACGCGCTCCCAAAGATTCGCAAGGAGGCCGGCCACATCGTCAGGCGAAGCGCCGTTGATGATGCAGGTCAGAATGTATGAAACCAGAAATGCTGCCACGAGCATCAGCGGAACCAGGATGAACATCCCCACAATCCGAAGCGCGCCGTGCCGCTTGCGCCGTCGGGCGCGCCGGCGATCGTATGCGCGCTCCTCGCGATACGTCTCCTGCGCGAGCGAGTACTGGTTCCACGGCTGCTGAGACGGTCCCCGCTCGGGATAGACGGGTGCGGACTGGGCCGAGGCCCCGTACGCAGCGGGAGTCGCCTGCGGGCCCGGGCCCGTCGGGCCTGCTGCCGGATACGCTGTCTGCGGCGCCCCGGGAACAGCGGGCGCACCACCTTGCGGCATCGATACCTGGGGAGCAGGCGGCGCCGCATAGGCCGAGGCCGCCGCGGCAGGAGCCTGTCCCCCACCGTGCGCGGTGCGCGGCTGGTCGTAGGCCGGGGCGTCTGCCCGGGGCGTCATCGGGGAAGCGGAGGATTGCGGTGGGGACGCTGCGCCCCCGTTCCAACCTGAAGCCGCCGGCGGTGCAGTGTATTGCCGGCGTTGCTCTCTCAGCAGCCGCTCCGCAGCCCGCTGGGGTGTTTCGAGAAATAGGTTCATGTGCAGGCCTCCAAATCGAGGCGTGCACGGGAGAGGGTCTCTCCATTGTGAGTGCCCGGGACCGCATCGTCAAGATGAAAGAGCGCCCCCGCGCATCCTCGACGGCCGCACCGGAAGCGCAGGGCGGCGCCATCTGGCTTCGGGGCGCGGGTCAAGCCGGGATGCCCCTTCGCGGGAAAGCCGGGCCATGCCCTGAAGGGGAACACCCGCCCGTCTCTTGGCCGGCCGCGCCCTCGGCTACGGGCCTTACGCCCATCCCCCGATAGTCCCCCCACCACGACCCTCCAGCACATGCACCGAGGGGCGCTTGAGAACCTGCGGACGCGCGTGCTGGAGGTCGGCACCGGAGGGGTCAGCGGAAAACTAGGTAGAGGACCTGGCAACCATCCGGCAGCGGCCAGCGTACCGGTCGGGATCGGCGGACTTGCCAGCCAGCCGCGGCGGGCAGCCTGCTATCGCGCGCTACGCGATGGGCATCTGCTCCCATGAGCCGTCGGCGCGCGGTACCTCGACCGTTCGGTAGCCCACGGCCGCCGCGTGGTCGTACGCCCTCGCGATGCCGTCGCAGATATCTTTCGGATAGTGCCCGTCAGAACCCACCGTGATGGGCACGCCGGCGCGGAAGAAGCGCTCGAGCAGGCCGCGGGCGGGATAGTAGTCGCCCACGCCCTTGCGCCAACCCGCTGTGGACAGCTCCACGCGCTTGCCCGTGTCGTGCGCGCACGCGGCCATCTCATCCCACAGCGGGGCCAGGTCGATCGTGGGCGCGAACCCCTCGTTTACGAAACGCATCGCGAGATCGGGGTGCGCCATGGTGTCGAACAGGTCGCATGCGCAGGCGCGGCACCAAGTCTCCTCGTAGCGCCGCCACACCTCGTCGGGACCGAGCTCGGTCCAGATATGCTGGTCGGTCGCGTCATCGATCCAGGCGCCGTCCTCTTGGCTGCCCAGCCAGTGCACCGAGCCCAGGCGCACAATCGCATCCGCCGACCAGCGGCGGATGTCCTCCTCGCAGCCCTCGTACCAGTCGCACTCGAACCCGTAGATATACTCGATCTCGGGGTGCGCGTCGCGCGCGGCCTCGAAGGCCGCCCGGTGCGCTGCCAGCTCATGCTCCACGACCTGGACGGCCCCCGCCGGATCCATGATGCGCGGCAGCGTGAGGTGGTCGGTCGACACGATCACGCGGCAGCCGGCCGCCGCCGCAGTGCAGGCGTTCTCCTCGAACGTGCCCACGCCGTCGGAGAAATGCGTATGGGTATGGGTGTCCACGATGGAGCGGGCGGGCAACGGGGTAGCCATGGGAACTCCCTTTCTCTCTTGAACAGCCGACGATGCGGCCCCTCGATAGCGGTATTTTCGCACGAAACGGAACGCCGTCTCCGATCGATCCCGAAACCCGTTCGAGCTTCGAGGCCTCCGCATCGCCCGGTCTCCGGGACCTTACAAAGACCCCGACGCCTCCCAAGGAATCTCATCGTCCTTCCGAAAACGCCGAGCCCTCCGCACGGTCCCTGTCGCGCAACCATGCGGAAGGCTCGGCGTCCGGTGCGGCCGCGCACGATGGGGCAGAGCGGATACCGCGCCACCCCGGACCCCGCCGCGCACCGGTCGTCAAGCGCCCCCGGCCGACAGCGAAAACCGCGCCCGCATAGGTCCCGCGCTAGCGCAGGGCGTTGGTCCAGGCGGTGCGGCCGTTCGCGCCGACGCACTCGAAGCGCAGGTAGGTCTCGGTGCCGCGCAGCGTGAACTCGGCGCGCTCCAGCAGCTCGCCCTCAGGGGCGATACGGGTCTCGCCCACGCCGATCGGGCCGCCGCAGATCAGGTTCACGCGCTCGCAGGGGCTGCACTCGATCCAGGCGCGCCCGTCGTTCACGCCGAACCCGTGCACTTCGGGACCGGAGCTCGAATAGTAGCGCCCGTCGAGCAGCGCCCGCACCACGGCGTCGCGTGTCAGCTCGGGCGCGCACACGACGACCCAGCCGCCGAACGCATCGTCGAACGTCCCGGGGTTGTGGTTGTCGTCGGCGGCGATCGCGCCCACGTGAATCCCGCGACGCAGCAGCATGTCCCAATAGACCGTATCGGCACCCAGCGCGCACTCGTTCACCGTGTCGTAGTTCCACACCTCGATGCCGAAGGCGCAGTCGAGACCCATCAGGTCCTCCGGCTCGATGCGGCTCCAGATGGGATGGTTGTACGTCACGGCGCACCCGTGCGCAGCGAGCTCGGCACCGAGCTCGCGCGCCACCGCCAGGCCGTCCCACGTGCCCACATACGCCGGCGGCTCCAACCGCTCCATGTGCGCGAAGCGCTCGGGCGCCGCCGCGACCATCTCGTCGGTGCCCAGGATGCCGTGCATGTGGTGGCAGCGCAGGCGCGCGGTATGCGACTCGTCGGCATACAGGTAGGCCGACGCCTCGATACCGGGCAGGATGATGAAATCCTCGCGGTCGAACTCCCCCGAGTAGTCCGTGAACAGGTCGTGCTCGGACAGGCAGAGGAACTGGTACCCGCGCTCACGGAACGCGGTCACCGCCTCCGCGGGCGTCAGGCACCCGTCGGAGTTGGTGGTATGGCTGTGCAGGTTGCCCTTGTAGCGAGGCATGTCCTGCAGCGACGGAAGACCCTGCTGGTCGGCAATCATGGCGGCTCCTTACATCCCCTTGTGCTCTCACCTTCGTATCCGGCGAACCGGCGGCGCGGCGCAGCCGGCCCGATTCTCCCCTCGCGCGCAAGCTCCACCCGCTGCATCGCCAAAACACCCGGCCCCGCGAGAGCGAAGCGAGGCCGGGTGCACAGGAAGGGGTGCTGGACGGCGGGCGAAAAGACACGCGCGTCCTCGCCCGACAGCGCTACGCGGCCGCCGGGATGATCAGGCAGTCGTGCTTGGGAAGGGACAGATAGACCGTCTCGCCCGTGCCGAACATGTGGAAGCTGCGGAACAGCACGTCCACGCGCAGGGTCGAGGCGCCCACGCGCACGGTGTAGCGCAGGACGTTGCCGCGCGGCATGCTGCCGGCGACCATGCCCTTGAGCACATAGACGTCATCGGCCTCGGGCTCCTCGACGGAGATGCCGATGGTCTCGGGGCGCACGGCGACCACCTGGTCGGCAGCGACGCGCTCACCGGTCAGATCGGCGAACTCGGCGGCCGTGAGCTGGTTGTAGCTGCCGATGAAGCTCGCGGCGAACTCGGAGACCGGCTTGGTGTAGACGTCGACCGGGCTGCCCGCCTGCTCGATGCGGCCGGCATGGAACAGCTGGATCACGTCGGACATGACCATAGCCTCGTCCTGGTCGTGCGTCACGAAGATCGAGGTCAGGCCCAGCTCCTGCTGGATCTCGCGGATGCGGGACTGCAGGGCGCGGCGCAGCTTGGCGTCGATGGCCGACAGCGGCTCGTCGAGCAGCAGGACCTTGGGCTCGGTCACGATGGAGCGGGCAAGCGCCACGCGCTGCTGCTGACCGCCGGACAGGTTCGCGGGGTAAGTCTTCTCCTTGCCCTTGAGCTCGACCATCTCCACGGCGCGGGCAACTTTCTCGTCGATCTGGTCGGCCGGGACCTTCTGCATCTTGAGACCGAAGGCGATGTTCTGCGCCACGTTCATGTTGGGGAACAGACTGTACTGCTGGAACACCATGCCGATGTTGCGCTTGGAGGCGGGCACGTTGGTCACGTCGACGCCGTCGAGGATGATCTTGCCCTCGGAGACCTGCTCCAGACCGGACAGGCAGCGCAGCAGGGTGGACTTGCCGCAGCCCGACGGGCCGAGCAGCGTCACGAGGTCGCCCTTCTCGATCCCGAAGTTGATGTGGTCGAGCACGGTGTTGTCGCCGAAACGCTTGACGACATCGTGGAACTCAATATAAGCCATGGGTTAACTACTCCTTTACGCTCGCTTCTGGGACGCACCCTGGAGCTTAAGCACGATACCGGTGACCAGGGCCACCACCACGAAGATAACGACGACGATGGCACTCGAAAGGCCGCTGGAGACGTCCATGTTGGCCTGCAGGAACACCTGGATGTTCTGGTAGTTGGTGCCGGCAATGTTGTTGGCAAGCACGAAGTCGCCGAAGATGATGCTCTCGGCGAGCAGGCTCGACACGAGGATGCCCGAGAAGATGTTGGGCAGCACGACCTGGACGTAGGCGCGGAAGCGACCGCAGCCCAGCATCTCGGCGGCCTGGATGAGCATCTCGGCGTCGATGGAGTTCAGCGCGTTGCGGATGCCCTGGTAGATGTAGGGCAGCACCAAGATGGCATAGGCGCCGAACAGCATGAACATGCGGTTGGACAGGATGGTGCCCGTGCCGGTGTACAGCGAGATGATGCCGATGGACAGGATGACGCCCTGCAGCGCGTAGGGGATCATGCAGAGGAACTGCATGGCGCCCGCGAACTTGCGGTTCACGGCAACCACCACGTACATCGCCATGAGGATCAAAACGATGGTGATCAAGACGCTCACGATGCACAGGACGAGCGTGCGGCCGATAGAGCTCCAGAACGTCATGTTGCTGAACAGCTCGATGTAGTTGCGCAGCGTGAAGCCGGAGGGAAGGATGTCGGTCCACTCGACGAACAGCGAGTAGATGAAGGTGGTCACGAACGGGACCAGCAGGTAGATGGCGACGACGGCCAAAAAGATCTTGCCCGCAAGCGAGGTCTTCTTGCCGCCCGCCTGGACAGCTGCGACCTTACTCATACGAGCTCCCTCCCCTTAGCGGCACGTCGCGTGAAGTAGTTGTTGACGAGGGTGCAGATGACCATCAGCGCGATGAGGACCATGGCGAGGGCACCACCGGTGGCGGCGTCGGTCTGCACGTCGCCCTTGAAGCGCGAAGTGATCTGCAGGGCGAGCAGCGCGTAGTTGTTCATCACGAGCGCGTAAGCGGTCGCATAGGCGGCAAGCGCGTTGGAGAACAGCACCGACAAGGTGCCCAGGATCGACGGCATGAGGTTGGGGATGACGATGCGGAACCAGTAGTCGAAGGTCGTGGCCTTGAGGATGGTCGCGGCCTCACGCCACTCCTTGCGGATGCCGGCGAACGCCGGGATCATCAACAGGGTCGCCAGCGGGATCTGGAAGTAGATGTACATCAGCACCAGGCCCTCGGAACCGTACAGGTTGAAGTCAGCGAGGAACGGGATACCGAAGTTCTGGCCGATGAGCGTCAGCACGCCGGAGTTGCCCATGAGAATCATGAAGGCGAAGGCCAGCGGCACGCCGGAGAAGTTCGACATCATGTTGAGGACCATCGTGAACGCGTTCTGCACGCGCGGGCTCGCCTCGGAGCAGAAGCGCGCGGCCAAAAACGCCACGATGATGCCCACCACGGCCGAAAGGAGACTGATCCACACGCTGTTCCAGATGGACTGCTGGTAGAGCGGGGTGGTGAAGACGCGGATGAAGTTCTCGAGACCGAGCGAGCCGGACTCGCGGCCGATCACGCTGTTCAATGCCAGCTGCAGAAGCGGCATGATCTCGAACAGCGCCACGACCACAAAGAACGGAACGATCGCGAGATATCCGAGCCACGGGCGACGCTTGGCGACCTTGGTGGTCGCCTCGGCCCTGCTCACCTCCTGCCGTCCCGCCACTGCGGTTTGCTGCATTGCGCACTCCTTACCTTAATGCGGGGGCGGGCCGCATACGGCCCGCCCCCAATCGATTTCGCATCACTCGGATTATCCGAGAATCGGGATGATGTTCTCCTGATACCAGGTGATCATGTTCTGGCTGACCTCGCTCCAGACAGTCTCGTCGACACTCTGGACCTGGTCGCCGTACTGGGAATCGTCAAGGCGCATGGCCTGGACATCCTCGGGCAGCTCGACGTCGCGGATGGGAGTCGCATAGCCGCGGGCAAGGTTGATCTGGCCCTCATCGGACAGGATGAACTCGCGAGCGAGGCAGGCCGCCGCCGGATGCGGGGCATTCTTGTTGATGATGGTGCAGTAACCCGAGCGGATGGAAGCATCGGTCGGGATGTTCACCGAAAAGGACGCGTTGGGGTTGTTCTCGAGAATCTGGGCGCGGTAGTTCAGCGCGTTGTAGTCCCAGTTGACGCAGACGTCGATCTCGCCGGACTCGATACGGGCGAGCGAGGCGTCGGAGACGTCCAGACGGCCCGCCTCGGCGAGCTGCTGCAGGAAGTCATAGCCGGGCTGCATGTCGTCGATGCTGCCGCCAAGCGCATTGGCAGCGGCGAGCACGGCGTACTGGGCCACGGCGGCAGCGGTCACGTCGCCGATGCAGACGTTGTAGTCACCATCGAGCAGATCCTGGAAGCTCGTGGGGGCCTCGGGCACGTTGGCGTCGTTGGACATGATGGAAATGGTTCCGTAGTAGCCGACGATCCAGTCGCCATCGTCGTCCTTGGCCCAGTCGGGGATCTCATCCCAGTAGCTGGTCTTGTACTTGAGGGTCAACTCCTGCTCCTCGGCCACCGGGCCCCAGGACTGGCCCACATCGCCGATGTCCTTGGTGCCGTCGGTGCCCTCCTCGCGGAACATGGAGAGCTCCTCGGCGCTGGACATATCCTGGTCGGCATGGGTGATGCCGTACTCAGACTCGATGTCCTCCCAGGTCTCAACCCAGTTGGCCCACGTATCGGGCATGCCTACGGACTGGATCTCGCCCTCCTCCTGAGCCTGGGAGATGAGATCCTCGAGCGACATCGAGTTGTAATCGACATCGGAAGCGGCAGAACCGCCATCATCGCAACCCGTCAGACCCATGCTGGCAACCGTGGCCATACCCGCCATGCCGGCGAGAATCCCAAAGAACTGCCTGCGCGACATGCCGCGCTCGATGGCGGCGCGAACGACCGTTTCCCTGTTCATCAATGCCTCCCTCATTCATTGCATTCGATTCACGGTGGAGGCTCCGGGCCGCGGATACGCACCGCGTCGGCCTGAACGTGACGCCTCGCACACAACACGTTGCACTATAGGTGCATAAAACCTTGGAACATGGTGGCAACGGCCTTTCTTTACAGGCCCCTAACTGCCCTGTAGTCCCCGTTTTCAAACGTGAAACACGCTCTTTACAGCTTCAAGACAAACGGTGCGGGCACGCCGCCGAGACGACGGGCCGTGTCGGCCCTCAGCGAAAGGCGATGGTCTTCACCACCACGGGCACGGCGTCTCCCACCGGCCGACCGATGTCGATGTAATCCCCGCGCCCGACCGAGACGCCGTCGAGCACCACCACCTGGCGCAGCCCCAGCACGGCGAGCTGCTGCCCCAGTGCCTTCGCGAAATCGCCCTCCACGAGCACGACCGCGCCGGGCGCGAGCGCCTGCCGGAGCTCCCGGGCGATCTGCACCACCTGCTGCCTGCTCGCATGCTCCGGACCGCGGAAGGACACCGCGGCGCGCCCGCCATCGTGCAGCCGGCGCCCGCGAGCGATGCAGTCGGCGAGGGTCCCGTGGACTTCCGTCCCGCCGGAGAACACGTCGACGATCGGCAGGTTGCGCTGCGGCAGCATCCCGTCCGCCGCGAATACCGTGCTGCCCGACAGCGTCATGCTTATCGGAAGCGGCTGTTTCGGCACGGTAACCGGAGCCGTCTTGTAGCAGAACGGCACCATTGCCCGCGCGCAGAACGTCCGATCCGCGGCGGGCAGTGCGGCCGATCCGCGCCGATCCCCGATCGGCCATCTCTCCACATACATGAAAAGCCCCGACGGGCGGTGAAACCCGTCGGGGCGAACGCGACGCGACAGCTTGCGTTTTGCGCTGGGCGGCAAGTGGGCCGGACAGCTTAGTAGTTGACGACCTGCTCCTCGAAGTAGCTCTGCGGGTGGTTGCAGACCGGGCAGAGCTGCGGAGCGGTGGGGCCGACATGCAGGTGACCGCAGTTGCCGCACTTCCACACCTTGACGCCCTCGCGGGTAAAGACCTCGCCCTTCTCCACGCGCTCGGCCAGCTTGAGATAACGCTCCTCGTGAGCCTTCTCGACGGCGCCGACGCCGCGGAACTTGGCGGCGATCTCCTTGAAGCCCTCCTCGTCAGCGGTCTTGGCGAACTCGTCGTACATGGTGGTCCACTCGTAGTTCTCGCCGGCTGCCGCATCCTTGAGGTTGGTCAGGGTGTCGGGCACAGCGCCGTCGTGCAGGTACTTGAACCACAGCTTGGCGTGCTCGGACTCGTTGAGAGCGGTCTCCATGAAGATGTTGGAGATCTGGACGTAACCGTCCTTCTTGGCCCTGGAGGCGTAGTAGCGATACTTGGTATGGGCCTGAGACTCACCTGCAAACGCGGTCTCAAGGTTCTTCTTGGTCTGGGAGTTCTCGAAGTCCATTGGTGTTCCTCCTTTGTGTAGCAAGATGTCCGATACAGGCTTTCGGACATCCTTATTGTAAATGATTCCTAATAAGGAACCATTTACCTTATTGTCACTATACCCAACTTCACGACGGCTACACATGGCGTGCAAATCGGGGGCGACCGCGGCGCAACTCTGGGGACAGTCCCTCAAATTTCACGGAGGAGGCACATGCCTCCTCCGTGAAATTTGAGGGACTGTCCCCAGAGTTGCGCCGCGGTCGCCCCCGATTTGCACAGGGTTACGCAATGCTCCAGGCGTCCTCCTCTGCCCTTGCAAAGCCCTCGCGTACCAGATCGGCGAGGATGGAGGCGACCTCATCGCTGGAAACGGTATCGCGGCCGGCACCGATCTCCATGTCGTTCACGCCCGCGCGAACCTCTTCGAGGACGAGCCCGGGGCGTCCCGACGCCTGCGCGTCGAGCAGCATGCGCACGATGTGGGCCCGTTTCTGACGGCGCGACCCCTCGAATCGCGACTGCCGCGTATAGGAGCTTGAGCGCCGCGACGGATTGGGAATCGTCTTTTTGAGATATGCGCCGTAGTCGAGCATGGCGTAATACCAGGAGCGCGGAGTGTCATCGGCGTCTTGCGGCATAGCGTAGGGACCTTTGTCCGTCTCCCCCGCACGTGCAGGGCAGGACGCCTCGGCAAGCGGCGTGAGCTCCCGGTCGGGCACGCCGGGCACATCGGGAAAGAAGTGGTGCAGCAACACGGTGCGCACATTCGTCTCGAGATAGACGCCCGGCAGGTCGAACGCGAACGCGCGGATTCCCTGGGCGGTCGCCGGACCGATACCCGGCAACGCCTTGAGCTGCGCGGTCTCGCGGGGAAACACGCCGTCGCAATCGGAAACCACAGCCTCCGCCGCCGATTTGAGGGCCAGAGCGCGACGGTTGTACCCCATCCCCTGCCATGCGGCCAGCACGTCGCTCACGCTCGCCTGCGCCAGCGCCTCGACGGTCGGGAACCGCTCCAGCCACTCGCCCCACCGCGTCATGACGCGCGCCACCTGCGTCTGCTGGAGCATGACCTCCGAAAGCCAGATCTCGTAGGGGTCGCGCGTGCGACGCCAGGGAAGGTCGCGATACAGGCGCGCCCCTTCGGCTCGTACAAGCGTGCGAAACGTTTCGATATCAGGCACAGGCGCTCCTTGGGACGTGAAGACGGAGCGCCCGGGCTACTGCTGATTGAACCGCGGACAGCTCTCGCCGCACGATACGTACGTGTAAAACGCGTTGCGATCGGCAAACTTGGGATCGACCGCCGGCGTATTCTTGCCGTTGACCACGTCGTCGAGTGTGACGGAATCAAGATAGCTGAAGACCAGCGCCTGCGTACCGACCCAGATGGGATGATAGCAGCATGTGGCCTGGCGGGAGCATATCCCCTCCTCGCCCGTGCAGTCGTTCATGATGAGCGGGCCCTGAACGGCCTCGACGACCTGGCGAATCGTTATGTCCGCCGGGTCGATTTTAAGACGCATGCCGCCGTGCACGCCGCGCAGACTCTCCACGATGCCCGCCTGCACCAAGCCGTGCTGAATGGAGCGGGCGAACGAATACGGAACACCGACCTGCTCGGCGGCGGTCCTCACCGACAAGAGATTTTCCTCGTCCTTCACCAACATGGACAACATGCGGAGGGCGTAGTCGGTCTTCCTGGAGATGTCCATTTCTCCTCCTTGGACGTTTACGCGCGGTCGCCTCGTGCGCGGCGATCGCGTTCAAGAAGAATGTACAACGCGGCATCCGTCCAGACGGCCAGAGCGCCAAAACGGTGTTCACTACTATACACCCACTCTTCAGGCGGTATGTCAGTCATTTCGGAAGACGCGCTGGCTGCGGGCCGACAACAGGACGAAGAGGACGACGGAGAAACCAGGGGCTTCAACGCAAACAGCCCACCCGGATTACCCGGATGGGCTGCATCTTTGCGATGGCGGGAAGTACGGGGCTCGAACCCGCGACCTCCGACGTGACAGGCCGGCGCTCTAACCAAACTGAGCTAACTCCCCATCACAGCTCGTCGCTGCGAGTGATAAGTATATCGGGTTCGCACGATATGACCAGAGCGCAGATGCGCTTCACAAGCAAACCACAACGTCTGCGCGCTGCAGCGGCTGTGCTCTATCGATAGCAAAAAGCCCTGCTCGAAGGCAGGGCTTTGATTGCAATGGCGGGAGGTACGGGGCTCGAACCCGCGACCTCCGACGTGACAGGCCGGCGCTCTAACCAAACTGAGCTAACCCCCCATACAGTTCGCGGTACCCCGCGTGCTGCGAGAGCTAGTATACACAGAACCCAATCGGTTGCGCAAGGGCTTTTTTCAAAAACTTTTGCGCGTCCAACCGGCGCGGCCAGCGCTCGTCCGACCGGGTGCGGCGCGAACCGTCCGACGCTCCCCTACAGGCTGATGATCTTCGTCGAGACGATCGTCCCGTCCATGACGAACATGCGCGCCATCGTGGGGCCCCGGTCGTCGCGAGGATAGGTGGGCGACCCGGGGTTGACGAGCGTGCATGCGCCCAGGCGCATGATCTTCGAGCGGTGCGTGTGCCCGCACACCGCCACGTCGACTCCCATGAGCTGCAGGCGCTCCTGGTAGTGGTTGACCGTAAACCTCAGCCCCTCGTACTCAAAGCGGATCGTGCGCTCGACACCGGGACCGTAATCGTAGAAATAATCGTTGTTGCCGAGCACCGCCTTGATCGGCGCGATGGTCGCGAGCTCGAAGTAATCCGACTCCGACGTCATGTCTCCGGCATGGACGATAAGGTCGGCGCCCTCAAGCTCCTGGAGCAATCGCGAGGACAGATGTCCATGGGTATCGGAGATGATGTCGATTCGCTTGGCGTCCCGCATGTTCACGCAGATGCCCCCATGTCTTGCCGTCTGCCGTCGTTCCTACAGATTGAGCGCCTTCTTGAGCGGCACCACGCGGCGGCGCGACACCGGGATGCGATCGTCCACACTCGTCACGCCCAGCTGGATGGCGCCGGAGGCGGCGGTCTCCACGTCCTCCACGCACGCAAGGTTCACGATATAGCGACGGTGCACGCGGAAGAAGCCGAAGTCGCCGAGCTTGGACTCGAACTGCGCGAGCGACGTGGTCGACAGGTAGCGGTCGTCCTCCGTGAAGATGCAGGAGTAATCGTCTTTGGCCATGATGTAGCGGATCTGATCGACCGGGATCAGGACCTTGCGCCCACCCTTCTCGACGGGGATGCGCTCGATCGGGGCCTTGCTTTCCGCCACCGGCTTGACGCGGGCCAGCACCTTGTTGATGGCCTGGTCGAGCCTCGCCTCCTCCACCGGCTTCAGCAGATAGTCGACCGCATCGACGTCAAAGGCCTCGACCGCGTGGTCGCTGTAGGCCGTCACGAACACGATCGCGGGCGGATTCTTCAGCTTATGGAGCGCCTCAGCCAGTTGGATTCCCGATGCACCCGGCATGGAGATATCCAAGAACACCACGTCGACCCGATTCTCCATGAGCATCTCGATGGCCGTGCGAACGCTCGCGGCCTCGGTGATAGCCCCCATCTTGCCGGTCTGCTCCAGCAAAAAGCGCAGCTCAGATCGTGCAGGCGCCTCATCATCGACGATCATCGCACGTAGCATAGGCGTGTAAATCCTTCCCGGTTGCTCTCCATGTGACATCGCGGCGGCCAAAACATCCACGATGCGTGGTTTATTTTACATCTCTCTCAAACAGAATGCTGTTCTGCAAGTCGAGCCTGAACGAAACCGTTGTACCGCGACCCTGCACAGAATCGACCTTAGCACTCGAACGCGGTCCGTAAAAGTGCTCAATACGCTCAAAGATGTTGCGCATGGCCACCCCGGCGCCGCCGCCCTGCGGCGCGTCGCGCATATCGGGGCGTTCATCGCCCCCGAACAGGCGCGACGCGGTCTGCTCGTCCATGCCCACGCCGTCGTCGGACACCTCGATGCACACGATGTCCTCCTCGGGAATCGAGGCGCGCACCGAGATGTGCAGCGTCCCCTCGTCGCGCATGCCGTGGCGGACGGCGTTTTCCACCAGCGGTTGGATGATGAACGCCGGCACCGGCGTGCTGCCCGCCTCGCCGGAGATGTCGACCGTCTCCTGGATGCGGTCCTCGCCGAACCGCGCCTTCTCGAACAGCAGGTAGCGGCTCGTCTGCTCGACCTCGCGCGCAAGGGGAATGACCGATCCGGAGTTCTCGAGCGTCGCGCGGTAGAACGACGAGAACTCGCGCAGCAGCCCACGTGCGCGCAACGGCTCCGTGCGCGTGAGCGCGGCGATGGTGTTCAGCGTGTTGAACAGGAAGTGCGGATTGATCTGCGCCTGCAGGGCCCGCAGCTCCGCGCGCGCCGTGAGCTCGTCTTGCAGCTCGAGCTCGTGGATGGCCAGCTGCGTGGACAGAAGCTCGGCAAAGCCCGAGGCCAACGCATACTGGGTGCGGTTCACATCATGGCTGCGGCGGAAATAGAACTTGAGCGTGCCGACGGCCTTGCCGCGCACCTTGAGCGGCACGATGATGCCCGCGGGGATGGCGCGGTGCTCGGAGCGTTCGCTTTTCACGTCGACCATATGGGTGAACGACTGGGCCACGCCGTGCTCGAGCACGTAGCGCGTGGCGGGCGTGTGGATGGGCGATCCCGGCGGAAAGTCGGTCGCGAGGTCGCCGACGCAGGCCAGCACGCACTCGTCGTCGGTCACGGCGATGGCCATGGCGCGCGTCTCGGGCAGCAGGCGCCGGCAGATCTCCTCTGCGCTCTGCGCGTTCAGGCCCGACTTGGTGATCTCGAGCATCTCGGAGGCGGTGGACAGCGCCTGCTCGGTGTACTGCGAACGCAGCGAATCGGGATTCAGACACAGGTAGATGAAGGCGATCAGCGTCAGGCACAAGATGACGCTCGCCACGACCGCCGAGGCGGAATCGAGCCCCTCCACGAGCGTGTAGACGCACAGCGCCGCGAGCCCCAAGATGCATATGGTCGAGAAGACGCGAAACCCGGGCAGCACGCCCGGGCGCGATATCATCCGCTCGTTCAGGCGTTTGATGGTATTCGGCATGTGCAATCCTCCAACATCTTGGACAGTCCCTCGTCATTCCACAGGCCATCCATGATGCTGGGCCAGAAGCTTTGGAACCGGATATATTTCGATTTGTTCTCGTTGGCGTAGCGCTCCGCCTGCCCTCGACCATAGCGCCAGATATGCAGATAGCCCTCGCGCTCGCGCGTGAGCAGTGCGCGGGCGAACGCGGTCTTGCGCACGCGCTCGTCCAGCTCGCTGGAAAACCACGGGCCGGGGTACGGCATGAGCGAGGCGGGGGTCACGGGCACCAGGTCGTGCTGGCGGGCGGCATACGAGAGCTTGGCGCGCTCGTAGTACCAACGGTAGACGTTCTGCATGAAGCGCGGGGCGCGATGCTCGCTCGCCGGCGGCAGGTGCTTGACCGCCCATTGGTTGTCGAACCACACGTCGAGCCCCTGCATGCGCATGTTGAACAGGTAGTCGAGGTCCTCGCCGCGTGTGATCCACGGGTCGAACGCCACGCGCGTGTAGGCGCGCGCGTGCAGCGCGAAGCAGCCGCCGCATACGTAGTTGGAACGCGAGATGCGCGTGCCGGCCAGCGCCTTGCGCATCCAGCGGTTGAACTCAATCCGCTTGGTCCACCAGCGATGCGCGAGGTCGGCCTTCGAGGTGTCGGCGAGAGGGGACCCCTCGCGATTGAAGAAGTAGCCGCTCTTGGCCAGAATGGGCAGCCCCTGGCGCGTCTGCTGGCCCAGCCCGTACAGCGCCTTCTGCATGAAGTCGGGATCGAGAACGAGCTCGTCGTCGTCGAGGAAGATCACGCTGTCATGGCCGAGAATGCTCGCCGCGGCGAGGCCCATGTTGCGGATGGCGCCGTAACCGCGCAGCGACACCGGCTCGCCCGGCGCCTTGGGAGCGATCTGGTTGACGCGCTCCTGGATGCGCGAGGCCTCACGGTTGGTGAGGATCGTGCAGACGATCTTGGGGTGCGCGCGGGCGATCTGTTCCACACGCGTGCGCGCGGCGTCGGTGGTCGCCGGCGGGCACACCACCAAGATGATGACGCGGCACAGTCCACGCACCTGCTCGAGCGAGGCGAGACAGGTGTTGAGCTCGGGCGCGGCGCTCCTGAGATCCGTGCTGTGATCATAAGCTCCCGGAGCATGGACATCCGCTGAGCCCTCGGCCCAATAGGAGGGGATAACGATCGTAGGATTCATCTGCTCCCCTTTCCCCACGCCACGCGGTTTTGCCACGCAGAAAGAGGAGGCAGACAAATCCTCTTTCCGCCCTTATCTGCTTGTACCCACCTCGGACACCTCACGCTGCATCATGTGCGTTTTGGCCAGCGAACGGTAGATCGGGTACCCCAGAACATACATGATAACCGCTTCACCAGCGCCGGTCGTCACGAGTCCGAACAGATACATGAGCGGCCATGCGCCGTCGAGCGAGATGGACGTGAAGGGGATGGTGTAGAAACCGACGCCCGTCAGGAGTATGGGCAGGTACGCGGGGACGATCAGCGCGTTGGCGAGCACGGGGCCGGCAAGGGCGATCGCCGGATGCCTGCGCATCTTCCACGTGAACAGCGCGCCGACGCACGTCGCCAGCGAGCCGAACACCACATCGAGCAGGCCGAGCGCACCGGTGCCCGACAGCGCGATGTTGGCGATGTTGGCGATGGCGCAGCCCAGCGTGAGGCCGGGCACGGCGGCGGGCGTCAGCAGCGCGAGCGCGCAGAGCGCCTCGGAGATGCGGAACTGGATGGGGCCCCAGGCCAGGTTGCCCAAAAAGAGCATGGTCACCAGCGTGCAGGCCGCATAGACGGCCGCGATGACGCCGGCGCGGGCGATGTAGTTCGTTTTCATGTTCAAGGTCACCTTCTACAGAATCGGAGGGCTTTACTGGTTTGCAGCAAAGCCCTCCGACGAAGGTGCGGGTATGGGGCGGCGCGGTACCGTCTACGAGACGCCTCGCATACTGGAGAGCTTTACTAGCAGGACAAAGCCCACAACCAAGAGGATCCCGATGGAAAGCACTCCTAAAGAAGGATTCCCCGTGAGCGATGTCACGACCGATACTAGCAGAGTTCCCATGACAGAGGCGTACCGCCCGAAAATGTCAAAAAAGCCGTAGTACTCGTTGGCGCGCTCCTTGGGGATGAGCTTGCCGAAGAAGCTGCGCGAAAGCGCCTGGATGCCGCCCTGGAACATGCCGACGGCGATGGCGAGGATCCAAAACTCCGTCGCCGTCCTGAGGAAGAACGCGGCGAACAGCACGATGCACACGTAGGCGAACACCGCGATCATGATCATGCGCAGCGTGCCGAACGTGCCGGCGAGCTTGCCGTAGGCGATGGCGGAGGGAAACGCCACGAACTGGGTGACGAGCAGTGCCAAGATCAGCTGGGTGGAATCGATGCCCAGCGAGGTCCCGTACGTGGTGGACATGGAGATGACCGTGTGCACGCCGTCGATGTAGAAGAAGAACGCGACCATGTAGATGAGCAGCGCACGGTCGGAGGCAATGCGCTTGAGCGTGGCCGCCAGACCGCGGAACGTCTTGGCGATCTCGGAGGCGGGCGTCTCGCCGGAAGCGAGCTCTTTGCCGAACCGCTGCCTGTAGGTGCGCAGCAGCGGCAGGGTGAAGATGAGCCACCAAGCGCCGGTGATGACGAACGACAGGCGCGTGGCCACCATCATATCGAGGCCCAGCACGCTCGGCCCCAGCATGATGAGGGCGATGCACACGATGAACGGGACGCAGGAGCCGATGTAGCCCCATGCGTACCCCGAGCTCGACACGCTGTCCATGCGCTCGTCGGTCGTGACATCGGGCAGCATGGCGTCGTAGAACGTCATGGACGAGTTGAGGCCGATGGTACACAGCACGTAGATGATCAGAAACGGCATGGCGCCCATGGGGATGGCCTGCGCCAGGCACAGCACCAGGCCGGTGAGGAAAAATCCCAGGAAGAATTTGATCTTGTTGCCGGTAAAGTCCGCAAGCGAGCCCAGGATGGGCATGAGCAGCGCGACCACGAGCGACGCGATGGTCTGGGCGTTCGCCCACGCGGTCACGAGCTCCGCCGACGAGGCTCCGGTGTTGATGGCGTCGAAATAAATGGGCACGACCGAGGTGTTGAGCAGCACGAGGGCGGAATTGCCCACGTCGTACATGACCCAGTTGCGCTCGAGCTTTGTGTATTTCATTTCGTCCCCTCCAATAGGCATCTGACCTATGGTACGGCACGAAGCGCCCGAACTGCGTCAGGATTATGTTAAGCCCTTCGGGGAGCGGCCGATCGGCGCCTTCCATGGAGCACCCCTGCAGCAGCAGGGGGCGGGGAGTCACTCCTCGCCGTCGTACTCCTCGTCGGCATCGAGGATGCGGCCCGAATAGTTCATGTGGCCGGTCACCGCCTCCATGTTGCCCGTCTGGAGGAACCGCTCCACCGCGAGGCGGTAGTCGTCGAGCGCGCGATCGAAGACCTCGGGGAAACTCTCGTTCGAGCCGGCATGGGTGAAGGGGTTGCTCCAGGCCCGGTGAGCGAGGTTCCCCGCGCCCGCGGGCGGCTCGTCCGTCACGCGATGGGCAAGCGAGGCGAGCAGCGAGTAATCGGTCATGAGTCCCTCGAGCCTGCCGATGATGCCCGATGCGAGCGAGCCCGCGGGCTCAACCAGACGATAGACCAGCTGCATGTCGGCCACCGCTCCGCCGTAGTCGGCAGCGCCGACCTCGAGCCCGTACACGCTCTTGGCGACAAAGCTCATCAAGGCGCCGGCGACCTTGTTGACGCGCTCAGTCGTCACCAGCTCGTCGACCGGCGGATAATCGGCGCAGGTTGCCCCGTTGCGCTTGATCTGCACCATCAAGACGTCCAGGTCCGCCTCGATCACCGCATGGACCTTTCCGCCCGAACGGGCGAGGTCTTCGTCCATGCGCTGGATGCCCCACTGCTGGTCGTACACGAAGGGATGCGCGTTGCGGTCGAGCACGTAGTGGGACAGCAGGCCGAGCACGAACGCCCTGCCCAGGCTGGCGTCGCGATCGGGCAGATGGCCGACACCGTCGCGCAGAGCGGCAAACTGCCGCGATATGCGCGCAGCATGCATACGGCTGCCGAGCTGCATGCACGCGGACGCCCTCGTCGACCTCGCATGGAAGAAGAACGGATCGGGGCCCTGGTTGCCGATCAAAAACGCGATGCGCTCCTCTTCGGCCGTGATGACGCCTACGGGCAAACGATCGATGCTTTCTTCGCCAAACAGATGGTGGGTGATCAGCGCGGGCATAGCGACTTCCTTCCAAACGCGTAAAAGCTCTTGCCCATTATTCCCACTTTGGCGATGTCGGGACACTTTGACGGAATGGGACCGCCTTCATTTCACCGGGAGCACAACGCCTTAGGTGAGGCCGAGACGGGATTTGGCCTCCGCCGCACGGCGCCTCGACACGGGAACCACGGCATCGATGCGGCTGCAGCGCAACTCCATCAGGCCGCTGCGCGTCACCTCGATGTCGTGCACCTCGTCCACGTTCACCAGATAGCTGCGGTGCACGCGCAAAAAGCCGTCATCGGCCAGACGACGCTCGAGCGAGGAGATGGATTCGTTGGCAAGATAGGTCCCCGTCGGACAGATCACGCTCGAGTAGTCCGCCTTGGCCTCGATGTAGCAGATGTCGCTCACCGGAATGAACGCATGGTGCCCTCCGCGCTCGACAGCGAGCCGGTGGACCCGCTCGGCGGGAACGGGCGCGCAGCGGGCGCCCAGCAGCGCCGCAACCTTGTCGAGAGCGCGCGCCAGGCGCGCCTCCTCGACGGGTTTGAGCACGTAGTCGACCGCGTCGAGCTCGAAGGCCTCGGCGGCGTACTCGGAAAATGCCGTCACGAACACCACTGCCGGCGGCGTCTTGAGGTTCCTCAGCGTCTCGGCGAGCTTGATGCCACTCGTCCCGGGCATCTGGATGTCCAAGAACAGCACGTCGGGACGGCCGGCAAGCAGCTTCTCCACCGCCTCGCTGCCGTTTGCCGCCTCGTCGATCGCGCCGATGCGGCTATCGCGCTCCAATAGATAGCGCAGCTCGGCGCGAATCGGCGGCTCGTCGTCCACCACTAGCGCGCTCCATCCACAACGCTCCATTGCCTCTCCCCTCTTATGCATGGCTCGGCTCGCGCGGCTCGCCCACAAGCTCGACCGTCACCTTGGTGCCCACGTCCTGCTGCGACTCCACTCGGATACCCGAGTCGTCGCCGAAGAAGAACCGGATGCGCATGAGCACGTTCGACAGCGCGAGGCCGCATCCGCGCTTGACCGATCCGTCGGCCGTCAGCGTCCGGGGCTCGTCGACCGCCACCTCGCGCGGCTCGAACAGATGCGCGAGGATCTCTTCGCCCATGCCGATGCCGTCGTCGGCGACCATGACCTTAAGCCCGCGGGCCGTCGCGCGCGACGACACCACAATCGACAGCGGTGCCGCCTCGCGCATGGCGTGCTTGATGCAGTTCTCGAGCAGCGGCTGCAAGATGAACGGCGGCACGCGGCACCCGAGCGTCTGCCGGTCGATATCCACGCGCACATGCAGCCGCTCCGCCCCGTAGCGGGCCTGCATGAGGTTGATGTAGCGAATGCCCTGCTCGACCTCGTGCTCAAGCGTGGTGAGCGTGTCCGAATCCGACAGCGTCCGGCGATAGTAGTTCGAGAAGTCGATGAGCAGCGAGCGGGCCTTCTCGGGCTCGGTGCGCACGAGCGACACGATCGTGCCGATGGTGTTGAACAGAAAATGCGGGTCGACCTGGGACTGCAGCGCGCGCAGCTCCACGCGGGCCGTCACCTCATCCTGGCGCTCGAGCTCGAAGCTCGCCAGTTGGGTGGAGATGAGGTCGGCAAAACCGGTCGCAAGCGCCGTCTGGCGCATGTCGATGTTGCTGAAGCGCGGGTAGTACAGCTCGAACGTGCCCACGCACCGTCCGCGCACGGCCAGCGGCGCCGCCACGCCGGCGCGCAGGCGCGGAAAGTAGCGGCGCTCCTCGGAGGCCGAAACGTCGCGCGAGAACACGCTCATGGCGCCCGACTCGATCACCTGCTTGGTGGTGGCGAGCGACACCGGCGTGCCCGGAGGGCAGCGGTCGGACCCCTCGCCCCAGCAGGCGATCACCTGCTTGCCGTCGGTGATGCAGATCGCCGAGGCCAGCGTCTCGGGCAGGATGATCCGGCAGGCGCCGAGCGCCGCGGCCGGCGTCATGCCGTGGCGCGTGTACGTGAAGATCTTGGAGGCGATGCTCAAGGTGCGGTCGGTCGCGCTCGACGTCAGGTCATCGGGGACCACGAACACGTACGAGAAGAAGAAGCACAGAAGCACGAGACCGGCGATGGACACCACGGCGGGAACGGGATGCGGATTGTCCATCAGGTCCCACACGAGCAGGATCAGCAGCAGCGGCACGCAAAGGCCCAGCAGGACGGTCATGATCACCTGGCTCGACCGCATCACCTTCGTGGGATTCAACCGGCGAGACCATCGAATAGGATGTGGAACCCTGACCATAATCGCCCCCTCTGCTCTCAACGCGAAAAAGGGGCATCGCCCCAAACGTCGTCCATACTACCTTGTGGCGCCCTCCCCTACCAGGGGTTCACTAATAGGCTGAGCAGCTGCATACCCCGCTACCTGCGCAAAGCGCGGGCCCGGCCGCGCGTCCCCCGCACGGACGCGCAGGCCGGGTCACTGAAAGGAGAGGTTGTATCGTCTAGGCGGAATACTTGTTGCGCTCGCCGAAGGTGCCGGAATCGACGATCCAGCCGTCCTTCATGATGACGTCCATGTTCTCGGGCGTGAGGTCATGGATGTTCTTGGCCGGATCGCCGTTCACGATCAGCAGGTCGGCGCACTTGCCCACCTCGAGCGAACCGGTCTCATCGTCGCAATGGGCCATCTTGGCGCCGTTGATGGTGGCGCAGGTGATGGTCTCGAGCGGGGAGATGCCGACCTTGTCGACGAAGTCGTACATCTCGTCGATGGTGACGTAGCCGTAAGGCGTCACGAAGCTGAAGGAGTCCGAACCGATGGTGAAGATGACGCCGCGCTTCTTGGCCTCGCGCAGGCAGTCATAGTTGCGCTGGAGCTCCTTCTCGACGAGCGTGCCCTCGTACTTGTCGTGAATCGCGGGCACGTAGACCGGCGGATAGGTGGAGTACCAGGTGGGCAGAAAGCCGATGGTGGGCGTGAAGAACGTGCCCTGCTCGGCCATGAGGTCCATGGTGCGCTCGTCGATGTCGAAGCCGTGGATCAGCTGCTCGCAACCGAAGCGGACTGAATCGTAGGCGGCGGAGTGAGAATTGTAGCAGTGGCTCCACACGGGGATCCCCACCATCTTGGCCTCATCGACCACGGCCTTGATCTCCTCGGCGCAGTAATGCTGGTCGCGGCCGGAATCCCAGCGCCAGATGCCGCCGCCGGTCGCCCAGATCTTGATGGCATCGGGATTCTCGCGCAGACGACGGCGCACCGCCTTGCGCAGATCCCAGGGGCCGTCGACCTGGTCGCCCCAGGGGTGGGACTCTTTGTTCTCGAGCTGGCTGCAGTGATGCGAGTCGCCATGGCCGGCGGTGCGGCAGAAGCCCAGGCCGGTCGCATAGACGCGCGGGCCCTTGAAGACGCCGTTGTTGATGCAGTCGCGCACGTGGATGCCAAAGCGGCCGATCTCGCAGACGGTGGTCAGACCGTGGGTCAGGCAGTCATATGCCTGCTTGACGGCCACGGCCTGCTTCTCCAGAAGCGGCTGCATGACCCAATCGGTATCGTCGTCGGTCAGGTTGCCGGAGAAGTGCAGGTGGGTGTCGATCAGGCCGGGCATGACGGTCTTGCCGGCGGCGTCGATGACCTCAAAGCCCTCGGGCGCGTCCTGGTAGGAGCCGGCATAGGTGATCTTGCCGTCCTCGACGAGCACGAGCGAATCCTCGACCGGGGCGCCGCCCAGGCCGTCGACGAGCTTGCCGTGTACGATTGCGTAGTTCTTGCTCATTGGTTCCTCCTTGTATAGGAAGTTACGGACGAATGCGATGGGAGGTCGGGCGGCCGCGCATGATGCCGGAGCCGTCTCGCTCCCTATGCCTTCTTGGCCCTGGTGACGACCATGAGGACGATGCCGACCACGAGCCAGCCCAGCACGATCGACCACTCGACGAGGTTGAGCGACGCGGGGCTGAAGGGCAGCACGAGCAGGCCGATGATGATGCAGCCGGCCAGGCAGGCGAGCACGATGCCGAACTTGCCGCCAGGCACCTTGTAGGGGCGCGGCAGGTCGGGCTCGGTGTAGCGCATGCGCAGGCATGCGAAGGCGACCATGGTGCACGAGAAGATGAAGGCGAGGGCGCTCACGTTGGTCAGCGGGATGAGCATGTTCTTGCCCAGGAACGGACCGACCACGGTGATGATCGCAAGCACGACGCAGGCAAGACGGGGAGCGCCGGACTGCGGATCGACCTCGGCGAACTTGTCGGGCAGCTGACCCTTGCGACCCATGGCGAGCATGATGCGGCTCGTGGCGCCGTAGAAGGAGTTCATGGGACCCATGGGGCCGAGCGTCGCGATGCACAGCATGATGACGTACAGGATCATGTTGATGTTCTTCAGGCACGCCAGCGCGGGCACGGGGCTCTCGACGAACTCATGCCACGGGAGGATCGTTCCGAAGGAGTAGATGCACACGATGTAGAAGCCGCCGGCGGCAAGCAGGGCAAGGGAGATGATCTTGCCGAACTTGTTCCAGTTGAGACCCTCGGCGGCCTCCTCGGCCTGCTGGGGGATCGTGTCGAAGCCCGCGTAGAAGAACGGGGTCAGCACGAGCACGGAGACGATGCCGGCGAACAGGTTGCCGGCAGAGGTCGCGGACTCGCTGCCGCCGGCATTCGTGACCTGCGAGAACACGGGCATGGCGTTATCGGGCGAACCGGTGAAGATCGAGATGCCCATGGCGAGCAACATGCCGCACAGCAGCGCCTTGGTGAGAAACGCCTGCAGCTTGGCCGCAGACTGGGCGCCGCGGAAGTTGAGGTAGATCACGTACGCGGCGAAACCGAGCGCGATGACGGTCGGGATGAGGTACACGTCGGCGCCCAGGATGGTGTAGAGCTTGACCGCGCGCAGCCACTCGAGGCCGGGCAGGCTGCCGAACATGTCGGACACCAGCGTAGAGATGGCGATGGCCTCCCACGGGCACAGGATGCCGTTGCCAAGCGCCAAGAACCAACCGGTGATGTAGGACGGTATGCGCCCGAAACTGCGGTCCACGTACTCGACGATGCCGCCCGAGATGGGGATGGCAGCCGTAAGCTCGCCAAACACCGCTCCGATGGGAACCAGGAATATGGCACCCAGAAGGAACGCGATCATCGCGGGAACGGGACCGCCGCCGACGACCATCCAGTCGCCCACCTGCAGCACCCAGCCGGTGCCGATGATGGCGCCGAATCCGATGGTAAAGAAGTTCCACAGCGAAAGGGTTTTCTTCATACCGCCCTGGTCGGCAGCCGCGACAGCTTTCGTATCCGCCATATCGTCCCTCCTTTCTTGTATAGAACACGCATCGGCAACTCCGATGCTTCCCTCAAGACACCAGCCCTGCGCGCGAGGCGGCGCCTTCCATGCCTCACACCTTACGGGCGAATCGAGGCGGTCCCGCGTTCAATCCGATTGAGGGAGCGACGCGAAAACGAGCGGATGCGTATCGCCGACGAGCGGTCGAAGGCGGCGCCGCGCAGCAGGTGCTTTACGTGGTCCAGGGCTTCCGGGCGCGTAAGGAAGCCGCTGCATCCACCCGTGTGCAAAATCGCACCTTGGTAAAAGGTTTCACCAAGGTGCGCGGGTGCCTTGTTCTGAATTTGGTATCAAATCTTAGGCAAGAAGGGCCGCTTGGGGGCGGATCGGAGGCCCCTCCCGGGGTCGCCGGAATCAGCTGACCAAGGAAACCGCAGGTCGCAAGCTTGTCAGATATGACCGTTTACCATTCGTACTTCCCGACTTGATACCAAATTCATGTTCATGAAACATTGACCCCCTCAATCCTGCACTTTTACGGTGCGATTTGCCCACCGCGCGCATACGGGACCGAAATCTGCCCGTCACGTGGTGTCGCGCCCGACGCTCCTCACACGCTGGGCGCTCCCTGGAAACGCTGGTGCATGTCTCGATATGCTCCGAGCCATCGGGAAACCACGGGATTACCCGCCAAAGGGGTACAGTTACTGGGCCCCTTTGGCGGGTAGCCTGGTAGACGCGGTAGTTGGGCGGACACCGGCCGCTGCGATTGCGCCCAAGGCGGGCTCTTGGCAGCGTCGCGCGGCTTGCATCCGACTCAATAAGGGCGGACGGCGTGCGCCATTCGCCTGAGCCAGCGGTCGATACAGCGGATGCGCGATATCTCTCAACAGGACCGCGCGGTACTATAGGAAAAGCTGCACCTTTACTCATATACAGGACGCAAGGAGGGATAGCATGGACGACTATCGTTCGCAACGTCGCGGTTCCGTCCGGCTCGCATCCTCCCGACAGGCGCCGCAGCCCCGCTCACCCCAGCCGGAAAAGCGCGCACCCTCACGGCGCTCAGGCGCCCCGGCTCGCAAAGAGCCGTTCATCGTGACGCTCGCCTCCTCCGTCATCGCCGCGATCTCCGACCGCATGCACCCGCCGGCGACGCGGGCGCGCACCCGTCGCCCGTCCTCGCGAGGCGGCCGCGGAGACCAGCATCTGCACAACACGTTCAGGTCGGGATCGGCCGCCCCCACGTCGAACTCGATTCATTCGCGGGGCGCCTCATACGGCCTTGGACGGGCTCCGAGCACACGAGGCAGAGCGGCCCGCACCTCCTCGGTCATCGGCCAGCCGCTTTCCGCATCGCAGCGCGGCGGCAGACCTGCCGGCATCGGCAGCGCCGGCAGGCGCGGGCGTTCCGGTTACGGTCGCGTCGAGGCCGCCCCCATCCGCGTGCACTCGATCCTGCTGCGCGGCGCCGTCATCGGCCTCGTCCTGTTCCTCGTCAGCAGCTTCATTTCCAAGCCGCAGGCAGGCATCGCCCCGGAAACGGAATCGCTGATGTTCGATTTGCCCGAACTCACCCCGACCGAGTTCCCCGTCTCGACGCCGGTCTCCGCATGGCGCCAAGGCGAGATGCCCCATCTCTACCAGACTGATGCGCAGTGGGCCACCCTCCCCTACGGCGGGGGCACCGTAGCCAAAAACGCCTGCGGTCCGACCGCGCTCACCATGATCTATGTCTATTTCACGGGCAGCACCGACATGGACCCCGGCACTATGGCGCAGTGGGCCGACTACAACAACTACGCGCCCACCGGAGCGACCGAATGGTCGTTTATGACCGAAGGGGCGGCGGCGTTCGGGTTCTACGGCGAGATGATCAACCCCACGCGCGCCAATATCGAGAGCTCCCTGCAAAACGGGCATCCCGTCATCTGCGTGGTCGATCCGGGCGACTTCACCGACGTCGGCCACTACATCGTGCTGAAAAGCATCGACGAGCGAGCCATGGTCGAGGTGTACGACCCCAACAGCCCCGAGCGCAGCGCGCGCAAGTGGGACATCGTCCGCATCATCAACCAGACCGACGTCGCCTGGAGCTATTCGAGCTATTAGCGCCCAGCAATTGCCTTTATGCCAGGCGCCCAGCACAGGGGCGCCTGCGCGGACAGCGTTGCCCGGCGGCGCCCCTCCTTCCTAATACGCGAGATGCATACCAGGGGCCTTGAGCTCCTTCAGGCGCTTTTCGTAGGCCGCGCGCGCCTCCTCCTCAAAGGCAAGCGTCACGTCGTCCGTGCCGCACACCTGCGAAAGCAGCCAGGCGGTAAACGGCGGATTGAGCGGCAGCAACGGGCCGATGATCCAGGTCGCGATGAGATTGTTCACGCGGAAGCCCTCGAGCACGCTCTTCTCGTCCAAGCCCCAGCCCGCGCTGTCTTTGATGAAGAACGTCGAGCTGTTGTCGCCCTTCATCTGCGTGAACTGGATCTTGAAGCCAACGACCTCCAGAGGGGCGGCACCCGGCTCCGGCACGAACTCGCCCACCTGAACGCACAGGTAGCGCGAGGCCATGTTGCGCACGACCTCCACGTCGAGCAGCCCGAGGCCCTCGATCGAATCGCCGTCGACATCGCGGATCACGCGGGAGAGCACCTCGGGCGCGTTGCCCGTGAACAGCATGTGCACGCCGTCGTCGACCAGCTCGGCCAGACGGTCGCGATAGGGGCGCAGGCGCTCGATCACCGTCTTTTGCTGGCGCTCGGTCATGCCGCACATGATGATCAGGTCGGGGCGAGCGGTGGCGAAGTAGGGCTCGGCGCCGTGCGACGTCTCGATGAACGTGGCGTTCGGCAGGCAGGCGCGCAGATACATGACGTTGCCGTTATCACCCGCCTGATTGCCGTACTCGGGGAACAGCACCTCGATCACCGGAGCGCCGCCGCGGTTCTTCTGCATGCTATCGGACATCGGAGCCCTCCTCGATTCGCTTGATGAGCCGCTCGCGGCTCCGCTCGACATCGTCGCCGTTGAAGATGTCGTACGCCCAGAACACCGTATCGGAAAGCGTCAGGTCGATAGCGTCCGCCGCCTCTTCCGGCGTCTTGACCATGACGAGGCGCTCCTCGTCGATGCCCGCAAGGCGCAGACGGAGCAGCAGGTCCTCGTTGGTCACGCCCTGCACGACGATCTGCTTGAACGTCGGATCGGTGAGATACTCGAAATCGGCCTGGTAGTACCAACCGATGTACTCGGTCGTGACGGGGCTTTCGGCTTTATGCGCGTCGGCGAGCATGAGCACGACGATCTTGTCGCCGGGCTCGCGCCGAATGGTGTCGAGCGCCACCGAGGTCGCCGTACTGTTCTCGCCCTTGGACGCCAGGGCGACCAGGCGCTTGCCGCCGACCTCCCGCTCCGCATAGCGCGCGGCGGTCACGTTGATGCCGCGCTCGAGCGAGGCCGCGATGGCGTCGGGCGAGATGCCCATCTCGCGCGCCACGACCGTCGCCGCGAACAGGTTGTACAGGTTGGTGAGCGAATACACGCCGAACCTGTAGGTGTAGGTCGGCTCACCAGGCGCCGCGTGCTCGCACACGGTGAACGTGTGCGCCGCGCGATCGACCGCAACGACCTCGTACGTCGGGTCGGGATTGGTGAATCCGCAGGATGCGCAGCGGGCATGACCGAGGTGGCGCAGGTGGCAGTAGTCGTACTCCAGCTTGCCGCCGCACTCCGGGCACGCTGTGAGGTCGCAGGCGATGCCCTGCGGCTCCGGCGTGTCCTCGGCCAGCGGGCCCATCGAGAAGTAGACGCGGTTGCGGTTCTGCGGCGCCAGGCGGCAGCTGATCAGGTCGTCCGCGTTCAGGATGAGGCGTGTGCTCGCCGGAATGTGCTCGCTCATCACCGAGAAGATGAAATCGGGGTTGGCGTTGCGCGAGAACGAGTCGCGGTACAAGTTCGTGACGAGCAAAAACTGCGGCGTCACATGCGGCAGCACGCGACGGAACGACAGCTCGTCGAGCTCCATGACGGCGGTCTGCACGCGCTGGCGGCCCGAAAGCCCCGCGTTTTTGACCAGCGTGCTCTCGACGCCGGTCAAGATGTTTCCGCCGGCGCGGTTGTCGACCAGGTCGACGCCGTTATCCCTCAACAGATCGTTGAGCAGGTTGTTCGTGGTGGTTTTGCCGTTCGTGCCCGACACGAACACGATGCGCTCGGGCTTATCGATATGCGTGATGAACGCCGGATCGAGCTTCTCGGCGATCACGCCCGGCAACTGGCCCGCATTGCGATGCAGGAGCTTGAGGCCGGAGGCGGCAGCTTTCGAGGCCGCCATGGCAAGGTAGAATCGGGGCCCACGACGGCCCTGAACAGCAGTGCTCACTGTTGGCATCCCTTCCCCATCAGTTATGGCATTGCGACAGGACATTATACGGCACGCACGAGGTCGCCAAATACCCTCCACCAGCACAGCAAGCCCTCATCACAAGCCGACGGGGCGGCGAGCGGCCCATCGCCCGTCCGGGAGCGCCATGCGCGCGTTTCCGGGAACCGTTGATCACTTGGTTTTGCGACGGGCGGAGCCATGGCGAGACGGATGCGGGCGACGGCGCCCGCCGAAGTGGAGCCACCCGCGCCGATGGAAGCACACGATCTCCGCCACGGCGATCACCAGGCACACGGCGACCACCAGTGGATAGCCCCACGGCTCCTGCAGCATGGCCATCGTCGGAAAGTTCATGCCGTACCAGCCCGTGATGAACGTCAGCGGCATGAAGATCGTGGCGATAACGGTCAGCCATTGCATCACGCTGTTCTGGCGTATGTCGATCTCCTCCTGATAGAGGCCGTTGAGCTGCAGGCTGTAATCCTGAAGCGACTCAAGCCGCGTGGACAGACGATCGAGCATTCGCGCGAGCGAATGAAACCGCAGCCGATCGCCTTGCGCGACCAGCTCGTCTGAGCCCTCGGACAGCTCGGACGCGATATCGGACATTCCCTGGTACAGTGCGTCGAACCCCATGAGGCGGCGTGCATCCGCCATCATCTTGCCGCGATCGACACGGCGATGCCCCTCGAGCAGCCGTTCTTCCAGCACCTCGAAATCCCGGCGAACCGCGGACAGGAGCACGGGATGATCGCGCACGGCGTAGCGCATGACGCCGCACAGCGCGCCCGCGGCCCCCGCCATCGGCACGCGTTCCCGCACGAGAAACGTCAGGGCCTCGCTGCAGGCCTCCATCTGCCCGATCAGGCGCAGGCGGGTCGGCTCGAGAACGACGCCCACGTTCACCGGAGGCGCACCGTTCGAGGCGCCTGCCGGCAGCGCGATCACGCCTGCCGCCATGCCGGGAGCAAACTCGATAAACGGCACATAGGCGTGAGGCATCTGCGCGACCGCCTCGCGCAGGACATGGCCGGCACCCTCCATATCGAGCTCTCGCTCGTCGAGCGCCTCTATGCGCCCACGGCTCCCCGTGCCATCGGATGCGCTTCCTTCGACCAAGCGCCCATCCTCGATATGCCAGACCCGCATACCGCTCGCCTCCCTACATGATGCGCCGCGCCCTATCAACGCTGTTGTACCCACGAGGGCGGTACGAGAGCGCGGGCGAGCCTTCAACGCGACGCCCCCCATTCCGGGTCGCGCCGACCGAACAAGAGAACAAACGAGCCGCTGCAGGTAACCCGACCTGTCACCCCGCGCTCAGCAGCGCCGCGGCGGTACCGGGGTCGTACCCGTATTTCTCCATCTGCTGCACCACGATGCGCTGACGGGCCTGCGCGGCCTCGGGATCAGCCGCAAACCAGCTCGGAGCGTTCGGCAGCCCCGCCATAAGGGCGCACTCCTCATCGGTCATCTCTGCGGGCGCATGCCCCAGATAGCCCCATGATGCCTGCCCGATTCCGGTGTACCCGTCGCCAAAATAGGAGGAGTTCACGTAGAGCTCCAGGATCTCGCGCTTGTCGAACATCGCCTCGAGGTCGAACGCCATGAACACCTCCGCCACCTTGCGCTCGAAGCGCTTCTCCTGCGTGAAGAACAGATTCTTAGCGACCTGCTGCGTGATGGTGCTCCCGCCCTCTGCGAGACTCATGGTGCGGATATCGTTGACGACGGCACGCCCGATAGCGATCACATCGATGCCGCCGTGGTCGTAAAACCGGTGATCCTCGACGGCGACCACGGCGTCGAGGTAGCGCTGGGGCAGCTCATCGATGCCGGTGTACCCATCTTGGGCGCGCAGCCGCTCGACCGCCTGCTCGATGCTCCGCTCCGCCAGGGCATCGCGATACATCCCGTATCCGCGCCACGTCACGAACGCGCACAAGGCGACCGCCGCGATCACCACGACGACAAGCAGCCGCTTCACGATACGCGCCAGCATCTTCATAGAGCACCTCCTTGCCGGTATTGTCCCCAAAAAGAGCCCGCGGCCCATGAAGATGCTCTTGAAGTTCGCTAACAGTTTTGCAATGTTGCGCCGCGCGTGCGCCGCTCATGGCCGTGCGTGAAGCGCAGCTACTCCCACATCATCCACGCAATCGAAGAGAGCGCGTCGCGCCCCACGTACCTCATGGCGACGTTGAGAAGGTCTCCGAGCGCCTCGCGGATGATGCCGCTCGATTCCTGATCGAGACGGCGCGACGCCTCGACCAGCTGGCGGAACCACTGCGCGCCTCCCGCCAGCACGTCGCGCATGTCTTTGGCGCCGCTTGCCTCGACAGCCGCCCAGACCGCGTCGGCGATGCGCTCCATGCGCGCCTCGCCGACATGTGCAAGCCATTCCGCAGAGATGTCGCGCACGGCGCGGGAAACATCACTCAGCGAGTCGCGGTAGGCGAAGTCGTCTCCGGCGATTTCCCAAGAGAAGACGTTGTGCTGGTCGATACCGACCGCGGTGCTGGATACCACATGCGGCTCCACGGGGCAGTCCAGCAGCATCCCGACAATGGAATCCTGCGGAACCGTCCGATGGATGCGCCCGTCGAGCGGTGCGAAATCCTCCTCCGAAAACAGGCCGCGCTTGAACCCCGGCGCATCGTGGCTCCACACGTGCTCGATGCGACCCCTCGTTGCATCCGAGCAGGTCAGCGCCGCATACAGCGCAAGATTGCCTCCTTTTGAGTGGCCGCCGATATGCAGGCGACGCGGAAGGTAGGGCGCCACCTCCTCCAGGTACGCCCTCGCGAGGTTCTGCGCGGCGACCTGGGGCCGATACGCCATGTCGAGGTTCTCGCGCCACCCGGTAAACGAGACATCGGTCCCCCGAAAGCCGACGTACGCAAACGCATCGCGCCACACGAACGTGCACGCGGCAAACTGCGTATGGGAGGACTCATCGAACACGCTGCGGTAATAGCGCAGCTCAAGACCGCCGAAGCGGCGGCTGGTACCCCCGACAACAAGACAGCGCCTGATGTCTTCGGGGACAAGGCCCGTGACCTTATCATCGCGATCCGCCACATGGGCCGCATCGCCGAGCCGCACCGGCGATGCGGCGGGCAGCAGCACGGACG
The DNA here is from genome assembly GCF_900046475.1 of Collinsella ihumii. Classification (GTDB taxonomy): domain Bacteria; phylum Actinomycetota; class Coriobacteriia; order Coriobacteriales; family Coriobacteriaceae; genus Collinsella; species Collinsella ihumii. Next base: position 107,690 of record NZ_FCOU01000007.1, on the reverse strand, counting down.
TCAAACGGCGAAGGACACCGCTCGAGGGAGTCGGTGGAGGAGCCACGACGTCACCGAAATCGACCATGCTCAGCTGGGAAAGCACTGCAGAATCGAGCGGTCCGAACGGCTTTTCGTCGAAGGTCGCTTGCTCCGTTTCCAGATAGTCGAACAGTGTAGGCATACCTCTCCCCCACAGACTCGCACTACCCGCCTTGTACCCCAATCGAGAAGCTGGGGAACCACCGATCCATTGCTTTCGCGTGCCGAGAGAGGCCTGTCCGATGGGTTGTTTGGGGACGGGTTCGTTTCAACCCATTGCGGCCGAAACGACACGACCGTTCACCCTGAGGTCCTGCGCCTTGCCCGAATCCATGGGTTGAAACGAACCCGTCCCCAAACAACCCATCGCAGGGGCCCGAACGAAAAAAGGGTTCCATTTCTGGAACCCTTAACATTCAATGGTGCGGGCGAAAGGACTTGCGCGTCGCGTGCGCGACGCAATCGCTGCGGCGCCTTCGGCGCCTTGCGCGCTCCGCGGCCAACGGCTCGCGCCGTTGGCTCCGCTCCGCGCCTTCCCAGGTTCAAGTCCCTGCAAGGTGCCCGAACGAAAAAAGGGTTCCATTTCTGGAACCCTTAACATTCAATGGTGCGGGCGAAAGGACTTGAACCTTCATGGGGTTGCCCCCATATGGACCTGAACCATACGCGTCTGCCAATTCCGCCACGCCCGCGTGCCGTTTTATCTTAGCAAAACTCACGACGAGTGCAAGAGATTTTTTCGAAATCTCTTGTCCCGCGCGAACGGCCCTACTTATCGGACGTCAGATGAATGGCAAAACCGCCGATTTCCTGCTTGAAGTACACCAGGCGCGTCGAGCCGTCCGGGTTGAGCGCACGCGAATCCTCATTCAGCTCGAACCCGCGATCGGAAAACCACTTCTCGGCCGCCGGCATATCGTTCACATGGAAACCGATGTGTCCCTTGGTGCCGCGACCGTTCTGCTTCATGACCTCGACCAGCGTATCGGCGAACAGGGACACGGGGGTGTCGTACTCCGTGAAGCCCATGAGCCTGCCGAACTCGCTGGAGATGGCCTTCGCGTCATCGGGGTCCGTCGCGTTGATGCCCACGTGGGCGACGTACATGTCAAACAGCTCTACCGGGTTCTCGTTTACCTCTGCCATGGTTTGCTCCTCTCCTCGCTCCGCACGCCAAAGGCGCTACGCGCCCATGAGGTCCAGAATCTGTTTCTCGGTGTCGGCGCGGCCCTTGCCGGTCAGCACGGGAACGCCACTGATATAGTCACAGGTTATACCCTTGGGGGCAATGGTCGTTGCAACCAAAACGTCCGCGTTTTCGCACTGATCGGGGGCCTCTGCCATGGAACAGCGCACGATTTCGTAGTGGCCTGCGTACCCATGGGCGTCCAGCAGGTCACCGATATATCCCGCGACGATGGCCGATGTCACGATTCCCGTACCGCACGCTACGACGATTTTCTTCATGCGCCCTCCCTATCGCTCACGTTCAAAGCCCATGGTACGCAACAAGACGGGCGGCACCTGGAGAACTTCTCCCACTGTACACCGTGCATCGGTTTGCGGGATAATACCCTCTGCACTTCACCGCGACGGGCCCGCACGGCCGGCGCGCAATCTCTGGAGGACCCTATGGACCCGTTGCAGATCTTTACGATTGTCACCATCGTGATGTTCGTCGTTTTGGCCGTCATCACGCTGTTCATCTCCATCAACAAGCGCACCCTGTTCGCCAAGCTCGAGGGGCTGATCGAGCAGGGCAAGTTCGACGAGTTCTTCAAGCGCATCGATTCGCCGATGACCCGCCTGGTCTATCCGGACTACAACCGCACCTACTTCAAGCTCAACGCGTACATGATGAAGGGTGACTACAAGGCGGCGAACACCGTCCTCGACGATCTGCTGTCGCGCAAGACCAGCTCCGAGCAGCGCGCCGACCTCGTCGTCAAGGCGTTCAACATCTACATCAGCCTCAACAAGGCCAAGAAGGCAAAGGCCATGCTCGACGAGATCGATCAGCTCGAAGACGCCAAGTACAGCAGCGCCAAAGAGGATTGCCGCATGATGTACGACATCGCCATTCTCAAGAAGAGCAACTACATCGACCAGATGGAACGCGCCCTGGACAAGATGTCCGGCCCGGCGCGCGGCCGCCTGGAGTACCTGCTCGCGCTGCAATACCAGAACCGCGGCGACATGGCGAAGCGCAACGAGTACCTCAACCGCTCCACGCGTGCCATGCGCGAGGCCATGGGCGGAGATACCGAAGCGAAGTAACCTATCACCATACGTGGTTCATAAGCCCTATCGAGGCTGCGGCGGCCCCATGTTCTCGCCGCAGCCTTTTTTGTTTTCATGCAGAAAACCTATTTGTGCCGATAGGGGCGGTGGGACTCGCGTCCGCCTGCGGCGTCCGCGGCTCCGGGCGGCTGCGCCGCCCTCGCGCGCTCGCTGGGAAACGCTCGCGCGTTTCCTCAGTCTCGCGACCTCCCGGTTCGAGTCCCCGCACCGGGCACGAAACCAAAAGGGCCCCATCGACGGGGCCCTGTTCATGCTGGTAGGGGCGGTGGGACTCGAACCCACGATCCTTTCGGCCGAAGATTTTAAGTCTCCTGCGTATGCCAATTCCGCCACGCCCCCCGTAAGGGAAGAGTGTATCACGACAGCTCAGGCGTCCAGCCGATTGCTGGAACTTCGCCCGACAAAACCTCTGCCACCGTCGTCGCCATACCCACCAGCAGGCTGTTCTCGCTAACCGTCAACGATCGATAGCCTCCCGCTCGCAGCACCTCGCGGATGATGAGAGCGCCGCCCAGCATCACCGGGGCGCGCTTGGGTTGGATGCCCGGCAGCTGGGCAATCTCTTCAACCGTACGCACGCGCATCAGGTCGATGCATGCATCGACGTCCGCCGTCGTCAGCTCATGGAGATGCACGAACGCCGAATCGTACACCGCGAGCTCATGCGCCATCGCCACGAGCGTCGTCACCGTTCCGCCGACGGCAACAAGGCAGTCGGGGCGCTCGCCGACCTCGTCCCAATACGAGGAGAACTGCTGGGCCGCCCATGCGCTCGCTTCTTCGAGCTGGGAGGACGCAGGAGGATTGCCCGCCAAGAACCGATCGGTGATGCGACGGCATCCGATATTGAGCGATTGCACCCGCTCGAGTTCAAGCGGACGTCCCGGCACATAGCTTCCCACGGCGAGCTCGGTGGAACCGCCGCCGGAGTCGGCAACCGCGATTCGGCGCTCGGGAAAATCATGCGCCACGCCGTAAAACGTCAGGCGCGCCTCGATCTCCCCGGGAATCACCTGAGGATGCAGGCCCAGACCGCGAAGGCCCTTGATGAGGACGTCGCCGTTTTGCGCATCGCGCGCGGCGCTCGTCAGCGTCGTGCAGACGGCATCGGGCGCAAACGCGCCGATCTCGCGCACGAACCCGGAGCACGCATCGATCACGCGCTGCATGGCAGCATCGCTCAGGCACCCGGTCGCGTCGACCCCCTGCCCCAAATCCGTGATCTGCGTAAGCTTCGTCGATTCGACGATACGGCCGTCCTCAACATGCGCCAGCAGCAATCGAGAGGAAACGGTACCGAGATCAACTGCCGCAACGCGCATGGAAGCCCCCTATTCTCCGCCTGCCGAGGTGACCGTCTGCCCCTCGACGCCCTCATAGAAGAATATCGTATCGAGCATCTCGATGTACCACGGCGCCTGCTCGGCAACAGCGGCCTCCGCCTTCTCCGCCTCGGCGGACGTGGAGGGCACATCCTGGGACGCATCGCCTGTCGACTCTCCGTCCGAGGAATCCTGATCAGCGCCGTCGCCGGTCGCGGCATCGGCATCGGCATCGGACGAGTCGCCGTCCTGATCCGTGCTGCCGTCGGTGCCGGTCAGCTCGATGCGCGTCTCGCCGGGCAGCACCATGCCCAGCTCGGAGCGGGCAGCCTCCTCGATACCTTCTTGGGACAGATAGCGGTCGACGTTTTCCTGCAGCCCCTCGTTGTACGAGTCGCGCAGCGCGACCTGCTGGCTCAATATCTCGCCCGTGCGCCATGCCGTGTAGTAATCGCGAATGGGGAAGTACAGGCCGACCGCCACGGCCACGGCGACCACGGCGATGAAGATGGGCCTGAGCGAGCCGGACGTCACCGTGTGGACGGCCTGAACCACCCTGCTGTCCGCAGCGTACTTCATGAAGTTCGTGGACCGCTTGGAAGATCCGCTCTCCCCGCGCTCGCCTACAGCCTGCGAACGGCGCCTATCCGCCCCCTGGCCACCCGGGACACCTCGTCCCGATGATCCGGAGCGCGGCCGGTCGGCCTGCTGCATGCGATGCGTGTAGACGCGACGGGCTCCTTCTTCGGCCCCCTGCGACATGCGCGGGCCAGATGACGAGCCGGCAAGCGCCACCCTGCCGCGCGGGGAGGGACCCGCAAAGACGGCTCGATCGGGCGACACGGCCCGCTGACGGGTCGACGCAAGAGACACAGGATTGTTGCGGTAATCGTTCATAGAGCGCCTTGTGTGGTTGAAGTGCGTGTGCGCGAGTGCTCTAGTTATACCACGCGCCCCCGTTTCAGTTGTGCAGGGATTGGGCTTTCAACCGCTCGCAGAATCCACCCGGAAAGGACGGCGCAAACAGAACGCAAGGGGCGGCGCCGGGCTCCCCTGCCCGGCGCCGCCCCGTTCATCGCGCGACGCGCACGCGGCTATGCCGCCCTCAAGCGTCTTCCTAACGCTTCTTGATGTTGTAGAACGCGTCCCTGCCGGCGTACTGCGCGCTCGTATACAGCTCGTCCTCGATGCGGATGAGCTGGTTGTACTTGGCAATACGGTCGGAACGGCACGGAGCGCCCGTCTTGATCTGACCGGCGTTGGTCGCCACGGCCAGATCGGCGATGGTGGAGTCCTCGGTCTCACCGGAACGATGGGACACGATGCACGCATAGCCTGCCTTCTTGGCCATCTCGATCGCCTCGAGAGACTCGGTCAGCGAGCCGATCTGGTTCACCTTGACCAGGATGGCGTTGGCGGCGCCCATCTCGATGCCCTTCTTGAGGCGCTCGGTGTTGGTGACGAACAGGTCGTCGCCCACCAGCTGGACCTTGTCGCCGATGCGCTGCGTGAGCTTGACCCAGCCGTCCCAGTCCTCCTCTGCGAGGCCGTCCTCGATGGAGATGATGGGGTACTTCTCCACGAGCTGGGCCCAGTAGTCGATCATCTCGTCGGTCGTGAGCTCGCGGCCCTCGCCCGCCAGGACGTACACGCCGCGCTCGGCGTCATAGCACTCGGTCGTGGCGGGATCCATCGCGATCATGAAGTCATCGCCCGGCTTGTACCCGGCGGCCTCGATGGCCTTGACGATGTACTGCAGGGGCTCCTCGTTGTTGGCCAGATCGGGGGCGAAACCGCCCTCGTCGCCCACGCCGGTGCTGTGGCCGGACTCCTTGAGGACGCTCTTGAGCGTGTGGTACACCTCGGCGCACCAACGCAGGCCCTCGGTAAACGTGGGGGCGCCGACCGGCATGATCATGAATTCCTGGAAGTCGACGTTGTTGTCGGCATGCACGCCGCCGTTCAGGATGTTCATCATGGGAGTCGGCAGCAGGTGCCCGTTCACGCCGCCCAGGTACTGGTAGAGCTCGAGACCTGTGGACTGCGCCGCCGCGCGAGCAACCGCCAGCGAGACGCCGAGGATGGCGTTCGCGCCGAGATTGCCCTTGTTGGAGGTGCCGTCCGCCTCGATCAGCGCGGCGTCGAGGGCGCGCTGATCGAACGCGTCCATGCCGATCGCCGCGTCGGCGAGCTCCTTGTTCACATGGTCGACGGCCTTGGTGACACCCTTGCCCATGTAGCGGTCCTTATCGCCGTCGCGCAGCTCGACGGCCTCGAAGGCGCCCGTCGAGGCGCCGGAGGGCACCATGGCGCGGCCAAACGATCCGTCCTCGAGCACCACCTCGACCTCAACGGTGGGATTACCGCGGGAATCGAGCACTTCGCGACCGTAGACATCCAGAATTTCGCTCATGTTGCGTCCTTTCGCTGTGAGCCAAACATCTCTTGCCCGGAAAAGGTTATCCAAAGCAAACTTTATACAGTATGCCCGTTTTTCCTGCCCGGAATCATGTGAATTTCCGAAACACGGCCTCTACATCGCATGCTTGACGTCGTCCCACAGATCGTTGAGCTCTGCGGTCGAGAGCCCTTCGAGCTGCACGCCCCGCTCGTAGGCGACATGCTCCATGGCCTCCCAGCGGCGGCGGAACTTGGCCGTGCTGGCGCGCAGCGCGCTCTCGGCGTCGATGCCCTCTTTGCGCGCCACGTTCACGAGGGCGAACAGGATGTCGCCGAACTCCATCTCGCGCTCAGGGGTGCCGGGCTTCTCGCGGTCGAACTCCTTGCCCTCCTCGACCACCTTCTCCCACACCTCGGCGGTGGTGTCCCAGTCGAAGCCCACGGCGGCCGCCTTGCGCGACACCTTCTGCGCCTGCATGAGAGCAGGCAGCGAGGAGGGAACGCCGTCGAGCAGCCCCGCCGGGCGCTCGTCTGCCGCCTCGGCGTCGGCGTCGCGCGCCTCTTTTTCCTTGAGCTTCACGGAGTCCCAGATATCGAGCACCTCGTCGGCGCTGCTCGCCGTCTCGTGATCTCCGAACACATGGGGATGGCGGCGGATGAGCTTGGCGTCGATGTCGCGCGCCACGTCGGCCATGGTGAACTCGCCGGCATCGGCCGCGATCTGCGCATGGAGCACGACCTGCATGAGCACGTCGCCGAGCTCTTCGCGCAGATGGGCCACGTCTTCGCTCTCGATGCAGTCGACGGCCTCGTAGGCCTCCTCGATCATGTTCTTGGCGATGCTCGCATGGGTCTGCTTGCGGTCCCATGGGCAGCCGTCGGGCTGGCGAAGGCGCCAGATGGTCTCCACCAGCGCCTGGAACGCGTCGCGCGCGTCGCACAGCGTCGACGGGTCGCGCGGCGCCGCCTCGGGCTGAACCGGAGCCGAGGCAGGTGCCGCATCCTCCGGCTTGCGCATCCTGCCGCCACCGAATCGATCGAGCATGTCCTACTCCTCCTCGAGCACGACGTGGCGGAACGCGCCGTCCTCATAGATGCCGTAGCTGTGGGTCCCGTCCTTGGGGATGGAGACGCTGCCGGGGTTGAACGCCCAGATGCCCGGGTGGCCCGGCACCTCCTCGTTCACCTTCACATGCGTGTGGCCGTACAGGATAGCCGAGCCGTCAGGCAGCGGCGGGAGGTTGTCGACGCTGTTGTGGAAGCCCGCGCCGAACACGTGGCCATGCGTGCAGAACAGCTGACGACCGTCCGTGTCGAACACGATCGTGCTGTCGGCCATGCAGGGGAACTCGAGGACCATCTGGTCGACCTCCGCCTCGCAGTTGCCGCGTACGGCGATGACCTTGCCCGTCGCGGCAAGGTCGTTCAGCAGGGGGATCACGCGCTTGGGGGCGTAATCGCGCGGCAGGTCGTTGCGCGGGCCGTGGTAGAGCAGATCCCCCAGCAAGATGATGCGGTCGGGCGCCTCTGCCTCGATCGCCTTCATGAGGCGCTCGGCCCAATATGCCGAGCCGTGGATGTCGGAAGCGATAAGAAACTTCATGGATATCCTTTCTGGAAACGATGCGTCAACAGGCTACCGCAGCGCCTCGAAGCGCACGGCGCGCGAGTAGTAAAGATACGCGATCATGATCACCGCGTTCACGATCGACGGCACGACGAAGCCGCCGATGAACACGTAGATGACCACCGCCACCACGTTCAGCACGACCGCGAGCCAGGTGAATCCGATGTAGTAGACGCCCAGCCCTCGGACGGGCTTGTTCGCCACCCCGATGCCCATCCCGCCGAGCAGCAGATCGAACAGCGCCGCCACGAGCGAGCAGATGGCAAGCAGCAGGCCGGGTGACGTGTTGGCGAACATAAGCGACATCCCCGTCCAAGCTGCCATCGCGATGGCAGCAATCACCGCGATGAAGCTCATGATCTTGAGCATCTTTTGATTCGATGACATACGCGCTCCTTCCCGCACGTCGCACACCGCGTTGCACTGTCGAGAGGGTTTATACCCAGCGCGAACGCGCAATGCGGGCGGAATCGGAAACGGTCGGCGCAACCTGGATGGCAGCGTGCACGGCACGGGGCCGACCGATGCGGAATGAATTGGCCAGCGGTTCCCAGGGAAGCACTGATCAATTGCTTTCGCGGCGGTCGGTCCCGTGGCGAGGCGGATGCGGGCGAAGGCGAGGGAGGCGCAGTGTACCTGCGCCGACGCAGCCTGAGCGCGCAGGCGCCCGGCACGGGGCCGACCGGCGCGGAATGAATTGGTCAGTGGTTCCCTGACTCACGCTTGACCTGATGAGCCATGTAGGCGAACGCGATCACGATGACGAAGTTGATGATCGGAGAAGGGACCAGGTCGCCGTTGAGCACGAACAGGAACACGTCGCAGAAGTTCGCCCAAAGGGCAAGCAGCGTGATGATGAACAGCTTGGACACCTTCGCAGGCTTATTGGACACGATAACGCCCATGATGCCCATGGCGAGCGAGAACGCGACCGAGAGCACGATGGACAGCAGATGAAGCGGCTCGAAGGTGATCTCCGCCGACGTGAACAGCACGCGCACCGTGATGCTCAGGTCTACGGCGCCGACAATCGCCAGAAAACTGAGAACCTTGAGCGCCTTCTGCTTGATTGACATCGCTACCTCCCTTGCGCGGGCCGCCCCGTGCGCACCCAGGATGCATTGTACCGTCGGCACGTGGCGCGCAGAAGGCCTCGACCCGCCCCGCAGCAATGGTTTTCGACGCCGGAACGGTATGATTTCGCCATCGTGGTCAATTTGGCCATCGAACCGGGGCTCGAGGACGCGAGCGGCACGGCAATGCGCTTGTACGATAACGTGAAATATTGCGAACTTGGGTGCCGTGTGCGGCCAGATGCGTCCCCTAGGCCGACAAGGCCCGCAAATCCCGCCATCTGCCAGGTGATACGCCGCCTCGGACCGCCGAAAATCCCGGTTCGATGGGCAAATTGACCACGCAGCCGAAAACATAGCGAAAGGCTCCCGCGCGATCGCGAGCAGCGACGGAGCGAGAGCCCTTCTTGACACAGATAGCGGGCCAGCCCTGTTCAAAACGGAATCGATCAGCCCATCTCTTTGGCGGGGCGAGCAGCGCGCACGGTGTCCATCACCTGCTGCAGCGGCACATCGTGCTCGCGAGCGATGCGGGCGCAGTCCTCGTACTCGGGGGCGACCCGGTCGCTTCCGTCGGGAAGCGCAACGTGCTTGAGGCGCGCCGGGCCCCACGGCGTGTCAACCGTCTGCAACGTGCGGGGCAGCACCGTTCGATCCCATGCGCTGCGACGGACGCCGATCGTCGAGGTCTCTCGGAAGATGATCCGCTCCATTCGCTCGACATCTTCAGGTGCCGCGATAACCTGCAGCTGATAGGCGGGGCGCCCCTTCTTGGTAAAGACCGGGATCCAGTGGACCTCGCGTGCGCCGGCGGACCGCAGCTGATCGGCGGCATAGGCGAGCACCTCGGACGTGCTGTCGTCGATGTCGCACTCGAGCTTGACGATGCGATCATGCAGGGCGTCGGACGACGGCTCGATGATCATGGCGCGCAGCAGGCTCGGCCGCGAATACGTGCGCTTGCCGGCTCCAAGGCCCACGCGCTTGACATGGAACCGCTCGGGTAGGCAGCGCTCGGCGCGCAACGCCGCAACGGCGGCGGCGCCGGTCGGCGTGACCAGCTCGCCCTCCACCTCGCAGATGGAAAGCGGCAGATCATGCTCCGTCGCCACATTCAGCGTCGCGGGAACGGGAACGGGAATGATGCCGTGCTGGCAGCGGATGGTCCCGTGGCCGTCGACGAGCTCGGGCACGATGACCCGATCGACATCGAGGTCGTCGATGCACACCGCGATGGAAACGATGTCGACGATGGAGTCGACCGCCCCCACCTCATGGAAATGCACCTGATCGAGCGGGACCGCATGCGCCTTGGCCTCGGCGTGCGCGAGCACGTCGACCATGCGATGGGCGAGGTCCCGAGCGCGCGGGGCGAGCTGGGCGGCGTCGATGATGCGGTCGATGTCCGCCGGCCCACGGTGCTCGTGGTGGTGGTGACCGTGGTCGTGATCATGATGGTGGCCGCAGCCGTGCTCGTGCTCGTGCTCGTGCTCGTGCTCGTGCTCGTGCTCGTGCTCGTGCTCGTGCTCGTGCTCGTGCTCGTGCTCGTGCTCGTGCTCGTGCTCGTGCTCGTGCTCGTGCTCGTGCTCGTGCTCGTGAGCAGCGTACGCCTCCCCGTGCAGGTACGCCATATCGTGGTCGTGGTTTTCATGCGCCGCGTCGAGCACCACGTCGAAGTCGCAGCAGTCGATGCCGGCCTTCTTCACGCGGCTCACGCGGATGTCGAAGCCGGAGACCGGCAGCGTTGCCAGCGTGTCGCGCAGGCGCGCCTCGTTGGCGCCCGCGTCGAGCAGCGCCGCGACGAGCATGTCGCCGCTGATGCCGTTCGTGCAATCAAGATAGAGCGTTTTGCCCATGGTTCCCCCTCGCAAGCAGGCGTGCGCCCGCATAGATCAATCGTTTGCCGGACCGGGTAGATGGTTGATGAGCGACGCCTGGTACGCAGCGCCGAAGCCGTTGTCGATGTTCACGACGGACACTCCGCTCGCGCAGCTGTTGACCATGGCGAGCAGCGTGGTGAGGCCGCCGAGGTTCGCGCCGTAGCCCACGCTCGTGGGAACGGCGATAACCGGACACGCGGCAAGACCGCCCACGACGCTGGGGAGCGCGCCCTCCATGCCGGCGATGGCGATAATCACCTGAGCCCGGGCGATCTGCTCGCCATGCGATAGCAGGCGATGGATGCCGGCCACGCCGGCATCGTTTACGCACTCGACCTCGTTTCCCAAAAAGCGCGCCGTCAGCGCGGCCTCCTGCGCGACGCCGACATCGGACGTCCCCGCGGTTACGACCAGGATCGTGCCGTTGCCGTCCGGCTCGGGCAGATCTCCCACCACGCCCGCTCGCGCATCGCGATGATAGGTATATGGGCAGCTGAGTTCAGAGAGCCTCGCGGCCTTCTCCTCATCAAGGCGCGTGATCAGCACGCGTTGCTGGCCCGCCGCGCGCATCGCGTCGACGATTCCCGCAATCTGCTCGGCCGTCTTCCCCGCTCCGTAGATGACCTCGGATACCCCGGTCCGCACGCCGCGCTCGGTATCGATCTGCGCGTATCCCAGATCCGTCACCGTGTCGAGCCGCGCGCGCTCCACCAGCTGCTCGGGCGTCATGTCGCCCGCAGCGACCGCGCGGGCGAGCGCCGTCAATTCGGCTGCGTCCATACCGGTCCACCTTTCATTGCGAATGATCCCCGTCGCTCGGCACGCGAGCGACGGATGTCCCTCAAGACGCTACCACATGGAGCGTGCTCCAAGTCACAGTATGAGCAACCGAATTCACAGGGGGTACGCATGTCCTTAAGGACAAACTGCTATCCTTGCCCTTCAGCACACCGAACGCATCTCGGCACGGCAGCACTTCAAGCGAAGGGAGGGCCCATGCCCCATTCGACCCCAACGTCTAACCGTTCCGCCGACACAAACGGCACCAAGCCCCAGCGCCCTATGAGCAGCACCGGAGAGGGCTCCCTCATGGGCGGCGACTTCTCGGACAACGCCGCGAACGCGCCCACGACCACCACGAGCCCCGCGCTGTCAATCGCGTCCGCTGCAGCCGGCGTGATCGGCGTGGTTTTGGCGCTTTTCGTAAGCTGGCTGCTCAGCGTCATCGTTGGCGTCGCCGCCATCCTGCTGGGACGCGCGGCAACCCGCCGCGAGGCGTCCTATCCCAAACTTGCGCTCGTCGGAAAGATCCTCGGCTTCATCTGCGTCGTCGCCAACACAGCGCTCATGGTCCTCTACATTTACCAGCTCATGAGCCTGGGCTTGCTCTAGTGAAACGCTGATCGACGGCACCGGGGCCCATTGCACCGAAGGCCCCGGGTGCCACGCCCTCTCCTGGACGAAAGTGGCTAGAAATTTCTATTTTGCTGTAGGCCGGCCCGGATGAAGGCGTCCGCTCTGACCGTAATGTCCGTATCGGCCGCCTATGATGCGGATGCCATGGCCTCAAACACCTCGAATAGGGGCCATGCAGGGGGAGGAGCGGTGCCGACGGCGGGTTTTGAGCCCGATCGTGCGACACCGCAACAGCATAATAGAAATATCTAGCCACTTTTTCTCAGGAGAGGGAGCGGCCGGAACGGCGCGGAGCGCCTGGGCATGCAAATCAGCGGTTCCCTAAGCGCGACCCGACGCCTGTAGGCAAAAACGCCCGCGGGCGGTCTTCCCAAAAGACCGCCCGCGGACGCAACGTGTCGTCAGAAGCACCTATGGCAGCAGCGTCTGCTCCCACTCCGCCTCGCGAAAGCCGACGAGCACGGCATCGTCCGTGACCACGATGGGACGCTTGACCAGCATGCCGTCGGTCGCAAGCAGGGCGAAGGCGTCCTCGTCGCTCATCCCCGCATCCAACTTGGCCTTGACGCCGAGCTCGCGGTAGCGCATGCCGCTCGTGTTGAAGAAACGGCGGACGGGCAAGCCGGAGCGCTCGCGCCAGCCGGCGAGCTCGTCTGCTGTCGGATTGTCCTCGACGATATGGCGATCGACGTACTCGATCGCGTGGTCATCCAGCCACTTCTTGGCTTTCTTGCAGGTCGAGCACTTAGGATATTCCACGAACAGCACCGGCATACGGCAACCACCTCTCAGATCGCGTGGGTCGTTGCGGCGATTGTAGCACGAGCATCCGCCCTACTCTTCCGATGCCGTCCTCCTCAACAGCTCGAGCGCGTCCTCTTTCGTGGCGACGCCGAGCTTCTCGTACGCGCGCGTGCAATACGTACCGACCGTCGATCTCGATAGGTACATCTCGTCGGCGAGCTGTGCCTGGGTCTTGCCACGGTAGACGCCGATCAGGATGTCGCGCTCCCGATCGGTGAGATTGTGCTCGGCGAGCAAGCGGTCGATGCGGATGCGCTCCTCGTCGCTGGAGGCCGGCGCCGCATCGGCCTGCGCCTGGTTGGAGACTGGTACGACAGGTGCGGCAGGGGCTGCCGGCGCTTCCGGAACCACGTTCGCCCGCGCCGCGTCGCGCTTGCTGAACCTGCGCACCAAGAACACGACGAGCACGGCGATCAACACGATGGGCAGCACGTAGTTGATCAGCGCTAAGACGATTATGACCACCCACTCGAATCCTTTGGGCAACATCGTCGGCCTCCTCACCTTGTAGACAGTCCGCCTTCAAGACGAATTATTCCCGCTCGACACGCCTGCGTCTGTCATGCACCCTGTTGATTTTTGGCAACGATTCCGCAGGTCGATCGTGTCGTGCAAAAATGTCTACACGCGCCGGAGCGCCCTTTGGCCTCAGCGGTGGCGCGCGTCGAGCTCCCCGGCGAGCTCGTCGAGCGTGACGCCGTAGCGCTCGAGCGTGACGAGCAGATGGTAGATGAGATCTCCCGCCTCGTAGCGGATGTGGTCGTGATCGTTATCCTTGCACGCCATGATGACCTCGCTCGCCTCCTCGGCAAGCTTCTTGAGCAAGCTGTCGGCCTCGCCCTGCAGCAGCTTGGCCGTATAGGACGTATCCGGCGTCGCGCCACGGCGCTCGTGGATAACCGCAGCGAGGCCCGTCAGCGTCTCGCCGATGTTGCCGTCCTGTACATGCTCGGTACGAACTCCCATAGTCCAGCCTTTCTAACGTGCGTCGTCCAAGGTGCGGAAAAAACAGCTTCGGTTGCCGGTGTGGCACGCGGGGCCCGGCGAATCGACCAGCGCGAGCAGGGTGTCCGCATCGCAGTCGACTTTGAGCTCATGCAGCTGCTGCATGTTGCCGCTCGTCGCTCCCTTGTTCCACAGCTCTTGACGGCTGCGGCTCCAAAACCACGTCGTGCCCGTCTGAAGCGTCAGCTCCACCGACTCGGCGTTCATCCACGCCACCATGAGCACCTCGCCCGTATCGTACTGCTGCACCACGCACGGGATGAGCCCCTGCGCATCGAACTTCAGCTCGCTGATATCCATTGCCGCCCTTTCTGACGAGACCTGCGAAAAAGCACCGACCGATCACTAAAAATCGAGGCGGACGGGGATGCCCTGCGATGCCATGTACTCCTTGACCTGCCGAATGCTGTAGGTGCCGAAGTGGAACACGCTCGCCGCCAGCACGGCGTCGGCCTCGCCCTCGATAACCCCCTCGGCAAAGTGCTCGAGCGTGCCCACGCCGCCGCTCGCGATGACGGGGATGGGGACCGCGCGGGCAACCGCGCGGGTCAGCGCCAGATCGAAACCCTCCTTGGTTCCGTCGCGGTCCATGCTCGTCAGCAGGATCTCGCCCGCGCCGCGTCGCGCAGCCTCCTGCGCCCAGGCGACCGCATCGATGCCCGTCGGCGTGCGCCCGCCGGCAAGATAGACTTCCCACTTGTCGGCGCCCGGCGCCCCGGGCACGCCGACGCGCTTGGCGTCGATGGCGACGATGACCGCCTGGCTGCCGAACGCCGCGGCGGCCTCGGTGATGAGCTCGGGCCGGCGCACGGCGGCCGAGTTGATCGACACCTTGTCCGCTCCTGCAGCGACCATCTGGCGCATGCCGGCAAGATCGCGGAACCCGCCGCCCACCGTATAGGGAATCGACAGCTCGCAGGCGGCGTGCGCCGCCATGTCGATCGTCGTCGCGCGATCGTCGCTCGTCGCCGTGATGTCGAGGAACACCACCTCGTCGGCGCCCTCGCGATCATAGGCGGCCGCGAGCTCGATGGGGTCTCCCGCATCGCGCAGCGACACGAAGTTCACGCCCTTGACCACACGCCCGTCCTTCACGTCCAGGCATGGGATGATCCGCTTGGTCAGCATGTCGCCTCCTTCGCCGCGGCGAGCGCCTCGGCCAACGTGAAGTTCTTTTCGTACAGGGCGCGTCCGATGATGCAGCCCTCGATGATGCTCGCATCCGCGGCTGCGCACGCGCGAATGTCGTCCAGCGTGGAGATGCCGCCCGACGCCACCACGGGAAAGCCCGCGCATCCGGCGACGCGGCGGTAGGCCTCCACGTCGATGCCGGTCTGCATGCCGTCGCGCGCGATATCCGTGAACACCAGGTGCTTGAAGCCGAGGCCCGACAGCTCCCCCACCACGTCCTCGACGCTGCGGGAGATGCCCTCGCGCCAGCCGTTTATCTTGACCTGGCCGTCGCGGGCGGCAACATCCGCTGCGAGTAGGTCGCCGAACCCGCGCGCCGCGATCTCGGCAAACCCGGGTTCGGTCACGAGCACCGTGCCGAGCGCGATGCGCCGGGCCCCATAAGCCGCCAGCTCGTCGATGCGGGCAAGCGACCGCACGCCGCCGCCCACGTCGACAGACAGGCCGTCGATTCGACAGATCGCCTCGATGGCAGCGGAATTGGCCGCGCGGGCGTCATCGTCCTCCTCGAGCGCTGCCGAGAGGTCGACCACGTGCACCCACGTGGCCCCCTGCTCCAAAAACTCGTGCGCCTGGGCGACCGGATCGTCGGAATACACCTTCATATGCGCGCGGTCGCCGCGCTCCAGGCGCACGACCTTGCCGGCAACGAGGTCGATAGCGGGAAAGACGATCATGCGCGCGCCTCCTTCATGTGCGCCTCCACGATGCGCACGAAATTCTCGAGAATCTGATGCCCGTGAGCCGAGGACTTCTCGGGGTGGAACTGGCATCCGTAGATGTTGCCGTTCCACACGACCGAGCCGAACGCGCGCGCGTAGAACGTGCGGGCGGCGACAACGCGTGCGTCCACGTCCTCGTCGAGTGCGTAGGAATGCGTGAAGTAGAGGTTCGCGCCCTCGTCGAACCCCTTGAGCAGCGGACACGAGAGACCCGCCGGCGTAAGGTGCACCTGGTCCCATCCCACGTGCGGTATCTTCAGGCGGTCCGCCGGCAGGATGGTGCACGACCCCTTGAGCAGGCCGAGGCCGCGGACCCAGCGCTTCCCCTCGGCCTCGAATACGGCCCCGGGGGCGTCGGCGGGCGCGGAGCCAGCCGTCGCGTCTGCCGGCACGCCTTCGTCGCCGCGCTCAAAAAGCAGCTGGAGCCCCAGGCAGATACCCAGAAACGGAGTTCCCTCCCCTTCTGTCAGCGCATCGATGACCGCCTGGTCCTGGCCCGATTCATGCATGAAGGCGATCGCGTCGTAAAAGGACCCCACCCCCGGCAGCACGATGCCGTCGGCCGCGCGAATGCGCTCGGGGTCGTCGGATACGACGGCCTCGGCGCCCGCGCGCGCAAGCCCGCGGGCCACGCTGGACAGGTTGCCTTTGTGGTAGTCGACGATGACGATGCTCGGCTTATCGGCCATAGCCGCACCTTTCTCCATGCATGAACAGAAATGGCCCCGTCCCCAAACGCGCCATCAGAGGGAGCCCTTGGTGGACGGCACGCCCGTCACGCGCGGATCGCGTTCGCAGGCATGCCGCATGGCGCGCCCGACCGCTTTGAACGCAGCCTCGATGATATGGTGGCTGTTCGCGCCGGCGAGCTCGCGCACATGCAGGGTCAGGCGCGCATCGCGGGCGAACGCGTAGAAGAACTCGACGGCGAGCTCGGTGTCGAACGAGCCGACGCGCTCGGTCGGCAGCGGCAGGTCGCAATACGCCTGGCCGCGCCCCGAGATATCCACCGCGGCCATGACGAGCGTCTCGTCCATGGGGATGGCGCAGTCGGCGAAGCGCGTGATGCCCGCCTTGTCGCCCAGCGCGCAGGCGAACGCCTGCCCGAGCACGATGCCCGTGTCCTCCACGGTGTGATGCGCATCGACCTCGATGTCGCCGGTCGCGTGGACCGTCAGATCGAACAGGCCGTGGCGCCCGAAGGCGTTCAGCATGTGGTCGAAAAACGGAACGCCCGTCGAGATGTCACAGGTGCCCGATCCGTCCAGATCCAGCTCGATCGTGATGTCGGTTTCGCCCGTCGTGCGGGTCACTCGCGCCGTTCGCGTCATATCCCTCATGCCTCCTCGTCGAGCAGCGCCCCCAGCGCCGCAAGCACCTCGTCGTTTTCCTCGGGCGTGCCCACGGTGATGCGCAGGCACCCCTCCAGCCCGGGCACGGCGCTGAAGTCGCGCACGAGGATGGAGTGCTCATCGCGCAGGCGGCGGCGAATCGCGCTCGCCTCGTCGATGCGCACGAGCAGGAAGTTCCCCTGGCTCGGCCAGGCCTGAACGCGCTCGTCGGACTCCAACGCGGCGAGCATGCGCTCGCGCTCGGAGCGGATCTTTTCCACGACCGGCACGAACGCGTTGCGCATCTGCGCGGCGGCGAGCGCCGCCGCCTGCGTGAGCACGTTGACCGAATAGATCTGGCGCACCGCTGCGAACACCTCGATCGCATCGGCGGCCGCGATCACGTACCCGCAGCGGATGCCTGCCTCGCCGAACGCCTTGGAAAGCGTGTGGAGGATCACCAGGTTGGGGCACGACGCAAGCAGCCCGCACGCGTCATAGCCCGCATCGGCGAACTCGATGTAGGCCTCGTCCAGCATCACCATGCCGGGGCACGCGCGGCACAGCTGCGCCACGAAGCTCACGGGCAGCGCGTCGCCGGTCGGGTTGTTGGGCGAGGTGACGATGACCAGGTCGGCCGTCTGCGCCGCCGCCAGCGTCGCCTTCTCGTCGACGCGCAGCGTCTTGCGGTCGCGCCGTACGGTCCTCACCGATGTCTGGGTGAGCGAGGCGAAGAACTCGTACTCGGAAAAGCACGGCGGGCAGACCAGCAGCGTGCGCCCCTGGCCCCCGAAGGCGAGCAGGAAGTTGTAGAGCAGCTCGTCGCCGCCGTTGCCCACGCAGACGTTCTCGCGGGCAACGCCGTGCCACGCGGCGAGCTCGTCGCGCAGCGCCCCGGACATGGGATCCGGGTAACGGTTGAGCGGCGTTGCCGCCAGGGCGCCATCGATTGCGGCGCGCACGCCGTCGGGCAGCGGATAGGTGTTCTCGTTGGCCGACAGGTTGATGCGCGTGGGCGTGAAGTTCGGATCGTAGGGCTCGATGCCGGCAAGATGGGGCTGGACCAGCGCGCGCATGCGCTCGGAGAGCTCTGCCATGGGACTCCTCTTTCGTACATGCCGGGCAGCCTGCCCGGTAGATTCAGTCGGATGCGAAGCGGTTGCTTCGAGAGGGCGCCTACGCGCCCGCGGCCACCGTTTCGGCGGGATCGTCGGGCCAGGCAACGGCGGTCAGGTCGACGGCCGCCAGGGCGTCCGTCGCCACCGCGCCCTCGCCGCGCTCCAGCACGCGGCGGCGCAGCGCCGTGGAGAGCGCATGGGCCCAGAGCCCCTCGGCGTGCGCAAGGCGCTGGGTTGCCGGCGCATCCTTGAGCAGGCCCGCGGGCGTGTAGCAGATGATCGAGGACTTCTTGACGAAGTCGTCCACCGAAAGCGGGTTGGAGAACGCCGCGGTGCCGCCCGTGGGCAGCGTGTGGTTGGGTCCCGCCACGTAATCGCCGAGCGGCTCGGTGCTCCACGCACCCACGAAGATGGCGCCCGCGTTGCGGATGGCCCCCAGCAGCCCCAGCGCGTCGGCGCAGTGGAGCTCGAGATGCTCGGGCGCGATGGTGTTCACCGCCTCGACGGCCGCATCCATATCGGCGGCGATGATGATCGTGCCCTCGTTGTCGAGCGAGGCGCGCGTGATGTCCGCGCGCGGGCTCTGGGCAACCAGGACCCCGATCGCCCGCTCGACCTCGGCAGCAAAGGCGGTATCGCAGGTCACGAGGTAGCAGGCCGCCAGCGGGTCGTGCTCGGCCTGCGCCATCAGGTCGGCGGCGACCACGGCGGGATGGGCGGTCGCATCCGCCAGCACGCAGACCTCGGAGGGGCCGGCGACCATGTCGATGCCGACGTCTCCGGACACCAGGCGCTTGGCTGCCGCCACATACGCGTTGCCGGGGCCGGTGATCTTCCCCACCCGCGGGATGGACTCGGTGCCGTAGGCGAGCGCGGCGACGGCCTGCGCGCCGCCGACCGTGTAGATCTCATCGACCCCGCCGACTTTGGCCGCGGCCAGCGTGTAGGGAGAGATAGGGCAGGTCCCTGCCTCAACGGCATCGCGCTGCGGCGGCGTGACCATGATCACCCGCTCGACGCCGGCGACTTTGGCGGGAATCGCGTTCATGAGCACAGTCGAAGGGTACTGGGCGCGGCCGCCGGGCACGTAGATGCCGGCAGCTGCCAGCGGCGTCACCTTCACACCCAGCATGGTGCCGTCGGGACGTGTCGTGAACCAGGACTGCTGCGCCTCGCGCTCGTGGAAATCGCGAATCTGAGCGGCGGCCTTCTCGAGGGCCGCCAGAAAGGCGGGGTCGAGTCCCTCGAGCGCGGCGTCGATCTGCTCTTGCGGCAGGCGGAACGAGGCGAGGTCCACGCCATCGAACTCGCTGCAATAGCGCCGAACGGCGGCGTCTCCCTCGGAGCGCACCGCATCGATGATGCGCTGGGCCGCCTGCGTGATGTCGGCCGGCAGCACGCCCTCGCGCGTCAGCATCGAGGCGTCGAGGAGCTCGCCTGCGGCCAGCGTGATGGTCTTCATATCAAATCGTCTCCTCACGAGATCGGGCAGTCCGTCTTGGCGGATAGGGGCGCACGGCAGCAGACATGGATCCCTGCCGGGCATTGCTACTTTAGCACGATAAAGTTTTTCACACCACCTCTGGAAACACGAGGGAAATACGGCGCCTTCGGAAAGGGAGGTATCCGCTCCGCGGCGAAACGACACCGCATTTCCCCAGATATGAGGGGGTTGTTATTTATAGAAAACCAATTTGGTATCAACGCGGCGCACATCACGCAGGTCGAGCGCGAAACGGACACATGTGACAAGCTATCTACCAGCGGTTTTGCTCAGCCACCTCATCGCAGAACGCTGCGAAGCGCCCGTTTTGCCCGGGCATACCCCGATTGTTGATACCAAATTCGGCAAGCTCCGCTCAGGGGCCTCAACCCTGCGCCACGACGGCGGCCAGGCGCTCCGCGAGCCTCCTCACGCGCCCGTCCAGCCTCGCGCGGCCGGGGTTCACGAAGAACCGCGCCGTGCACTCCATGATCTCGCCGGTGATGACGAGGTCGTTTTCGCGCAGCGTCGTGCCGGTCGCCGTGATGTCCACGATGCGGTCGGACAGGCCCACGATGGGTCCGAGCTCGATGTTGCCGTGAAGCGAGATGATGTCCGCGTTCACGCCGCGCTCCTCGTACCAGGCGCTCGCGATGCGCGGGTACTTCGTCGCAACGCGCAGGCTGCCGCGGCGCGCATAGGCGCGCTCCGCCTCCCCCGCCCGCCATGCGGGCTCGGCCTCGATGAACCGGCATGCGCCGAATTGCAGGTCGATAAGCTGAAGCAGGTTGAGGTCGGCCTCGATCAAGGAGTCGCGCCCGCAGATACCGCAGTCGGCTCCCCCGCAGGCAACGAACGCCGGGGCGTCGGTCGGTCGTACGATGATGTATTCCACCTCGCCGATGGAGTCGTCGTCTTCGCGCGTATCGCTCGCCCTGAAGATCAGGTGTCGGCCGGGATCGCGCAGGGCGGACACGTCAAGCCCCGCAGCCTCGAGCACGCGCAGCGTATCGGCGTTGAGCGAGCCCTTTGGGACGGCGATGCGCAAGGGCGCCGCCACATCGCGCGGGATCGCCCCGTCCCCGCCCGCGCACACGGCCTTCTCGTCGGGACGGACGGCCTCGAGCCGCTCGAGCGAGAACGCAAAGCCGGCGGCGGGGACGCGCTGCACGCCGTCGATCGCGCCGTCGAGCACGGTATCGTAGCGACCGCCCGAGCCGACGGAGTCCGGCATGCCGGCGGCGTAGACCTTGAACAGCAGGCCCGTGTAGTAGTCAAACGAGTTCAAGATGGAGAAATCGAACGTCAGGCGCGCGCGGACGTCCTCCCCCATCGCGGAGACCGCCCCATAGAGCGCACGCAGCTCGTCGGTGGCGGAATCGCCCACCCCGGCGTCCTCCAGCAGCGCGTCGACCTCGTCGAGCACCTCGATGCCGCCGCTCAGGCGCGGCAGGGCGCACACGGCGCGCTTGAAGGCCTCGTCCTCGCCGCTTGCGCGCACGCACGCATCGAGGTCAACGAGGTTGTTGGCGTGCACGAATTCGAGCACGCGACGGGCGAGGTCCGCGTCGGCGCAGCAGGAAAGCAGGGCCTTGATGGGCAGGACGCTGCCGCAGACGAGCCGCCAGCCGGGTAGGCCGAGCTCGCGCACGACCTCGACCGCGATCGAGACGATCTCGGCATCCCCCGCCGCGCCGCCGGCGCCGATCAGCTCGTAGCCGAGCTGCGTGAACTGGCGCGAGGTACCGCTGTTGCGCGAGGCGGCGCGCACGACCGGGGCCTCGTAGCGCAGGCGCAGCGGCAGATCGCCGGCGCTCATGCGCGAGGACACGAGCCTCACGATGGAAAGCGTGTTGTCGGGACGGACGACCAGGAAGCGACCGTCGTCGTCGAAAAGCTTGAAGGGCGTATCCGCCAGGTGCCCGCCCTGCTCCAGCGCGCTTTTGTCCTCCAAAAGCGGCGTCTCGACCGGAAGGTAGCGATGCGCCTTGAGGCAGTTCTTTACCGTCAGCGCGATATCCTCGCGCGCCTGCGCCTCCTCGGGCAGAATGTCCCTGAATCCCCATGGCGTTGCCGTCATGCGCCGCTCCTCTCTTCTTGCTGGCCAGATACTTTAGCATACTAGAGTGCTTGCGGCAGCAAACACGCAATTGTTAACCAAGTCCTGATAGTTCTTGCCGAAGCGGCGCCCGAAGGAGCGACAGAAAAAGGGGCACGGCCTCGTGGCCGTGCCCCCTCGCTACGGTTGGCTGAACCGGATGTTCCGGGCGCTACTCGTTGTCGCCGGCGGTCATCTGGGTCGCGGAAAGCTCACCGTCGGTCGCGGCGGCGGCGTCAGGCCAGACCCAGTTGGTGAAGTCGGGGTGATCGTAGCCCTCGTCCACGGCGAAGCGGAACGCCTCCTCGCGGAAGTCCTCCCACGTCTGGATCTGATCGGCGTACTTGTCGGCGTCGACCAGGCGCAGCGCGTCGGACGCAAGCTCCCAGCGATCCATGTTGTTGAGGCGCAGCATGTCGTACGGGGTGGTCGTGGAGCCCTTCTCCTCGTAGCCGTGCACGCGGAAGCTCTTGACGCCCGGACGATCCCACAGGATGCGGTGGATGGTGCCCTCGTAAGCGTGGAAGCAGAAGAGCACGGGCTTGTTCTCGTCACCGAAGAACTCGACGAAGCGCTCGTCGGAGATGGCCTGGTCGTTGTCGGCGACGCTCTGGATCTTGAGCAGGTCGACGACGTTCACGAACCACACCTTGACGCCGAGCTTGCGCAGCAGGTCGGTAGCGGCCAGGGCCTCCATGGTGGGGACGTCGCCGCACGAGGCGATCACGAGGTCGGCGTCCTCGAGGCTATCGGCGGTGCAGGCCCAATCCCACACGGCAAGGCCCTCTTCGAGCTCGGCCTTGGCCTCGTCGACCGTCACGAAGGTCGGCGCGGGCTGCTTGCCGCAGAAGATGGCGTTCACGCAGTTGGTGGACTGGTAGCAACGCTCGGCGACGGCAAGGGCCATGTTGGCGTCGCACGGATAGTAGGCGTTCACGACGTGGGTGTCGTTGGCCTTGTTGAGCAGCAGGTCGATGAAGCCGGGGTCCTGGTGGGAGAAGCCGTTGTGGTCCTGACGCCACACGTGGCTGGACAGCAGGATGTTCAGGCCGGCGATGGGCTCGCGCCACGGGATCTCGCGGACGGTGGCCTCGAGCCACTTGCAGTGCTGGTTGACCATGGAGTCGACCACGTGCACGAAGCTCTCGTAGGTGCTCCACACGCCGTGACGGCCGGTGAGCAGGTAGGCCTCGAGGAAGCCCTCGCACTGGTGCTCGGAGAGCTGCTCGATCACCTTGCCGGAGGTGGCCAGCAGGTCGTCGTTGTCGGCGTCGGCGTGATAGCCGGCCTCCCACTGCTTCTTGGTCACCTTGTAGGCGTCCTGCAGGCGGTTCGAAGCGGTCTCGTCGGGGCCGAAGATGCGGAAGTCGTCGTTAGCGGCGAGCACGTCGGCGGTGTAGGCGCCGAAGACGCGCGCGGCCTCGGTGGAGCCCCAGCCGTGGCCCTTCTCGGCGACCGGCACCTCATGGGCATGGATGTCGGGCAGGGTGAGCGGCTGACGGACCTTGCCGCCGTTGGCGTTGGGATTGGCACCGATGCGCAGGTCGCCCTTGGGCATGAAGGCCGTCACCTCGGGGCGAACCTGGCCCTCCGGCGTGAAGAGCTCCTCGGGCATGTAGGAGCGCAGCCAGGCGCGCAGGACGCGGAAGTGCTCGTGGGTGTCCTTGGCGCTCGCCAGCGGCACCTGGTGGGCACGCCAGGAGTCCTCGGTCTTCTTGCCGTCGATGTGCTTGGGGCACGTCCAGCCCTTGGGCGTGCGGAAGATGATCATCGGGTAGACCGGGCGGGTCTCGACGCCGGTCTCGGCCTTGGTCTTGATGTCGCAGATCTCGTTGAAGACCTCCTCGAGGAGGGTGGCGAAGCGAGCGTGAATCGACATGTGCGGCTCGTTGTCGAAGCCGGCCATGAAGAAGTGCGGCTTGTAGCCCATGCCCTCGAAGAACTTGGTGAGCTCCTCATCGGAGATGCGGGCGAGGATGGTGGGGTTGGCGATCTTGTAGCCGTTGAGGTGCAGGATCGGCAGCACGATGCCGTCGGTCTTGGGGTTCACGAGCTTGTTGGACTGCCAGGAGGTGGCGAGCGCCGCGGTCTCGGCCTCGCCGTCGCCCACGACGGCCACGGCCAGCAGGCTCGGATTGTCCATCACGGCGCCGTAGGCGTGGGACAGGGTGTAGCCGAGCTCGCCGCCCTCGTGGATGGAACCGGGGGTCTCGGGGGCGAAGTGGCTGGGGATGCCGCCGGGGTAGGAGAACTGGCGGAAGAACTTCTGCAGGCCGGCCTCGTCATCGGTGATGTCGGGACGAATCTCGCGATAGGTGCCGTCGAGCAGGGACTGAGCGGTGCCCGCAGGGCCGCCGTGACCAGGGCCCATCAGGAAGATGGCGTTCTGCTGGTGATCGGCGATCAGGCGGTTCACGTGGCCGAACAGGAAGTTCACGCCCGGAGTGGTGCCCCAGTGGCCGACGAGACGGTGCTTGACGTCGGGACGACCGAAATCACGGGTCTCACCGGTCTTCTCGTCCACCCAGTCCTTCTTCATAAGGGGGTTGGAACGGAGGTAGATCTGACCGACCGAGAGGTAGTTGGCGCAGCGCCAATACTTCTCAACACCCTCGAGGGTCTCAGCGCTCACCGGGGCGTTGAGCTTCTTCCACGGAGTTCCGATCACGGGTTGGGACATTGCTCCTCCTTTTTTTATCACGCCGGGCGGGATGCCCGCCGATTAGGTATCAAACCTCGGATGCGGACGGATGCGAGCCGCAGTAAGCGCTCAGCGCAGGCAGGGGTTCCGCGCAGTGTGCAAATCCCAGAAGTTGGATGGAGCCTCTGGAATCTACCGGGTTGCACCCGTCCAGCACATCCAAGGCCAGTATAGTTGCTAAAACGTTTTACCATTATGACAAATCGTTTTATCTTTCGGAAAAGTTTATATCAAGGTGCGGTAAGCATCGCCTTGGGACAGCCAAAACGGACTGTCTTCGAACAGCCCCTCTCGGACCTATCGCCTATTATCGCCCGTACCTGCAAAAACGGTGCTTTGCGCCATGGCAGTGGACCGACCCATTCCATGAAGTGTTCGAACAATATGCGCAGCACGAGCAAAAGGCGCGCCGCATACGTCGCAGCCCTTCTCCATTCCTTCATATCTCATGCCGCTCACCGGCCAAAACATACCGTTCGCGCAGCCGAGACGAAGGGTGGGGGCAGATACCCTACTTCGCAGAGGCCACGCTTTCCTTGATGACCAGCTGGGGCTTGAGCACGCGCTCGACCGGATCGACGGCGGGGTTCGCCAGACGGCGCATCATCAGGCCCACCGCATGCATCGACAGCTTGCCGACGTTCTGCTCGATCGAGGTCAGCGCGGGCTCGAACAGCGCATCGGCGGCGCTGTTGTCGTAGCTCACCATCGAGTAGTCGCGCGGGATGCGCTTCCCCTTCTCATGCATGCGCTTCAGCAGGCCGAGCGCGATGTTGTCCGAGCTCGCGAACACGGCGGTCGCATCGCTGTCGAGCACCTCGGTGCACGCTTCGTATGCGCTGGAGATGTAGTACTCGCTCTCCACCACGAGCGACAGGTCCGTCTCGAGGCCCGACTCGCGCAGCGCGCGCAGATAGCCCAGCAGACGCTTGCGACCGGTCAGGGTCTTGGAGGCGTTCACCACGCAGGCAATCCGACGATGCCCCATCTGCAGCAGGTAGCGCGTCGCCATGTAGCCGCCCAGCTCGTGGTCGAACATGACCTTGTCGCAGGTGAACTCGTTCACCACGCGGTCGACCATCACGCACGGAACCGGCAGGTTGTTCAGCTCCTCAAGCAGCGTCGCATTGTCGGACACCTCATCGGAGACTACGAGAAACAGGCCATCGACACCGCGCGTGACCAGCAGGTTGAGCAACTCGACGTCGTTCTCGGGAATCCCGTCCGAATTGGTGATGAACAATGCGTACCCTTCGGCACGGCACCGCTGCTCCAGATTCTTGGCGAGCGAGGAGAAGAACCGGCTTTCGATGTTGGGGACGATGAGGCCGAGGGTCTTTGATTGGCGCGTGACCAGGCTCCGCGCGATCTGGTTGGGAATATAGTGCTCGCGCGCCGCCACCTCTTTGATGCGGCGGCGATTCTCCTCGGAGATGCGACACGGTCGGTTGTTGAGGACAAGCGAGACGGAGGCGGGCGACAGGCCCACCTCGTGCGCGATCTGCTTGAGCGTCACCTTCTTGGCCACAGCCTCTTCTCCTTTTGCCTCATGACCTTGGTGCGTTTATGCAATGGTGCGTATACCACGGCGCGTTCTCTATAATAGCCAGCATGATACGACGGAATGCGACAAAACGAAACACCCTATCGAGCCCGGGGCGCAGGGCGGCATGGTACGGCCTGCTCACCGCCCTTGCCCTGTGCGCGGGCTACCTGGAGGTCCTGGTGCCCCTGCCGGTGAGCGTTCCCGGC
Source organism: Collinsella ihumii (assembly GCF_900046475.1). GTDB lineage: Bacteria > Actinomycetota > Coriobacteriia > Coriobacteriales > Coriobacteriaceae > Collinsella > Collinsella ihumii. Next base: position 81,445 of record NZ_FCOU01000007.1, on the reverse strand, counting down.
ATCAAGCTGGGGCTGGGCAACGCCGTGGTCCTGTTCGCACTCGAGCGCATGGGCGCCCGCCCCGCCCTGTTCATCATGCTCGCCAAGGTGTTTTGCTCCATGCTGCTCTTCTCGACACCGCAGATGCTCGCGTTCAGCTTGGGCGGAGGCCTGCTCTCATGGGCCATCATGGCCGCCGCTGTGCGCCTCGATCTGTTTTCCGAGGTGGGCGTGTCGGTTTTGGGCGGCGTGGCGCACAACGCGGGCCAGCTGCTGGTCGTGGCGGCGCTTCTGTCTCCCCAGGTCGCGCTCGTGAACGCCCCTGTGCTCGCCATCGCGGGCGTTGCGTGCGGACTGGCGATCGGGCTCATCCTGCGCGGCGTGCTCGCCGCCCTCCCGAAGGCGGGCTTCCGTGAGTAGTCCGTCGTCATTCCCCTCTCGCCGCGCGCTGCTCGCAGGCGCGGGCATCGCGCTCGCCGGAAGCCTGACCCGCCTGCTGCCCGGATGCTCCGAAAGCGGCGGGTCGGTCGCGGTAGGCCCTGGAGAGGAGCCCGCGAGCGGCGGCACGTTCGCATTCGATACGTACTGCACGTTCTCTGTTTACGGCGACGATGCGGCGCTTTCAAAGCTGACGCAGGCGTGCGCCCGCTACGACAAGCTGTTCAACCTCTACAGCAGCGATTCGGACATCGCGCGCATCAACGCCGCCAAAGGCGCCGCCGTGGAGGTGGACCCCGCGACTGCGGACCTGGTCTCCCAGGCCCTGGCTTACTGCGCGGAGTTCGACGGGCTGTTCGACATCACCATCGGCGCTGTATCGACCCTGTGGGACTTCGACGAGGGCGTGCGCCCTTCCGACGAGGCGATCTCCGCCGCCCTCCCCCATGTGGGCTGGCGCGGCGTCCACGTGGACGAGGACGCCTGCACCGTGCAGCTCGACGACCCGCAGGCGCAGCTCGATCTGGGGGGCATCGCCAAGGGCTATGTTGCCGACCGGCTCGTCGAGCTGCTGGAAGCCGAGACCTCGGCTACCGCCGCCATGATCTCCTTGGGCGGCAACATCGCGCTGTTCGGCACCAAGCCCGACGGAGAGCCCTGGCTCGTCGGCGTGCGCGACCCCAACGATCCCGGCGGCAGCACCGTCGTCGGCACCGCCTCGCTTGCCGAACCGACCTCCCTGGTGACCAGCGGGCTATACGAGCGCACCTTCGAGCAGGACGGCGTGACCTACTGGCACATCCTGGACCCGAATACGGGCATGCCCGTCTCCACCGACGTCGACAGCGTCACGGTCGCCTGCCCATCCTCCACCTTGGCCGACACGCTTTCGACCACGCTCTTCGTTGCTGGCAGCAATCGCGGGCGCCAGATCGCCGACGAGCGCGACGACGTCGCCGCGTATTTCATCCTGCACGACGGAACCGCCGTCGAAAGCAGCCGATGGGACGCTGTCACTTCGTTTACCAGCTGATCTTCTGGATTACGTAAAGCGCGCTTCATGGGCTTCCGCGCGACGGGCTGGCGGAGGCGGACCGCATGGGCACGTCTCGACCTTGAATCTGGATCCAGTGGAGGCTCGCGGGCCGGAAATTGCTGAAAAATCGGCCTTGTAGACGGGTTGAATCGCGACCCCCGGGAACACCCACCTCGCGGGACGACGTTTGAGCAGGTAGCGAGCAACCGGGAGGTGCAGTTTTGCCGGGACCCGGAAACGATTCGCATACAAGGCTGACTTTTCAGCAATTTCCGGCCCGCGAGCCTCCACTGAGTGCAAAGCCATGTCCACGCGACTGCTTATGATGCCACTCGATTCGAACACATGATCGATTGAGGAGGTTACCGTGGCTGGATTCCCGCATCGTGCATCGCTTGCCGGAAGGTGCGGCATTCCCGCAGAACGGGAGCGCATCTACATCCGCGTGGACATGGCAGCAGGGTCACCAGGGCCCGGTGATCATGATGCGCACCCCGTGCGCCTGCATTGGCCCGACGGCAGATGGTGGAACATCGAAAGCGTCTACAGCGTTCGGAGCTTTGGCAGAGCAGAATTCGGCAACCTCTGCGTCAAGTGGACCGTCTGCATCCGCCGTACGCCCAAAGTGATCTGGTGGGAACGGGGAAGGTGGTTCGTGGCCAAGCGCAGCGGCATGGCACTGCGGCTGTAGGTGCACGTTGGGGACGTACCTTCTGCGTGCACTTTTGCCTGCCACGCGCCGCCGCTCGCCAATCAAAATGGCCCCTCGCCGATAGACTTTTGTCGCACCCAAAAACATCCGCCACCAGCATATAAGGTCTCAAGTAGAGAGGGGTTGTCCCCTCGCAAAGGGTCGGGAGGTACTTATGTATACGAATGTTTGGCGGCCCTCCGGGCTGTCCCAGCACGCGTCGCGGCGATGGTGGCGGGTGGTGATGGCACTCATGGCAAGCCTCGCGCTCGTGCTTGCTCTGAGCCCTCATGCCGCCTTTGCCGACGGATGCAACGTGGCCCCGGTAAGCCAGGAGGACATCTTGGACTATGCCGAGCGAAATAACATCGACCTCGACGAGCTCACGAGCAAATCCGTCAGCTATTCCGCGCAGCCAAATGTCAAAACCCCGCCATATGCTGCCGGAAGCCTTTCGAACGAAACGCTCAACGACGCGCTCAAGGTCCTCAACTTTGTGCGCTACATCGCGGGCGTCCCGAGCAACGTCACGCTGAACAGCGACTACAACGAGTGGGCGCAGGCAGCATCGCTCGTTAGCAGGCTGAACAACAAGCTGTCGCACGATCCATCCCAGCCAGCTGGCCTACCCAATGACCTCTATGACCTCGGGCATACGGGAGCGAGCAGCTCAAATCTCGGATCAGGCTACGCCAATCCCGCTAGCTCAATCGTCAACGGCTACCTGCGCGATGAAGACGCGAGTAACATCGACCGTGTTGGCCACCGTCGCTGGGTGCTCAATCCACCCATGGGTCAGGTGGGCTTTGGCTATGTGGGCAGCTACACCGCCATGTACGCCTTCGACAGAACTGGCTCCTCAAGCTGCACGAACGTCGCTTGGCCCGCGCAGAACATGCCGGTCGAGCTCTTCCAAAGCGACGATCCGTGGAGCCTAAACGTAGGCAGTGAGGTATCGGAAAGCAGCACGACCGTCACCCTCACCCGCCAGCGCGACGGCAAGGTGTGGAACTTTAGCAGCACGTCAAAAGATGGCTACTTCCACGTCGACAACGGTTGGTACGGAATGGTCGGCGCCATCATCTTCAGACCCAACGGTATTTCTTACAATTCGGGCGACAGCTTCACCGTGCGCATCACGGGAGCCACTTCTTCCCCCATTGAGTACCAGGTGAACTTCTTCAGTCTGGAGGGCGGAGGCTCGGCGACCCCCGCAACCATTACCGGACCCGACTTCTTTAGCAAGACGTTCGGTGACGCGGACTTCAGCCTCAACCAGTCGATCTCCAGCGGCCAGACCCTGCGCTACTATACAAGCGATACGTCCGTCATCGGCCTATACGGTGATGAGGCCAGCGTCTGCGGCGCCGGCACGGCAACCATCACCGTGACAGCGCAGGCCAACGATCGGTATCCCGAAGCCACGAAGACCATCACCGTCACGGTCAAAAAGGCCAAGGCGACGGTCAGAGCGAACGACCTGACCATGCGTTCCGGCGAAAAAAAGCCGACGCTCACGGCCAGTGTCACCGGCGAGGTCAGCTCCGACCGAATCAACTACTCGCTGTCCTGCAACCCGAACAGCAAAGTCGGCACGTACCCCATCGTCGTAAAGCTTGGCCGCAATCCCAACTATGATGTGACCGCTATAAACGGCACGCTCACCGTCACCGCCGGCACCGGTCCTGCTATCAACGGATCAGACTCCTATACCAAAACCTTCGGCGACGGCGACTTCAGGCTTGACGCCAAGGCAACCAACGGCTCGCCCCTTACATACACGTCCAGCAACCCGTCTGTTGTCACCGTTTCGAGCATGGGCTATGTCACCGTGCATGGGGCGGGAACTGCAACGATTACGGCGAAGACGCAGGCGACCGATTCCGTCGCCAGCTCAAGCAAGATCATTTCGATCACCATCAACAAGGCCAAGGCGACAGTCACCGCACAAGACAAAACCATGGGCGTGGGCGACAAGATGCCCGAGCTCACCGCCACGGTCGCCGGCCAGCTTTCGAGCTATCCGGTAAAATACACCCTGTCTTGCGACGCCAACACCGCCGCTACGGGGACCTACACCATCAAGGTGAACCTCGGCTCCAACCCCAACTATGACGTGATCGCCGTCAACGGCACGCTCACCGTCACGGCCAAGAAGACGGCATCCATTGCCGGCAGCAATTCGTTTGCCAAGACGTTTGGCAACGCCGACTTCTCGCTCGGCGCCTCGATATCCAGCGGGCAGAAGCTGAGCTATAGTTCAAGCAACACGGACGTCGTCACCGTCTCGAGCAACGGCACCGTGAGCATCAAGGGGGCGGGCAACGCCACCATCACCATCACGGCGCAGGAAAGCGACACTCATGCGAAGGTGACCAAGCAGATCGCCATCACCGTCGCCAAGGCAAAGGCGACCATCACGGTGGATAACAAGACCATGAAGCCGGGCGAGCAGCGCCCACCGCTGACCGCCAAAGTCACCGGAGAGGTTGCGGGAAAGAAAATCGACTACAGTCTGTCGTGCGTCTGGAGCGGCACAGAGGGAACCTATCCCATCGAAGTGAAGCTCGGAGTCAATCCCGATTACGACGTGACCGTTGTGAACGGCACGCTCACCGTTTCCAAAAACGGCGCAGACGAACCTGAGCAGCCGGAAGATCCCGATACCCCCAGCACGCCCGTCACGGGCGGCTTCCCCGATGTCGACCCGACGGACTGGTACGCCACCGAGGAAGTGCTCGGCTACGTTCTCGAGCACGGGCTGATGCACGGCTACGACGACGGAACCTTCGGCCCGTATGTTTCCATCACGCGCGGCCAGGTAGCGTGCGTCCTGTGGAACATGGCCGGCTCGCCGAACGCAAACTCCGAGTCCTTCAGCGACGTGGACTACAGCCAGTACTACGGATGCGCCATCCGTTGGGCACGCGCGCACGCGGTCATCAACGGATACGGCAACAACACCTTCGATCCCGAGAAGCCCGTCACGCGCGAAGAGCTGTGCGCCATGCTCGCGAACTATGCCAAGGAGATCGGCGGGATCACCGTGGCCTCCAACGGTCAGGCACTCGACACCATCAACGGAGCCAGCGAGGTCGCCAACTGGGCTCGGACCTCGGTCGCTTGGGCGGTCGACCAGGGCATCATCAGCGGAGAGGTTGACAACGGCGTCGCCTACGTCAACCCGAACGGAGATGCCTGGCGCTGCGCCGCGGCCAAAATGTTCAGCGTCCTGCATCGCGACGTGCTGCACCTCGGATAACCGGGGGAAGTTGCGGGAGGCATAAGGTGCCCCGGCGGAAAATCATGCCGCCGGGGCATTTTTATATGACTCTTCGCTAGCTCAAAAAAGCGTGCGGAAAGCCAACCGCCGAAAAGCCATCAAGGAACATCCAGATGACATGGGGCGTCAAATATACTGCTATGAGAGGAAAACGGAGCAACGCGGGCGAGCAGAATCGATAAAGGCGCAAGATGTCTTTTCGAATCGTATCGTCCGGAATTATGAATACCCACGGCGACGAGGAGTGATCTGTTTGAAAGCAACGCCAATTGTAATAGCAGCGACCCTAACAGCCTGTTTGGCATCACCAACAATTGCCATGGCAGTAGAAGATGAACCGCAGGCGTCGCAAACCTCCCTCGTCTCGCAAAGCAATGGGGTGACGGTAGAGGCAGTCGACGAGCTCGCCTCCCAATATAAACCGGAAGTGAACGACCGCGTGCTTTACAAGCTAAAGATCTCTGGCGATAAGGAGGACTTTAGCTATTCGATTGACATCCCCAGATATCTTGAAGGCAGATCGGTCACCATCTACATTGAGAATTCCGATGGGATGCAGACCACTCTGATGCGCTCCGTGCCCAGTCCTGATTCCAACTCAGAAGTCTCAACCATCGAAATCAGTCAATCGGTACATGGCTCCCTGCTGCTAACGGTAGTCGTCGACATGTGGGATTTAAACAATATGCCGAGCAATAGCCTGGTCAACGGCATTTCCCCACTTACACTGAAAAGCCTCTACGATGGCTTCAAACAAAACCACACCTATAGCCTTGCCTCAATCTCGGATGACAAAGCCCAAGTGGATATCGTGGCGGGCAGCAATCAGACGCACGACGGAACCGCATCAATCAAACCAGTCCCCATCCAAGATGGAGACTACATAGAATACCCCGGAAATTACACTACGCCCACGAATGGGGGCCTCCACCTTGGGTCATACCTTTTCTCATTCCGAGAAGCGCTTGAGGACGAATTTGAAAACCCAGCTGTCACCGGATTCAAGTTCCAGGTCGATAAAAAGTATGCCGGAATGAGGGCGACCGCGTACATTGGAGGGAGCACACTCGAATCGGATAATTTAAACTGGAGCAACGCGGTTCACAAGCTCATCGTCGATCAAGACGGCACGTTCACCATCCCCTACGGCGACATTGTCCAATACACGGAAGATGGAACCGTAAATGCATTCGAGCTCAGAACGCTAACGAACAATGCCGAGTTGGAAGGTAGATGCGACGGGGTCATTGCAATCAATATTGAGCCCGTCGAACGATTCCAGAGCGGTGCGACTGTCGATTTCTGCGGCTACGACTCAATCATTCGGACAACAGAGGGCGCTGAAATCTCCCTAGCCGATTCTGACTTCAATCTGGCTGTCGATTACTTCAGCGAATCATCACCAGCTTTCATAGGCAACAAGGTAGACGGGCTTATGGGTGGGTTCACCCTGAATGCCGCGGTCTTCGGAGATGCGAGTTCTGGGAGTATCGACTATAAGATCGATCTCGGTAAACAATACGCGAACCGAACTGCATCGGTCTATATAACCGATGACTATATCGGATCCGTCAAGGAAATTAGGACATATAGAGTAGATGAAGCGGGAGCCTTCACGTTTAGCGATAAGTTCACGGATATGGAGAAAGATCCTGGTAGCGACGGATATTACATGGGAACTTATCGCCGCTGCTTCGGGATAGCCGTCGAACCCGTCGACACCGTCTCCATCGCAGGTGCCACGGTCTCCGAGATCCCCGACCAGACCTGGACCGGTTCGCCCGCGACGCCCAGGCCCACCGTCGAGCTCGACGGGAAGGTCCTCGCCGAGGGGACCGACTACGAGCTCTCCTACGAGGACAACGACGCGCCGGGCACCGCGTCGGTCACCATCACCGGCAAGGGCGCCTACTCCGGCAGCATCAGGGTCGAGTTCGAGATCGTGGAGCGGGGCGGGGACCCGAGCGGCCCGACGGACCCCTCTGACCCCTCCGACCCCACTGATCCCGATGAGCCTGACAATCCTTCCGACCCCAACGAGCCCTCGTCGTCCTTCCCGGACGTCCCCGAGGGGGCCTGGTACCACGATGCCGTCACGAGGGCCGCGCAGCTCGGCGTCATGAACGGCTACTCGGGGAGCGGCCTGTTCGGTCCGCTCGACTGGCTCACCCGCGAGCAGGCAGCGGCGGTCATGTTCAACTACCTGGGCGAGGGGGACCTAGCCGCGCCGCCCGCCCCGCACAGGGACGTCCTGAACGACTGGTACACCGACGCGGTCAACTGGGCGGTTGCCGAAGACGTCATGGGCGGTTACGCCGGAAGCGACCTGTTCGGGATCGGCCGGACCCTCACGCGTGAGGAGTTCTGCGCCGTCATCGCCAACGCGGCGGGAGCGGACCTGGACGCGGCCGACGCGTCCGCCCTCGACCGGTTCGCCGACGGAAGCGCCGTGTCCGACTGGGCGCGCCCCGCGGTCGCATGGGCCGTCGAGGCCGGGATCATGAACGGCGTGGAGATGGCGGACGGCTCGCGCGAGCTGCAGGCCACCCGCGGCCTCGTCAGGGCGGAGATGGCCGCCATGACCGTGAGCGCCATCGATGCCGGCGTGCTCGGAAAGTAGCTGCGGTCGAATAGATCAAGCCATCGGGCCCTGGGAGCAGTTCCGTTAACCGCTCCCGGGGCCCAAATTGTGCGCCCGCGGAACGTGACAGAGCCGGCCGAAAGTCCTAGCAAGGACCTTCTCTCGGAAGTATATGGATGAAGGCGGTCGGTGGATTTGCATCCTCGGAAGTGTCCCCATCCGACAAAAGAGTAATGCTCAGACAGCTTGACGCTGCGCAGCGCAGGGGCCACCAGGCTATGAAGCCGTGAGGATTTCAGGCGAATGCTGACCTTTTACCAGTTTTTTTGGGTAATCTGACTTGGGCGTTACGATTTCTTGCTTCCATCAAGCTTCTTGTTCGCCTTGTCGCTGACTTGAATGCCGGCTACCGTCTGGTGCAGATGCGTGCAGCTCAAAACTATGTGAGGTAGATTTCCAACCCAAATAAAGGCGTTTTCTCAGAAGTCTGAAGACGGTCTAGATGCTGACAACTATTCCCCAGCAGATAACCGCCTTCTCGCTTAATTTCAAGAATCGGTTCTTCACTGAGGTCTACTGTGACGCCTAGTCAATCACAAAGGCAACGGTCTCCGAGGCGCGCGTAATCGCCACATAAAACTTTGCAAGGGTTTCCTGCGCCCAATCAACTCTATCGCCTTGGAGCCACTGCTTCATGTCGCCGGTTGGATAGATGATGACGTTCGGAATATTCATTCCCTTCGCCTCGCCCATGTTGATCCGCGGCAGCCCATCCGGAACGACCGTACCGCCATTCCACGTTAACGCCATGCACTCTTTCGTTGCTGCATATTCGAGTACCTTGCTCTTCTTTAGCTTAAAGACTCGATGGGAGTCAGTTCGGGGCCGGGCAGAGGTCACCTCGGGGTAGCGCCCAACATAAAGAGAGTTTGCAAGAGCGATAATCTCTTCGGGGCATCTATAAGAGACGGACAGGCTATCTCGATCAACCTTGCACAGCTTTTTCGCTTCAATGAATTCGAAGATGTTGCTGAAGTTCCTGTGCAGGGATTCCCGATTCGTCCTGTAGGTCGCCTGCCGCGGATCTCCGACGACAAGCGCCTTTTCTGCCGATTGTACAAGCTTCGCGATAACATCGTAGTCTGCTCCCGCGAAGTCCTGCGCTTCATCCACGAGGATGACGGGATACGCATCCTTGATTCTCCCGAAAACCTCACCGCCCCATTGCCCATCGCAAGCAAGCATTAATTCAGAGAGCCGCGCAGCATACGCCTCACCGCGCCGTGGGCAATAGTAATCGTGATCGCCTTTGTGGACGCCCCGTCTCTGTCTGACTTTGCCTCCCGGCAGAACGCAAGAATCTATCCTTTCCGGAATCGTCTTCAACGGAAAGGGGCGCACACCATGAACGAGCAGGAACGAGTACCACGTCATGACAGTCACGTTATTTGGAATTGCCCCGACTTCCCCGCAAACACCCTCTGCAAATTCATAGGCGTTGCTCTCCGTGAAGGTCAGATAGAGCACCCGCCTCTTCGATTCAGCGAGCGCAAGCGTTCTGAGTAGAGCGCTCTTTCCCGTGCCGGCACCAGCTATTATCGCGACCTTGTCTGGAAGGCCCTCCATCATGCAACCCAGCCCATCGCTTCCCGGATGTACTCAGGGCAGGTTATAGAAGAATCCGACTTGAACAGCCCCAGCGCACACTCGGTTTTCTCAGCCTCCATATGTTTGACAAGCTCGGCTTCACTTGAGCAGGCATATCCTAAAATGCTCGCCAACCGCTCCCATCCGTTCTCGCGAGACAACTCAGGTTCCAGCGTGTTCCAACTTTTTACGCCATCGCCTTCGTCCCCGGTTCTCGTCGTCGAAGGCGTGCAGATCTTGATGCCGTCGCCCTGGCTGTAGTCTTTATACTTTTCAGCAACCTTTTCAGGATGCCCGTCGTTGTCGGTAACAACCGCAACCCTTTTTCCAGCGAGCTTGGCAAGGTCAAGAAACCGCTTGAAACTCAATCCCTTTACGCTGATGACGTCGATCCCGTCATCTAAAGGCATCTTGCCATTGTGATAATCCATGTACAGTTTCTGGACTATGAGCTCATCGGAGGGTCCCTCGACCAGAATGGAGCGATCGGCCAAAACGACTCTCAGGGTATCGAAGCCGGCGAGTTTCTCGAAATATTCCCTGGTCGATTTGCTCAAGTCGGAGAACCTCATGCAACCGCCCCCTCCTTCGGCAGGGACAAGAAGGAGATTGCCCAGATCGAGCTTGTTCGCAACAAAACTCGAGTGGGTTGAAAAGACAGTCTGGCTGCCGGTCGCCTGAAGAACAATATCCATGAGTTCCCGAAGGTGGGCATGCGAGAGATGGTTCTCAGGCTCCTCGTACAATATGACAGTTGCCCTCTTAGAAAAAGGATGGCGTTCGAGCGCTACGCGCGTTTGAAGGACGCCTTGAGAGCCGGACCCCATATGTGCAAATGGGACATCGCCGGCCTGGACCGTCAGGTCCCTAATCCACGACTCCCTCGAGCACTGTTTTGCGGAGAGCTTCGCCGTTCTTCCGCCAAGGATTTCTATCCCGCCGATGCTCCCGTTTGCTCGTGCGAGACCATCGGCGCTCGCTAGATTATCCCGACTTGACCGGACATCGCCCGCAATGCTCCGGCAAATCTCGGGATCCAGACAATCAATGATGCTCTTGACAGCCCTCTCATCCACAGCGACAGAACCCCATTCTCCGCCGGGATTGATGAAAGCCGATCTGATGGGCAGCTTCACCGGCGAAACCAACGCACGGGAAAAGGTTTCCCAAGTTGCTGTGTAATACTCAATCGGGAGGCTGTCGAACGATTCGGCGCGCACCCGCCCTATCAGATCGTCAGCATATTCGCGAGAGGGCCCAATGCGGAAGGTAAATCCCGCTTGACGGGAACGGTCAGAGTTGACCGCGCCAACGAAATTGACAAGCCCGCCTGAGTCAGCATTGCCAAGGAAAACCTCGATGCTGATGACCGGAAGATCGCATTCAGATGTTCCGCTCGCTTTTATGAACTGGGCGACGTCCTCGGTATTGAACAGGTAGGGGCTAATGGCCCGTCCGATCGGCTCATTTCTGAACCTGCCCGAGAGAGCAAGGTTGATTGCCTCCAAGATGGTGCTCTTCCCGGCACCGTTATCCCCAACCAAAACATTGCCACCCGCGTTGAAGTCGACGGTCAGCACATCCCGAAAGCGCTTGAACCCTTTGATACGAATCTTTCTAAGGTAGATTCCGCCATCCGCACCCATTCTGCACCTTTCACCTATCTACCGATCAGCCCATCCGTGTTTATTCTTCGAACGCCGACAGCATCCACGATATCCGACTCTTATGCACCCATAGGCATATAACCTTTCGTCATTCCCAACGCAAAGGTTTCGAATTGAGACTATTCCCCGAGCATCTCGAAGAAGGTGTCGGTATCGATGATCTCTATGTCGACGCCTCGCGCCTTGTACTCGAGGGCCTTCCTGTGCTTGCTCGACATGTCGCCCCTGATGGTCCTGCACCTGCTGTAGTCCGCGACCACGAGGAAATCGGTGGCCATCTTGAGGCCCCTGGCGAATGTGCCGCCGCAGTTCACGACCGCCTGCGCGGCGTCCCGCTTCGTCCACCCGTCGCCCAGGCTGCCGGTGACTACGACTTCCTTACCGTAGAAGGGGTGCGCATCGTCGAAGTCCTCGACCGTGGGTACGATGTCGGCGTAGCCCTCGGCATGCCCCGAGCTCGAGCCGGTGCGGGAGCGGGCCGCGTGGCAGAACTCATCGATGGAGCCGTAGGCTTCAACCGCCTCCCGCCGCATGTGCTCGAGCGCACGCGAGGTGGCCAGCGCGTCGGCGAGCGCGCGGTGCGCGCCGTCGTCGGCGATCCCGAACGCATCGCGAAGATCCTTCAGCCGATGATGCACCCAGTCCTTGTGAAGCTTGCGCGCCAGCCGCATGGTGTCCACGAAGTCGTTGGTGACGGGCGCCCCGATGCGCTCTCCCGCGTCGTAGAGGAAGTTCGCGTCGAACGAGGCGATGTTGTGCCCCACCATGACGGCGCCCCCGAGGAACCGGGAGAACCGGGGCATTACCTCGTCGATCGCGGGGGCATCCCCAACCATCTCGTCCGTAATCCCGGTAAGCTTCACGACATACGGGTCAATCTTGAAGCCGGGGTTCACCAGCTCCTGGTAGGTCTCCATGACCTCGCCGTCGCGGACGCGCGCGGCACCGATCTCGATTATCTTGTCCCACATCGGGCTCGTACCCGTCGTCTCGAGATCGACGGCGACGTACTCGCAGGGGAATGCGATGAGGCTCTTTCCTTTTCCGGGCCGATTGCTGCTTGCCATGGTGTTCTATGTCTCCATTCAATAAGTCCGCTCACCGCTTGCAGAAGCTGGCAACGACCCAACGTTGTCAAACTTCCCACGCTTGTGCACATTTTTCTCCACGATGCCAGCCAATAAAGCTCGGTCCGCTTCAATCGCCGAATCAACGCCGTGGGACCGGACGTTGACAATGTCGCTCTTCACCCGTCGCACAACTGACGGTGGAAGATGATCCATCCGAAGCGCCCCTACCGTTTGCCGCGCACCGTTGTACTCGCCCGGAGATGTTACGGACATTCGAGAATACAACGCTCGTCAAGTCAGACAACAGGCCCCTTCGTCTGGGATAATCAGCCCCGATTCAGACCGTACTCACTTTTGCCTTACCTCATACCAGCCTATTTGCCATTTCGCAACCCCTGCCGTCGCGCCCACGCTTCTTTGGATAGAACAATCAAACAACCCCGCCCCCTCTCTTAACGGAATCATGAGCGCATTGATGCGCGGGCCGCCCTTACTGAATAGCCCTTCGCCAGATTCCGCTTTCTGATGTACCGGGGGCTACGCGATCAAGAAGTGAGCTTTGACCTTTGCTTGCAAGAACATACGTCGAGCATCCGGCCAGCATATGATCCGTTTCAGTGATTGCAGAAACATCCCAACCAGCAATGCTTACTGCGCGGAGCGAAAGGCAGTTAAGGAACATGTATGAAGTGTTGGTAACCCTCTCCGTATTCAAACGATCCAGATCGAAAAGCTGTGTAACAGAGGAGCACCCACGGAACATTCCTTCAAAGCTATCGCATTGAGCAGTGTCCAGCTTCAGCAAGTCAAACTCACGACAGTTATTGAGACCGTCAAACAGATACTTCCCGTTGTCCGGTAACCATACATCGAGAATTCTGACTGCACCGATTCTATTACGATACGGATACCAAGGCTGCGCCCCAAAAGAATGAATATCCGAACTGCCAAACCATCCTGACGCCAACGTCCCTCTCACCGTACCGTCGCTAGGCCTCTTTGGAAGGTTTTCCGTACCATCGTTTTTAATCCTGTGCTCACTATATTCGATATATAGAGTGCTGTCCCCGATAGCGTCCACATCATCCTCGCTATCCGCGGGGCAAACGATAATCCAGCCATTTGCAACGCTCATGACCATCTACCTCCCTAGCCGATCATCGCAATAAATGCAGCAGCATCGATTATCTCGATATCCTGCCCCTTGCTTTTATATTCAACAGCCTTTGCGATTTTGCCCTTACCAGGGTTTTCCCCAACAACCAGGTAATCGGTTTTCTTCGTCACGCCGTCTTGAGGATGACCACCGAGATCGCAAACAGCCTGAAGGCAATCGTTGTACTCAATGCCCTCAATGTCCCCACTGAGGACAACGCTCTTTCCAAAGAGGGGATGGTTCTCATCGAACTCAGTTCTGTCCGTAGTAAACTCTCTCGCTTTCTTGCGCCCCCATCGCCCCGACCATTTTGTGCCCGGACGTGATGAGCCCACTTTAGGCGTTTCGATAGAAACCCTACCCTCTTCCGCTTCCTTTCGTATCCTCATATAGAGCTCGTATTCATCTCTGCAGTCCTTGAGGGCACGATGAGCTCCGTCTTGATCCAAGTCAAGCCGCATACGAAGATCATCCATTTTGTAACTTGGCAGATCTTGCCAGGCTCTCTTTGCGAGAGCAAGCGTATCGATGGCTTCCCTGTAACTAAACTCCATGCCACAAAGTTCAGAAACCCGCTTTATAAAGGGGAGGTCAAACGTCTTGATGTTATGCCCGACAAGCACTGCATCGTTGCCAATGAAATCAATGAATGCTTTCAGCGCGGATCTCATGTGAGGCGCATCCTGAAGCATATCCTTTGAAATATGGTTCTTGCGGGCAGCCGACTCGGAAATATCGCCATCGATATAAACTGGGGTTACGAACGTATCGACAATCTCCCCGTCAACAACCTTTAAAGCGGCAATCTCGCATATCTCGGAGGACTTATAGCTTCTATCGGTCGATTCAAGGTCAAAGACAAAATAATCTAGAGGCATGCCCTTGATCTCTTTTCCCCTTTTCGTCCTCCCGCTTCTCTTCATTCTTGGCTTTTCCTGAACGGGCAAATGCGCTTCGGTACTCACTGCTCCGGAATTCATCTCAGCGAAGTACATCGAATGTATCCTTACGGGAGGCACCGTCCCATCTTCAAGTCGAACAGCGACGTTGCACCAACCATCCCAAACATCCGCTATCTTGACATCTATGACTCTCAAGGGGTTCCCGTCTGCTTCTTTATAGACAATGCCTTTCTTAACAGGCAGTCCGAGTTCTTTGAGAAGCGACTTTCTGAGGGCCTCTGGCAATTCCGACATCCAAACACCCGTCACCTTCACCGGAGCCTGATCATCAGCGTCAAGCCAAGCATCAACGTTATAAACCCTCGGCTCACCTGGAACCGGACTTTCCGGAATTGAACCCCCGCGCTTCGCCGCACTTGCCCATGAACACAAATCGTCAGAACCAAAAGGCGAGTACCTCATATTGACCACCAGTCCCATGATGTTTCCAACAACACGCCCGCGAGAAAACAAAAACTCTCGTAAATAAATAATAAACCCTCTGCACCATTGTACTTGGAATGATGGAGGCGCAGATACAACTGCTTAACGGTTTGCGTCTTTTGACCTTACGCATAATCGCAAACAAGCGCTCCGCCCATGTCGGCGACCGATACAAAGACCCCGTCTTGATAAACCGATCGAATAACCCTTCGCTCTTCTTACCCAGCCGGCAGAAAAAACAAACAGGTCAGAAGCCAATATGACTTCTGACCTGCGATAATTCTGGTGCCCCCGGCCCGATTCGAACGGGCGACACCCGCTTTAGGAGAGCGGTGCTCTATCCCCTGAGCTACGGAGGCAAGTAGTACGATTCTAGCAGAACGGAAGCACGCCCGCGCGAGACGGGCAACCTTCATCGATGCAGCACGGCTAGAGCAGTCGGTTCGACGCGTCCTTTCGAGCGCGAACAGCGAACACGGCTCCTACCAGCGCGAGGATCGCGAACACGAAGAAGACCGGCATGAACGCCCCCGCGATGAGGAACAGGGCGGCGGCGATGCCGTTCGCGATGGCCAGAATTGCGCACAGCACGGTGTAGGGCTTCAGCTTACCGGGATTGTTGGCGCCGAGCGCACCGCTCACACCTCCCACGAGGAACAGAATGCTGCAGACTACCACGAGCACCGCGCTCGCGCGCACGTAGACCTGGCCCTGCTCGAAGCCCTCGATGACAGGTGCGGTCATCCACTGGTACACGCCGTAGACAATGCCGACGACGCCCATCGCCAGCATGATAAGCGAGATGATCTTGACGGTCTTGCACAGAGATGACATGGTTCCCCTTTCCGTTGTCGCATCGCCCCAGATTGTATCAGGGCGCAGACGCAAACGGGGCTAAGCCCTACACCGCGCGACGGGCAGATTCCGGGGTCCCGTATGCGCACGGTGGGAAAACCGCACCGCAAATCCGCAGGGAAAAGGAGGTTATTATTTCTTGAAAATGAATTTGGTATCAATCCGAGAAATACGAATGGAAAACGGCCATATCTGACAAGGCTGTGACCTGCGGTTTCTTTATGCAGCCGTTTCCGGAGGCCCCAGGAGGCGCCTCCAATCCGCCCTAAAGCGGCCCTTCTTGCCCGCGAGTTGATACCAAATTCAGAACGAGGTGCCTTCCTACCTTGGTAAAACCTTTTATCAGGATGCGATTTCGCACGCAGGCGGATACAGCGCCCCGCACCCCAAAAAAGTACCGCCCCGCGTGCGACGAGCAACGCGGGGCGGCATCCAACATCTCTAGTCCCACGGATCCCGCTCGAACAGCGGCTTCGGGTCCGGCGTACGATCCGAGTAGGGATCGTAGCCGTCATCGTCCTCGTTCTCCGCACGGATGAACGGGTCCTCGGGATCGCGCCTCTCACCCAACCGCAAATACCTCAAGATCGCAAGCCTGCTGCAGGTCGTCGTCGCCCTCGCGGCGCTCACCCTGGGCATCACCT
This sequence comes from Collinsella ihumii, assembly GCF_900046475.1. Classification (GTDB taxonomy): domain Bacteria; phylum Actinomycetota; class Coriobacteriia; order Coriobacteriales; family Coriobacteriaceae; genus Collinsella; species Collinsella ihumii. The sequence continues at coordinate 65,013 of NZ_FCOU01000007.1, read as the reverse complement.
GCTTTACCGGCGCGAACTACGCCGAAGCGGACGCCGGCGTGCTCGGCGTGCTCGTGGTGAGCATCGACGGCATCCTGTACCTGCTGTGCGCGGCCCTGAGCTTCATCACCGCCTTCATGGGCATCCACGGCGCGAACCGCCCGAGCGCCCTTGGAAGCCATCGCCTGCTCGCCGTCCTGACGGTCCTCGTCGGCATCGTCACGTGCGTGGTCAGCGGCCTCGGGCAGACGATCCCCGTGCTCGACGCGCTGGTCATCCTGTTTGGCTTGATCGCCGCCATCCTCGACACGATGGTCCGCAAGGAGCTCGACCGCTAGCGTCGCGCCTTCGATACGCCGCATGGGAAAAGCCGGGGTTCGCCCCGGCTTTTCCATTGTCGGCCATCCGTTTCCGGCTAACCCCACGGATCGCGCTCGAACAGCGGCTCGGGTTCCGGTCGACGGTCCGAATAGGGATCGTAGCCGTCGTCGTCCTCGTTCTCCGCCCGGATGAACGGGTCGCGCGGCTCGGGACCCTTCTCCCGCCGCGCCTGGGGGCGCTTCTCGTCGTCGGGCATGGTGCCTCCTTCGCCCAGCGTATCCACATTCGCCCCATTGTCGCACAGAGAAGGGGCGGCGCGCCCGTAGGCCGCGTCGCCCCCATCTCCGGTGTCTGGCCGCAGGATCCCCCCTGCCGCCTCTCGGCTACTCCATGCCGAGCGCCTCGCGCATCTGCGTGGCGTAGTTCGCGGCCATCATACCGTACACGATCTGCACGCCTCCGGCGACATGCACGATACCGCGCGCCTCGAGCTCCTCGGTGAACACCTTGTCGTCGGCCACCTTGCTGCAGTCGTTCAGCTGCAGGCGCAGACGGGTGAAGCAGGCCTCGGCGCTCTTGATGTTATCGGCACCGCCGACGGCCTCGATGATGAGCGGGATGAGCTCGCTCACGGGTGCCTTCTCGGCCTTGGCGTCCTCGGAGCCCTCTTCGGGAAGCTCGCGTCCCGGGGTCTTGAGGTTCATGCGCTTGATCAGCGTCTTGAAGACGAAGAAGTACGTCGCGAACCAGATCGGGCCGAGGATGAGGATGGACATCCAGCCGGATCCCTTGCTCGCCCCCAGGATGCCGTTGAAGATCAGCGACAGCAGCGGGCCCCCGAACGTCGCGGAGCCGGCGACGTTGAAGTTCAGCAGGAACGTGAACGCGTACGCAAGGCCGGCCATGATGGCGTGGACCAGATACAGCACCGGCGCGATGAACAGGAACGAGTACTCGAGCGGCTCGGTGATGCCGGACAGCACGCACGGGATGACGAGCGCGATCATGAGCGCACCGGTCTTCTTCTTGTTCTCGGGCAGCGCCGTCTTGTAGAAGGCGAGCGCGGCACCGGGCAGGCCGAACATGGCGAAGATGACCTTGCCGTTCATGACGAAGCGGCTCACGTTGATATCGAACGGGGTGGTAGCTGAGCCCAGGATGGCACTGTAGATGTTCACGGCGCCGGAGATGGTCTCGCCGTCGATGACCTCGGTACCGCCGAGCGAGGTGAAGAAGAACGGCAGGTACACGAAGTGATGCAGGCCGAAGGGAAGCAGCAGGCGCTCGCCGGCGCCGTATACGAACGACCCGAACACGCCGGTGGCGCGGATGAAGTCGGAAAGCGCCCCCAGAGCCGTCTGGACGAGCGGAAACACGAGCGAGAGCACCAGCGCGAGCACGCTGCATCCCACGATCGTGACCGCCGGGATGAACTTCACGCCGTTGAAGATGGACAGCGCGGCCGGCAGCTCGATCTTGTAGAAGCGATTATGCAGGTAGGCGACGAGCGCACCGACCAGAAGGCCGCCGATCACGCCGGTATCGAGCGTAATCGTGCCCAGGATGGTGCTCTGGCCGGTAGCCAGGTTCTCCGGGTCGATGGTGCCGATCGCCGTCAGGAACGTGCCCATCACGGCGTTGAGCGTCATGTAGCCGATCATGCCGCACAGCGCCGCCGTGGCCTTCTCCCCCTTGGCGAACCCATAGGCCAAACACACGGCGAAGATAAGCGGGATGTTGCTCATCACGACGCCCGCGGCCGCCTTCAGGATCGAGAAGAAGATGGCGATCGCCGGGGTCCCCAACCATGGCGCGTACTCGAGCAGCATGGGACTCGTGAAGGCGTTGCCGAAGCCCTGCAGGATGCCCGCGATAGGCAAGATCAAAACGGGCGTCATCAGGACCTTGCCCAAACGCTGGAACTTCGCCAGCAATTCATCTTTGTTCATGTTCAGTCCCCTCTGACATCGGGACGCGACGGGCGGGATGCCCCGCGCCCCGCGGACAGTTACAGCGCAGCGCCGAGCGGGCGCGCCGCGGACGATCCCCTGCCATCCGCCCGCGACGCGCCGCCCGACGTCGGTTCGCTAGCGGAGCTCGGGCCAGTAGCCCTTGTTGGCCTCGATGAGCGCATCGAGCACCTTGCGGGCCTTCTTGGCGTCACCCACCAGGCGGTTGAGGGTCAGCGCCTGCAGCGCCTTCTCGTAGGACCCCTCCATCCAGGCCTCGACGGTGAGGCGCTCGTATGCGTACTGGTTCTCCATGAGGCCGCGGTAGAACGTCCCGATCTTGCCCACGGCATACGGGTCGGGACCGTTCTTGCCCACGCTCGCGGCGACCTCGACCATAGCATCGTCGGGCATGCCCTCGATGATGCCGTCGTTGCGGACCATGACGATGAACGTCTTGCGGGTGTTGCGGTAGATGGCGGAGGACACCTCGACGATCATGTCGCCGTGCGCGTCGTTCTGCACGACCGAGGAGCCCTTGGCGGTTCCGGCCTCGGCCACGCGGCGGCACTCGGTGAACACGCGCTTCTCGCGGCCGTTCATGACCTCGTCGGAGCGGGTGTAGTTGGGATCGAGATGTGCCAGCTTGTACTCCGGATACAGGTAGTACTGCAGGTAGGTGTTGGGCAGGTACTCGGGGAAGTCCTCGAGCATGTCCTTGACCATGGCGTAGGTGTCGAGCCACGACTGGTCGCGCTGCTCGGCGTCGACGGGAAGGAATCCGTTCTTCTCGGTGTACTCCTTGACGAGCGGCACGAGGTCGTTGCCCTCCTCGTCATAGAGGTGCGTGAACCAGCCGAAGTGGTTGAGGCCGAAGTACACGGGCTCGACGTTGGTCATGTCGCGGCCGAGCAGGCGGCCGTAAGAGCGAAGCAGGTTGACCGGCTGGTCGCAGATGTTGAGCACGCGCTTCTCGTCCGGGAAGATGCGGTCCAGGCCGTAAGCCACGATCGCCGCCGGGTTGGTGTAGTTGATGATCCACGCCTCCGGGCTGCGCTCGCGCACATCGTTCACGATCTCGACCATGTCGCGCATGGAGCGCATGCCGTAGGCCATGCCGCCGGGGCCGACCGTCTCCTGGCCGATGATGCCCATGGACAGAGGGATCTTCTCGTCCTTGCTGCGCATCTCGTAGCCACCGGTGCGGATCTGGCACAGGGCGAAGTCGATGTCGGTGTAGGCGACGTCCTTGTCGGTGGTGTAGATGAACTCGACGCTGGGCGCCTCCTCGGCGAACAGGACCTTGCCGAACTCGCCGATGGGCTCCTGGCGCTCGGCGTCGATGTCGTACAGGCACACACGGTTCAGCGGGAAGATATCGAGATGCTTGGTGAGCGCCTTCAGGATGCCCGGGCACCACGTGGAGCCCCCGCCGATGAGAACGATGTTGAGCTTGTCTTTCATGAGAACCACTCCCCGAAACTAGAGTCAACTGACGCTGCGCGGGGGAGCGCGATGCGGTTCCGCGGCCACCGTGCCCGCGTCCCTCCCGTTGCCCATATTGTGCTACGCGCACGAGCGCACCATGACCCTGAGCAGGGGAAACGGCTGCGCGACACACGGGATAGCGCACGACACGAACCCGTGTCGCGCGACACGCGGGCCGAGGTACCGCTGGCGAACGAGATGCGACCGTTTGCGGACGATTGACTCCGGAAAAGCCTCGAGCCATGGGATATTACGATGTTTGAAAAGCTGACGGGGAGGTGTCGCTGCCGTGCAGGACTCGTTTTACGAACACGTCAAGTCGGGCGAGAAGCATCTCAACGACTTGGAATCCCAGATCCTCCGCTACATCATCTCCCTTCGGGGAGACCTCTCGCAGGCGACGTCGAAGGGCATCGCGGCCCACTTCTTCGTGGCGCCCAACACCATCGTGCGCCTCGCCCACAAGCTCGGCTTCACGGGCTTCACCGACCTCAAGCACTCCTACCTGCTCTCGCTCGAGCGCAACCGCTATGCCATCGAGACCATCCCGCTCGACCTGCAGATCATCCAGACCAAGGACCTCGTGCACGACCGGACCGTCGAGGAGGTCGCCCGCGCCATAGAGCGCGCCGAGCACATCGTCTTCTTCTGCTCGGGCCTCTCGAAGTTCCCCTGCCTGGAGATGGAGGAGAAGCTCCGCGTCATGGGCAAGAACACCGACACGTTGAGCGAGCGGCACGTCATGCGCCACTATGCCGAGCAGCTCGGGCAGAACGACCTCGTGTTCAGCGTGTCCATCAGCGGCGAGACCGAGGTGTCCGTCGAGGCGACCTCCATCGCCAAGAGCCGCGGCAGCACGATCGTGACCATGACGGGGCTCTCCAAGAACTCGCTGTCAAAGCTCGCGGACATCCCCCTGTTCACCGTGGAGAAGCAGATCCGCTACGGCGACATGGACCTCGACAGCCGCCTGATGTTCCACTACGTGTTCGAGCTGGTCTTCGAGCGCTTCTTCGAGCGCGTCCAGCAGGCCCAGGGGGACTGAGCGGCACGATCGGGCGGCTCCGCGCCGGGCCGCTCGGCGCGGAGCCTGTGTCCCCGCGGCGCCAGCAGCCGCCCGCAGCGCGCAAGCCGGCCCAATAATCAGGGCGGGGCGCCCCGGAAGCATCCCGGGGCGCCCCGCCCGTACACGTCGCCACGCAGGCGCTACTCCTCGTCAGGGACCTCGTAGGTCGCAGCGGGGCCGGTGGCGTCCGGCACCACGAAGAACGTGCCGTCGGTATCGACGTCGACCGTGATCTGGTCGCCCTCACGCACGCGGCCGTCGATGATGGCCTCGGCGATGGTATCCACGACCTCGGTCTGGATGAGGCGCTTCAGCGGGCGAGCGCCGAAGACCGGGTCGAGACCGCCCACGGCGAGCATCTGCTTGGCGCTCGGCGTGATGTCGAGCGACATGCGCTCCTTGGCCAGACGCGCGCGGACATCGGCGAGCTGGATGTCGACGATCTTGTCGATCTGCGCCATGCCGAGCGGATGGAACACGACGATGTCGTCGATACGGTTCAGGAACTCGGGCCTGAACGTGGCGCGCATGGCTTCGTCGACCTCGCGCTTCATGGCTTCGTCGTCCTTGCCGGAGAGCTCCGCGATGGCGTTGGAGCCCACGTTCGACGTCATGATGATGATCGTGTTCTTGAAGCTCACCACGCGGCCCTGGCCGTCGGTCAGACGACCGTCGTCGAGCACCTGCAGCAGGATGTTGAACACATCCGGGTGCGCCTTCTCCATCTCGTCGAGCAGGATGACGCTGTAGGGACGCCTGCGCACGGCCTCGGTGAGCTGGCCGCCCTCGTCGTAGCCGACGTATCCGGGAGGCGCGCCGATCAGGCGCTGGACCGAAAACTTCTCCATGTACTCGGACATGTCGATGCGCACGAGCGCGCGCTCGTCGTCGAACAGGCAGGTCGCCAGCGCTTTGGCGAGCTCGGTCTTGCCGACGCCGGTGGGACCGAGGAAGAAGAAGCTGCCGATGGGCTTGTCGGGGTCCGCCAGGCCGGCACGGCTGCGGCGCACGGCCGAGGCGACGGCGGTGACGGCCTCGTCCTGCCCGATGACACGCTTGTGCAGCTCGCCCTCGAGATCGCGGAGCTTCTCCATCTCGCCCTGCATCATCTTGGACACCGGCACGCCCGTCCACGCGGACACGACCTCGGCGATCTCGTCCGAGGTGACCTGCTCCTGCAGGCCTCCTTCGGTCTTCTGCGCCTCGATCTCGGCCTCGCCGTCTTTGACCTGCTGTTCCAGGTTCGGAATGATCGAGAAGCGCAGCTCCGATGCGCGGGCGAGATCGCCGTCGCGCGTGGCGCGCTCCTCCTCGCTCTTGGCCTGGTCGAGCTGGCCCTTGAGATCCTGCACGCGGTCGATGGCGTTCTTCTGGTTGAGCCAACCCGCCTTCTGGACGTTCAGCTTCTCCTGCACCTCGGCGATCTCCTGGCGCAGGGCCTCCAGACGCTCCTTGGAGGCGTCGTCGGTCTCCTTCATGAGCGCCTGCTCCTCGATCTGCATCTGCGTGAGCTTGCGCTGCGTCTGGTCGATCTCGACCGGCATGGAATCGAGCTCCATGCGCAGACGGCTCGCCGCCTCATCCACCAGGTCGATGGCCTTGTCGGGCAGGAAGCGGTCGGCGATATAGCGATCGGAGAGGTCGGCGGCCGCCACGAGCGCGCCGTCGGTGATGTGCACGCCGTGGAAGATCTCGTACTTCTCCTTCAGGCCGCGCAGGATGGAGATGGTGTCCTCCACGCTCGGCTCGCCCACCATGACCGTCTGGAAACGACGGGCGAGGGCCGCGTCCTTCTCGATGTACTTGCGGTACTCGTCGAGCGTGGTGGCGCCGATGGCGTGCAGGTCTCCACGGGCGAGCGCGGGCTTCAGGATGTTACCTGCATCCATGGAGCCCTCGGTCGCGCCGGCGCCCACGATGGTGTGCAGCTCATCGATGAACAGGATGACCTTGCCCTGCGCCTTCTCGACCTCCTTCAGCACGGCCTTCAAGCGGTCCTCGAACTCGCCGCGGTACTTGGCGCCGGCCACCAGCGCACTCATGTCGAGCTCGATGAGATCGCGGTCGCGCAGCGTGCTGGGGACGTCGCCCGCCACGATGCGCTGGGCGATGCCCTCAACGATGGCGGTCTTGCCCACGCCGGGCTCGCCGATCAGCACGGGGTTGTTCTTGGTGCGGCGGGAAAGCACCTGGATGGTGCGGCGGATCTCGTCGGTTCGGCCGATCACCGGATCGAGCTTTCCGGCGCGCGCAAGGTCGCAGATGTTGCGGCCGTACTGCTCCAGCGCCTCGAACTGCGTCTTGTCCTCAGCGGTCTTGACGCGGTCGTCACCTCGGAGCTCCTGATAGACCTCCTCGATGCGCTCGGGCGTCACGCCGCCGCCCTTGAGCACGCGCCCGGCCTCGCCTTTGTCCTCGGCGAGCGCCATCAGCAGGTGCTCGGTCACCACGAAGTTGTCCTGCATCTTGGTGGCGCGCTTCTCGGCGCGCTCGAGCGTGCGCACCAGGTCGCGCGAAAGCCCCATCTCGGCACCGTCGCCCGAGACCTTCGGCTGCCGGTCGATGGCCTCCTGCGCGGCGCGGGAGAGCTGTGCGGGATCGGCCCCGATGCGCTCGATGATGACCGAGATGTTGCGCTCACCACCCGTGAGCAGCGCGGCGAGCAGGTGGATGGGCTCCACGGCCCCCGCCTGCGCATCGCTCGCGATGCCCATGGCCGTCTGCAGCGCCTCGCGCGACGTCACGGCAAGCTTGTCGATTCTCATATGCCTCACCTCTCTTGGGGTGTTGCCGCCCTGCGGGGCGGCATTCATCTGTTCGAGAGGTATTGTTACCGCTTTTGCGACGCTCTATACAGAAATCTAAGTCTACATACATAAGATTTTCTTAGTGCGCAACTACCAATGGACAGAGACAAAAGCATTTCGCATGAGCCTCCGTTAAGGAAACGCTGATGCATGTCCCGATGCACTCCTGGCCATCGGTAGAACAACGGGACTACCCACTAAACGGGCCCCGTAACTGTACCCCGAACTGCGGGAGAGGGCCTCTCAAGGGGCCCTCTCCCGCAGTTCGGGGTACAGTTACGGGGCCCGTTTAGTGGGTAACCTGGTAGAGGCGGTGGTCGAACTTTCCGCAGGACCTCGTTTCACGATGCGCGGCGATCGCGCGCCCGGCACGACATGCCGGATGTGCACTAAACCGGCCAGCCCCCTTCGAAGGGTAATAAGCTACAGGCCGAAGTGATCCGCGATGATTCCCATGCGCTCGGACTGGGCCACCCCGAACGGGCAGCGGCTGTCGCAATGACCGCAGCCGATGCACTCGCCCGCATGAGCGCAACGCAGGCGGAAGACGGTGAACAGCACGCCGAGAGCCAGGCAGGGCAGGGCGCCGCATACGCTCGTGCCCACCGTCGTACCCGGAGACTCCTTTGGCCAGCGTCTCGAGCTGTGTCTCGAATGCCGCCCCTACTCCCACGCCACGGTGACGGAACCGCTGCCGACCACCTGCGCCAAGCCTGACGGGTCGTCGATGCGACCGATCCGTGTATAGCTGTAGCTGCTCGAGAACGTCTCGTAGAACAGGACGAGGCAGTCGCTGCCGAACAGCATGATATCGCCCACTTGGATGGTGCCCGGACGAGAAGAACTCGTGGGCAGGTCCTCATCGAGGTAGCAGTACTTCTCGTTGCCGTTCAGCTCCGACATCGAAAGCGACAGCGGCAGCCGCTCCGCGAGCGCACGCGCCGCCTCGGTGTCTTCCAACGTCGCCGTATACGCCGTCCCGTTGATGGTAAGCGTGATGCTCTGCACCGCCTGATCCCCTTCCTCACTCACTGCGCCCGTCCGCTCGTTATCGCCGGCTGCAGACGCCGCATGCCGCGATGCCGGCAGCGGCGCTTCAGACGCAGACCCCGTCGCGCGCTTCTGCACGGATCCGCAGCCGCTCAGGGAAAGAGCGGCGAATGCGAACGCGGCCGCCAAGGCGACATGGATCCTCATGGAGCCCCATGTTGATGTCCGATGCATAGACGCAACCTCCTCTCTCCCCCCAGTATTCTGCAAGCCTTCTGCAGGTATTTCAAATACCTATATGTCATATTCTTATATGCTGGAACCGTATAGCTTTCCTGGGGATATGCCTCGCGCACCATTCCGTATTCATTGCGAGCAGACGACGCGGGGGCAACCCGCCCTGCCGAGAGGGGCGCCCAGGAGGGGCCGATGGGCCGCGGCGGCGACACGCCGCAGGCGCCTAGGCCGCTACGCGCCTTCCCGCAAAAACCGACGCGACGGATTCTGCGGGAACAGCTCGGACGTTTTGCATAACGGCCAATACAGCATGGCTTTCCACCTCGTGTTTTCTCGTTCTGCTCGGATTGGCATGCATATTTCGTTAGAGCTTTCCGCAGAAACCGTCGTGACATCGAGCATGGGTTGAAACGAACCCGTCCCCGAACAACCCATCATGGCAATTAAAAAAGATCGCTATCGCTGCAAGGATCCCGCGGCCCCAGTCGTGTTCATGATGACGGGAAGAAAGCCGACTGCGGATGCAGGCGGCCTAGAGAACCTAGAGAAAGGATCATCATGAGCGCTTCGGGCAAACATACCTCCGTAACAGGCGCCATCGTGGCAATCGCGGCAGCAGCGATACTCGGCACTGGGCTTATCGCCGCCATGCCCGCGCACGCGGCGAGCACCGCGGACGCGACTTCGGGAACAAGTCTGACGAGCAGCCTTGCGGCAGGATCGGGCGTGCAGACTTCGTGCCCCTCCTACATCGATGCCGACAGCGACGGCATATGCGACAACTGCGCGAATTCGGCATGCCGCAACCAGCGTGATCTCTGCAACAATAGGGGCGGGGGACGTGCGCGCACAGGGCATCATCTGCACAAAAACGGATGCACCGGACAGCACCGCGCGCATGTCCATTGCTAGAAAGCGAGCGTGCGCGCATGCGGGCATCGTCCGATATAGAGCAGGCAGTCCGCGCCTACGGCGATGCCGTCTGGCGCGCCTGTCTGCTCTATCTGCGCCCCGCGGACGCCGAGGACGCGTTTCAGGACACATTTCTCAAATACGCCCTGCACGACGCCCCGTTCAACGATGACGGCCACGCCAAGGCATGGCTGCTTCGCGTCGCTATCAACACCTGCAAAGACGTCCTCAAGGCGGCGCGGAACAACAACGAATCGGTCGACGAGATGGCCGAGCAGGGACGCGAGGGGGAGCTGGGGGCCGCAGACGACCGCGCGGCCCTCGAGCTTGCCGAAGTGCTCGGGGCACTCGACTCCTTGGGGGATCCGCCCAAAACGCAGCTGTACCTGGCCCTGTACGAAGGCTATACCGCGCGCGAGATCTCCCAGATGACCGGCATGCCGGTGGGCACCGTGTACTCATGGATCTCACGCGGGAAGAAGCGGCTGAGGGAGGCCCTATCATGACCGACAAGCTTGAACGGCGCGTTCGAGGGGCCTTCGACGGCGCGCATATGCCCACAGGACTCGCCGAGAGAACGCTCGCGCGCATTGAGGCCGAACGCGCGCACCAGGCGGATGACGCCGACGGCACAGGCAGCGGAAGCGCGACGGAGGCCCCTTCTCTTCATATCGTGGCAGGAGCCGCCGGGGCCCACGCGCGCGCCCGGCGCCGCCATGTCCCCCTCGTCGCCGCGCTCGCTGCCTGCCTGGTGCTCGCAACGCTCGGCATCGGCGGCGTGGCATGGGCCTCGCAGCCCTACGCCTACGTAGCCATCGACGTGAATCCCTCAATCGAGCTCGGCATCAACCGCTTCGATCGCGTGGCGAGCACGCGTGCCTACAACGATGACGGCGAGCAGCTGCTCGCGGCGGCCCAGGTCGAGGGCATGCCGTATCAAGACGCGATGGATTCGCTGGAAGACGAGCTCCAGGCCTATATCGCCGACGGGGCCACGGTGCAGATGACCGTGACCTGCGACGACGAGGCGCAGGCGGCCACACTCGAGTCGGTCGGCACGCGCTGCCTCGACTCAGCCGGAACCGGGCAGGTGAGCTGCGCGCACGCGAGCGAAGAGGAGCACCATGAGGCCGAGCTCGCCGGCATGGGCATAGGCAAATACCGCGTCTGGCAGGAACTCGTCGACAGCGGCGTCAACATCTCAGTGGACGAGGCGAGCACCATGACCATGCGCGAGCTGCTCGATTGCGCCGATGCGGAAGACGTCGATATCTCCTCCGCCGCAGGCGGATGCTCAGACGAGGGCCATCGGCACGGCGATTCGGAAGAGTCGCAAAGCGCCTACACCGCCGAGAGCGGCGCCGGCCATCACGGGGAGCACCGCCGCGGAAGATGACGGCGGCGCGAGGAAGCGAGCGAGGCGAAAGGATCGCGCCATCGATCCCTTACGCCTCGGTGATATCGATGCCGAAAAACTCCTGGGAGAGCTCCGACAGCGTGCCGTTCTCGCGCAGGGTGGCGATTGCCTCGTTCATGGCCGCGAGCAGGCTCGCTGTCGCCTCCTCGCGACGCAGCGGGAACGCAACGTGCGTGGGCTCGTCGTTTTCCGCCGCAATCTTCAGGTCCGCATCGGGGTGCTGGGCCATGTAGTCGTAAAAGACGACCTCGTCGTTCAGCGTCGCGTCGATGCGACCCGCCTCGAGCAGCTCGATGGTCTGGTTGAAGTCGTCCACGCCCGTGTTGGTCGCGCCGTTGGCTTCGGCAAGGATCGCATAGCTCGAACCGAGCGTGTTGGCTGTCGTCTTGCCCGCCAGGTCCTCCATGGACGCGATGTCCGAGTCTCTCCGCGTGATGACCACGATGGTGTTGTAGGCATACGGGTCGGTGAAATCGTATTTCTCCTCGCGCTCCTCGGTGACCGAGACGCCGTTGGCCATCGTGTCGTAGCGACCGGAATCCAGGCCTGCAAGCAGGCCGTCCCACTCGCCCTCGGCAAAGCTCGCCTCGACGCCGAGCTCGGCAGCGATGGCGCGTGCCACCTCGATATCGAAGCCGGTCAGGTCGCCGTCCTCGTCATGGAACGTCCAGGGGCTCCACGTGCCCTCGGTGGCGAACGTCATCTCTCCGCGCTCCGTGATCTGCTCGAGCAGGTCGCCGCCTTCGGACCCGGTGGAGCCGGAAGCGCCATCGCCGCCGCTGCAACCCGCAAGGCCGAGCATCGAGACGCCGGCGACCATCGACAGGAAGCTTCGACGGGAAACCTTGTTTTCCAACATTGCTATCGATTCCTTTCCATTCAGTTTTGACACCCTGCAATGAGCCAAAAGGGCCGACGCGACCATCGCAGCCGCGAGCGTCGCCCCTCAGCCCTCGCCGCCCACCGTGCGCAGAAACGCGCGCACGCGGTCGTTATCCGGATGCTCGAAAAACTCGGCCGACGGCGCCGTCGCCACCACCGAACCGCCCTCCATGAAGACGACGCGGTCCGCGACGTTGCGGGCGAACCCCATCTCGTGGGTGACCACGAGCATGGTCATGCCGTCCTCGGCGAGCCGGCGCATGGACCCGAGCACCTCGATGGTCAGCTCGGGGTCGAGCGCGCTGGTGGGCTCATCGAAGTAGATGATCTCCGGATCGGTCGCCATGGCGCGCGCGATGGCGACGCGCTGCTGCTGACCGCCGGAGAGCTGGACCGGGTAGGCGTCGGCGCGGTCTCCCATGCCGACGCGCTCGAGACAGTCCCGCGCGATCTTTTCTGCCTGAGCCCGCGGCATCTTGCGGGCAACGATAAGGCCCTCGGTCACATTGCCCAAAACGGTGCGGTTGCGAAAGAGGTTGTAGCTCTGGAACACGAATGCGGTCTTCTTGCGCACGGCAGCGACCTCGCGCTTGGTCGCATGCGCCAAATCGAAGCTCTCGCCACCCAGCGCAAGCGTGCCCGCATCCGCACGCTCGAGGAAATTCGCGCAGCGCAAGAGCGTCGTCTTGCCGGAGCCAGATGGCCCCAGGATGGCGACGACCTCGCCGCGATGCACCGTCAGGTCGATGCCGTGCAGCACCTCGACATCTCCGAAGGATTTGCGCACACCCTCGAGTGTCAGCATCTCTTGAGCCATGGCCTATCCCCTCTCCATGCCGAACGACGCGAGCTTCTTCTCGCCAATGCCCTGCAGCCACGTGAGAACCGTGGAGAACAGCAGGTAGATGGCTGCGACCTCCAAGTACAGAGGAAGCGCCTCGTAGGTGCGCGACACGATCTGCTGCGTGGCCATGAGCATCTCGAGCACCGTGATGTTCGCAGCGAGCGACGTGTCCTTCACGAGCGCGATGAGCTCGTTGGAAAGCGGCGGGAACGCCGAGCGCATCGCCTGCGGCAGCAGGATGCGACGCATGATCTGCATGTAGCTCATGCCCACGCAATAGCCCGCTTCAAGCTGGCCGGACGGCACCGCTTCGAGCGCGCCGCGAATGGTCTCGGCCGAATAGGCGCCCGTGTTGATGGAGAACACGATGATGGCCGCCGGAAACGGATCGAGCACGATTCCGAAATCGGGTAGGCCGTAAAACACGACGTAGAGCTGCACGAGCAGCGGCGTGCCGCGGATGATCCAGATGTAGAAGCGCGCGATCTGCGTGAGCACGGGAACCTTCGCGTACTGCACGAGCGCCACGGCCATGGCGATCACCAGGGCGATGGCAAACGAGATGAGCGCCAACGGGATCGTCGCGGTCAAACCTGGAATCAGGATCCTGGAGAATGAATCTAAAAGGATTTCCGCCACGCGATCACTCACGGGAACCATCCTCCCCTTCTGCAGCCTTGCCCCAGGGCCGGCGAGGCGCGCATTCGCAGCTCACGCGATGCAGCATATGGTCGATGGCATCGATGCCCTTCTGAGAGGCATGCATCTCGTCGAGCAGGCGCTGGCGCTCTCCGAGCAGTACGCGCTTCGTCTCGCGCACGCGCCCCTCCTCGCACGAGCATTTTGCCTTGGCAGTCCGCTCGGCATCGCAATCGCAATCGCACAGGCACCGCTCAAGATCTTCGCTCAATTCACCCATGGTCACTCCTTTCTGGTAGCCATCATGGTATGACGCGCTGTCAGCTATGTAAAAGACCTATAAGGTATAGCTAGCTATAGGTTATTTGCATAGATAAAATCGTGGGGACTTGCCTCGTTGACAGAACTTCAGCCCTCAGCGTCCTCTATGCTCATTGCTCGAGTAAGCGATAGCCCCGTGGAAAGGACCTGCCCATGCATGCCGACGATGCCGAACTGATCGACCTGCTCGCCCGCCTCTCGAACGCCAAAGCCCCCTCGGGCTTTGAGGACGAGGTGGTCGATATCGTGCGCGCGTTCTGCGCCGACTGGGCGAACGTCGAGGTCAACAGCCTGCTTGACGTCATCATCACGCCGCATACCGTCGATGCGGACAAGCCGACGCTGCTGTTCGACGCCCATGGAGACGAAGTCGGCGGCATGGTGCAAGCGATCCATGCAGGCGGCACGATGAATTTCGTCGAGCTGGGCCATATCGCCCCCGGGACGCTCGCCGGCCAGGACGTCTTCGTGCGCACGGGCGCCGGCGCCTGGATCCGCGGCGTCGTCGGCGTCAAGCCGCCGCACTTCTGGACCGCCACCGAGCGCGCCGACGGCAAGGCGCCGCTTACGCTCGACGTCGGCGCGACCTCGAAGCAAGACGCCTTGGAGCGTTTCGGCGTGCGCATCGGCGAGCCGTTCGTGGCGGCAACGACGTTTTCATATGACGAGCAGCGCGACATCGCGATTGGCAAGGCCTTCGATTGCCGCGCGGGCGTGTGCGCCCTGCTGCTCGCGCTGCGAGAGCTCGCGCAGCGCGACGACCTGCCGGTCAACGTCATCGGCTGCATCTCGGCGCAGGAAGAGATGGGCGAGCGGGGCATCGGCGCCGCCGTGCGCGCAATCGAGCCCGCTGCCGCGTTCGTGTTTGAAGGATGCCCGGCAGACGACACGTTCACGCCCGCCGACGAGATCCAGACCGCGTTGCGAAAAGGACCGATGTTCCGCTACTTCGATCGCTGCATGATCACGCATCCGCGTTTTCAGCGATATGTGCTCAGAGTCGCCCAGTCCCGCGGCCTGCCCGCGCAGACCTCCGTGCGCACCGGCGGCGGAACCAACGGAGGCGTCATCCATCAGCTCGATATCCCCTGCGTGGTCGCCGGCGTCCCCTGCCGCTACATCCACGCAGGCGCCTCCATCTGCGCGCCGCAAGACATCCGCGCGGCGGCGGACATCGCGATAGCCGTCGCAGAGGACTTCTCGCCGAGCGCCATCTCCTACTAAGATCCGCCAAGGGAAACGCTACATAAAGGCATCCAAGTCCCGCAGGGCGAGGCGGCGATCGCAGCGCATCGTGAAGCGAGGCCCCTCGAGCAAGGCTCGGCCACCGCCTCTACCAGGCCACCCGCTCATAGGGCCCAGTAACTGTACCCAGAACTGAGAGAGAGGGCCCCTTGGAAGGCCCTCTCTCTCAGTTCTGGGTACAGTTACTGGGCACCGTTAGCGGGTAGTCCCGTGATCTCGCTGATGACCGAAACGTACAGCCTCACTGGTCCTTGAGCCGCTTACGAGATCTTCCTCCTTCGAATCAAGACGATACCGGACACCGCTGCCAGAGCACCGGCGCCGCCGAGAGCGGCTATCGCCGCCACCGATTCGTCACCCGTCTGGGCGAGGCGCTCGCGCACGTCATCGTCAGACGGCTTCGCCTCATCGGAGGGCTTGGCGGGATCGCCCTGCTTATCGGGCGTTTCCGCCAGCAGGGCGGCACGCGCGATGGTCTCCACGTAGCCTCCGGCGGGAATCGTCAGATAGATCGTTCCGCCGCTTGCCGTCGCCGTATACGTGTAGGTGTAACCGTCATCTCCGTACAGCGTCGCTTCGACTTTCTTGCCGTCATACGCATCGGTCCCAAGAGGGATACGGGCGCTCATGCCCTCGATCGGGATGCCGACCACGGTGTGCTCGGACCCCGTTGCGAGCGTTACGAACACGCCGGCGACAGCGCGATCATCGCGACCAAGCTTTCCGACCGGGAACCCCTGGGACCCCGTCACGACATCTGCCGTCACGTCGACTCCGGAGGGAACGCCCTCGACGACGATGCCCGCGGCCGTGTTCTCGTAGGTCCACCGGGCCCCGCAGCCGATCGGAACGACCGTGAACACGGCCGTCTTGCTCTCCACGCCATCGAACGCGCGCGTTGTCGCGGTGATGGTCGCCGCGCCGTCACCCACCGCCGTGACCTTGCCGTCAGCGTCAACCGTCGCGACGGAGGTGTTGGAGGAGGACCACGTCACCGCCACTGCAGACTCGGCGGGAGTGAACACCGGCTTGAGCGCAAGGGGGCTGCCCGGGAGCATGTGGACAATGTCGCGCCCGACATTCGCCTCCGCGCGCTCAATCTTGATGTCCTCGATCGCGGGCTTTGTCGCGATGGACTCCCGATAGCCCGCATTCGCCCTCATGAGCTTGGAGGTCGCCGCGTCGACTGCATCCTGCGTCAGCGCGGAAAGCTCCTTGGCCGCAACGGCTTTCGCCGCGTCCACGGCTGCAGCCAGCGAATTCGCCGCCTCCTGCGTCACCCAGCGCGCGCCGGGCGCCGCATCGAGCGCCTGTGCCACGGTCACGACGCCGTCATCCACCTTGGCGGCGGCATCGAGCTCGCTCTCGAGCGCCTCGAGAGACACCTCCGCCACGCTGCAGGCGGCCTCGAACACACGCTGCGCCTCGGCCAGCGCGTCGCGCGCCGCCGCGATCTCATCGCTCGTCGCGTCCCCGGCACCATATACGGCGCGCGCATCCGCGATCGCCGCGTCAAATGCGGCCGCATCGGCAGACGCTGCCCATGTGCCGCCGTGAAGCACGTCGCGCCCGTGCTCGGAAACCGTCACCTCGGCACGCACGGCGTCGGCCGCCGCGAGCTCCTCTTCCAGCGCCCCGCGGTCGACCTGGACGGTCATCGGCATCTCGGCCACATCGTGACGGAGCTCTCTGACCTGCTGACGAAACACCTCGACGTCTTCTTCGCTCGCACGGATCTTCAGCTGCGCCTCGATGGCGTCGAGCAGATTCGATATCTGGTCGAACTGATCGCGCGTCACGTAGCGCGTCCCATCGGCCGCCTCGCCCAGCTCCGCGTCGTCGAGTACAGCCAGCTCGGCAAGCTCGGCGCGGGCGGCATCCAGCTCCTCCGCGAGCAGAACCTTGGCGTCGACGCTTCCGATAACTTCGTACTGCCCGCACACCGTCGCGGCGGGCACCCCGTTCAACGTGAACCCGTCCCCGTCGAAGGCAATCTCGACGTGTGCGCCGAGCAGAAGGCCCGCCTCGTCGAACGACAGGGGCGCCGCAACCTCGATGCCCGTCCCGCCATCGGGATAGAACATGATGGTCATCGCATCGCCCGTCGCTCCATCGGGCACGGGAAAATACAGGTCCGCGCCGGCGGGGCCAGAGCTAGCGGCCCCCTCATCGGTCGGAACGCTGTAGCTGAGGGTGCCGACGAATTGGATCGTCTCGCCCTCGCCGAGCGCCTCGGTGAGGGCCTGGTCGAGCGCCTGCACCTCTGCCGCGAGATCGAGGCCGTCAAACGACTCGACCAGCCATCCCGAGCCGTCGACATCGACGGTCGTCGGGGAACCGTCCACGACGTAGATGCGCGCATGCGCACTCACCGTCCCGTCCAGCTCCGAGGTCGCGGTCAGCACCGCCATGCCCGGAGCATGCAAAACAAGGCCATTGGAGACCGAGGCTACCGTCTCATCGGACGATGTCCACGTCACGGCGTCCGAGGCCCCTTCGGGCTCAACCGACACTGCGGGCAAATCGACGGTTGCGCCGGCACCGTCTGCCGGCAGGCAGTACACCGCATCCCCCACCGACGTCAGGCTGTCGGGAGATACGGGCCGCACCGTTATCGCGGTCGGGGAAGTCTGCGCAGCGGGCTGCGTCTCTTGCGCCTGCACGACCTGATCAGACGCCAGACCCGCCTCGACGACCTCCTCGTCGCCAACGATATCGGATGCTCCTGCCGCGTCGGCAGGCCCGCTGCCCTCCATCACGTCCGCCTCATCGACGACGTGCTCAGGCTGCAGCACGGATTCCGTTTGCCCCGGGGAAGCGACCCCGTCGGCCGCGGACTCATCCGCGCGCACCGGACAGGGGATCATGAACACCGCAATCAACGCAACGGTCAGCAACATGACAAGGGGCTTTGAAGTGGTCATCCTCTTCATGGTTCGACCCTCCTCCCGTGCGTTGTGGCTCCATATTCTGCGGTCGGCAGGCTCATGGTTCTTATTGCCGCCCATAGCAACATGGCAAAGAAAAACGCCGGCAAATCGCTGAGCGCGCGATTTTTGCCGGCGATAGGAACACGTCTGGAAAGCAGGTGGAATAAGAGGGAACCACCCCCTTGTGAAACGCCGATCACGCGCCTTCGCGGCGGGCGGCGATATCCTTCACGCGCTGGTACTGGCGCATGATGTAATCGAAGTTCTCCACGCGATGGGGCACGGTGCAGGCCGAGCAGTCCTTGATGTCTCCGTGCTCGCCCACGTAGCGGAAATTGCCGCCGCAGGTATCTCCCAAGCAGTACAGCGGGCAATAGCAGAACAGGCAGTTGAGCTGCTCCGCAGGCATGTCGTGGCACGGGTAGAACTCGCACGACGCATGGTTGAAGAACTTGTAGTGCTCAGTTTCGGAATGGTCCACGGCACACCTCCTGATCGGACGCGCCCATCGTAGCAGACAATGCTCGCAGCAGGGCCGGTACGTTTCCATCCCAAAACGTACCGGCCCCGGGTCATCTCCCCTACGCGGGGTAGGACGCGTCGTCGACCGGCTCGAGCCACTCGTTGCTGCAGTTCTCGCCCGGCGCCTCGAAGGCGATATGGGAGAACCACGAGTCGCGCGCCGCGCCGTGCCAATGCTTCACGCCGGCAGGAATGACGACGACGGTACCCGGGGTAAGCTCCTGAGGCTCGGAGCCCCATTCCTGATACCAGCCGCGGCCGTCGGTGCAGATGAGAATCTGGCCGCCGCCCTTGTCGGCATGATGGATATGCCAGTTGTTGCGGCACCCCGGCTCGAAGGTCACATTCGCCAGGCCGACTCCGCACTCAGCCGCATTCGTCAGCGGATTGAGATACGAGTTGCCGATGAAATACTGCGCGAACGCGTCGTTGGGGTTGCCCATGCCGAACATGGGGGTGAAATCTGCGGTTGCCATATGCTCCTCCTTAATCGATGATGCGGGCAGCCCGCATCCAGCAAGGCGGCCCGACGCTTACCAACGTTGCCGCCGCCTCTACTTGCGGGCTGGGTCCGTCGTGCCCGCGAGCGGTTTTTCGCCCGGGCGACCCAGCGGCCCCACAAGCTCGTGGGCGGCATAGGGCTCTTCCATATACGCGACCTCGTCGGCCATGAGCTCCACATCGAGCGCCGCCACGGCGTCGTCCACCCGCTCGGGGCGCGAGCAACCCACGATGGGCGCCTCCACGCCGCGCGCCCAGTGCCAGGCAAGGGCGATATGCGCCATGGGCACCTCGTGACGTGCCGCCACCTCGGCGACACGCTCAACGATACGCATGTCGTTGTCGCGCGCGGCATCGTACTTGTTGCGCATGGTGGCATCGGTGGCGCTGCGCACGGAATCGGAATCCCAGGTGGAGCGGCACAGGTGCCCCGAAGCCAACGGGCTGTAAGGCGTGAGCGCCATGTCGAACTGGCGGCAGACGGGGACCATCTCGCGCTCGTCCTCACGATACAGCAGGTTATAGTGGCACTGCATGCTGGTAAACGGCGTCCAGCCGTTTTTCAGCGCCACCTCCTGCATGGTATGCAGCTGGTAGGCGTACATCTCGCTCGCGCCCAGTGCGCGCACTTTGCCGGCGCGAACGAGCGCATCGAGCGCCTCCATGGTCTCCTCGACCGGCGTGTCGTAATCGAAGCGATGGATGATGTAGAGGTCGAGGTAGTCGGTCCCCAGCCGAGAGAGCGTGCCGTCGATCTCGCGCTCGATCGCCGCGGGCGACAGACGTCCCTCGTTGAAGTAGACCTTGCTCGCAAGCACGACCCGATCGCGCGCAACGCCCAGGTCGCGCAGGGCACGACCGATGAACTCCTCACTCGTGCCGCGGGCGTAGCAGTTGGCGGTGTCGATGAAGTTGATGCCCGCATCGAGAGCGCGACCGATGACCGCACGCGTCTCTTCCGGGCCGATCGTCCATTGATGGAAATCCGCGGACGGCTCGCCGAAGCTCATACCGCCCAGACAGATACGGGACACCTTGATGCCCGAGTGCCCCAACGTCGCATAGCGCATGCGAATCGCTCCTTCCAAAACCGAACGCACTTCCGCCAAACGGACGCTACTTCGCCGCCGCGTCGATGCAGGCAAGCGCGTTCAGACTGCGGGGATAGCCGATGAACGGCAGGATCTGGTGAACCACGGCGTACATGAACGCGCGGTCGTTGCCCACGTTGAAGTTGCCGGCGGCATGCGCGGTCGCCTGGGGGTCGCAGCCGCCCTGGGCCACCAGATAGCAGAAGGTGACCATCTCGCGCTCGGCAAGCGTGAGGCCGTGACGGGTGTAGTAGTCGCCGAAGCAGTTCGCCGCGAGCCAGCGGTTGACCGTCGCGCGCTCGGCGGGGCCGTTGGCCCATGTCTCGCGCATGCCCTCGCCGAAAGCCTCGATCTGCACGTCGTTGCCGGCGGCCAGGCGCGTCTCGGGCGTCACGGTCGCCTGCCCCTCGAGCGGCAGCGCGACGCCGGCGGCATCGAGCGCCTCGTTCATCGCGCCCACAAACGGCATGACGCGGCCGAATCCCAGATAGTCGGTCGCCTGGTACACGACCTCCTTGAGCTCGACCGGGGTCACGCCGGCACGAAGCGCCTCGGGCACTACGGCGCCGAACGCATCGATGCCCTGACAGCCCAGAAGCGCCGCCACGATTGCCAGATAGCGCGTGCGAGCCGGGAGGGACTGGGTCTCGTCGCCTGCCGCCTCGGCCAAAAACGCCTCGACGATCCCCGCGTATTCAGGGTCTGTCGCCTTGAATCCATCAGTGATAGCCATGCTTTCCTCTCTCTCCTTCTGCAGGGCGAACCGCATCCGCCCCATCTTGTACACAAGAACCGTACTCCTTGGAGTCGACTCCAAGTCAATATGCCAGCGCTTCAAACAGGCGCTCTGAACTGGCGTCGCGAGAGGCCGAACGGAAAAACGGCATCCCATCAGCAGCCGTCGGCACAAACGGCAAGAGGCCGGCTACAGAGACAGGCCGAGCGAGTACGCCTCAAGCGGGTACTTCGTCGCGCGCGTCATGGACGGCGTGCCGCAACCGGCGCCGAGCACCATGCCGCGATCTTCCATATCGAGGTAGCGCACGATGGTCCGATAGTGCGCTTCAAGCGCCTCGAAGGTCCAGCCGTCCGCGTTCCACGCAACGGTCAGCAAAGCCGCCTTGAGATGCTTGCCGGTGATTGCGGAATTCTCGGAGCAGAACCGATCGATAACCGCTTTGAGCTGCGCTGTCATGCCGTAGTAGTACAACGGCGTAGCAAACACGACCATATCTGCACCGAGGATCTTGTCCAAGATGGACGCCATGGCGTCGCGCTGGACGCATGGGCGGGCACCGTAGCCGCACGCAACACAGCCCGCGCAGGGCCGCACGTCCTCGTGCGCCACGTCGATGCGCTCCACCGTATGCCCCGCTTCGCGCGCACCGCGCGAAAACTCCTCGGCAACAAGCGCCGTCGAACCGTTCCGGTTCGGACTTCCCTGAAGCACGACGATATTCATGCACCTACCTCCTTGAACATAGAAATACCGGCCGGGCCATCCGCCATGGGGGCAGATGGCGCGGCCCGCGGACATCGCGACGGGCGAGCGGGCCCTACTGACGGATGAAGGCGGCGTCGCGATCGGGCAGCCCGTCCTCATCGGTGACGTAGCGCTCGGCCACCATATGCAGGTCGTACTTGTCGCGCAGCTCGGCGATCTTCGCCATCATCGGCGAGGCATGATGCGCGTCGAGCGCGTCCTGGTCACGCCATGCATCGATGAGCAGGACGGTCTCGGGGTCGTCCAACGGCTGAAAATAGCGATAGCGGACGTTGCCCTCCTCCGCGCGAATCGCGTCGGCGGTGCCGGACTCCTCCATCTCCTGGGCGAACGCGCGTGCCGCCCCGTCCTTGCCCGTGTAATACAGGTTCACCGTGATTGCCATGTTGTCCTCCTATCCGTCGTGCCACGCACCTTCTTGACGTCTGTCGGCCCACGCTGCTGGGAAAAACGCCCCGCAGCGAAGACGCATGTAAAGCAAGTCCGGAGCCGCCTACAGGCCTAGGCCGTCGACCCAGTCGGCCACATCGACAGTGGGAGCAGAGCCCGAGAAGCGCGACCCCTCGCGCCAATCGCCCGCACCGGCCAACTCGGCCAACGCCTCGCCACTGCCACCGATTCCCGAGCTCGCCGAGGTGCAAAACGGAACCACGACCTTGCCTGAAAAATCGTTAGCCTCCACGAAGGTGCGCAGCGGCCACGCGGCCTCACCCCACCAGATGGGGTAACCCAAAAACACAATATCGTAATCGGCAAAACCATCGGGGATATCTTGGGAAAGCTCAGGGCGTGCATCCGAGGCGCGCTCCTGGCTCACGCGACTTCCATCGTCGTTGTAATTGAGATCGACATCTGCATAAGGCTGAGCAGGACTGATCTCGAAGGTGTCTGCACCCAGATGCTCGACAACGGCGCTCGCTATGCCGGCGGTGTTGCCCGTTGCCGAGAAATACGCCACCAACACAGAGCCGGCAGACCCGGCTGACGCCTGGTCGACGCCAGACGAAGCGCCGTCTGATGCGGCGGAACCGCTACCGGACGGCTCGTCGCCATTGGCGCCCGCCTCCACCTCGCCGCACGCGGACAGCAGGCCGCCCAGCGGAAGCAGGGCGGCAACTGCACCGGCGCGCCTCAGCAGCGCCCGGCGCTCGACCGGCGAATCAACATCGAACAAGGCCATCTCCATTCTCTCGAAAAACGGACGAACCGACTGTCAAGAGACCTGCCTACACCTGCGCTGCGGCCCAAGCGGCGATATCGCCGCCGTTGAGCAGACGGCCGGGCTTCCACGTAGCCGAAGGGCAGCGCTCGGCAAGGCTCTTCTCGGCACCGGGGATGCCGCTGCCGCCCGAGGTGGCGAAGGGGATCATCGTCTTACCCGCAAAATCGTACGCATCCAAGAAGGTGTCGACGATGCGCGGCTCCACATACCACCAGACGGGGAAGCCCACGAACACCGTGTCGTAGGAGGCCATATCCGCAACACCTCTCGCAATCGCGGGCCGGCTCGCAGGATCGTTCATCTCCACCGAGCTGCGACTGCCCTTGTCGCGCCAGTCCAAATCGGCCGCCGTATAGGGCTCCGCGGGTTCGATTTGGTACAGGTCGGCGCCCGTCGCCTCCGCGACCTTGCGTGCCACGCACTCCGTCACCCCGCTCGCCGAGAAATATGCCACCAGTGTCTTCGCCATGATCTTCTCTCCCCTCCATCGCATAGGCCGCCCGTGCCGCCGGGCTTCCCTGCCGTTACCGAGCGTGGCCCGCATACGGGCCACGATGTCATCACATTCGATAGACCTACAGGCTCTCGCGGAAGATGCGGACGATCTCATCGCGCGTGAGGACGTGGTAGCCGCCCTGCATGACCAGCGTGCTGTCCGCAAGGCCCTCGATCATGTCCTCGGTGGCGCCGAGCTCGGAGATGCTCATCACGCAGCCGATCTCGCGCATCCACGCCTCCATGGCATCCAGGCCGGCCGCGGCGAGCTCCTCGTCGCTTTTGCCCTCGGGCGACACACCCCACACGTTCGTCGCGAAGCGCGCGAACTTGGCCACCCCATAGGGCATAATCAGGCGGTAGTACGGCAGCGCGACGGCGGCAAGGGTCATGCCGTGCGTGGCGTCGGTGTGCGCGCCCACCGCCTGGCCGAGCATGTGGACCTCCCAGTCCGTGGTCTTACCGCACGCGACGAGCGTGTTGAGCGCCCACGTGGCGCACCACATGATGTTCGAGCGCGCCTCGTAGTCATGCGGGTTCTTCACGGCAACGCGGCTCGCGTGGATGAGCGAGCGCATGAGGCCTTCAGACAGGTAGTCGCTCGTGCTGTCGTCGGTGCCCGAGAAATACTGCTCGGTGATGTGGTTCATGATGTCGAAGATGCCCGCGACCATCTGATAGGCCGGCAGGGTGTACGTGAACTCCGGGTTCAGCACGGCGAACTTGGGGAACACGTCGGGATTGGCGAAGACATGCCCGACCTTCATCTTGGTCTCATGGTTGGTGATAACCGACCCGCAGTTCATCTCGGAGCCGGTGCCGACCATGGTGAGCACCGAGCCGACGGGCACGACATCACAGGTCGGCTCCTCGAAGTCGACCCAGTACTTCTGCCATGGGTCGACGTCTTCGGGCAGATTCACCGACACCGCGACACCCTTGGCATAGTCGATGCACGAACCGCCGCCCACCGCGAGGATGAAGTCGACATGGTTGTCGCGCGCGATCTTGATGCCCTCGTTCAGCTTCTCGACCGTAGGGTTGGGCATGACGCCGGCATCCTCCACCACCGTCTTGCCCGCAGCCTCAAGCGCTTTGACAACCTGGTCGTAGATTCCGTTCTTCTTGATGGAGCCGCCGCCGTAGACGAGCTGGACCACCGGGCCGTAGGCGCGCAGCTCGTCGGTGAGCATGTTCATGGCGTCCGTGCCGAAGATGAGCTTGACGGGGTTGTGGAACGTAAAATTACCAAGCATGGCGAATCCTTCCGTCGATGAAACCAAAGCAACACGCTGTTGTTGATTGGCTCAACTATAACTAACGCTGTGTTTCTTATTTTCGTAATGACACAACGTCACGTTATTTCCATAGGAGTGAAGGAGTCATCTTGTTGCGTATGGTATAGTTCTGATCAAACGTGTTACAGGAGACGACCATGGGATCATTTGTGCGCGCGAGAAGCGACGAACAGAAGGCGCAGCGATTTGCGGAAATCAAGGCGGCGGCGAAGCGCCAGTTCGCGCAGTGCCCCTATCACGAAATCACGCTGACCACCATTGCCGAGGAGCTCGACTGGTCGCGAGCCAACATCTATAAGTATGCGAGCACCAAAGAGGAGATCTTCCTCGCGCTCGACGCCGACGAATGTCACGCGTACTTTCAAGCGCTGCTCGCCGCGCTTCCGGAAGGGTGCGGCTTTGGCGCCGACATCGTGGCCGAGATATGGGCGGGCATCGCCAGCGCCCACCAGGACTATTTCCGCCTCGGCGAGATCCTGGCGGGCATCATCGAGATCAACGTGAGCCTCGAGCGGCTCGTCGCGTTCAAGCGCGGCTACTATGCCGACATGAGCGCATTCGCCGACCGGCTTGCCAGCATCCTCGAGCTCGACCGCGCGCGCATGGAGGACCTCATCACCACCGTCTACTTCCACGGCGTCGGATACGTGAGCGTCTGCTTCCGAAGCCCCCTCATGGCGGCGGCCCTTGCCGAACTGGGCATCGAGCGCCATGAGGTCGACTTCCAGCGCACCATGCGCGACTTCATCGCCATGTGCCTCGCGGCGCGGTAGCGCGCACCTTCGCACCAGCTCGGCCGATGTGCCCCGATGCCGGCAGGACCGCAACGAACGAAAGGGCCCCATGGAACTTCGCCCGCTCCAGTATTTCTTGATGATCGCCCGCGAAGGCACTATTTCGGGCGCCGCGACCGTGCTGCACATCTCGCAGCCGTCGCTATCGCGCCAGATGCAGGAGCTCGAGCACGAGCTCGGCTGCAAGCTGTTCGAACGCGGCAGCCGCCGTATCGAGCTCACCGAGGCCGGCATGCGGCTGCGCCGTCGCGCTGAGGAGATCGTCGATCTGGTCGGGCGCACGGAGGCCGAGTTCCTCATATCGGCCGACACGCTTGCCGGCGAGGTGCGCATCGGCGGCGGCGAGACGCAGGCCATGGGGCTTGTCGCCGACGCGGTCGCGGAACTGCAGGAGACCTATCCGCTTTTGCGTTTTTCCCTCTACAGCGGCAACGCCGAGGATGTCAGCGAGCGGCTGGACACCGGCCGGCTCGACTTCGGCGTCTTCATCGGGCACACCGACCTGTCGCGCTACGAGGTCATCGAGCTTCCCGCGCAAGACACCTGGGGCGTTTTCATGCGCGCCGATGACCCGCTGGCGCAAAAGCGCGCGATACGCGCAGAGGACCTCATCGACCGGCCGCTCATATTCTCACGGCAGGCGAGCCGCGAGATGCGCAGCTGGTTCAAGCATGATTTTGCCGAACTGGATATCGTGGCGACCTACAACCTGCTTTTCAACGCCGCCCTGCTGGCAAGGCGCGGCGTGGGCTACGTCGTGAGCCTCGAGGGCATCGTCGACACCTCTCTCGACAGCGGCCTTGCGTTCAGGCCGCTCGAACCGGCCATTCATGCCGAAGTCACCATCGCATGGAAGCGCTACCAGGAGTTCTCGCCGGCAGCCGAGGCCTTCCTCACCAAGATCCGCAAGCTCTGGGGATAACTGAAATTCTAGGGACAGTCCCTGAAATTTCATTCCGATGGTGAAATTTCAGGGACTGTCCCTAGAATTTCAGGCAACGCACCTACAGGTCGCCGCCCCCGAGCAAGCCGCGAAGAACCTGATGCGGATCGGCCGACCCGTCCCGCGGGGCGAGCGCGGTGATCTTCTTCTGCATCTTGAACTCGTGGACCTCTTCCTCGAGCTCGCGCACGCGGGCGCGAAGCTTCTCCATCTCGCGCTCGCGCTCCTCCGCGCGCTCCTTCATGTCGAGGATGCGCACCACGCCGGCAAGGTTGATGCCCTCGTCGGTCAGCTGGTTGATGAGCTCCAGGCGCTCGATGTCCGCGCGCGAATACAGGCGCGTGTTGCCGCCCGAGCGCTGCGGATTCACCAGTCCCTTGGACTCGTATACGCGCAGGGTCTGGGGATGCATGCCCGTGAGCTCTGCGGCAACCGAAATCATATAGAGCGGTTTATTGCGTGCATCATCAGCCATATCAATCCCCAGACCCTCATGCACCGGAAGGGCGCGCGGCCCTTCCGGTGCCGGATAATCACCTACATCTTAGCGCGGTAGCGGTTCACGTCCGCGCGATAATCGCGCCGGTCGGCGTCGCGCAGCTTCTCGAGCGCGGACTTCTCGTCTCCCGACAGGCTCGTCGGCACCTGAACGGCGACCTTGACCAGCAGAGCACCCGTGCGGCCGCGATGCTTCACATCGGGTGCGCCCATGTCCTTGAAGCGGAACGTCTTGCCGCTTTGCGTGCCCGCCGGCACCTTGAGGCGCACGGTGGCACCGCCGGGCGTCGGCACGTCCACGGCGCAACCGAGCGCGGCCTCGTAGACCGAGATCGGCAGCTCCATGGTGACATCGGCTCCCTTGCGCTTGAACAGCGGGTGCTCGGCGACATTGGTGGTGACCACCAGGTCGCCGCGCTCGCCGCCGTTGACGCCGTACTCGCCGCGCCGCTTATAGCGCAGCTTGCCACCATCGACCGCTCCGGCGGGGACGCTGACCGTGATGGTCTGCTGCTCACCGGTCGAGGGGATTCGATACGTCACCTTGTGCGTGACGCCGCGGAACGCATCCTCTGCCGACACATCGACCGAAAGCGACAGGTCGCTGCCCTTGCGCGGCCGGTTCGCGGCGCGCGAGCCGGCGCCACCCATCCCGCCGAAGTTCGACGCCCAGTCCGAACCGAACGCCCCGTCTCCGTTGAAGATGCTGCTGAAGATATCGCTCCAACCGCCGGCGCCGGCACCGCCGGAGTAGGCGTAACCGCCTCCACCGGCGCCCGGAATGCCGCCGAACATCAGCATCTGGTCATACTCTTTGCGCTTCTTGGGATCCGAGAGCGTCTCATACGCCTCGGAGATCTCCTTGAACTTCGCCTCGTCGCCGCCCGCGTCGGGATGGTACTTCTGCGCGAGCTTGCGGAACGCCTTTTTGATCTCTTGGTCGGAGGCGTTCTTCTGGACCCCCAACACATCATAGAAATTCTTGCCCTGCGGCATGGTACGCCCCCTCCTTTCTGCCTGCGCACCGCACGATGCGCGGCGCACACGTCCCTCTCATGAATAAGGGCCCCGGAGCTTGGCGCCCCGGAGCCCTTGAGTCTTACTCCTCGGTCCCCTCAGAGGCTTCGCCCTCTGGCGCTTGCTCCGCCTCCTCGGCAGGCCTCTTGGCGCCACCATAGGTCACCGTGACCATGGCGGAACGCAGGATGCGGTCCCCCATGCGGTAGCCCTTCTGATACACGTCGTTGACCGTCTCGTCGTACTGGCCGGCGTCCTCGACGCGTCCGACCGCCTGGTGCTCAAGCGGGTTGAACGGTTCGCCCTTGGGATCGATCGTCTCGACCCCTTCGTGCTCGAACACGCCCATCAGCTTGCTGTGCACCGCGTCGACGCCGTCCACGAACTGCTTGAAGTCGTCGGCAAGCTCCTGGGAGCGCGCATGGGCGATCGCTCGCTCGATGTCGTCGACGACCGGCAGCAGGGCGGTCACGAGCTTCTCGGTCGCGCGGGCCTGCTCGGCCAGGCGCTCGGCGGCCGTGCGGCGGCGGTAGTTCTCCCAATCCGCCTGCAGGCGCGTGGCGCGGTCGACGGCGTCGGCGGCCTTCGCCTCAGCGGCCTCCTTCGCCTCGCCCGCGGCATCGAGCTCGGCGCGAACCTCGGCGAGCTCGGCGGACACCTGCTCGTACTTCACCTTGAAGTCGTCGTTGGCGGCCTCTTCGCCTGCCCGGATTGCGGCCTCCACCATCTCCTCTTCAGTCATGGCGGGCACCTCCTCCTGCTCGACTGGCTGCTCGTTCTCAGCGGTCTCGGTCTCGACAGCCTCCGTTGCCTCGTCGGCTGCCTCTACGGGAATCTTCACGTCCTTCTCCTCAGCATCCGCGGAGGCGGCAGCGGCGGCCGCCTCCGTGTGGTCATTGCGGGCGGACATGATTACTTGTCCTCGTCGACAACCTCGTAGTCGGCATCGACGACATCGTCGTCAGCGCCGGCAGCGGAGCCGGTGTTGCCGCCCTCGGTCGCCTGCTGGGCGTCGGCGTAGACGATCTGCGCGAGCTCGTAGGCGACGGACTGCAGGTTGTCGCCAGCGGTCTTGATGGCGTCCACATCGGAGCCCTCGAGCGCCTTCTTCGCCTCGGCGATGGCGTTCTCCGCCTTGGACTTGAGGTCGGCGTTGACCTTGTCGCCCAGGTCGGAGAGGGTCTGCTCGGTGGAGTACGCGAGCGAGTCGGTCTGGTTGCGGACCTCGACCTCCTCCTTCTGCTTCTTGTCCTCCTCGGCATGGGCCTCGGCGTCCTTCACCATGCGGTCGACTTCCTCGTCGGACAGCGCCGTGGAGCCGGAAATGGTGATCTGCTGCTCCTTGCCGGTGCCCTTGTCCTTGGCGGAGACCTTCACGATGCCGTTGGCGTCGATGTCGAAGGTGACCTCGATCTGAGGCACGCCGCGACGAGCCGCGGGGATGCCGGTCAGCTGGAACTTGCCCAGGCTCTTGTTGTCGCGAGCCAGCTCACGCTCGCCCTGCAGGACGTTGATCTCGACACTCGTCTGGTTGTCGGCGGCGGTGGAGTAGATCTCGGTCTTGGAGGTCGGGATCGTGGTGTTGCGGTCGATCATCTTAGTCATGATGCCGCCCATGGTCTCGACGCCGAGCGAAAGCGGGGTCACGTCCAGCAGCAGGATGTCGGACGGGCCGTCACCGGACAGGATCGCGCCCTGGACGGCGGCGCCGCAGGCGACGACCTCGTCGGGGTTCACGGACATGTTGGGCTGCTTGCCGGTCATGTTCTTGACGAGGTCCTGAACGGCGGGCATACGGGTGGAGCCGCCGACGAGGATGACCTCGGTCAGGTCGGAGAGCTTGAGGTTGGCGTCACGCAGCGCGTTGGTGACGGGCTGCTTGCAGCGCTCGAGCAGGTCGTGCGTGATGCGCTCGAACTCGGCGCGGGTCAGCGTGTAGTCGAGGTGCTTGGGGCCGGTGGCGTCAGCGGTGATGAACGGCAAGTTGATGGTGGCCTGCTGGGCGGCGGAGAGCTCCTTCTTGGCGTTCTCTGCGGCCTCCTTCAGGCGCTGCAGGGCCATGGGGTCCTGACGCAGGTCGATGCCGTTGTCGGACTGGAACTTATCGGCCAGCCAGTCGATGACGCGCTGATCCCAGTCGTCGCCGCCCAGGTGGTTGTCACCGGACGTGGACAGGACCTCGAACACGCCGTCGGCGAGGTCCAGGATGGAGACGTCGAACGTGCCGCCGCCCAGGTCGAAGACGAGGATGCGCTGGTCGGTGCCCTGCTTGTCGAGACCGTAGGCGAGCGCGGCCGCGGTCGGCTCGTTCACGATGCGCTTGACGTTCAGGCCGGCGATCCTGCCCGCGTCCTTGGTGGCCTGGCGCTGGGAGTCGTTGAAGTAGGCCGGGACGGTGATGACGGCGTCGGTGACGGTCTCGCCCAGGTACTTCTCCGCGTCGGTCTTCATCTTCTGGAGGATCATGGCGCTGACCTGCTCGGGCGTGTAGTCCTCGCCGTCGATGTGGGCGACGGCGCGGCCGCCCTGGCCCTCCTTGACCTCGTACGGGACGGTCTTGATCTCAGAGCCGACCTCGGAGTACTTGCGGCCCATGAAGCGCTTGATGGAGAACACGGTGTTCTTCGGGTTGGTGACCGCCTGGTTCTTAGCGGCCTTGCCCACGACGCGGTCGCCGTCGGCGCGGAAGCCCACGACGGACGGGGTGGTGCGGTCGCCCTCGGCGTTCACGATGATGGTGGGGTCGCCGCCCTCGAAAACCGCCATGGCGGAGTTGGTAGTACCAAGGTCGATACCAAGAATCTTGCTCATGATATATCCCTCTTCTTTCTGTTACGTGCCGGGTGGCTCGGGGCCTCCCGACGCCACGCGTTTTTTCGTTCGACCATACTATATCCCCTTATAGGCCCACTTATACAAAATCTAAGTCATTCCATATAAGATTTTCTAAAAAAGCTGGAGAAGGGGCGCTCCTCGCCCTTCACGGACGCAAAACCGCGCCGGGCGCCCGCAGTCTCCGCCCTCGTGCTGCCCCGGCCGCGCCCCTCTTCCGGACGAATGTGGCTAGAAATTTCTATTTTGCTGTAGCGGCACCGCTCAATCGGGCCCGAAACCCGCTGTCGACGCCGCGCATCCCCCTGTCGAGGCCGTATTCGAGGCGCCTGAGACCATGGCGACGGTATCGTAGGCGGTCGATACCGACATTACGGTCAAGGCGGACGTCCTTATCCGAGCTGGTCTACAGCAGAATCGAAATTTCTAGCCACTTTCCCCGGGAGGGCGGCACCCGGGGACCCCTCAACCGCAATGGAGGGAGGACGGCGCCGTTGGGCTGCGCCGATGCAGCCTGAGCGCGCAGGTGCCCGGCACGGACCGTAAGGTGCGAAAGCAATCGATCGGCGCTTTCTTCAGTCAACCGAAGTTGACTCGGCGAACGGTATGTAAATCACTCGCTCAAGGGTTGCAATGATGCCCCCACGTGGTATGTTAAGCGCAGCAAAACTCGGCGCGCATTCGCCTGTGTCGCCGGGTGCACGTTGTGTATCGCACAGAGAGGATACGACCATGGCTAAGCCTATCATTGATGCTGACGAGTGCATCGCCTGCGGCGTTTGCGTTGACTCCTGCCCCCAGGGCGTTCTCGAGCTCAACGACGTTGCTACCGTGACCGACGAGGATTCCTGCGTTGCCTGCGGCGCTTGCCAGGAGGCCTGCCCCGCCGGCGCCATCACCGAGATCGAGGAGTAACTGCTCCCGCGCTCGTCTGATCGCATCAGAGCAGCAAAAAGCCCGGTTCCGCGAGGAGCCGGGCTTTTTTCGTTTCCGCTAGACTACATACTTGGTAGCGAAAAAGCATTCGGTGCAATCCAAGGGCGCGAGCATGAATATCAAAGACTATTCCTACATTGCAGAGATAGCCGACCAAGGCAGCTTGACCACCGCGGCCGACCGACTCTGCATCACGCAAAGCGCCCTGAGCAAATCTTTGCACCGCATCGAGGACGAGCTGGGAACTCCGCTGTTCTACCGCCGGGGCAGGCGCCTGGTCCTCACGCCCATCGGCCAGGTGTACGTCGACCATGCCAAACAGATCATGCGCGTCGACGAGGAGCTCGAAAACAGAATCCTGCAAATGAAAAACAGCGAGGCCGATTCCATACGCCTGGGCTTTGGCATGGGCTTCGCGGACTTTGTGTTCGACGAGCTTCTCCCGCGGTATTTTGCGCTTCCGCATGTGCGCTCCATCTCCGTGCGCGAAGGCGGGTCGGCCAGCCTTTTGACAGATCTCGAGAACAACAGGATCGATGTCTGCCTCGCCTATGGTCCGCGCGAACGGCCGGGGCTCGACTACACGATGCTGCGCACCTGCCGCCTCGTGCTTGCGGTGCCCGACAAGTCGCCCCTCATTCTTCAAGCTGTGCCGCGCGAGGGGTATCCCTATCCGGTCCTCGAGGGGGATGGGTGGCTCGAGAAGCCTTTCATCCACATTATCACCCGCACGCAATCGGGTGCGGCGGCGCAGCGATTCTTTACCGAGCTGGGAAAATGGCCGAACAACCGCATGTACGTCAGGGATGTTCGAGGCGCCCTGAACGCCGTGACGCACGCATTGGGCAACGCCATCGTCGCCGAACCGCCATTCACCCATGCGGGATACAGGTACCTGTGCCTCCCCGGCCTCTCGGAGCCGGAAAAGCAAATCTGCATGGTGACCGTCAAGGGCAACCAGGCGGATCCGTCGCTGCTGTATCTCCAGGAAACGATTCAATCCCTCTTCGGCCACGACGCGTAGCCGCCCAGCACGTTCCCGCGACAACCGATTCGATAGCCCATGCCCCTCTGGCGGACTGACAGAAAACGAATTTGTTCCTCTTGCTCCCCCAGACAAATTTGCGCAGGTCGACCGTTTATCCACGCAAACCGACCGTTCATCTGAGAGCTTCAATTTTTGTTGAATTTTTTTCCTGAAATGAATAATAAAAGTCGTTTGTCTCATCAATGGCCCTTCGATAGAGTGAAGCCACCGGCACATTTCACACTATTCAGGAGGACACAGTATGAGCGACTATGTCGAATCCGTTCAGTCCGAGGCGCTGCGCATCCGCTGGATCTCAGTCCAGTGCTACGAGATGGTGCTGCCCAACGGCAAGACGATCGTCACCGACCCCTTCTACTGGGAGGGCGACAACCTCAAGGGTCTTGAGACGCTCGATAAACGCCAGGAAAATTCGCTGAAGGTATACGCCCAGACGGGTTTTTCCGTCGATGACTTCACGGGCGCCGACTACATCTTGATCAGCCATGTGCACGGCGACCACATGAATATCGCCGGCGACCTCTGGAACAAGTTCTACGGGCGGGTGCTGGTGCCCGCGGGTGCGGCCGAGGAACTCGCCCGTGTGGAGGACATCCCGTATGGGGCCATCATGCCGCTGTACCCGGGCAACACCTACTACCTGGACGACTTCACGCTCACGGTCTACCCGGGCGCGCACGACAACCGCGCCTTCCGCGAGGGCCGTTTCCTTCGCCCCAGCGACCGCGATTCCGCATATGCCGGCAGCGAGGTCTTTGGCATTCCCGGCCCCAATAGCTGCAGCGGTCTCGGAAACATGTTCTGCTTCAACTTCCTGATCGAGACCCCGCAGAACTACCGCATCGACTTCTCGGCGGGGCGCGACTACCCCGACCACGTGCGCCACGTGCGCGACAAGGCCCCGAACCTGATGCTTCGCCACCGCATCCGCTCGTACACCCCCGAGGAGTACGCCCGCCAGATGGAGGCCATGGGCGCCCAGCTCATGATGCCGCTGCACCACAACAACGCGCGCGCCAAGGGCGAGGACTTAAACGAGTACTTCGGGCGCGTGAACGGGGTGCTGAAGGCGGACGGCTACCCCGGCGTGGCGTTCAACCCCAAGCCGTACCAGTGGTACAGCATCTGCAACAGCATTTCAGCAGCATAGATTGAACGAGGGGAGGTAATCGGCTGCAAAGAAATCCATCTCAACGTAGGTTCATGTAACGGAAGGAGGAGACCATATGGACATGCAGGTCATGATCTGCTTTGCCATCACCATCTTGCTTATGGTGTTGTTCATCTGGAATCCCTACAAGTCAATCGCCACCACCACGGTGCTCGGCATCCTGCTGTACTTCGTGACCGGCTGCGTCGACGAAGAGGCCATCATTCAGAGCTTCGGTAACACGACGGGCCTTCTGACATGCACGATGTTTGTCGTGTCGGCAGGATTCAACAAGACGCAGTTCGTGCGCCGCATCGCTGAATTGGTCCACCGGGTCTCAAACGGCAGCCTGGCAAAGGTCATGCTCGGATATGGTGCCATCGGCGTCATCCTCGATATGTTCATCCCCAGCGCCCTGGCGGTCTTCTGCATCCTGTCGCCCATGCTGGCAGCAACGGTTGAGGATATGGGCTACAGCCCCTCGAAGGTCATGTTCCCCTTCGCCGTTTTGACGATCGCCAACATGGCATCTTTGCCCATCGGCGGCTGCGCGACCATGTACGCTCAGTACAATGCTCAGCTCGAGGCCTTGGGCGCTGCCCCGACCGCTGAGATCTTCGATCCTATGATCGGCCGTCTGCCCGTCCTGATCGTCTCGTTCATCTACTGCTGCTTCATCGCCACCAAGTTCACCCCCGACCGCCCGGTCGTCTCTATCGTCGGCATCGACGATATGGAGGGTGGCGGCAGCGAGCGCGCCAAGAAGGCGCTCGAGAAGGCTCCGCTCTCCAGCTTCCACGAGACCGCAGCGCTGGTCATCTTCTTCGGCGTCACCATCGGCCTGCTTGTGATTAACGTGTTTGAGCTGCCGTTTGTCCTGGAGAACTGGAACATCACCCTGGCGGGTGCCCTGCTCATGATCTTCACCGGCGTCCTCAAGCCCAAAGAGGCCTCCAAGGCCATCCCCCTGTGGGTCTGGCTCATGTTCGTCGGCGGCCTCGTTATGGCAAGCGCCCTGGCGAAGACCGGTGCTGGCGATATGATCGGCAACGCTGTCGCCTCTGTCGTCAACAACTTCCCGATCACGCCGCTGTACTACCTGATGCTTTCGGTCGGCCCCTACATCTGCACCAACTTCCTCAACAACCGCACGACGAACTTCATCTTCTACCCCATCGCAATTCAGATCTGCATGAGCCTTGGTGCCGATCCCGTTGGCAGCCTCATCTGCGTCCAGGCTTCTACGCAAATCGCGTTCATCATGCCGACCGCAACGGCTTCTGTTGCCTACTGCATGGGCGCCGGCGGCTACGACCTCAAGACCATGTTCAAGATGGGCTGGTTCCCGACCATCCTGTTCATCCTCGTTCTGGTCGTCTGGCTGTCCATCCTGTACCCGATCTTCTAAGATTCGGTGTTACCCAGCAACCATCCAGCAACATTTGCTCTCCCTCCTTTGCAGGCCCAATCCGCGCTCCGGATTGGGCCTTTTTCGATTACGGAGAAAGCGGCAGATTGTTCGGATTCGTAGCCAAAAGGCCCTACTCGACCACGTCTTTTTCGTAGGGAAAGACCTCGGCCAGATAGCCCTTGGCGGCGAGCGCGGCCTCTATCTCGTCGAGCGCCTCCTCGCTGTCGGCCGCGATGCGGTGGAAGTGGTAGCCGCTCGTCACGGTCATGAGCGGGAAGCTCTTGCCCGAGCGGATGCCCTCGAGGTAGCGCTCGACGTCGCGGCGGTTGCGCACGTCCAGATCGGCGGTGATCGCCCCGTAGACGCGGTGGTTCACCATGACGTTCAGGACCGTGCCGCCCCAATCGACGATGGTGTTGAGCTCGTCGCCCAGCTGCTCTAGGGTGTGGTGGACCTTGATGAGGCGGGTGGGCACCGCCGGCGCGGTCGCGTCGCGCAGCACATACCCGCGGCTCGTGGCGACGATATCGTGCCCGTCGGCGCGCAGAAGGGCGATGTCTTGCACCACGACCTGGCGGCTCACGCCGACAGCCTCCGCCAGCGCACGGCCCGACACCGGCCCGGACGCCGACCGCAGCTCGCTCACGATCGCATGTCGCCGCTCAGATCCGTTCATGCACACCCTTCCTCTTGCTGACCCAACATATCTGACTTTAATCCAACAGGCGCAGGTGCTTGAGCGAGAGGTCGAGAATCGGGGCCGAGTGCGTAAGCGCGCCCGACGAGATGTAGTCCACGCCGAGGTCGGCCAGAGCGCGGATGTTGTCCGCATCGACATTGCCGGACGCCTCGGTGCGCGCCCGACCGCCTATCAGGCGAATCGCCTCGGCCATGGCCTCATGCGCCATGTTGTCGAGCATGATGATATCCGCACCCGCCTCGAGCGCCTCGCGCACCATGGCGAGGTTTTCGCATTCCACCTCGACCGTGCAGGTAAACGAGGCGTGACGCCGCGCCGCGGCGACCGCCTGCGCGATGCCGCCCGCCGCGTCGATATGGTTGTCTTTCAGCATGACGGCGGTCGAGAGGTTGTAGCGGTGGTTGCGCCCGCCGCCGATCGCGACAGCCTCCTTCTCGAAGATGCGCAGGCCCGGCGTGGTCTTGCGCGTGTCCACCAGCTTGGTCGACGTCCCCTCCAGCGCTCGGACCATCCGGCGCGTGTAGGTGGCGATGCCGCTCATGCGCTGAAGATAGTTCAGCGCGACCCGCTCGCCCGACAGCAGCACGCGTGCGTCCCCTCGCACGTGGGCGAGCAGCTGGCCGCGCGCCACCTCGTCGCCGTCTTTCACGTACCGTTCGACCCGCACGTCCTCATCGAGCAGGGTGAAGGTCCGCTCGAACACGTCGAGTCCCGCGATGACGCCGTCTGCCTTGGCGATCAGCTGGACCTCGGCGGGGCGCGCCTCCGGGCACACGGACGCCGTGCTCACGTCCTCGAACGTGATGTCCTCGCGCAACGCCTGCATGATCAGCTCGTCGGCGTGCAGGCGCATGGTGATAGGGTTCATGGCCGTCTCCTTTCATCGCGCGGTCGCGGGTGCGCCCGCGCGCATCGTGCATATCTCATCGATCGAGGCCCCGTCGATCCCGCAGCTCCGGTGCCGCCCGTCAAGAGGCGGCTCGCCGATCTCGCGCGGCTGCAGGCTGCTCCCGTGCACCATGTGATACGCGGCGCGGCGCGCGAACACGAGCGCCTCGAGCAGGCTGTTGCTCGCCAGGCGGTTCTTGCCGTGCACGCCCGTGCAGCTCGTCTCGCCCACCGCGTAGAGCCCCGGCACGCAGGTCGCGGAATCGCGATCCACATGGATGCCGCCCATGAAGTAGTGCTGCGCCGGCACGACGGGTATCGGCTCGCGGCAGATATCGTACCCCCGCTCGAGACAATGCTCGTAGATGTGCGAGAAGTGGGTCCTGATGACCTCTGGGGCCACGCGCTCGAACGACAGGCGGACGAACGGCGCTCCGTCTTCCTCCATCTGCCGGTAGATGGCCTCGGACACCACGTCGCGCGGCTGCAGCTCATCGCAGAAGCGCTCGCCGGCGGCGTTCAGCAAGATGGCGCCCTCGCCGCGACAGGACTCGGAGATCAAAAACGCCCGCTCGCGCACCCCGTTCCCCACGTAGAGGCTGGTCGGGTGAATCTGGACGTAATCCATGTGCTCCAGCTCGGCACCATGCGCCGCCGCGATGTCGCACGCATCGCCCGTGAGCTGGGGGTAGTTGGTCGAGCGCTCGTAGAGCCCGCCGATGCCGCCGCACGCGAGCACGCATGCCCGCGACGCGATGGCAAAGCGCGGACCGGCATCGCCCGCGCGCCCCGACGCGAGGTCCGTCGCCCGCGCCGTCGAATCCCGCTCGTCAACATGGCAGGCGACGACGCCCGCGCACCCGGCCTTCTCGCCCGGGACCGCCTCAGCGTCGATCAGGTCAACCATGGCCGTATGCTCGAGGATCCGCACGTTGGGCAGCGCGCGCACCCGAGCGAGCAGCTTGGTCGTGATCTCCTTGCCCGTGATGTCGGCGTGGTAGCAGATGCGCGGGCGGCTGTGCGCGCCCTCGCGCGTGAACGCGAGCTCGCCCGTCTCGTCGCGCTCGAACTCCACGCCGCAGGCCACAAGGTCGTTGATGACGTCGCGGCTGTCGCGAATCATGAGGGATACGCTCTCGCGCCGGTTCTCGTAGTGCCCCGCCCGAAGCGTGTCCTCAACATACGCATCGTAATCGGCCGGATCGGGAAGCACACAGATGCCTCCCTGGGCGAGCATGGAATCGCACTCCTCGATCGCGCCTTTGGACAGCATGACGATATCCATGGAGCTCGGCAGCGAAAGCGCCGTGTAGAGCCCGGCGACACCGCAGCCGACGATCACGACGTCGCAGCTCATATCCGATGCGTACGCCGCACCTGCCTCTTCATCGACCATGGCTACCTCCCCGCATAGGCGAGCATGCGCTCGAGAGACGCCTTGGCGCGCTCCGATGCATCGCCGTCCGCCATGCGCACCTCGCCCGTCATATCCTGCAGGCACGAGGCGACCTTCGCCAGTGAGATCTTCGCCATCTCGGGGCACTCGGAGTCCTGCACGAACAGGAAGCGCCTCGAGGCGCCGCACCGACGCTCGAGCTCCGACGCGACCCCCTTCATCGTGACCACGATGTACTCCAGCGCATCGTGGGTCGCCGCGTACTCGATGATCTCCGCTGTCGATCCGATGCAATCCGCCAATGCGAGCACGCGCTCGGTGCATTCAGGGTGGGCGAGCACGGGCGCCTCAGGATGCTCGCGCTTGAGCCGCTCGACCTCTTGCGCCGTAATGGCCGCGTGAAACGGGCAGCAGCCGTCATTGAGTATGACGTGCTTCTCCGGGACCTGCTGGGCCACGTAGCGCCCCAGGTTCCGATCGGGAACGAACAGGATGTGGTGCTGCGGCATCGCGCGCACCACGGACACCGCGTTGGACGACGTGACGCACACGTCGCTTAAGCTCTTGGCCTCCGCGGTCGAGTTCACGTAGCAGACGACGGCGAGGTCGTCTCCGTATTCCGCTCGGGCGGCGTCAACCGTCTGCTTATCGATCATATGGGCCATGGGGCAATCGGCCCCAGGGTCAGGCATCAAGACGGTCTTTTCGGGATTGAGCAGCTTCATGCTTTCGCCCATGAACTCGACGCCCGCGACCACCAGCACACGGTTCGGCAGGCTGACGGCAAGCTTGGCCAGGGCAAACGAATCCCCCACGTAATCTGCGACCGCCTGCACCTCGGGTGCGACGTAGTAATGCGCGAGCAGCACCGCGTCCCGTTCCTGTTTGAGACGCTCAACGCGCGCCGCCATCTCGGCGGCCTGCGGGCCAAACATATCGACTCCCCTCGACTTCGACTATGTCTGGCCTGCGAGTATGACACGAGTCTTTACAGCTGACAAGACAGCTGTAAAGACTCAGAAAAACCGCACCATCACCACCGAATGCAAATCGGGGACGTACCTTTCGCGTGCACTTTTGCAAATCGGGGACACCCCTTCGGCGCGCGCTTCTGCACGGGCCCCTGCCGGGTCGTCGTTGCCCTGCGCTCATTCATGAATAAATACGGGGGTTATTCTTTCCTTACCTGCGGAAACGCGAAATCTGCCCCTCTACGTTCATGAATTAGTGTCGAGCCTGGCAGCAACGGTGGTGCGGGTTGAAACGAATACGTCCCCAAACAACGAGGGCCTCCGCATCAGCGGCGGGCCAACGCGCAGGTTAATACGGAGCCCCCGCGGGAGGAAGCTGTTTGATATACGCCCACATGCGCTGCTTCTCCCGTTTGTCGGACAGGGCGGCCTCGAACCCATCGAGCGCGAGCACCCTGCGGCCCAGCACATGGGCGACAAGGCCGGGCTTGAGCATCGCCGTGTCGAAGTCCTCGATGACCACCAGCGCGTCGGCATATGCCTCGCGCATCGCGTCCGCCGCCGCGTCGTCCAGCAAGAGCACGGCCTCGGGGTCGAGGGCCTCCAACGCCTCGCGGAACACCTCTGTTGCCAACGGATCGCCCTCGGGCGAAGAAGCCGTGCAAGACAGCCCGCAAAAATCTTCCGGAGCATATCCGATGGCACCCAGCGCAGAGCGCAAAGCGGCCCCGTCAGCGCCCGCAAGCAGCTCCCCGCCCGCACGCTCCGCGTCGTTCAGCTCGCCTTTCACCAGCACGATGGGAGAGAATGCGTTGCCCGTCATGCGCACGCCCCGCCCCTGAAGCGCCTCGAGCTCCTGCTTGGTCGCCTGGACGAAAGCGTTTTTCCGCTCTGTTGTGGATATGCGCATGGGGCCTCCTTCTGCCGAGTATCCAGCATCATACCGCGCGCCGAAGACAGCGGTGCGCGGGCATGCAGAACAAATCCATGCCGCCGTGTGCATCGCATGCCGACAACTGGGTATAACCCAGAGCGTATCGAACATTTCCGCACCTAGATGCGTTATCGCATAGGAGGAACCATGGCAAAGATTCACGAGGTCACTCCCCAGAATTTTAACGATCTGCTCACGTCCGACATGCCCGTCCTGATCGACTTCTGGGCACCGTGGTGCGGTCCCTGCCGCACGCTCTCCCCCATCGTCGACGAGCTCGCAGACGAGCTGTCCGACAAGCTCGTCGTCGCCAAGTGCAACGTCGACGAGAACCAGGACATCGCCATGAAGTACGGCGTCATGTCCATTCCAACCCTTGTCATGCTCAAGTCTGGCAACGAGGCCATGCGCACGGTCGGCGCCATGCCCAAGGCCAGGCTCGCGGCAGAAATCGAGAAGGCGCTGTAAGATCGTTTCTTTCTTTCCTTCCTTCCCTTTCCTGACAGCGTCCTTCCCTCACCAGGCGGCGGCTCGCGCATATCGCGCGAGCCGCCGCCTTTTTCGACCCTGTCGACCGCAAGCGGGCAACACGGGAGCAATTGATCGGCGATCCCCTAGAAAAGGGGCGCAGCCGCAGACAGCGGCCGCGCCCCGCGCACGGAAGCTTTTCGCTCGACTTAGTGAAGCTCGGGCCAGTATCCCTTGTTGGCCTCGATCATGTCGTCCAAGATCTCCTTGGCCACCGTCATGGACGGCACCGTCTTGTTCAGGGTGAACGCCTGGAGAACCTTCTCGTAGGAGCCCTCGATGGCGCCTTGCACCAGCAGCTTCTCGGAGTTGAGCTGCTGCATCATGAGTCCCTGCTGGAACAGGGGAATCGGATCCTGGCAGATGACCTCGGGGCCCTTCTTTCCGATGTAGGCGGGCACCTCGACCATGGCGTCATAGGGCATGTTCGGAAGCGCGCCGCGGTTCTCGGTGATGACCAGGAAGCGCGCCTTGGTATCGTTCTTCAGAGCGATGGCCAGATCGGCAATCCAATCGCCATGGCTGCCCGCATAGAACACGCTCTCATCGATCTCGCCGGTCTTCTCGTAGCGGTCGATGCCGTCGAAGAGGTTCTTCTCGCGCGTCTCCTCGACCTCGTTGGCGCGGGTGCGCTCGGGATTGGAGTGCTCGACGAACTCCTTCTGCTGGAGGTAGTAGTTGAGATAGGTGTTGGGCAGGTACTCGGGGAAGAGCTCCATGATCTCGTAGACGCCCTTCCACACGTAGTACCAGCTGCCCTTGGTGTGGCGGTTCTGCTCGGGGTTCTCGTCGCCCTCGTCGCCGGACTTGGCGGCCTTCATGAGCGACTGCTTGTCGGCCAAGAACGCCGCGGGCAGCAGGATCTCGTGCTCCTTGATGTACTCGCGCAGACGCGGCAGCGCCTCCTCACCGTTCACCTCGATGGAGGTGAACCAGCCGAAGTGGTTCAATCCGAAGTAGTCGTAGACGATGTCCTTCTTGCTGCACTCGAGCGCCGCGGCGACCACGTCGATGATCGCGATGGGCATGTCGCAGATGTTGATGATGCGCGCCTTCGGGCGAAGCACGCGGCAGGCCTCGGAAACGATGGCGGCCGGGTTGGAGTAGTTCAGGATCCAATAGGTCGGCTTCGCGTACTTCTCCACGTCATCGATGAGCTCCACCATGGGGAAGATGGTGCGCATGCCGTATGCGAGACCGCCGCAGCCACAGGTCTCCTGGCCGACGCAGCCATGGCGCAGCGGGATCTTCTCGTCCTGCTCGCGCATCGCGTAGCCGCCCACGCGCATCTGCGCGAAGACGAAGTCGGCATCGGCGAACGCCTCGGCCTTGTCCGTGGTGACCGTCAGCTTGATGTCCAGCTTGAGGTCCTCGTGCAGGATCCAGTCCACGAGCACGCCGACCTTGCGCTGGCGCTCCTCGTTGATGTCGTACAGACGGATCTCGTCGACCTCGAGCTCGTCTTTGCGCAGGGCGATCGACTTGACGATGCCCGGGGTGAACGTGGAACCGCCGCCCGCCAAAGTGATAATCATGTTCGCTGCTTCCTTTCAACGATGTGCTGAATACCTACGTTTTCAGGCGGGGCCGACCGGAAGGCGGCCGGTCCCGCTTGGGCGATTGCATCCCAGATGGGGGCGCCTACATGTTGGCGAGGGCCTCCTCGACCTTGCCGCGCACGCTTGCGACCTCCATGCCGAAGATCACCTGGATATCGTTACCCTTGCGAACGATACCGCTGTTCTTCATATGGTTGATGAGATCCTCGTTGACCTTGGACTCGTCGGCAACGTTGACGCGCAGGCGGGTGAAGCAGTTCTCCACGGACATGATGTTGTCCTTGCCGCCCAGGCCGGCGATGAGATCGAGGATGGCGTCGTCGCCGGAGGCAGCCGCGGCGGAGCCGGCGGCGGGAGCCGCGACGGCGGCGGTGCCGGAATCGGCAGAGGCGGCCTCGACGGCAACGGCGTCCTCGTCGCCCTCGCGACCCGGCGTGTGCAGATGCAGCTTCTTGATGAGCAGCGTGAACAGCGCGAAGTAGAGTGCGGCGTTGACCACGCCCAGAACGATCATCATGGGCCAGTTGGTCTTGTCGACGCCGAGCACGAGGTTGGACACCATGATGTTGATGATGCCGCCCGACGTGGCAGCGGGGATGGACAGGACCTTCAGCAGCATGAGGAACAGGCCGGACAGCAGCGAATGGATCACGAACAGGATCGGCGCGGCGAACACGAACAGGAAGTCGATCGGCTCGGTGATGCAGGTGAGCACGGCGGTGATCATCAGCGGGATGATGATGGACTCGGTCTTCTTGCGGTTGGCCTTATAGGACGTGACGATGAAGGCGGCGCCGATGCCCAGATACGGCCACAGGTTGTTGAACGTGTAGCTGTTGAAGTAGGTGCTGTCGGAGAAGGGCTGGCCGGTCATGGCCATCTCGGCAACACGGATCGGGTACGCACCGGCGATGGTCTGGCCGGCAACGGTCAGGGTACCGCCCACGTCAGAGAACTGGAACGGCGTGTAGACGAGGTGATGCAGGCCCAGCGGCACGAGCAGCTTGTTGAGCATGCCGTAGATGAACAGGCCGATGTTGCCGCTCTGCAGGATCAGGCTGGCGATCGCCGAGATCGCCCCCTGCACCGGCGGCCAGATGAAGCAGAAGGCAACGCCCAGCACCAGCGAGATGCAGATCATGATCAAGAACGGGAAGCGCACGCCGGAGAACATGGAGAGCGCCAGCGGGAACTGCTTGGAGCCGAAGCGGTTGAACACGACGCCCGCGATGCAGCCGATGATGATGCCACCGAACACGCCGGTGTCGAGCACCTGGATGCCCAGGACCTCGCTTTGGCCGGTGCCGGTCAGGCCGAGCATCTCATTGGGCTCGGCAAGCATGCCCATGGCGTTCAGCATGATGTTGTTGGCGTTCAGGAACAGGAAGAACGACATAAGGCCGATCAGCGTCGCATGCCCCTTGTCCTTCTTCGCCATAGCGCCCGCGATGCCCGCGCAGAAGATGACAGCCAGGTTGTTGACGATGAACATCAAGCTGTTGTAGATGATCTGGCCGGTCACGGCGAAAAACGGCAGCTGCAGGAACGGAACCATCGCAGTGACGGTCTGGTTGGTGAGCACGATGCCCAAGATCAGCACGGTGCCAGCAACAGACAGGTACATCAGCGGCTGGACGATGGACTTCGAGAACACCTCCAGCGAGCCCTTAATCTTTCCCAACATTTACTCAGTACTCCTTTCCCCTGTGCTCGGGCCTGAGGCCGTCGCGTGTACGAGATTCATGATGTGGTAAACCAGGTAGCCCTTCTCCGCGTCAGTCACGCTGCGACCGTAGGTGCCCGCAACATAGGCCCCGATCTTCTCGGCGCACGCGAGCGCGGCGGGGTACTGGTCCTTACCCAAATTGAACAGAAACGTGTCCTCCGACTGCTTCGAGTCCTCGCCCAAAACGCGCTGGGCGAAAAACTGCAGATGGCGGAGGAACCGCTCGTATTGGATGGACTCCTCGTCATAGGTGATCGAAAAGTCCCTGGAAACGATGTCCAAGATGTCCTGGATCATGCGGATGGACAGCACCAGGACGTCGGCGCGCTGGCCCA
The DNA here is from genome assembly GCF_900046475.1 of Collinsella ihumii. GTDB lineage: Bacteria > Actinomycetota > Coriobacteriia > Coriobacteriales > Coriobacteriaceae > Collinsella > Collinsella ihumii. The sequence goes on along the minus strand of NZ_FCOU01000007.1, from coordinate 20,687 downwards.
TCGTGGCGTTCACGATGTGCAGCGCGATGAAGCCGGTCTCCCCCTCCGAGATCCAGATGCCCATGCGCTCGTGGATAATGCCCGCGGCGCGACGGGCGAGCGCGAACTCGCGCTTGTAGAACTGCTTGATTTCCATAAGCAGCGGGTTCTCGCAGGGTACGCCCGCGCGCTCGCGCTCGAGCGACAGCGAGATGTGGTCGGCGAGCGCGATCAGCAGGTTGTTGCCCACATGAAGGTCCGATTCGCGCTGAACCATCGAGACGATCTCGTCGGCGACGGTGAGGTATTCGACCGGGATGCTCTTGATGAGGTTCTCGAAGCGCGTGCGGTTCTCCTCGCTATCGAGCGTATAGACCTTTTCCACCATGCTCTGGTCGACCTCGTCGCCCGCGCGCTTTGAAAACGCCAGGCCACGCCCAACGGCAACGCATTCGGCGCCGGAATCATCGGTAACCAAAACGACGTTGTTGTTGTATACGCGCTTGATGAGCATCGGTAGTTCCTCGTCGCCGTTGTCTTACGCAAACCAGATGACAGCGTCGCCCAGGGCAACCGCGCCCTCATCGCATGTGTGCAGGGTGCCGTCGCAGGTGGACTCGGCGACGAGCACCATCGTGGTGGCGGGATGGCCCGCCTCGGCGATCTTGTTCAAATCGAACGTCACGAGCTTCTGACCGGCGGAAACGCGGTCGCCCTGGGAGATATGGGCCGTGAAGCCGTCGCCCTTCATGTCGACGGTATCGATTCCGATATGCAGCAGAACGGAGATGCCGTTATCGCCCTGCACGGCAACCGCATGGCCCGTGGGGAACAGAGCCTGGACGGTTCCGGTGACCGGCGCGACGAGCACGCCCTCGCTCGGTTCGATGGCGATGCCGTCCCCCATGGTCTTGCTCGCGAACACCGGGTCGCTCACCGACTCGAGCTTGACGACCGTTCCCGCAACGGGGCAGGTGACCTCGGGGCGGGAAGCCGCAGCGTGCTCTTGCTGCTTTGAGAAGAGATTGGAGAAGATGCCCATAGATGCGCTCCTGTTCGAACATGTCGACTATCGACAAAAAATAGGCCTAACCAAAAGCCGAAGACATCCCGCCCTGTGGCGGGTCCTCAAGATTTTGGTTAGGCCTACTCGAGCGCAGTAACCTTCCGCATTTCTTGCGACAGCAATTGACTATAGAAAGATATCACGCATCCCGATTGATTTCGGCGGCGAACGGTTGCATTTTGGCGATGAGCGGATTCGCCCTGCCCCATCGCATGGCGACGGAGCGAGCAGAGGGCCGCAAGATCCCTCACCCGACCGGGAAGACCGCAGCACTGCGCCCGTGCGAGCGCGCGCCGCCCGAGAACCTTGTGCGCTACACTTGGAAGCACTGGCTGCCCACGCGGGCGTCAGGCGCAAAACACACGGAGGCGTTCCCTCACGCACGAAGGAGGCACGCGATGCACGATACCGGCATGAACATGGGACAGCTCGCCATGAGCGTCAAACAGATCGACGACACGATCGCGATGGCGCGGGGCTGGAGCCACGATTTGCTGCACGCCACCGAGAACTACGACATGGAGCGCATCGGAGCCATGCTCGAGGCCGCTATGGGCTCCCTCGATCAGGCCCGCGCGGCCCTCGAGGGCTACGAGGACGCCATCGAGGCGGATCACAACTCCGTCGGAACCGTCAGGCTGGTGTAGCCGTGGGCTGCCCTGAGAACGCCGGCGAACTCGTCCGGTTCTCCGTCGCGGTTCCGGAGGAGATGCTTGCCGGGTTCGACGCCTTGATCGCACGGCGCGGCGATGCCCGCAACCGATCGGAAGCCATCCGGGACCTCATGCGCGCGGCGCTCGTGCGCGAAAACCTGCGCACGCCGGACGAGCAGGTCATCGGCTCGCTCACCATGATCTACGACCACCACACCGGAGACCTGACGCGCCGCCTCGACGAGGTCCAGCACGACTACACCGACGAGATCGTCTCCACGATGCACGTGCACCTCGACCATCACAACTGCCTGGAGATCCTTGCGCTTCGGGGCAAGGGCGCGCGCGTCTACGAGCTCGCCGACAAGCTCCTCGGCCTGCGCGGCGTCCATCACGGGGAGCTTACGTGCGCAGCCACCGGGGCGAGCCTGGACCTGAACGCATGAGCGGCCCCGCCGAGCACCGCCGCCATGTGGCCGTCCACGTCACGGGCATCGTGCAAGGCGTGGGCATGCGCCCTTTCGTCTATCGCGAAGCCCGCGCGCACCGCATCGCGGGATGGGTGCTCAACGCGCCTGACGGGGTGCACATCGATGCCGTCGGCAGCGCCCCGGATATCGAGGCCTTCCTCGAGGGCCTCCGCGGGCACGCTCCCGCCGCCGCGCGCATCGACGCGGTCTCCGTGCGCGACATGGAATGCCCCGATGAGCCCGAGCCGGGCGATCCGCGCTTCACCATCCTCGCATCCGACGCGGACGGCGCACGGACCACGCTCGTATCGCCTGATATCGCGACGTGCGACGACTGCCTGCGGGAACTCTTCGACCCCGCCGACCGACGCTATCACTACCCCTTCATCAACTGCACCAACTGCGGCCCTCGCTTCACCATCATCCGTTCGCTGCCCTATGACCGGGCGGCGACCTCGATGGACGCCTTCCCCATGTGCCCGGAATGCGCCGCCGAGTATGCCGACCCCGCCGACCGCCGGTTCCACGCCCAACCGGACGCCTGCTTTGCCTGCGGACCCCATATCACGTGGCGCGAGCACGGGCGCGGCGCGGCGGGCGCGCCTGCGCTCGGGACGACGCGCGAGGAAAGCGATGCGATCATCGAGCGGTGCGCCGAGCTGCTGGAAAACGGGGGCATCGTTGCCATCAAGGGGCTCGGGGGCTTCCATCTGGCCTGCAGCGCGGAGGATGCTGGCGCGGTGCGCGAGCTTCGCCGCCGCAAGCGGCGCAGCGGCAAGCCGTTCGCCATCATGGTGCGCACCGTTCGCGATGCGCAGTCCCTCTGCTCCGTCGACGCCCAGGAGCGCGAGCTTCTCGCAGGAAGCGTTCGTCCTATCGTCCTGCTCGCGCGCGCTGGCCGCGAAGGCGGCATCGATCTGGCCTACGACGTCGCCCGCGACCTCCCCGAGATCGGCGTCATGCTGCCGTACACGCCGCTGCAGCATCTCATCATGGCGGCATGCGCCCGACGCGGAATCCGCGCCCTTGTCATGACCAGCGGAAACATCAGCGGCGAACCGATCGAGACCGATGATGACGACGCCTGGAGGCGCCTCGGCCCCATCGCAGACGCCCTGCTGGGAAACGACAGGGCCATCCTCTCGCGCTACGACGACTCCGTCGTGCGCTGCGCAGGCGGCCTCGTCCTTCCCGTGCGCCGGGCGCGCGGATATGCGCCCCGGCCCCTTCCGCTGCCGCGCATCGAGCCGACCTGCTCGCCTGCGGCTCCGAGCAAAAGGCGACCCTCGCGCTGGTGCGCAACGATCCGGACGGGAGCGCCGCGTGCTTCCTGTCCCAGCATATCGGCGATATCGAGCGGGGCTCCACCTTCGAAGCGTGGCGCGATGCCCTCGGGCGCCTGGAATCCCTGTTCGGCGTGACCCCCGCTGCGCTCGCCTGCGATGCGCACCCGTCATACCTGTCGAGCCAATGGGCGCGCCGGCACGCCCGAGCGCACGACATCCCCCTCGTCGAGGTGCAGCATCATCATGCGCATATCGCCTCGGTCATCGCCGAATCCGCGGCACGCGGCATCCACGATGCCGACGAGCCGGTCATCGGCATCGCGTTCGACGGCACGGGCGCCGGGGACGACGGGACCGTGTGGGGCGGGGAGATCCTCGTTGCCGACCTTCGCGGCTTCACGCGCGCGGCGCACCTGCGCCCTTGGCGCCTCCCCGGCGGAGTCGCCAGCATTCGCGATGCCCGGCGCTGCGCATTCTCCCTGCTCGCCCGCGACGGCCTGCTCGGCCACGCAGGCGCCGCCCCCTTGATCGAGATGCTCTCAGAGCAGGAGCGCTCCATCACCGCGACCATGGTCGAGCGCGGCATCAACAGCTCCCTCACCAGCAGCATGGGCAGATTCCTCGATGCCTGCGCCGCGATACTCGGCATCTGCGGACACGCAACCTATGAAGGCGAGCCCGCCATCGAGCTCGAGGCCGCCGCGACGCGCGCGCTCGAGCGCGACGAAGGCGCCGTGACCTCATGCGCGATCCATGGGCTCCCCTATGCGATACACCACGCCGCCGAGCGCGGCCAAGACGCCCAGGCCCGCCCGCAAAAGGCCGACGGAGTGCGCGCCCCTCGATCCGAATGCGACGGTCCCCTTGTACTCGACATGGAGCCCACCGTGCTCGGCCTGCTCGACGGCATCGCCGCCGGCATCGATCCCGATACTCTCGCGCTCGCCCTTCACGAGGCGGTCGCGCAGGCGGCCGCCGATGCCGCGCGCCTCGTCTCGCTGCGCACCGGCATTCGGACCGTAGCGCTCTCGGGCGGCGTGTTCATGAATCGCCTGCTGCTCACGCGCACGGCCGCGCTTCTTGAGAACGCAGGGATGCGCGTGCTCATCCCCACCACCGTCCCCGTCAACGACGGATGCATCGCCTACGGCCAGGCGGCGGTGGCGCGGGCGCACCTCGCACGCCGATAGCCCGGCACGCGGGCGAAATGCGCGAACCTCGGCTGCAACACCGCCGGTATCACCTGGCGCCTTCGCTTCGCGCGCGGCAGCGGGCCGGCGCGAAGGCAATTGACCGGCGCTTCCTTAGCGACATTGCCCCCATGACAGCGGAGCGGTACCATTTTCTCGATCAACGCGTCGCGGCCGCATCCGAAGGATGCGGCCGCAGAAAGAGAAGCATGCCATGTGCCTAGCAGTACCGGGCGCCATCACCCGCATCATTGACGCCTCGACCGCAGAAGTCGATATGCTCGGGGCGACGCGCAACATCTCCTTGCGGCTGGTCCCCGAGGCCCGCGTCGGCGATTTCGTGCTCGTCCACGCAGGATTCGGCATCCAGATCATCGATCCCGAAGAGGCGCGCGAGACCATCGAGCTCATCCGGGAGATGGACGAGCTCGTGGCCGAGGAGCTCCCCGCCCCCGACGGGGCCACCGCATGAGCGCCTCCCCGAACCGGATGCCGCGCACCGCGGATTTCGCGGCGTTTCGCGACCCTGACCTTGCTCGCGAGCTCATCGCGCGCATCAACGCCCTGGTCGCAGACCGCGTCATCTATCTCATGGAGGTATGCGGGACCCATACCGTCAGCATCGGCCGATACGGGTTCCGCTCCGTTATGCCCGAAGGCCTGCACCTGCTCTCCGGCCCAGGATGCCCCGTGTGCGTCACGGCGAACCGCGATATCGACCGGGCCATCGCGCTCGCCCGCCTCGACGGCGTCATCATCGCCACGTTCGGAGACATGATGCGCGTCCCCGGATCGAGCACCTCGCTTATTGCCGAAAAGGCGGCCGGCCGTGATATCCGCGTCGTCTACTCGCCGCTCGACGCCCTCGATATCGCCGCGCAGAACCCTGCGCGCGAGGTCGTGTTCATCAGCGTCGGATTCGAAACGACCACGCCCGCCATGGCAGCCTGCGTTCTCGAGGCCGCCGAGCGCGGTCTTTCGAACTTCTCCTTGTTCTGTGCGAACAAGGCGACGCCCGCGGCGCTCCGCGCCATCGAAGACGACCCGCAGACGCGCATCGACGGCTTCTTGCTCCCCGGACACGTCTCGACCATCACGGGGGCGGCGCCCTATCGATTCCTCGTCGACGAGTTCTCCACCCCCGGCGTCATCACGGGCTTCGAGCCCGTCGATATTCTCGCCGGCATCGAGATGCTTGCGCGCATGGTCATCTCCGGCGCCCCCGATATCAAAAACGCCTACCCTCGCGGCGCGCACCGCGAGGGCAACACGGTCGCGCAGCGCCTGTGCGCCGAGGTCTTCGAGCCGTGCGACGCCCTCTGGCGCGGGCTCGGCGAGCTTCCCGCCTCAGGGCTCAGGCTGCGCGAGGCCTATGCGGCCTTCGATGCGTCCAGGCGGTTCGATATCGAGGTCGAGCCGACCGTCGAGCCGCGCGGATGCCGCTGCGGCGATGTGCTCCGCGGTCGCATCGCGCCTGGCGAGTGCCCGCTGTTCGATCGCGGTTGCACCCCTGAACACCCCATCGGACCATGCATGGTCTCCAGCGAGGGAAGCTGCGCCGCCTCCTTCCGCTTTAAAGACCGCTAGCGAGTCACCCGGAGAGCTGATGGATATGAGATCAATGGACGAGCAAACGGTGCTCCTTGGCCACGGCTCAGGCGGCCAGATGATGAAGCACCTCATCGACGACATCTTCTTCGAGGCGTTCGGTTCTCCCGAACTCGTAGTCGGAAACGACGCGGGCGTCGCCGAGCTTCCCGCCACGGGCCGCATCGCGCTCTCGACCGACAGCTTCGTCGTGACGCCCCAGTTCTTTCCCGGCGGCGACATCGGCAGGCTGGCGGTGTGCGGCACGGTCAACGATGTCGCCACATCGGGAGCGCACGTTCGCTACCTTTCGTGCGGGTTCATTCTCGAGGAGGGCTATCCGCTCGATGCGCTCCGACGCATCGTGACGTCGATGGCCGACACGGCACGCGAGGCCGGCGTGCGCATCATCACCGGCGATACGAAGGTGGTCGAGCGCGGCGGCGTCGACGGCATCTACATCAACACCGCGGGCGTCGGGGAGGTCCCCGCCGGCGTCGACCTCTCGGGAGCGAACTGCGCGCCCGGCGACGTCATCGTGCTCTCCGGCACGCTGGGGGATCACGGCATCGCCGTCATGGGCCAGCGCGAAGGCCTCGCCTTCTCTACCGACATCGTGAGCGACGCCGCACCCCTCAACCATCTCATCGCGGCCGTCATGGACGCCGCGCCGCATGTCCGCTGCTTCCGCGATCCGACCCGCGGCGGTATCGCCAGCACCTTAAACGAGTTCGCTGCCGCCAGCCGCACCGTCCTCGAGGTGGAGGAGCAGGCCGTCCCCGTGCGCCCCGAGGTTCGCGGCGCCTGCGAGATGCTCGGTTACGACGTTCTTCAAGTCGCCAACGAGGGCAAGATGGTCGCCATCGTGCCGGCCGACGAAGCCGAGGCGGCGCTTGCAGCCATGCGCTCATCTCGCTACGGAAAGCACGCCGCGATCATCGGAACCGTCTGCGAGCTCGCCTGCGGCACCGAGCCGTATGTCCGCGTGCGAACCCCCTGGGGGTCGACGCGCGTCCTCGACATGCTCGTCGGCGAGCAGCTTCCCCGAATTTGCTAGGAGCACCGCCCATATGCCCTTCACCCATGTCATCTTCGACCTCGACGGCACTGTTCTCGACACCCTCGAGGATCTCGCGCGCAGCGCGAACCGCGTTTGCGCGGCACACGGCTGGCCGACCTTTCCCATCGACGCCTATCGCTACAAGGTGGGAAACGGCATGCAGAAGCTAGTCGAACGCTTCATGCCCGCTGAATTCGCAGGGGACGGGGCTCTGTTCGAGCGCGTGCTCTCAGAGTTCCGGACCTGCTACGACCTCCACAAGGAGGACCACACGGCCCCCTACCCGGGAACGATCGAGATGCTCGATGCGCTGCGCTCGGCGGGGCTGACGCTCGCCGTCCTCACCAATAAGGACCATGCCGCCGCCCGCCCGCTGATCCAGCGCTATTTCGGAACCGGTCGATTCGCCGTCGTCCAGGGCCATACGGCGCAGTTCGATCCCAAGCCGGCAGCGCCCATCACGCTTCATGTTCTCGAGCAGCTCGATGCCGCACCGGAGCGGACGCTCTACGTAGGCGACTCCAACGTAGATGTGGAGACCGGTCACAACGCGGGCCTCGCCGTAGCGGGTGTCACCTGGGGATTCCGCGGCCGCACGGAACTCGAGGCGGCAGGGGCCGACTTCATCGTCGACACGCAGCAGCAGCTCGTAGACATCGCGCTCGGCCGATAGCCGTCCCCGCTCGCGCCATCGATTCTCCGTTCCCCCTTTTCGAGAAGACGAACGCGGACCGATCGGCGCTTCCCTAAAGCGTCATGTTGGGATCCGCATCGATCGAGAAGTCCGAGAACTCACCTTTCAAGAACTTCTCTCGCGCAACGACGGCGATCATGGCGGCATTATCGGTGCACGCGTTTTGCGGAGGCACGGTCACCCTGATCCCCTGGCGGCTCAGCTTCCTGACCATCATGTCGCGCAAGTGGGGATTGGCTGCAACGCCACCGCCGATGCAGTACTCCTTTGCCCCCGTCTCGCGCAATGCGTTGCGCGCCTTCTTGTACTGGACGTCGAAAACCGCTGCCTCGAACGAGGCTGCGAGGTCGGGCAGATGGATAGGCCTGCCCGCTTTGTTCTCTTGCTCGATATAGAGCATGACCGCGGTCTTGAGCCCTGAGAGCGAGAAGCGGTAATCTCCCTTGCGATTCAGGGCGCGCGGGAAGTCTATGGCCTTGGGGTTGCCGTCCTCCGCAAGGCGCGAGATGATCGGCCCTCCGGGATACCCGAGCCCGAGCGCCTTCGCGACCTTGTCGAACGCCTCGCCCACCGCATCGTCAAGCGTCTCCCCCAGCACCTCGTAATCGCCCCACGCGCGCACGTGCACGAGCATCGTGTGACCGCCGGACACCAGCGTGAAGATGAACGGGGGCTTGAGGTCGGGGGTTGTCAGCAGGTTGGCATACAGATGCCCCTCAAGATGGTTCACGCAGATGAGTGGCTTTCCCGCCGCATAGGCGAAGCCCTTGGCGAACGCCACGCCGACCACCAGCGCGCCGACAAGACCCGGGCCCTGCGTCACGCCCACCGCAGCGAGCTCCTTGGGCGACAGCGCCCCACCCTCGAGACCGAGCGCCTCCGCCGCCTCCTCGAGCGCGGCATCGACGACGCCGACAATGACCTCGACATGCTTGCGGGAGGCGATTTCGGGCACCACGCCGCCAAAGCGAGCGTGAAAATCGATCTGGGTGGAAACCTGATTCGCCAGCAGGGTACCGTCTGCGTCGATGATGGCGACGGCCGTCTCGTCGCACGAGCTCTCGATAGCGAGCACGGGCTTTCGACGATCGAGCTCAGCAAGCTCGGCATCCGTACGGCGGGGCTCGGAAAGCGGCCAGGCGCGATGGACGGCGGAGGTCGGCTCGGGAGACGCCGCATCAACCGGCAAGGCCAACGGGAGCGAGGCGCTCATGACGCAGGCATCGATACCGGGGCCGTAGTAGCCGCGCCTGATCCCCACCTGAGAGAACCCAAGCTCCTCATAGAGCGCGACGGCGGCGGCGTTATCCGCTTCGACCTCGAGAGACGCGCTTTCGCAGCCGAGCATCTGCGCGTCATAGCTTACGTGCGCGAGCAGCTTGCGCGCGATGCCCTGACGACGATAGCCCGCGTCGACCGCGACGTCTAGTACCTGAACGTCCTTGTCAACGACCATACCCCCCGCGATGCCGATGAGCTTGCCATCATCATGGGCCACCCACCAGGAGCGCGGCGCCGCGACCCCGTCTCCCAGCTCGTCCAAAAACATCGTCGGCGTCCACGGAGCATGCCCCGCGCCCTCGAAACAAGCCGCCTCGAGCTCCGAGGCCGCTTCCGCATCGGCGGCGCCCATGGGCCTCAGCTGCAGATGCCTGCCGGCAAGCTCGTCGGCAACGCCGGTCGTATCCATATGAGCGCTTTCCGCCAGGCCAAGGCGCCTGCGCTCGTTTTCCTCCGCATCCGACAGACGCGTGTAGATGGGAAGCACGAGCGCGGGGTCTCCGGAACCAAGCGCCGCCTCGGATCCGCCCGCCTTGTCGATAAGCGCGCGGGCGGCAAGCAGCAGCCCTTCACCCGTCGGCCACCACAGATCGCGCGACAGCACGCGCGCCATCAGGCCCGCCTCTTCAAACCGGTTGCCGTAGCGCACCAAGCCGTCGCCGGTCAGCTGAATCTCGTGCGCATCGGGACGGGAGGACCACTCTTCGATGGCGACCGAGGCCTTTACGACGCGCTCGCGCTCATAGAGCCGCACCGCGCCCCTCTCGTCAAGACGGTAGAGCGCGGGGTACACCTCGCCGCGCATGGCATCGGCGGCAACGCCCACGAGACCACGAACGCCCGCTCGCCATGCCGTCCATGCGGTTGCGTCGAGCGTCGAGACGCCGAACAGATCGACATTGGCACCGCGCGCAAGGCCCTTTGCCGTGGAGATCCCGATACGCACGCCCGTGAACGAGCCGGGACCGCGCCCGACCAGCACCGCGTCGACGTCGTCCATGGCTTTTCCGGCCTTCTCGAGCACCGCGGCAACGGTATCGACCAGTTCCACGTTCGCATGGCGACGGCACAGATGGTCGGCTCGGGCGAGAACCTCAACGCCCGCGGCGGCCGCAGGCGACACGCCGTGCGCCGGCCACCACGCCAGCGCGCACGCCAGCATATCGGTCGACGTATCGCACGCCAAGATCAACGATCGCATCTCATCTGCATCTGACATCAATTGCATCCATTTCCCGTCGCGTCAGGCGCGCCCGCGATGCGGGCCGCCGCCAGATCGATATCACGCGCAAGCTCCTGCGCTCGAACGCCGTGCGGCTCAAGCGACACCAAGCGTCTCGTCTCGTCTTCCGGATCGCGCTGGATCACCACGGAGAGGAACTCGTCGGTCAGCTCGTCCTGGAACTGCTCCCCCCACTCCAGCACGCATACGCCCTCGTATCCCAGCACGTCGTACACGCCCGTATCCTCGAGTTCATACGCATGCTCCAGACGATACAGATCAAAATGGAACAAGGGGATCCGCCCGCCATCGTGCACCGCCATGAGCGCAAAGGTGGGGCTGGTCACCGGATGGGTGTCCCCCAGCCCGGCAGAGAGTCCCTTGGTCAGATGGGTCTTTCCCACGCCCAGGCCCCCGGTGAGCACTAACACGTCGCCATCGCGCACCTCTCCTGCCATGAGCCGCCCGAATTCCATGGTGTCTTCGACCGATTCGCTCACAAAGCGGCCGGCTCCGATTCGGCTGAGCGCCATGCTACTCCACGACCTTCGGCAGCGCGTCGGAGTGCTCCGACGCGGGCGCAACGGGAGCATCGGCGGGATGACGCTCGAGATAGTCTCCCAGCATGCGAAAATCCTCTTCGATCAACTTCTGCCACGCGGGGTTGCGCAGCGCCGCCGCCGGATGGAAGGTCGGCATGACCACGAAATGCCCCATCTGATGGAACCTCCCGCGCAGCTTCGTGATGCCGATTTCGGTTTTGAGCACAAAATGCGTCGCAGGGTTCCCCAGCGTCACGATGATATCCGGCCAGATGCTGCGAATCTGCTCCCGCAAAAACGGCGAGCAGGCGAGCACCTCATCGGGCCGAGGATCGCGGTTTCCCGGAGGACGGCACTTCAGCACGTTCGCGATGTAGATATCCTCCCGCTTGAGCCCTGCGAGCGAGAGGATCCCGTTCAGGTTCTCTCCGGCCCTGCCCACAAACGGCTCTCCCTGCAGGTCTTCATTGCGCCCGGGGGCCTCGCCCACGAACATCACACGCGCATGGGGGTTGCCCACACCGAACACGATGTTCGTGCGCGTCTCGTACAGCGGGCACAGGCGGCAATCCCCCAGCACAGAGCTGATCTCCTCGAGGGAGACCTCGCGTGGCTTCTGGTGCTCATGCCCTGGAATATGCATCACGCCCATGGGTGCTCCTTAGCAGTAGATCTTCTCGAGCCGCATGCCGAACCCGCACGCAACCTCGTAGTTGATGGTGCCGCGCAGCTGCGCCATCTCGTCCATCGTGATCTCGGCGTCCCCGTCGCGCCCGACGACGGTCATGATATCACCCATCTGGGCCTCGGGAATCTGCTGGCGGGAAGTCTGGGTAATCGCGACCATCATCTGATCCATGCAGATGTTTCCCACCTGGGGGATGCGCATGCCGCGATACAGCACGTCCATGCGATTCGAGAGCGTGCGGGACAGACCGTCCGCATAGCCGAGCGGCAAGGTGCAGATCTGCACGCGCGCGCGGGGAACGCGGTAGGTGAAGCCGTACCCGACACCCTCTCCCATTGCCGGGTGCGCAGTTCGCGTCACGCGCGCCTTGACGCTCATGACGGGGTCGAGCGGGAACACGGGACGCGTGACCTCACTGGGCTGCAATCCGTACAGACCGATGCCCGCGCGAATCATATCGTAATGCGTCGAGCCGTCGAGGATCGACGCCACGGTGTTGTCGCAGTGGACGATACCGCACTCATATCCCGCATCCTTCATGGCGGCGACCGCCTCGTCGAAACGCTTGCACTGCAGCTTATAGTCCCAGCCGTTCGACTCGTCGGCAGTCGCAAAATGCGTGAACACGCCGTCGCAATGGATGCCGCGATGGAAATCGATCTCGCGCCGGAACTCGAGGACATCGGCATAGTGCACGCCGATGCGATTCATGCCCGTCTCGATCGCCATGTGGTATTTGCCGATCGTGCCGCAGCTCACCGCGCGCTCTCCGTAGGCGAGGGCGAACTCCGATGTGTAGATGGAGGGCATGAGATTGTGCTCGAGCAGCGTGTCGATCGCCGCCATCGGGGGCTCGCTCAGCACCAAAATCGGCTCGGCGATCCCGCCCTGGCGAAGCTCGACCCCCTCGTTCACCGTCGCCACGGCGAACATGTCGGTCCCTGTGGCGTGCATGACCTTTGCGCAGGCAACAGCCCCATGACCGTACGCATCCGCCTTCACGACGCAGCACAGGCGCTGTCGCGGCCCCAAGAGGTTTTTAAACGCACGCGTATTGCGACGAAGCGCGCCCTGGTCGATTTCGACCCACGCCCATCGCGTCAGAGGCTCCTTGCGAAGCACCATGGCCTACTCAGCCTCCCCATCGGTCAGAATTCCCAAATCCTTGCAGGCCTCGTTTTCCACAAGCTGAAGCGCCTCGCCGATCAGGTCGATCAGATCCGTGGCGATAACGCTCTTCTCGCCATATTCGGCGGCTGCGGCAAACCCCGTATAGGAATGAACGGCGACCGCGTAGGCGCACAGCAGCTCCCAGCGATCAACGTCGCCATGGGCGGTCGCAACGGTCCCCGCCATAATACCGGCGAGCACATCCCCCGACCCGGCCGTCGCAAGAGAGGCGGGTCCCGAGATGGGAATGAGCACCTTTTCTACGCCCACGATAGCCGTCGTCGCGCCCTTCGCGACCACGACCAGATTATCCGATCCGACCGCCCACTCGATGCGCTGGGCGGCATCGATGGCAGTACCCAGGTCGTCAACCGGAACGTCACCCACCAGGCGAGACAGCTCACGGTGATGAGGCGTCAAGATGAGCGGGGCCTCGCGACGATAGAGCTCGGGAGTCTTGTCGATACCGTCAATCGAAAGACGCGCAAGGCAGTTGAGAGCATCGGCGTCCAAGATAAGCGGCACGTCGAGTTCAAGCAGGCCGGAGACAACCTGCATGCAGCCGGATGCCGTCGTCATCCCGGGCCCGCAGAGCACGCAATCATATTTCTTTGCGATCTCGCACACCACTTGGCGCGCAGCGGCACCGAACGATCCGCGTGAATCGGACGGAATGGCGATGACCGGAATCGAGGGAAGCGCCATGCGAATCAGATTCGCACACGCATCGGGCGCAGCGACAGCAACATAGCCGGCGCCCGCACGCGCTGCGGACTTCGCGGCCATCATGGCGGCACCGGGATACCGAGCGGACCCCGCGACCACGAGCACCGATCCGCGGGAATACTTGTTGACGTTGGCAGGCAGAGGCTCGATGTAATCCACCAGGTCCGCAGGCTCAACGATTTCAGCCGCATGATCGACATCGTCGATAACCTCATCCAACCGATCGTAAAGCTCGCCGCACACGAGCTCTCCGACAAACTGGGGGCCGTCGGCGCTATAGAGGCCTATCTTGGGGGCGATCATGGTGGCCGTCTTATCAGCCCGCACGCAGTGATCGGCGGCAACGCCGCTGTCAGAATCCAAACCGGAGGGGACGTCGACGGAAATCACGCGAGGAGAACTGTCGTTCAGCGTCGGGATCCAGATGGAAAACGGCGGACGAACCTCTCCATGGAAGCCGGTTCCCAAAATCGCATCGATGGCAAGATCGGCTTTCACCAGAAGAGCTGCAAGCTCATCGCGCGAGGGACCGACGACGATCTCGACATCACGCCCCGCGGTACGACGGGCGACATGGCGCGCCAAAGCAGACGGAACCTCATTGGGCTCAACGGGAGACACGACGACGACATGGACATCATGCTGCTGCAGGATGTCGGCCGCAACCCAACCGTCACCGCCGTTGTTGCCAAAGCCGACAAGAACAACAACCTCCTTCGGATGATACGAAAGAGCTGTCGAAGCTACGAACTCGCCCGCATGCTCCATAAGCTCAGCTTTGGACGTGCCTTCACGCTCGATAATGTTCTCGAGCTTGACTACTTCTTCGGTACTCAGAATAGGCTTCATATAAGCTCCCGTTTCAGTTAGGCCGTTTCGCCGTCCGAGGCGGACAGCTCAATGATAGATGCGCTATCAAGCTCGTCGAGGACCGCACGAGCCTCACGAAAGGATTTTGCGATCTTCGTCCGATCATCTTCTTTAACATCTTTTGGCTTAGGGCGAACATCGGCGGTAATGGCAAGGGCGTTCGCAATGGCCAAATCGGTGGTGAACGATAAGGACAAGGCGACCTCAACAATACCTTGATGCTGGGCGATCTCTGCAGCGCGGCCGCTCAGGACAGCAAGGGGCTTGCCGTTCTTATCACGAGATACGGAAACATCAGATCGGCCGACACCTTGACCAAAACCGGTACCGAGCGCTTTAAGGACAGCTTCCCGAGCAGCGAACCTGCAAGCATAATGCGACGCAGGACGTGCAGAAGCATCGCAATACGCCCGCTCCTCATCAGTAAACAGGCGCTGGGCAAATGAAGGCGTCCTCTCGAGAATCTGCTCCATGCGGCTGATCTCGACGATGTCGACACCGATTCCCGCCTCTGCCATATACACCACCTAAATCATCTACAAATGCACATGCATAGGTATTGTACTAGCAACTGAGAGATACGACGTAGAAGCACGCAGGAACCACGACAGCCTCAGCAGGCGGAAGCCCCGAAACGCGATTTCTCCCGCTATGCATACCGCGCGCCCTCGTCCTCCAGGCCGCCGAAGCCGGCGGAACCGCGCCAGATCGCCCGGCGGGCGGCATCAGCGGCTATGCAAGAATCCGCGACGGGAGGGCCTCCGCAGCAGGCGGAGCCCCCCGCGGAATCGCGGCATGAAAAAAGGGGAGGGCCCCGCGGGAACATCCCGCGGGGCCCTCCCCTGCGACGAAGCGCCGTCCACCGGTCAGCGGCGCCCTGCTCTCCCACGGGCTTCCCCCGCAGTACCATCGGCGCTGGCCGGCTTAGCTTCCGGGTTCGGAATGGGACCGGGCGTGCCCCGGCCGCCAGGACCGCTGACCGGTGGGCGGCGCTCCGCCCCGGGGGCGCCCGCGTGCCCCTGAGGGCCGCACAGCGAGTCTCGGGAGCGTCCGCGGTCCGATGCGGTCGGAGTGATGTGTTGAGAAGAGCTCGGGCGATTAGTACCCCTCGGCTGAGCGCGTCGCCGCGCTTGCACCTGGGGCCTATCAACCAGGTGGTCTACCTGGGCCCTTACCGAAAGGAGAACTGATCTCGGGAACGGCTTCCCGCTTAGATGCCTTCAGCGGTTATCCGCGCCGGACGCGGCTACCCGGCCATGCCGTCGGTCGACAACCGGTTCACCGGAGGTCCGTCCACCCCGGTCCTCTCGTACTAGGGGCAGCCTCCCTCGATTCTCCTGCGCCCACGGAGGATAGGGACCGAACTGTCTCACGACGTTCTGAACCCAGCTCGCGTACCGCTTTAAACGGCGAACAGCCGTACCCTTGGGACCTGCTCCAGCCCCAGGATGCGATGAGCCGACATCGAGGTGCCAAACCTTGCCGTCGATGTGGACTCTTGGGCAAGATCAGCCTGTTATCCCCGGAGTACCTTTTATCCGTTGAGCGACGGCCCACCCACTCGGGGCCGCCGGATCACTAGAGCCTGCTTTCGCACCTGCTCGACTCGTGGGTCTCGCAGTCAAGCCCGCTTGCGCTCTTGCACTCAAAAGGACGGTTGCCGACCGTCCCGAGCGGACCTTCGCGCGCCTCCGTTACCCTTTAGGAGGCGACCGCCCCAGTCAAACTACCCACCTGGCACGGTCCCCGGGCCGGGTCACGGCCCCGGGTTAGGACGCCGGGCGCGCGGGGGCGGTATTCCAAGGTCGGCTCCGCCGGGGCTGGCGCCCCGGCATCTCAGCCTCCCGCCTATCCTCTACGCGCGCGTCCAGCGGCCAATGCCAAGCTGCAGTGAAGGTTCACGGGGTCTTTCCGTCCTTCCGCGGGTAGGTCGCATCTTCACGACCAGTGCAATTTCACCGGGTCCATGGTCGAGACAGCGCCCAAGTCGTTGCGCCTTTCGTGCAGGTCGGAACTTACCCGACAAGGAATTTCGCTACCTTAGGACCGTTATAGTTACGGCCGCCGTTTACCGGGGCTTGGCTTCGCCGCCTCGCTTGCGCTAACGGCTCCGCGTGACCTTCCGGCACCGGGCAGGCGTCAGACCCTATACGTCGCCTTGCGGCTTCTGCAGAGTCCTGTGTTTTTGGTAAACAGTCGCTTGGGCCTCTTCACTGCGGCCGGCCTCCGCTCCGGGGGCGAAGCCCCTTCACGTACGCGCCGGCACCCCTTCTCCCTAGGTTACGGGGCCATTGTGCCGAGTTCCTTGACCATGGTTGACCCGATCGCCTCGGTATGTTCTACCCACCCACCTGTGTCGGTTTGCGGTACGGGCGGAGGGGCCCCTGCCTAGGGGTTTTTCTGGGGACCTCGGGCTCACTCGCTTCGCTTGAGTCGCTTCGTCCGGAGCCTCGCCCTCGCGCGGGACGGATTTCCCTGTCCCGCGGGCCGCGCTCCATCACGGGGGCGTCCAGAACCCCGCCGAGCCACCCCGATCCGTCGCCCCGTCGGTCGTGACGGTTCCCCTCCGGTGCAGGAATGTCTGCCTGCTGCGCTTCGGCTACGCCTGCCGGCCTCGCCTTAGCCCCCGACTGACCCTGGGGGGATTAGCCTCGCCCAGGAAACCTCGGGTTTACGGCGGACGAGTTACTCTCTCGTCTCTCGCTACTCATGCCAGCATTCTCGCTCGCGCGCGGTCCACGGCCCGGTTCCCCGGCCGCTTCGCCCCGCGCGCGACGCCCCCCTACCGATGAACTTAGGTTCATCCCGCCGCTTCGGTACCGCGCTTAGCCCCGTGTATTGTCGGCGCGCGCCCACTCGACCAGTGAGCTGTTACGCACTCTTTGAAGGGGTGGCTGCTTCTAAGCCAACCTCCTGGTTGTCTGCGCGAGCGCACATCCTTTGCCACTCGGCGCGGATTTGGGGACCTTGGCGGGCGGTCTGGGCTGTTTCCCTCTCGAGCACACAGCTTAGCCCACATGCTCTGACTGCCGGGATCTGGGCCTGCGGCATTCGGAGTTCGGTTCGAGTCGGTAGGCGGCGAAGCCCCCTCATCGATCCGGTGCTCTACCTCCGCAGGCGAACTCCCGACGCTAGCCCTAAAGCTATTTCGGGGGGAACGAGATATCTCCGGGTTTGATAGGCCTTTCACCCCTATCCCCAGGTCATCGGGGCACTTTTCAACGTACTGCCGTTCGGCCCTCCACGGGGTCTTACCCCCGCTTCAGCCTGCCCAGGGATAGCTCACCCGGCTTCGCGTCCGCGGCACGCGACTGGAACGCCCTGTTCGGACTCGCTTTCGCTACGGCTCGCTTCCCAGCTTAACCTCGCCGCGTGCCAGCGACTCGCTGGCTCATTCTACAAAAGGCACGCCGTCACCCCGCGAGGGGGCTCCGACTGCTCGTGGGCGCGCGGTTTCAGGTACTGTTTCACTCCCCTCCCGGGGTGCTTTTCACCTTTCCCTCGCGGTACTCGTGCGCTATCGGTCACAGGAGAGTGTTCAGGCTTGGATGGTGGTCCACCCAGGTTCGGACCGGGTTTCACGTGCCCGGCCCTACTCAGGCGCCGCGTCCGCGCCCGACCCGAGGGTACGCCTACGGGGCTGTAACCCTGTGCCGCCGGCCGTCCCA
Organism: Collinsella ihumii; assembly: GCF_900046475.1. Classification (GTDB taxonomy): domain Bacteria; phylum Actinomycetota; class Coriobacteriia; order Coriobacteriales; family Coriobacteriaceae; genus Collinsella; species Collinsella ihumii. The sequence goes on along the minus strand of NZ_FCOU01000007.1, from coordinate 2,535 downwards.
TGCCGTTCGGCTCCCCTGGATCGGTGCGCGCCGGGGGCGGCAGCCCCTGGCGCGTCTGCTGGCCCTACAACCCCGGCGGCGCGAACGCTGCCGCGCGCATGCGCCCGCCGGTTTGGCCATGGCCCCCTTCCGCTCGCCGCTACTCGGGGGATCTCGCAGTTGATTTCTCCTCCTCCGGGTACTTAGATGTTTCAGTTCCCCGGGTTGTCCTCCCGGGGGCTATGGATTCGCCCCCGGGATGCCGGAACTCCTTCCGGCGGGTTCGCCCATTCGGAGACCCGCGGGTCGAAGGGTGTGTGCCCCTAACCGCGGATTATCGCAGCTTGCCGCGTCCTTCATCGGCTTCCTGTGCCAAGGCATCCGCCGCGCGCCCGTGATATCTTCTCGTTGCCGTCTGATATCCGCGCCCCGGGGGCGTCCCCCGGGGCGGCGCGAACATACCGGCCGGGGCGGTATCCGCCCCGGCGACCAGATGCTCATTGCTACTACCCATATATAAGGATCGTTTCGATCAATCCGTGTACATGTCGCAGAATCGATATCCGTTCTTCACTCTGTCAATATCGCTATCGAATCGTATTTCGCTCTCGCCGGACGCCGTGTCGGCGTCCGGGCTCGCTATGCGGCTCTCAAGGTACGCGGGGCGACCCCGGGGACCGGACGCTGCGGGGAAACCGGGGAAGGCCGAGCGGGCACACCTGGCCGTAGCAATTGTGAGATATTCACTTCGTCTCTTCCCATGGAAGCTGTCTCTCCCTAGAAAGGAGGTGATCCAGCCGCACGTTCCCGTACGGCTACCTTGTTACGACTTCACCCCCCTCACCCTCCACACCTTCGACGCCTCCCCCCCTTGCGGGTTGGGCCGGCGGCTTCGGGTGCAGACGACTCGGGTGGTGTGACGGGCGGTGTGTACAAGGCCCGGGAACGCATTCACCGCGGCATGCTGATCCGCGATTACTAGCAACTCCGACTTCATGGGGGCGGGTTGCAGCCCCCAATCCGAACTGGGGCCGGCTTTCAGGGATCCGCTCCCGCTCGCGCGGTCGCATCCCGCTGTACCGGCCATTGTAGCACGTGTGCAGCCCAGGGCATAAGGGGCATGATGACTTGACGTCGTCCCCGCCCTCCTCCGGCTTGACGCCGGCGGTCCCGCATGGGTGCCCGGCACTACCCGATGGCAACATGCGGCGGGGGTTGCGCTCGTTGCGGGACTTAACCCAACATCTCACGACACGAGCTGACGACAGCCATGCACCACCTGTGTCGGCTCCTTCCGGCCACGGGGTCTCCCCCGCTTCACCGACATGTCAAGCCCTGGTAAGGTTCTTCGCGTTGCTTCGAATTAAGCCACATGCTCCGCTGCTTGTGCGGGCCCCCGTCAATTCCTTTGAGTTTTAGCCTTGCGGCCGTACTCCCCAGGCGGGACGCTTAATGCGTTGGCTGCGGCACGGGGGGATCGTCCCCCCACACCTAGCGTCCATCGTTTACGGCTGGGACTACCAGGGTATCTAATCCTGTTCGCTCCCCCAGCTTTCGCGCCTCAGCGTCGGTCTCGGCCCAGAGGGCCGCCTTCGCCACCGGTGTTCCACCCGATATCTGCGCATTCCACCGCTACACCGGGTGTTCCGCCCTCCCCTACCGGACCCAAGCCGCGCGGTTCGGGGGGCGGCCCGGGGTTGAGCCCCGGGATTTGACCCCCCGCCTGCGCGGCCGCCTACGCGCGCTTTACGCCCAATGAATCCGGATAACGCTCGCCCCCTACGTATTACCGCGGCTGCTGGCACGTAGTTAGCCGGGGCTTCTTCTGCAGGTACAGTCTCGTCTCGTCCCTGCTGAAAGCGGTTTACGACCCGAAGGCCTCCGTCCCGCACGCGGCGTCGCTGCGTCAGGGTTGCCCCCATTGCGCAAGATTCCCCACTGCTGCCTCCCGTAGGAGTCTGGGCCGTGTCTCAGTCCCAATCTGGCCGGTCGGTCTCTCAACCCGGCTACCCGTTGTCGGCACGGTGGGCCGTCACCCCGCCGTCTACCTGATGGGCCGCGGAGCCATCCCCCTCCACCGGAGTTTTGCCCGCGCCGGGATGCCCTGGCGCGGGGTCATCGGGTGTTACCCGCCGTTTCCGGCGGCTATCCCCGGGAGGGGGGCGGGTTCTCCACGTGTTACTCAGCCGTTCGCCACTCGCTTCCTTCCGGAGAAGGGTGCCGTTCGACTTGCATGTGTTAGGCGCGCCGCCAGCGTTCATCCTGAGCCAGGATCGAACTCTCCGTCCAATTCAAAGGCCCGCTCGGAGCGGGCCGTGAGGCCGGGGTGCCCGTCCGGCCGGCATGACGCCGATCGGATCCATCTCGTATGCGTTCGCATCTTCTGGAGTTAAAAGGAACTTCGCGGGGCCTGGCGTCAAGCCAGACCTCACTCGTCACTTGGTTCTTCTGGTACACGATCGCACCGGGATCGGTGCTCGTCTTCCCTAAAGTTCCTCGCAGTATCCGGTTCTCAAGGTGCCCGCCTGCGCGGCCCCGCCGCGCGGCAAGGAGTTA
>NZ_FCOU01000006.1 GCF_900046475.1 Collinsella ihumii | reverse complement strand
CGGCGCGGCCGGCTCGGAAGCGCCTGCAGGCTGCTCTTCCGCGGACGCGTCCGCATCGGGCCTGCGAGGGGGCTGGTCGGCCTGGGCACCGGCATAGGGGTTCGATGCCGTAGCGCTCGTCTGGTACGGAACGCCGTCGGGCAAGGGGGCCGAGGACACGCCCCAGCGGCCGACGTCGAAGCGGCAGAACCACTGACCGACCGCGTTGATGGAGATGAGCTGCATCGCAGTGCCGATCACGCCCCCGAAGAACATGACGACGACCACGAGCACCACCGCCAAGACGATGATGCCGGGCCCGATGCCCTGGATCATATGGCTCGCGTACTCGCTGCCCCTCAATCCGGCCCCGAGCACGAACCCCATCACGCCGCCGAAGGCGAACAGGCTTCCCACCAGCGCGATCGCCATCGAATAGGCCGTGGTGACCAGCCCGCCGATAAGCGACACGCCGTACGCGTGGAGAAATCCGCGCGGATCGCGCCCGATCATCTGGAACAGGCGGTCGACGCGCCAGCCGGCGGCGAAGTTGTCGTAAATGGTCGCGCGCACCATGGCCGCCGTGGCAAACGTCCCCATCAGCAGATTGACGATCAGGATCACCAGGGCGATCAGGATGGACGTGTCGCGCGCGAGATCGAACACCGAGCTCGAGAATACCCCGATGCCCATAGGGAACGCGGCGATGGGATACCAGCCGCCGAACAGCATGAGGTCGATCGCCCCGAGCACGAGGCCCATGGTCACCGTGAGCAGAAACGCGATGCCGCCCGTCGAAAGCACCTTGCCGTAGGCGACGCCGCGCTGCTTGGGCGCCGCGTCGACGCCCCATGCGGTCAGGCGCGCCCACTCCAGACCGTATCCAAGGATGGCGATCTGGCCCAAGATGGGAATCCAGCCGACAAGGGTGAGGATCAGCAGCGGCTTGATCCATCCCTTGTCGCGCGTCAGCATCTTCCAGGAAGAGACGAATCCCAGCTGCTGTGCGTACATATCTCTTACTCCTCTGATCTCAGGTCGCCAAGGCGACCGTGCCATGCACCTTCACCGCTTTACCGCGCCGCGAAAGACGTGACTACCGGGCAACGTCCGCGAACAGCGACCGCACCGCTCCCATGCAGATGGACGATTCGGCAAACGAATACGCAGCGCCCGCGCGATACGGCAGCACCATCAGGCGCGCCATGGCGTCCCCGCGACACGCCGCCTCGCATATGAGGGCACCGGTATGCCCGGCATCGACATCAACGAACCCATCATAGACAAAGGCATACGCCTCCGGCTTCTCGCGGACCAAAAGATCGCGCACGGAGCGGTAGATATCCCGTGCCGATCGACCGTGGTGCTCGACGATGTCGTACCCGTCGGATGCGCACATGATGGTAAAGGGAGCGAGGGAACCGCATCCGATAAGGCACGACCGCGCCTCCGCAAACGCGTGGTCGACGGCGACGCGCAGCGCCTCCGCCGGCATGGCGTGCGTGGCTATGCTCGTGGCGTACATCGCGGTTCCTCCTTTCTCACATCTTCAGTGTATCCGCGACAAAATGCCCTTATGGCGGCATTTGCCCAGATTAAGCGGGTCTTAAGGCGTCGGGGGAGACAGAGACTCCTGCCTGCCGGCTCCTTAACTCCCCCACATTTTTTCGCCATCTTGCAAATGACACTTGCGCGCGGCGCTGGATACGGTAAAATTGCCGTTGCATTTCACGGAGAGTTGTCCGAGTGGCCGAAGGAGCACGATTGGAAATCGTGTAGGCGCCAAAAGCGTCTCCAGGGTTCAAATCCCTGACTCTCCGCCAGCATCTTCTCATGGCGCGCCCCTTGTGACGCGCCATGTTTCACTCCAACGGAGGAGTGGCAGAGTGGTTGAATGCGGCGGTCTCGAAAACCGTTTACCCGGTAACCCGGGTACGAGGGTTCGAATCCCTCCTCCTCCGCCATCATGGAACGCAAAGCGCCCGCCAGCTCGGGCGCTTTTTTGTATGTCGCCCCACCTGCGAAGACAGAGCGAGCGCAAAACCCTCCGGCCAGGACATGGGAGCGAAGCCGGAGCTCTTGTTCCAAATCTATGACGGCAAACGATGCGAGCGCTATCCGGTATACTTTGTCTCACATCCCACGGGGCGCAAAGCCCGGAACGGAGCTGAGCATGATTCCGACCATCATCGCGATCGTTGTCGTCATCGTCATCGTCTGCGCAATCGCGGGCATCTACAACAACATGGTCACGCTGCGCAATCGCATCGACAACGCGTGGCAGAACATCGATACCCAGCTTCAGCGTCGAAACGACCTGATCCCCAACCTCGTCGAGACCGTCAAGGGCTACGCGTCGCACGAGCGCGAGGCGCTTGCCGCCGTCACCAACGCGCGCAACGCGGCCGTCACGGCGACGACGCCCGACGAGAAGATGGCCGCCGACGGCGCGCTCACCAGCGCCCTGCGCCAGCTGTTCGCCGTGGCCGAGGCCTATCCCGATCTCAAGGCCAACGCCAATTTCATGCAGCTCCAGACCTCGCTCGAGGACACCGAGAACAAGGTCTCCTACGCCCGTCAGAGCTACAACGACTGCGTGCTCAACTACAACAACGCCATCCAGACGTTCCCCGGCGTCATCTTTGCCGGCATCTTCCAGTTCAAGGAGCGTCAGGGCTTCGAGGCGGAAGAGGCGGCGCGCTCCGTCCCGAACGTGAAGTTCTAAGCGACGCCGATCACGTGGCCGATGTGCGCCCGGGGGCTTTCCCTCGGGCGCTTTTTTGCGCGGCGCGTCGCACTCCCCGCTCACGGGAATCCCCTTCATTCATGAAAAAGTACGGGTGTCAAACAAACAAATCCTGGGCAAACGCCGAAAAGGGTCCCGTTCATTCATGAATGAACGAAGGCCCGCATCTGCCACAAGGGACCGGCTGCCCATCGGGCACAGGCGCATATGCCCTTTTGCCGCGCACAGCGGTACAATCAGGCGGACTGCGAACCCGACACACGAACGGATCGACCCGAAGACATGACTTCCCCTCAGCCCAAGCAGGAGACCACCGGCACCAAGCCCGCATCAACGCACACCCCGCGCGCAGATGCAGCCCGCCAGCAAGACATGCGCCCCGCTCGCCCGCGCTCACGCTATATCCCGGCGCTCGACGGCATCCGCACGCTTGCCGTCGCGGCGGTCGTCCTCTACCACCTGGGCTTCTCATGGATCCAAGGCGGCCTCCAGGGCGTCACGATGTTCTTCGTGCTGTCCGGATACCTCATCACCCACCTGCTGATCGTCGAATACCGCGGCACCGGACGCATCGACCTCAAGGATTTCTGGATTCGCCGCATCCGTCGCCTGCTGCCCGCCGTGCTGACGGTCATCGTGGTGACCATCATCTTGTGTGCGCTGTTCAACCACGTGATGCTCACCAAGATGAGGCCGGACATCGTCCCCTCCATCCTGTTCTTCAACAACTGGTGGCAGATTCTGCGAAACGTGTCGTACTTCGATGCGCTGGGCGACCCCTCGCCGCTCACCCACTTCTGGTCGCTGGCCATCGAGGAGCAGTTCTATCTGATCTGGCCCCTGCTGCTGATGGGTGTCTGGAAGCTCGGAGGCAAGAACAAGCTCGTGCGCCGGGGCACGCTCGTGCTGGCCATCGTGTCGGCGGTCGCCATGACGGCGCTGTACGATCCGTCGGTCGACCCGAGCCGCGTGTACTACGGCACCGATACGCGCGTGTTCTCGCTGCTTCTGGGCGCCTGGCTCGCGTTTATCCCGACCTCCTCGATGCGTCTCGGCTGGCTCGCCCCGCATCTGCGCAAACTCGGCAGGAGGCTTGGGAAGGCCGCAGGCGAGCACAAGCCGGCGGATGCGCACCGCGCAGGCACCCCGCATCCCACCTACCGCATGGTCGCCCAGAAGTCCGCCGATGCGATCCGCAGCGAGCAGAAGATGACGAACAGCCCGTGGCTCATCGACGTCATCGGCCTTTTGAGCCTTATGGCGCTGATCGCCATCATGGCCCTCACCAACGGCTACACCGCCTTCCAGTACCAAGGCGGCACCCTGCTGTGCTCGCTGCTCACGGTTGCGCTGGTGGCCGCCTGCGTGCAGCCCGACACGCTGCTGTCACGCGTGTTCTCGCTGCCGCCGCTCGTGTGGCTCGGCAAGCGCTCGTACGGCATCTACCTGTGGCATTACCCGCTGCTTTTGCTCATGAACCCCGTGAGCGACATCAGCGAGAAGCCCTGGTGGGTCTATATCATCCAGATCGCCCTGGTCATCCTAGCGGCGGAGCTCTCGTACCGCTTCATCGAGACGCCGTTCAGGCACGGGCTGTTCGGCAAGATCGTCAAGCAGCTCAAAGGGTCGCACGAGACGCCCGGTCGCCTGGCGCGCAAGCACCCGCTTCCCGTTGCGGCGACCACGCTCGTGCTGGTCGCCGCCGTAGCGGGGCTCGTCCTGGTGCCCGACACCTCCGCCCTGTCGGCAGAGGGCGCCGCCCTGCTCGAGCAGGGCACCGATGACGGGCAGGACGCTGCGGGCGCCGAAGGGCAGGCGGATGGCACCCCTGCCGATCAGGAGGATGGCGAGACGACCGCCGCCGAACCCCAAGGGGCCTACGACATCGTGATGATCGGCGATTCGGTCTCGGTGCGAGTCATCCCGGCGTTTGAGGAGAAATTCCCCCACGGATACATCGACGCGGCGAAGAACCGCCAGTTCGGCACGGGCATCGAGATCTATCAGAGCCTCGTCGACCAGAATCTCGCCGGAGGCATCCTCGTGTTCGCCCTGGGCACGAACGGACCGATGAGCGACGAGCAGATCGACACGCTCATGGGGATCGCCGGGGCGGACCGTACCGTGGTGTTCGTCAACACGCGCAGCCCGCAGCCATGGACCGGCCCCACGAATGAGACGCTTGCGCGAGCGGCCGAGCGCTATTCCAACGTGCGCATTGTTGACTGGTACGGCTACAGCGAGGGCCGCAACGACGTCTTCGACGGCGACGGAACGCATCTGAACGAGTCGGGCGCGGTCGAATACGTGGATCTCATCTACTCTGCGGTCGAAGACATCCTGCCCGTGCACCTCGATGACCCCGAGCTGCAGCAAGAGCTGCAGAGCCGGATGCAATCGGTGACCGACGGCATCAGGACCTCGCTGACCGATAGCATGACCTCGGTGCTGCTCGAGCCCTATAACGCGCAGGAGTAGCCCCCGGCCGCACGCCATCGGCATCGGCATCGGCATGCCCCGGCTTCGCCTCTGTGCCGCCGCGCGAGCGCGCGCCTTTCGGCCCGATCAGTACCCGAGGGCCTGGAGCACGAACATGATGATGGTCAGCACGGTGATGATGACGATGGTCGCCCAGGTCAGCACGTTCCACACGCGCCCGTTGCGATACTCGCCCATGATGTGGCGGTCCTGGGCGATGAACAGCAGAAAGACCAGCAGCACCGGCAGCAGCACGCCGTTGATGACCTGCGCGCTCATCATGATCTGGAACAGATTGACGCCGGGCATGATCACCAGCAGGGCCGAAGCGACGATGACCGCGGTGATGATGCCGCGGTAGATCGGCGCCTCCTCCCAGCTGCGGTCCGCTCCGCGCTCCCAGCCGAACGCCTCGCAGATCGCGCTCGAGGTGACGCCGGGCAGCACGCAGGCGGCCAGAAAGCTCGCCGCCACCAGGCCGGATGCGAACAGGATGGTGGAGAACTCGCCCGCGATGGGCTCGAGGGCGAGCGCCGCGTCGGCGGCATCCGACACCTGGACGCCCGCCGGGTAGAGAACCGCACCGGTCGTGACCACGATGAACCACGCGACGGCGCAGGCGATGATCGAGCCCGACGTCGTGTCGATGCGCTGCAGGATGATGCCGCTCTCGTCGACGTTCTTGTCGACCACGTTGTTTTGCGCCAAGAAGATCATCCACGGTGCGATGGTGGTGCCGATCGTCGCCACGAGCAGCGAGACGTACTCGGGTTCGGGCACGATATGAGGCGACACCGTCGCCGCCGTGACCTGCCCCCAATCGGGACCCGCCAAAAACGCCGCCACGATATAGGTCACGAACACGCAGCTCACCATGAGCAGGATCTTCTCGATGCGCTGGAAGCTTCCCGACATGGTGAGCGACCAGATGGCCAGACCGACCAGGGGAACCGATACCGTGGCGGGCACGCCGAACAGCGCGAGGCCGCTTGCGATGCCGGCAAACTCCGAGATGGTCACGGCGGTGTTCGCGACCAGCAGCGCACCCATCGCCAGCGCGCTCTTCCGCACGCCGTACTTCTCGCGGATGAGCGACGCGAAGCCCTTGCCGGTCACGCAGCCGCACCGTGCCGCGGTCTCCTGCACCACGATGAGGAGCACCGCCATGAGCGGCAGCATCCACAGCGTGCCGTAGCCGTAGCTTGCTCCCGCGCTCGAATACGTGGCGATGCCGCCCGCATCGTTGCCCGATAGAGCAGCCAAAAGACCGGGACCCATGGCGCCGAGCACCATCCCGATCGTCAACTTCTGATGCGTCCGTCTTGCCATGTCAGCACCCCTACGCGGCGATCATGGAGACCGCGAGGGTCGAGACGACCGAATAGAGCGCGCACGCGATCAGCACGGCCGACACGCTGAGCGCGATGCCCGACGTGTTGAGGTCGTGCTCGTCGCGCCAGAACAGCACCTTGAGGTAGATGACCGAAAGCGCGCAGCTCACAAACGTCACGCCCGCCGCGCAGGCAAAGCAGGCGGACAGCATGCGCGCCGCCCCGATGAGCGCGTTGACGGCGCCGTCGGGATCCGCCGCGGCAGGCATCCATCCGCCAGCCGAGGCGCTGGCCAGCACGTCGTCGGAATAGGCGGCGCCCAGCACCAGCTGGCCGCATAGGTAGATCACGAGCGCCAGCACCGCGCCGACAAGCACGGTCTGCAGGAAAAAGGCCAGGTAGGGCTTATCCTCATCGTCAGCCTCGTCGTACTCCAGATAGTAGTTGCGCACGTACGAGACGACGCGGCTCGCCGCGAGCAGGGAGACGGGCATGACGCACATGGGGTAGATGAAGTAGCTCCCAAGACCGCCCATCATCTGCAGGACCGCCGCGATGATGCCCGATGCGATGGCCCAGACGAGCAGCCAGTACTGGCGGCGCGCGAACCACGAGAACACGTGCATGGACTCGCCCGATCCGCCCTCGGCGCCCGCCATGCCGGCGATCTGCAGGTCCTCCTGGTGCTCCTCGTTCATGACCTCCATGGCGTCGTCGACCGTGACGATGCCCAGGATATGGCGGTTCTCGTCGCACACGGGCATGGCCGCGAGGTTGTACTTGGACATCTCCTCGGCGACGTCTTCCTGGTCCTCGTCGGGCGAGACCCAGACCACGTCGCGATACGCGAGGCTGTTCAGGCGCGCATCGTGATCGGCAACGATCAGGGTGCGCAGCGAGAGCACGCCGGTGAGCGCACCGGCGGGGTCGGTGGTGTAGACGTAATACACGCTCTCGAAGTCCTCATCGAGCTTGCGCAGGCCGTCGATGGCATCGGCGACGGTCGATGTTGCCGGCAGGGCCACGAACTCGGACGTCATGATACGACCGGCGGTGTTCTCCTCGTAGCCCAGCAGGTTGCGGATGGCACGCTCCTCCTTGACGCCCATGAGGCGCAGAAGCTTCTCGGCCTTCTCGTAGTCGAGCTCGTCGATGAGGGCGGCGGCGTCGTCGGGGTCCATCAAGGCCAGCATCGAGGACGCATCGCGATCGGACAGGCCCTCGAGCATCTCGGCCACGAGCTCGTCGTCATCGAGCTCGGAGATGGCCTCGGCGGCCTGCGCCGTGTCGAGCTGGGCGAAAACCTGGCCGCGCAGGCGCGGGTCGAGCTGCTCGATGATGTCGGCGATGTCCGCCGGGTGCAGCTCGCCGAGGGTCTTGTGAGAAACGGACAGCTTGATGGTCTGCGTGGAGCGCTCGAGCAGGTCCATGTACGACCACGCGATGATGTCCTCTTGGAGCGGCTTGCCCACCGCGCGCGAGGCGGCGACCACGACGCGCTCGAGCACGGGATGCAGCGTGCGCAGAAGGCCGCGGACGCCCACCTCGGCGCCGAGCAGGCGCAGCTGGTTTTCGCCCGACGCGGACAGCTTGATGTCGTTCACGCGCACGACCTTCATGCCCTGCGTGTCGACGATCTGCTTGTTCATGATGTCGCGAGCGAGCAGCACCTCGTCGGGCTGCAGATAGGAGAAGCGGATGTCGGTGGCGGGCATTTTGAGATACACGCCATCGTCATCGAAGCGCTCGACATATTTTCGCCACGAGATCATGAACGGCGTCTTGCCGGGCCCCTGGAACGCGAGTGACGTCACATGAGGGAAAACCTCACCCGTGGCGATGCCCAAGTCATTGACGATGCCGATGCGCTCGCCCGCCGAATCGACGACAGGAAGCTTGAGCATCTCTGAAAGATAGTTCATGGTGCTCCTTCGAAGAAGAAAAGAAAGCTATGGCCGCGCAACCCCGGCGCGCGCCATAACGAAGGGCACCCGCAGGGGTCAGCTACTGTGTGGTCGAGGTTTGGATCTCACCTGTTACCTTTCTCGTGACCCCCATACAAGAACAAGACGGCCGCGCCCGATGGGCACAGCCGTCTGTACTATAGCATGTCCGGGGCTGCTGCCAAAACGCGCGCCGCGCCTTACACGTTGGGCAGCACCGCATCTTCGGGCATCTTGACGGTCCCATCGATCACGTCCTGGGGAAAGCGCCCGTCGAGCTCCATGAGCTCCGACACCGTTACCAGCTCGTAGCCGTCGGCCTGCAGGGCCTCGATGATGCCCGGCAGCGCCTCGACGTCCTGGGCGCGGTTTCCGCCGCCGTCGTGCATGAGCGCGATCGCGCCGTTGTAGGCACCCGCGAGCACCTTGTTCTTGATGGCCTCGGCGCCGGGCAGCTTCCAGTCGAGCGTGTCGATGTTCCACAGTACGTTGCAGCTGATCAGATCCCCCGCGCGCGCCCATTCGGTAAGCGTGAAGGCGCCGTACGGGGCGCGGATCATCTGAGGTCGGAAGCCCGATGCCCCCTCGATGGCGTCCGCCGCGCTGCTGATCTCGGCGCGCAGCGAATCGCGATCGCAATCGGGCAGGTTGGCGTGCTGATTCGTGTGGCTCGCCATCTCATGGCCGCCCTCCACGACCGCCTTACTGTCGCTGTCTACCTGCGTGCCGAGATTGAAGAACGTCGCCTTGACGCCGTAGCGGTTGAGGATGGCCAAGATGTCTTTGGTATACGCGCTCGGACCGTCGTCAAACGTCAGCGCTATGTACTTCTTGTCGCCTTTGGGCTTGGGATTGTACATGGAGACCACCATGTCCACCGGAGCCTCGACGACTTCCTTGTCAGCGGTTTCGCCGGACTGCTTGCCCGTCCACACCTTCTTTTTGCCCGACTTGCCCCACTGAGACACGAACTGGATCGCACCGGAGCCATCCGATGTGATGTTCGGGGCGATCTCGACGATCTCCTCGACATACTCCTCGGTCTTGTCGAGACCGTCGGACACGGTCAGCGCAAGGTCATCGTCGAGTGCCATCTCGGGAAGCTCCGACGTCTCCACCGCCTCGCCTTCGCTGATGACCGAGCAGCGCTCGCCGCCCTGTTCATCGAGAACGTTGCCGTTGACCGACAGCAGGCGTCCGGCCTTGACGCCGAAGTAGTTGTTGTCGGCAAGGAACTGGTCGACCGGCGTGCCGATCTTGCCCGACACCTCCTGGCCGTTGACGGTAACGTCGACGGAACGCCAGAAGAACTGATAGCCGATACCGATGCCGACGGCGGCGATGAGCACGACCGCCACGGCCGCCGCGATGAGCGGCACGCGCTGCATACCGCGATGCTCGTGACGCACGTACGCCTCGCGATGCCGTACGGGCGCCACGCCCCGAGGCGCCCCGTGTCCCTGACGCGGCGCAGAAGATGTCCGGGGCGAACCCTGCGCCGCGTGCGGCGCATACGCCTGCTGGCGGGATCCCTGTGGGCGCGCCGCCCTTGGATGGGCAGCTCCCGACGATTGGGGCCGAGAAACGGCCTTCCGCGGTCGCGGCGCAGGAGCCTGGTGGGATGCAGGGGCAGGCCGGGACGAAGCAGCACGGGTATGGGCGGTCGGCTTGTGCGACGCCCCTGCCGTCGAGGCGTGTCCCGATGCCGGCCGATAGGTCGGATGCTGAGACGGGACCGATGTGCGCGCATGGGGACGCGACGCGGCGCCCTTCTGGACACCGCGATCAGGCTGCGATGCCGAACGGGCACCGTACGGGGACTGGGCCGTCTTCCCCTGTGGGCTCTTCTCATGCATGTCGCTCATCGGACCATCTTTTCGTATCGATCACGTCGCGCAGCGGTACGCGACGTCGAACAGGCTGTGTCCATCATGACCTTCGTCGCGGCCGCAACCCTGCATGCCTGCGACAACCGGATGATTTTCGACGATTCCTACATCATGATTGTATTTTTATCTATTCGGATTCCCCCTCACCCTCATCTATTTCAAGCGATAGATGAGGCAGGACGGCATCCGCGGGCATCGAGGTGCGGGACAGGTCGAGCGTGTCGGCCAGCTCCTCGTCGGTCTTGATGAGCTCAGAGAGGCTCACGATCTGATAGCCCTCGTCTTGAAGGCGCGAAAGCAGGGTCGGCAGCAGCTCTAAGGTCTGCTCGCCGCACGAGTCGTTGTCGGTCAGAAGGATGATGTCGCCGTTGCCGACCGAACCCATGACGGTCTCGATCACCGAATCGGCGCCGGGCAGCAGGTAGTCGCCCGAATCGATATTCCACGTCACGACTGCGCTCACCAGATCCATGGCCTCGGTCCAATTCTGCTCGGAGAACAGACCGTAGGGCGGTCGCAGCAGCGCGCAGGTCGTATCTGCGGCACGGTCAATCGCGTCGAAGCCCTGGGTGAGCTGCTGGCGCAGGTCGTCACCGGACAGCGTCGTGAGGTCGACATCGTTTTGACCGTTCGAGCCCAGCTCGTTGTCGCTGGCGGCGATGCTTGCCACCGCAGCCTGGTTGGCATCGACCCGATCGCCCTGCATGAAGAAGGTCGCCGTGGCGCCCGCGTCGGAGAGCACCCGGAGGATCTGCTCGGTATAGCTGCTGGGGCCCTCGTCGAAGGTCAAGGCCACGCACTTTCCGTCCGCCGGAGAGACGGACGTCGCGCGCACCACGCAGTTCTGAACCTCCTGCACCACACCGCGATCGGCCGTGATGCCAGAGACCGTGCCCGTCCACACCTCGGTCCTTCCAGGGATGCCCCAGGTTTCGACGTACTGGATGGGGCCGCTGCCCTTGAGCGTCAGGGTCGGCTGGATCGCGGTTGCCTGGACCTCGTGCTCCTCGTAGACATCGCGCCCGTCGCCGATGGCGAGCTCCTCGCCACCCGTAAGCTGGGTGGTATCGAGCTCGGCGTTGTCGATCTGCTCGCCGTTCAGCACGACGGAATAGGCCTCTCCCCCGCGCTTCTCGAGCACGCTGTCATCGACCGCCAGCAGATCGCCCGCGCGATAGCTCAGCTCCTGGTCGTCGATGAGCTGCTGGATGGTCGAGTTGATGCGCACCGAGCTATCCGAACCGTTCAAGGTGATGGGCACGCTGCGGTTGATGTACCACACGACGCTCGCCACGAACAGCAGGGCGGCGCAGGCGACCGCGATGATCGCATAGGGTCGGCGCGAATCGTTGCGGCGGGGCATCATGCGGCCGCGACCGTGGCGTCCGAACCCCTGCGTATGGTGGAGATATTGCGCCCCCGGCCGGCGCTTGCCCTTGCGGCGCGCAGAAGGCAGCTGGTTGCCGTTGCTGCGCCGATAGTGGGGCTTCTTCGAGGTTTTGGAGTAGGAGGTGGTGTAGTTAGGCAATGGTTCTCCCCTTGGTGCGTTTGGGAAAACTGTACCATTGTTGGCCGTGCAATTTTGGGGAAACACCGATCAATCGCGTCCGCGGCACCCGGCACGGGGCGACCGGCGCGAAATGAATCGATCAGCGGTTCCCCGAAGATTCATCCCACAATTGCACGCGCTACTTCTTTTTCTTCTTGGGCGCTCCCGCCGCCTTGCGATACTCCGCGGCAAACGACGAGAACATCCCCTTGGTCTTGCCGAGCTGCTTGCCCAGCGCGCGGCTTCCCTTGTCGAGCGCTTTCGAGCCGTGCTCGTCGATCTTGGCCGCGCCCTTTTTGACCTTGTCGCCGATCACGACGGTCGCCTCGGCCGCCTTGGCGGCAGCGCCGCCGGAAAGCTCCAGCTCGCACACCTTGTCGGAAACGACCATGGCGCCTTTTCGGTAGCCCTTGAGGTAGGAGGCGGGCATCTCGATGTCGCCCACGAGCATGCTCGAGGTGCTGCCGTTGGTGATCTTGAATGTGGAGACCTTGCCGGTCTTGGCGTCGAAGGCGCAGTCGGCGCAGTAGCCCATGGCCTTACCGGAAGCGGTCACGACATCCATGCCGGTCCAGATGAGGCACTCATCGAGGTTGATGCCCAAGCGCTTGGCCGCCGCATCGTCGTAGTTCTCCTTGCCGTCGGCCACCGCGATCACGCCTTCATATACCTTGAGCGCGTCGAGTGCCACGAAGCGATCGGGCCGCTTGATCATCGCGGCGACATCGGGCAGCTTGACCATGAAGCCCACGACGTGCAGACCGTCGGGCGAGAACACGGCAAAATGCACCCGCCCGAGCCGCTTGGGCTCGCGCGGGGTGCCATCCTTGTTGGTTCGCTTGGATTCGGCGGGCATGCGGTAGATGCGCGCGCCCTGGAGATCGGCGACGAGCATTTACGCCTCGGCAGCGGCCTCAGCGCCCGCAGCGGGGGCATCGGTCACGACGGACTCGACGACGACGTCGGCGGCGGGCGTCACGTTGCCCCCGGCGATGGCGTCGTTGAGCTGCTCGCGGAGCTGATCCATGCGCTCGCGGGCCAAATCGACCTTGGCGCGAAGCTCATCGGTCTTGGCGTCCACCATGGGGCCGAAATCGGTTGCGGCGGCACGGGCCGTGTCGACGCCCTGCTCATACATGTCACGCGCGCTGTCCCACGCGTCGTTGGCCATGTCGGCGGCCATGGCGCGCGTCTCGGCGCCCGAGCGAGGAGCCACCAGGATGCCGGCGACCACACCAGCGGCGGTACCCAAGACCGCGCCTGCGACAAAACTGAATCCCTTACCCATGTTGCTCCTCCCGTATAGAGTGAACGTTGTCGATGGAGTCTTCATTATACCTGCGTGTACCCACTCGGGGCATCGCATAGACCCAAACGGCGCCGGGTGGCCCGTATCGATGGGCCGCCCGGCGCCGCCTGCGGTCGGTTTTACTCGGAACGGTGGTTGGACGCCGCGCCGCCGAACATCGGGCGGAACACGTCGGCAACGCGCTTGGCGGGCGCATGACCTGCCATCTTGGCCCTCATGCGCAGACCCTCGGTGTCGATGGCGCGACGCGGGGCATCCTGGCGGGATGCTGCGGCCTCCGGCTGAACCGGCACCTGGACCTCGGGAGCCGAGACGGGCTCGAAGCCGCCATCGGGCTCAGTGCCCTCCGCTTCCGCGTCCTCGGCGGCGTCGGCGGTCTGCTCCCCCTCGCCGCGCAGATTGAGCACCAGGCTGCGCAGAGCGGCGACGGTGCCGGGAAAATCGGGCGCCGGCGCCGAGGCGTGCAGGAACGCCCAGTCCATCATGAAGGATGCAGAGGAAAGCGCGCCGACGGTCAACGCGTCATCGGGGCACGAAAGCTCGACGTCGAACAGGCGCTCGTCACCGGGGACCGCACGGGTGCGCCCGCACGACACGTTACCGCCTAGGCCGGTCTCGTTCATGATCTCGACCGTCAGATGCTCAAGCAGGTGCGCGAGCTCGGTATCGCCCATGCACTCCTGGAATTCACGGCCGGTGTCGCCCAGGCACAGATGCTTGGCGATGGCCGGCGCCAGATAGTAGACGCGCGCCGTCGCCTCGATATCCTCCGAGGTCTTAAGAGGCATGCCGGGGTTGACCAGCACGCGGGCGCAGAGCTTGTCGACGCCCACCGTGATCTTCAGGATGTTGAACAGCTGTGCCATGAACGTTTCCGCCTTTTCGTCTTTCGCTACGCCCGCGGCAAGCCGCGAACCGTTACTTATCATTATGCCCGTCTTCGGCCTCGTCCGCAGGCTTGGGCTCTGCGTCGGGGTCGGGACCGGTCACGCGGATGAGCGAGATGCGCTGCCCGCGCATGGACTGCACCTTGAACTTGTACCCGTCCTGCTCGAAGACGGCGCCGATATCGGGCACCGAATCGCACAGGTCCAAGATCCAGCCGGCAAGGGTCTCGTAATCGTCGCTCTCCTCGATGGGCCAGCCGAGCTCGGCAGCATCATCGCACGAAAAGCGTCCGTCGACCAGCCACTCGCGACGCGACAGGCGGGTGAGGTACTTGTTATCGGGGTCGAACTCGTCCTCGATCTCACCCACGAATTCCTCGACGATGTCCTCGATCGTGATGACGCCGGCCGTTCCGCCGTACTCGTCCACCACCACAACCATCTGTTCATGCGCCGTCTGCATCTCGGACAGCAGCGGCAGGATGTCCTTGGTGTCCGGAACGAAGGTGGCGTCGCGCACGTAGTCGCTCACCGGGGAGTCCGACAGGCCCTCGAGGGCGGGGCGGATCAGATCCTTGATGTGGGCGATGCCCACGATGCAGTCCTGGTCCTCGCGATAGATAGGGATGCGGGAGAAACCGGTCTCGCGCATGACGGTGAGGACGGACATGATGTTGTCGTCCTCTTCGCACATGGTGACGTCGACGCGCGGCACCATGACCTCGCGCGCCACGGCATCGCCCAGGTCGAAGACCTCGTGGATGATGCGCTTCTCCTCATCGAGCAGCGTGTCCTGCTCGCTGATCATGTACTTGATCTCCTCCTCGGAGACGTTCTGGCGATCATCGGCACTCTTGATGCCCAGCAGCTTGGACAGGCCGTTGGCGGAGGCCTGGGTCAGCCACACGAGCGGCTTGGCCAGGTTGCGGAAGGTGGAGATGGGGCCGGCGACGGACTTCGCCATGCCCTCGGCGTCCGCGAGGCCGATGCGCTTGGGGACGAGCTCGCCGATCACGATGGACAGATACGACACGACCAGCGTGATGATGATGGGCGAGATGACCGGGGCGATCGCCGTGAGCGGGCTCAGGCCGAACGACTCGAGCCAGGTCGCCAGAGGATCGGACAGCGTGTTGGACGACACGGTCGCGGAGAAGAAGCCGACGAGCGTGATGGCGACCTGGATGGTCGCGAGAAAGTCGGTGGAATCCGTCGAGAGCTCGAGCGCCTTGGCGGCGCGCCTGTCGCCCTCCTCGGCGTCGTGCTCGAGGCTGGCGCGCTTTGCCGTGGTGAGCGCCATCTCCGACATGGAGAAATAGCCGTTCAGAAGCGTCAGAAGAAGCGTTGCGATGATGGAAATTGCTATGCCCATAGCGTAATGATCGAACCTCCGAGGTCGAGTGGAAACGTGGCGATCCGCCTGCGCGGATGACGGTACGGGTGGCGCAAGGGCGCCCGAACTATCAGATCACGAAAAGGATCACCACCATGAAGATGAAGATGCTGCCGGCAAGCACCCACAGGTGCCAGACGCTGTGCATGTAGCGGATGCTCTTCATGAGGTAGAAGATGGTGCCGATGGTGTAGCACAGGCCGCCGACGACAAGGAGCGCGAGCGCGAGCGGATCGAGCGCCGCCACGAGCTGGGGCAGACGGAACACCACGAGCCAGCCCATGACGAGGTAGATGATGATCGTCACCCAGCGCGGCTGGCGTTGACGTCCGACGATCTCGAAGGAGATGCCCGCGAAGGCGAGCGCCCAGATGACCACGAACATGACGATGCCGCCGTACGGCTCGAGCGTGATGAGGAGAAACGGGGTATAGGAGCCCGCGATAAGCAGGTAGATGCAGCTGTGGTCGATGGTGCGGAAGATGCGCTTCGCCGCGGGCACTTGGATGGCGTGGTACAGCGTCGACGCAAGGTACTCGAGGATGATCGAGACGCCGAACACGATGGCCGAGGCCATGTGCGCAGGCGCCGCACCGCCGAGGGCGGCCTTCACGATGAGGAGCACGAGGCCGGAGATGCCGAGCAGGACGCCGATGCCGTGCGTGATGGAGTTCGCGATTTCTTCGCCGACCGTGTAGTGCGGCGGCTCTTTGTGATTGCGCCCATGGTCCTGCTTGCAAGGGTATTTGGGGCAGGAGCGTCGCCGTTTGGGGCAGGTGGCGCATACATCCTCGACGGCGTCGTCGCGCACGTCGGTTACCACCTGAACAGGTGAGGGATCATCGGATTCGGGCACCGGCGCGGACGAGCCGCCCGGCACCGTGGTACTTCGCGATGTGGAACTGTCGCCTGATGCGGACATGTTGCTGAGCAATCCTCCAAATATAGACCGCTCAAAACTATAGCAAACGAGCAGGGTGTCGTACAAGTAGCAACGTTTTGGGTCGTTTGGGGACGGGTTCATCTTCGTCGACGACATGTCGTCGACGAAGATGAACCCGTCCCCAAACGACCCAAAACGCCGCCCGCCCCAGGACAATCCTGGGGCGGGCGGCCCCATCGACTGCTTGTCGCTACTTCATCGTGATGAGCTCATAGCGGCTCGTACCCAGACCGATCTTCTCGGCGTGCTCGATGCAGGAGCGCCAGTTGGTGTCGGGATGGGTCATGTTGAAGTGGTCGTGCTCGCAGCGCTCGGGGATGCCGCCCTCGGCCTCGAGCTTGTCGCGCATGTCGGTGAGCTCGGTGTTCGGCAGCGCCGGCGCGGCCAGCGCCATGTCGATGCAGGCCTGGTCGATGGCGACCGGGTCGAAGCTCGCGAACATGCCCAGATCGGGCACGATGGGCGTGTCGTTCTCGGCATGGCAGTCGCAGTTGGGGCTGATGTCGATGGCGAGCGAGATATGGAAGTTGGGGCGATCCTGCACGACGGCCTGCGTGTACTCGGCGATCTTGCAGTTCAGCACATCCACGGCCTGGTCGTAATCCGGCTCGATGGCATCCTGGTTGCAGGCGCCGATGCAGCGGCCGCAGCCCACGCAGCGATCGTGATCGATGTGCGCCACCGGAACCGTCACGACCTTGCCGCTCTTGAGCTCGCGCTCGCGCGTCTCCTCGAACGTGATGGCGCCGTGGGCGCAGATGCGCTCGCAGGCACGGCACCCGATGCAACCTTCCGTATGGACGCTGGGCTTGCCCGACGCGTGCTGCTCCATCTTGCCGGCGCGGCTGCCGCCGCCCATACCCAGGTTCTTCATGGCGCCACCGAAGCCGGCCTGCTCATGGCCCTTGAAATGCGTGAGGCTGATCACGATGTCGGCGTCCATCAGCGCGCGGCCGATCTTGGCCTCCTTGACGTACTCGCCGTTCTTCACCGGCACGAGCGCCTCATCGGTGCCTTTGAGACCGTCGGCGATGATCACATGGCAACCGGTGGCATACGGGGTGAATCCGTTCTGGTAGGCGCAATCGATGTGCTCGAGCGCGTTTTTACGGCTGCCCACGTACAGCGTGTTGCAGTCGGTCAGGAAGGGCTTACCGCCGAGCTCCTTGACCACGTCGGCGACGGCGCGGGCGTAGTTGGGACGCAAAAAGCTCAGGTTGCCCAGCTCGCCGAAATGAATCTTGATGGCGACGAACTTGTTCTCGAAGTCGATCTGATCGATGCCGGCGCGGCGAATCAGGCGCTTGAGCTTATCGACCTGGCTCTCGCGGCCATGGCTGCGAAGATCGCAGAAATATACCTTGGACGGTTCGGTGATGGTATCCATAAGATCCCCTCTGTGTCGTATGGATTACTGGCGCGAGCGCATTGTACCAAACGCCCATGCGGTGCGAACCGGCACGGCCGCGCCAGCCCTACTGAACAGGACGGGAGCGAGCGGCAGCGAGCCCGATGGCCGCAAAGGCCACGGCGAACAGCGCCGTGATGCCCATGCCGCAACCGGCCTCGGCGAGCACATCGGCCGTGAGCTGCGGAGCCGAGGGCAGCGAAGCGACGGCCTCGTTGGTCCAGAAAGCCGGAGAGAACCGAGCCGCAGTCTGCACGGCGTCACCCAGCAACGCGATGGGCACCCATGCACCGCCCAGAAAGGACATGATCAGGCCGCCGATATTGCCGAGCGCGTTGAGCCCTTCCTCGCCCACGCCCAGCATGGCGAGCATGAAGGCGACGGACAGCGGCACGAGGGCGAACACGAGCATGGCGACGAGCGCCAGCATCACCTGGGCCGGTGCGGCGACAAGCGTGCCGATGCCGCTCGACACGACCCCCACCGCGCTCGTAGCCGCCCACACGCCCACCGTGATCACAAGGCAGCCGAGCAGCATGTGCAAACCGAGCCTGCGGGGACGCAAAGGCGATGCGAGCATGCGGCGGCGAACGTCGGGCTCCGTCATCTTGGAGAGCACGAGACCCACGCAGACCACCACCGAGCACATGAGCGTATAGGTACTGAAGCTCAAATATGTCTGCAGCGGATACGCGGAGCTCGTGGCGACCTCGGCGGCCTCGACCTCCACGTCAGCACGGCGATCCGCCGCGGCATCGACGGCGGCGGCGACCTCGGCGGCGCTCGCCTCGGGCTCCAACGCCGCCTCGGCGCCTGCAAGCGAGACCCAGCGGGCGGCCTGCTGCTCGGCAAACGCCGACGCCTGCGTGTAGCCGCCGTACGCGACCTGCAGACGCGGCAGCTCGCCGTCGCTGCGCGCGGCAGACAGGCAATCGTCCTCGAACCCCTGGGGCACGATGATGACCGCATCGACCTGATTGGTCGCCAGCGCATCCTGCAGCGCGAACTCCTCGTCGGGGACGTCAGCCACATCGTGTATGCGGGAGAGATAGCCCTCCAGGGCTTCCGACAGGTCGGAATCGTCGCGATCGATCACGGCCAAGCTCGCCCGCGCGGGTTCATATGTTTGGGTATCCTCCTCGACGTAGGCGGCACCGCCGGTGACAAACGATCCGATGAGGGACAGAAACAGCACGTACACGCCCAGATAGATGGGGTGCTTGAACGCGATGGTGAGAGCGGTCCTAAAGATGCGCATAGCGATGCCTCCTGAACAGCGGGGCCGCGCACGCGAAGAGCACCGCGCCCCATGCGACGCAGGCGAGCAGGCGGGCGGCGAACGGCACCAGGGACTCGTAGAAATACAGGCTGTAGAACAAGTCGCATACGAGCTTGGTGGGATTGATCCACGCCGAGACGGGCACGGCGCGCGCGATGCTGTCCGCCAGCTTCATGGTGGGTTCGCCGTACAGGCCCGCAAAGATGGACAACACGCAGGTGAGGCCCGTCAGGATACCCGACCCCGACGATGCCGACCCCTTGAGCGGCAGCGATCCGACAAGCGCCCCCAACCCCGTGGCCATGCAGGCTCCGGCCGCCAAGGCCAGAAGGCACAGCCCCTCGCGTCCCTCGAAATCGATACCGACAACGAAGCGGATGAAGGCGAACGCCACGGACAGGAAGATCGCCGACAGCGCCCACGAGCCCAGCAGGGCGCCCGCAAGCTGCCGGATGCGGCTCGTGCCGGCGATGCAGCGGCGCGCCGCCACGGCGGAGGCCGTGGGCCTGATGTTGCTCACGGCGATCATGGAGAGCTGGGCCACGAACATGGTGGCCATGCCCATAAGGGCATAGTAGTAGCGCACGGTCTCGTCAGGCGTGCCGCGCGTCAGCGAGATGTGCTCGGTGTCGGCCGCGAGCGACAACGCGCGCTCGACGACCTGCGGGTCGGACAGGGCGGAAGGGTCGTGCGCGACGAGGTCCTCCAACAACGCCTCGGACTGGGTGTAGGAGCTCGCCACGGTCTCCAATATCGAACGGTTGATTCCGTAGCTCCGCCCCCGATCCCCCTGGTGCGCCGAGGAATACTCAGGTGCCACGGTAAGCTGGACCTCCCCTGCCCCATCGATGCGAAACACGCCGTCGACCTCGCCGGCATCCAGCAGATCGCGGGCCTCTGCGAGGGTTTCGACCTCGGTGACGACGAGCAGGGCGGCACCCGTGCCCTCCCCGGACGCGCCAGCGTCCTCGTCGGCAAGAGCGCCGACCGCCTCCGCGAACATCGAATCATCCCAGGCGGCATCGGCCACCACCGCAACCGGCACGGCGTCCACCGACCCGTCGTTGCGCATACTTGAGAACATGAACATGAACAGCGTCGCCATCAGCACGGGGAACGCGAGGGCCCACACGAGCGCGCTGGGCGTCCTCAGCAGCATGATCACGGTCGCTTTGAAGGTACTTCGCATGATGGCCCCCTAATCGCGCAGCTCGCGGCCGGTAAGCTCGAGAAACACGTCGTTTAAGGTCGGAGGCTCGGCGTACACGCGCCCCAACTGCACACGGGCCGCTCCCAGCACCCCGAGCACGTCGGTGAGGTTGTGCGGGCTCGCCTCGCAGCGCACGGTGAGCGTCTGGTCGGCATGGCCCGCCTCCAGCACGTGGGGCAGCGCGCGAAGGCGCCGCAATACGGCATCGGACACCGAGGGGACCTCGATCACGATCTTCTCGCCCGTGGACACCATGCGCTTGAGCTCCTCGTTGGTGCCCTGCGCCAGCACGCGGCCCCCATCCATGATCATGATGCGCGAGCAGATCTGCTCGACCTCCTCCATGTAATGGCTTGTATAGACCACGGTCGCACCCTCGTCGCGAAGCCCCTTGATGCCCACGAGGATGGCGTTGCGGCTCTGCGGATCGACCGCCACGGTGGGCTCGTCGAAAAAGATGAGCTCGGGCTTGTGCGCAATGCCGCACGCGATGTTGAGGCGACGCAGCAGGCCTCCGGAGAGCTTCTTGGGGCGGAATCCCGCGAACTCGGCGAGGCCCACGAAGTCGATGGCCTCGTCAACCAACGCGCGGCGGCGCGCGCGGTCCGATACGTACAGCGAGCAGAAGAAATCGATGTTCTCGCGGACCGACAGCTCTTCGAGCACCGCCACCTGCTGGGGCACGATGCCGATTCTCCTCTTGAGGTCATAGCGCGCCGGCGCCATATCCTCGCCGAACAGGCGAATCGAACCCCGATCGTATGTGAGCAGCTGGAGCATGCAGTTGATGGCCGTGGTCTTGCCGCTGCCGTTGGGCCCCAGCAGTCCGAATATCTCCCCCTCGGCGATATGGAGATCGAAGTGGTCGAGTGCGAGCAGCTCGCCATAGCGCTTGACCAGTCCGTCCACCGCGACGATATCCATGGATGCCTCCCATCCGGTCCTCGATCCGGCACGACGCCGAACCCGCCTGCATCGGCATCTCGGGCAAACGGACGCCGCGCGGCCGATCTTTTTGGAAACCATGCTGCGTCCAGTGTGCTCGAGCACGGCAACGAGCGCCAGTGACAATTGTCATGGTCTCTATTTTCGCAGGTAGATAGCATTGGTTGCGCACGTTCGCGCACCGATGGACAAAGGGAGGCGAACACGGCTTGAACCCCCGGGCGCCCGCTGCGCAACACGGGCATGAGGCCGATCCGCCATCGCAGCCGCCTTCTTCAGGCAGAAGGAGGAACCTCCCTTGCTATGATAGGAGCATGGAACGCACGATCGACAAGCTTCTGGTCTTCTGCGGGTGCGCAGCCTGCCTTCTGCCCCTCCTTCCCGGGGGGCTGGGCACCGCTGGCGTCATCATGACGCTGCTCGCCATCTGCAGCGCCGCGCTGTCCGATGCGCTCCCCGAGCGAATTCGCGCAGCGATGCCCATCTGCTACTGCATATGCGCTTTGTCCACGCCCGCGGGAGCAGGCTTCATTCCCCTGGCGCTCTACGACACCGTACGCGACCTGCACCGCAGCGACCGGATGCGCGCCTCATGGATTGCGCCGGTCGCCTCGCTGTGCATATCGGCCGTCCTCTGGCGGCCCGAGCTGCTCACCCTGTACGCCACGGCGGCCCTCAGCGGACTCGCAGCGGCGCTCTCGGCGCGCACGAGCCGCATGCTCGCCCGACAGGCGACCCTCAACCGCACGCGCGACGACCTAACCACGCGTGCCCGAGCCCTCCTTGACCGGGCACGGGGCCTTGAAACCCGCCTGGACGACGCGCTTCGGCATGCGGATTCGACGGATACGACATCCCGGGCAGCGGGCGCGGACGAACCCGAAAGGCGACCCGCGGCCTTCGCCTGCCTCACCGACCGTGAATACGAGGTCGCCCGCCTCATAGCCGAAGGGCTGGACAACCGGGAGATCGCGGCGGCGGCCTATATGGGCGAGGGCACCGTCCGCAACCACATCAGCTCGATCCTCTCCAAGCTGCGGCTCAAAAATCGCACGCAGATCGCCATCGCGTTCTGGCGCGGCTGAGCAGGAGCCCATGCGGGCATCGTTATGCGCATGGAGGGCGAGCACCCGTCTTTCGGCAGCGCGCGCGAGTTACTCGGCGCTTCCTCGACGGATACCGAGTGCTCTGTCGAGCTGAACGTTATCGGGTTCATAGGGCTCGCGCACGCCGTTGCGCAGCATGAAGGCGTCGTCGCCCTTGCCCGCCACGACGATCACGGCGGGACCGGACGTCTCGCGAACGATCGTGCGAATCGCCTCGGCGCGATCGAGCACAATCTTCCAGTTCTCGTTGCCCTGGGCGGCGACCGCGCGCGCGATGGCGTCGCAGATGTCAGCCGGATTCTCGGGACCGGGGTCGTCCTCGGTGATCACGATGCGATCGGCGAACTTGCCGGCCGCCTCCCCCATCGTCTCGCGACGATCGACGCCCTTGCCGCCCGTCGACCCAAAGACCACGGCGATCTCGCGCTCCGGATAGGTCTGACGCAGCTCACGCAGCAGCATTTCCAGACTCATGCCGTTGTGCGCGTAGTCGACGACGCCGACGATACGGCCGTCGTCGGAGCGATGCATCTCCATGCGTCCGGGGACGCGCGCCTCCTTAAGACCCCGCTCGATCGACACTCCCTCGACGCCGAGCGCCACTGCGCAGGCGATCGCCGCCAGTGCGTTCGACAGGTTGAACGTAGCGGGCGTCGGAAGGTCGATGGTCAGCACGCCCGCAGGCGTCTGCACGCGAGCGCGCAAGCCCGAATCGCCGCGCACGGCACCGAGCGCATGGATGTCCGCCCGCACGTCGGAGAGCGAGTAGGTGAGCACGCGCCCGCAGGAGCGCGCGGCCTCGAGCACGCGGTCCGCCACATCCATGTCCAGATTGACCACCGCGACGCGGCAGTTGTGGAACAGCATCAGCTTGCTGGCAAAATAGTCCTCGAGCGTCGGGTGCTCGATCGGCGAGATATGGTCTTCCCCGAAGTTGGTGAACGCGCCCACGGCAAACTCGATGCCCAGCGTGCGATGGAACTTGAGCGCCTGGCTCGACGCCTCCATCACGATCTGCTGGCATCCGGACGCTGCCGCATTGGCGATGCGGCGCTCCAGGGTAAACGGCTCGGGCGTCGTCAGCAGGCTCTCGCCTCGCTCCGCTCCATCATCGAACTCGACGCCGGTCAGGAAGGCGGGCGCTACGGCGCCGTTGCGTCGAGCATCTTCGGCGAGGATGCTGCGCAGATAGTACACGCAGGTCGTCTTGCCCTTGGTGCCCGTAAACGCGCAGACCTGGATCCGTGCGGACGGATGATCATAGGCGGCGTCCGCAAGAAGGCCGAGGGCGCGACGGATGTCACGCACAAGCACGCAGGGGGCATCCACGCCGTAATCGACGGTAGAGACGTAGGCGACGGCGCCGGCGCCGCAGGCATCAACAAGATACTCGCGCTTGAACGCTGCGCCCTTGCAGACAAACAGCGTTCCCGGAACCGCCTCGCGCGAATCATCCGTCACAAGGCGAATCTCCAGCGCACCGACCCCATCGGGCGCCTGGAGCAGATTGTCGTCTTGCGCAAGAATTGAAAGATAGCGCTCAAGCGGATATATGTGCTGGATAGCGGCGGGCATGCGCACTCCCTGGCGTCTGCGAACGTATGGTGACAATCTCAAAGTGTACTCCAAGGGCTGACGATGCGACGGTGGGGCGATCGAACGCAAAGCACTCTCTGCAACGCGGTGGCCGCGCTCCCACGATTCCACCTGTTCACAACGAATAACGTTCCGAGAAACAATGGGAAGGGCGGTTGGAAGCATGCTGGATTGAGAAGCGCTCGTCCGGAGCGGCTCGATTGCGTTGTCTTGCCGCGATTCACCCCTGCCGTCTCAGCGCGATAGGCAAATCTCACCGCAAAAGCGCAGGATTGAGAGGGTCATTATATGTTGAAAATGAATTTGGTATCAATCATTGAAGTATCCTGTGCTTACGGTCAAAACTGACAACGCTTCTACCTGCAGCTTCTTTCCTTTGGGTTCGAGCAGGGCAGCGAAAGAACATCAAAACATGCCTCCAGATGGCCTTGATAGCTCGATTATTGATACCAAATTCATCGAGAACCGTACGCATATCATGATAAAACGTTTAATCATGATGCGGTTTTTCCATCGGGCGGATACGAGGGCCTGATTTCGCCTGCCAAGCACCCCAGAAGCCCAAAAGCGAGACGGGGCCCGCCTGCTCGGCGGAACCCCGTCATCATAAGCTCTTTGCAGCCGTCTACCTTACTCGGAGGCTTCCTGCGCGGCCTTGGCGGCCTTCTTTGCCGCAGCGGCCTTGCGCGCAGCCTCGACGCGCGCCTGCTGCTCAGGCGTCAGCTCGCGCTTGGGCTTGGCGGCAGCGTCACCTGCCGCCTTGGCGCCGGCGGCGGGCTTGGCGGGCTTGGCGGGCATGTCCTTGTGCATCGTGAAGACGGAGAGCTCCGTCGCGGGCTCCGTGCAATGGACATCCATCGACAGACAGTTCTTGGGGCACTCGTGCGTGCATGAGGCGCACTGGACGCAGCGATACGGGTCGATGGTCCAATCGCCCGCCTTGCGATCGACCGTGATCGCTCCGACCGGGCAGGCGCGCTGGCACATGCCGCACAGGATGCAGACGTCGATATCGTTGACCACATGTCCGCGCATCTGGGGGAACAGGCGCTCCAGATCGCGCTTCTCATACGGGTAGCGCACCGTTGCGGGCTTGCTCACCAGGGAGCGCAGCGTCATCTTAGCGAGATTGAATGATCCCATACGGCCCTACCTTTCCGTGCAGCTGATGCACGGGTCGATGGTCAGGATGATCATGGGTACGTCGGCCAAGTCGACGCCCTGCAGCGCGCGCACCATGCCGGCCAGGTTCTGTGAGGTTGGCGTGCGCAGGCGGAAGCGGTCGAGGTACTTCGTGCCGTTGCCGCGCACATAGTAGAACGCCTCGCCGCGCGGCTGCTCGATCAGCACGTGCGCGCGTCCCTCGGGAGGCACCACCTTGGGTCCGGGCTTGCCGCCGATGCCGTCGTGCGGAATCTTGGCGACCAGCTCCTTGACGATATCGATGGACTGGAAGACCTCCTCGCAACGCACCTTGCAGCGGGCGTAGCAATCGCACTCGTTGGAGATGATGGGCTCGAAGTACTCAAGGTCGCCGTAGGCGCCGAACCCCGTCGTGCGCATATCGTGCTCCACGCCGGAGCCCTTGGCGAACGGACCGACCATCGACAGCTCGAGGGCGTCCTCGAACGAGATGTAGCCCACGCCGCACAGACGGCTGCGCACCGAGGAGTCGTTCAGCATGGTGTCGACGATGATCTTGTAGTCATGGCGCAGGCTCTCGAGCTTGTCGCATACGTCGCGCAGCATGCTGTCCTCGATGTCGTGAGCCATGCCGCCCACGATGCAAATGGACAGGATGATGCGGCCGCCGCAGGTCTCCTGGAAGATGTCAAGGATGGTCTCGCGCAGGCGCCAGCAGTGGTTGAACAGGCTCTCGAATCCAAAGCCGTCGGCAAGCAGGCCGAGCCACAGCAGATGCGAATGAATACGGGACAGCTCCTCGAGAATGGCGCGCAGGTAGTCGACGCGGCGGGGTACCTCGATGCCGAGCAGCTTCTCGGTCGCGGCGGCGTAACCGTAGCCGTGGCCAAAGCTGCAGATGCCGCAGACGCGCTCGGCGACGTACACGAACTGGTTGTAGTCGCGCTTCTGAACGAGCTTCTCCAGGCCGCGGTGGACGAAACCGATCTGCGGGATGGCCTCGACGACATGCTCGTCCTCGACGACCAGGTCAAGATGAACCGGCTCGGGCAGCACCGGATGCTGCGGGCCGAACGGGATGACGGTACGGGTTGCCATGCACTACTCACCAGCCTTCTGGGTACGCGCGGCAAGCGCGGCGCGAATCTTGGCCGCCTTCTCGGGATCCATGTTCGCGAGCTTCTCTTCCATCTTCGCCGCACGCTCCTCGGGCGTGGGCTTGGCGGCCTTGGGCCCCAGATCGTCGACGGCCGCCACGGCAGCGGCGTCGGCGGTGGCGCGATCCTCGGTCAGTGCGCGCTCGGCGCTCTTGGCCTCGGCGGCCTCGCGGGCTGCCTTGGCCTCCTTGGCGGCCTTCGCGGCGCGCAGCTTGGCCGCCTTCTCGCGCTCCGCCTTCATCTCGGGCGTGATCACGGTCATGGGCGCCTTCTCGGCAAGCTCGAAGAAGTGGCCGCCGAAATCAAGCTTCATGTTGATGAACTGCACGCCGAACAGGTCATGGGCCTCGTTCTCATATGAAAACGCGGCAAAGTACAGATCCTGAATCGAGGGGACCTCGGCCCCCTCGGGCACGCGCACGCACAGGTTGAGGGCGTTGTCGCACGTCTCGTCGTAGAACGTGTAGACCAGATCGATGCCGCCCTCGGGAAGCTCGGCGCACAGCTGGACGAACCGCATGCCCTGGTGCTTGAGGCTCTGGATGCGCGTCAGGAGATCGCACAGGTCGATATCGACGAACTCGGTGGTGTACATCTACTTTTCCCTCGCCTTCATGGCAGCAAGACGCGCATTGACCGCCTCGTCGTCCAACAGGTCGTCGGGATCGCGCAGGACCTCGCCCGCCTCCAGACGGCGCGCCTTCTCGTCAAGGATCTCAACGCCCTTGAGCACTGCATCGATGATCGTCTCGGGGCGCACCGCGCAGCCCGGCGCGTACACGTCGACCGGAATGGCCTTGTCCACGCCGCCGATGACGTTGTAGGCGTCGCGGAACACGCCGCCGGTGCACGCGCAGATGCCGCACGCGACGACGACCTTGGGCTCCAGCATCTGGCTATAGATATGGCGCACGACGCGGATGTTCTGCGCGTTGATGGAGCCGGTCACCAAGAAGATGTCGGCGTGCTTGGGGTTACCCGTGTTGATGATGCCGAAGCGCTCGATGTCGTAGAGCGGCATGAGCGAGTCGAGCACCTCGATATCGCAGCCGTTGCAGCTCGATCCGTCGTAATGGATGAGCCACGGCGATTTGGAGTTATATCCCATATCACTTGCTCCTTAGATGAACGGGGTGACGAGCACGTAGAACAGGTTGACGACGCCCATCACCAGCGCGACGAGCCACGCGAGCTTCAGGCAGTTCTGCCACTTGGTGCGCGCGAAGTTGTTGTCGATGGCGACCTCGAAAAACCACGTGATCGCGACGACGGCGAGAGCGACCACGATGGAGATGGGCGAATCCCAGATGAAGAACATGCCCACCCACATGAGGAACAGGACGCTCTCGCACCAGTGCATGATCTCGATCTTGGCGAGCGTGCGGCCGGTCATCTCGGTCGTAATGCCCTTGAGCAGCTCCTGGTGCGCATGGTGGCTGTAGGACAAGTCGAACGGACTCTTGCGCAGCTTGATGGTCAGAATGAACAGCAGACCCAAGAAGATGGGGATGAGGGTGGTGACGATCGGCGCATCGATCTGGAACAGGCGCGCGATGTCGAACGACTGGGTCGCCGTGAAGAAGCCGACTGTCATGATCAGCAGCATGGGCTCATAGGACATGACCTGCAGGCACTCGCGATCGGCGCCGGCGTCGGCCCACGGGGAGCGCGAGGAGTACGCGGCGATGATCACGAACAGAGTGGCGAGCGTGACCAAGAAGACGCACATCAGCAGGTTGGAACCGGAGATGAACATGCCGCCGGCGAGGATGCAGAAGACGAGCGCGCAGGTGACGTACGCCTCGTCGATGGCGTTGACGCTCGTCTGCTCCTTGGACAGCAGCTTGCGCACGTCGTAGTAGGGCTGCAGCAGCTTCGGTCCCACACGCCCCTGCATGCGCGCGCTGACCTTGCGGTCAAGACCGTCGAGCAGGCAACCGACGATGGGCGCGCAGACGCCGAAGACAACCACGCCGACGAGGATGCCCACAAGGCCGGGACCGACCAGCAGCACCTCGCGCTCGACGAGGAACGCGCCGCCGGAGAGCAGGCCGGGATTGAAAATGAAGCAGGCGGCGAACGCCATGAGCAGCACCGACGTGCAGACGATCAGGCCGACGTTCGTGAGGATGCCCTCGGGGAAGATGTCGTTCAGATACCAGTTGCGCTTGGTCGAGCGCATCGTGCGGCCCATCGATCCCAGGTAGGTGCGCGAATCGGCGTCGATGCACGTGCCGGACAGATACACATGCTGGCGCGCCTTCGAGGAGCGGCCCCACGGGGTCAGCAGCACGATGGCGATAAACAGGACGATAGCGACCATGATGAGCATGTTGTCGATATCGATGAGGCGCGGGACCTTGTTGTAGGTGAACTCGAGATAGGGCCCGATCACGTACTGGGAGATGACCGGCAGCAGCACGCAGCACATGACGAGCAGCGCGGAGATGAACCCGATGGCCGCCCACTCGGTCGCATGGACGCCGCCCTCGACGTTCTCGGCCTTCTGGGACACGCCGGCGAGCTTGCCGAGCCACTTGGCCCAGAAGAAGAACGTCGCGGCGGAGCCGAACGCGAGCAGGATCAAGAAGATGACGTTACCCGTCTCGGCAAACGACACGAGCGTCGCCCACTTGGAGATGAGCATGCCGAAGGGGGCCACGAACATGCCCATGATACCGAGCATCATGAAGCGGGTCAGATGCGGCAGGCGGCTGAACAGACCGTCCATGTCCTCGATGTTGCGGCTGCCGATACGGTGCTCGACCGTGCCGACGCACAGGAACAGCACGGACTTGGACACCGTGTGGAAGATGATCAGGAAGATGGCGGCCCACACGGCCTCGGCGGTGCCCACGCCCGCGCAGGCGGAGATCAGGCCCAGGTTGGCGATCGTGGAGTAGGCGAGCACGCGCTTGGCGTTGCTCTGGGAGATCGCCAGAAACGAGCAGAGCACGAACGTGATGCCGCCGATGCCGACGACCATGGCCGACGCGGCCGGATAGATCAGGTAGAGCGGGGCGAGCTTCACGAGCAGGAAGACGCCCGCCTTGACCATGGTGGACGAATGCAGAAGCGCGCTCGTGGGGGTCGGCGCGACCATGGCGCCGAGCAGCCACTTGTGGAACGGCATCTGGGCGGCCTTGGTGAGGCCGGCGACCGAGAGCAGCATGAGCGGCAGGATCATCAGGTCGGGCTGCTCGCCCGCCGCGAACTCGATAAGGCCGTTGATGGACAGCGGGATATGGACCACGTGCATGATCACGAGCGCGATATGGAACGCGATGCCGCCGACCATGTTGAGGTTGATCTGAAGCAGGGCGCTCTTCTTGGCCTCGTCGGTTTGCGTGAACCCGATCATGAGGAAGGAGCACACCGTCGTGATCTCCCAGCCGGCGACCAGCCAGTCCATGTTGTCGGACGTCACGATGATGAACATCGCGGACAGGAACAGGAACATCAGGGCGATGAACTGGTGGCGGCGATCGGACACGGGGGTGCCCAAGCGCTTGGCCGCCTCCTCCTCATGATGCTGGAAGTCCTTCATGTAGCCCAGCGCGTAGACGCAGATCGCGCTGCCGACCAGGCCGACAATGAGGACCATGATCACCGACAGGGTGTCGATGTACATGGGCTCGGGCATGGCGTCTTCGGGGTGGATGGCCATGGAGCCGCACCAGACGGAGATGACGAGCTGGACGGTCGCGAGCACCAGCGCGATGGCGTTACGTGAGCGAACCGCGAACACGAACACGAATCCGCACAAAAACAGGTCCGTCGCCGTCGCCAGGTAGTTACCGATAAGCGACGTTTCGCTGGAAAACGCGAAGGTGGTCGGGTTTCCCATGAAGGTGACGGCGGTGATGATGCTTGCGATGCCGATGATCACCGCGGAGCCGATCACGAGCGGATCGCGAACCGTGTCGGTGCGCAGAAACATCAGCGCGATCGCCGCGACAAGGGGAAACGCGATCAAAAAGCCCAGTAAAGCCATAAGCACCCCTCTTCATATAAAGCTTTTCAATCCCATTAACGGTAACACTCGGTGCACATTTTCGCCACATCTTGTCCACAGGAGGAGACGCGCGGGGAAGCAGCGGCGAGAGCCCGACAGGGCATCGCATGCCCCGAACGAAAAGCGCCCCGCCCGCAGAAGCGGACGGGGCGCGATGCAGGCCGAAGCTCTACTCCTGAGCGGCCTCGATCATCTTGCAGACGGTGTCCTGAAGCTCGGCCAGGTTCTCCTCGGAAGGAATCCACTGCTGAGCCACGACGGGCACGGGCAGCTGGAATTTGGCGTTCTCCAGCTCGGCGTACACCTGCTTGGGGCCGAGCGGCGCCCAACCGTAGGAGCCGAACGCCAGGCCGATGCGCATGCTGTTGTTGGGCGACAGGCCGCGCATGTAGGTGAGGAAGCCCGCCACGGTCGGCATCATGTTGGAGTTCAGGGTCGGCGAGCCCACGGCCACGTACTTGGCATCGCACATCTCGAGGATGATGTCGGAGACATGCATGTGCTTGACGTCGATGAGCTCGGCGGGGATGCCCTCCTTGATGAAGGCGTCGGTGATCTCGCGCGCCATGGCCTCGGTGGAGTGCCACATGGAATCGAACACCACGACGGCCTTGTCCTGCATCTGATACGTGGTCCAGGCCTCGTACTTGTCGAGGATGTCGGCGATGTGGCTGCGCCAGATCACGCCGTGGCTCGGGCAGATCATGTTGAGATCGAGCGTCTTCACGACGTCGAGGGCCTTCTTCGCCTGCATGCCATAGGGCCACACGATGTTCGCGTAGTACTTCTTGGCCTGCTTGTAGACCTCGCACAGATCGTTCTCGTCATCGAAGCGCTTGGTCGAGGCGAAGTGCTGGCCGAAGGCGTCGTTGGAGAACAGGATCTTGTCCACGTCGGAGTAGGTGACCATGTTGTCGGGCCAGTGGACCATGGGCGTGGTCACGAAGGTCAGCGTGCGCTTGCCGATGGAAAGCGTCTCGCCGGACTTGACCGGGGTGGCCTCGATGCCGAAGTGGGCGCGGACCTCGTTCACGCCGGCGCCGGCGGATGCGTAGATGGTCGCGTTGGGGGCGATCTTGTGGATGGCGGGCAGCGAACCGGAGTGGTCCATCTCGACATGGTTGGTGATCACGACGTCGATCTTGGAGGGGTCGACGACCTGCGAGATGCGCTGCAGGAACTCATCGGTAAACGTTGCCTTGGCGGTATCGATGAGCGTGATCTTCTCATCCATGATGAGGTACGCGTTGTACGTGATGCCCTTCTCGGTGGTGTATCCGTGGAACGAGCGCTCGTTCCAGTCGATGCCACCGACCCACCAGATATCGGGAGAGATCTCGATTGCGTTGAGCATGCGGCTTCCTTTCACCTGTGCTCGCAGATACCGATAGGTACCTGCAGTTCTTTAAGAATCTGCTACATGATAGCACGCAGATATGCGACAAAAGGGAGCGAGCGGATTCGCCTGCGGGCGAAACGCTGAATAATTCACTCCGCGCCAGGCGCCCGCCACGGGGACGCACGGCGCGGAACGAATTGGCTGGCGTTTCCCTAGGACTTGGGATGCTTGGGCTTGCGGCCGCGCGGCTTGTTCACCAGCGCCTCGGGACCGCCGTCGCGATACTGGCGGCACCACGTCTTGACCGACGACTCGCTCGGGACCCCGTGCTTGATCATGACCTCGCGCACGGACATGCCCTGCTCGATACGGTCGCGAACGACCGAGAGCTTGAGCTCATAGGGGTACACACGGTGCGTGGACCCGGCATTCATGACAGCCGCCTGTCCGCCCACGGCATACGAACGAGCCCACTGGCGCGCGGTCGCCTCGGGAATACCCAGCTCGACCGCAAGGGCGCGATGCCCCACTCCGGTGGCCAAAATCCGGGCCGCACGCTTGCGGATCTTTGCGTCATACTTTCTGGCTTGCGTGTTCTCGGTCATGTCCCACCTTGATCTGATGACGTACCATAATCTGCCCACAATACAGCAGTTTTGATGGTAGCACGGAAATAGTTTGTCACCACGCTATTTACAAAAGGCAATGATGACTCCTTATCTGATGCCCACCTAGGTACGGTACTATACCGTTCTCCATCGCACTGCCATATATTCCAACCAACATACTAGGAAACGTAGAGTTTCAACCTCAGTGCAACACGCCCCAAGGATTCCAGAACCCAGCGCAACGCGTTGCGCTGGGTTCTGGAATCCTTGGGGCGTGGGGCCGGTCGGCGGCCCCGGCAAGGAGGCCGGAATATGAAGGGCTCGAAGAGGGCGAAGGCCGCCCCGCTCGCCGCGCGGCGCGCCTACCCGAGGCTCACGCTCGACGACAGGCGGGGCATCGAGCGCGGCCTGGACGGGGGCGAGAGCATGCGCGAGATCGCGCGCAGGCTCGGCAGGCCGCCGTCCACGGTGACGCGCGAGGTCAAGAGGAACAGGGTGTACCTGAGGCCCAGGGGCATGGAGGGCGAGCGGTTCCCCGCGGAGGGGCCGGACGGGCTGTGCGGCCTGCTCGCGAGGTCGCCGGGCGTGTGCAACGGGTGCAGGAAGAGGGCGTGCGGCTGCTCGAGGACCCCGAAGGCCGTCTACCGCGCGGCGAGGGCGCACGCGCTCGCCGACGAGGAGCTCCGGGGGGCGCGCAGGGGCGTGGACGAGACCGAGGAGGGCATGGCCATGAAGCTCGAGGTCATCCGCTCCGACCTCGCCCGCGGCCTGTCGCCGGAGCAGATCGCGGCCACGAGGCCGTCGCTCGGCGTCTCGAAGTCGACGATATACCGCTGGGCCGACGAGGGCTACGGGGGCATGAGCAACATGGAGCTGCGGCGCAAGGTCGGCTACAAGCCGAGGAGGAGGAAGGTCCCGCGCAGGCCGACGCCCCACTCCGACCGCAGGTCGCACGCCGCGTTCCTCGCGCTGCCGCGGGACGCGCGGGACGGACGCTGGGAGATGGACACGGTCGAGGGGCGCTCCGGCGACTCCGCCGTCGTGCTGACGCTGCTGAACAGGGCGACGAGGTTCCAGCTGGCGCTGCCGATGGCCGCCCAGACCTCGGCCGAGACCGTTCGCGCGCGCACCATGCCGGCCAGGTTCTGGGAGGTTGGCGTGCGCAGGGTCTTCGCCGTCGTGCTCACCGACAACGGCTCCGAGTTCGCCGACGAGGCCGGCATCGCCGCCGCGCTCTGCGAGCGGCCGGGCGAGACGAGGCTGTTCTACTGCGACCCGATGCGCTCGGACCAGAAGGGCTCCTGCGAGCGCAACCACGTCGAGATCAGGAAGCTGCTGCCGAAGGGCCGCGGGATATCCTTCGACCGGCTGGCGCCGGCCGACTGCGCCCTGCTGATGAGCCACGTGAACTCCGAGCCGAGGGGCTCGCTCGCCTTCATGTGCCCCTCGGCGATGCTGCTGGCGGCCTACGGGGACGACGCCCGGGCGCTCCTCGACGGGCTCGGCGTCGAGGTGCTGGACCCCTCGGAGCTCGACCTGACGCCGGGGTGCATCGAGCGCGCCCGCGCCGAGAGGGGTGACGGGCCGCTTGTGTTTGATAACGTCTGACTTGCGGATTTGATCACCCGGAGCTTTCGGGAATGGTCACGAAAAACTTTCGGGTTTGGGCATGGGCACGCCGACCATCCCCAACGGGGCCTAACGTTGTCGCTGCTACGGTTGCGACGATGGGAGGCCGGGAAGGAAATGATCGGCGTGGACAAGATCGACGATATCAGAAGGCTCGGGAGGGGCGGGGCGAGCGTCGCCTCGATCGCCCGGGAAACCGGGGTCTCCGAGCCCACGGTGAGGAAGTACCTGAGGGAGACCGACCTCTCCGAGAGGCCGCCGGCGGTCGGCAGGGCGCCCGAGTCGCCCCTGCTCGAGCCCTTCGCGGCGCTGGTCGATTCGTGGCTGCTCGAGGACAGGCGCTGCTGGTACAAGCAGCGCCACACCGCGAAGAGGGTCTTCGACCGGCTCGTCGCGGAGAAGGGCTTCGAGGGCTCGTACTCGACCGTCAGGAGGTACGTGAGGAGGAGGCGCGAGGAGCTCGCCGCCGAGCTCGACGCCCGCGAGGCGCAGGGGTTCCTGCTGCTCGACTGGCTCCCGGGCGAGTGCCAGGTCGACTTCGGGCAGGCCGACTTCCGCGTGCGAGGCGTCGTCACCCGCGGCCACTTCCTCGTGGTCACGTTCCCGCACTCAAACGTCGGGCTCGCGCAGGTCTTCTGGGGCGAGACCGCGGAGTGCGTCTGCCAGGGGCTCCGCGACGTCTTCGAGTTCCTCGGGGGCGTGCCGCTGCGGGCCGTGTTCGACAACGCCACCGAGGTCGGCCGCAGGGTCGGCGCCGAGATGAGGACCTCGGCGCTCTTCCGCCGGTTCGCCGCGCACTACGGGCTCGACTACAGCTTCACCAACCCCTACTCGGGGAACGAGAAGGGCTCCGTGGAGAACAAGGTCGGGACGCTCAGGCGCAACCTCTTCGTCCCGGTCCCGCAGGTCTGGGACGTGAAGGCCTACAACGAGCGGCTGCTCGGGACGTGCCTGGCGCTCTCGGACGGCAAGCCGCACTACCGCAAGGGCGCGAGCGAGTCCGAGCTCTTCGGGGACGACACCGCCGCGCGCCACTCCGCCGACGGCGGCCGCGTGCGCGTCCGTGACGTGGCTCACCAGGAGGTGCGACAAGCAGGGCTCGTTCAGGGCGGGCGGCGAGCACCGCTACTCGGCGGGGCCCGTCAACGCCTCCCGCGAGGTCGCCGTCGCGATGGGCGCCTTCGACGTCACGGTCGTCGGCGCCGGAGGCGAGGTCGTCGCCGAGTACCCGCGCGAGTGGGGCGACGCGCCGACGGACTCCGCCGACCCAATGCTGCAGCTGAGGCTGCTCTGCGTGCGCCCCGGCGGCTGGCGCGACAGCGTCGTGCGGGGGTCCCTGCCCGAGCAGCTCGTGGCGTTCCTCGACTCGGAGTCGCCCGCCGACCTCGGAGCCGACCTCAGGGCGCTGCGCGACGTGAGCGCCAGGCGGGGCTGGGCGGCGACCGTGGAGGGCGCGCTGAGGTCGCTCGGGGCCACGGGCGGCGTCGACGCCGCCACCCTGGAGCTCGCCGCCGCTAGGGCGGATGCCGCAGACGCGCTCGGCGACGTACACGAACTGGTCGACCTCGCGGGGTACGACCGGGCCTTCGAGCTGCTGGAGGGGGGCGCCGCCAGTGCCTAGGATCCCGGACGCCGAGCGCGAGGAGTTCTCCTCGCGCGCCAGGTCGCTGTTCATATCGAAGGCGACGATAGCGTGGTTCCTCGAGACGGCGACCCCGGGCCAGCTCGCCGCGTGCTCGGGGATGCTCGCGCGCGAGCTCGAGTCCCGCGAGCGGTCGAAGCGCGCCCGGCTGCTGCGCCAGGCCCGCTTCCCCGTGCCCAAGGCCGTGGAGGGGTTCGACTGGTCCAACGTGCGCTTTCCCGAGGGCTGGGGCCGAGACGAGATGCTCTCGCTCGACTTCGTGGAGCGCGCCGAGGACCTCGTCTTCCACGGCCCGACCGGCCGCGGCAAGACGCACGTGGCGACGGCCCTCGGCATCGAGGCGACCCGGCGCGGGGTGCCCGTGCGCTTCTTCCAGACGGCGGCGCTGGTGCTGCAGCTCGGCAAGGCGAAGCGCGAGGGGACGCTCGACAGGCTGCTGGCGGACGTCGGCAGGGCCGAGCTCGTGATCCTCGACGAGTTCGGCTACGTCCCCTTCGACGTCGACGGCGCGCGCCTGCTCTACCAGGTCATATCCGACTCTTACGAAAGGAGGAGCATAGTGTTCACCACGAACGTCGAGTTCAGCCGGTGGGGCACGGTCTTCGCGGACGACAAGCTCGCCGCCGCGATCGTGGACCGCGTCGTCCACCACGGCAGGCTCGTCGAGTTCGGCGGCCCAAGCCACCGTCTCGAGGAGTCACTCATGCTGGGCAAGTCGGGAAGCTAGCGGCGCGCCCGTGACCGAACCCGCAAAAGTTGCGTGCCCAAACCCGAAAGTTTTCCGTGATCATTTCAGAAAGACGGACTTGAAGAACCGCAGCCGAGTACCGGGACGCGTGCTCCGCGAGGGGCGAGGCGTCGATGGGTTACGACCGCTTCTGCAAGCGCTACCGCGAGTTCACCGTGAGGAAAAGCGTCGTGAGCCGCGTCGGGCCCCAGGCGGCAGCGATCATGGAGGTCGACTGGGCCGTGCCGTCGACGATGGCGTCGTCCAGCCCGGCGTCGGGCGAGGTCTCCAAGGTCTACCTGTTCGTGGCCTGCCTGCCCTTCAGCCGCATGTCGTGGGTCGAGCCGACGCTCGACATGAAGCAGGATACATGGCTTCGCTGCCACGTGCACGCATTCGGCTACTTCGGCGGCGCGGCTCCCTGCATCGTGCCGGACAACCTCAAGACGGGCGTCAAGCGCCATCCCCGCGAGGGCGAGGTCGTCATCAACGACGCATACCGGGAGATGGCAGCCCATTACGGGGCGGCGGTGATGCCCGCGCGCGTGAGGAGGCCGCGCGACAAGCCCAGCGTGGAGAACGAGGTGTGGCAGGCGGCCACCGAGGTGATAGCGGCGCTGCGCGAAACGGTCTTCACGGACTTCGGCGCGCTCAAGGAGGCCGTCAGGAAGAAGGTCGACGAGCACAACTCCCGCCCCTTCTCCAAACGGGAGGGCACGCGGAGGCAGGTCTTCGAGGAGCAGGAACGCCCGCTCCTGAGGCCGCTGCCGGCCGTCCCCTACGAGGTCTGCGAGTGGGTGTACGGGCGCAAGGTCCAGCGCAACTGCCACGTGTCGTACAAGCGCAACTTCTACTCGGTGACCCATCTCGCCGTCGGCAGGACGGTCGACCTGCGCGTCACTGAGTCCACCGTCGAGGTCTTCCTGGGCGGAGAGCGGCTCGCGACCCACCCGCTGTTCCCGGCATACGCGCGCAACAGGTACTCGACGCACGAGGCCGACCTGCCGGACGGGGGGTCGTACTCGGACTGGGACGCCGGGCGAATCCGGCGCTGGGCGGAGAGGGTCGGCCCGTCGTGCGCCGGCGTCGTCGAGCGGATATTCCAGTCCGTGGAGTTCGAGGAGCAGGGGTTCAACGCCGCGCTCGCGGTGCTGAGGCTCTCGCACAAGTACTCCGCCCCGCGGCTCGAGAGGGCGTGCGAGATGGCGCTGGCGACGGGGAGGCGCTCACCGCGCTACCGGGATGTGGAGCCGATACTCAGGAGCAACCAGGACAGGCTCGCCGACGCCCGGGCGGGCGACGACGGCGGGCCGGGCGAGGACGAGGCCGGATACGTCCGGGGCGCGGACTTCTACGGGGAGGTGTAGGGAGATGGACCTCTCCGTGGAGACCAGGCGCAAGCTGCGCGACATGGGCGCATCCGACCTGCTCGACGCCTTCGCGGCGCAGGACGAGGGCATGTGCATGGGCATGACCTGCGCCGAGCGCGTGCAGATGGCCGTGGACGAGGCCCACTCGTCCTTCTTGACGTCCAAGGTGCGCAACCTCACCAAGCGCGCGGGCCTGCGCTATCCCGAGGCGGACGTGCGCTCCATAGACTTCTCGGAGGAGCGCGGGCTCGACCGGCTGCTCGTCACCGAGCTTTCGACCTGCGGGTTCGCCGAGCGCGGCCAGAACGTCGTGCTCCAGGGGCCGACGGCCACGGGGCCGGCCTCGCTGGCGCGGGCCTCGCCAAGTCTGCCCGCGAGCGACGGATGCGCGCCTGCTACATACGCTGCCCCGACCTCGAGGAGGCGTGGCGCGAGGCGCGCGAGCGAACGGGCGGCGAGCGCAAGCTCACCCGCAAGTACGCCGCCTTCCAGGTGCTCGTGCTGGACGAGTGGCTGCTCGACCGCCCCGGCGAGCTGTTCCGGGGCTTCCTGCTCGAGCTCATGGACGCGCGCTGCGGCTCGTGCTCGACGGTTCTCTGCACCCAGTTCAGGCAGAAGGACTGGCACGCGCGGCTCGGGGGCGGCGTGCACGCCGACGCGATCATGGACCGCATCGTGCACGGCACCGCGTGGGTCGAGATGGGCGAGCTCAACATGAGGAGGAAGCTCGGCAGCGGATCCGGCTGACGAGCTGATGCCGGGCGCGGCTCCCTGCGGCACCGCGCCCGGCTCTCACGCGCAATACCCCCGGCTCCAGTTGGCAATATTTAGTGGCTTCTCTGCGGACGAATACTCACATAGACCTTGTTTGTGCTTGTTTACCTGCGGAAGCAGCTACACATATAGGGTGTACACGTAGGCATGCAGGGTGTGTGCCGTGTACACCGGGGCGTACACGGCACATCCTTCTACGTGTGTTTGAAAGTCGTAGTAAAAAACTCGCCCGCAGGGTGTGTAAGGTGTACACGACCGTTCTTTTCGGTGTTTTACCTGCAAAAATACCCAACACACCCGGGGTGTACACGGCGCTCTCAGGGTGTGCAGGGTGTACCGGAGGGTGTACACAGGTGTGCGAGCACACCCTCGCGTGCGCGTGTGTCAAGGTGCCCCGCTCCCGGGTACACACCTTGAATACCCACCTGCCGCGGAACGCGAAGACGGCGGCGGCTGCCCAGTCTGCGGACATGTCGCGCGCGACGCCGAAGCCGAGGAGTAAGGCCGCTACCATGTGTGCCCGAACCGTTCGGTCTGGGTGTGCGAAAAACAGGGGTACCGAACGTGCGTTTGATACCCCTGATGTACATACAAACGTACATACAACTTTGATTATAGAAGAAAAAAGCTCGGAGTTTTTAGGCTCCGAGCTGGACTTTTGGTCGCGGGGGCAGGATTTGAACCTACGACCTCCGGGTTATGAGCCCGGCGAGCTACCAGACTGCTCCACCCCGCAATGTCTGGTTGCGCCTCAGCGCAAGAAAATATACTACGAATGTGCCTCCCGTTCGACAAGTGGAATGTGGCATTCCGGTCGCATCTCCACATGGCCTGCATATTTGATACCAGTACGCCCTATTCTCCCGCGTATAGGCGCAGGCTCACGATCAGCTGCACAACGAGCGCGATCGCCGCGGCAATCCAAAGCAAGCCATAGCCCCCTGCTCCGAGCAGCATGCGGCCGAGCGTGCTGCCGATGCCGCCGCCCACAAACATGCCGAAGCCCGTAAAGCCGGTGCACAGGCCCGCATGCTGGGCATCCAACCCGAGCGCGCGCGTGGCGAGCGTCGGCTGCACCATGATGTAGCCCGCGCCCAGCAGCACCGCGGCCGCGAGCGCCGGCACCCACGACGCCGTCGCCTGCGCGGCAAGCAGCAGCGCGATCGAGCAGAGGCCCGCGATCTCGCCCAAGGCGAGCGTCCGGGCGACACCGATGCGCCCGGCCAGTCGTCCCGTCAGCGTGCTGCCCACCAGGCACGCGAAGCCATAGCCCATCATCAGAAGACCGGCCTGCATCGCATCGAGCCCGCAGCGCTCGGCCAGAAACGTCCCGAAGAACCCGTAGACGCCCAGGAAAATCACGCCGGTTGCCAGCGCGGTGCCGTACACCTTGCGACCGACACCGAACACCAGATGCCCACTGAGACGAACCATGTCGACAAGACCGGCACCCCGCGCGCCGGCGGCGCGCACCGCACGATCGTCAGCGGATTCATGCAGCCTGCTCAATCCCAGCAGAGCGATCACGCCCAGCACCGCAAAGCTCATAAATGCCGCACGCCACCCAACAAGCCCCGTGATGGCGCCGCCCAGTCCCGCAGACAGACCCTGCCCCGCATACGTGATTCCCATGAGCAGCGCAATCGCGCGCGGGCGGTCCTCAGCGGAAACCGCGTCTCCTGACAGCACCTGCGACACGGCGATGATCCCCGCGGCAAAGCAGCCGGTTATGACGCGCGCCACGATCAGCATCTCCAGCGACGACGCCATCGAGCACAGCACGGTCGAGACCGTCAGGCCGCACACGATGATGCGCAGCATGCGCAGACGTCCGACCTTGTCGCCCAGCGCGCCGCACACAGGCTGCAGGCAGCCATACGGGATGAGATACGCCGTCAAGATGACCGTCGCCACCGACGGGAGCACGCCGAGCGTGTTGGCGATAGACGGGAGAGCCGGGGATACGAACCAGTTGTCCGCCGCCGACACCAGACCGCAAAAGCCCAGCGCCATGACCGTCCCCCGTTGACGAGCATCCATGCAAACACCTTCCGACTTCAAGCAGCTGTCAGGCGCACCAGCGTCCGGCATGCACAGTATTCAGACTATTCTGCATGGTAGCAGACTAATTGTTAGGTATGAGCATGACCTGCAGAACGCCGGACAACTTTAGCCAAAATCGCACCTCGTTGCGGCAGGCAGTTATCCAGTCGGCGCTCTTTGGGATCCGTCTCCGAAGCACCCATGGGTTGGAACGAACCCGTCCCCGACGAACCCATCAGTTCTTGCGCGCGTCGAGCGCCTCCTTGAGCGCCTCGACATCTTGGCTCGTGTGCTTGGCGCGACGGAACAGCACGAACACAAACACGGCAAGCACCAGCCAGATGCCCACGTACGCGCCGATGACATACGGGGCCGCGGGCAGCACCGTCGAATAGACTTCAGACAAAATCGGATCCATCGTTAGCCCTCCTCAGGTCCATCGGTTCGAACCGCCGCCTCGGCATGCGCACGCAGGCGCTCGAGCGCCTCGTCGGCCCGAGCGCGCTGCGCCCAGGCGTCCTGCTCCTCAAGCTGCTGTTTGAGCTCCTCGACTTCCAAAGCGTCCATGTTGATGCGCACCGCGATGCGGTAGAGCGCGAACGCGACCATCAGCATCCCGAACAGCCCGAGAAGAAACGGGATGAGCATCATGGGCGGCAACCCGCTGTCGGTGCGAAACACCACCGGGTGGATCGAGGTGGGAACCAGGCGCGTGATCAAAAACGAGATCGGCGCATCGATAAATGCCACCACGCCGAACACCGCGCTGAACCGTGCGCGACGCTCAGGGTCATCAAAGGCGTTGCGCAGGATGAAGTAGCCAATGACCAGCAGCATCAGGATGAAATACGTCGTCAGGCGCGGCTCCCAGGTCCACCAGACGCCCCATTCGAAATAGGTCCACAGATCGCCCGAGATCATCGTGGCGACGATGAACACGAGGGTGATCTCCATGGCCGTCTTGGAGCGCACGTCGAAGGCGCGGTCCCTGGTCATCAGAAAGCGGATAGCGAAAAACGCCGCGAACGCCATGGCGGCAAACGACGCGACGGCCACGGGCACGTGCAGATAGAAGATCTTCTGCGACAGCAGCAGCTTGGTGGTGACCTGCGTCCCCGCAATGATGACCGGTTCGGACAGCTGCGCACCCTGCACCAGCGGCGCCAAGGTGAACGTCCACACAACGTCGACGACGGTCAGAAGCACGCCCGC
This sequence comes from Collinsella ihumii, assembly GCF_900046475.1. Taxonomy (GTDB): domain Bacteria; phylum Actinomycetota; class Coriobacteriia; order Coriobacteriales; family Coriobacteriaceae; genus Collinsella; species Collinsella ihumii. Next base: position 69,401 of record NZ_FCOU01000006.1, on the reverse strand, counting down.
CGCAAGCAGCACAGGCGTCCAACGTTCGAGCGCGCGCCCGAACGCCCCGGTCGTCTCCTTTCCTGTATTCAACAGCCCCTCCCCCTACCTGGAGTTATCCGCCATGAACATGCACGCCCTATAGTAGCCCATTTGCCCGTGCGCCCGCCCGTGACGGCGTCGAATCGCACGCTTTTGCAGAAGGCCCCCTACAGCAGCCCCTGGAGAATGCAAATTCGGGGACGTACCTTCCGCGTGCACTCTTGCACACCGAATGAATGCCCCCGCATGCAAGAAATATATGCAAAAGATACATCCTAACGCTCCCAACCTCTGGAACCTGCCCAAGAGGTGCCCTCGATATGCAAATAACAGGTACGTCCCCGATTTGCAAAAGTGCATAGGGGGGACACACCTTCGGTGCGTTGTTAGGCGTCTAGGACGAATTCGTAGAGGCCCCAGGCGGCAGCGATCATGATCACGTCGTAGGCCGCAGCCAGCGCACAAGAGGTCCAGTAGGCGCCGAACGTGCCCTCGACGCCCAAAAACGCGGTCGTGGTCGCCGAGACGCACGCGTAGAGCAGCGGAAAGATCACCGGGATGAACAGGATCGCCAGCAGCACGTCGCGCCCGCGCGTATCGATGGCGATGGTGGACAGAAGCGTACCCACGCCCGCCACGCCGACGGTGCCCACGGCGAGCGGCAATACGATCATGGGCGTCGTCGCCGCCACGTCCGCGCCGGACAGGAAAAACAGGAAGAACAGCGGGATCACGATGAACTCGACCACAGCCAGAAACAGAAGGTTCGACGTCGCCTTGGCCAAAAAGATCACGGAGCGGTCGACAGGCGCCAGCAGGATGCCCTCGAGACACCCCGACTCGATCTCGTGCGAAAAGCTCCGGTTGAGACCCAGAAGGCTCGTGAACACGATGAGGGCCCACAGCAGCCCGCCGGCAAACGACACCACCTGCAGGCCGTCCGCCACCTGCGAAAGCGCCGCACCGTAAATCGTCAGCACGAGCAGCGCGTAGACGACCATGGACGTCAGCATCTCGCGGGTGCGCAGCTCCTGCCGGATGTCCTTCATGAGCAGCGCGCGGAACTGCGAGAACCCCGAAGGCCGCCGCGATGCATCGGAGCGCTTCATCTAGGCCACCCCCATCCCGACGGTCGCCCGGTACAGGTCCTTGAACGCAGAGGCGTCAACCTGCTCCTTCTCGGCGCACACGACGACCTGGCCGCGCGCCAGGATCAGCGCGTGAGTGCACAGCTCGAACCCTCGGTCCAGATCATGGCTCACCATGATGAACGTGCGCCCCGCGCGAACGCGGGCGATGAGCCCGTCGAAAAGCTCGGCGGCATGCGGGTCCAGGCCGGAATAGGGCTCGTCGAGCAACACCAGCTCGGGATCGTTGATGAGCGCGCGGGCGATCGACAGGCGCTGCTGCATGCCGCGGGAAAACGTGCGCACGCAGTCGTTGCGGCGGTGATCGAGCTCCACCAGGCGCAGCAGCTCGTCGATGCGCGCGCGGTCGGGCGCCCCGTACAGGGAACTGAAGAACTCGAGGTTCTCGCGCGCCGTCAGGTCGCCATAAAGCATCGAGGTGTGCGAGATGAGCCCCACGCGCGACCGGAGCGCGTCGGCATCCTCCAGGGCGTCGACGCCCAGCAGGCGCAGCGAGCCGCGCGTCGGGCGCGAGAGCAGGGCGAGCATGCGCAGCAGCGTGGTCTTGCCCGCGCCGTTGGGGCCGAACACCGACAGGAACGCGCCGGCGGGCACCTCGAGATCGACCCCGTCCAGGCCGCGACGGTTGCCGAACTGCTTGACCAGGCCATGCGCCTCGACGGCCAAACCGGCACCCGGCAGGGGCGCCTCCCCCCTACCCACGACGAGCCTCCTCGCGTGCGCGCTCATCGGCAGCGAGCAGCGGCGTCGCGCGACGCGGCAGGCATGCGAATGCGATGCCCGCAACCGCCACGCCGGCGCCGATCCAGTTGAGAAGGATGAGCGGATTGATCTTCACGTGGATGGAAAGCGACCCGTCGGCATTCACGCCCTGGAACGCGACGAACAGGTCCTCGAGCGGCGTCGTGATCACCGCTGCGTTGAGCGTCTGCTGGCTGGTGGCCGCGGAGACCTCCATGGACGGGGCGATATGCCCCAGCTCGCGACCCGATCGATCGTACACGGTCATCCCGACCGCACGGATCATGTTGTCGGTCGCGTCGAACGAATCCTCGGTGCCGCCGTCGAACGTCAGAACGTAGTCGCCCACCTCGACGGTCTCGTTCGGCGTCGCGGACACATCGAAGGTCCGCTCGGTCACGTACATGGTCGACCCCACAAGGCCCGCCAGGGCGATGGCCACGCCCAGATGCGCCAGATAGCCGCCCGCCTGCGCAGGCGAATGACGGAACAGGTTCACGAGCGCCAGGGGCGCCGCCTCGCCCTTGTTGCGAACGCGGGCCGACATGCCCCGACCGAGCAGGTACAGCGAGCTCGTGAACAGAAGCGATGCCGTGAAGAAGCCCAGAATCGTCCACGCGAAGTAATACGGGGCGGGACCCTGCTCGGTGTATGCGGCCGCCTGGTCGCCGCCCGCGGCGACGACCTCGTTGTAGACGGGCACGAACTTCGTTACGAACAGAACCATGAAGCCGCAGAAGATCACCGCGCCGGCGATCGCGGGCACCCGCATGTTCCTCGCGAACGACGCGCCGTCGGTCTTGCGCCACCCGAGCATGGGACACACCGCCATGAGCAGGCAAAACAGCGTTCCCACCGGACGGGCGACCGCGTTGTACACGCCCGCGGGGATCACCTGCCCGCCGAGCGGCAGAAAGCTCGGCAGCGAGCTCGAGATCGTAAGGTAGGCGCACAGCACCGCGCCCACGATCATCACGATGTTCGTCAGGTAGTACGACCCGTTCTTGGACACCATGGACTCGATCTGGTCGTCATCCTCATACGTGCCATGGCGATGCACCAGGCCGATCAGGAACGCGAGGCCCGCGAGCACCATGATGCCGAGGAAGAAATACGTGGACACGGGGTCCTCGGCAAAGGCGTGCACCGACTGAACCAGGCCCGAGCGGGTGATGAACGTGCCGAGCACCACGAAGATGAACGTAATGGTCGCCGCGAACATGCTCCACTTCTTGAAGCAGCCGTGCTTGCGGTACATCGTGAAGCTGTGGATCATCGCCACCGACGTCAGCCACGAGAACAGGCTCGCGTTCTCCACGGCGTCCCACGCCCAAAAGCCTCCCCAGCCGAGGACCACGTAGGCCCACACCGCGCCGAGCGCCATGCCGATGGTGAGGAAGATGAACGCGAACACGGCGAGCCTGTCGCACAGCTCGACCCAGCGCGCGGACAGGTCGCCGCAGATGAGGGCCGCCATCGCGTAGGCGAACGGCAGCGTGACGCCCGCGTACCCGATAAAGGTCGCCGGCGGGTGCAAGATCATGGCCCAGTGCATGAGCAGCGGATTCATGCCGCTCGCAGGGCTCACCAGCGTGCCGTCGGCGTTCAGGTACTCGGCGGCCGTCGGCATGAAGGGGTTGTTGGATTCGGACAGCACGAGCGTCGCCGTGAACAGCGCGACGATGACCTCGGTCACGCCGAGCGCCGTCGAGGAGAGGTCGTCGGTCGCGTGCATGCGCTTCCAGGCGACTACCGCAGCGTAGACCGAGATGAGCCAGGTCCACAGAAGCAGCGAGCCCTGGCGACCGGCCCAGACCGCCGACACCTCGTACAGCGGCTTCAAGGGGCTGTCAGTCACCGGATAGTTGGACACCACGTATGCCAGGCTGTAGTTTTCGGACAGCATGCACGCGAGGATGATGGCGATGCAGCCGGTCAGCATGAGCGCGTTGGCGAACACCAGCAGATAGCCCGTGTTCACGAGGCCCTCGCGCCGCAGCTTCACGCCTCCGATAAGGCAGACGGCCGCCGCAAGCGCCACCGCGAGCGCCAGGACCTGCAGCGCATTGCCAGCCATTGCAATCATATGGGATGCCCCCTGTTCCCCTTGCCCGTCATGGCACGCACCGATGCCGCGGCGTCACGCCCCTGCCACGTGGCACAAGACCCGCAGCGCTGCGCGCCAAAAAGCGTTATTCGGATACCGCCTCGTCGATGGCCGGCTGCTCGCTTGCCGTGAACGTGCCGTCCTCACCGAGCGCGCCGGATACGACCACGGCCGTGCCGTCGACGATGGCGTCGTCCAGACCGCCGTCGTAGCGCACGTTGAGCGTGGCGCCCTGGGACTCGATCGTGAAGCGATAGTCAGCATCGACCGCTTGGATGTCTCCGCGCACGTAGCCGCAGATCTTGGTGTCCTTGCCCACCATGGCATCGCCCTGGTCGAGCAGACCCTTCACGGTCAGCGAGCCCTCCGCGCTCTCGTATTTGGAGGGGCACTTGGTCACCATCTCGGTCGCGTTGAGCACGCCGTCTTGCACCGTGCCCGTGCAGATGGCCACCACGCCGGCGCCGAACGTCGCGGGAAGGGCGCCGTCATAGCTCACCTGCAGCTCCTCGGACGCGTCGCCCTCTTCGGGCGCGATCTCGAACACCGCCGTCGAGCCCTCGTTTGAGATGGAGTCGGCCACCACCGAACCGGATACCTGGACCTTCTTGCCCTCGTACCCGCCGCCGAGCACGTCGCCGATGGACAGCGACGAGGCCGCCCCGCCGCTGCCCGCGATAGCGACGATCACGAGCATGGCGATGATCACGATGCCGCCCACGACCACCAGGCGGCGCTTTGCTTTCTTGTTCATGTGCACTCCAAGCACAGCATTCCTCCGGGGAATCTGTGCGCAACGATATCGTGTTTTGCCATCGGTCAAGTATACAATGGGCGCATGGCGCGATCGGGCGCGTTCGGCATGCAACGGGCGATTGAAAGAGCAAAATCATGGTTCTGGCAGTTGATATGGGCAATACGCAGACCGCACTCGGGCTGTTCGACGGCGAGGAGCTCATCTACTCCTGGCGCATGCCCACCGACCGCACCTTCACCAAAGACGAGATCAACGTGCGCCTGCAGGGGTATTTCCGCATGTACGGGCTCGATCTGTCCTGCGTGGGCACCATCGCGTTCGCCGGCGTGGTGCCGCAGCTCACGCGCGAATGGGAGGGCGTGGCCCGTCAGCTCGGCGCGGCGTTTTTGGCCGTCGGGCGCGACACGGCGCGCGTCACCGCCATCAAGGCGGACAACCCCGCCGAGGTCGGCGCCGACCGCGTCGCCAACGCCGTGGCCGCCGCCGCGTTCTACGGCTCGCCCGCCATCGTGGTCGATTTCGGCACCGCTACTAATATAGATGTGGTCGACGCCTCGGGCAGCTACATCGGAGGCGCCATCGCGCCGGGCATCCGCATCTCCATGGACGCACTCGTGGCCCGCGCGGCGCAGCTTGCCAGCGTGCCGCTCGAAGCGCCCGCGCACGCCATCGGCAGCAACACCATCGAGGCCGTGCAGAACGGCATCGTGGTGGGAGCGGCCGCCATGGCCGAAGGGCTCGTCGCCCGCATCAAAGCCGAACTTGAGGCGCCCGACGCCTATGTCATCGCCACCGGCGGCCTCGCGAGCGTCGTCGCCCGGTCGACCGACGCGTTCGATGCGGTGGATCCGACTCTGACGCTTCGCGGCATCCAGGAGATCTACCGGCGGATGACGGAATAGCGGCTGGGTTGCCGCTGCGTTTTCCCGCAGAAACCTCCACGACATCGGGCATGGGTTGAAACGAACCCGTCCCCAATCAACCCATCAGCACGCTACAGCGCGCGCAGGCTGACCGCCTCGGCAGGATAGGTCTGCTCGCCGCCCGGCGTCATCACGCAGGCGCGACCCCATACGTCAAGCCCCGCGAACACGCCGGTGTTCATGAGGTGCCCGTTGGGAGACAGCACGGCGACCTGATGGCCGAGCATGGGCACCAGATCGAAATACTCGGAAAGAATCGGGGCCAGCGGACCGGCCGACGCCCGGCCCTCATGCACGAGGGCCGCCCACGCGTCGACGCGCGCGATCACGGCGTCGCGCAGGCGTCGGGCCACGTCGGGCACCTCCACCGTGCCAGCCGCTTCCCCCAAAAGTTCGTCCAACGACACCGGCGTCAGCGCGCGCGGCGCCTTCGGCACGTTGCCTTCTGCCGGGGCCTCGATCTCGACGGGATGCATGTTGACCCCCATGCCCACCACGGCAAAGGGGCCGGCCTCGCTGGCGCGGGCCTCGACAAGGATGCCCGCGAGCTTGTTGTCGAACGCGGTCGGCGTGCGGTCGTCGGCATCCACGCGGGCCACGATGTCGTTCGGCCATTTGATGCCGACGCTCCCCGCAAGACCCAAACCGTGCAGCGCGTCGATGACGCCCATGGCGCATACCGCCGGCAGCGCGATGAAGTGCTGCATGGGGACCTGGGGCCTCAGCACCACGGACATGTAGAGACTGCCCGCAGGCGACGCCCACGTGTGCCCGCGCCTGCCGCGACCGGCAGTCTGCTCGTCGGCGCACACGGCCCAGCCGTGCGGGACGCCGCCGAGCGCGGCGTCGATGGCGACATCGTTTGTGGAGGGCACGGACGCCTCGAACACCAGCGGCGCCTCGTTGCCGGAAAGCATCTCATCTGCCATTACAGCGTCCCCAGCTCCTGCGTCACGTGACCGACGCGCTCCTCGGGCTCCTTGACGTCGACGCCCTCGTAGCGGAAGAAGCGCGCCGGGTCGTGGACCAGGTCCTCGAGCGGCACGAGCACGAAGTCGCGCTCGCCCAGCTTGGGATGCGGCAAGCGCAGCTTGTCGCCGCCGTGGATCTCGCCCTCCATCCACAGCAGGTCGCAATCGAGCGTGCGCGGCCCGTTGGGCTTGGCGCTCGCGGTGCGGTTACGGCCGAGCTTGCCCTCGACCTTCATGAGCTCGTCGAGCAGGATGAGCGGTGCGAGCTCCGTGCGGATCTCGATCACGGCGTTCGCGAAGGGCTCCTGGCGCTCCTCGTAGGCGGGCTCGCTCTCATAGATGCGCGAGCAGTTGGACACGCAGGTGAGCGGGATCTCGGCGATAAGGTCCTTGGCGGCGCGGATGTTGTCCATGCGCCGGCCCAGGTTGGAGCCGAGGGCCACGAAGGCGCGCCGCGGCTGAGGGCGGGCGACCGCCCAGTAACCGTTCAGGAACTGCGCGAAGCCGGCGACATCGTGCACGCGCACCACGTTGGCACCGGCCTGGATGGCTCCCAGGCACACGCCGAACGTCGCGGCGTCGCGGTCGGCCTCGATGTGGCGACGCAGGAAGTCGATACGGTAGTCGTCGTCGATCGAGCCGTCGGCATTCGGCTCGTCCTTGGCGCCCAGGCCGTTTTCCACCACGAACAGCGGCTTCTGGAAAAAGGGGAGGGCCCCGCGGGAACATCCCGCGGGGCCCTCCCCTGCGACGAAGCGCCGTCCACCGGTCAGCGGCACCCAGCTCTCGCCCACGCGGCTTCCCCCGCAGTACCATCGGCGCTGGCCGGCTTAGCTTCCGGGTTCGGAATGGGACCGGGCGTGCCCCGGCCGCCAGGACCGCTGACCGGTGGGCGGCGCTCCGCCCCGGGGGCGCCCGCGTGCCCCTGAGGGCCGCACAGCGAGTCTCGGGAGCGTCCGCGGTCCGATGCGGTCGGAGTGATGTGTTGAGAAGAGCTCGGGCGATTAGTACCCCTCGGCTGAGCGCGTCGCCGCGCTTGCACCTGGGGCCTATCAACCAGGTGGTCTACCTGGGCCCTTACCGAAAGGAGAACTGATCTCGGGAACGGCTTCCCGCTTAGATGCCTTCAGCGGTTATCCGCGCCGGACGCGGCTACCCGGCCATGCCGTCGGTCGACAACCGGTTCACCGGAGGTCCGTCCACCCCGGTCCTCTCGTACTAGGGGCAGCCTCCCTCGATTCTCCTGCGCCCACGGAGGATAGGGACCGAACTGTCTCACGACGTTCTGAACCCAGCTCGCGTACCGCTTTAAACGGCGAACAGCCGTACCCTTGGGACCTGCTCCAGCCCCAGGATGCGATGAGCCGACATCGAGGTGCCAAACCTTGCCGTCGATGTGGACTCTTGGGCAAGATCAGCCTGTTATCCCCGGAGTACCTTTTATCCGTTGAGCGACGGCCCACCCACTCGGGGCCGCCGGATCACTAGAGCCTGCTTTCGCACCTGCTCGACTCGTGGGTCTCGCAGTCAAGCCCGCTTGCGCTCTTGCACTCAAAAGGACGGTTGCCGACCGTCCCGAGCGGACCTTCGCGCGCCTCCGTTACCCTTTAGGAGGCGACCGCCCCAGTCAAACTACCCACCTGGCACGGTCCCCGGGCCGGGTCACGGCCCCGGGTTAGGACGCCGGGCGCGCGGGGGCGGTATTCCAAGGTCGGCTCCGCCGGGGCTGGCGCCCCGGCATCTCAGCCTCCCGCCTATCCTCTACGCGCGCGTCCAGCGGCCAATGCCAAGCTGCAGTGAAGGTTCACGGGGTCTTTCCGTCCTTCCGCGGGTAGGTCGCATCTTCACGACCAGTGCAATTTCACCGGGTCCATGGTCGAGACAGCGCCCAAGTCGTTGCGCCTTTCGTGCAGGTCGGAACTTACCCGACAAGGAATTTCGCTACCTTAGGACCGTTATAGTTACGGCCGCCGTTTACCGGGGCTTGGCTTCGCCGCCTCGCTTGCGCTAACGGCTCCGCGTGACCTTCCGGCACCGGGCAGGCGTCAGACCCTATACGTCGCCTTGCGGCTTCTGCAGAGTCCTGTGTTTTTGGTAAACAGTCGCTTGGGCCTCTTCACTGCGGCCGGCCTCCGCTCCGGGGGCGAAGCCCCTTCACGTACGCGCCGGCACCCCTTCTCCCTAGGTTACGGGGCCATTGTGCCGAGTTCCTTGACCATGGTTGACCCGATCGCCTCGGTATGTTCTACCCACCCACCTGTGTCGGTTTGCGGTACGGGCGGAGGGGCCCCTGCCTAGGGGTTTTTCTGGGGACCTCGGGCTCACTCGCTTCGCTTGAGTCGCTTCGTCCGGAGCCTCGCCCTCGCGCGGGACGGATTTCCCTGTCCCGCGGGCCGCGCTCCATCACGGGGGCGTCCAGAACCCCGCCGAGCCACCCCGATCCGTCGCCCCGTCGGTCGTGACGGTTCCCCTCCGGTGCAGGAATGTCTGCCTGCTGCGCTTCGGCTACGCCTGCCGGCCTCGCCTTAGCCCCCGACTGACCCTGGGGGGATTAGCCTCGCCCAGGAAACCTCGGGTTTACGGCGGACGAGTTACTCTCTCGTCTCTCGCTACTCATGCCAGCATTCTCGCTCGCGCGCGGTCCACGGCCCGGTTCCCCGGCCGCTTCGCCCCGCGCGCGACGCCCCCCTACCGATGAACTTAGGTTCATCCCGCCGCTTCGGTACCGCGCTTAGCCCCGTGTATTGTCGGCGCGCGCCCACTCGACCAGTGAGCTGTTACGCACTCTTTGAAGGGGTGGCTGCTTCTAAGCCAACCTCCTGGTTGTCTGCGCGAGCGCACATCCTTTGCCACTCGGCGCGGATTTGGGGACCTTGGCGGGCGGTCTGGGCTGTTTCCCTCTCGAGCACACAGCTTAGCCCACATGCTCTGACTGCCGGGATCTGGGCCTGCGGCATTCGGAGTTCGGTTCGAGTCGGTAGGCGGCGAAGCCCCCTCATCGATCCGGTGCTCTACCTCCGCAGGCGAACTCCCGACGCTAGCCCTAAAGCTATTTCGGGGGGAACGAGATATCTCCGGGTTTGATAGGCCTTTCACCCCTATCCCCAGGTCATCGGGGCACTTTTCAACGTACTGCCGTTCGGCCCTCCACGGGGTCTTACCCCCGCTTCAGCCTGCCCAGGGATAGCTCACCCGGCTTCGCGTCCGCGGCACGCGACTGGAACGCCCTGTTCGGACTCGCTTTCGCTACGGCTCGCTTCCCAGCTTAACCTCGCCGCGTGCCAGCGACTCGCTGGCTCATTCTACAAAAGGCACGCCGTCACCCCGCGAGGGGGCTCCGACTGCTCGTGGGCGCGCGGTTTCAGGTACTGTTTCACTCCCCTCCCGGGGTGCTTTTCACCTTTCCCTCGCGGTACTCGTGCGCTATCGGTCACAGGAGAGTGTTCAGGCTTGGATGGTGGTCCACCCAGGTTCGGACCGGGTTTCACGTGCCCGGCCCTACTCAGGCGCCGCGTCCGCGCCCGACCCGAGGGTACGCCTACGGGGCTGTAACCCTGTGCCGCCGGCCGTCCCATGCCGTTCGGCTCCCCTGGATCGGTGCGCGCCGGGGGCGGCAGCCCCCGGGCGTCGCGGCCCTACAACCCCGGCGGCGCGAACGCTGCCGCGCGCATGCGCCCGCCGGTTTGGCCATGGCCCCCTTCCGCTCGCCGCTACTCGGGGGATCTCGCAGTTGATTTCTCCTCCTCCGGGTACTTAGATGTTTCAGTTCCCCGGGTTGTCCTCCCGGGGGCTATGGATTCGCCCCCGGGATGCCGGAACTCCTTCCGGCGGGTTCGCCCATTCGGAGACCCGCGGGTCGAAGGGTGTGTGCCCCTAACCGCGGATTATCGCAGCTTGCCGCGTCCTTCATCGGCTTCCTGTGCCAAGGCATCCGCCGCGCGCCCGTGATATCTTCTCGTTGCCGTCTGATATCCGCGCCCCGGGGGCGTCCCCCGGGGCGGCGCGAACATACCGGCCGGGGCGGTATCCGCCCCGGCGACCAGATGCTCATTGCTACTACCCATATATAAGGATCTTTTCTCTCAATCCTTTTACCTTTCGCAGAATCGATATCCGTTCTTCACTCTGTCAATATCGCTATCGAATCGTATTTCGCTCTCGCCGGACGCCGTGTCGGCGTCCGGGCTCGCTATGCGGCTCTCAAGGTACGCGGGGCGACCCCGGGGACCGGACGCTGCGGGGAAACCGGGGAAGGCCGAGCGGGCACACCTGGCCGTAGCAATTGTGAGATATTCACTTCGTCTCTTCCCATGGAAGCTGTCTCTCCCTAGAAAGGAGGTGATCCAGCCGCACGTTCCCGTACGGCTACCTTGTTACGACTTCACCCCCCTCACCCTCCACACCTTCGACGCCTCCCCCCCTTGCGGGTTGGGCCGGCGGCTTCGGGTGCAGACGACTCGGGTGGTGTGACGGGCGGTGTGTACAAGGCCCGGGAACGCATTCACCGCGGCATGCTGATCCGCGATTACTAGCAACTCCGACTTCATGGGGGCGGGTTGCAGCCCCCAATCCGAACTGGGGCCGGCTTTCAGGGATCCGCTCCCGCTCGCGCGGTCGCATCCCGCTGTACCGCCCCTTGTAGCACGTGTGCAGCCCAGGGCATAAGGGGCATGATGACTTGACGTCGTCCCCGCCCTCCTCCGGCTTGACGCCGGCGGTCCCGCATGGGTGCCCGGCACTACCCGATGGCAACATGCGGCGGGGGTTGCGCTCGTTGCGGGACTTAACCCAACATCTCACGACACGAGCTGACGACAGCCATGCACCACCTGTGTCGGCTCCTTCCGGCCACGGGGTCTCCCCCGCTTCACCGACATGTCAAGCCCTGGTAAGGTTCTTCGCGTTGCTTCGAATTAAGCCACATGCTCCGCTGCTTGTGCGGGCCCCCGTCAATTCCTTTGAGTTTTAGCCTTGCGGCCGTACTCCCCAGGCGGGACGCTTAATGCGTTGGCTGCGGCACGGGGGGATCGTCCCCCCACACCTAGCGTCCATCGTTTACGGCTGGGACTACCAGGGTATCTAATCCTGTTCCCTCCCCCAGCTTTCGCGCCTCAGCGTCCGTCTCGCCCCAGAGGGCCGCCTTCGCCACCGGTGTTCCACCCGATATCTGCGCATTCCACCGCTACACCGGGTGTTCCGCCCTCCCCTACCGGACCCAAGCCGCGCGGTTCGGGGGGCGGCCCGGGGTTGAGCCCCGGGATTTGACCCCCCGCCTGCGCGGCCGCCTACGCGCGCTTTACGCCCAATGAATCCGGATAACGCTCGCCCCCTACGTATTACCGCGGCTGCTGGCACGTAGTTAGCCGGGGCTTCTTCTGCAGGTACAGTCTCGTCTCGTCCCTGCTGAAAGCGGTTTACGACCCGAAGGCCTCCGTCCCGCACGCGGCGTCGCTGCGTCAGGGTTGCCCCCATTGCGCAAGATTCCCCACTGCTGCCTCCCGTAGGAGTCTGGGCCGTGTCTCAGTCCCAATCTGGCCGGTCGGTCTCTCAACCCGGCTACCCGTTGTCGGCACGGTGGGCCGTCACCCCGCCGTCTACCTGATGGGCCGCGGAGCCATCCCCCTCCACCGGAGTTTTGCCCGCGCCGGGATGCCCTGGCGCGGGGTCATCGGGTGTTACCCGCCGTTTCCGGCGGCTATCCCCGGGAGGGGGGCGGGTTCTCCACGTGTTACTCAGCCGTTCGCCACTCGCTTCCTTCCGGAGAAGGGTGCCGTTCGACTTGCATGTGTTAGGCGCGCCGCCAGCGTTCATCCTGAGCCAGGATCGAACTCTCCGTCCAATTCAAAGGCCCGCTCGGAGCGGGCCGTGAGGCCGGGGTGCCCGTCCGGCCGGCATGACGCCGATCGGATCCATCTCGTATGCGTTCGCATCTTCTGGAGTTAAAAGGAACTTCGCGGGGCCTGGCGTCAAGCCAGACCTCACTCGTCACTTGGTTCTTCTGGTACACGATCGCACCGGGATCGGTGCTCGTCTTCCCTAAAGTTCCTCGCAGTATCCGGTTCTCAAGGTGCCCGCCTGCGCGGCCCCGCCGCGCGGCAAGGAGTTATATTGCCAGAACCGGGCGGCCCCGGGGGCGGGAATCCGGCGCTCCACAGGGTCTACACATTCTGAAGTTTTCGCCTTCGGGCTGATCGCCCCTATGCCTCCTAATCGAACTTCAAGTGCGCCATATCCGTTCCCGCATCAAGGAGCTCGTCTCTCATCTCCACCGTCTGCGCCTCCGCATACACGCGCACAAGCGTCTCGGTTCCGCTTGGGCGCAGCAGCAGCCATGATTCATCCTCGAATTCAAGGCGAAGGCCGTCCATATGGCTTACGCGCACCGGCTCCCTTCCAGCCACGCTTCGAGGGTTGATTCCCGGCAGCATGGTCCTCAGTGCCTCGATGTCTTCGTACTGGAGACGCAAGTCCCTCCTCGCATAGCTCGTCGAACCCAGCGCATCCTCAAGCTCTTCGACGAGCTCGGCAAGGGTCTTTCCCGACTTCGCCATGAGCTCGCACAGAAGCAAAGCCATGAGCAGGCCGTCGCGCTCGGGGAAGTGGCTCGGTATTCCGAAGCCGCCGGTCTCCTCGCCTCCGATAAGCACGCCGCCCTTGAGCATCTCCATATATATGTATTTGAAACCTACGGGCTTCACCACATAACGGCAACCGAGCGCGCGGGCAACCCGCCTCGTCAGAAGCGAGGACGCAAGCCCGAGAACCACGCGCCCCGACATGCCGCGGTTCCGCACGAGATGACCGAGTATCAAAGAGAACAGCTTGTGCGCGTTAACGAAGCGACCCTTTTCGTCGACCGCTCCCACGCGATCGGCATCGCCGTCGTTGATGAGGCCGCAGCAAGCGCCCGCTTCCACCACCGCCTGCTCGCAATCATCGACCCACGGCTCGATCGGTTCGGGACGCATGTCCTCCATATCCTCATCGGATACACCATGGATCTCGTCAACTTCAACCCCCAGTGCACCGAGCACGGCGGGCAGATAGCCGCGCGCCGCACCGTACATCGGGTCATACACAATACGAAGATGGGCGTTCGCGATCGCGTCGCCGTCAACGAGCGACACCAGGGCATCAAGGTACGGCGTAGTGAAGTCTACGATGTCGATAGGGCCGCGCAGGTCGGTCGGCTCGGGACCCACCGCCCGCTCGACCTCCGAGACGAATTCCGTTGAGCCGGCGCCCCCGTCGGCGACACGAAACTTGACGCCCAGATAGTCCGCAGGATGATGGGAGCCCGTTATCATGAGGCCTCCGCACGAACGGGCGTCATGGGATATCGTCCACGATAGGGCCGGGGTGGGCGTGTAGCGATCGGATAGCTTTACCACGAGACCGTGGCCGGCGATCACGCGAGCCGCGAGACGGGCGAACTCATCGGCGCCGGGGCGCGTATCGTATCCAACGTATACGATGGCGCCTGGGTGGGACTGCGCCCACAGAGAAGCCGCCGCATCCGCGACGCGAACCACGTTTTCCTCGGTGAACTCGCCGTCGCGGCGAGCCCTCCAACCGTCTGTTCCAAATCGAATCATGGCGCCCATGGTCTCATTGCCCCCGTATGGCGTGCATACTACTCAGCATCTTGACTATACCCAGCCCGAACCGATGCAGACAGCGTTCAAAAGGTCAACAAGTCGGATGCGCGCATCCCGCGCGTCGCGCCGCTATATATCCAGCACGCCGGCAAGCGTGCAGGTCGTCAGCACGCCGGCACCGCAGCACGACCCGACGATGCGGGCCCCATCGGCGCGCCACTGCTCGCAGGCGCGGGCAAATGCCTGGGGATCTTCGTGCCACGTCAGCGACCCGTCTTCTCCGCGATGGGGGTGCCCCGCGTTCGGCCGCACAGAAACGGGCAGGTCCGTCGCGCGCGTCATGCGCGGAACCGCCTGGGTCGCGGCCTCGATCGAGCAGCAGTTGATTCCAACCGAATAGGCGCCGAGCTCCTGGGCCCTCATACAGGCCGCTTCGACATTCAGGCCATCACCCAGCAGGTTCCCCTCGTCGCCGATGGCGAAACTCACCAGCACGGGCATGCCGTCGGCCACATCGGATGTGCCCGCAATCGCAGTCTCCAGATCCCGCAGGGCGGTAAACGTTTCGAGCATGATGCCGTGCGCCCCCGATGCGAGCAGGGCATATGCCTGCCTTCGGTAGGCAGCGCGTGCGCGGCGATGCTCCTCGGAATCCTCTTTGAGCCAAAATATACCGTTCGACCCCATCGAGCCCAAGACGCACGGGGCGCCGGCCCGCTTTGCGCAGTTCACGGCGGCGCTGTTCACGCGCTCGACGGTGTCGGCGATCTCATCGCGCGCCAAAGCCGATTCGTTCGCCTGAAAGGTGTTGGTGAGCATAAGGTCGGCGCCCGCGGCGCGATAGAGCCAGTGCAGGCGGGACACTTCTTGGGGATCGCCAAGATTCCAATAGGCGGCCGGCACATCCTGACCGCCCGGCTGGCTCATCAGCGCCGAGCCCATCGGGCCCTGTATCAACAGCGCGCGCTCGGCAAGCGTCTCGTCGAGCCAGTCTGCGCCCGTGCGATCATACGAGCTCGTATCGAATGGCATCTGCCCGTCCTGGGGCATGTCCGCCTGCCCGTGCCCCGACACGGCTACTCCTCACCAACCGAGATGCCCTGGTTCTCAAGATAATTCAGCCAGCGACGCATCGTGTCCTCAGATAGGGCGTGCTCCATCATGCATGCCTCGGCATCTGCGCGCTCGAACTCGACGCCCAGCTCCTGAACCAAAAACGTACGCAGCAGTCGGTGGCGATACCATACCGCCTGGCCCAGTTCGCGACCGGGTTCGGTCAAGACGACCTTGCCGTAATGCGACTGTTCGACCAGCCCCTGCTCTTTGAGCACGGTCACCGCCTTGTTGACCGAAGCTTTTGAGACGTTGAGCTGCTGGGCGATATCGACCGAACGAATCCCCTCGCCCTGCACACCCTCCTGCTCCAGGCGGACCATGCACTCGAGGTAGTCTTCGTTAGCGACGGTGAGATGCAGCTTGCGCGAAACATCGGTGGTATCCATGGGGCCATCCTCTCGTTGTACATTCAAGTTAGTTTAGCGCATTCGATCGGGAAGCACCGATGAATTGCCTGCGCACTGAGCCGCCCCTCAGCGGAAAGAACGCCGGTGAAGACGGTAGCGGCACGGATGCCCGCCGCATGACCGGCGGGCACTGGATGAATTATCGGTGTTTCCCCAGAGTCGCTGGCGCCGTCGCATCGCGCTAGGGAGACACTGATTACTTGCTTTCGCGGCGAACGCGCTCGCACCAGGCGCCTGCCGCGGGGCGCATGAACAGCGGCTTTTTGGAACAGCCCTGACCGTATGGCCCGTCATGAGAAAAGGGGGATCTTACATGGATCAACCGAACCAGTCCGACGTTCTCGAACGCTTCTTGCGATATGTCCGAGTCACGACGCAATCAAGCGAAGAGCACTGTGATGTCGTGCCGTCCACGGCATGCCAGTTTGACCTGGCAAACCTTCTCGCCGACGAGCTGCGCGGACTCGGAGCCCTCGATGTGGAGGTCAGCGAGCACGCCTATGTCACCGCTCATATCCCGGCGAGCCCGGGGGCCGAAAACGCTCCGCGCCTCGGACTGATCGCGCATCTCGACACCACCGAGGCTGCCCCGGGCGACGGCGTGAACCCCCATGTCGTCCATTACGAGGACGGCGATCTCGTATGCGGCGTCGTCGATGGCAAAGAGGTCTCCATCAACCCCTCCAAGATCCCCGCGCTCGACGAGGTCGCGGGCGAAAACCTCGTGTGCTCCGACGGCACCACGCTTCTGGGCGCGGATGACAAGGCGGGCGTCGCGGAGATCATGGCGCTCGTCGCCCGCATCTCTCAAGACCCCCTGCTCCCCCACCCGCCGCTCGGCATCTGCTTTTGCCCCGACGAGGAGATCGGCCATGGCGCGGAGCTGCTCGATATCCCCGCTTTCGGTTGCGCGTTCGCCTATACCGTCGACGGGGGCCCCATCGGCGAGCTCGAGTACGAATGCTTCAACGCAGCCGATGTCACGGTGAGCTTCGAGGGCTTCTCCATCCACCCGGGGGACGCCAAGAACCGCATGGTCAACGCTTCCAACCTGTTCGTCGAATTCCACACCATGCTCCCCGCAGTCGAACGCCCCGAGCACACCGAGGGGTATGAGGGCTTCATCCATCTTTGCGGCATCAGCGGCACGGTCACGCACGCCACCGCACGCTATATCGTCCGCGATCACGATGCCGAGCGTTTCCAGCAGAAGCTCGACATGATGGAACGCGCCGCGGGCTTCGTCAACGACCGCCTGGGAGAAGAACGCGTCTCCGTCGAGATCAAGCCCCAGTACCGCAACATGGCAGAGGTTGTCGCGGGCTACCCGGAGCTGATCGACCGCGCGCGCAACGCGTTCGAGACGACCGGCGTCCCCTGCCGCATCATTCCCATCCGCGGCGGTACGGACGGCGCCCAGCTCTCGTTCAGGGGGCTTCCCTGCCCGAACCTCGCCACCGGCGCTTACTGCTGTCACGGGGTCAACGAGTTCATCCCCGTCTCCTCGTTGGAGAAGATGGTCGACGTCCTGCAGGCCCTCGTCGCCCAGTTCATCTAGATACGGTCGCGCCCGCGACCGAGCCGGCGGATGCGCGCTCGGCCGCGGGCCATGCCCGAGATAGGAGCATGATGGCACACAAGGCCCCGCGCAACGTGCGCATCGAGTCCCTGCGGCTGTTCGCCATCGTCGCCATCGCGGCGTTTCACACCTTTCAGCCGCTCTTTTCGCAAGCCACCGCCTGGGCGCTTGCGGGAGACGAAGGCGCTCGGAGCGCCGCCGCGGCAGCAGGCGACATCGCCGCCATCGTCGCCGCATCTCCCGTCACCGTGGGGGCACTCGGATTCATCAACCTGTTCGGGGCCTTTGGAAACTGCGTCTTCTTTATGATCTCGGGATACTTCCTGATCCCCCGCTGCGCACAGGCGTCACGAGATGAGGGGTACTGGCGCATCCAGGGCGTGAGTACGCTCAGGAGGGCGGGCGTCATTCTCATCTCGGTCGCCCTCTATGCGCTGCTCGCGCTCGCCATCGGACGGTTCATAACCCCCTTGCCCGGCATATCGCTCCACGAGACAGGATGGCTTTTGGGAGGCCTCGAGTTCATCTGGGTGTACCTCGCCGTCATGGTCGTCTCGCCGCTCGTCGGCTGGGCCTGGGAGCGCTGCCGTGCGCGAACTCCGGCGGCGCTCACCCTTGTGGTTCTCATTTACCTGGTCAACGCCTATATCGCCTTCATCTCTCCGGGAGACGCGGAGCGCGGTCTGCTCGAATGGCGCAAGCTCATGAGCGCGGTCACTTATTTCGCCGCGTTCCTGATCGGAGGGCTGATCGCCCGGCGCGCACTGCACCCGGCAACGAGACGACGCGTCCGCGTTGCGGCCCTCGTCGCCTTCGCAGGCGCGCTGTGCGTCGAGACCGCCCTTTCGGTTGCGGGGCATGTCGACATCCTCGTGGCGACCTCGTTCAAATCGACATCGGCGATATCGTGCGCGCTTGCGGCGATCTCATTAGTCGCCTGCGCCCAGCCAGCCCGCAGCGCCGCATCTCGGCGCGACGCCCTCATCCGTTCGGCGGCCTCATCGATTCTTGGATTCTATATCCTGCAATCCATGCTGTATTCGCTCTGGCGAGGCGGCATGGATCTCCTTCTTGCCGACGCGGCGCGATCGATCGGAGCGCAAGACACCGTTCTGTGTATATGCGCCGTCCTCGGAGCGGGACTCATCGGCAGCCTGCTCGTCGTAGCCGGCTTTCTTGCGATCGACCATGTTGTCCGCAAGCCGTTGCTGCGCGCCCTTCGCCTTGAATAGCCAAGCCGGTCGCGCCATCGATCGGAAATGGGGGCGGCGACCTCGTCGGTCGCCGCCCCCATGCTCTGTCAAGGCTATTCAGCCGTCTCGTCAGAGGATGTAGATGAGCCGTCGTCGGATTCGCTGCTACTGGAAGACGAGCTCGTCTCGGCCGTGCCGTACGCCCAGTCGTCGGAGGAGTTGTTCGCCAGATCGCCGATCGTGGCAGACTCACCGCCCGAACCCATGCTCTGGGGGCCCTGCGGGTCTTTGCCCGCATCGACGCGCGCCATCATCTTTTCCAGCTTGTCCTCGTGCACGAACACGTAGCTCTGGCCGTCGATATACGTATCTTCGCCCGCCCACGAGGGAAGGTTCGCCGACCAGATCTCATCGGTGTTCATGCCGCGCATCGCGTTGACCAGCGACAGGATGTCCTGCGGGGAAAGGTCGGTCACGACCATGGAGGACAGCGATTCGATGATTCCGCCGATGTTGGCGATGTTCAGCTCGTTCAGGATCTTGTTCGCGAGCGCCGCGAGCACCTGGCGCTGATGGCGCATGCGCGTGTAGTCGCCGTCGATGTACTGATAGCGAGCGCGCGCGTAGGTGAGCGCCTTGGCGCCGTCCATATGCTGCCATCCGGGCTCAATGGTGATATCGAGATGCTCGGGGTCGTCAACGCCGTCGGTCGCGTTGATATCGATGCCGCCGACCGCATCGATCAGCTGCTGCATGCCCTCGAAATTGATTTCCGCATAATGGGAGATCTCGACGCCGCACAGCTCGTTGACGGCGCGCACCATGCCCTCGGCGCCGTCGTAGGTATGCGCCGCGTTTATCTTCATGGTCTCGCCGTTGTACTCGATCTTGGTGTCACGGGGGATGGAGATGAGGGTCACCTGCTTATCCGGAGCGTCGATACGCGCCAGGATGATCGAGTCGGCTCGATACGATTCCTCACCAGGTCGGCCGTCCGTTCCCAGCAGCAGCATGTAGAACGGCTCCTGGGAGATATTCGTATCGAACAGCAGGTCCGTGAGGCCGGACGTGATGATGCTGCTGTTGTTCAGCCTGCCGGTAATCGTGGAGAACCACATGCCCGCGGCCGTGCCCACGAACGCGAGCAGGGCGACCAGCGTCACCACGACCGCCCGCCGAATCCGCTTGCCCCGACGGCGCTGGCGTGCGCGCTCGGAGTAGCGCCCCACGTTGTCGCGGCTGTAGATTCGGCTCGCCGCCCCCGTGCTGGGGCGCCTCGTTTCCTGTACCGGCTTTTTCTTCATACGGCTACCTGCTTTAGTCGTCGAGAGGATCGGGGACGTTTACGCGCTCCACATGCGCTCCGAAATGCACCAGTTTTTCCACGAAGTGCTCGTAGCCGCGGTCTATGTGGTGGATAGCCGACACCTCGGTTCGGCCGTCGGCGACAAGGCCCGCCACCACCAATGCGGCGCCTCCGCGCAGATCGGGCGAAACCACCTGGGCGCCCGAAAAGCCCGGAACTCCGTGAATCATGGCATGGTGGCTCTCGATGCGGATATCGGCGCCCATGCGGACAAGCTCGGAGGCGAACATGAAGCGGTTCTCGAAGATGTTCTCGGTAATCACCGAGGTCCCCTCGGCAAGGGCGGACAGGACCATGGCCTGCGCCTGCATATCGGTCGGGAATCCCGGGAACGGCAGCGTCTGAATGTCCACGGGCTTGATGCGCTCGGCGCGATGCACGCGCACGCCGCCGCCGAGGCGGTCGATCTGGATGCCCATGAGCTCGAACTTCTTGATGACCATACCGAGATGGTTGGCGTTGAATCCGTTCACCTCGATGCCGTCGTCATCCGCCTGGAGCGCGCCGGCCACGATGAACGTTCCCGCCTCGATTCGGTCGCCGATCACGCGATGGGTGACGGGGTGGAGCTCGTCGACGCCCTCGATCTGGACGACCGGCGAACCGGCTCCCACGATCTTGGCCCCCATCTCGTTCAGCATGTTCGCGAGGTCGACGATCTCGGGCTCGCGGGCGGCGTTGTCGATGACCGTGGTGCCCTTGGCGCGCACCGACGCCATGATGAGGTTCTCGGTCGCGCCGACGCTCGCGAACTCGAGCGTGACCGTCGTGCCGCGCATGCCGCCCGTCGCGTCGGCGTAGATATAGCCGTGATCGGTGTCGAACGTGACGCCGAGCGCCTCCAGGCCCAAGATATGCATGTCGATCTTGCGCGCGCCGAGGTTGCAGCCGCCAGGCATGGCGATCTTGGCACGTCCGCAACGGCCGAGCAGCGGGCCCATGACCGCCGTGGACGCGCGCATCTTGGCCACGAGCTCATAGGGGGCTTCCCATGAGTGAACGTTGGTCGTATCGATAGCCAGGCTGTGCTCGTCGACGACATCGATGGTCGCGCCGAGGCGCTTGAGCACTTTGCCCATCACGTGAACGTCGGAGATGTTCGGCACATTCTCCAAGATGGTCTTACCGGGGGCAAGCAGCGTTGCGGCCATGAGCTTGAGCGCCGAGTTCTTGGCACCCGAGACATGGACGCTCCCGTGGAGCCTATGTCCGCCCTCAACGCGAATGATGTCCAAGCGCGTTCCCTTCAATAGGTATACAAAACATGCCCGGAGGCCAGGCCCCCGGGCATGATGCTTTCCTGACGTATGCTGCAGTATTCCGGCGCGTGAACGCTACGAATCGAGAAGCAGCTTACACCATGCTATTTCATTATAGAGGTAGGCGCGGTGTGCATCGTTCTCCGACAAAACGCTCAACTGGTCTTCAAAACCTTTAATCTTGGCTTGAACCTCATCCGCGTCGACGAGGGCCAGATCTTGAGCGCGATCGGCAAGCACGATGATGACGTCGCCGGCAATCTGAACGTACCCGCCGCTCACGGCGAACGTGCGGTCGACCTGCCCCATCTTCTCGTTGCACACGCGCACGTACCCAGGACCGATGGTGCTGATCTCGCTCGCGTGCAACGGCGCGACGCCCGTCTCGCCATCGGTGGTCGGAAGCGTCACGAACGCCGCCTCCCCATCGTAGGGACATGAATCCGGACACACGATGCGCAGCTCCATAGGCATGGCTTACGCCTCCATCTTCGCGGCGCGCTCGCGCACGTCATCGATGGTGGACGCGTAGCGGAAGGCCTGCTCGGGCAGATCGTCGCACTCGCCGTCGACGATAGCGGCGAACGAGCGGACCGTATCGCCCACGCGCACGTAGACGCCCGGGTTGCCCGTGAACTTCTCCGCCACATGGAAGGACTGGGAGAGGAACTGCTGGATCTTGCGGGCACGGCTGACCGTGAGCTTCTGCTCGTCGGAAAGCTCGTCCATGCCGAGGATCGCGATGATGTCCTGAAGGTCGGAGTACTCCTGCAGGATCTCCTGAACCTTGACGGCAACACGGTAGTGCTCCTCGCCCACAACCGCAGGATCGAGCGCGTCCGACGTGCTCGCCAGCGGGTCGATAGCCGGAAACAGGCCCAAGCTCGAGATGCTACGCGACAGAACGGTCGTGGCGTCGAGGTGCGTGAAGGTGGTCGCCGGCGCGGGGTCGGTCAGGTCGTCTGCGGGGACGTAGACCGCCTGGACGGAGGTGATGGAGCCCGTCTTGGTGGAGGTGATGCGCTCCTGCAGGTCGCCCATCTCGGTGGCGAGTGTCGGCTGGTAGCCCACCGCCGACGGCATGCGGCCGAGCAGGGCCGAGACCTCAGAACCCGCCTGGGAGAAGCGGAAGATGTTGTCGATGAACAGCAGCACGTCCTGGCCGCGATCGCGGAAGTACTCGGCCTCCGTGAGGCCCGCCAGGCCGATGCGCAGACGCGCTCCGGGCGGCTCGTTCATCTGACCGTAGACCAGGCAGGTCTTGTCGATGACGCCCGACTCGTTCATCTCGAGGTACAGGTCGGTGCCCTCGCGGGTGCGCTCACCCACGCCCGTGAAGACGGACGTACCGCCATGCTCCTGGGCCAGATTGTTGATGAGCTCCTGGATGAGCACCGTCTTGCCGACGCCGGCGCCGCCGAACAGGCCGGTCTTGCCGCCGCGGATGTAGGGCTCCAAAAGGTCGACCGCCTTGATGCCGGTCTCGAAGATCTCGGTCTTGGTCGTCAGCTCATCGAAGCTCGGCGCGGGATGGTGGATGGGATAGTAATCCTCCACCTCCGGCATGGGCTTGCCGTCCACGGGCTCACCCATGACGTTCCAGATGCGCCCGAGCGTCTGGTTGCCGACGGGCATCTTCATGGGGGCGCCGGTGTCGACGGCCTCGATGCCGCGCTGCAGGCCGTCCGTGGAGGACATGGCCACGCAGCGGACGACGCCGCCGGGAAGCTGGCTTTCCACCTCGAGGATGGTTTTGATGCGACCGACGGGCGTCTCGGCGTCGACGACCAGGGCGTTGTAGATGCCCGGGACGCCCTGCTTGAACTTGACGTCCACGACCGGGCCGATGATGCGGACGATGCGTCCGACGCCGGCGGTCGTCTCGGTCGGGGCAACGATGGTATCTGCCATTAATATTCCTCCAATGCAGCGGCGCCACCGACGATCTCGTTGATCTCGGTCGTGATGGACGCCTGGCGCACGCGATTGTAGGTGCGCGTGAGCTCGGCGATGATGGCGCTCGCGTTCTCAGTCGCGGAGTGCATGGCCTTGCGGCGCGCACCCTGCTCGGCCGCGGCGGAATCGATCAGCGCCTGGTGGACAACGGTCAGCACGTAGCTCGGTATGAGCCGGGAAAGCACATGGCTAGCACTCGGCGCGTACTCAAACGGCGACGTCAGGCGCTGAGGAGCCTGCGCCTCGTTTGCGCGCGGGCCGCGAGCGGTGTGCAGGACCTCGCTGTCGAGCGGCAGGATGCGCTCTTGGCGAAGAACCTGGTCCACGCGGTTGCGCGCGTGGTAGTAGATGATGTCCACGCGGCCGAACTTGCCGCTCGCAAAGCCGTCGCACACGTAGCTCGCGATTACGCGAGCGCGCTCGAGGGTCGGGTCGTCCGACTCGCCCTCCACCGCCATGACGACATCGTCGTGGTGGCGGAAGTACTCGCATGCCTTGCGCCCGCACGTGATGAGCTCGATGCGCTTGGCGCCGTGGCGGCGGAAGTGGTCCAGGCGCTTTTCGGCCGCGCGCTCGACGGCGACGTTGAAGCCGCCGGCAAGGCCGCGGTCGGAGTTGATGACGATCAGCAAGGCGCAGTCGTAGGTCTTCGGGTTCACCAGCAGAGGCGAGCTCGGGCCGGCGGCGGTGTCGCCGGCCACGGTGAGCATCACGTCGGTGATGGCGGCGCGATAGGCCTCCGACTGCTTCTCGCGATTGAGGGCGCGTCCGATCTTAGCCGTCGAGACCATCTCCATGGTGCGCGTGATCTGCTCGGTGGTGGACACCGAGTTGATGCGCTTCTTTATTTCGCGGAGGTTGGCCATGGGGCTTGAGTCTCCTTACGCATTCCCGTCGCCTGCGCCGGCGCCGTTTTGGGCGCGCGCGGCGATGAACTGGTTCTTGTAATCGGCGATAGCCTGCTCCAGCTTGCCTGCGACCTCGTCAGAGAGCTTGGCGTCGCCGATCTGCGACAGCAGGCCGGAATAGGCGCCGTTCAGATACTTGATGAGCCCGTCGCGGAACGGAAGCACCTCGGTGATGTCCAGGTCGTCCAGGAAGCCCTTGTTGCCGGCGAACAGCGCGCTCACCTGATCGGCCACGGCCATGGGGCGGAAGCGAGGCTGCTTGAGCAGCTCCGTCATGCGCGCGCCGTGCGTGAGCTGATGCTGCGTCGCGGCATCGAGGTCGCTGCCGAACTGGGTGAAGCCCTGAAGCTCCTGGTAGCCGGCCAGATCGAGGCGCAGATTGCCCGCAACCTGCTTCATGGCCTTGGTCTGGGCGTCGCCGCCCACGCGCGACACCGAGATGCCGACGTCGACCGCGGGGCGCTGTCCCTGGAAGAACAGGTCGCTTTGCAGGTAGATCTGGCCGTCGGTGATGGAGATCACGTTGGTGGGGATGTAGGCCGACACGTCGCCGTCCTGCGTCTCGATGAGCGGAAGGGCCGTGAGCGAGCCGCCGCCGTTTTCGTCGGACAGCTTGCAGGCGCGCTCCAGCAGACGGGAGTGCAGGTAGAAGATGTCGCCGGGGTAAGCCTCGCGTCCCGGCGGACGACGAAGCGTCAGAGACATCTGACGGTAGGCGACGGCCTGCTTGGACAGGTCGTCATAGACCACCAGCACGTGGCCGCCCGGATTGGATGCGCTCGCGGGCTCGCCGTTCTCCCCGTTGTACATGAAGAACTCGCCGATGGCGGCACCCGCCATCGGGGCGATGTACTGCATGGGCGCCGAATCGGCGGCGGTTGCCGACACGATGATGGTGTAGTCGAGCGCGCCGTGGTTGGCGAGCGTCTCGCGGATGGTCGCAACCGTGGACGCCTTCTGGCCGATTGCGACGTAGATGCAGACCATGCCCTTGCCGCGCTGGTTGATGATGGCGTCGATGGCGATGGCGGTCTTGCCCGTCTTGCGGTCGCCGATGATCAGCTCGCGCTGACCGCGGCCGACCGGAACCATGGCGTCGATGGCGAGCAGTCCGGTCTGGACGGGCTCGCACACGGGCTTGCGCGCGATGACGCCGGGGGCCTTGAACTCGATGGGACGGCGATGCGTCGCGTTGATGGGGCCGCGGCCGTCGATTGGCTGGCCGAGCGGGTTCACCACGCGGCCGAGCATGCCGCGGCCGACCGGGATGTCCATGACGCGGCCGGTGGTACGGCAGGCGTCGCCCTCCTTGATGAGCTCGACATCGCCGAACAGGACGGCGCCGACCTCGTCGCGGTCGAGGTTCTGGGCCAGGCCGTAGACGGTCTTGCCCGTCGCGCTGCTCGTGAACTCGAGCAGCTCGCCCGCCATGGCGCGCTGAAGACCGGCGACATGCGCGATGCCGTCGCCGACCTCGGCGACCGTGGACACTTCCTGCGTGTCGACAGTGGCGTTGAGATCAAGGAGGCGCTGTTCCAGGACGCGCTCGATGTTCTGGGCGTTAATTGCCTCGGACATGTACGCTAAACCTCCCTCATGTTCGAATTCTGCGTCATGATCTTCCGCGCATTCTCAAGCTGCGTGCGCACAGAGGCGTCGCGGCGCTGGCCGCGCGCGGACAGGATGATGCCGCCGATGATGGTGGGGTCCACATGCTCGATGAGGAACACGCGGGACTCCAGGTCGGATTCGCACTTCTGCGTGATGAGATCACGGAGCTCGTCGTCGAGCGGGATGGCCGTCGTGACGTGAACGCCCACGACATCCTGCTCTTCGTTGACCATCGAGCGGTACAGGTCGAGAACCTCGGGCAGGCGGTCGAGATCGCCTTGCTCCGACATCTTGGCGAGCACCGCCAACACCTCGGGCGAGGCCTCCGACTGCGCGATAAGCGGCGCCAGGTTCTCGTAGACGTGATCTTCTGCCTTGGAGGCCTCCAGCAGCGTGCGCGCATAGGTCTCGAGCCGACGGCTCTCGATGCGGTCGCTACTAGGCATGGAGGCTACCCACTTCCGCTAGGTACTTCTTGATGAGCTCGCGCTGCTTCTCGGGGTCGTCGGCGAGCGCGTCGCCCACGATCTTGCCCGCGACGGCGACGGACACCTTGGCGATGGAGTCCGTGGCGCCCGCGTAGGCGCGCTTCAGCTCGTCGTCAGCACGGTCGTGCGCCTTGGTGATGATGTCCTCGGCCTCGGTATGGGCCTCGGCGACGATGCGGGCGCGCTCCTTCTCGGCGTCACCGCGGGCGGCGAGCACGATATCGGAAGCCTGGCGACGCGCGTCGGCGATGACCTCGTCGGCCTGCTTGCGGACCTCGACGGCATGGGCGCGAGCCTGGTTGGCCTCGTCCATGCTGTCCTCGATGGTCTTCTCGCGCTGCTCGAACATGGCCATAACGCTCGGCCAGGCGAACTTGCACAGAAGCAGCAGGATGATCAGGAAGATCACGAGTGCCGGCACGAACTCCGCAGCCTTGGGGATCAAGATCTCCGCGCCGTTGGACGTCTCCTCGGCGAATGCCATAGAAGGCGCCATGCATGCCGCTGCAGCAAGAATCGCAGACACACGGATGCGATCGAGTTTCATGGCTTCTACTCCCTTAACGACTGGTTGCATTCCCCGACGGGGCGGCTTACTGAACAACCAGCGCAACGACGAAGCCGATGAGCGCCAGCGCCTCAGCGAAGGCGGCGCCCATGATGAAGACGGTGAACGCGCGACCCTGGATCTCGGGCTGACGCGCCATTGCGTTCGCGCAGCCATATGCCGCAAGGCCGATTGCGAGGCCAGCGCCGATAACACCGAGGCCGTAACCGATAACTCCCACAATTCCTCCTTTAGTTGCATGCACTCTTCCGTGCATTCAGGAACTACCTGCTTATATCAAGCGCTTGCGCGCTCGGTACCGAACCTATGGGCCCGACGGGCCCGAAAGACGAAGCGCTACTCCGTCTCCTCCGCCTCCTGGATGTAGACGGCGGTCAGAATGGTGAAGACGTACGCCTGGACAAAGGCGACGAAGATCTCGATGGCGTAGATCACCAGCAAGATGAAGGCGAACAGCACGCCCGGAAGCGCCGCGAGCACGTTGGACGCGGTGACCTCCTGGAGCAGCGGCTGGGCGAACAGCGTGACCATGAGCGCGAAGGAGCCCATGACGATGTGGCCGGCGAACATGTTGCAGAACAGACGGATGGCCAGCGTGATGGGGCGCAGGATGGTCGAGATGACCTCGATGAGCCACACGAGCACGTTGAGCGGGAACATGACGCCCTCGGGAGCCAAGCTCTTGAGGTAGCCGATGGGCCCGTGCGTGCGCACGCCGCAGGCGACGAAGTAGATGAAGACCACCACGGCGAGCGCCGCGGTCGTGGAGATCGTGCCGCTGCCCGGCTTCATGCCCGGGATGACGCCCACGACGTTGTTCGCAAGGATGAAGAAGAACAGCGTGGCCAGAAACGGGAAATGCTTCTTCCAGTTCTTGCCGATGATCTGCTGGCACACGTCGTCTTTGACAAACGAGATGCCCCACTCCATGAGGTTCATGAACACGCCGTGCGGAACGAGCGTGAGCTTCTTCACGAACACGAACATGAGAACAAGCAGCAAAACGGCGGAAACGCACAGCCAAAACGTGTACTGCGTCATGCCCATCATGAGGTCGCCCACGACGGGAATGGAATGGAACTCAGAGACGAGATGGTTGATCTCGCCAGGCAGCTGAGCAAACGCGTCCAAAACTAAACCCTCCTTGAGTACCGCTGCAGCGCGGTCTTATGACCGTCTGAGCGCAAGCGCGCACAACAGCGCAAGCATAGCAAAGTATCCTACTACCATCCCGACCGTAAAGGTCAAGAAACATTTCGGAATCACCATCCATGCAATCCCGCCCGCGACCATGAGGAACCCGAACGAGATGACGATGGACGCCATTCCGCGGCCGATACCGGCGCGCTTCGTTCCATGAAGCACGGGCATGACCGCGCAGAACATGGGCACGACGCCGATAGCGCCCACAAAAGCTCCACCGAAGCCGAATGCGATGTCGCAGCCTGCTGCGAGCGGCATGGCAGCCACGTCCCTTCCGTCTATGATACTGTGCGACAGCATAGCCGACCTACGATGCCGATGACGCAGGGGGCTCAACCAATGGATGGAGCCCGCTTGTCGACGAGCGGCCTTGTTGCATGCGAATCGGGAAGGCCGCACCCTCGCACTTGCCGTCACCGCGCCTATCCATGGCGTCAGGCACGACGGCCCGATGCAAGGGCCGCGTGGCCGGCACCTCCCCTACGGCTACAGGGTCCCGAAGATGCGGTCTCCCGCATCGCCCAGGCCGGGCACGATGTACGCGGCCTCGTTCAGGCCCTCATCGATCGAGCAGGTGTACACCCGCACCTCGTCATCCGCTTCGAGCACGCGCGCCAGCCCCTCGGGCGCCGCGACGATGCACAGGAAGCGGATATCGGTTGCGCCGTGTGCGCGCAGGTACTGCAGCGCGGCCTCGGCAGAACCGCCCGTCGCGAGCATGGGGTCCACGACCAGGCAGGTGCGCTCGGCGGTATCTCGGGGAAGCTTGGCATAGTACTCATGGGGCTCATGCGTCACCTCGTCGCGGTACATCCCCAGATGCCCCACGCGCGCCGCCGGCACCAGATCGAGCACCCCGTCAACCATGCCGAGCCCGGCGCGCAGGATCGGCACGACGGCGAGCTTTCGACCGGCGATGCGCTTCGCGGTCGTCGCGCTAATCGGCGTCTCGATCTCAACATCCTCGAGCGGCAGATCGCGCGTCGCCTCGTAGCACTCAAAATGCGCAAGCTCGCGAACGAGATCCCTGAATTGCTTGGTCCCCGTCCGCTTGTCGCGCAGGATTCCAAGCTTGTGCTGTACCAGCGGGTGGTCGACCACCGCGACACGAGACCGATCAAACTCCACCATCAAACAACCCTCCAGCCGCATTCCGACTCTTTCGTATAGATATATATGTAGGTGCAGGCGATCCGCCGACAAGCGCGCCCCCATGGGACGACGCCCGGTTTGCAAAAAGAGCGCCCCTTGACAGGGCGCTCGGTCGGCGGGGAAACTGGCACCATATGCCCTATACCCGATCTGCCGACGCATAGCCACCGCACCGAAGACGAGAGGGCGCGGCCGGCCCGCATCTCCCCCGCCGTCATGCGCAGGCGCCCGCAACAGGGTGCGCGCCGCGGGGCCGACCGCCGCGGAATGAATTGGTCAGTGTTTCCCAGGGAAACACCGATTGATTGCTTTCGCGGCGGGCGTCTCCGTGGCGAGGCGGATGCAGGCGAAGGCGAGGAAGGCGCAGTGGGGCTGCGCCGACGCAGCCTGAGCCCGCAGGCGCCCGGCACGGGGGCGCCAGGCGCGGAATGAATTAATCGGTGTTTCCCTGATCCAGATCCATGACCTTCGCCACGCGCTGCGCGTGCCGCCCGCCCTCAAAATCAGTGGAGAGGAACACGCGGAGGATCTCCTTGTTGACCTCAGGGTCGGTAAAGCGTCCGGACAGGCAGATGACGTTGCCGTCGTTGTGACGACGGAACAGATCGGCGAAATCGGACGTGACGATCGAGGCGGCGCGGATGCCGGCCACCTTGTCGGCGGCAAGCGCCATGCCGATACCGGTTCCGCACACGAGCACGCCGCGGTCGGCATCGCCGGAGGCCACCGCATGCGCCACCTTCTCCGCATAATCGGGGTAGTCGACCCGGTCGTCTGTGGCGGGGCCCAGGTCCTGGACATCGACGTCGAGCTCTTGGGCCAAAAAGTCGGCGAGCATCTGCTTTTGCTCGAATCCGGCATGGTCGGAAGCGATGGCAACGCGCATGGCTTGTTCCTTTCCAGTCGTCAGGCCTCCTGATATATCAGCATGCGATGGAGGCCGGTATCACTGTATCACGGTTCGCGATCTCGCCACGGCATCGTGCCAGCCCGAAAGGCAATGTGCGATCTCTTCGTCGCTGCCCTGCGGCTCGAAGCGGCGCCCGAGCGCATGGTCGGCGACCAGCTCCTCGCGGTCCTCCCAGTATCCGACAGCCAGACCGGCGAGATACGCCGCCCCGAGCGCCGTCGTCTCCACCGCCTCCGTCTGCACGACCGGAATACCCAGAAGGTCCGCCTGGAACTGCATGATGAACTCGTTGCGCGACGCCGCCCCGTCGACCGAAAGCTCGGAAAGCTTCATGTCCGCGTCGGCCTGCATGGCGCGCAAGACGTCATAGCTCTGGTACGCCATGGACTCGCATGCGGCGCGCACGAGCGTGGAGCGATCGGATGCCGCCGTCAGGCCCGTAATCAGACCGCGCGCCATGGGATCCCACCAAGGGGCGCCCAGGCCGCTGAACGCCGGAACAAGGTAGCAGCCGTCGTTGCTCGACACCGACCGCGCGATATCGGCCGTCTCGCGTGCGCTGGAGATGATCCCGAGCTTGTCGCGAAGCCACTGGATGATGGATCCGGCATGGAAGATCGAGCCCTCGAGCGCGTAGGAGACCGTCCCGCCCTCTGCGATGCCGATGGTCGAGATGAGACCGTTGCTCGAATGCACGACCTCGTTCCCGGTGTTCATGAGCATGAAGCAGCCGGTGCCGTACGTGTTCTTGGTGTCGCCGCGATCGAAGCAGCAATGGCCGAAGAAGGACGCCTGCTGGTCCCCGGCAACGCCGGCGATGGGAGGCATGTGCGTCATGACCTCGCTCGACACATGGCCGAAATCACCCGAGCTCCACCGGACCTCGGGCAGCATCGAGCGCGGCACGCCCATGATCTTCAGCAGCTCGTCGTCCCACTCAAGCGTATGGATGTTGTAGAGCATCGTGCGGCTCGCGTTGGTCATGTCCGTGGCATAGACCAAGCCGTTCGTCAGGTTGTAGATGAGCCAGGTGTCGATCGTACCGAACATGAGCTCGCCGGCCTCGGCGGCCTCGCGCGCACCGCTCACGTTGTCCAGAATCCACTTGATCTTCGTGCCCGAGAAGTACGGGTCGAGCTTGAGGCCGGTCTTCTCGCGCACGACGTCCTCGTACCCCGCGGCGATGAGCTCGTCTACGATGGGGGCCGTGCGGCGGCACTGCCAACCGATCGCGTTGTAGATGGGCTGACCGCTGTCTCGATCCCACACCACGCACGTCTCGCGCTGGTTGGAGATGCCGATCGCCGCGATGCGGTCGGAATGGATGCCGCTTTTGAACTGGACTTCGGCCATCACGGCGATCTGCGAGGCGAGGATCTCCGTGGGATCCTGCTCGACCCATCCGGGATGCGGATACGTCGTCTTGATGGGCTTCGACGCCTGCGCGACGATGCAGTCGTACTCGTCGACGATGATGGCGCGCACCGATGTGGTGCCCGAGTCGAGCGCCATGATATAGCTGGCGCCGGGCAGGGTCCCGACGCGATCGACCAGACCGAGATCGTTAAAAAGGAAAGCCATGGCTAATGCACCTTACGATAGGAAACGGAACAGGAAGCGAGGGCGGACTCGATGTCTGCGGCGGACAAGGCCCCCTGCCGGATGATGTCCAGCTCGCCATCGAGCAGCGACACGATGGTCGACGCATCGTGGCAAACGGTCTCGCCTGCATCGATGGCGGCGTCAACCCCTGCAAGAATGCGAGCCTCCACCTGCGCAAACGATGCCGGCGCGGGAGCTCCGTGCGTATTGGCGCTCGTTACGGCCAGCGGCGAGCCGCATGCGCGGACAAGCGCCTGGACGACAGGAGACGCCGACGCGCGCAGTGCAACCGTGCCGTCCGCAGCCCGCATGAACCGCGGAACGCGATCGGAGGCCTTGACGATCAGGGTCAGGGCGCCGGGCCAAAACGCACGGGCCAGCACGTGGACGCCCTCGGGAACATCTACGCCGAACGCATCGAGATCGCGCTCGCTGGCAACGAGCCAGGGAACGGTCTGGCGGACGTCACGCCGCTTGAGTGTGAAGATGCGGCCGTACCCGGTCGCGGGCGCGGGCGCCTCGTCCCCCGACGACGCATATGCGCCGATCGCCACGCCGATGCCGTAGACGGTCTCCGTAGGCGTCAGGATGAGGCCGCCCGCGGTCAGAACCTGCGCCGCATCGCGGATAGCCAGAGGATGCGGGCCGGAGCCTCCGCCCACCCGATAGATCCGCTGCATGCGACGACCACTCCCTTTGCCTTCGTCCGTTTTGCGTAAACGATTTATCAGCGCGCGGTAAACGCGCCCCGCTGCATTGTCTCACGCCGCGGCCGCAGGGAGCCGGAATCGACTCAACCCAGCAGACAAGCGGGTAATATTCTCGGCAAAGGGCCGAAAGTATGTACGTGATATGTGATTCGGGCCAAGCGATTTTTGCGGCGCGCCCCTACGCGCGGCGGGCGAAGCGCTCGCGAGCCGCAAGCACCGCCGCTTCGGGCACGGCAGCGAGAATGATGCGCGGGCGCCCGGCAAGGTCGCTCACGATCCGCACGTTTTCGAATCCCGCCTGACGGCAGATGTCGGCAGCGGCATCGAGCGCCGTCTCGTGAAGCTCGCATGCGAGCAGGCCGCCCGGACGCACCATGCTCGGCGCGGCATTGACCAGTCGACGGAAGATATCCAAGCCGTCCTCCCCGCCCTCGAGGGCGAGCTCCGGCTCGTATGCGGCCACCTCCTGCGGCAGCTGCTTCATCACCGACGTCGGGATATAGGGCGGATTGGAGACTAAAACATCGAAGGTCCCCCACTCCGTTTGACGGTCGAGCGGAGAGACGAGGTTACCCTCTCGGAAATCAACGACCTCGGCGCCTATGCCGAGCGCATCGCGGTTGCGGCACGCCAGCGCGACGGCGCGAGGCTCTATGTCGGTCGCGATGCAGCGAACGCGCCCGGGACGCTCGGCGGCAAACGACAGCGAGATGCAGCCCGTCCCGCACCCGACCTCGAGAATACGGGCGCAGCGGGGCTCGCTCCCTTTCGCATCGGACTCCCCTTCGGACCCGTCCACGTCATCGTCGGGTCGGTCCTCAGGCAGACCGTCCCCATCCGGTTTTGGGCCGTCATCTTCGGACTCGGCAGCATCCTGACGCGCCTTCTCGGCGGCAGCAGCCTCCTCCGCGCGACGGGCCGCCTCGACCTCAGCGTTCCAAGGCAGCGCGGCCCGCTCTCGGCGCGATGCCCCGTCCGCCTCGCCGAACACATCGCGGTCGATGAACGCGAGGACCTCTTCGACGAGCATCTCGGTCTCGGGACGCGGGATCAAAACGCCCGGCTCGCAGGCGACGTCGATGATCCGGAACTGCGTATCTCCCGTGATGTACTGCAGCGGCTCGCCCTTTGCGCGGCGAACGACCGACCGGTGCATGCGATCGAGTTCTTCGGGCAGCAAAGGTCTATCAAAGCTCATGTAGAGCTGGGTGCGCGACAGCCCGAGAATTGACGAAAGCATCCACTCAGCCGAAACCCGCGGCTTCTCGATACCCTTGCCGCCCAGATATTCGTTCGTCCAGTCGAGGCAACGCTTTACTGTCCAGGTCTCGCTCATGGTTCGCTCCGTCCGTCGGGCCTTCGTTCTCCAGCGATTCTATAGCACGTTCACCCGAGGCGACCGGCAAAACGCCCGATTGCAGCCTTCTGGGCCTTATGGCACACCCAACCTGCACCGCCTTGCATACAACCCGGCTTTTCCTTATCGCCGTCCAACATCGAAGGCCCTCGCGGAACCGGGCCGACTGCCCGTCCAGCCACCTCCACGAACGTGCAAATCGGGGACGTACCTGTTGCGTGCATGCATGCACGCAACAGGTACGTCCCCGATTTGCACGGTGGCCGAAAAAAGGGCCCGGCATCGATGCCGGGCCCGAGGGAAACGCTGGTCTTTTCGCCGCGGCGCTATTCCTGAACGGCGACGGTGAGGTTCTCGCGCACATGGATGCGGCCGTCTGCAAGCAGCTGGACCACATGCGGGTACAGCTCGTGCTCGATCTCGTGGATATGGGCCTCAAGCGTATCGATGTCCCACCCCTCTTCGACCGCAAGCGGTCGCTGGGCGATGATCGGGCCCGCATCGTAGGCGGCGTTCGCAAAGTGAACCGTCACGCCCGTCACCTTGACGCCGCGCTCGTAGGCGTCAGCGATAGCGTGCGCGCCCGTGAAGCTCGGAAGCAGCGCTGGATGCAGGTTCACGACGCGGTTGGGGAACGTCACGAGCAGAGGCGCGTGCACCATGCGCATGTAACCCGCCATGACCACATATTCCACGCCATGCTCCAGCAGCTCATGGGCGATGACCTCGTCGGCGGCAATGGGATCGGCGTAGATCTCCTTGGAGAGCGTGAGCGTCTGGATGCCCGCAGCCTCGGCGCGCTGGAGACCCTTGGCCGAGGGCCGGCTTGCCACGACAAGCTCGATCTTGGCGTTGAGCGACCCGTCGGCGATGCGGTCGATGAGCGCCTGGAGGTTCGTTCCCGAACCGGAGATGAGCACGCCGATCTTCAACGGCTCGAGCGGCTCGCCCGCCGCGCGCGCAGCGGCACGATGAGCCTGGATCTCGTTGCAGTCGGGGAAGTGCGGCGCCTCGTCGGCCGGCTCCAGCTCCTCGATGGCCTTCTTGAGGGCGCGCTTGAGCTCCCCGTCCACGTTGGCGTTGAAGAAGGCGTCGCTCGGAAGCGCCTCGGGCGGCAGGCCGGCCTCCTCGACCAGCCTGCGGTACTCGTCGCTACTGCTCATCCGAATACACCACCTTGCCGGAGCCCGCAACGCACGTGCCGACGCGGAAGGGGTGCTCGCCCATCGCCTCGAGCTTCTCAGCGATGGCGGCCTCGTCCTCAGGGGCGCAGATGATGCACAGGCCCACGCCCATATTGAACGTCTTGCAGGCCTCGTTGGGGGCGAGCTCGGCATGCTCGGAAACGTAAGTGATCACCGGCGGGACGTCCCAGCCCATCGCGGCGCCATCGCGCGTCACCACGGCATCGACGTCGTCGGCGAGCGCGCGGTTGAGGTTCTCGGTGATGCCGCCGCCGGTGATATGGGCGATCGCATGAACCGGGGCACCGGAGCGCAGCAGCTCGAGGATGGGCTTCACGTAGATGCGGGTGGGCGCCAGCAGGGCGTCGGCGAGACTCAGACCGGGTGCGACCTCGATACCCTCAAGCTCGGCCTTCTTGGCCGCGGCCTCGGGCGTGCCCGGCACGATGCCGTCGACACCGATGACCTTGCGCACAAGCGAGTACCCGTTGGAGTGGACACCGGTGGAAGGCAGGCCGAGGATGACGTCGCCGGGACGAACGTTCGCCGGATCGAGCATCTTGGGGCGGTCGACGACGCCCACGGCAAAACCCGCCAGGTCGTAGTCATCCGGGCGCATGACGCCGGGGTGCTCGGCCATCTCGCCGCCCACCAGCGCACAGCCCGCGAGCTTGCAGCCGTCCGCCACGCCGCGCACGATCTTTGCCATGTGCTCGGCCTCGATATGGCCGATGGCGATGTAGTCGAGGAAGAACAGCGGCTCGGCGCCCGAGGCGAGAATGTCGTTCACGCACATGGCGACCAGGTCCTGGCCCACGGTCTCGTGACGATCGAGAATCTGGGCGAGCACGAGCTTGGTGCCCACGCCGTCCGTACCGGAAATGAGGATGGGGTCCTCCATGTCCTTTAGCGCGGACGCGGAGAACAGGCCGCCGAACCCGCCGATGCCGCCGACGACCTCGGGACGGTTGGTCTCGGCCACCATCTGCTTGATCGCATCGACCGCACGACCGCCCTCGGCGGTATCGACGCCCGCATCCTCATACGTCACGTGCTTGGTGTTCTCGCTCATCGGCGATCCTTTCCGGAGAAATCTTCAGATAGCCAAATCATAGCAGGTGCGCCGGGGCAGCACACGCCCGGCGAGCAAGCACCTTGCAGCGCGCATCTCTCAGATTAGCTCTATCTCTCAGGCTATCTCTCAGTTATCTCTCAGATCTGAGAGATAACTGAGAGATAGCCTGAGAGATAGAGCGGGACATGGACCAAAGGTCCCTGAATTCGGCATCACCTCGAGAGCTGCTTTGAAGTGCAAATCGGGGACGTACCTGTTGCGTGCATTTTTGCACGCAACAGGTACGTCCCCGATTTGCACGATATGAGAGATGTGCCCGATCTGAGAGATGGAACGGCACGCAAACCGGGGCTTCGGAATTTGGTATCAACTCACGGGCTTCTTACCGCTCGTGGTGCTCCTCCCAGCTGTGGTCGTGGTCCTTGACGCGCACGACATCGCGCGGGAGCACAGGGTTCTCGCTCAGGTTGCAGGGGTTGTAGCCGGGCATGAACTTGTCGCGCCCGAAACTGTCGGGGATGGCCACGGGGTAGACGCCCGTGAAGCAGGCGGTGCAGTACCCGTGCACCGGGCAGCCCGCGCCGGCTGAGACGCCGGTTTCCGGCAGGCAGGCAAGCAGGCCCTCGACCGACAGGAAGCCGAGCGAGTCGGCGCCGATGAACGCGCAGATCCCCTCAACCGACTTGTTTGCGCTGATGAGCTGCGCCTGGACATCGGTGTCGATGCCGTAGAAGCACGGCCAGACGACCTCGGGAGAGTTGATGCGCACGTGCACCTCGGCCGCGCCGGCCTGGCGCAGCATCTTCACGAGCTGCACCATGGTCGTGCCGCGCACGATGGAGTCGTCGATGACCACGAGGCGCTTGCCGGCGATGTTGTCGCGCAGCGGATTCAGCTTCATGCGCACGCCCATGGCGCGAAGCTCCTGCGTGGGCGCGATGAACGTGCGCGCGACGTAGCGGTTTTTGATGAGGCCCTCGCCGAAGGGTATCCCGCTCTCACGGGCAAAGCCCTCCGCCGGCGGAAGGCCCGAGTCGGGCACGCCGATGACCATGTCGGCATCGACCGGGTTCTCCTGCGCCAGGCGCCGGCCCATGTCGTAGCGGCACGCGTAGACCGACTTGCCGCCCATGATGGAGTCGGGACGGGCGAAATACACCTGCTCGAAGATGCACTCGGCGCTCTCGGCGGCCGCGGGAACGCCCTGTTCGGACACCAAGCCCGCAGCCGAGATGCGCAGGATCTCGCCGGGGCGGATATCGCGCACGTAGCGTGCGCCCACGATATCGAGCGCGCAGGTCTCAGAGGCGACGACCCAGCCGGACGCGGACGCGAGCGCGCCCTCGTCGCCGCTCGCATCGTCTGTCTGGGACGGCAGCGCCGAGACGGCGGAGGGGTCCACCTCGTCCAGGCCCTCGTCGACCAGCTTGCCCAGCACAAGCGGGCGGATGCCGTAGGGGTCGCGGAAGGCGTAGAGCGCCTGCTCGTTGATGAGCGTCATGGCGTACCCGCCGCGCACGAGCTCCATGGTCTTGCGGATGCCTTCGCGCAGATGGTGCGTCCGCTGGGTGAAGTAGCCGATGAGCTTGGCGGCCACCTCGGAATCGGAGTTGGAGAGGAACGGCACACCCAGCTCGATCAGCTGGCGACGCAGCTCGTCGGTGTTGACGAGCGTGCCGTTGTGGGCGAGCGCGATGATCACGTCGTTGATGGTGGACAGATGGGGCTGCGCCGCCTCCCAGCTCTTGGCGCCCGCCGTGCCGTAGCGCACGTGGCCGATGGCGAGCTGGCCGGTCAGCGTCGAGAGGTCCGCATCGGTGAACACCTGGTCGATAAGGCCAAGGTCCTTGCGCACCATCACCGTGCCGCCGTCGCCCACCGCGATGCCTGCGGACTCCTGGCCGCGATGCTGCAGCGCCTTGAGGCCGAAATAGGTGAGGCGCGCCACGTCGCGTTCGGGCGCCCACACGCCAAAGACGCCGCACTCCTCGTGCAGCGCGTCTTCGCGGGCGGATTCGCAAGTTGCCGGGGTATTCGTGATCTGTTGAGCCATGATCGTCCTTTGCGCACACGCGTTCTTGCGTAAAAATACCTGCACATTATGGCACGAACGAACCTGCTCGCAGGCGTATGGAATATGTTGTCGATTGAAATTTACGCATGCGTCCCCGCGTAATGTGCGAAGGGGCGCGAAACCGGTTGCAGAGGCCTCGCACCCCAGCCATGCACATGCGCGAAGCGTATGTTTGTTTTCATCATACCCGACGCCGTCGAAGTTTTTTCGCAGCATGTTCGTACATGATGAAACCCCACAGTTTTTGCATGTCACACGCGGCACGGAGGCGCACAGCGCGAGATGAATTGATCAGTGTTTCCCGAGACAACCGGTTCGGAGCACCCGTTCAGCCATAATTAAGAGGCTCGTGCGAAAGGCCGCCGCTCCGCGGGGTATCATCTCGCGCAACTACGTAAGGAGCCCCTGTGAACGCAAACGCATCCGCCGCATCCGGCCTACCCGACTACGACCTGCCGGGCAACGACCTCGATCCCAAGACCCCTACGCCCGAGGAACGCAAGCGCATCCCACGCATCTACAAGGTATACGGCGCACTGTGCCTCATCGACGGCATCGTCGCCCTGCCGCTCATCGTGCTGCTCATCGCAGTCGTGGGCATCGTGCTGGCGACCTCGCCCGAAAAGCTCAGCATCGCCGCGGACCCGACCCTCACCGTCGTCGTCACGGCCATCAACGTCATCCTCACGCTGGTGGCATCGGTCCTGCTCATCCGGTTCGGCCTCTCGCTCATCAAGAACCAGCGTCGCAACGCGGCGCTGTGGTCCGAGGCGCTCATCGCCATCACGCTTGCGCAGATCCTCGCCAACATCATGCTCAACGGCATCGGCGCCCACCTGATCCAGCCTGCCGTCCAGCTCGTCATCCTGCTGGCCATCTCCGTCACCATCGACCCGTCTTTGCGCGAGGAGCGCGATCTGCAGGCACGCCTGCGGAACATGCAGGAACGCGAGGCGGCGGAAGAGGGCATGCTCGGCCGCGACGAGACCGGCGAGGGCTATATCAAGCTCAACTTCTTCAACCTGTTCTGGGTATTCATGGTCTGCAGCGTCATCGGTCTCGTGCTCGAGATCATCTGGCACATGACCGTGGTCGACCCGGGCGTCTACCAGGACCGCGCGGGGCTGCTCTTCGGCCCGTTCTCACCAATCTACGGCGTGGGTGCGGTGCTTATGACCGTCGCGCTCAACCGCTTCTACCGCAAGAGCTTCGTCATCATCTTCTTGGTGAGCGCCGTGATCGGCGGCGTGTTCGAGTTTGCCGTGAGCTGGTTCATGCAGACCGCATTCGGCGCCGTCGCCTGGGACTACACGGGCCAGATGATCTTCGGCATCATCCCCGACCCTATCGCCATGATCGCGCAAGGGCGCACGAGCACCATGTTCGCCGGCATCTGGGGCTTTCTGGGCCTCGTGTGGATCAAGCTGCTCCTGCCGCGCCTGCTCCAGGTCATCAACCTCATCCCGTGGAAGGCGCGCTACTCCCTCACCTCGCTGTGCGCGGTGCTCATGCTCGTGAACGCCGTCATGACGCTGCAGGCGCTTGACTGCTGGTTCGAGCGCGTGAGCGACATCCAGCCGTCATCGCCGGTCGAGGAGTTCTACGCGAAGCATTTCGATAACAGCTACATGGAGCACCGGTTCCAGAGCATGACCATCCATCCCGACGACTCGAGCCGTATTGACACGTCGACGCCGGGCGAGGTCATGCAGCCGAGCGCATAAGGGCGTGCCCGCCCGCCTCTCCGAAGGAGGGCGAAGGGACCGAAGGCAGCTTGGCCGACGGTCCCTTAAGCGGGTCGCTCGATCTCCGTGACGCACTCGTTTTTGAGGGTTCCCACGAGCGCCTGCAGCGCGTCGATGACGCGGGGGCGGATATCGCCTCCGATGAGCACGAGCATGATGTCGTCGCCAACGGAAAGCTCGCCCTCGTTCAGCCAGGCGCGCACATAGCCGATACCCGGCATCTCGCGCGCCGCGGCAAGCGCCGCCTCGACCTTGTCGCGATCGTAGGAAAACGTCATGCCGCCGACCTTGCGCCCGACCTCGACGCCGTCCGTCTCGCACGCGCGCACCTGCGCCTTGGGCGTTTCGCGAACCGTGCCGTTATGGATGAGGTACATGCCGCAGGAGCGGAAGCTCGGGTCGTTTTTCGCCTCGGCAAGCCATGTATCGATCGAAGGCATCTGGTGCGCCATGGGAGCTCTCCTCACATCGTCGCGGAAAACGTTTCTGCCCTCCTTTGTTCCCACGGGAGCCCGTGTGTAAACGATTCGTAAGGAGCGCAAACGGGCGATTTGCACGAAAGCGTCCACGAACCGCCGTGCGCACATCGGCCGCGCCGTAATAATTTTCATAGGAGAGGCCCGCGAAAGCTTATTTTCATTTTACGGACCGCTTAACGATATAAGCAGGTAGAACCCCTATCTTTGACAGTGCCGGCACCATTGCCACCACGAAAGAGGGGAATCGATCATGTCTACCTATGCAGAGCGCGGCGCCACGGGGTCGCAAAAGCTCATGGTCTTCGTCCTATCCATGTCGCTGTACGGCCTGGCGACGCTCATCTCCGAGCTGATTCCGTCGGTCCAGATCGGCATCGTCGAGCTGTCGGTCGAGTTCTTCCTGTTCATCCCGCTGACGCTCGCCATGCTCTTCGACCCGCTGTCGGCCGCGCTTGGCGCCGCGACGGGCGAGCTGGTGTTCTCCGAGATCATGCTCGGCCAGTTCGGCGGACTCGGAGAGCTCGAGAAGTTCCTGACCGTCACCATCGCCGTCTACCTCGCGGGCCTTATGGTGCGCGACCCCAAAAACATCAAGCAGGTCGCCCTTGCCGCCATCAGCGGACCGGCCATCCAGCTCGCCATGAGCGCAGTGGTCGACATCGTCAAGGTCCAGGTCGCCGTCGACGACTTCGAGGCGATCCCGGGCCTTCCGGAGTCCGTCTTTGCCACCGAGGGCTTCTCGTTTCTGAACGACCTGTGCTTCTCGGGCATCCTGTTCTGCCTGCTGCCCACCATCTTTTTGGTCCCGCGCCTGTACGGCAAGATCGAGCCGCTGCTGGGCTGCAAGCCCCGCACGGCGACCGATGATGCCGCGCCTGCCCTGAGCGGACGCGTTGTCGCCTGGTCGGTCGTCGGCTTCGCCGTCGCCATCGCAGCCGCCTGCATCTCCAAGGCCGGCATGTCGATCATCGAGTGGGAGGCGGATTGGGCGGAAAGCCAGACCGCTGTCCTGGCCGGCATCGCCGTCGCCGCCGTCGCAGCCCTTATCATCGGCTTCTGGGCACGTCGCAGCGCCCAGCTCAAAAACGCGTAAGGCGGGCGCCCCGTGTCTGCTGTAGCCCTGCACGACGTCAGCTTTACGTATCCCGGAGCAGCAGCCCCGACCCTCCGGCACGTCGACCTGGACGTGCCGGAGGGCGACTTTCTCGCCATCATGGGCGCGAACGGCTGCGGAAAGTCCACGTTGTGCAAAACCATGAACGGGCTGATCCCGCAATTCATCGTCGGCGACCTCAGCGGCTCTATCACCGTGTGCGGCGTCGATGCGGCCCGATCTCACATCGGGGATCTGGCGCAGCGCATCGGATACGTCTATCAGGATTTCGAGAACCAGCTTGTCCGCCCCACCGTCATCGATGAGGCGTCGTTCGCATGCCTGAACTATGCGTTCGACGATTACCTGGAGCGCGGCATGAGGGCGCTCGAGCTCTGCGGCCTCGCCGACCGCGCCGACTCCTATATCTGGCAGCTCTCCGGCGGCCAGAAGCATCTGCTCGCCCTTGCCGGAGCCATCGCGCTCGAGCCCGACGTCATCGTCCTCGATGAGCCGGTGGCGCAGCTCGACCCCTATCACGCCCGCCAGACCTATGAGGTTCTGCGCGACCTCAACGAGCATCATGGCAAGACGATCATCGTCATCGAGCACCACACCGACTTCATCGCCGACTACTGCACGTCGGCGGCGCTCATGCATGACGGCGCCATCTCATGGAACCTGCCCGCCCATGAGGCCCTGCAGCGCATCGAGGACCTCGAAGCGAGCGACGTGCACCCTCCGCAGATCGCTCTCGCCGGACGCGCGCTCAAGGAGGCGGGCGCCCTGCACGCCGCCGCGCCGCTGCCGACTACGGTCGAGGAGGGTTTCGCCGCCTTCTCCACCATCCCCTTCATGCCCTCTCCCCGCTCAAAGCGCAAGGCGGACGAGCCCTCGCGGCCGATGCGAGACCGTCCGATAGTCGAGTTCAGGAACGTATCGGTGAGCTACCGCAGCGTGAAAGGAGAGCCGCACCGCGTCTTCGACGGCCTGGACCTCACCATCCGCCGTGGGGAAAAGGTGGCGCTCGTGGGTTCGAACGGCGCAGGCAAGTCCACGCTCATGAAGCTCATGTGCGGCCTCATCAAACCGCAATCCGGAGAGATCCTCCTGGACGGCACGCCCACGCGCGGCATGGGGCCCGACGAGCTCTCCGAGCAGCTCTCGCTTGTCTACCAGAATCCCGAGCAGATGTTCATCAAGGACTCCATTCGCGCCGATATCGAGTTCGCCATGCGCGCCCGCGGCGTCAAGGATGCCGCCGAGCGCACCGACGAGCTCCTGGAGCGCTTCCGCCTCAGCGATCTGGCCGACCGCGACGGGCGACTCATG
Organism: Collinsella ihumii; assembly: GCF_900046475.1. Taxonomy (GTDB): domain Bacteria; phylum Actinomycetota; class Coriobacteriia; order Coriobacteriales; family Coriobacteriaceae; genus Collinsella; species Collinsella ihumii. The sequence goes on along the minus strand of NZ_FCOU01000006.1, from coordinate 26,768 downwards.
TCCGGCGGCCAGATGCGTCGCGCCTCGCTCGCCATCGGCATCGCGCTCGATCCGCCCGTGCTGCTGCTCGACGAGCCGACCGCGAATCTGGATATCGGCACGCGGCAGGAGATCATCAGGCTCGTCGCCGACCTGCGCGGCGTGACCGACACCGTGGTGATCGCGACGCACGACATGCAGCTCGTCTGCCAGTTTGCCGACCGCATCATCGTGCTGTGCCAAGGAGAGATCATCGGCGACGGCACCCCGGACGAGATCTTCATGGACGCAGGCATCGTGGAGCGATCGGGCATCAGGCCTCCGGAGATCTTTACCATGGGACAGGCGCTCGACAGCACCGCCGCCTGCTACACGCTCGATGACTTCTTGAGCGGCTTTCCCGCATGGCGCGCGCGCAACGGATCGAGCGCATCCGACGGCGCGGCGCCCGGAGCACCGGGTGCCGCAGGTACAGACGATGGGAAGGGTTCAGCATGATCGAGAAGATATCCGAAAACGTCATGGACAAGGTGTCGATTGATTTTTTGCGCGACCAGGTGCTCAAGAATGCCTACGGCAACGACGACACGCCCATCGCCGCGCTCGATCCACGCGTCCTGTTGCTGTGGTACCTGTTCTTTGGCCTCGTGCCATGGTTCTTGAACGACGTCGCCGTCCTTTTGGGCATGTTTGCGTTCACCGCGATCACCACGCGCATGGCCCGCGTGGCGCCGCTCGTGCTGTTCGTGTTCGCCCTCGGCGTCTTCTCCCAAACCGGCTACATGTTCGTCGCCTCGCTGCTGTTCGGAGGCGACCTCTCCACGCTCGCCCCGCTGCTGGTGCTGACCCTCAAAGTCGCCACGGTCTCGCTCGCGAGCATCACGGTGTTCTCGGGGCTCGACCCCGATAGGCTCTCATGCGGCCTGCTGTGGTTCGGCTGCCCGGAACGCCTGTCGTTTTCCATCAGCTTCGCCTACCGCATCCTGCCCATCCTCATGGAAGAGCTGCAGAACATCCTGCTTTCCTACCGCATGCGCGGACGCGCGCCGGAGCATGATACCGTCATGGGCAAGATCCGCTGGATCGTCTACCAGGTGAAGACCATCGTGCAGTCATTCTATCCGCTCATGCTCAACACCGCGAAACGCTCGCGCACCACCGTCGAGGCGCTCGAGCTTAAAGGATACCGGTACGCCTCGACCAACATGAAGGTGCTCAAGATCAAGCTCTCGACGCTGCACGCCGGTCCTCGCGAAGCGCTCTTCGCGGCCGTCAGCGTCGCATGGGCGGCCCTGTGCTTCGCCGCCCCGCATATCCTGGAGGTCCTCTAAGTGATCATCGATTTTCACACGCATGGGAAACTTGCAAAATACCTCGAGTTTTCCCCCGCCTACACAGACTGGCTGTTCGGGGCCGCGCGACGCGCCGGCCTTGATGCGCTCTGTCTGACCGAGCACTTCAACACCCAGGGCTTTCGCCAGGTTTACGCCGACATCTCGTCGCGCTACCCGCGCGAGGGCGACGCGTTCGATGTCAACGGCCTGCTCGTGTTCCCGGGCATGGAGGTCGATATCGCAGAGGGCGGGCACACGCTGGTGCTCGGGCCGATGGAGGATATCCTGAGCTTCAACCTCGCGCTCGAGCCGCACAAGGCGAAGGGTTCCTTCCTTCCGTTTGACGAGCTCGCTGCCGAGGTGAAGCGACGCGACCTGCACTTTGGAGCAGGCCATCCGTTTCGCACGCCCGGGCACATCCCCGAGCTTTCCGACGAGCAGCTGCATGCGTTCGAGTTCGTGGACCTCAACGGCAAGGATCTCAGCCACGACCGCACGCGCACCGTCGAGAAGACCTACGCGTTTGCCCAGAGAATCGGCGATGTCCCGGTCGTGTCGGGCAGCGATACGCACCAGGCGTTCCAATACGGATGCGTCACCACGCGCATGGACAGCTGCTGCACGACGTACGACGAGCTGTTCGAGATGGTCAATGCGCGCGCATACCAGATCGAGCTTGCCGACGACCTGGAATTCCGCGTGCTCACCGCGGCCACGCTCAAACGCGCGCTCAAGGAGATCGATCGGCTGGGCGGCAGCTATGTCGACACCATCCTGGCAGGGCCTGCCGCCTGAGAACTGTGCCTTTCGGCGCCCGCCGGGCACGACCGCATGTGGTAGATATTCGCGCACGACCCCGAGGAGGGTGCCCGCATGATGCCGATTTCGCTGTTCAAACAGGGCGTGGCCTACACGCAGGCGGAGCACACCATCATCGACTTCATCACGTCCAACCCGACCGAGTTTTTGGTCATGCCGATCCAGCAGCTCGCAGCGCGCCTTGGCGTATCGGACGCCACCGTCTCGCGCTTCGCCCGCCATGCGGGGTTTCGCGATTTCAAGGAGCTCAAGGCGACCGTTGCGGCAAGCACCCTCGGCCCGGCGGAGAAGATCGCCGCGAGCATCGAGGACGGCCCGACGTCGCCTCGGGCCTTTTTGGAGCGCCAGCAGTCCTACCTGGGCATCACGGCCGAGCGCATCGACGAGGAGGCGTTCACGCAAGCGGCACGCACGCTCGCCGGCGCCTCGCTCGTCCTGATTCACGGCAAGGGCGCCGCGTCCTGCTGCGCCGAGCTTCTCCGTTTTCGCCTGTCGCGTTTCTCCAAGCGCGTGGTCGTCGTGCCGCCCGCCGGCTCTGAGCTCTTCGAGGGATTGGTGCATATGGACAAAGACAGCGTCCTCGTGACGTTCGGCTTTCAGCGCCTGCCCGAGGAGAGCAGGATCGCCATCGAGCAGGCGCGCTCCGTCGGGGCCACGTCCATCCTGTTTACGAGCCGCGCGCTGCACGGAGCCGGGGCGGAGCCCGACATCGAGCTTGTCGCATATCGCGGGGAGCCGCTTGAGTACCATTCGATGGCGGGCGCCGTCGCGCTGGTGGACGCCCTCGTCGTGGCGGTTGCCGCGCAGCTGGACGGCAGCGCGACCGACGAGCTCGAACGCCTCCGTGCGCTCAAGCGGGCCTATGAGAGCACGCTGCCGCGATAACGGCCACCGCGCGCCGCGGCGCTATACGCCGTGGGCGACGATCTGGTCAACCGAAAGCACCATCACGGCGCGCGTGGTGCGCGGGATGATCTCGCCGGCGCAGGTGACGAGGCTCATGACCTGCTCGGCGTCCTCGATTCGCTCGGCGGCATCGGGAGCCTGCGCCTTTGCCTGCGCGAGCATGTCCTCGAGATACGCGGTGAGCGACTCGCCCTCGCCCAGGAAGTTCGGCTGGCGCGCCTGGATATAGGTGTCCTCGACCTGCGCGGTGAGCAGCGGCGTCATGACGAACGTGGCGCTCCGGGTGATGTAGTAGGCGGTTTGGATCTTGTCGAACTCCGCCTGGTCAGTCGAGTTGTCGACGACCTGGAACATCGTGCCGTCGTAGGTATGGTGGCCGTACAGCGTGGTCTGCTGATCGTACATCCCCGGAGGGGTGTTGGCCATGTCCATGAAAATCGCGCCCGAGTCGTTCGGGGTGCCGTCGAACAGCTGCTTGAGGTACGTGGTGTTGTCGTCGGTCTGAACGACCGGATAGTTGACCGGAGTGCCCGGGATGTAGATCCATCCCACGATGTCGGAGTTGATGGCCGACAGCGCATCGAAATCGACGCTCGGGACGCCGTCGCCCATGTCGGACTCGACGGTATAGCTCTCCAGCTCCTCGTAGGATTCCTGTGCCTGATGGTAACGCATCTGGGTCGCAAGGAACAGGCCGCCCGCAACGAACAGGAGCACGACGCCGATCGCGATCAAGATGATCGCCAGCACGGGAACCCTGCGCTTGCGGCGCACGGTCGCTCCTGCATGCTGGGACGGCTCATCTTTTGCGGAAGCGGCTTGGCGTGCGGAAGAGGGCGCCGGGCGCGCGGCGGGCCTTGACGCTCGAGGCGTCGCCGGGCGCGAAGCGGGCCTCGGGGCCTCAGGGGCGGGCCGAGGGCCAGAAGCGGCCGCGTTTTGCGAAGGGGCGACCGGGGCGCCGAGGCTTTCAAGGGCGGCAGCGCGCGCCGACTCCTCGGACAGCCCGGCGAACGCCTCACCGGGAAGCGACGCGGTCTGCTGCGCGGCGATCGCAGTGTGCACATGGGTCTTCTCCCCACCTCTTCTCCACATCCAGATGTGTATAACAGACATCCGCACGATCTACTACACGGTGAACACCATCGTGCAGTCAGTCCATTCGACCATGCCCACCACCCGCACCACCCCGCGCACCCCCCAGCCACCGCCCGACCTCAACAGCTGTGGCGGTGGTCGTACTTGGAGGGCTACAGCGCGGGGCGGCGATAGGGGCTGATCATCTGATGGCCGAGGCAGATACCGAACAGCGGAACCTTGCCGATCAGCTAGGGGTGTATAAGGGAATGGGGGCGTCGCCAGCGGGCCTTGCGGGAGCGAAACGCTTGCCAGCGGGGCGCTCGACATGCTCCTCGAGCGCAGATTCACGCGCGGGCGCCGCAAACCGCTTGCCCGCGGGGCGCCCGGCGCCATGCGGGGCCTCCTTTTGGGGAGCATGCGGGGAGGCCGGCGCGAAGTGCGTGCCGGCGGGAACCATCCGCGTGCGCAGCCCGGAAGCGGCGGCAGGGTTGTCCCCCGCTCCGTGTGCCGGCGATGTCGCATGGTTGTTCCGGGTCTCGTCCGCAGCCATCTGTCCCGCCTCCTCGCTTCGCATCCGCGCTCTACGCGCGCTTGCTACGCCTCCGCCATCTCGCGCTTAAGGTTCTCCACGACTGCGCGGTACTCGGGCATCGTCGCGCCGAGAATCTGCGTGGCGTAAATCGCTGCGTTCTTGGCGCCGTTGATAGCCACGCAGGCCACCGGCACGCCCGAGGGCATCTGGACCATCGACAGCAGCGAGTCGAGGCCGCCCAGGTCGCTCGTCTTCATGGGAACGCCGATGACCGGCAGCGGCGTGAAGGCCGCCACGACGCCGCCGAGGTGCGCGGCCTTGCCGGCGGCGGCGACGATGACCTTGATGCCGCGGTCGGCCGCGGTCTCGGCCCACTCGTGCACCTTGTCGGGCGTGCGGTGCGCGCTCGCGATCACGAGCTCGTACGGAACGCCCAGGCGCTCAAGCTCGGCGGTGCATCCCTCCATGGTGGGAAGGTCGGACTTAGAGCCCATGATGATGCCGACGAGCGGGGTCTTTTCGGTGGAATCTGCCATGTTGCGGCCTCCAATGCGAGAGCGGCGGCGGGCACGAAGCGCCCGTCCCTTGACTACAAACGCCTTCAGTATACCCGCCCGCGCCGTCGTAGGAACCACCCGTCCCCACTGCGCGCCCATGCATGAAGGGGACGCACCTTCTTCATGCAAACGTGCACGAAGAAGGTGCGTCCCCAATTTGCATGGATGGGCTGATCGGCGGTTCCCTACACCTCGTACTGCGGTAGGTCCTGCAGGGCGATGACCTCCATGCCGGAACCCTCGCCGCCTTGACGTGCCTGCTGCACCGCCTCGATGGCGGCCACGAACGCGTTCGCACCGGAAAGCGCCGTCACGCAGGTCACGCCGCGGCGCACGGCCTCGGTGCGGACCCGGTATCCGTCGCCGCGCGCGCCCTGGCCGTACGGCGTGTTGACGATCAGCGCAATCTCACCGTTGGCGATCATGTCGCCGATGTTGGGATGAGGCCCGCTGATCTTCTCCACGACCTCGCACTTGACGTTGCCGCCGGCAAGCACGCGCGCCGTGCCCTCCGTGGAGCAGATCTCGAAGCCCAGATAGTGGAAGATGCGCGCGACGGCCAGGATGTGGCGCTTGTCGCGGTCGTTGACGGAGATGAACACCTTGCCCTTATCCGGCGTGGGCAGCTCGTAGCTGATCGCCAGCTGGGACTTGGCGTAGGCCTCCGGATAGCTCTTGGCGATGCCCATGACCTCGCCGGTGGACTTCATCTCCGGCCCCAAGATCACGTCGGCGCCCGGGAAGCGGCCCCAGGGCATGACGGCCTCCTTCATGCAGAACCAGTCGAGTCGACGATCATCGGCGGGAAGGCGCAGGTCGGCGATCTTCTCGCCCGACATGATGCACGCCGCGGCCTTCGCAAGCGGCACGCCGGTGGCTTTGGAGATGAACGGGACCGTGCGGCTCGCGCGGGGATTCGCCTCGATAACGTAGACGGTTTCGCCGCGGATGGCGTACTGCACATTCACGAGACCGCGCACGCCGAGCGCCAGCGCGATGCGGCGCGTCGTGTCGCGCAGCTTCTCGACCAGGCTTTCGGAGAACGAGAACGGAGGGATGCACGTCGCCGAGTCGCCGGAATGGATACCGGCCTCCTCGATGTGCTCCAGGATGCCCCCGATGTAGACCTCCTCGCCATCGCACAGCGCGTCGACATCGGACTCGATCGCACCCTCGAGGAAGCGGTCGAGATACACCGGGTAATCGGGGCTCACGCGCGCGGCCTCGGCCATGTAGTCGCGCAGATGATCCGCATCGTAGGCGATCATCATGCCGCGGCCGCCAAGCACGTACGAGGGGCGCACGAGCAGCGGATAGCCGATGCGCGCAGCGACCGCCTCGGCCTCCTCGAACGAGGTCGCCATGCCGGCCGGCGGGTACATGATGCCCAGGTTATCGAGCAGGGCGCTGAAGCGCTCGCGGTCCTCGGCCAGGTCGATGGCCTCGGGCTGGGTGCCCATCACGTGGACGCCCGACTCGGTCAACATGCGCGCAAGCTTCAGAGGGGTCTGGCCGCCGAGCGTCACCACGACGCCGTCGGGACGCTCGACGTCGACGATGTCCATCACGTCTTCGTACGTCAGGGGCTCGAAATACAGGCGGTCGGACGTATCGTAGTCGGTCGACACGGTCTCCGGATTGCAGTTGACCATGATGGTCTCGTAGCCGCGGCTCGCCAGCGCGTAGCTCGCGTGCACGCAGCAGTAGTCGAACTCGATACCCTGGCCGATACGGTTGGGACCGGCTCCCAGGATCATCGCCTTGGGCTTGGCGCACGGCGTGACCTCGTCGGGGGCGACGCGACGGCGCTCGTCGAGGCCGGCGCGCATGGGTGCCTCATAGGTCTTGTAGTGATACTCCGTGGCGCTCTGGAACTCGGCGGCGCACGTGTCGACCGTCTTCATGGACGGCGTCACGCCCAGGCCCTTGCGGTAGGCGCGCACGAAGCGCTCGTCGCTCCCGGTGAGCAGGGCGATCTCGGCGTCGCTCGCGCCGTACTGCTTGAGCAGGCGCATGGTGTCGGCGTCGATATCCTCCACGCGCATGCCGCGGACCGCCTCGCGGACGCAGACCATGTCCTTCAGACGACCGAGGAACCACGGGTCGATGCCGCACACCTCGTGCACGCGCTCGACTGACCAGCCGCGGCGCAGGGCCTCGACCACGTAATGGATGCGGCTCTCGGTCGGGGTGCGCACGCCCTCGAGCAGGTCGTCCTCAGGCAGGCGATCAAGATCGTCCTTGGCCGAGAACAGGCCCACGCGGCCGTCTTCGAGCGAGCGCATGGCCTTGCCGAAGCTCTCCTCGAACGTGCGGCCGATCGCCATGATCTCGCCCACGGCCTTCATGCGGGTGGAGAGCGTCGTGTCGGTGCCCTTGAACTTCTCGAAGGCGAAGCGGGGTACCTTGACCACGCAGTAGTCGATCGACGGCTCGAAGCATGCCGGCGTGGCGCGCGTAATGTCGTTCACGATCTCGTCGAGCGTGTAGCCGACGGCCAGGCGCGCGGCGGCCTTGGCGATGGGGAAGCCGGTCGCCTTGGAGGCGAGCGCCGAGGAGCGGGACACGCGCGGGTTCATCTCGATGACGATGAGGCGGCCGTTGCTGGGGTTGACGGCGAACTGGACGTTCGATCCGCCGGTCTCCACGCCGACCTTCTCCAGGATGGCGAGCGAGGCGGTACGCATGCGCTGGTACTCGAGATCGGACAGCGTCTGGGCCGGGGCGACCGTGATGGAGTCGCCGGTATGCACACCCATGGGGTCGAAGTTCTCGATGGAGCACACGATGATGCCGTTGCCGGCGCGGTCGCGCATGACCTCCATCTCGTATTCCTTCCAGCCCTCGATCGATTCCTCGACGAGGACCTCGTGGGCGGGGCTGAGCTCCAGGCCCTGGGAGACGATCTCGATGAGCTCGGCCTCGGTGTGAGCGATGCCGCCGCCGGCTCCGCCCAGGGTGTAGCTCGGACGCAGCACGCAGGGGTAGCCCACGCGCGCCACGATGTCGAGGGCATCCTCGACCGAATACGCGTAGCCGGAGCGCGCGACCTCGAGCCCGATCTCGGCCATGGCCTCGTTGAACAGCTTGCGGTCCTCGCCGCGCTCGATGGCGTCCAGATCGCAGCCGATCATCTCGACGCCGTACTTGTCGAGGGTGCCGTTCTTGGCGAGCTCGACCGCGGCGTTAAGGCCGGTCTGGCCGCCGAGGGTGGGCAGCAGCGCGTCGGGGTGCTCGCGGGCGATGACCTTCTCGACGAACTCGGCGGTGATCGGCTCCACGTAGGTGCGGTCCGCCAGTCCCGGATCGGTCATGATCGTCGCGGGGTTCGAATTGACCAGCACGACCTCGTAGCCCTCTTCTTTGAGGACTTTGCAGGCCTGGGCACCCGAATAATCGAACTCGCATGCCTGGCCGATCACGATCGGGCCGGACCCGATTACCAGGATGCGCTTGATATCAGTACGTTTGGGCATCTTTATCTCTTCTCTATCCCGTTTTGCATCAACATTCGGCGAGGGGCCGACGCTGCACGTCGGCCCCCGATCGACCGGCTACTCGGTCGCGAAGACCCAGCCGGCAAGGCGGTCTTTTGCGATATCGATGTTCAGGTAGTCGGCATCACCGTCCATGAGGCGCGTGAACGCCGTGAACAGGTAATGCGCATCGGTGGGGCCGGGGGCCGCCTCGGGATGGTACTGGACCGAGAAGGCGGGCTGGTCGAGCAGCTGGATGCCCTCCGCGGTGCCGTCGTTGAGATTCACGTGGGTGAGCCGGATGCGGCCGAAGCGCTCGTTCTCCACGACCGGCGCGACGCCGCGCTCGACCCAGAAGCGCAGGTCGCCATCGGCGGGATGCTCGGATACGCCGCCGGAGAGCTCGGGCACGAGCGCGCCGAGGCTGGGGAACACCAGGCCGAAACCATGGTTCTGCGCCGTGATCTCGACGCGATGCGAGATGAGGTTCATCACCGGCTGGTTGCCGCCGCGGTGGCCGAACTTGAGCTTCTCCATCTCGGCGCCGCACGCGAGGCTGATCATCTGATGGCCGAGGCAGATACCGAACAGCGGAACCTTGCCGATCAGCTTCTCGACCTGGGAGTAGGTCTCCTCCACGGCATCCGGGTCTCCGGGCCCGTTAGACAAAAACACGCCATCGGGATGCTTGGCCAGCACGTCCTCGGCAGGCGTGTCCCACGGCACCACGGTCAGCTCGCAGCCGACGCGCACGAGCCCCTCGAGGATGCCGCGCTTGATGCCGCAATCGTAGGCGACAACGCGGTAGTGCGCCTGCTCGGGTGCGGGCGCGGATGCGAAGGCGTGATTGGCCGGCAGGTCAGCGGCGGTATAGGGATGCGGCTCGTCGCAGCTCACGGTGCGCACGAGGTTCTCCCCCACAAGCGACGGGGCCTGCTCGAGCAGCTGGGCAAGTTCGGCCAGCGCAAAGACCTCCGTGGAGATGATGCCCTTCTGGGCGCCGTTGTCGCGCAGATGGCGCACGAGCGCGCGGGTGTCCACGCCCTCGATCGCCACGATGCCCGTGCGCTTGAGGTACTCCGGCAGGCTGATGGCGCTGCGCCAATTCGACGGCGTCGGGCACATATCGTGCACGACCATGCCTCGCAGCGCGGGCGTCGACGCGCCCCGCTCGGGCGAACCCGGGTATGCGCTCTGGACGTCTGCCGGGTCGATGCCGTAGTTACCGATCTGGGGATAGGTCATGGTCACGATCTGACCGGCATACGAGGGATCGGTCAGGACCTCGAAATACCCCTCGAGCGACGTGTTGAAGCACACCTCCCCCGTTGCCGTACCGGATGCGCCGCACGCACGGCCATAAAAAACGGTCCCATCCTCCAGCATGAGGATTGCGGGACCGTGATAGCCTTTGCTTGTTTGCGCGATGATGCGTTGTGCCAGATTGCTGGGCGCGGCCTTGCGGGTCTCGATGCCCGCGGCGATGTTGCACTCCATCTGCTCTCCTTCTCGGTCTCTCCGTACCGCTTTAAAGGTTGAATGCCTGCGCGTATTGTAGGCTCTTTTTATCAGATGTAGGTTGACGGTGATTTTTTATTCATCGATACGAGCATTTTTGGCAATAATATGCAGAAATTTCGTTTCATGCGTGAAGGTTCCGCGATGAAATAGGGGTCTTTTATTACCCTTCTCCGGATAATCCATGCCCTTCGAGCTGCCCATTTTGGATAATTATTTCTTATTGATTACCTGATGCATGGAAGTTTTTATCACCCCCGACCGGAGCACGTCTCCTTTCGCACCGATATGTGAACTTTGCCGAACGACATGACCGCCACCGCGCAAGAGCGCTATGGTGGTCTCACGTACGCTGGTCCATAAGTCCGCGGAAGAAAGAAGGAATATCCATGTCCAACGAAATCACCAGCCCAGATCAGCCCCTTTACCAGCGCGAAGGGGCCTACATCCCGCGCGTCGCCGCCGTGCACGACATGTGCGGCTACGGAAAGTGCTCGCTCGGGGTCGCCATCCCCGTGCTCTCCGCAGCAGGCTGCGACGTGTGCCCCGTTCCGACATCGCTGTTCTCGTCGCACACGGCTTTTCCCGGCTGGTACATGCATGACACCACCGAGATGCTGAGCGACTACCTGCAGGCTTGGAAGAACATCGGGGTCGACATCGACGCCGTATACTCTGGCTTCCTCGGCGCGCCCGAGCAGGTCGACCGCATTCGCGACCTGTATGCCATGTATCCGAACGCGCTGCGCGTGGTCGACCCCGTCATGGCGGACCACGGCAAGGTCTACCCCACCTATACGCCCGAGCTGTGCGCGGCGATGGCAGACCTCGCCGATGGCGCCGACATCCTGACGCCCAACCTGACCGAGGCCGCCATCATCCTGGGCGAGCCCATCGGCGATGATTGGGCCGGTGAGAACATCTCCGACGAGCAGGCGCATCGCCTGGTCGACGGGCTGCTCGCCAAGGGAACCCGCACCGTGGTGCTCAAGGGTATCCAGCGCGAGGACGGTAAGATCCGCAATTTCGTCGGAACCGAGGGCGGCGCATTTTTCGAAGTCGGCAACGAGCTGCTTCCCTACATGCTGCACGGGACGGGCGACCTGTACTGCTCGTGCCTGCTCGCCGCCGTCATGGCGGGCCGCACGCTCAAGGAATCCGTCGTCTTTGCCGGCGACTTCGTCCACGACGCCATGCTCGTGTCTTCGCAGCAGCCGCAGTTCCGCGACCGCGGCGTCTCGTTCGAGACCATGCTCGGACGCGTCAGCGACCTGCTGAAATAGCGCATCCTGCACTCAGATAGGGGTGTAATGCCGGATTTCCCGGCATTACACCCCTATCTTTATGTCTATAGAAAAATCGGGCGCGTCCTGTATGTGTGGCCTCAGGACGGGAGGGATTCGGTGGTAGCGAAAGGCAGATCTTCCGCACAGGTCAACGGTATCCATAGGCTCAACGTACCAGCCGAGCCGCGGACGCACGCAATCGAATTGAGAAAATCCCTCGCGACCTTACCAGATACCTTCCTGAACCTTACAGGCAGGCCGCGTCAGCAGGGCATCACGCCTTGATGGCGTTCATCATGGCCGCGTAGGCATCGCGCATCTGGGGCACAAGGGCAAACGCGCCGGCGGTGTCCCCCGATCGGAACAGGTCGCACGCACGCGACGACAAATCGAACAGGGTCGTCATGGAAAGATTGCCGCACACCCCCTTGAGCGCGTGGGCTGCCTCGAGCGCAGCGTCGGCATCCCCATCGGCCTGGGCAGCCTCGAGCTTTGCCATGTTACCGTCCGCCGCAAACGTGCCGAGCAACCGCTCGAGCAGGGCCTCGCTGCCCATCAGGCGAGCGAGCGCACCGTCGACATCCATGCCGGCAGCCACCAGGGCATCCTTGTTCATCGTATATCCCCTCCCCGCGCTCAGCGCGTCGCCACCGAGCGGTCGTGCAGCTCGTTGATGCGCGGCTCGACCGCAAAGAAACAGTCCAGAAGCTCCGGGTTGAACACGCCGCACGCCCCGTCGCGAATCATGGCGAGCGCCTCCTCGCGCGGGAACGCGTCCTTGTAGACGCGCTTGCTCATCAGCGCGTCGTACACGTCGGCCAGGCTCACGACCTGCGCCCAGATGCTGATCTGGTCGCCGACCAGGCCGTCGGGGTACCCGCGCCCGTCCCAGCGCTCGTGATGATGGCGCGCGATGTCGATGGCATACCGGTACGCGCCCATGCTGCGCATCTGGGGGATGCGCTCCAGCAGCTCGGCACCGCGAACCGTATGCGACTTCATGACCTCGAACTCCTCTGCCGTCAGCCTGCCGGGCTTGCAGAGGATGGCGTCGGGGATGGCGATCTTGCCGACATCGTGCATGATCGAGGCGAGCGCGATGTCGTCGATGTCCTCAGCGGTGAGGCCGTCGCCCAATCGGGTGCATTCAAGCACCATCTTGGTGATGTCGTGGATGCGGCGCACGTGGTCGCCGCTCTCGCCATCGCGAAACTCGATGGCCGCCGACAGGGACTCGATCATGCCGCGGTTGAGCTCGATGATACGCGCCGCACGCTCAAGCAGCTGCAAGCGCTGGTCCTCGACGGTCATCGACAGACGCTTGCGCGCCTCGAACAACTCGACCACCGACTGCACGCGTCGGATCACCGCATAGGGCACGATGGGCTTGCCGATGAAGTCCATGACTCCCAGGCGGTACGCCTCCTCCATGACCGCGTCGCCGCGCTCGGCAGTGATGAGAAACACAGGGACGCGCTGCAGGTAGCCCGTTGGAGCCAGGCGGCGCAGCACCTCGATGCCGTCAAGCCGCGGCATGACGACGTCAAGCAGCACGGCCACGTAGCCCTCGGGCTCCGCGGTGATCTTGTCGAGCGCCTCCTGACCATCCACCGCCTCATCGACGTCGTATATGCCGACGAACAGGTTTTCCAAGATCAAGCGGTTGATCTGCTCGTCGTCGACGATCAGCACGCGACCCTGGCTGTGCGCCCCAGCGTCCATGTCCCACCTCGCACTTCCCGTACAGCGGACGGCGCCCGGCGGCAGGCAAGCAGAGCCAGGCGCATGCGTTCGTACACTCTATTCTAGCTGTTCGTTCGCGCGTCCCTACGCGGCATCCTCAGCCGAGGCGTCCGCCGCCCCGTCTGTCGCGGCATCGGGCGCCGGCAAGACGTCGGAGGGGCTCTTCTCGGGAGAGCCGCCGGAGAAGACCTCGGAGCCGTGCAGGTTCTGCTCCATGTTCTGCTCGCGCTGCTCTTCGTCGATATCGTCCTGCGTGACCTCGGTGCTTTCGGCAAGCGATGACACGGAGTTGACCTGTTCCTGGATCTTGCCGGCCGTCTCCTCGTCCATACCGACGATGCGCAGCTGCCAGTCGATGTTGCTGGTGCCGGCGGTGACCTCCTTGGTCCAGATGAACGTCAGCATGGCGCGACGCGTGCCGTCGCTCTTCAAGAACCCGAAGAAGCTGTCGTGCACGAAGTTGCCGCTCTCGTCCACGCGCACGTACACGTTGTAGACCACGCGGTTGATCTTGTTGTTCAAAAGGGCGTTCGTGGCCAATGCCGCGGCTTGGATCTGCGAGTTGGACAGAAGCTCGAGCTCGTTTTTGGACGTCGTGTCGACGACCGACACCTCGACTATGCCGGACTGCTCGCTGGCCTCGTCGACCGTGAACTCCTCGGGGAACTGCGTGAAGCCGTTACCCCATTCCACACCGCTCTCCATAGCGTGCTCGACCGTCTCCACGTTGGCGCGATCGGACAGGTTCGCGGTGTTGAGGCGGCGGTTCACGCCGTAGACGACCTGCATGCCCACGACGAACACGAGCACGCCGATGATGCAGATGAGCGCAGTGCGCGTGATGGTCTGCCCGACCTTGGAGCCCGAGGGGTCGTCGGCAGAGAGCGGGTCCACCTGAGCCTGACGCGCTCGGCGGCTGCGCCGATGGTCGGACTCGAGCTTGTTGACCGCCTCGGCCCCGCCCTCCTCGCGCGCCTTGTCGCGCACGGCACGGCGGCGGGACGCGTCGCGGGCGCGCATGGGGTCGACAACGCCGGAATCATCAAGCTCTGAGAAGAGCTCGGTCGCTTCGTCCGCGGTCAGAGGTGGTCTTTTTGCCATAGCGCACCCTCAAACGTAGCGCGGGGGCCATAAACCCCCGCAGTCTCTCTCCATATCAATGCGACGCACGCGGCGGCGCTTTCCTTACAACGCGGGATCCGCAGACGGCACGTCTTTGGCGCGCACGCCCTCGAACTGCATCCGATAGTAACGGGCATACGTGCCCCCGCGCGCGAGAAGCTCCTCATGTGTGCCGCGCTCCACGACCCGACCACGTTCCACCGTGGCGATCTCGTCGGCGTTTTTGATGGTCGACAGGCGGTGGGCGATGATGATCGTCGTACGATCCTGCGCCAGCCGCTCAAGCGACTCCTGCACGGCCTCCTCGCTCTCGTTGTCGAGCGCGCTCGTGGCCTCGTCCAGAATGAGGATCGCAGGATCCTTGAGGAACACGCGGGCGATGGCAACGCGCTGCTTCTGGCCGCCGGACAGACGGCTGCCGCGCTCGCCGACCACCGTGTCGTAGCCGTCGGGCAGCGAGCAGATGAAGTCGTGGATGTTCGCGCGGCGCGCCGCCTCCTCGATTTCCTCGTCGGTCGCATCCGGTCGACCATAGGCGATGTTCTCGCGGATGGAGCCGTCGAACAGGTATACATCCTGCTGCACGAGGCCGATGGCGCGACGCAGGCTCTCCTGCGTGACGTCGCGAACGTCCTGTCCATCGATGGTGATGGAGCCGGCATCGATATCGTAGAAGCGCGGCAGCAGCGAGCAGGTGGTGGACTTGCCGCCACCCGACGGCCCCACCAGCGCGATCGTCTCGCCCGGACGGATGGAGAGCGTGAGGTGGTCGATGACGGGACGCTGCGGGTCGCGGTCGCCCAGCTCGACGTCTTTGTACGAGAAGCAGACGTCGCGGTACTCGATGGCGCCGTCGCGCACCTCAAGCGGACGGGCATCCGGCGCGTCAACGATGTCGGGCATGGTTGCGAGCACCTCGTCCATACGCTTGAAACCGGCGATGGCCTTCTGGAACGTCTCGGTGGAGTTGACAAGCGTCTCGATGGGCGTGGCGAACAGGCTGATGTACAGCGCGAACGTCGCCAGATCGACCGCGGACATATTGCCCGTGGCAATGAGGTAGCCGCCGAGCACCACGATAGTGGTGTACAGCGCGCCGGTCATGAGGGCGCTCGTGGCCTGGTAGTTGCCCATCACGTGGTACTGGGCCACCTTGGAGCCCAGATACGCCTCGTTGGAGCGGCGGAACTTGGCGCGCTCGGTGCCCTCGTTCGCGAACGACTTGACGACACGGATGCCGGACAGCGAGTCCTGCAGCTGCGAGTTGACATCGGAGATCTTGCGGCGGTTGTCGGCGAACACGGCGCGCATATGCAGGTTCTGGCGGACCATGATGGCCACGAACACCGCCGTGATGAGCGCCATGACGCCGGCGAGCACGGGTGCGATGGTGAACAGGATCACGAACGCGCCGATGATCTCGATGCCGCAGATGATGATCCATTCGGGCAGATGATGGGCGCCTTCGCAGATATCGAACAGGTCGTTGACCACGCGGCTCATCATGTCGCCGGAGTTCACGCGGTCAAAGTAGGAGAAGCAGAAGCGCTCATACTGGTCGAACAGGTCCTCGCGCATCTTGGACTCCATGCGCGCGCCCATGATGTGGCCCTGGGCGGACACGAAGTACTTGCATGCGGTGCGCACGAGATACATGGCGATCAGGCCGGTGGCCACAAACGCAAGGGAGCCCATAATGGCCTCCGGACCCTCCGTGAACAGGCCGCCGGTGAGACCGCGCAAGATGACGGGGAACGCCAGATCGATCCCTGCGAGCACGAGCGCGCAGACCGTATCGGCGATGAACAGGTGCTTTTGCGGCCCGTAATAGGCGACGAACCGGCGGAACATGCTCGGTTGCTTGCTAGACAACTCTTCTCCTCACATGATGCGTTTTGGTACTTTTGGGACGGGGTCGCTTTCCCGTCGGTCGAACCGTCGCAGCGCGGCACCGATCATCGGGGGCGGATGCAGATGGCAGGTGTTGCGATGCCGCCTCCGATTGCGACGACATGGCGAATCTGCCATCTGCATCCGCCCCACGGCGAAGCGACGGGACGGTCGCTTGAAATGCTACAGACGATGGGCGATGGCGTCGCAGGCGAGCGCACCGACGATGGTCTTGGAATCCTGGATCTTGCCGTCGAGCACGGCATCGATCAGCTCGTTGAGCGGCACCAGGTCGACGTTCAGGAACTCGTCCTCATCAGGGCACGCCTGGTCGAACTCGAGCTGGGTCGCCATGAAGATGTGGACAAGCTCGTCGGAAAAACCGCAGGAAGAGGCCATGGTGGTCAGATAGCGCATGTTGTGGGCGATAAACCCGGTCTCCTCGTGCAGCTCGCGCTTGGCGCACTCGAGCGGATCCTCGCCCGGATCGAGCTTGCCGGCAGGCAGCTCGACCGTCACGCGATCGAGCGCGGTGCGGTACTGGCGCACGAGCGCGATCTTGCCCGACTCGGTAAGCGCCACGATGGCGGCCGCCCCATGATGGCGCACGATGTCGCGACGGGACGTATGGCCGTTCGGCAGCTGCACCTGCAGCGTGTTGACATCGAAGATCTTGCCGGACCACGCAAGCTCCTCGGACAGGATCTTCTCGTGCAGACCGGGATCACGCTCATCGTCGTCGCCGAGCACGAGCGCAGGGACGTATTCCTCTTCGGCAGCGTCGTCGGCAGTCTCTTGGGTATTCAAATCCTGCTCTTCCATAGTTGCTCCCTTACGTGTGGTCATGTGCGATGCTTATTGTAGCGACCATCAGGCCATTATGAGTCCTGGACAAAAGGAGCACGAGATATCTCGAGCTTGACCCCCAGATGCGGGGCAGCCTCGCCTTCACCTCACTTCAACCTCACTTGAGGTAAAAGTGAGGTTGAAGTGGGGTGAAGCAAACAGTGTGATGGGCTCGATAGGAGTCCGGCACAAAATAACCGGCCGGCCGGGAATCATCCCGACCGGCCGGCATCAGCCGTTTGTATTCGTCCCTAGCGACTGTTATGCCCAGGCGTCACGACCGCGCAGGGCGCGCAGGCCGATATCGTGGCGAAGCGTCTTGCCCTCGAAGTCGATCTTCTCGCAGGCCTCGTAGGCGAGATCGCGCGCGGCCTCGAACGTGGGCGCGAGCGCCGTCACGTTGAGCACGCGACCACCGTTGGTGAGCACCTGTCCATCCTCGTCCACGCGCGTGCCGGCGTGATACACCGTCACGTTCTCCATGGCCTCGGCATCCTCGATGCCCGTGATGACTTTGCCCTTCTCATACGAGCCGGGGTAGCCCGCGCTCGTGAGGACCACGGACACGGCGTATTCGTCTCGCCAATCGAGCTCGACGGCGTCCAGCGTCTGGTTGGCGCAGGCCAGCATCACGTCGACCAGATCGTTCTTCAGGCGGGGCAGGATGACCTGCGTCTCGGGATCACCGAAGCGCGCGTTGAACTCGAGCACCTTGGGGCCCGTAGGCGTCAGCATGAAGCCGCCGTACAGGCATCCACGGTAATCGATACCCTCGTCGGCAAGCTCCGCCACGACAGCATCCATGATGCGCTCCATCTCGGCGTGCTCCTCGGGAGTCACGATGGGCACGGGGCTGTAAACGCCCATGCCGCCGGTGTTGGGGCCCAGATCGCCCTCGAGGGCGCGCTTGTGATCCTGAGACGTCGCCATGGGACGCACGGTCTTGCCGTCCGTGAACGCCAGAAGCGAGCACTCGGGACCCGTGAGCATCTCCTCGATGACCACCGTCGAACCGGCCTCGCCGAACACGCCGGCGAAGCACTCGTGCACGGCCTCTTCGGCCTGCTCGAGCTCGGTAGCCACTACAACACCCTTTCCAGCCGCCAGGCCGTCAGCCTTCACGACGAGCGGAGCGCCCTGCTCGCGCACGTACGCAAGCGCGCTCTCCTCATCGGTGAAGGAGCCGTAGGCCGCCGTGGGCACGCCGGCACGACCCATGACCTGCTTGGAGAACAGCTTGGAGCCCTCCATCTGGGCGCCCGCCGCACCGGGGCCAAAACACGGGATGCCCGCCGCGCGCACCGCGTCGGCGACGCCCGCCACGAGCGGGGCCTCGGGGCCGATCACCACAAGGCCGCAGCCCGTCTCGCGGGCAAAGTCGGCGACGGCGTCCGGATCATTCTCATCAAGCGAGACGTTCTCGCCGACCGCGACCGTGCCGCCGTTACCCGGCGCGATGTACAGCTTGCCGCACCGGGCGGACTCGGACAGCTTCTTGGCAAGCGCGTGCTCGCGGCCGCCGCTGCCCAAAAGCAGGATGTCGATGGTGTTGGTCGTCATGATGTATCCTCCCAATCCGGCCCCAAGGCCATCATCCGCAGCGATCGTCGGGCGGAGCTGGCGGCTTGCCCCTTGCACCCGACGTCTTCAGCGCAATCAAATCGATATCGGCGGTGTGCCCGCGCCCGCGCGCACCCGCCGAGATTCCGCCACATGCGGCTTGCGGCCCCACCCGTGGATCGCAAACCCCGCTCATCGCCTCAGCTAGCAGGCGACGTTGTAGAACATATCGACCTCATCCAGCAGCGGGCTGTGCAACTCGGCGGGATAGCTCAGAAGCCCCACCGCGTGCTCGCCCACATGCGTGGCGATGCACGGGCCGATCGTCGCGATGCCCGCGCATGAGGCGTTCAGCTCAAGCTCGCCCGAAACCGCCTTGTCGATCAGCTCGAGCCCACGCTCCGAACGCGTATGCAGCTTGTAGTACGTGAGCTTTCCGAGATTCTTGGAACGCTCGACGAGCTGGCGCACCATGTACACCACGGCGTTGCGCATGCCCTTCGCCTTGTGCGCGACGTCGATGCAGCCCTTCTCTCCCAGCGCGATGACGACCTTCACGTTCAGAATCGAGGTCGCCAGGTGCTGAGCGCGCGTGGCGCGGCCGCCTTTGACCAGATTGGCCAGCGTGTCGGGCACGAAGTGGATCTTGAAGGTGTCCCGGATGGCGAGCACGCGCTCGATGGCCTCGTCCATGGTGCCGCCGGCCTCGGCAATCGCCGCCGCCTCGAGCACCATGGCGCCCTCGCCCACCGTGGCAGCGTAGCTGTCGATGACCTCGATGCGCACATCCTTGAACACTTCCCGCGCCAGATAGCGCGGGGTCTCGATGGTCGAGGACAGCTCGCGCGCGATATGGATCGACAGGATCTCGGTATAACCCTCTTCGATCAGTGCGCGGTAGATCTCGACGAAATCGGCGGGCGCAGGCTGGGACGTCTGCGGCAGCTCCTGCTGCTGCTCCAGCAGATCGAGGTACTCATCGATCTGGATATCCATACCATCGCGGTAATCGCGCCCGCCCGCAACGATGTGCAGGGGCACGATCCGGATGCCGAGGCGGCGCGCCGCCTCCTGGTTGATGTCCGACGCGCTGTCCGTAACGACGGCGAACTTCCGCATGGCCGACTCCTAATTCCAGAAGCGGTTGATGGTCTGCTCGCGATCCGGGCCGACGGACACGAAGGTCACGCGGGTGTGCGCGAGCTTCTCGATATAGGCGACGTAATCCTGGGCGGCCTGGGGTAGCTCGTCGAAGCTGCGGCACGCAGAGATGTCGCAGTTCCAACCGGGCAGCTCCTCGTAGACCGGCACCGCGCGGGCGAAGACGCTCTCGTGCTCGGGCACGGTCGTGTAGCGCACGCCATCGCACTCGTAGGCAACGCAGACCTTGATGGTCTCGAAGGCGGAAAGCACGTCGAGCTTGGTGAGCGCGATGTCGGTCAGGCCGTTGACGCGCGCGGCGTAGTTGGCGATCACGCCGTCGAACCAGCCGCAGCGACGACGGCGGCCGGTCGTGACGCCGTACTCGTAGCCATCCTCCGTCAGGGTGTGGCCGGCCTCGCTCTCATAGGAAAGCTCGGTGGGCATGGGGCCGGAACCGACGCGCGTGATATACGCCTTCATGATGCCGAGCACGCGGTCGATGTTCTTCATTCCCACGCCCGAACCGGTGACGGCGCCGCCGGCGGTGCAGTTGGAGGAGGTGACATACGGATAGGTACCGTGGTCGATATCGAGCAGCGTCGCCTGGGCGCCCTCGAACAGGATGGACTTGCCCTCCTCGACCATGCCGTTGAGCAGAAGGCCGCTCTCGCAGATATAGGGACGCAGGCGCTCGGCATAGCCCAGATACTCGTCGCAGATCTGGTCGACCGTGTAGGTCGGCATGCCGAAGATCTTCTCCAGCTGCGGGTTCACGCGGTCGAGCGCACGGCCGACCTTCTCGCGGAAGACCGCCTCGTCAAGCATGTCCTGCATACGCAGGCCGATGCGCGCCATCTTATCCTGATAGCACGGGCCGATGCCGCGCTTGGTGGTACCGATGTTGTGGTCGCCCAGCAGCTGCTCGTAGGCGCCGTCCAGGTCCATGTGGTACGGCATGATGATGTGCGCGTTGCCCGACACCTTGAGGTTGGCGGTGGAGATGCCGTCGTTCTCGAACATGTCGATCTCTTCCAACAGCACCTTGGGATTCACCACGCACCCGTTGCCGATCACCGAGACGCACTCTGGATACATGATTCCCGACGGAACCTGGTGCAGGCCATATTTACGGTCGCCCACCACGATCGTGTGGCCGGCGTTGTTACCGCCCTGATAGCGAACGACGCAGTCGAAATCCCCGGCGATCAGGTCGCAGATCTTGCCCTTGCCCTCATCGCCCCACTGGGTTCCGACCAACACTGTCGACGGCATGTTGTCTCCTTACGTAAAGCTTGTGCTTCTCCATATAAGCACTCAAACATCAATATTATAGGTCCTTACCCGGACCGGCACGCTCTTGTCGAGGTATTTCCGGCAACCATCATGGTTTGGGCCGCCGAAGGTGCACCGCGGCGCCCCGATCGCACATGCGACCGCCTTGCCGGCAATCATGCCGTGTCCTTCGTCCCGCGCGCCCGTACAAGCGCTGAAAACGCAGGTTGCCCGCGCCTTATCGCGGCGCGAGCAACCTGCGTTACTCCTCTGCGTGCTCGTTGAGCTCGTAGAACTTCGTAGATGCGGGAAGGAAGACCAGGTCCACGTCTCCAATCGGACCCGAGCGGTTCTTCGCCACGATGATGCGCGTGATGCCCTCGGGCGGGCGGTCGTCACGGCCCGCCTCCTGCTCGGAGCTCGAGCGGTCCAAGAACATGACGATGTCGGCGTCCTGCTCGATGGAGCCCGATTCACGAAGGTCGGACAGCTGCGGGCGCTTGCCCGTGCGCGACTCGACCGCACGGGAGAGCTGCGAGAGCGCGATCAGCGGCACGCCCAGCTCTTTGGCCATGATCTTGAGTCCACGGCTCATCTCGGAAACCTCGACGGCGCGGTTCTCGGCGCGGCGTCCCGCCGGCGGGTTCACGAGCTGCAGGTAGTCGAGGATGATGACGCACTTCTCCTTGTTGTGCAGCATACGGCGCGCCTTCGCGCGGATCTCGGTGACCGTGGTGCCCGGCGTGTCGTCGATCAGGATATCGAGGCGCGACAGGTCCTGCGTCGCCTCGTTGATGTTTGCCCACTCCTGCGGCGAGATGCGGCCGGTACGGAAGTTCGACATGTTAATCTGGGCGTGAGCGCAGATGAAGCGCTGCGCGATTTCCTTGCCGGACATCTCGAGCGAGAAGAACGCCACGGTATAGCCTTCGGACGCAGCGTTCAACGCCAGGTTCAACGCGAACGACGTCTTGCCCACTGCAGGACGCGCGCCGATGATGATGAGCTGGCCCTCGCGCAGGCCCATAAGCATGCGATCGAGGCTCGGGTAGCCTGTGGGCGCACCGTGCACGTCGCCGCCCGCCGCGCAGACCTCCTCGGCCTCGTTGTAGGCCTCGATCATGAACTCGGTCAGTGACTTATATGAGCTGCGGACCTCACGGGAGGTAACCGACAGCAGCATGGACTCGGCGCGCTCGATGACCTCCTTGGTATCGGAGGGCGCATCGTAGGCGAGCGCGTTGATCTGGTTGGTAGCTCCGATGATCTCGCGCAGCATGGAATCACGGCGCACGATGCCGGCGTGATGTTGCCAGTTGACCAGCGAAAGCGTCTGGCCCATCAGCTCGAGGATGTACGCCTCGCCGCCCACCGCCTCAAGCTTGTCAATGGACTTGAGATAATCGACCAGCGAGATGGCGTCGATCGGGAGGTTGCGGTCATACATCTCGTGCATGGCCTGAAACAGCGTCTTGTGCGCAGGACGGTAGAAGTCGTCCGGCAGCAGCTCGACGAGCGCCTCTTCGACGACTTCGCCCGACAGCAGCATGGCGGCCAAGACGTTGGCCTCAGCCTCCACGTTATTGGGCAGACCCTTGTGAGCGCCGCGATCGGTCACGCCCGACGGCGACCACGAGTAATCCGAGGAAGACGGTGCCATGCACGCTCCTTTCCAACCTCATCGATGCAGCGCCCATCCGGCGCCCGCTCGGACCTCAATGGTAAAGCATCGCGCGTATGCGCACGGGGCTCAGCGCGCGCGGTAAATCGGCCAAACCTGACCTCAACATGCCCTGTTGAAATCTCCGTGCTCGTTACGGTGCAAAACGACGGCTTTCAACGTTTTCAACAGTTTTGCACTCTATCTGACGAGAGTTTTCAACAGCACAGCGTTTACCAGCGAATATACGCAAACCACGGGCGCGATGCCGCGTTTTGATCGAGACTTTACTTGAAGATTTATTGAATCCGCAGGTAGTTGAGGTGTGAATATACAAAGCCCTGATAATCGGCCCATGCGCGTATGCATGCGAACACATGAACGTATCCACTTTTGTCTTCAGCTCCAGCGTTTTCAACAGGCTTATGACGTATGACCTGTGGATTTCTTCATTCGTTTTCTTGTCAAGCCTCATCGCGATTTTTTCTAGGGAAACGCTGATCAATTGCTTTCGTGCCGGGCGGCGCCGTGGCGGGGCACCCGGCGCGGAATGAATTGATCAGCGTTTCCCTGGAATTCCCTCGCGATCGACCCAGCAAAAAGGGGCCCGGACACAGGTCCGAGCCCCTACCGAAGACTTCGGGTGCCAGATGCCTACTCGGCAGCGGCCTCGGTCTCGACGGTCTCCTCGGCAGCAGCCTCGGTCTGCTCGACCTCGGCCTCCGCCTCGACACCCACGAGCACGTTCACGGTAGCGCGGATCTCGCGATACAGAGAAACGACGACGGGGTGAGTGCCGGCGACCTTGATGGGCTTACCGAGCTCGACGCGCTTGCGGTCGATCTCGACGCCCAGCTGGGCGTTGATGGCGTCAGCGACCATGGTGCTGGTCACGGAGCCGAACAGGATGCCCTCGTCGCCGACCTTGGCGTCGACGGTGACGGACTTGCCGTCGATGGCGTCCTTGAGCGCGTTGGCGTCGGCCAGACGGACGGCCTCGCGCTTAGCGATGTTGTTGCGGCGCTCATCGAGCTGCTTCAGGTTGCCCTTGGTAGCCGCAATGGCGAGCTTCTTCGGGAAGAGGTAGTTCTCGGCGTAGCCCTGCGCGACGTCGACGACGTCGCCCTCGCCACCCTTGCCCTTGATCTCACCCAAGAGAATGACTTTCATGAGATCTCCTTGCGTTCGCACCGCTCATGACGGCGCAGAAATTACTGTTGCTCCTGGATGTACGAGCCGTCCCGCGGAAGTTTGCGGAAGTTCGCCCATACATCGATCAGGCCGACGATGCTCATGATAAAGAACATCATCTCGGACCAGAAGATAAAGAAGATGCTGAGGGTCCTCGTCGCGCATCCTATCCGCTTGCGAGACATCCAGGCGTTCACCACGCCGAATCCCTGGCACGCGAAGATGATGCGTATGCTCATCAGTGCCGTGGCGCTGATCGTGCGCAAAATCCCCGCCTCGGCAAAGCCGGTAAACGAGGCTCCCAGGCACACGATCGCAATCGAAAGCACCCCGACGCTCCACATGGGGGCATCGAAGTTCGACAGCGACGGCCGCTTGGGACGCCCGGTGCTGCGCGTGTGCATCAGGTAGGACCCGATGCCCGCAACCAGCGCATCGAGCGAAGCGCTGCTCACATACATGAACGGCCACATCGCTTCGATCAGGTAACCGATCTGCTGGAACAGAAGGTCACCCTCGATGTCCGACCCTGCCGACACCCGAAGGCTGTCGACAAAGTAGGACGTAGCGATATCGTGGATCGAATCGCCGCTTGACGCGGCGATCGCCGCATCAATGCCAAAGCTCGCAAGCGCCGCGATCGCGATCGCCACCGATATGTTGGTGACCGTCGCGCCGCGCCACATGCAAAACACGACACCCAAGCAGCTCACCATCATGGGAGCCAGAAGTATCGAGGCATTGACGTCGGAGAACAAGGAGATGAGGACGAGCCCGGCGCACAGTGCAAGTGCGAGGGCAAGTCCACGCAACCCCTTAGCCTCCGCCAGCTCACGCATGCCGTATGCGATGAGCAGGACCCCAACGAACGGAAGGAACATCGCGGCGATGCATCCGAGCACCAACATGAGCGTGCCGTGCAAAATCGACGGCGCGACTGCATGCGAGGCCGGATCCGTGGGCACCATGGCGCCCCGCTGCGGATCTTGGCTTCCGTCCTGCATCAGCTAGATCCTCGTCCCTCGCCTAGCCGCGGTTGCGCTCGCCGCGGGAAGAAACCACGGGAACGGTGTAGGGCAGGAGAGCCATCACACGAGCGCGCTTGATGGCGTTCGCGATGTCATGCTGGTGCTGCGTGCAAGCGCCAGTGACACGACGGGGCTTGATCTTGCCGCGGTCGGTCATGTACTTACGGAGAAGCTGAGTATCCTTGTAATCGATGTACTCGGTGTTCTCCTTGCAGAACTGGCAGTACTTACGACGCGGCTGACGTGCTGAATAATCATTAGCCATGTCAAAATACCTTTCATTTGGCGCCGCCGGCACATGCCGCAGCGCCGCTCACTTACAACGTGTATCCCGTCCTAGAACGGAATGTCCTCATCGTAGACGTCGACCGCCGGGGGAGCCTGCACCGGTGCGGGTGCGGGCGCCGGCTGGGCCGCGGGAGCGGCATAGCCGCCCGAGTAGCCGCCACCATAGGAGCTGCCGCCGTCCTGGCTGTAGCCACCCTGGTTCTGACCACGGCTCATGAACTCGATTTCATCGACGATGACCTCGAGCTTGCTACGACGCTGACCGTCGCGCTCCCACGAGCTGTAGCGCAGCTTTCCCTCGATCGCGACCTTCGACCCCTTCTGGAGGTAGCGACTCACGGCCTCGGCACGCGTTCCGAACATCGTGCAGTCGACGAAATTGGGGTAGTCCTCCCAATCGCCGGTCTGCGGATTGCGGCGACGGTCGTTGACCGCCACGCCAAACGAGAGCACCTGGGTGCCACTCGCCGTGGCACGCAGCTCGGGATCGCGGGTGAGGTTACCGGAGATGTTGACTCGATTGATACTCATCAGGCTCACTACCTCTCTTGTTCGGCACGCCTCGCGGCGCGCCGGCTTCCAGACGATTCTTACTCCATGTCGTCACGACGAACGATCATGTGACGAACCACGGCATCGGTGATGCGCAGCACGCGGTCGAGCTCGGCGATCTGGGTGGGATCTGCGTGGAAGTTGATGAGGGTGTAATCACCTTCGGTGAGCTTGTTGATCTCGTAGGCGAGCTTGCGCTTGCCCCACTCGTCAACGTTGTCGACCTTACCGTTACCCTCGGCAATCGTGGTATCGATACGCTTCATCACGGCGAGACGGGTCTCGGGATCGAGCGCGGGGTCGACGAAGAACAGCAGTTCATAAGCCTTCATTTTGTCACCTCCTCTGGACATAAGGCTCCGGGTCGTGAAGGTGCGCCCAGAGCAGGAAAAGACCGGATTACTTTAGAACAACCCGGCAGCTTCCTCAAGTGTCCGTGCGTTCCCGCAGGTACAACCTCATGACCTCCACACATATCGCTGCGTGTGACATGCGGCGGACCGGGCGCGCTGCGCTCCACCAGCATGCCATGGCACCCGGACAGAAATCCTGTGCCTCCATGACGGCGTCAAACAGGACGCCGAACGCATCCATGACATATCCGATGCGCCCGCATGATGCCCGCACGCGCCGCGCGCGGGCACGGGTTGCCCTGCCGCTCCGAGCACCTCTTCATCATGAAAAAAGGCGCCGCGGCAAGGCGGCGCCTGAGAAGAAGCTATCGGTCGTCATCCCCATCGTCGGTGCTGATGGGGCCGAGCAGGATCGGCCCGCGCTCGGATGCGGGCTCGACATCGGGGGCGCTATCGGCCTGCGATGCCGGCACGACCGGCGTCGGCTCGTCGGGAACCTGCTGCACCGCGGCGGAAACCGGCGATGACCAATTGCTGAAGCTCCTCAAAGAGCATGGAATGGGCGAGCTACAGGCGCTTGTCATACTCGATTGCATCAACGGCGCAAGCATCAAAGAGACTTGCGCCCGCCGTAGC
>NZ_FCOU01000005.1 GCF_900046475.1 Collinsella ihumii | reverse complement strand
CGGACCCGACGGCGCCGCCCCCCGCCGCGCCCGCCGGCACCTCGACGCCGTGGTAGCGCGCGTACTCGGAGAGGCCCATGGGGAACAGCTCTCGCGAGATGGCCCTGCCGCGGAACTCGGAGGCGAGGTCTGCCGAGAGCATGCGCGAGGACGACCCCGTGACGTAGACGGTCGACCTCGTCCCGTCCACCACGCGGCGCAGGAAGGCCCCCCACTCGGGGACCTCCTGGATCTCGTCGAAGAACAGGAACGCGCCGTCGCGGCGGGCGGAGGGCCTCATGGCGTAGAACGTGTCGAGGACCTCGGCGAGCAGGCCGGGGCGGTAGGGCTTCAGACGCTCGTCCTCGAAGTTGAAGTAGAGGATCGACTCGGGCGGCCAGCCCTCCGCCACGATGCGCCTCATCTCCTGGAACAGCCGGTAGGTTTTCCCGCACCTGCGGACGCCGGTGACGACCGTGGCGAGGTTGCCGCGCGCCGGCGTGCGCACCGGGCCCAGGTCAAGGTCTCGCTCGAACGCCTCGGGGATGCCGTCATCGATGAAGTCCTGGATCTTCTCCGCTATGACGCTGTTCATGCCGTCCGCCTATCTTGCCGCGCTGCGTGCCAAGATAATGCTACATCTTGACACGCAGCGCGTCAAGGGAAATGGCGCCATGCTGATAGAGGACCCCTTCCGTAACTGGCGATTATCTGTTCCTTACGGAAGGAGAAAGACGTATGACAGCTTGCGTCAACAGGAAGCACACTAAGAAGGTGGCAGCCGTCGTGACCGCGTCCCTGGTGGGCGCGCTCTCGCTGGGCGTCGCCCCCGTGACCGCCATGGCGGAGGACACGGGCATCGACATGCAGGCCGCCAACTGGACGACCGGTGCCAAGGTGACCAAGGCCACCGACGGCAAGGGCGCCTCGCTTGCTGACCCGAACGAGCCCATCTTCGCCCAGAAGTCCGGCAAGTACCTCAAGCCGAGCGAGATCACCAACTCCTTCGGCGACGTGACCAAGGTCGATGACGATTACACGCTCCGCTATGTCCAGGTTACGAGCGGCGTTGAGAGCAGCTTCAGCGAGTCGTCCTTCGCTACTTACACGGGAACCGGCACCTTCGGCGTCTATGTCGAGAAGACCAATGCAGCCGGCGCTACGGAGGCGGCAGGCCCCTTCTACTTCAAGATTAGCGCGTCCTCTCAATCTCTCGAGAGCGTCCACGCCTACGTCGGCGATCCCGCCAGCTCGACCATCTACTGGACCGGCGCCAACCTCCAGGGCGACATCAAGTTCGCTGACGCCGACGGCCAGGAGCTCGAGGACGTCAAGGCGACTGCTTGGAAGAAGGCCGACGGCACCCCTGTCTCCACGACCACCGATGGTGACGGCAACACGATTCCCGACATCACTGCTGTTGGCACCTACGTTGCCACTGTGAGCGACGGCACTGCCAGCGCCAACGTCACCGTCGTCGTCTCCCCCCTCGACCTCACCAAGGTCTCTGTGTCCCACAAGGACGTGAAGGCGAGCTACATCAATCCCCTCGACTCCGACCTTATGGTCAACGGCGGCGCCTACACGGGCTCCTACCTCAAGGTAGCCTCCGTCACCAAGTCCGACGGCAGCGCCGGCTTCAGCGGCTCCGGCACGTACACCGTGACCGTCGCATCTGCCGGTAAGGTCGGTTCGGTTAACTACGACGATTGCGTCAAGGGCTCCGCGAGCTTCACGCTCAATGTCATTGATACCGACGTGTTTGTCGATGATAACTGCAAGGTCTACTATGGCCGCGACCTGATGAACAACCCCGAGACCATTTATCTCGAGGACGGCGAGACCTTCGACATCTCCAAGGTCACCGTCAGCAACAAGTGGAACAGCGGCACCGACAGCTATCCCAACGACCGCCTCGAGATCACCTTCGAGAAGGGCGGCAAAGCGGTCGACGCCTCCGAGCTCTCCAATCCCGGCACCTACACCATGACGGTCCGCGTCAAGCCCGAGCGCGGCTTCGTTGACCCGAAGCTCGTCGGCGGCTCCACCACGTGCACGATCAAGGTCGTGCCGAACAGCGCCAGCAAGGATGAGAACCTCGCGTTCTACCTCGATGGCGAGATTGCCGGCAATTCCGCGGAGGTCACCTACAACGGTTCCGACTTCCTCGATTCCATCGACGTCGTCGTGAAGGTCGGTGACAAGACCTACGCCGAGGGCACGGACTACACCCTCGAGATCAAGAACGCCGTCACCGGCAAGGAGGTCGACTCCATCGTCGATGCCGGTACGTACTCGATCAAGGTCGAGCCCATCACCTTCAAGTTCACCGGCGCTTCGAGCGACACGCTTAACCTGACCGTCAAGCAGGTTGTCGCCGACCAGCTCGTTGCGGACGTCGACAGCATGGACCGCGAGGCCAACGAGACCACCGGAAAGATTGATGACAGCTGGACTGTCACCGATGCGGATACCGGCACCACCTCCACCGTCCTCAACCGCTTCTACGTCGCTTACACCGGCTCCGCGGTCGAGATTCCGGGCGTCCTGTACGGCGTCCAGGACGGAACCAACTGGACCTATCATGAGCTTCCCTCCGATCTCTACAACGTCGTGTCCATCAAGGATGCTAACAACAAGACCGTCGAGGAGGCCGTCGAGGAGGGCACCTACACCGTCGAGATCGCTCTGAACGACACTGCCGGCGGTAACTACGATCTCGGCACTCATGAGACGTTCCGCTTCACCATCAAGAAGTTCGGCCACTTCACCGACGTCGACGCCACCAAGTGGTACTCTGTGCCCGTGGAGAAGGCCGCTGACCTCGGCTACGTGAACGGCATCTCCGGCACGAACCTGTTCGCCCCCGAGGCCGACATCACCCGCGCCGACGCCGTGTGCATCCTGTTCAACATGGCCGGCGGCAAGTCCATGCCCGATGACGACTTCTCCTTCGACGAGAACACCGGCTACAACACCGGCTTCTCCGACGTCGACGGCCACGCCTACTTCGCCAAGGCCCTCGCCTGGGCCCGCGCGTTCGGCGTCGCCAACGGCTACGGCGACGGCACCTTCGCCCCGTACGCCCAGATCACCCGCGAGGAGTTCGCCTCCATGCTCGCGAACTACGCGAAGGCCATGGGCAAGTTCGAGGCTGCCGACGAGGGCGCCCTGGACGGCATGTCCGACGCCAACACCGTCTCCGACTGGGCCGAGGCCAACGTCGCCTGGGCCGTCGAGAACGGCGTCATGGGCAACGGCGGCTTCGTGGCCGGCCAGTCCAACATCACCCGCGCCGAGGTCGCCGCGATGGCGGTCAACTACCAGCCCGAGGCCCTCGAGAAGTAATCTCGGGATAGCCTGGCTCCTCTGACGCAAGATGAAGCCCTCCCCTCCGGGGGAGGGCTTGCGGGAGGGCTCTGGGAGACAGAGCCTCCCCGCAAGCCTTTGGCTCAAGTTGCAAGCTGTCGCACAAGGCTCGATGCCGAACGGGCCCCTTGGAATCTCTTCCAAGGGGCCCGTTCGGCAATTTATATAAGATTTCTTCGACCCGCAGATCGACTCATTTGCGTGCGACACTGGCAAATCGGCGATAGCTTGCAAAGCGGGACCGCTATTGGGTGAGGACTGGCTGAAAACAGGTGAGCCAGCAGCTGTGAGCATTAGGCTTATATCGCGTCGGCCAACCGCGGGTCCTACGCTTTGAAGTTGCGATGCCGGAAATCCTATACACTCATCTCTTCTCTCCCGCCGATGATTTGGCGATATCGCGCCTAACGCTCTTCGTGACCCCCGCAACAATAGGGGCAGCTATAGAGCGTTATGCCTCCGTTATGCCCAGAATGCCGAACGGGCCCTCCGGAATAAATCCGGAGGGCCCGTTCGGCATCGAGCCTTGTGCGACAGCTTGCAACTTGAGCCAAAGGCTTGCGGGAGGACTCTTGCTGGAAGAGCCTTCCCGCAAGCCCGCTCCTTGCGGGAGCGGGCTCGCTAGCACTTGCTAGACGGGATTACCGCTACTCGGTGCGGAAGATATCCCAGTAGTTGACCGTCATGGCCGCGCAGTAGGCGCGGGTCATGGTGTCGGTCGGCATCAGGGAACCGTTATTACCCATGATGCCCTCGCCGGCAGCCCAGGCAACATTGTCGGCTGCCCAGTCGGCAACGCCCTCGCCGTCGGGGTACTCGGAGAGCACCGTGTCGGCGTCGTAGGTGCCGACAGTGGTGTCGCCGAGAACGACCTTGGCGTAGTTGGCGAGCATGGAGGCGAACTCCTCGCGGGTCACGGTCTGCTCAGGCTTGAAGGTGCCGTCGCCGTAGCCGTTGACCACGCCGGTCTTGTTGGCCCAGTAGATTGCCTGGCCGTAGAACTTGGTGCCGTCAACGTCGGAGAACCCGGTGTCCCAGCCGGTGCTCTCGTTCCAAGCGCCACCGGTCTCGTTGTCAGTGCTACCGGGAACGAAGGCGTCAGCCATGTTGAACAGGACGCAGACGACCTGGCCGCGGGTGAGGCTGTCCTCGGGGCCGAACATGGTGGTACCGGCATAGCCGTTCATGAAGCCGAGGTTGGCGGCATCGTTCACGACGTTGTAGTACCAGGCAGAGGGCTGGACGTCGGTGAACTGGGTCCTCTGGGCGACCTTGAACTCGATCGTGACAGAAGTCTCGCCCTCGGGGAGGACGTAATTGGAGGCGACGTCCTCAGCGACGGAGACGGTCACGCGGTAGTCGCCGGCGTCCTCGAGGGCGCCGACCTCCTTCCAGGTGCCCTCGTCGTCGTACTCGACGACGACATCCACGTTGCCGGGAATCCAATCAAGACCGGTGTAGTCACTGGTCAGATCGGGATCGGCGGCCTCGTTGCCGGTG
Source organism: Collinsella ihumii (assembly GCF_900046475.1). Taxonomy (GTDB): domain Bacteria; phylum Actinomycetota; class Coriobacteriia; order Coriobacteriales; family Coriobacteriaceae; genus Collinsella; species Collinsella ihumii. The sequence continues at coordinate 194,974 of NZ_FCOU01000005.1, read as the reverse complement.
GCATAGGAGAGCTCAAGGCTGGAAATGGCGGCGTCAACCTGGTTGACCGGCTGGTTGCCCAGCGGGACGATCTCCTCGCCGGCGACGATGTTCCACTTGACGAGGGCCTCGATGGAGAGGGTGGACAGGTCGACCTTGCCGATGGTGATCGGGAGCTCGGTGGTGCCGGAGATCTTGTACCAGTCGCTGGTCACGACGAGCTTGTAGTCGCCCGCGTTGACGGCCTCGTCGATCTCGTTGCCCTCGGAGTCAACGAGCTTCTTGTCGATCTCGGATGCGGGGACGCCCTTGCCCACGACATCGAAGCTTGAGGTGGTGAGAACCTCGCCGTCATATCCCTTGGCGAAAGAGGTGATAGCGACCATCGGGTTGGTCGGACCGTAGACGTACAGCGAAGCGTCGGCGTCGATGGTGCCCTTCCAGATCTTCACGGTGAAGGTCTTGGAGCCACCGTAGACGTTTCCGTCAGCGTCGGCGTTAACGGCGACATCGACGGTGACCTCGTACTCGCCGTACTCGCCGGCGTTGAGGTCGGCCTCGGCGTCGGCGCCCTGGACGGCGGCACCGGTCTTCACGACGCTGATCGAGTTAATCGTCGCGTTGTTGCTGCCATAGCGAGCAGTGAGAGCGCCCGTGTTGAACGTCTCGTTCTTGGAGGCGTCGAGCTCGTAGGAGTCAGCGAGGGCCGCGCCGTTGTACTGGAAGGTGCAGAGGGCGTCGACCTTGTAACCGGCCGCATAGCCGGTGACGGTCGGGGCCTTAACGTCGATGTTCGTGTTGCTCGAGCTGATGGTGAAGTAGTACGGGGTGGTCTGCGCGTCGTTGATGTTACCGGTCGGAGTCAGGCCGACGAGGCTGGCGTCGAGCTCGGTGCCGTCAGCGGCGATGACTCGGGACGGGGAGGTCGGGGCCTGGCCGGTGAAGTGGTCGACGAGGACCGTGGTCGTGTTGTCGATCACGAACTTGTTAACGGTTACGGGCACGGAGGCGCTGCTGCCGGCGTACTTGCCCTTGCCGGTCAGGACGGCGGTGTAGGTGCCGGCGCCAGTGAGCTCGTCGACATCCTTGTTGCCGAGCTTGTAGGAGACGGTGTAGTCGGTCCCCTCATCGAGGACGTTGCCGGAGGCGTCCATGAAGCCGACCTCAAGGGCGGAGCCGGTAAAGGTGAAGGTAGTGTCGGCGGTGTCGCCATCCTCGAATGCAGTGACGTCGGGCAGGTCGACGCCCTTCACGTTGAAGGTGGTCTTGAAGGTCTGGCCGGCGTAATCGGAACCGGTGAGTGCCGTCACGGTCACGACGTAGGTGCCCGCGTCGACGGCCTTGTTGCCGGAGAGGGGCGTCCCGGTCGGGTTGCCGTCCTCATCGGCCTTGTAAAGGCGCACCTTGTAATCGCTGATGTTGCCGTCGTTGATCTGAACGGTGCCCTGGCCGCCGGCGATGGTCAGCTGGGTGACCGAGGGGATGACGGGCATCTTGTTGGCGTCGACGGTGGTGACGCCGTTGACATCCTCGGTGCTCGTGATGGCGTCGTACTCGCCGGTGGTTTCGTTGAAGCCGGTGAAGGACAGGGTGACCGAGCCGTTCGCGAACTCGGTGCCCTCAGCGAACTGCAGGTCGATCCCGGTGTCCGCCATCGCGGCCACGGGGGCGGCGCCCAGGGAGAGCGCGCCCACCAGGGACGCGGTCACGACGGCTGCCACCTTCTTAGTGTGCTTCCTGTTGACGCAAGCTGTCATACGTCTTTCTCCTTCCGTAAGGAACAGATAATCGCCATATATCGCAAGTGCTTCATAGGTGTTGTCTACGATCACTCCTTTGCAATTTCCCTTGTTGTCATGACCATATTGACTGCCGTGATTATCGTTACCATCAGCTCCAATGTGATGTTGAGTCTCGGCATGGTCGGCGCATTGAGTATTGTCCGCTACCGTACGGCAGTGAAAAGCCCCTTGGACCTCATGTTCCTCTTCTGGACCATCACCACGGGAATCGCCGTCGGCGCAACATACTACTATGTCGGCGTGGTGGCATTTCTCTTCGTGTCCGCCGTCTTCTTCATCCTGAAGAGCGCCCGCGGGAGTGACAACACCTACATGCTTGTCGTCGAATGCGCCGCAGACCTGCCGATCGAAGAGGAGATACGGCGTTCACTCGAGCAGTATCAAACGAAAGTACGATCGAAAGTCGTTCGAGATGAACGTGCGGAACTGACCGTCGAGGTCATTATGAAAGATGACAACATGAACGTGGTCAACACCATCAGCGAGATCGAGGGCGTCGGAGATGTGACCATGGTTCAGTACCGCGGCAGCTACGAGGCTTGATCCGAGGCGGCTTCCCGCCGCTCTTGCGCCAGCCATGCGATATAGACGCTGGGGTAATGGCCGTTCAGCATGGTGGTTGGGTCTACGTGCTCTGCCAGTATCGCGAAGGCGTGGGCAACACCGGCTGGTGATTTAAGCTCCTCGATGGAGGCGATGCGCTCTGAAAGGTCATCGATGAGGGCGCGCGCCTTCCGGTCGGCATCGGCGTCGACCGGGCATGAGGAGCCAACGATATCGGCAAACGATGAGGTCATCTGCTCATAGCGCTTCGCAAAGGACTCGTCTTCGCTCGACGGCAAGTTTGCGTCAACACCATAGCGTTCGTAGCCCCATGCCTCCAGAGGAAGATACGTCATGATGTCGGCCGGGTTGAGCACGTTGAAAATCGACGCGTACCGACCGCCGCGAGCATCGGCGTCGGTGGTCGTCCCCGGCGTTGCGAAGGTGTAGGTAAACACCTCGTCGCCCGCGTGAAGCGGAACGATGGCGTTATCGCTAACCGCAGTAGACAAGCTGTCGCAGGCCCAGGCCCCAACCAGGTTGGCGATCGCACCGCCACGGCTATGCCCCACCACGAGCAGCTTCACCGAACGTCCTCTGCCGTGTGCGCGGCGGATGCGACCGGAAAGCTCATCGCAAATCTCCTGCGCCGCCTCGGTGTAGCCAGGGTTGTCTTCCCCCGCTCCCGCCGCACGGTCCGCACCAGACGACCGCACCACGGCATCTGCGATGGCGCGGTCGGCCTCTTGGGCATGCTCGTCCTGCTCAAACAGAATCTGCAGGTTGCTAAGCCATTCCGACCCATAGCTACCGCGTACGGACACCAAGATCAGCTCTGCATCATATGCACCGTCCGCACTCGCTATAGGCTTTGATGCGATGGCATATGCCGCCGAGTCCGCTGCCTGCGTGACCAGCGATAAGACTTCATCAACCACTTCGCTGCGATAACGATACGACTCGGTGGAAACGTCCTCGAACCCCAGGGATGCGAGGGCGAGCTCCATATACGCCGGCTGATCAGATCCCTGCTGGTAGTAACCCGACTCTGCATACGCCAGCGATGCCAGCACCGATGAGGCAAACGCAAGATCGGGGTTGTAGCGTGTGGGATCGGAAAAGAACCACGCATCGTCCCAGGGTATCGTAACGCCAAACTCCCCCGTTCCAGGAGCTTGAAGGTCGGTCAGGCGCACAGTTTGCAAAAAGGAGCCCTCACGAGGCAACTCGGCTGCCTGGGCCACCCGAGGAGCGGCAACCGCACCCGTATCTCTTTGCTGCTGATGATGGCGAACGTAGAGTATGGTGACGCATGCCATGACCACGAGCGCGATCAAGACGATCGCGGCAATCGACGTTCGCGCAAGCGCACGTCCTGTCGCGCAAAGCACCCGGTGTCGCATGGCCCCTCCCTCCCGAGCGGCAACTCACGTCTAGCATACCAAGCAGTCATGACGGGCTCATGGGGAGAGCCTTACGTTTTCCTAAGGAAGCGCCGATTGTTGAGAGGTTGTGGATGGGTCGGTTGGGGACGGGTTCGTTTCAACCCATCAATGGGTTGAAACGAACCCGTCCCCAACCGACCCATTTCCCTTAAAGGGAAACGGGTGCACCCAGGGTGTAGTACACGTGCTCGCCGGCACAGCGACGGCAATATGTATGCCCATCGCGCTCGATGGCGCGATTGTCGTGGATCAAGTCGCCACATACCTCGCAGTACTGTTTCCTACGGGGCCGTCCCGGCAGATCGAATTCGTCGAAATCCGTCAACGAGACCTCATGGGCGTAAAACAGCTCGTCATCGGTAAGCTTCGCAAAGAACGCGAGCATCTCCTGCTTGTCGCGCGGAGCATGCGGGACATCCGGGCGCTCGGCGATGCGGATGGCGCGATCGCTTCCCAGATCGTAGAACGTGGCCGCCATGATGCCATAGTCGGCCCATTTAAGGCGGCGCCTGCCCAGATGGCAGTTGGCAACCGATATGACGGCATCCGCAAGGCACCGGTCGCATTCCACAAAGGCAACGAGGTCGCGATATGAATACGGATCCTCGATACCGAAATGCTTGAGCGCGATACGCGCCATGCGCGTTCCGATGATCTGACCCGCACACATGTGGCCATGGAACGCTATCGCGCGCTGCAGGTCTTCCTCAAATGTCCGCTCGGACATATGCCGACTCCTCACCCCGGGGTATCCCAACGGGGCCATGCTATTCGTAATCGGCCAAATCCGCAAGCTCGCACAGATTGCAGATCCCGGCGCGCTCAAGCGCGTCCAGCAATGTCCGACGGTCGCGATTCATGATGAGTTCCTGCGGGAACCCGATTCCCTCGAGCATATCCTGGGCATGCTGGAACTGCCCGATCGCGGGCGCAAGGTGGGCATCACTCGACACGATGATCCCTACGCCCATCTCGGCACACCGCTGGGCGATGCGCGAGCAGACGCTATGGAACCATCCGCGCGAGTCGATCTCAAGGCTGTGCTCGTTGATCTCGATCAGTTTGTTCTTCTCCTTGGCGACCGTCAGCACCTCGTCATAGTCAAACGGGACGCCCGAGCGCCCGGTATGCCCCAGCACGAAGACCTGCGGATTCTCCAGCGCCTTCACATACATATTCGTCGTGCGGGCGATGGGAGCACCCTTGGTGAAATCGCCGTTGTGGACACTTGCAATCAGATAGTCCATGCCCGATGTCACGCGGTCGAACAGCGAGCCATCGCTCGCATAGGGACGACCCACGATAGTGTTCGGCACATCGATATCCTGGCCGAACAGGTCCCCATCGAGGGAGACGATATCGACCTCGAGGCCGCGCAGGACCACCACGCCATCCCACACGCGAGGCCAACAACCCTGGTTCAGGAAATACTGGAAGTTGCGGAGATGCTGATCGGGAAAGAGCATCGAGCTGAAGTGATCGCTCGAGCCGAGCAGCTCCATGCCGCGTTCGCGACAGACCGCAACGTTCTCCCCGATGGTCGAGTAGGCGTGACGCGAGAAGATCGTATGCGTGTGGATATCGCAGGCGATGTGGTATGACATCCTCAGCTCCTTACCGCTCACGGCGATAGTCGTCGGCCAACTGCTTCCAGGCGGGAAGCGAGTTCACGATGACATCGTAGTCGATGCAATAGCCCAGGCGGAACCAGCCAGGCACACCAAAGCTGTTCGAGGGCACCGGAAGCAACTCGTAGCGCTTCGCACGCTCGCAGAACGCCTCCGCATCGTCCTCGAGCGCCTTGACCCATAGGTAGAAGGCGCCGTCGGGCTCAACATAGGTATACCCGTATGAAGAGAGCGCCTGCGTGAGCACCTCGCGGTTGCGAGCATAGGCGGCAACGTCAGACGGTTCGTCAACGCAGTCTGCAACCACGCGCTGGAACAGCGCGGGAGCGCACACGAATCCGAGAGTCCGGGCCGCGCCGGCGATGGCCGGCATGACACGAGAGGCGTTCGGGCAGGTATTGGGCACGAGCACCCAGCCCACGCGCTCGCCGGGAAGCGACAGGGACTTTGAATAGGAGTAGCACACAACGGTGTTCTCGTATATCGAGGGAACCCATGGCACCTCGACGCCATAGACGATCTCACGGTACGGCTCGTCGGAAATCAGGTAGATCGGCTCATCGCGATTGGCATTCGCGGCGCTCAGCACGGCAGCGAGCGCGTCCAGTGTCTCCCGCGTATAGACGGCGCCGGTCGGATTGTTGGGCGAATCGATAATCACCGCCGCGGTGCGCGGCGTGATGGCCGCCGCGACAGCTTGGGCATCCACCTGGAACGTACCTTGGTCCGCCAGCACCTCCACGCACGTCGCCCCTGCCTTTTCAATCCACACGGCATATTCGGGAAAATACGGGGCGATCACGATGACCTCTTCACCAGGGTTCGTGAGCGCATGGATCGTCATGGACACCGAGGCTGCGGCGCCGACGGTCATAAACACATCGCCCATACCGTACGAGGTCCCGAACCTGCGGTTCAGCGATTCGGCCACTGCGGTACGAACCTCCGGAAGGCCGGGAGCGGGCGTATACCCATGGAGCTGATCGCTCGGCAGCTGCAGGGAACGCTCGATGGAAGCGCGCACTGCCGCAGGAGCCGGCACGCTGGGGTTGCCGAGTGAGTAGTCGAACACCTTGTCGGCACCGATCTGCGCTTTGCGCTCGAGGCCGTACGAGAAGATCTCGCGGATGACCGAGCTCTCGGCGCCGCGTGCAAACATCGTGTCGTTAACCATATCTACCTCCTTGGCTGCGTTTAGCTGCATTGTACGCGCATGATGGGGTCAGATCGGCGAGATCGGAGCTGGTCGAATCGTGTTAACGGACCGCATGCATCAGAAAACTCCTGGTGGCTCCCCGCAGCCGACCCATAGAAAAAGGGCCCCGGCAGGGGCCCTTCGTCATTCATCCGTCTGATCCAACGCCTCCGGCGCTTCGTCCGATTGCTCGGAAGCAAGCGCTTCTTGGGCAAACGCGGCGGCCTCGGCGGCGATCTCCTCGTCGGACTGCTTGGGAACGCGCGCCTTACGTGCGTCGTGGGACTCCTCGTCGGCCTCGCCATGGGCCTCCAGATACTCGTCCCACGTGTTGTCGAGCAGCGCCGTCACGGCGTCACCCTCGACCGTCTCGCGCTCAAGCAGCACGCGCTTCATAAGCTCAAGCTGCTCGCGGCGCTCGTTCAGGATCTTGTAGGCGCGCTCGTGGGCCTCGCGCATGATACGCTGGACCTCGGTATCGATGCGACGAGCCGTCTCCTCGGAATAATCCTGGTGATCTGCGTAGTCGCGACCCAAGAAGACCTGATGCTGAGCCTCGCCGAACACCTGCGTACCGAGCTCCTCGCTCATACCCAGGCGAGTCACCATCTCGCGCGCCATCTTCGTCGCGCGCTCGAGGTCGTTGGAGGCACCGCTCGTGATGTCCTCGCACATGATCTCTTCGGCCACGCGACCGCCCAGGAAGACCGCGAGTTCGTCGAGCATCTCGTTTTTGGTCTTGAGGTAGTGGTCCTCGGTCGGAAGCTGCATGGTATAGCCAAGCGCCTGGCCGCGCGGGATGATCGTGATCTTGTGGACCGGATCGGAGTGCTCCAGAACATGGCCCACCAACGCGTGGCCGCTCTCGTGATAGGCGATCGTGGTGCGCTCGGTCACGCTCATGACGCGCGCCTTGCGCTCCGGACCGGCGATCACGCGCTCCATCGACTCCTCGACCTCGGCCATCGAAATCGTCGAGCGGTGACGGCGCGCAGCAAGAAGCGCAGACTCGTTCAGAAGGTTCGCCAGGTCAGCGCCGGTGAATCCGACGGTGAGCTTGGCGAGCTTGTCGAAGCGCACGTCATCGGCAAGCGGCTTGTTGGCCGCATGCACGCGCAGGATCTGCTCTCGGCCCTTGACGTCGGGACGGTCGACGGTGATCTGGCGATCGAAACGGCCGGGACGCAGCAGGGCGGGATCGAGGATGTCGGGGCGGTTCGTGGCGGCAATCAGGATAACGCTCTCGGAATCCTCGAAGCCGTCCATCTCGACCAGCAGCTGGTTCAGCGTCTGCTCGCGCTCATCATGGCCTCCGCCCAAGCCGGCGCCGCGCTGGCGACCGACCGCGTCAATCTCGTCGATGAAGATGATCGACGGGGCCTGGCTTTTCGCCTCCTTGAACAGGTCGCGCACGCGCGAGGCTCCCACGCCGACGAACATCTCGACGAAGTCGGAACCGGAAATGGAGAAGAACGGCACGCCGGCCTCTCCGGCGACCGCCTTGGCAAGCAGCGTCTTACCGGTACCCGGAGGGCCCACCAGCAGCACGCCACGCGGAATCTTGGCGCCCAGCTTGCGGAAGCGCTCGGGGTCGGCCAGGAAGTCGCGAACCTCCTTGAGCTCCTCGACCGCTTCATCGATACCGGCGACATCACCGAACTTGACCTTGGGGCGTGTGGACTCGTTGGTCTTGGCGTTGGTCTTGCCGAACTGCATGGCCTTGTTGTTGGCGCCGAGCATCTGCCTCATGAAGTAGAACATGACGAAGACGAGCAGGATGGTGGGCAGCACGTTGACAATAAGGTTCGCCAGGAAATTGGGATCGGACGTGTCGACATCGTACTCGACGCCGTCTTCCCCACCGTATTCGGCCATGAGCTCGTTCAGCGTATCGGAGCCCACATACGTGGCGGTATACGGTACCAGCTCGGAATCCTGACCGACGTCGGAGGCGTCTTGCCAAAACGCGCCCGACACGCTTCCATCGGCGACCGTGTAGGTGGCCGTGTCGACGCGCCCTTCCTTGACCGCCGTCACAAAATCGCTGGTGGTGAGCTGCACCGCGCCCGTCGAGCGGTTGAAGAAGCCGCCCATGTTCATGAACAGGTATGCAACCAGCATGCAGGCGAGCAGAAAGTACAGCCAGCCGATGCGCGAGGGGGGCCTGTGGTTACCGCCCGGCGTGCGACCGCTTTTGCGGAGATCGTCGAGCGAGCCGAACAGGCCGTCGTCGTCGCGACGATTCTTGTCGTCATCGCCGCCATCGGCCATGACGACGACCCCGTTGTTCTCGGCGGTATCGTTCCAAAACGTCATCTACGAATAAACCTCCGGTTTGAGTACGCCCACATAGGGCAGGTTGCGGTACCGCTCGGCAAAGTCCAGGCCGTAGCCGACCAGGAAGCCTTCGGGGCAGCGGGCACCGATGTACTTGGGTTCGATAGCAGCCTGCTTGCCCTCGATGTCCCTTAGCAGGAAGGCAGCGACTTCCAGCGAGGCGGGATGACGGCTCGACAGGTTCTTCATCAGGTAGCGCAGCGTGAGCCCGGAGTCGAGGATGTCCTCGACGATCAGCACGTCGCGCCCCTTGATATCGATATCGAGATCTTTGACGATGCGCACGATGCCCGACGACTTGGCACCGTCTCCATAGCTCGACACCGCCATGAAGTCGATGGCGAGCGGGCACTCGACAGCGCGCATCAGATCGCCCATGAAGACCACGGCGCCGCGCAGAACCGCAATGAGAACCAGGTCCTTCCCCTGGTAATCGCGGGTGATCTCCGCGCCCATGCGCTTGACGATATCAGCGATCTCCTCCTGGCTGAGCAAAAGACGATCGACGTCGGGATGCAGCGATTCCATGGCAGACCTTTCTGTTGCGTGTATCCGCTGGATACACCCTACCCATCCATACGCGCACCGGTCTCAGCGATGGCGCGAATGACTAATTTTATCAAGAGCTTGCTTGCGGCCGTGCACTTGAACCGCTCATCAAGGCGAATACCACCAACCCACACAATGGCTCCGCCCGGAGATGTCCTCACGACGGGGACGCTCGCGCGCTCTGCCACCGGAACATGCGCCGCGCCGAGGATGTCAGAGACCTTCTTCGAGCGACCGTGCATGCCCAGCGGACACATGATATCACCGGGGGCAGGGGCATCCACCCACAGGTGCGCGTTTAAAACCTCAGCTGGAAGGGCCGGCGAGGCCTCGAGCAGACGGGTCAGGTCGCGCTCTGCATAGCCGAGCGCCGCGGCATCCACGCATACGGTCCTCCCGGTTTGCAATACGTCGGACGCCTCGGACAGCTCGCGCGCGAACGCCACCGGATCCGCTCCATGGGGCACCTCGACGACACTCGTCTCGAGCACCGCCTGGCTTGCCAGCGGCATGGTGCCCGGAACCGGCACCCATCCGGCGACGATGCTCTCGCGGGCGGCTGCGGTGCGCAGGGCGAGCGTGCCGAATTCCATGCGCGCATCGACGCTTCCCGGAAGCGAGAGCGAACCGGCGCCCGCGGCGACGCACGAGAGCACCGCCTCGACGTGGCGCATCTCGAGTCGCTCCTCGGGCGCCACGAAACGATAGGCGAGCCGAATCATGCGGCGCGCGATGGCGATCTCGGCCGATGCCAGACGGTCTGCATCGATGACGATGAGCCCCTCCTGCTCGCGGCGGACGCACGCGCGCAGCGAACGCGCCGCGAGCTGGGACATGAACGCGTCCTCCTCGCCCAGGATGTCGCACGTGGCGCCGATCGTCCGCTCGAGATTCGCGTTGCGCTCCGACGCCAGCGGCACCACGCGGTGCCGCACGAAGTTGCGCAGGTACGACGTGTCCTTGTTGGTCTCGTCCTCGCGCCACGTCATGCCCGCGACCTCGAGATAGCGGCACAGCTCCCCATGCGTCATGTCGATCAGAGGGCGAACGATGATGTTGCGTCGGCGAGGAATGCTCGACAACCCTGCAGGCCCCGAGCCCTTGATGGCGTTCATGAAAAACGTCTCGGTGCGGTCTGAGGCCGTATGAGCTGTCACGATGCGCGCGGACGTGCGCGGGGTGTTCGTCTGGGCGCACAGCTCGCGCACGTAGCGGCGAGCCGCCGCATAGCGCGCCTCGCGAGCGGCCGCCTCGAGATTTTGGCCACCGAGATCGGAAAACGATGCGTGTTCCACGCAGACGGGAACGCCGAAATGCGCGCACAGGTCGCGCACGAACCGCTCGTCTTCATCGGAGGCGACACCCCGCAGGTGATGGTTGATGTGGAGCACGTGGATGCGCTCGCGCGCGATACGCGCCAGACCGCGGCCGTCGCGCAAATCGAGCTTTGATGTGCAGGCCATGACCAGAAGGGCGGTTGAGTCCGCGCCGCCTGATACCATGAGCACCACAGGAGAGGCCTGCTCTGGTGCGGCCCCGCTCAGGCGCTGAGACGATGTTGGGTGAAGCCGGGCAAAGTGCTGTGCGACGGTGGGCATGAAACCTCCTTGGAACGCATACATTGTAGCCATTGGAGAAGTCGTGGAATCGAACGGCAGCAGATACGGTGCGCTGCACCTTCACATCTTGGGAAGCGGATCTAAGGGCAACTGCGCCCTTGTCGAGGGTCCGCAGGGGCTCATCATGATCGACGACGGGTTTTCACGCCGCGAGGTGCTCAAGCGCATGCACGAACTCGGTCTTTCCGAACACGACGTGCGGGCGCTGCTGCTCACCCACGAGCACACTGACCATGTCAGCGGCATCAGCGTATGGTGCCGGGCATTCGATATCGAGCTCTACGCGAGCGTGGGGACACCGGAGGCGCGCACCTATCTCGACACCCTCCCCTTCTGTGAGTTCGTCCCGGGGCTGCGCTTTGACGTTGCCGGCGTGAGCGTTCAGACCTTCCCCACGTCTCACGACGTGGTGAACCCCGTGGGCTTTCGCTTCGAGTGCTCTGGGGACTCGATCGGATACGCCACGGACACCGGCGTGCTCACCGACGAGGCGCGCGACGCGCTGGCGGATACGCGCATCCTCGCCCTCGAGAGCAACCACGACGTGCCCATGCTCCGCTGCGGCTCGTATCCGCGGTACCTGCAGGATCGCATTATGTCCGCAGCCGGCCACCTCTCGAACGAGCAGGCCTCGACTGCCGCCGCGGAACTCATCGGCGCGCGCACCGAGCATCTCGTCGCCATGCACATCTCGCAGGAGAACAACCGCCCGAGCCTTGCCGTGCGATCGTTTGCCGAGGCGCTGGGCGCCGATCTCGACAACGAGCTGGGATCTTCGGCGACCTTGGCGCGCGGCGGCGACTATTCCGACCTGCACATCTGCGCCGCGGGCCAGAACAGGCCCATCTCGATCCTTTGACGATCCGTTTTACGATGCATCGACCGCAAAAAGGCTCGGAGCCGTAAAGCTCCGAGCCTTTGCCGAGTCAAATGTGCGGGCGCGTGCAGCCAGATGCTTGCTGCGCTAGTCGATGGCGATCTTGGTGACGTTGCTCTTCTCGACGATCTTGGGGACAGTCACGGTCAGGATGCCGTCTGCATAGCGGGCGGACAGCCCCTCGCATGAGGCGTCCTTCAGATACACGCCGCGCGTCGCGCTGTAGGACGTGAACTCCTTCTGCAGGTAATTCTTGCCCTTGTCCTCTTCCTTATCCTCAACCTTCACGGAGATGGAAAGACGACCCTCGTTGAGCTCGACGTCGATATCGTCCTTGTTGACACCTGTCAGATACGCCTTGACCTCATAACCGTCGCCCGTATCCTCGACATCGATGGGGAACGCCTTGCTCGCCAGCGGCGTGGAGGCGAGATCCATCATGTCATCGAACGCATCGAACAGCGAAGTCGTAGGACGAAGACCGAAAACCGAACGATAGGGAACCATGCTTGCCATATCAATCACTCCTTAGTGATGAGCCGCACCCCTCTTTGGGGCGAGGACTTCTTTTGTCGCTCTTGTTTATTCCCGTGACCCGGCAAGCTATTCATGCCAACACAGATTTTTTAAGCGTCACAGTATAATCAAATCTAAGTCATACTGACTAAGATTTAGCAAAGGAACCGTGTTGCGCATCTGAGGATATTCTTAAATGTGGAACCGCGGCCGCAGCTCACCCGTACAATATGGACAGCATCACCAACGGTTTGAAGGCTCACCATGGACGAACACACGGGCAATATTCCCATCCCATCGCATCAGAACGATCATGCTGGTGCCGAGGCCCCGCAGCCCGTTTTCCATCGCGCGGTGCGCCATATCACGCAGGAGCCGATCGACGACGTAGAGCCCGAATACGTCACGCGCCAACGCTACCAAACGCTTGAGGAGGCGCGTTCGCGCAGGGTGCACATGGGAACAGCCAGCAACGATGCCGACTATCTGCCCGCAACGCACGGAGCGGCGCGGTCGGACTCGGCACTCCCCCGTCAGCTTAAGGAGAAGACCGGCCCCAAGGGTCCCCGCAAACTTCACTACGAGCGCTACCTCGAGACGCCGAAGCCGGGAAAATCCATCTTCACCTCGCGACGTGAGCGCAAGCAGCGCCGCGCGCACCTCATCATCGGCATCATCGCGCTGCTCGCCGCGATCCTCGCCGTTGTGTGGTTCTTCTTCCTTCGATAGCGGGTCGATATGACAGAGACGACAGGCGGACAACTCCCCTATATCTACGCTGACAACGCCGCAACGACACCCCTGTCCAAGCGGGCCCTTGACGAGATGATGCCCTATCTGACCACGAGCTTCGGCAACCCCGGCGGGATACATCGCATTGCCAAGGAAGCGGCTTGCGCCCTCGGCGAGGCCCGGGCGCGCATCGCGCGGCAACTTGGAGCCGCGGCAGAAGAAATCTATTTCACGAGCGGCGGATCCGAATCCGATATGTGGGCCATTCAGGGCGCGACCCTCAGATATCGAGACCGATACGGGACCGAGGCGCCCGCGTGCCTCATTACCAGCTCAATCGAGCATCATGCCGTTTTGCATGCATGTCGAGCGATGGAGCGCTTCGGTGCGCGCACAACCGTGCTACCCGTCGACAGACAGGGACATGTGCGCCCTGACGATTTGAGAATCGCCCTTGAAGCGGCGCGGACAGAAGCGCGGCGGGCGGGCTGCGAGGCTCCGGGATGTGCTCTTGTTTCGATCATGCTCGCGAACAACGAGATCGGAACCATCGAGGATGTCCCCGAGTTGGCCCGCATCGCCCATGAATACGGCGCCTCCTTTCACACCGATGCCGTTCAAGCCGTAGGCCACATCCCCGTCGATGTGCACGGGCTCGGAATTGACGCGCTCTCGCTCTCGGCTCACAAATTCCATGGCCCGCGCGGCATCGGAGCCCTCTATCTCAAGGATGGCTTCTCCATTCCGGCACTCATTGAAGGCGGGGGCCAGGAGCGCGGCGAGCGGTCGGGCACCGAAAACCTGGCCGGCATCGTCGGCATGGCAGCAGCACTCGAGGAGTGCCGCGACGGACTTGTCGAGCGCATGGGTCGAATCACCTCTTTGCGCGACCGGTTGGTCTCCAAGCTCCAGGACGCCGTCCCTGACATCTACTACACGGGAGATCCGGTCAGGCGCCTGCCCTCCATCGCGTCGTTTGCCATTCACGACGTGGACGGCGAGCTGCTCGTTGTCCTGCTGGACCGTTCCGGCGTTGCGGCAGCGACGGGCTCCGCATGCTCAACGGGCTCAACCGAACCATCCCACGTCATAAGCGCGATTGGGATAACGGACCGTCGGTGGTCCCATGGATCGCTTCGCCTGTCGCTCGCCGATGATATCCGGGACGAGGACATCGACACGCTCTGCGAGCGCGTGACGCGCTGCATCGAACGAGCCCGACGCATCTCGGGCACGCTGTAGTCCCCTCCCCCACCTCCATACTCCCAACCGTCGCTTCTGACCTCGATACAAAAAGCGGGACGCTGATAGCGCCCCGCTTTTATCGGCATATGATGACAACCTATTAGGAAAGCAGCTCGCGACCGGCCGCCTCGATGGCATCGATCTGCGCATCGGCAGCCGCGGCGTCGGCGCCCTTGGCGAAGATGTAGAGCTTGATCTTGGGCTCGGTGCCGGAAGGACGAACGATGGCCTTGTCCCCGCCCTCGAGATCGAACTCGATGACATTCGCGCTCGGCAGGCCGTTCACGCCCTCCTTGTAATCGACAACGCCCTCGACCTTGGAGCCCGCAATCTCCGCAGGGGGATTCTCGCGCAGGTCGGCCATGATGCCGGCCATCTTGGCCGCACCGTCGGCACCCGGATAGCCCAAAGAGATCGTCTTGTTGTGGTAGTACCCGTACTTCTCGTACAGATCGCGCATCGCTTGAACCAGGTTCTTGCCCTGCAGCTTGTAGTACTGGGCCATCTGGCAGATGAGCATGGAGGCGTTGACCGCGTCCTTGTCGCGCACGTGATCGCCCGACAGGTAGCCGTAGCTCTCCTCGAAGCCGAAGATGAAGCGATCAACCTGGCCCGCGTCGGACAGGCCGGTGATGATGTCGCCGATGTACTTGAAGCCGGTGAGGCAGCGGCGCAGCTCAAAGCCGTACTCCTCGGCCAGCGCGTCGACCATGGCGGAGGACACGATAGTGGTCACCGCCACCTTATCCTTGAGGTCCTCGCCGCGCGCGGCACGCATCTTGCAGATGTAGTCGAGCAGCAAAACGCCCATCTCGTTGCCGGTCAGCAGCGTATAATCGTCGCCATCCGCGCAAGCGACGCCAACGCGATCGGCGTCGGGGTCGGTGGCAAGCAGCAGGTCGGGCTGAACCTCGCGGCACAGATCGATACCCTTCTGCATGGCCTCGCGGATCTCGGGGTTGGGATACGGGCAGGTCGGGAAGTTGCCGTCGGGATCCTTCTGCTCGGGCACGACGGTGATATCGGTGATACCGACCTTGTTGAGGACCGTGGTCACAGGAATCAGACCGGTGCCGTTCAGCGGGGTGTACACGAGCTTGAGCGGAGTGTTCTTGGACTGCTCCTCGGTCAGGTTGCAGACGGACTTGTCCACCACGGCGTCGTAGTAGGCATCGAGCACCGAGTCGTCGATCCACTTCACGAGCCCCTTTTCGACCGCCTCGTCAAAGTCCATGGTCTTGACGTCCGTGAACGGATTGGTGGCCTCCATAGCTGCGGAAATGGCATCGGCGGCCTCCGACGTGATCTGGCATCCGTCGGGACCGTAGGCCTTGTAGCCGTTATACGGGGCGGGATTGTGGCTCGCGGTCATGCAGATGCCACCCGAGCACTCAAGATAGCGCGTGGCCCAGGACAGCGTGGGGACCGGCGAGATGCGCGGATACACGTAGGCGGTGACGCCGTTGGCGGCGAGAATGGCCGCCGTGGTCTTCACGAACAGCTCGCCGTTATTACGGCTGTCGCGAGCGATGGCGACCGTCGGGTTCTCGAAATTCTTGACAAGGTAGTCGGCAAAGCCCTGCGTGGCGCGACCGACCGTATAGATGTTCATGCGGTTCGTGCCGGCGCCCAGCGTGCCGCGCAGACCGGCGGTACCAAACGCCAGGTCCTGGAAAAACGCATCGGTGATCGCATTCTCGTCGCCGGACTCTTTCATCTGCTTCAGCTCAGCCAGCAGCTCTTCGTCCTTGACGTTGGCGATCCATGTGTCGAGAAGCTCATGTACGTCTGCCATAGCCTATACCTTTCCTTGCCATGTAAACGGTTTAATGACCTCGGGGACCGAGGGGGCTGGCTTATGCACGGACCCACTCGAATCGTACCCCATCTAGGTAAAGTTTTTGACTTTATACCGCTCGACGGCCGATTTGTCCGGTGGGCGCAATGCCTTCCCCCGTCTCCCCTACAGCCGTCTGCGCCATATCGGACAGGTGGCCTCGACGTTGAATATCGACCCACGCCTACACCACACCGTATCCGCTCCAGAGTGAGAACCATCAATCGATTCCCATCGAACCACTTCTTCTTTTGCAAGACCTTGTGAAGCATTTGCTCGCGCGGTGAATTCTCAAAATAATATATTCCTTTTTGTAGTTCTACCAGGCAAGTTAGCAATGATCTCGTTACCGGTTCGATATCGCAACTCATTCAACCACGCTGCATCAATCGATTCGCGGACTCAGTCTTTGAATCGATTGTCACCTTGCACCTCACCTGACTCGATTCCATGCGGCGCGCAAACGGTAGCATCTTGGTATTCCCTTGAATGAGCCGACTCGTTGAACGTGTTGCACCAGCATTCGTCATCGTCTGTATTGACCCATCGCGACCGCCTCATCGCGATTCACTCATATGACTGAATCTGCATTCCCTT
This sequence comes from Collinsella ihumii, assembly GCF_900046475.1. Taxonomy (GTDB): domain Bacteria; phylum Actinomycetota; class Coriobacteriia; order Coriobacteriales; family Coriobacteriaceae; genus Collinsella; species Collinsella ihumii. Next base: position 178,073 of record NZ_FCOU01000005.1, on the reverse strand, counting down.
CCCTATGAGACCATGCAACGATTCGCGATAGCGGTTTGACGCGTTTGACCGAATACCTCGTCTGAGCAACCGTCATGCGCACTAATGCGATACGACCACAATGACCGAACCGCCAACACACCATGCGACAGATGCGTTATTCGATCGTCAACCGAATCAGGTCATCCGATATTCCGGCTGTCAGCCAATCAGGCATCGCATCGCTTCGACCCGTTCGGAGCGATCTTACCTGTCTGATGAATCACACCGGCTCTATGCTCCGCCGTCCGATTCTCTCTGCGTCTTCAAATGAAACTGCTTGTGACCCGTCTAACCAGATTCATGCCGATGCTATCCATATGCTTATGGTTTGTCATTTCTCCAATCGAACCAACGATTCACCGTCAGTGCGTCTTGGACCGATCGTAAACGTACCCGATCGCTCGCCCAGCCCATTCCTCCGATCCAGGCGAAGTAGGCAAGGGGCAGAGCAACTCAGTCTTCGGGGCGATCTGGCGAAACGATGTAAGGTGCGCTCCCCTAACGCAGACATCAGCCCGGACCAAACAATGTGGCGCGGACCGCGGCGCAATGTACGACTCACTTGATGAATCGAATGTGCGACCGATGGTCGGATCGATTCACATCGCTTCACCCAAGTCGGGGAATTCGATTCTCTATCGAATCTCACGCTATAATGAATCGATGCATTGATGACGGCATGACTCAGTCATGTTTGAATAGGGGAGTAGTTAGGAACGAATCGTGCCAACCATTAAAGAGATTGCGGAAGCCACGGGCCGTGGAAAATCAACCGTCATGCGCGCCGTGAAGGAGCTCGGGCTCAGAGAGTCAGGTCACGCCAACCCCGACGGAGCGCGAGGGGCACTGATCATCGATGCCGAAGGTGCTTCCATGCTGGCAGACTTTCTGACCAAGAACGTCGAGGCGAAGCAAGCGGCGGGGGAGGGGGAGACCGAGTCCTCAAATCAGCCGCATATCGATGTGGAAGCCATCGTATCGGTGTACCGTGAGCGCATCGACGACCTTAAGGCCCAGATAGACAACCTTAACGCCCAGCTCGCCATCAAAGACAACCAGATCAAAGAGCTGACCTGCGCCCTCGATAATGCCCAAGATGCGGCCAAGGAGGCCCAGACCGAAACCCGCAGAGCGCACGATCAGGTCGTTTTGATGGCAAGCGCTGGAGTATGGGAGCGTCTAACGGGATTTAAGGGCCTATTAGGCCCTGGTTCGGACATGGACAGCCAGTAGGTCATTTTAGGGGCTCTAGACGCGATCTCAGAGCCCCATTTTTCTGTAGACCCGTCTAGTATCGCCAGTCGCCTTTGGGAACGCACGCCATGGGGCCCTCAAATATGAAAAAACCTCGCCGTGGCGAGGTCATCGTGATCGTGGTGGAGGTTAGGGGGATCCGCGATTGCTGCGCAACCGCTCAGCGCTGCGGCGCTTGCGCGCCTTGCGTCGGCCCCCGGCAAACGCGCGCGCGTTTACTCGGGATCCGGCCCCGAACGGGGTTCGATCCCCATGCACGGCCCCCAGATATGAAAAAACCTCGCCGTGGCGAGGTCATCATGATCGTGGTGGAGGTTAGGGGGATCGAACCCCTGACCTCAGGCTTGCAAAGCCCGCGCTCTCCCAGCTGAGCTAAACCCCCACTTAAGTAATAAACACCCCAGCGGCGACTCGGCTCTCGCTGGGGTGTTTATTGCGAAAGAAAGTGGTGGACCTGACAAGATTCGAACTTGTGACCTCCCGGTTATCAGCCGGACGCTCTAACCAACTGAGCTACAGGTCCATCGCGCGAAAAGAATATTAGCGCGCTTGGGGTTCGTCCGTCAACAACTTTTTTGAAAAAATTTCCGAGCATGTGAAAAGGGGAGGTATACGCACACAACGTCACTGTTTTGGGTAGTATTACTATCCAGTTCATACCATGTACGTCAGAGAACAGCATTATTGGAGGTGCCATAATGATTCGTGTTGATATCGAAACTATTATTATGGCCGCTGGCCCCGTACCATCCATCATCGTGCTCCGCGAGCGCGGTGCCGAGGGTGCATCAGATGCCCCGCTGCGCGCGCTCTCTATTCAGACAGGTTCGTACGAGGCCGCTGCGGTCGGACGCGGCGTCGATGGAACAGAGGGCTCTCGGCCTATCACCCATGATCTCATGGTCGACGTCATCAAATCCCTGGGGGGTAAGCTTGAGCGTGTGGAGATCGACCGTGTCGACGCACCCATCTTCTACGCATCGGTGGTTCTTGAGAACGCCGACGGGGAAGAGCGCCATATCGATGCTCGGCCGAGCGACGCGCTCGCCCTTGCGGTTCGCACCAACGCTCCGATCTACGTCGAAGACGACGTCATGAACCGCGCCGGAAACATCTCGTACCGCACCGAGGAGAACGAGGAAGAGGAGCTCGAACGCTTCGACAAGTTCGCGCGCTCCGTCTCTCCGGACGACTTCTAATCACGCGTCCCAAACGCTGAAGCAAGGCCCTGACTGAGTCAGACTCAGTCAGGGCCTTGACTTACGCGGATCACGGCGCCATCGAGACGCAGCCTGTTCGCCAAACAGCCACTCACCCGACCAGACGGTCCACGAGCATCGCGAAGCCGTAGCCAATGGCTGCCGCAAGCACCATCATCCCGACAAAACGGATCGTTTTCATCCATACGGGAATCAGGCGCTCGCGACGGCTCTTTTCGGTATCGCGGTCAACTGGCTCACCGCACCAATACGACAGGATCTCGCGATACGTGACCAGATCATGGCTCTTTTTGATTCGCTCAACCTGCACGGCGGCGCACAGCGCGACGCACCACAGCACCAGCGCGAGCACGAAGGTCGGCACCGCATACGCAAGATCCCAGTCCCACACGACCGTCTGCACCACCAGCCACGCCATGGCGGCAATCATGAGCAGCAAGAACACCACCATCACCCAAGCCATCTGCTTCATGGCGCGCACGTCTGAATCAATCGTCTTCGTCATGGTCATCACGTCCTCCTTGATCAGGCTGTCAACGGTCACGTCGAAGATTTCGGAGAGGAGCAGCAGGCTCTGCACGTCGGGGTAGGTCTTATCGTTCTCCCACGAACTGATCGTCTGGCGCGAAACGTAGATGCGCCCCGCAAGATCTTCTTGCGACATACCCGCACGCGCGCGCAGCGACTTGATGCGGTTCCCGATCTCCATGCTCCCTCGTTTTCCTCGTCGGACCCCTTCACCTCGAAGGCTCCCATGACTGGGGGCATCGTACCATCAAAGGATCCCGACATCGTGCCGGCAAGCGGCCCACCGCACCGTCAAATGTTCTTGACGCAGTTCTGACCTGCGGAAACACGGCTTTACACCATATATGGCGCAGCATGACTCAGTCGCGGCGACATGGATGGCGCGCGCCCGACACCCACGAACGGCAGCATCAACGCAAAAGGCGGACCGGAGAAGTAACTCCTCCAGTCCGCCCTGTCACAGACGCTATGCGATGGCGCCGATGCTACTCGTCCATCAGATCCTCGAGCGCCTCGTCGCCGCTTCCGATATCGACATGATCGTCGCTCGGCGCCTCCAGAGCGCCCGCAGCGGCCAGATCAAGCGATTCCTGCCCCTCGGCCACCGCAGGGGCCTTAGGCTTCTTCTTAGCGCTCGTCATGCGCGCCACGGCGCACACGCGGTCGCCGTCGGCCACCGTCATCATCTTGACGCCCTGCGTGGCGCGACCGGTCTTGGAAATCTCCTCGGTCTTCACGCGGATAACCGTCGCGCCCTCGGTGATGATGAACAGCTCGTGCTGCGGGCCGACCGTCTTCATGGCAGCCAGATTGCCCTTCTTGTCGGTCATCTGGATGGTGTAGACGCCCTGACCGCCACGGTTCTGCTCGGGGTAGTCGGCAATCGGCGTGCGCTTGCCGAAGCCGCGCTCCGTGATGACGAACAGATCGCCACGGCCGTTGGAGATCTCCATGCCGAGCACCGTGGTCTCGCCCTTCATCGTGATGCCGCGCACACCGCTCGTGTCGCGACCCGTGGCGCGCACCTGCTCCTCGGAGAACATGATCGCCTTGCCGGCCGTGGTGGCGAGGATGACCTTGTCGCCCTCGCGAACGCGGCGCACGTCGAGCAGGTGGTCGCCGTTCTTGAGGTTGATGGCGATGATGCCGTCGCGGCGGCTGCGGTCATAGGCGCTCATCACGGTCTTCTTGACCATGCCGCTCGCAGTGGCGAACATGAGGTACTCGTTGTCGGGGAACTCGCGGCAGGAGATGACGCTCGCGATCTTCTCGCCCTCCTCGAACGGCAGCAGGTTCACGATCGCGGTGCCGCGCGCCTGGCGCGTGCCGACCGGAAGCTCATGGACCTTCAGGCGGTACACCTTGCCGCGGTTTGAGAAGAACAGCACGTATTCATGCGTGCTCGCGATGAACATCTCGTCGATGACGTCATCCTCTTTGAGGTTCGCGCCCGTCACGCCCTTGCCGCCGCGCTTCTGCGCGCGGTAGGCTGCCACGGGGATGCGCTTGACGTAGCCCGTGTGCGTGATGGTGACGACCATGTCCTCGTCGGCGATGAGGTCCTCGACGTCCAGGTCACGCTCGGCGGCGCAGATCTCGGTGCGGCGCTTGTCGCCGTACTTGCGCGAGATTTCGCGCATCTCCTCCTTGATCACGCCGAGGACCTTCTCCTCGTGCGCCAAGAGGTCCTCGTAGTAGGCGATGGCGCGGCGCAGGCCGTCCAGCTCCTCCTGGATCTTGTCGCGCTCCAAACCGGTCAGACGGCGCAGCTTCATCTCGAGGATGGCCGTGGTCTGCTCGGGGCTGAAGCCGAACCGCTCGATCAGGCGGGCGCTCGCCTCGGAGTCGGTGCGCGAGGAGCGGATGATGGAGATGACCTCGTCGATGTGGTCGAGCGCCAGCAGGTAGCCCTCGAGGATATGGGCGCGAGCCTGGGCCTTCTTGAGGTCGAAGCGCGTGCGGCGGGTGACGACGTCGACCTGGTGGTCGATGTAGCAACGCAGCATGTCGCGCAGGGACAGGCATTTGGGAACACCGTTCACGAGTGCGAGGTTGTTCACGCCGAACGTGTTCTGCAGCGAGGTGTACTTATACAGGTTGTTCAGGACGACCTGCGGGATCACGCCCTTCTTGAGCTCGATGACCAGGCGGATGCCCTTCTGCGTCGACTCGTCGCGCATGTCGGAGATGCCCTCGATGCGCTTCTCGTTGACGAGCTGGGCGATCTTCTCCTGCAGGTTGCCCTTGTTCACCTGATAGGGGATCTCGGTGAACACAAGGCGGTTGCGGCCGGTCTTGGTGGACTCGACATGTGCCTTGGCGCGCACGGTGATGGAGCCGCGGCCCGTCTCATATGCCTGGCGGATACCGTCCGACCCCATGATGCGGGCACCGGTGGGGAAGTCGGGACCGGGCATGACGGTCATGAGCTCTTCCGTCGTGGCGTCCGGGTTGTCGATGAGCATGCAGGTCGCCTCGACGGCCTCGGCGAGGTTGTGCGGGGGGATGTTCGTGGCCATGCCGACCGCGATGCCCGAAGAGCCGTTGACGAGCAGGTTGGGGAAGCGCGCCGGAAGCACCTGGGGCTCGGCGAGCGACTCGTCGTAGTTCGGCTGCCAGTCGACCGTATCCTTCTGAAGGTCGCGCAGGAGCTCCATGGCCGGCTTGGCCAGACGGCTTTCCGTGTAACGCATGGCCGCCGCGCCGTCGCCGTCGATGTTGCCGAAGTTGCCGTGGCCGTCGATCAGGGGCGTGCGCATGGAGAACCACTGCGCCAGGCGGACCATGGTGTCGTACACCGCAACGTCGCCGTGGGGGTGGTACTTGCCGATAACCTCGCCGACCGTCCAGGCCGACTTCTTATGCGGACGGTTGGGGTAGATGCCCGACTCGTTCATGGCGTAGAGGATGCGGCGGTGCACCGGCTTCAAGCCATCGCGCACATCGGGCAGGGCACGCGCCGTGATGACCGACATCGAGTACTCGATGAAGGACTGCTTCATCTCGTGTCCGAACTCGGAGATCTGGAGCGATCCGCCGTTGATGTCCTCGCCGGCATCCTCGCCGCGGTCTACGGTGCCGAAGCTCTCCTCGAGCTCCTGGTCATCGTCTTCCTCGTCCTCGTCGACGGCGTCTGGGTCGTAGCCGACCGTCTCGCCGTCGTCGTTCTGCGTCTCGGCGCGGGCCAGCAGGCGCTTGAGGTCCTCGGGCAGGCCCTCGGTACCCTCGCCGCCGGCGCCGGGCGTGTTGTTCATATCATCTGCCACGTGCTACCTCCTGGTTTAGTCGTGGTCTGGTCTGGTTCGGTCTGACTCAGTCGCAGTCGGCCGTGGGTTGGGGGTTGGTTGGGGACGGGTTCGTTCCAGCCCATCCCCAGTGTGTAGGCAGTCAGAGTTCCCCCATCAGGGGCTGGGCTGGAACGAACCCGTCCCCAACCAACCCCCCAGCCGACTCAGCGCGCTAGGCGTCCAGGAAGCGCGCGTCGTGGGCGTGCTTCTCGATGTACTCGCGGCGGTACTCCACCTGGTTGCCCATGAGCTCGCGCACAGCGCGATCGGCGACCGCGGCGTCCTCGATGGTGACGCGCTGCAGGATGCGCGTCTTGGGATCCATGGTGGTCGACGCGAGCTGCTTGGGATCCATCTCGCCCAGACCCTTGTAGCGCTGAACGGTGTAGCCGCGGCGCTTCTTGGTGATCTTGCCGGCCGCCGCCTCGTCGTCGCCGTCATCGGGATTGAGGCCGAGCGCGGCGATGCTCTCGCGCAGGATCTCCTCTTCCGCCTGGCGGCCGTTGGGGTAGACGTAGTGAATCTTGTTGCGAACCTTGATGCCGAAGATCGGCGGGCAGGCCACGTACACATAGCCGGCGTCGATGAGCGGGCGCATGTACTTGTAGAAGAACGTCAGCAGCAGGATGCGGATGTGCGCGCCGTCGACGTCCGCATCGGTCATGATGATGATCTTGTGGTAGCGGGCCTTGGTGATATCGAAATCGCCGCCGTCACCGCTGCCCGTGGTCACGCCGCAGCCGATGGCCGTGATGAGCGACTGGATGGTATCGCTCGAGAACGCGCGGTGGTCGCCGACGCGCTCCACGTTCAGGATCTTGCCGCGCAGGGGCAAGATCGCCTGGATGTCGCGGCGGCGGCCGTCTTTGGCCGAGCCGCCTGCGGAGTCACCCTCTACAATGAACAGCTCGGTCATCTCGGGGTCGCGCACGGAGCAGTCGGCCAGCTTGCCGGGCAGGCTCGCCGTCTCGAGCAGGCTCTTGCGGCGCGTCGCCTCGCGCGCCTTGCGGGCGGCGTTGCGGGCCTTGGATGCCTGCTGGGCCTTCTTGATGATCTCGCGCGCCTGCTTGGGGTGCTCCTCGAGGTATTCCGACAGGCCGTCGGAAACGACCTTGCGCACGAGCGTGCGCATGAACGAGCTGCCGAGCTTGGCCTTGGTCTGGCCCTCGAACTGGGGGTCGGCGAGCTTGACGGAGATGACGGCGGCGAGACCCTCGCGGACATCATCGCCCGTGAGGTTGGCGTCCTTCTCCTTCAAGATGTTCTGCTTGCGCGCGTACTCGTTGATGACGCTCGTGAGCGCGGTGCGGAAGCCCTCGAGGTGCATACCGCCCTCGGGCGTGTAGATGTCGTTCGCGAAGCTCATGACCGTCTCGGAATACGAGGTGTTCCACTGCATCGCGATCTCGACCTCGCCGGTGCGGTCGACCGGCAGCCCGGGCTCGGAGGCGCCGGAGAGGTAGATGGGCTTCTTCAGGCCGTCGGGGATGTCCTTACCCTCGTTCAGGAACTTGACGAAGTCGACGATACCGCCGGCGTAGCAGTACTCGTCGACGCGAGGGGCGAGCTCGCGCTCGTCTTTGAGCACGATCTTGAGGTTCTTGTTGAGGAAGGCGGTCTCCTGCAGGCGGTTGCGCAGGATGTCGTAGTCGTAGACCGTCGTTTCGAAGATCTCCTCGTCGGGCCAGAACGTCGTCGTGGTGCCCGTCGTCTTGGACGTTCCGACCTCGATCATCTTCTGCGTGGTCTTGCCGCGGCTGAACTGCATCTCGTAGATCTTGCCGTCGCGGCGGACCTGGACGACCATCTTCTTGGACAGGGCGTTGACGACCGAGACGCCCACGCCGTGCAGGCCGCCGGATACCTTGTACGCCGAGTTGTCAAACTTGCCGCCGGCGTGCAGGATGGTCATGACGACCTCGAGCGTCGGGATCTTCTTGACCGGATGCTTGTCGACCGGGATGCCGCGGCCGTTGTCGACGACGGTGATGGAGTTGTCGGCGTGCACCGTCACCTCGATCTTGGTGCAGAACCCGGCCATGGCCTCGTCGACGGAGTTGTCGACGATCTCCCACACGAGATGATGCAGACCGCTGGAGCTCGTGGAGCCGATATACATGCCCGGGCGCTTACGAACGGCCTCGAGACCTTCGAGGATTTTAATTTCGCTGCCGCCGTATTCGTTCTTATTCGCCACGCACATCTCCTTTTCCTTCAAGCAAATGCTAGTAACCTTCAATAGTTTAATGGAAAAGAAGGGGTGCCATCGCGCGTTTCAAATACCCCTACAAGACCACCAGACGCGATTTGCGCCCGTTTTGGCCTATCGGGAGTCTTCGCATTCAAAACTGGCCTTTATAGCCCGTTTGAGCGCATCCCTCAGGCGTTCGTCGGCGATGCCGGAGACCCTATCGTCAAGACGCGCGTCCTCCTCCGCCGTCAACGGGTGGCGCGCCACGGCGCGATGGGAAGCAGGGGAGGGGCTCTGGGCATGCGTGCGGGGAGCGCCCGCCTTGGGACGCGCGTAGCCCTCGCGCGAAAGCTTGACCTTGATACCGGCGATATCGACCCCGAGCCGGTACATGCGCGCGCGGATGATCTCGCGCATCATGGTGAGCTCGCCCACCCATGTCGAGCCGTCGGCGTAGACGATGAGCTCGTTCGATTCGGGCACATAGTGCAGGCCCGTCACGTGCTCGCCCTCCCGGGTCCCCGCGCACACCTGGTTCCACGCATGGTAGACGTCGTGCGTCGCCTCCGCGGCGCGCATCTGCGCGAGCTTGGTCTCGGATGCCCCGTCGAGGATGCGGCGGCGCTCGAGGGGGATGAAATCGGCCAGGCTGTGCGTCTCGCCCTTACGCTCGCTTCTCTTCACCGATGCCCACCACCTTCGAGGCATCCAAGATGCCATCGGAAAAATAACCCAGGTTCGTCGTGGTGATGACCGTCTGGATCTCACCCTCGACGAACCGCATGATCGATTCACGGCGCGCGGCGTCGAGCTCGCTCATGACGTCGTCGAGCAGCAGGATCGGATAGCGGCCCAGAATGTCGTAGGTGACCTCGACCTCCGCGATCTTCCACGCGAGGACGAGGCTGCGCTGCTGGCCCTGGCTGGCAAAGGAGCGCGCCTCGCGGCCGTCGACGAGAAAGACGATCTCGTCGCGGTGCGGTCCGACGAGCGTGAGCCCGCGCCGGACCTCGTCCTCGCGCGTCTCGGCGAGCGCCGCGGCGAAACAGGAGGCGACCGCGTCGCGGTCGCGGGCCGAGGCCGCAGGTATATCGCCGATGGAGGCGCGGTACCGGACATCGACCGTTTCACGTGGAGCGATCCTGGCGTAGACGTCGACCAGGCGCTCGCGCACGCGCTCGAGCAGGGCCAAGCGATGCACCAGCACCGACGCGCCGGCGGTGATGAGCGCATCGTCCCACGCACCGAGCAGATCGTGCGAGGCGAAGCGGTCCTTGAGTAGGTTGTTGCGCTGCTCGAGAGTGCGCTCATAGGCGCCGACGAGCTGCGCGTAGCTCTCGTTCAGCTGCACACCGAAGTCATCGAGCGCAGCCCGGCGCACAGATGCCGAGCGCTTGATCATATCGAGGTGATCCGGGCAGAACAGCACGCTCGGCAGCACGCCCCGCACGCCCGACGCCGTCACCTTCTTGCCGTTCTTGGAAAACGCGCGCCGTCCGCGCTCGACGGTCATGCCCATGTCGAGAACGCGGCCGTCGCCTTCCAGGCGCAGCTCGATCTTCGTGCCCGGGGCGCCGTCGCGCACGAGGTCGGAAGGGGAGGGGCGGCGAAACGATTGCCCCGCCGTCAGCAGCTGCAGCGCCTCCACCAGATTGGTCTTGCCCGCGGCATTGGGTCCCACAAGGACGGTGACACCCTCGTCGAGCTCCAGCTCATACAGCTCGTAACTGCGATAGTTGTGAACCGTCAACGTCCGCGCGTAGATGCCCACCCGGGGTCACCTCCTTTCCCCTGATGAATTTTTAGGGACTGTCCCTAAAAATTCAGCCGCACCAGCCCCCTGATGAATTTTTAGGGACAGTCCCTAAAAATTCATCAGGGGAAAGGCAGCTAGATGCGCACCGGCATGACCAGGTAGAGGTAATTGATCTTGTCGTAGGCCTTGAAGATGCCCGCCTGGCTGTAGCTTTGCAGCTCGAGGGTAATCTCCTTCTCGCGGTTCAGCACGTTCAGGCAGCCGAAGATGTAGTGGTAGTTGAACGCGATGACGCCCGAAGCGCCCTCGACCTCGACGTCCACCGTCTCGGCGGCCTGGTCCTGATCGTTGGAAATGGCCGACAGCCCCATCGTGCCCGCCTCAGCAGAGATCTCGAACTTCACCGCGGAGTTCGCCTGCGCCACGACGGCCACGCGCTTCAGGGCCGCGGAGAACGCCTCGACGTTGATCTTGACGGTCGTCGCGCAGGTCGGCGGCAGCAGGGCCTTGTAGTTGGGGTAGTTGCCCTCGATGCGACGCGACACGTACGTGGTGTTGCCGGCGGCGAACACGACCTGCGTGTCGGTCGAGCCGACCATGATGGTGGGCTGGCTGCCCATGATGTTCAACGCGTCGTTGAAGGCCTCGGCGGGAACGTTCAGCTCGAAGCTCCCCTCGAGCGAAGACGTCTCGACCTGGGTGTCGCACACGGCCAGACGGTAGGAGTCGGTCGCCACGAGGCGCACGGTGTTGTTCTCGACCGTCATGAACACGCCGTTCAGCACCGGGCGGTTCTTGTCGGTCGACGTCACGCGCCACACGCGCGACACCATCTCGGAGAGGATGTCGCACGGAAGCTCGACGGAGCGCTCGAGCGCGATGGTCGGGAACTCGGGGAAATCGGTTGGGTCGAGCGTGTTCAGCTTGAACGAGCTCTTCTCACACGTGATGCGCACCTGGCGATCCGAGATCTCAAAGGAGACCGGCGCATCGGGCAGCGTCTTGGTGATGTTCGAGAGCATCTTGCACGGGATGACCGTGTCCCCCTCCTCCTCGACGCGCGCCGCGATGCGGTGACGGATCGAGATGGTGTAGTTCGACGTTTGGAACTCAAGCACCCCGTCGGTGGCGCGAATCAAGACACCCGAGAGGATGGGGAGCGTGCTTGCGCTCGCTACGCCCTTCATGACTATTCCGAGTGCCTCCGCAAGTGCAGGCTGGCTGACGGTGAATCTCATGTGCTCGTCCCTTCCGTTTTATATCTATCTATATATACCTATACCAAATAGTAGTAATAAGCCCGTCGAACCTGTTGATAACCCGCGTTTGCTCAGGTCGGTGCAGAAAAGTTTTCAATCTGCGCGTGTCGAGAACTGAGGCTGTTTTCGACACGCGCCTGTGCGCCGCGAATTCATCCACAGTATCGCACGGTCTTTCGACAAGTTTTCTCAAACCTTTCACGCACTTTTCAACAGCCTGTCAGGACTTGATCAGAACGATGTTCGAGAGCTGCTGGAGCTGTTCGGAGAAAGCCGCCTCCTCCCCGCGCTTCTTTTCGATGACGTTCAGGCTGTGCACGACGGTCGCGTGGTTGCGGCCGAACAGCGAACCGATGGCCGGCAGCGACAGGTCGCACATCTGGTGGATGAGGAAGATGGCGACATGGCGCGGAAACGCGATGTCTTTGGTCTGCTTGCGGCCGATGAGGTCGGCATGGCTGACGTGATAGAACTCCTCCACGACCGCCTGGATGGTCGCCGGCTTGACCACCTTGCGCGCTGTGTCGAAGTACTCGTCGGCCACGGCGTCGATATCTGCGGCGGTGAGCTCGGATCCCGCGCGCTCCTTCTCGTAGCTCAAACCCGAGCACCGCTCGCAGAAGCTTTCGAGCTCGCGGATGTTGTTGCCCGAGATCTCCGCCATGTGCCGCAGGTGATCGTCGGTGAGCGTGCCCTCCTCCAGCGCGATGCCGTCCAGGATGGACGCGCCCGCGCCGTCTCGGGAGACGGGGCGCTCGGCGCGCAGCGTGTGCTCGTAGTAGTACTTGAGGATGCGGTACTTGGTCTCGAAGGTCGGCTCTGAGACCAGGCACAGCATGCCGGAATTGAAGCGGCTCGTAAGGCGCTCGTCCATGCCGAGCTTCTTGGGCGCGCGGTCGCTGGCGATGACGATCTTCTTGCTCTCGCGGATGAACTCGTCGACGAGCTGGAAGAAGAACTCGATGGACGCCTGGCGGCCGATGATGTTCTGGATGTCGTCGATGATGAGGACGTCGGCGTTGCGGTATTCGCGCATGATCGGCTCGCCGGGCCCGCGCTGGGCGCCCAGGTCGCGCATGTAGTCGTCGATATAGGCCTGGCTGTTGGCGTACTTCACGCGCATCCAGGGCTTCTCGGTCGCGATGTAGTTTTGGATCGCGAACAGCAGGTGCGTCTTGCCCAGGCCGGAGTTGCCGTAGATGAACAGGCTCGTGCACTGGCCGGGCTCGTCGGCGAACGCCGCGAAGCGCGCGGCCGACTGGTAGGCGTGCCGGTTCTCGTCGCCGAGGACGAAGTTCTCGAACGTGTACTTGGCGCTGATGCCGGACGATGCCGCCGGGTGCTGCTGCTCTTCGATGGTGGGGGCGGCGGCCTCGGGCATGCGAGGTGCCGGTGCCGTGTTCCCGCCCTGTTTCATGGCGGCCATCATGCTCTTGAACTGCTCGGGCGACAGCGTGTTGTTGATGCTGACCCGTCGGTCGCCCTCGTCCGCCCGCGCCAGGGCTGGGCCGCCGTGGAACTGCGGCGGAACGGGGTCGATGGCGGGGGAGGGTGCAGCTGCTGCTGCATAGGAGGCCTCCGCCGTCGCGGCCGCTTCCGCCGCGACGGACGCGGTGCCGGGGGCGGCTGCGGCCGGCGTGGAGGGGCTGCCAGCCTGCTCCGCCGCTTCCGCTGTCGGGCGAGCTGCCGCGGGGGCCTGCGGCGCGGTGACCATGAGCGCCAAGGGGGCGAAGGCGATCTCCTCGAGATAGCGCTCGATGGTCGCCCGCTGCTTGACGAGATAGGAATAGGCGAATCGACTGGGGGCCTCGATGGTCAGGGCGTCTTCATTCAGATCGGTCGCCTGTGCGCCGGCGAGCATGTTGACGAGCCGTGCGTCGAGCCCGTCGCGCTGGCAGCAGGCGATGACGTCGTCGAGAAGCAGTCGTGCATCGTTATCCATGGTTCACCCCTTACGCGTTCTGCTGGTTCTGCTGATGGTTTTGGGCCCAGAGCTGGCCCATCTCGGTTAAGAAGCGCTTTTGGCCGCGCTTGATGACGAGTCCGACCTGCGCCAGCGTCTCAAGCTCGCGCGACCAGGTCGGCGCCGACGAGCCGAACGCGCCGGCAAGATCGGTCGGCCCGCCGCTTCCGTGCTGCGCGAGGAAGCTCAGGGCGAGCGCTCCGCGTTCGGAAACGTACGGCTCGCCTGCATGCGGGACCTCCTGCGGCCATCCGCCCGCACCCATGCCCGCCTGCGGGGCCCAGCCTTGGGTGGGGGGTGCGGGCTGTTGCGGCCAGGGCGCCTGGTAGGGTTGCTGATATGCGGCGGGCGGATACCCTTGCGGCTGATAGGCCGCATATCCTTGGGGCGCCGGGTACGCGCCCGGCGCCTGGGTGCCCGGCGCGCCGAAGCCGTATCCCTGCGGGTACGGCGTATATCCTGCCTGGTAGGACAGGGGCGCCCCCGCATTCGGTGCCATGGGGTTCGCGATCCCCGGCGCGCCCGGCATCTGCTGCCGGGGCATGGCCTGCAGCGGCTGTGCGCCGCGCACTGCCCCGCCGCGCTCGGCGGCATGCTCGATCTCCATGACGCGCGCAGGGTCGATGGAGACGGTCACCACGGTGCCCTGGTGCAGGTTGTCCTCGATGGAGACCGCTCCTCCGGCGTTCTCTAGATACTGTTGGACCATGGGAAAGCCGGCCCCCGTCCCTCGTATGTAGCGCTTTTGGTCGCGGTCGGCGCTCGTCACGCCGAACTCGAACGCCCGCTCCTTGTCCTCGATGCCCGGACCTTGGTCCGCAAAGCGGATCGTGTTGCCGTCGTCGAGGATCGAGATGATAGGTTCCACGAAGTTGGCGTGGATGAAGTTCTCGACGATCTCGCGGATGACCATCAACGAGATGCCGCCGCCTTGCTCGCGCATGCAGCGGTAGACCGTGTTGGTGATCTCTTCAAGATAGGAGCGCACGTCTTTGGGCGCGATGACGATGACGCGCGGGGTGGAGAGCATGTCGTCGTATACGGCGATGCGCGTGGCATAGGTCGCCTGCTCGGCAGACGGTGCCGTGCCGTCTGCGTCGACAGGGTCTGCGCCCGATGCACGTATACCGGTTATATGGGCGTTGTCCGGCGCCGGGTCACCGGAGTCAACAAAAGGGTAGAAGTCGTCAGACATGGTGCACCGCATTCTAGTTCGTTTGAGCTGCCCGTCTAGCATATCAGCTTGCACACCTTGTGCAGGGCTTTCAACAAGTTTTCTAAAACTGTTGAAAACTGAAGAAAAGTCGCGAAAAGTTATCAACATCTTCAACGTGACCTGTTGAAAAGTCGCTGAAAAGACGTGAAAGGATGCACTTGTTGACTGCGTGCTGTGGGCGCTTCGTGCGCAAAGCATGAGGTATTGCAAGCTTTTCGTGGTCTTTCATTGACATCGGAGCGCCGTATTCCCTACAATCTCTAAGCTCACGTGTCTAAAACGTGCAAATCGCACGCAAAATGCAGCAGGAGGAAATCAACCATGAAGCGTACCTATCAGCCCAATAAGCGTAAGCGCGCCAAGACTCACGGCTTCCGCGCCCGTATGGCAACCAAGGGCGGCCGTGCCGTGCTCGCCCGTCGTCGCGCCAAGGGCCGCAAGCGCCTTACCGTTAGCGATAAATAACCGTATGCGTCTCGCATGAGGACGATCAAGTCTAAGCAAGACTTCGAGCGCGTCTTTCACCAGGGGAGGTCCTATCGCCATCCCCTGATGCGCATGATAGCGTGCAACACTCTGGACGAAGGCGATCCCGGGCGGGTCGCCTTCGTCGCAGCAAAGCGACTTGGTTGCGCGGTCGTGCGCAATCGTTCCAAGCGCGTGCTGCGTGAGGCTGCACGCGCTTGTGCGTTTCCGCGCGCGGGGTTTGATGTGATCTTGTTCGCTACGCCGAAGACCAAGACGTCCTCACCGCAAGAGATGCAGGCCGCGCTCAGGTCCCTGTGCTCGCGAGCGGGTATCGATGAACAATAAGGTTTGTGGTCTTGCGCACCTGCCGCGACGCTGTGCCGTCGCTGCGGTGCGTTTTTACCAACGATTCATCTCGCCTTTGCTTCCCGACTCGTGCATCTACATCCCGACCTGTTCGCAGTACGCCGTCGAGGCCATCTCGAAATACGGCGTTCTCAAGGGCTGTTGGCTGGGGTTCCGGCGCATCCTGCGCTGCAATCCCTGGCGCGACGGCGGTTATGATCCCGTGCCGTAAGGCGCTTTACAGACGGAGGTTTATACATGTGGGACTGGATCGTTAACATCCTCTTCCAAATCCTGAAGCTTATCCAGAGCTTTGCGGTGGACTGGGGCCTGTCCATCATCATTCTCGTGATCATCGTGCGTCTGCTCTTGACCCCGCTGATGCTCAAGTCGTCCAAATCGACGGCTCGCATGCAGGTGCTCCAGCCTAAGCTCCAGGAGCTGCAGGAGAGGTACGCTGACGACCCTCAGCGCCAGGCCGAGGAGATGCAGAAGTTCTATTCCGAGAACAAATTCAATCCCTTCGGCAGCTGCCTGCCGCTGCTGATCCAGATGCCCATTCTGTTCGCGCTGCTCACGCTGCTCAACAACCTTCCGCAGTACTTCTCCGGTGAGAACTTCTCGTTCTACGGCATCCTTCCCGACCTGCAGGCCTCCGCGGCCGGCACGATCAGCCAGGGCTTTGGCCCCGCCGCGCCGTATCTGATCGCGCTTGCGCTGTTCGCCGTGCTGACGCTCATCCCGCAGCTGTGGATGTCGCGCAACCAGACCGGCCAGCAGGCTTCGAGCATGCGCATGATGGCTGTCGTCATGGCCGTCATGATGCTGTGGATCGGATGGGGCCTTCCCGCCGGTGTTCTTCTGTACTACGACGTCTCCTCTGCGTGGCAGGTTGCTCAGCAGCTGTTCGTCACCCAGAAGGTTATCGAAAAGGCTAAGGCCGAGGAGGAGGAGCGCATGAAGAACGCTCCGATCGAGGTCAATGTCGTTCGTCGTGAGCGCAAGCAGCGCCCCCACAAGAAGAAGTAAGTGGATTGAGTTAATTTAGGTACCTAACTAATGGAGTATGCCATGTCTGAAGAGCTTGAAGAGGTGACCGAGGGCGCGGTCGAGGAGTACGCCGAGATTGCCGCCCATTACAAGGCCGGTGAGGGGCTTTCTAATGAGGAGCTCGACACCGTTGCCGACGTTGCGGTTTCCGTGCTCCGTGACATCCTGTTCTACTTTGATGCTCAGGATTCTCCCATCGACGAGTACGATGGCGACGAGGGAGAGCTGATTCTCGATGTGACCGCCCCCGATCTTGCCGTGTTGATCGGTCGCCATGGTCGCACGCTCGAGTCGCTGCAGACGTTGTTCTCCCTGTTGGTGAGTCGGAAGCTCGGGTTCCGTTATCCGGTTGCCGTCGATGTCGAAGGATATAAGAGCCGTCGCCACGACAAGGTGATCTCCATGGCTCGCTCCGCGGCCGCTCGTGCGGTTCGACAGCACTCCACGGTGTCGCTTCCGCCCATGAGCGCCTATGAGCGCCGCCTGGTTCACATCGCCCTACGTGACAACAATCGTGTTGATACGCACTCTGAGGGCGCGGATCCCGAGCGTCGCGTTGTCATCACGGTGCTCTAGGATTCCTCGATTCCGCTATGCTAGGGGCGTGCCTTCGGGTGCGCCCTTTCTTTTTGCCATAAGTTCTCGATTCACGTATTCCTGTCATCTCTCTGCCATATGAAGGGATTGCATCATGGCTTCCTCGGACCGTCCGATCATCCTTACGCCTCTAGAGACTTCGGAGTCGGATATCAATCGCCTGGCAAATGGTCTGATCGACCTCGCTTCGTCGTGTCATGTTGATCTGACGTCCAGCCAGGCGCGTCTGTGTGTCGAGCATCTGCTTTATGTTGAGCAGATAAACCAGTACATCAACCTTACGCGCATCACGGATATCAACGAGGCTCTTGTTCTCCATATACTTGATTCGCTATCGCTGGTTCCCCTGATCGACGCAACGGTCACGCGCTTTCTTGATATGGGCACCGGCGCAGGATTTCCCGGAGTGCCGCTTCATGTTGTAACCGGTCTGCCTGGCGTGCTTCTCGATTCTGTTGGAAAGAAGATCAAGGCAGTGAATGCCTGTCTGGAGCAGCTGGTGATAGATCGCATTACCGGTGTACACGATCGACTCGAATCGTATGCTGCTGAGAATAAGAAGGCATTCGATCTCGTCGTTGCAAGGGCTGTGGCTCCGCTTCCTATTCTGATCGAGTATGCGTCGCCCTTCCTTAAACACAACGGACAGCTTTTGATTTCAAAGGGCAATCCTGATTCTGAAGAGCTTGCTCAGGGGCGCAGTGCTGCAAAGCTCTGTGGTATGGAGTTGCAGGCCCATGAGTCTTTCGACCTGCCCGATGGCTTTGGTCATCGTGAGCTGTATTCGTTCGTTCAGGTTTCCAAGCCGACGATAAAGCTGCCCCGTTCGGTAGGGGAGGCGAGGAAGCGCCCCCTCGGTCAATAAGCTCGATGCTAGGCCCCGATGTTCCACGTGAAACATCGGGGTCTTTTCATGGTGTTGTCAGTATGCGCCATCTCACTCGTCAGGATGTAGCGTGTTACGTGAAGTCAGGTGGGGCAACGCCGCCGACTCCTTTATATATAGAGAGGTGTAGGTAGCCAGATTACATTGCATGCGGGAATCATCAGGTTGCATTGCGGCTGCACCGGCTCAACAGTTCGTCGAGGAGTGTGTGGATATCCACTTTACTGTGCGCGTACCTGACGAATGGGAGTGGGCGGTCGTTGCGTAAGAAGCTCAATGCGCTCGGCACACTGCGTTGGGCTCTCGACTAAGAAGAATCCTGATCATGCGCAGGAACGCCGTGTCTCGATACTTTTCAGTTGTGTCATGTTCATCATGCAGATACGTTTGCGTGCAATAACGATACCTGCACCACTTCATGAGTGACTCGTTTTAACGAGCCGCAGGGATCATACGCTTAAGGCAAATGGTGCGGACCTCTGATGCGATGTATGTTTGCCCTAGCTGTACGCATTTGAAGTCCTTTATTATTAGCAGGCTGTAAGGGTATTCATTTTCAGACCTAGATAGCAGCTTACGAAACCGGAATGTAAGGCGATCACAGTCTATTTCATGCGACGCATCGTATTGGATGCGTTAGTGCATTCTGTTGGGACAATGAATAAGTTGAAACATTGAGACAGTCTGGGCGAAATCAAATACACGGCGAGTCAACTCAGTTTGATCGTATACGTGGCCTTGATCACCGCAACCTTTGTAATGGCAGAACGCAGATAGCACGATTGCTTTAGTTTCAAGAGGTAGGCGGGTGGGGATGCGACTTGCCGATTGTTCGCTCAGTTACGGATCAAGCCCTCAAGGGCGACATAACCATCCGCTGCCGCTCTTTGTCTACAACAGACCAATTCCCAGCTGTTACAACCTCATGATGTCGAATATTCGGCAGAAACGCGTCCTACACCTTTGTAGAATTCGTATATCGAGACTGGCGTACGGATGTCTGGGCGCCAAGGAATGATTCTGGCTCCCCTTTTATAAGCCATTCGTCAACCTAGTGCAATGGATGTTAGTCCGTCTTCTCCAATCGATTCTCTTGAAAGCATGTATAGAGGGCAGGGGAGGGCATTGAACCTTGCAAGTTGGTTTCACGTGAAACATAATGAACGAGTGATTCAGCGTGTTTCACGTGAAACCCTTGATAGGGATACGTTTCACGTGAAACATAGTGTTCACCTGGAAATGACTGTCGGTGGTGCAGGAGGGTGACGTGGGCTTTAGAGATGTCGAGCGTTCAAAAACGGAGATGAATACGAGGGTTATTGCCATCATCAACCAAAAAGGTGGTGTAGGTAAGTCGACCACCGCGGTTAATTTGGCTGCGGCCCTCAGTGAAGAGGGATATAAAGTCCTCGTCGTTGATTTCGATCCCCAGGGCAATACAACAAGCGGGTTCGGTATCGAGAAGGAACAGCTTGAGAGTTGTGTGTATGACGCGTTGCTCCATGACGTTCCCGCAGAGCAAATTATCCAGGGCACGGATTGCGAGAAGGTGTTTGTCGTACCCGCGACCATTCAGCTTGCAGGTGCGGAGATTGAGCTCGTTTCCACTATGGCTCGTGAATCACGTCTCAAGGATCTACTGGAGCCGATTATCGATGAATTCGATTTCATCTTTATCGATTGCCCGCCCTCGCTTGGCCTGTTGACCATCAACGCGCTGACGGCAGCGGATAGCGTGCTCATACCAATCCAGTGCGAGTACTATGCCCTTGAGGGCGTTACAAAGCTGTTGGAGTCGATGCGCATGGTCAAGGGGCGCATCAATAAGAAGCTTGAGACGTTTGGCGTGCTCCTCACCATGTATGATTCGAGAACATCACTCTCGAATCAGGTTGTAGACGAAGTCAAGGGATACTTCGGGGATAAGGCCTTCGAGACGTGCATCCCCCGTTCGGTCAAGGTCTCTGAGGCTCCCTCGTTCGGCATGCCGGTGGTAACCTATGCGCCCACCAATAAGGGTGCGCAGGCATATCGGGAACTTGCACGGGAGGTGATCGCACGTGCCTAGTCCAAAGAAGAAGGCGCTTGGCCGCGGGTTGGGTTCATTGATCCAAGAGGCTCAGACCGAGGCGGCTGCATCAAATAATGACGCTACCAATATGGTGTCAATAAGCGAGATTCACCCGAATCCCAATCAGCCTCGCACTCACTTCAATGAAACTGAGCTTGAAGAGCTCAGCGAATCCATTCGTGCCCACGGCGTGCTTCAACCGCTTCTTGTTCGCAAGGATGATAGTGGCTACGAGATCATCGCAGGAGAGCGCCGCTATCAAGCTTCTAAGATAGCGGGTCTTGAGGAGGTCCCTGTGGTCATCAAAGATGTGGATGACCAAGAGATGCTCCAGCTCGCCCTCATAGAGAACCTGCAGCGCTCTGATCTCAATCCGATTGAAGAAGCCAAGGGATACCGTCAGCTCATCAAAGCGAGCGGCATGACCCAGGAGGCTCTTTCCAAAGCGGTCTCAAAGTCACGCTCGACAATTACCAATTCCCTGCGCTTGCTGGATCTGCCCCAGCGTGTCCAGGATCTGTTATTTGAGGGCAAGCTGACCGCCGGCCATGCTCGTGCGATTCTTGCGGTTCCGTTTGAAGAGCAGCGTATCAAGCTGGCGGAGAAGGTTGTTGCTGAAGGCCTTTCCGTTCGAGCGACAGAAAACCTTGCACCGTTGTTTTCTGTCGGTGAAACGCCAAAGCCCCCTCGTCCTGTCACACCTCAATCGTTCAAGAAGGCAGCACGTGTGCTTCGTCAGGTCTTTAATACCAATGTGAAAGTGAAGGCCGCGCGAGGAAAGAATAAGATCGAGATTGAGTTCAAGGACGAAGAAGAGCTCGCTCAAATCTTGCAGCATGTGATGAATGATGCGACAAGTAGGGAGCTGGACGATGAAGAGTAGGATTATTTCCGCAATCATAGCCGGGGCCGCCGTCGCAGCAGGCGCCTTTGTCGGGTATAAGCTTGCAACAGATAGTGAGCTGCGCGGAAGGCTCACGCGAGGTGCAAAGGATGTATATCAAACATCCAAAAAGAAAGTTGGCGACATGACGGAAGATGTTGCTGTGAGAACCGCGCAAATGACCAAAAACCCCAAGATCAATCAAGACTGGGTTAAAAACCAGTGGGAAAGCATTGGTTATTAAGTAAAATAGAAATCATATAATAGAAAAGGCGCCGGATAACAACATTGTTATCCGGCGCCTTAGGTTTCATGTGAAACAATCGATCAATGGTTCACTAGGGTTGAATCAGGCGCTGCTTGAGCTGGCCACAGGCGGCATCGATGTCATTGCCGCGCGAGTTGCGGATAGTTGCCTCGACACCATGCATCTGCAGGCGCTTCTGAAGCGTTTCGACCTTCTTCATGGGGGAGGGCTTGAGGAGCGACCCCGGGGTGTCGTTGAGCTGAATGAGGTTGACGTGGCAAAGTGTGCCGCGGCAGAAATCGATCAGGGCTTCCATCTCGGGATTGGTGTCGTTGATGCCGTCGATCATGGCGAACTCGTAGGTCGGGCGGCGTCCGGTCTTCTCGACATACGCTTGAATCGCCTCGTGCAGGCGGGGGAGCGTGTACTTCTTGACGCCGGGCATCAGCTTGTTGCGGGTGCTTTGAACAGCGGAATGGAGCGAGATGGCGAGCGTGAACTGCTCGGGGAGCTCCGAAAAACGCTTGATACCGGGAATGACGCCGCAGGTGGAAACGGTCAGATGGCGGGCGCCGATGGCGTAGCCATCCGGATCGTTGAGCATGCGGAGCGCCTCGACGGTCGCATCGAAGTTTGCAAACGGCTCGCCCTGCCCCATGAAGACGACGCTGGTGACGCGCTCATCAAAATCCATGGCGACGTGGCGAACTTGATCGACGATCTCCTGTGCGCTGAGTGAGCGTGTAAGGCCATTGAAGCCCGTCGCGCAGAACGCGCAACCCATGGCGCAGCCCGCCTGAGTCGAGACGCAGACAGCAAGCTTGTTTTTGCTGGGCATGCCGACGGTCTCGACCGACGTGCCGTCGCTGAACTCAAGGAGATACTTGCGGGACCCGTCGTGCGAGACCTGCTTGACAAGCTCCTCGGGAAGGCGGAAGGAGAAGTGCTCAGAGAGCTGTTCGCGCAGCTTTTTGGGGATATTGGTCATCTCCTCAAACGAAGAGACGTGCTTGGTGAAGACCCATTCGCAGATCTGCTTTGCTCGAAACGCGGGCTGGCCGAGCTCCTGGACGAGCTCGGCGATTTCGTCGGCCGTCAGAGAGCGGATGTCGCGCATGCGATTTGAACGTTCCATACAGGACCTTTCAAGGAATCATGGGTAACAACTTACCTATACAATAAGGTAATTGCGCGGGTTCGTATTGAATGAACGGCCCGCATTGGACAAACAACATCATGACGGGCCTGCCCGCGATAAAGGAGTGCAAACCATGGGAAGCGATCAACGAAGCGCTATGCGCATCGCCGTACTGGCGGGTGGAATGTCATCGGAGCGCGAGATCTCGTTCTCCTCGGGAAAGAATGCGGCCGCAGCCCTTCGTGAGGCGGGCTTTGGCACCGTTGATCTGCTTGATCCTGCCGACAAGGGCTTTCTGGATGATATCCGCGCGGGTGGCTACGACGCTGCGTTCATCGCCCTGCATGGCGCTGGTGGCGAGGACGGCATGATTCAGCACCTGATGGAGTACCTGGACATGCCGTACACCGGTTCAGATGCGCTTGCCAGCGCGTGCGGTGTCGACAAGGACCTTTCCAAGGCCCTCTATGAGCGCGCGGGTATTCCGGTGGCGGACGGTGTCGCCATCCGCCGCGGCGAGAAGATCGACCCGGATGCGATCGTCGCATCGCTCGGACACGACCTGTTTGTCAAGCCTGCGATCAACGGATCGAGCTATGGCGTGACCAAGGTATCCGATGCGCAGGAGCTGCCTAAGGCGATTGAGCGGGCATTTGAATACAGCAGCAAGGTCCTTGTCGAATCATGCTTGACGGGTACGGAGATCACCGTCGGTGTTTTTGGCGATGACGACTCCTTGCGCGCACTGCCGATCGTGGAGATCTGCTGCCCCGATGAGGTCGATTTCTACGATCTCTCCGTGAAGTACGTGGTCTCGGACAGCATTCACCGCATTCCCGCCCGTCTCCCCGAGGACGTGTACGCGCAGGCGCAGGAGCTCGCCTGCCGCGCGCATCGCGCGCTGGGGTGCTTCGGGTTCTCCCGCACCGACTTCATCGTGACGAAGGACGGTCCGGTGATTCTTGAGACGAACACGATCCCTGGCATGACGGAAACCTCGCTGTTCCCTGACGAGGTGCGTCATGAGGGCCGTGCGTTCTCCGACGTGTGCGCCGAGCTGGTCGACATGGCGATCGCTCGCCATGAGCGCAAGTAGGGGCATCGGATGCCGGATTTGACCATACGGAACGCGGTGATGGCGGGAACCCCCGAGTTCATCGTGCAGAATTACGAAACGCTGGCCGAGCGCGCGCAGACGCGTTCGTTCGGCCTGATCGAGGAGGACGTGATCGTCCTCGATACCGAGACCACGGGTCTTTCGGTGCAGGACAACCGGCTTATCGAGATCGCCGCAGCCCGTCTGAGGGGTCGGGAAATCGTCGACAAGTTCGACACCTTCGTGCATCCGGGCGTTCCGATTCCCGACGAGATCGTCCGTTTGACGGGCATTACGGATGCCGATGTCGCTCACGCGCCGTCTCCTGAGGAGGCGGTCGCCCTGCTCGAGGATTTTGTCGGCGGTTGCCCCGTTATCGCGCATAACGCCGCGTTCGACCGCTCGTTCATCGAGGCGGTCAAGGGAGGCGTTCGCGTCAGCGACGTGTGGATCGATTCTCTTGCCCTGTCGCGCATCGCGCTTCCGCGCCTGTCTTCGCACAAGCTGTCGAATTTGGCCGAATTGTTCGGGTGCAGTGCCGTCTCGCACCGGGCGATCGATGATGTCGAGGCGCTGTGCGGCGTCTGGCGCATTCTGCTGGTGGCGCTGAGCGACCTGCCGCGGGGGTTGATGCGCCGCCTGGCGGATATGCACCCCGACGTTCCGTGGAGCTATCGCCCCATCTTCTCGTTCTTGGCGGGGGAGGATCCCGATGCGATCTTCTCGCTCGCCGCCGCCCGCACCGAGGTTCTTCGCGCGCAGGCTCCCGAGGAGCGCATCGATGCCGATAACCTGCCGTTTCTCTCGATGCCGACCTCCGAGGAGATTCGCGCGCACTATGCGCCGGGCGGCCTGGTCAACCGGATGTATCCCGAGTACGAGCCCCGCGCCGAGCAGGTGCAGATGGCGTGCGAGGTGCGCGATGCCCTCGCGACCAGCACGCATCGCGTGATCGAGGCGGGAACGGGCGTCGGCAAATCCATCGCCTACCTCGTGCCGCTCGCCGAGGCGGCTCGTCGCAACCGCGTGACGGTAGGCGTCGCCACCAAATCGAACAACCTTGCCGACCAGCTCATCTATCATGAGCTGCCGCGCCTGGCGCGCGAGATCGAGGGCGGCCTGACGTTCTGCGCGCTCAAGGGGTACGATCACTACCCCTGCCTGCGCAAGCTCGAGCGCCTGAGCCGCTCCGATGCGGAGATCAAGACGACGCGTGACCCTGCTGACACGCTGACGGCCGTTGCGGTCATCTACGCATACGTCTGCCAGTCGCCGACAGGGGATCTCGACGGCCTTGGGATCCGATGGCGCAGCGTCAACCGCGCGGACCTGACGACCCCTTCACGCGAGTGCGCCCGCAGGCTCTGCCCGTTTTTCCCTGACAAGTGCCTTGTACACGGCGCTCGCCGGCGTGCGGCGCGCGTGGATGTCGTCGTGACCAATCACTCGCTGCTGTTCCGCAACGTTGCGGCGGACGGCAAGATATTGCCCCCGATCAGGCATTGGGTTGTCGATGAGGCGCATTCCATCGAGCGTGAGGCGCGTCGGCAGTGGGCAGTGACCGTGTCGGCGGATGAGTCTCGTTCCATATTTGAACGTCTGGGCGGCGAGCGCTCGGGCGCCTTGGGGCAGTTGATCCGCAACCTCGCCGGGTCAGACGCCATGACGCTGTATATGGGACTGTCGGCCAAGGCGGTGGCGACGGTGCAGCGCGCCTCGCTTGCCATGGCCGAGGTGTTCGACGGGGTCCGCGACCTCGCGCGCTGCGGAAGGTCGGACGGGTATGACGCCGCGAACATCTGGATCGGTCCGGATATGCGCGAAAGCGACGGTTGGCAGCACTTCCTGCCTATCGCCCTGACAGCCGTCGATGCGCTCGAAGAGGCCCAGCGCAACGTGTCGTCGCTGGTGGAGACCGTTGCCGAGGACAAGCCCGACCTTGTGGTCGATGTGGCCGACGGGGCGCGCCGGTTGAAGGAGATGCTCGACGGCCTTGACCTCATCGTAAAGGGTGAAAACGACCGCTACGTCTATTCGCTTCAGGTGAATCGTCGCCTGCGCGCCGGTGGCGAGTCGCTGACCGCGGAGTTGCTCGATGTCGGCGAGATGCTGGCCGAGCGTTGGCTTCCCGAGGTCCACACGGCGATCTTCACGTCTGCTACGATCTCCATCGCAGGAGCTTTCAACCACTTTGAGCGCGCGGTCGGTCTCGATCGTCTCCCGCAGGGTTCCTCGCGGGCGCTGCATCTCGATTCGAGTTACGACTTCGATGAGAACATGACGGTGGTGGTGGCGGGTGACGTACCGGACCCGCGCAACCGTGATGCGTATCTGGGGACGCTCGAGCAGCTGCTCGTCGATGTCCATATCGCAATGGGCGGCTCGGCGCTCACGCTGTTCACCAACCGTCGCGACATGGAGGATCTCTATGCTCGCGTCGAGCCCAAGCTGGCCGCCGTCGGCCTCGAGCTCGCCTGCCAGCAGCGCAGTGCCTCGGCACGTCAGCTGCGCGATCACTTCATTTCCGAGAAGTCCTCGTCGTTGTTTGCGCTTAAAGCCTTTTGGGAGGGCTTCGATGCATCCGGGGACACGCTGCGCTGCGTGGTGATCCCGAAGCTGCCGTTCTCGAGCCCGACCGACCCGCTTGCGTGCGAGCGCGGCTTGCGCGAGGAGCGGGCATGGGCGCAGTATGCGCTGCCCGAAGCGGTTCTCGAGGTCAAGCAGGCTGCCGGTCGCCTGATTCGCTCGTCATCCGATGTCGGCGTGCTGGTGCTCGCTGATTCTCGCCTGGTGACCAAGGGCTATGGCAAGAAGTTCCTCAACTCGTTGCCGACCTCGGGGTATCAGCGTATCGAGAGCAACCAGGTCGGGCGCTATCTTGAGCTGTGGAGGCGCGCGCACGAGCGCTAGAAGATATGACCGATACCTGAACGGTCACAATGGGTTGGAACGAACCCGTCCCCAAATGACCCATTATGCTATGAGCAGGCTGCGGGCGTAGGCGACGAACCGGTCGCGTACGCCCTGCGGCTCGACGATGGTGCATGCGCCTCCCGCTGCGAGGATCTGGTCGAACAGCCATGGTTCGGAGGAATAGAAGACAGTGCACAAAGAAGTGCCCTTTCCGTCCGAGACGACCTCCCCGATGCCGGCCCAATCGAGCTGCGCGAGGTAGCCGTCTTCCATCTTCAGGCGCGCTCGGTTGCCCGTGGTCCGTAAGCTCTCAGCTGTTGAACGGTGGACAGCGTCATGCGGAGACACCGAGTCGTCGGTAAACTCAAAACGGTCAATACGGTCAAGACGATAGCGCCGCTCTGCGTCTTTATTGATGTCCCAGGCAATCAGATATACCGCATCGGCTTCTTCTTGCAGGGCAATCGGGTCGACCAGACGCTCGGTCGGGCTCTCTTGTGTGAGCGAACGGTAGGCCATCGTGCAGCGAACACCATCCTCGAGTGCCTCGCCGATCCGTGTGAACCATTGGCCGTAGCGCGACGGCTCTGCAAGTCCTTCGGTCGAGGGGGTCTCATCGAGCGGCATGAGGGAGCGCTGGACGCGTTCGCGCGTCGCATCGTCGATATTCAGTACATCGAGCACGTGCGAGAGCACCATGCCCTCTTCGACGCTCAGCCTGAGCGGCATGATGAGGGCGGAATCCCCAACAAGGCGAATCGTGTTTCCCTCGAGGGAGAGGGCCGCTCGGGCACCGCTCGATCGGTCGGAGAGCGCGCCGAGCGTGCTGACGATCGACGGGATATCCTGCGCGGGGACGCCGAGTGCGCATGCGGCGTCGTTGATGTCGAGGGTTTGTTGGGGTGCGGCCGTGAGCGCCTCGAGCAGGCGGATGCCCAGGGCGATCATGCGCTCGGTGGTGATATTCGGTGTGTTAGCCATGCGATTCGACCGCCTTGTCAATCATCGTGTTCCATGCGTCGACCAACTGCTTTGGACTCTGCGGGCGCATGCCCATCTGCGCGTGTGCCAGGGCGAACTGCGCCGCAGCGCGCATGTCGCTGACCTTGACCGTCCAAATCCATGCGCCCGTATCCGGCCGCCGCTCGAGTGCACCGCGCCCTTTGGTGAGCGACTCGATCTCCGCCTGTCCGATACCGTCGGGAAACCTGAAGCTCACGGCTGTGGTCATGCCGCCTGCCATATCGAATGGCATAAACAGGTAGTCGTGGATGTTGAACCAGCGCGGAATGGTGTAGTTGCCCGACGGACGCCACACACGCGTGATGCGGTCGCCGCGAAACGTTCGAACGCCCCCGCTCTGCTCGTCGAGCCCGACGTAGTAGCTGTGACCGTGCTGGGTGAAGATGCCCCAGATCGCCATGGTCCTCGACGTGTCGCGCCCGCGCGCGTCGCGATAGGCAAATCGAACCTTGCGCTTCAAGGTGTATGCGCTCCAAAGTGCGTCGGCGATGCGGTCGCTTGGTGCGGTTCCGATCGCCGCGTGCGCGTCTACATCACGGCCGTCTGCACCATCCGAATCGCTCTGCTTGAGGGGATGGGTCAGTGCGTGGAGGCGGTGCCTGATGTTGATCAGGGCCCTGCGGTAGGGAATCTCCTTACGCGCGAGGCATTCGTCGACGGCTCTCAGCAGGGTGTCCGCATCCTTCTGCGTGATGATGCCGAGCGTGGCGTACGTGTTGGCGCGGTCGATGGTCCAGAGGCTCTCCTCGGTCTGCTTCGCGCCGGCGGGCCTCACCTCCACGATCGAGACACCGTGTTCGGCGAGCTTCTCGCGGTCGCGTTTGAACTTCTTGAGATCCGATGCGCGGTTCGCCGAACCGTATCCAAGATCCGAGTCCTGGAGAATCTGCTCGGTGGATAGGGGAGTGGCGGACGCGTTGAGGATGAACAGAAGGTTGAGGACGCGCAGCGCGGTCTCGTTGAGGTCTTCTTGCTGGAGCGATTCGGTGAAGCTGTCGATGTCCATCGTGCGCACGCCCTTCTGCTGCAGATACGGTGATCGGAAAGGATGCGAGACGTCGCCTTGCGACTGCCGTATGCAGGTGGAAAGAAACCGGCCGCATACGGCGCTTCCTTTGGCCAACCATTTTAGTCGATATGGAGATAGCCGGGTAAACGCACCCCTTTTGTCGGTAAGAGGGATGTAAAGCTGCAGGTAGTTTAAGTTCAGGGTATACTTTCGACTACATACGGATGATGTTGCATTATGCGCATCGTCTGCATATAAGGACAATCGATGTGGAGCCCACATGGCGAATACCCAAAAATATCTGAACCACCTGCTTCAGAACATCGGCATCACCCCCGCATGCAGCGAGGAGGAGCGCCTTGCTGCCGAGGAGATCTCGCGCATCTTCTCGCGGCACGGCTTCGAGCCGGAGGTCCAAGAGTTCACCTCCACCTCGTCACCCAAACTCGTGCGGGCCATTCTCTGCCTGCTGCTGTTCATCTCCACGGTCCTCATGGGGGTCGGGGGCTTTTTGGGCGTGCTCGGTACGTTGGTGACGATCCTGTGCGCGGCGCTGTACCTGCTCGAGCGCTTCGGTCGCATCACGTTCCCCCAGCTTGGTTCTGGCGGCCTGTCCCAAAACGTCATCGCCTACCACAAGGCTGCCGGCCCGCTCGCCTCGCCGCGCAACCGCCCCGTGGTCGTGGTCGCCCACTATGATTCTCCGCGCGCAGACTTCCTGGCGCAGCCTCCCTTCTCCGCATACCGCCCGCTGCTGGTCAAGCTGCTTCCGTTCGCGGTCCTGGTTCCCGCCATCGTCGTGGTGCTGCGCCTGTTCCCGCTTCCCGATGCGGCCAAGATCGTGCTGTGGGTGCTCGCCATCCTCGTGGCGCTGATCCCGCTGCTCAACGCCGTTGCCATTCTGTGCAACCGCTACGTGCTGCCGTATACGTCCGGCTCCGTGTGCAACAAGTCGTCGCTCGCCGCCCTGCTGGGCATCATGGACTCGGTGTCGCCCTATCGCGGCTCGCGCGAGTTCCCCGACGACGTGCCGTTCAGCGATTACATGGCCGAGCAGCAGCGCATGTACGCCGAGCTCATGCCCGAGGGTGTGGAGCATCCGATGCCCGAGGTCGCCGACGAGGAAGAGCACAACGCCCCTGCCTTCGAAGAGGGGGCTGCGTACGCCGCCGATGAGCTCGCTCCCGCAGCGGATGCTCCCGTTGCGGCCGACGAGCAGGGCGAGGTGGCCGCTTTCGCAGGAGAGACCGTTCAGATGCCCGCGCTCGATGTCGAAGAGCCTGTCGAGGATGCCGGGGCGACGACGGTCTTTGAGGTCATCGATGGCGAGCCCGCCGTCCAGAGCGAGCCGGCTATCCAGGAGGCGCCCGTCTCCGAGGCGCCCGCTCCCGTCGAGGAGGAGCCCGAAGAGGAGGAGGCCGACGAGCTTCCCGTCAACTCCGCTGGCTGCCTGCGCTACGGCGTCGACGTCATCCGTTCGCTCGGCATGGTGGCCGAGTCCTGTGCAATCGAATACGAGCAGGGCGCGCTTCCCATGCCGAAGCCCAAGGCGGTTCTGAACTTCCGCCGCGCTCCGGAACCCGCTCCGCAGCAGGTCGAACAGCTGCCCGCCGAGAAGCGGGAGCCCGAGGCGAGGACCGTCGATCAGGTCCCTCATATCGTTCCTGAGGTCGAGCCCGCGCCGGTGGAGCAGCGCTTTGACCGCATCGATGCGTCGGCGACCGTCTCCATGCCCCAGCAGCCCGCATCCGATGAGCCCCAGTATGCTCAATACGACGAGCCGATGGACGTGCCGGTCGTCAACGAGGTCTCTGAGCCCGCGCCCGCCGAGCCCGAGGCATATCCGGTCATGGATGATCCCTTCGCTTACAACGGATATACCGGTGAAGAGGACGAGGCGGTCGAGGAGACACAGGCCTACGCCTTTGCGGCCGAGTATGAGGAGATGCCCGAGGAGGGCTTCGAGGACGCAGGGGAAGACGAGGACGATTTCGAGGAGATCGACCCCGAGTTCCTCGACGAGTACCAGATCGATGAGCTCGACGAGCCAGTTATGGCTTCCTATGAGGTGGAGGACGAGAACGGCGACTTCGTGCTTGCGGCCGATGAGGACGAATATGCCGACGGCGGCTACGAGCAGGATGCCTTTGACGAGGAGGCTGACAGCGAGGCCGAATACGATGAGGACGAAGCGGCCGAGTACGAGCAGCTCGACGTTGTCGAAGAGGCCGAAGAGGATTCGGATGATGTCGAGGACGAGGCCGCATTCGATGAGGACAACGCTCTGGAGTACGAGGAGGCCGAAGAGGTAGCGGAAGACGACGCGATCGAATACGTCGATTCCGAGGAGTCCGTCGAAGAGGATATCGAGACCGACGAGCTTCCTTACGATGAGTCGATCGAGATCGAGGACTCCCAGGAGATCGATTCTGATGACGAGGCGCTCGAAGACCCCGGTGCCACGACGGTCTTCGAGGCCCAGCCTCTTGCTGACACCATGATCATCGACGACGCCGTGTCCGAAGGCGCGGACGATGTCGAGTCCGCCACCCTTGACGCGGATGAAGCCGAGGACGATATCGTCTCCGAGGACGATGAACCGACCGCCGCGGAGGGTGAGTCCGAGGACGTCGAGGAGGGCGCTTTCGACGCCTTCGTGTCCGACGACCCCGATGAGATCACGGACTTCAGCGAGTTCGACTTCGAGGGTGACCTCGGCGTCATGGAGGCCATCTACGAGGAGGTCGACGAAGACGAGCCCGAGCAGGACGTTATCGAGAGCGTGACCGATGCGCAGGAGGATGAGTCCACCGACGATTCCGGCTCGTTCGAGGTAGAGGCTCAGCCCGTCAATCTCGACGAGACGGTCTCCTTCGATATGGGTGCGGTCGAGCCTCTTGATCAGACCGCCGAGTTCAATCCCGATGCCGTCGATCCGCTCGACCAGACCGCCGCGTATGATCCCGACACCAAGGCTCCGGCCGATGACTTCAGCTCCGACAGCCTCGCGCTCTTCCAGAGCGTGCTGGAGAAGACGGCTGAGGATTCAGATGACGTGATGTTCGATATGCCCGAGATCGCCGACATCGATTCCGCGGCAGCGGCCGATCCCGTGATGGAGGCGGAGGATCAGCCGCATCTCGCCGAGCGCGAGCTCAAGGTTCCCGAGGTGACGCCTGTCGCGGAAGCGGGAGAGCCGGAAAAGCCCCTTACGGGTGCGACCCAGCTGTTCGACATGTCTTCTGCCGCCCCCGCCGCTCCTCAGGCAGCCCCTGTCAAGCCTACCGAGACGGTGGACTCTCTGATGGCGGAGATCGAGCATCATCCTGCCCGTCGTCAGCGTTCCATCAACGTCCCGGATATCGCGAACCCCGCTCCTTCTGCCCCTGCCGCACCGACGCGCCGCACCATGACGAATCGATCTGCGCTGCTGGATCTCCCCGATCCCTCCGCGGGTGGTTCCGATCCGTTCGCCGCGGTTGGGGCGACGGGCACCAGCCGGCCCGCCATGGGTTCGACGGCCCAGTTCACCGTAGTGAGCTCCAACGACCGCCCCGCCTCTTCCGCCCCCGCGTCCGGAACGTTCGACACCATCTCGGCACCGGCACCGGATGCGCATAAGAAGAAGCGTCGTGGCTTGTTTGGTCGTAAGAAGCGTCGTGAGGAGAACCTGAACGACTGGCTCGATAACGACGACGGCTGGAAGGGCGGTGCCACGGGCAACGAGCTGCTGACCGAGGACGATCTGCGCGAAGCGGTCGCCTCGCTCGGCGATGACGAGCTGCTCGGTCACGACATCTGGTTCGTCGCGACCGGTGCATCCGAGCACGGCAACGCCGGAATCCGCGAGTTCCTCGAGTCCCATCGCGACAAGCTGCGCGGCGTGTTCCTGATCAACCTCGAGTGCATCGGCGCCGGCAGGCTCGCGATGCTCTCGACGGAGGGCGAGCGCCGCGTGCTCAAGGGCGACAAGCGCATCATGCGCCTGGTCTCGCGCGTCTCCGCCGATTTCCATCATGAGATCGGCGCGGTCGATATGCCTTATGTCGATACCGACGCGCACGCCGCGATGGAGCGCAGCCTGCGCTCGCTGACCATCGCCGGTGTTGACGGCGCGAGCTTCGCTTGCTCGCACAGCCAGGAGGACATCCCGTTGAACATCGATGCCTCCAACATCGCGCTGGCAGCGGATGTCGTCACCGAGGTCATTCGCCGCTCCTAGTCCAATATGAAAGAAAGGGCCCGTATCCGGGCCCTTTCTTTTGGCTTAAGCAAGGCGTTCAGCGAGATAGTCGACGATATCCGATGACTCGTACAACGGCTTTCCGTCGATAAACAGGCAGGGCACCTGTCGCTTCCCGCCGACGCGCACGAGTGTTTCCGCCGCTTGGGGGTCGGCGGTGATGTCGCGTATCGGCATCTCGATACCGTGCTTTGACAGGAAGTTGAGTACCTTGTGGCAGTACGGGCAAGACGGCATGATGTAAAGCTCGTACGTTTCGCTGGTCATATGGGTGTCCTTTCTGGTGCATGGGTACATGTCACCTCGTATACCCGATAATTGACGCAGAATCGTGTCGAGGAGGAACTCCCGGCCGCGGCTGCGTAAAATGCTGCTAGCATACAAAGGACCGATACATCTTGAGGAGGTCACGTGTTCTCGTTTATCAAACGCCATTGGATTGCCTACCTCATCGGTGCCGTGGTGGCGTTGGCCCTCGGTTTCGGCTTGGCCTATGCGGTCGGTGTCGTCGGCTCCACACCTGAGGCCGTCCATACCGAGGAAGTGCTCCAGGAGTCCGGCAACTAATCTCTTCCCTCGACGTCGGTGAAGACGACGAGCGTGCGCCACGTCTGCCCAGGCTGCTCGCTTGAACAGGTGACCAGCGTCAGCACGCGAGTCGCATCCGTCATCTGTTTGGCCCACATGCGAGCCTTGGCCTGGGCGTCTTTCGAAAGAGAGCCGATCCATATCTGCAGGTCAACTTGGTCTGCAAATGAAAAGCGTTGGATGGTGTCGTATGAGGACTCAACGTTGAGGGCCATGCACGGATAGAACGTCTCCGTTTCCCCGTCGGGAGTGCTCCACGTGGCGGATCCTATCGCCTCGAAGATATCTTCCTGATACGCTGCAGCAATGCTGCTGAACATCGCGTCCGAGTTGTGCACATGATGGCCGTACACGAGCAGATGGTGCTTATCGGTGCCGCTTCGGTTGTCGATATAGGGGCATCCAAGCGGATTCCAATACCCTTGGACGTCGTGATCGAGGTACCAGTCCCGAGGCGTCTCGGCTTCCGGTAAAACGACGGGATACGAGATCGACGTGTTCTCGACCGTGAGCCAGCCGGCGATTTCAGAGTTGATCGATAGCACGTCGGCCAGCGTCGTGGTCGAATCGCCCTCAGCGGTGTTTTCGTTCGATACCGGGGCCGCCAAAGCGCTGCGCTCCAAAGCGTCGTACACCATATCTGAGGACTGCTCCTGCGCACAGGAGATTGCGAGCGACATGGTGCTGACGAGGCAGATTGCGCCGGCGATGCCTCGCAACGCGCGCCGCGCGATATCAAGATCCATCTACGCCGCCTCCTCAAACGTAAACGTAACGCGGCAGACGGTCGTCGGTTCCTTCACGGCCTGACCGATAAGATTTGCGTTTTCCCGAGGATCGAGATCTCCTATGTGCCACGTGAAACATTGTGAGGATCCCTCAGCGATGTCGAGACGCCCAACCATCTTTCCGGTTCGGTAGATGCAGCCCGAATCGTCGGCCATCTCAACGGATACGTCATCGGCGAGGTACTCAGTTGCCATGTCCGATGCCGTGACGGGCACCACCGATTGGTTTTCTATACGGTAACCCGTTGGCTCGACCACGCTTCCGTCGGGCATGATTGTGCATGCGACGAGCGTGGGGACTCTCACGGAGATGATCGGCTCGTAGACGGGGTGGATGGAAAGGTCCTTCGTCACGCTGATGAACGAGGTGTCCCAACCGGAGGCCGTATATCCGTCAAGAGGAGGAATGCCGGGATCCGTCGCCGCCGATCCATGGTCGACGGATTGCCTCGACAGCTCGCGTCCGTCGCGATCGTAGAACACCACGTCGTGCACGCGAATATAGCGCGCGGTGATCGTCGTGTCGGCATCGATGTCGTCGAAGCTGGAGCTCCAACGGTCGAAGCGATATCCCTCGTGCTTCGGGATGGAGGGAACTTCCGCATCGTCGCCGTCATCGACGGTTTGGCGGTCGATGATCGATCCGTTGATGCTGTCGACGACCGTGACGCGCCAGGTCTTTACGAATCGAGCCTCGATGGTGTGATTGCTGCCAATCGAGGTGAAACGGTAATCGGGTCGGGCTCCGACCGATAGATCGTCCACGATAACGTTGGAAATGCGATACCCGGAGTCCGCTGCGATGCGGTATAGCTTCGATGTTCCCTCATAAGCAAAAGATGAGCCGCCCGGCTCGATGGATCCGCCGGTGGCGGCTGTGGCGGTGATGACAAAGGGGACGTTGACCTCGAAATCCCAGCCGGCCGCGGTCTCCGTCCCCTCCCTGAACTCCTCTTCGATGCTGGTGATGTGATGCACCCCGCCGCCGGAGACGCTGAATCGAGCTTCTTGGGAAATGGATTCACCGGGACCTGCCTGCTCGTAGTCGGGTCCGATATAGGCGACCTCTTCACCGTCGCAGTAGATCGTCTTGGTGGTGGTCCAGTACGCGAAGTTCGAGTCGACGCTGGTGAGCGTGGTCCGCACGATAACGTTGACGGTTCCATCGTCATTGGGTTCGCTTTCGATAAAGTAGTCGTTGACCTGCGTGATGCGTCCAGACGTGGAGCCGCCAAAATAAATCCAAACCCCGGTCTGATCCTGCTCGTCCGCTGTCCTCATACGTGATGTTGCGCGGAGGGGAAGTTCGACCACTGTGTCGCCCATGCGCTCGGCAAGGATCGTCAGATCGGATGCGAGGGCGCCACGCGGCGCCATGGCTGCTGCCGCAAGCAGTGCGAGACAGACAATACACGCGAGTTGTCGCAAACGATCGATCATGACCAATCCTCCTTTGATGACGACGGCTAACGAAGACGGGGTCGCGGGCGCAAGAGGGCGACTGCCGTTGCCGAACCCAAAGCGACGGCCGCGATGAAGCCTGATGAGTTCGAGACGCCCGTTTGCGGGAGGCCCTCCGGCTTTTCGGTGTCGGGTTCAGGCTGCTCGGCGGCAATCACGGTGACGTCGGTTGAGCCTCCAGCCGAAGAGGGTGTGTCGGCGGTCGCGGCTCGGGACTGCAAAGGGCTTGCGAAGGCAAGCGCCCCGGCAAGGCCGAGTGCGGCAAGTGCCGGGGCGTTGCGCTTACGAGACATGCTGGCCAGGGGCAACAGTCCAGCTGATCGTGGCTATCTTGGCGCCGTCACCGGAAAGGTCGACGGTCGCGTGGGAGATGTTTCCATATGTCTCAAGTTGGATGGAGTCCGATTCCCCTCCTGCATAGTCCATGTCCCAGTTTTCGTTATCTGATAGGTCAATGCCACCTTCCTGAGAAGCGTTGAACGCATCGCGCACGTTCAATGACGGCCCCACCTGGAAGTCCACCGAGTTGTCTCGCCCAGCTGTTTCGGCATCCGGGGCCAAAACCCAAGGAGCCTCCTCCTCGACCGACATGTTGGTGACATGGATGCCAAAGACCGAGAGGTTCTTGATCAGCGTCTCGCTGGCCGTCGGTCCCACAAGCTCGCCGTCGCCCGCCGCGGCAAACGGAATGATGGTCGGGATGGAAAACTTGATGTTCTCGTTGGACGTTTGGACCGTTACATCGGTGGTTCCGCTGGTGCCGGTGACGACCTTGTCCTGCGCCAAGGCGATCGTGGGCGAGGCGAGCATGCAGGCGACACCGACTGAGCAAGCCAGGGTCCCAAGACGGTTCCGGGTACGTGTGGTTCGTGCACTCATGGTCGATCCTTTCTATTCGCGTGGCATATCCCTCATGCCACTGGGTGCCTATGATTCGTCGGCTTCAACGATCGAGATGTCGACGCGGGTCGGGCTGCCGTGGTCTTCGCTGGATTCCGGGTCGAGCGCTTGGATTTCGATGACAGCTGGACCGGCGGAGATATGGTCCGGATGACACGAGCTGACGGTCTTTCCCGGGTCGATCGTTCCGGACCGATACACGACCTCGCCATCTTGGATAAGCGAAAACCGCTGGGGGAATCGATTGCTTTCCTCATTGATGACGTTGACGGCAACATCGCCGTTCTCATCGAGGAGCGCGGTCGGTGCAACCGAGACGGTCATCATGTTCTCGCGCACCGTCCGGTCGAGCTCGGCTTGGATCTCCTCACGCGTCATGCCTTCGTACTGGGTGACGATGGCTCCCTCGTCGGCCTTTCCGAACTGAAGGACCTTCCAACCCAAGAACAAGATGCAAAGCAGCAGGATGATCAGGGCGACGATCTGCCCTATCCGGCCGATCTTTCTGCGCCTGTCCTCACATGTGGCCGCAGCGGTGTCTGTCATGATGATTATCCTTTCTAGCGAATGGTTCGCGTCCGTTTGCCGAGACCCGCCCAAGCCCCGAAGGCGCAGATGGCGCCGGTGCCCAAGAGCGTCCCGCCGATGATGTGGAAGCCCGTTTGATCGAGCGGGCGAAACTCCGGTTCACCCTCGTACCGGACGAGGTCTGTGTCATGAGCCTCGAGACCGTTTCCGCCTCCGTTGCGGTACTCGTCGATCTGGACGGAGTTGACGACGGCGTCTCCCGAGACGTACGTTGCGCTCGCGCGCATCTCGATGC
Source organism: Collinsella ihumii (assembly GCF_900046475.1). Classification (GTDB taxonomy): domain Bacteria; phylum Actinomycetota; class Coriobacteriia; order Coriobacteriales; family Coriobacteriaceae; genus Collinsella; species Collinsella ihumii. The sequence goes on along the minus strand of NZ_FCOU01000005.1, from coordinate 140,849 downwards.
GCATGGGGGAGAGGTCCTCGGAGCCTATTTCCTCGGGTTCGACAGTGTCTTGCTCATCTTTGAGGAGGCTGGAGGCATCGAGGTCGGCCCTTGTCGTGAAGTCCTCTTCAACGCGTCCGAATTCAAACCGCACGGCGGTGATGAGGCTGCCGGTGGCGAGGTTGAGGTCGGCAACATCAAGCGTGGTCGCCTCGGAGGTGCTTACGCCCTCTGCCCATAGATGCCAGCCGTTGTAGTCGAGGACGCGCTGGTCGTCGCCGGTGATGAGCTCTTGCTGCTCCTCTTCAAGTCGGGGGTTGCCCTCGTCGTCGGCGGTAGTCGCGTTCGCATCGCTCGTCTCGGGCTGCGCATCGGAGTCGGCGAGGTAGTACCACACGTTGAGAAGGCCGTCGTGATCGCCTTGCACGATCGGCGTGGTGACGCTCGTCAACTCGACCAGACCCTGGAGGGCGCTATCGAGCGTATCGGTGACCGTGCACTCGTCGACCCATGACGAGCTGTCGTTCTTGGCATCAATCACATAAGAAAACGTTTCTCGGTCTCCCGAAGACCCCTCGCTGTTCACGCGTTGCTTGTCCACGAGAGCGGCGATTTCCACCGGGTCGTTATACAGGGTGAATGCCTGGACCTCCGCCGTTTTCTCGATGACGATCTCCATGGCACCTGCCGTGTCGTATCCGTCGGGTGCTTCGGTTTCCGCAAGCTGATACGTTCCGGGGGCGATCTTTTCGATACGATGCGGCGTGTCGCTCGTTTCCCAGGAGTCGACCTCCTTGCCCTCGGCATCGATGAGCGTAAGGTGGGCTCCCGCCAAGCATGACTCGTCAACTGAGCTGCGTTTAGAGATGTCGACCTTGGTGTAGTCGTTCTCGAACGTAAGGCTCAACATCGAGGAGCCGTCGATCAAGCCGTCCTGGTCGACCGTGAATTCGCGCGGTGCGTCATCGACGAGATAGCCTGCGGGAGCTTCGAGCTCTTGAAGACGATAGGTTCCGGGGGCGAGGCAGGTGATGGCGATCGTGCCGTCCGCATCGGTCGTATAGGTGCTGCCGGGCTCCTCGACTATCGAGTCATCCGCAGGCTCGTCGGGATCAGGGTTGCCTGACTCCATGTCTTCGGCGGCATCCTGCGCGTCCTCGGCATCATCCGCCGTCGCTTCGTCTGAAGATCGGTCTTCGACGATGTCGGTGTCGCCCTCGGCATCGCTGCCGCTATCGGTGCCGTCATCGTCGTTGACGCCGGTATCGCCATCGGGCTCCTCAGCACCTATGTCGGGTGTCTCCTCCGCTTCTCCTGCTGAAGGCGATTCGGCCTGCTCGTCGATGCGCGTCAGGGCAAAGGTCGCCTCGGCGACAGGCTCCTGGTCGCCTGCAGACACCTTGGTGATGGTGACCGTTGTGGGGTCGTTGGTGCAGGTGACCTCGGTGGTCACGACCTCGGTTTCCGGGTCCTGATATGAAAGCGTGAAGGGGACGGGATCCGGATTGACGACATAACCATCGGGTGCTGCGGTTTCGATAAACGCATAGGTCGCCTCGCCGGAACCCAAGGGAAGCTCTTTGGTGGTCGCGATGCCGTCTTCATCGGTGATCACCTGGTCGACGATCTCGCCGGTCCGAACCTGCACCGTACCATCGGGTGCGACAACATCCAGTTGCGCGACGACATCGAACGCGGCTCCTGCTAAAGGAGATTCATTTTGACTACCGGTCTTGACGATCTTGCCCTGTCCGGTCGCCGCGGCATCGGCGATCTCAACGACCACGGCTGGCTCATCGGATGAGGCTTCGACTTCAAAGGGAATCAATTCGTCGGCAAGAAGATACGGCTCGGGCGCTTGCGTTTCCTTGACGCAGTACGTCCCACGGCGCAGCTTCTGGGGAATGGCGACGGTGCCTGTCTCGTCTGTGGTGAACGTTTCCTGCTCCGGTGCGGTTGGGAACCAGGAGTCTGCCGAAAGCTGGTTGCCCTGGGCGTCGAGTATGCTAAAGGTAAAGCCCGCGAGGGGTATGGGCTGTCCCGTCGCCTTGTCTACCTTCACGATGGTGAGCTGCGATGCGACGACGGCGTTGTCGACATCGAATGACAGGCTGACCCCATCGACGATCTGATCCGCCGTGATGTTCCACGGTTCTGCGGCCTCAAATCCATCGGGTGTCGTATCCGGGTCCTCGCGGACGGTGTATCCCGCAGCGTCGTAGGGAATCGCACCGGACGCGTTGTCGGGACGAGTGCCAGCTCCAAACCATGTGTCGGTTGTATCCGCGTGGCCCGTCTCGTCGGTCACGATCGTCCCGACAACCTCATCGGTCGTGTTCGAGATGATATCGAATGCGATGCCCTTGGCTGATTCATCGGCAGCCTCGCCATTTAGCGTCTTCTCAATCGCGATGTCGAAGGCAACGGGCGTGTTCTCAACGATAAGTTCCCGGGTAAGCGCGAGCTCATCGTCACCTTCCGCATCGCCAAGGATGACTTCATGAACCGTCTCGTCGAGTACGTAGCCCGTGGGAGCCTTCGTCTCCTGGACATAGACGGGTCCGAGGGGGAGGTTTTCAATCGTCGCCGTCCCTGTGCCATCGATGGTGCTCGTTCTTGTGTTGCCCTGTGCGTCGGTGATGGAGAACTCTGCACCCTCCAGGCTTAACGTCGGCTGCGCGTCGTTTCCGGTCGCTGCGTCCACCTTCTTGACGGTGAGCTGGAGCCGTTGGGGAGAGTCGGTCAGGACGATCTCGATGGCATCCTGTTCGGTGACGAACTCGATGCGCTCCTCGTTGAGCTCGTATCCGGCAGGCGCTTTGGTCTCGACGGCGTAATACGAGGTGTCCGGTTTAAGACGGCATGTTGCCCGACCCTCATCATCGGTCGCGAACGAAGCGACGAGGTCGTCGCTTTCGGCAAGGTAGATGCTGTATTCCGCGCCGGCAAGGCTGTATGCCTCGTTGTTATCGGTCACGGCTTCATCATCAGACACTTTGCAGAAGGTGACGAGCAGCTCTTTGTCGGCCGTGATGACCCCTTGGTAGCTGAATGTGCCATCGGCTTCGTATGCGTTGCGATTGCTCCAGAACGTGGCGCAGCCTTCTTCGATGCCGCCACCGCCGTCCTCGGCGTAGTCGAGTGCTTCCTGGTACAGGTCGTATGCGGCCTGCTTGATCGACTCGTCTTCGATGCTCTGCCAGCGCTCGAGATACATCTTGTTGCCATGGAAGGGCTCATCCACGTTGGGGATGAAATTGAGGATGTCGCCGCGCTTGTCTCCGATGGCAAGCCATACGGCTGCCATGGTCGCCATCTCCGAGCGCTGCTCATCGAGGCCGTAGACGGAGGTGACCATGGTTCCGTCGTAGCCGTGGTACATCACGTAGTCGAGCTCGGGAATCTCAAGTGATCCGTAGCGCTCGAGGTTTTGGCCCTCGGGAGGAGTGATGAGCCAGCCTTGGGCGCAGTAGGCGACCGAGGAGGTCGGTCCTTCAACACGGATGAAGTGTCCCGTTCCGCCCTTTGAGTGTGGGTTGGTGACGAGCTGCGAGACCTTCACCGTGATCGGATCCGCGGCGGCAGGCTGGGGAGATGCGAAGACAAGATAGAGCAGCCAAGCGACAAGACAGAGCGCGCATATGACTACGGAGGAAATCCTGTCCAAGATAATTCTCTTGATAAACGACCGTTCGCGCCGTGATGAATTGAATTGCAATCTTCCATACGTTCTCAGATATGAACGACTTAACGAACGATAATCATCCCCTGACACCAGTCTCATGACCGACCTCCTTCACACACATGGGATTCGATCGTAGAAACCGGACGGGGGCGAATATCCCGTGGTATCTGCACACGGTCCGACAGGGTTCTTACAGCAAGCCGATTCCGCGCTAAATCTGCAGCGCTTGTCGGGCGGGGTTTCGAGATTCGGGCTGCAAGGCGAAGAATGAACGTCAGACCGTCTCCACGCATTCATAAAACGAGCTGGGACTGTCAGCGTTATGCTCAGCCTGCATGTTGCTCCGGATCGTGATGGCTCTGCAGCGCGAAGCGTATAATGAAGGCAATATCCTTCTTAAGGAGGCGTGCATGACGACTTCCTTCTAGCCGATATGTCTGATAGGGACGCCGGTCGTTCGCCCCGGCAGTGCCGGGATGGTTCCGTGCGGCCCGAAATGAGATGGAAAGAAGGATAATCATGCTTCAGGCTGACACTGCCGCTATCAAATTCGTGCCGTTTTCGCTGGCCCGTTCCGTGGCGATGCGCGTTCTGACCGCGCCCGCGCTCGTCGGGAAGGTCTTTCTTGAGGGCGGGCTTGTCCCCTGGATTGTTTCGGGACGTGATTCGAGGCGGCTTCACGGTGACGTGGACATATCGCTTCGCATCGCCGACATACCCGATGTGCGCACCTGGCTTGTCGGCGAGGGTCTGTATGACCCTCGGCTCGATTCGCTCAATCTGCCCTGCAATGAGGAGCGTGGAGACTTCGGCGTGCATTCCGTGATCGACGGAGTGCTCGTGAGCTTTTGCCCATATTTCTTTGAGAGTGATGAGCTGCACCAACGCAATGCTGCGCTTGAGGTAACCGACGGCTTTGACGCCTTGCTTGAGGCGGTAATTCCTTGCTCTATGGAGGCTGACCGCACCGAGTTGCGTCGCCTGCCCACCGGCGTAACCATCGGCTGCGCGACGCTCGAGGCGGTACGAGCATCCAAGATCATGAGTGATCGCGAGAAGGATGCACGCGATATCGCCGAGATCAATCGCATCGGGTACGACTTAGATCGCTACGCACGCATCGTCAAGGAATACGCCACCATGCGTATCGTCTGCGTAGCGCATGGCGAATAGACGGCCCAAGAGCGATTTATAATGGAGCCCTTATGTCGCAGCGTCTCCTCTCTCTTGACTCGAGTTGTCGTTGCCGCGCGTCGCGTGAGCCGATTTCGTGCGGATTGGAATCATGCGGCCCTCTTCTTCTTGCCCGTCAAAAATAGGCAGGGTATACTACTTCGTGCGTCGCTTGATGCGACGCTGACATACGCGGGCATCGCCAAGTGGTAAGGCATCAGCTTCCCAAGCTGACACTCGCGGGTTCGAGTCCCGTTGCCCGCTCCAGGATTTGCAGAGGCACCAGCAATGGTGCCTTTTTCGTGTGAGCGCCGCTGCAGGGACTCGAACCCGTCGGGGTCGCGAGGCTGCGGAAACGCGTGAGCGTTTCCCAGCGAGCGTCCGAGGCGCGCAGCGCCTCGGAGCTGCGCGCTCGCGCCAGCGTGCGCGCGAGTCCCGTTGCCCGCTCCAGGATTTACAGAGGCACCAGCAATGGTGCCTTTTTGATATTTTTAGGGACTGTCCCTAAAACGGTCACGTCCCCAAAAAGCTCCACATGAGCAAATCTGTCGAATGTGCCCACCCCCGAGGGCAAAGAGAAAAGAGCGCTCGCACCGCGTACAATAGAGCGGTACCAACAGCGTGCCAATATTCAAAAAGGAGCCGCCATGATCGACCGCTATACCCGTCCGGAGATGGGCCATATCTTCTCGCTGGAGAACAAGTACGCCATCTGGCAGGAGATCGAGGTGCTCGCCTGCGAGGCACAGGCCGAGCTCGGCAAGATCGGGATCACCAAGGAGGAGGCTGCTTGGATTCGCGAGCACGCCGCCTTCAACAAGGAAGAGGTCGACGCCATCGAGGCCGTGACCAACCACGATGTCATCGCGTTTCTCACCAACATGGGAGAGTATATCGACAGGGATGTTCCCGAGGGAGAGCCCAAGCCGAGCCGTTGGGTGCACTTTGGCATGACGAGCTCCGATCTGGGTGACACGGCCTTGTGCTACCAGCTCGTTCAGGCCACTGACATCCTGATCGAAGACTGCAAGAAGCTCGGCGAGATCTGCAAGCGCCGTGCGTTCGAGGAGCGCGACACGCTGTGCGTCGGGCGCACCCACGGCATCCATGCGGAGCCGATGACCTTCGGCATGAAGTTCGGCAGCTGGGCTTGGGAGCTCAAGCGCGATTACGATCGCCTGAAGGAGGCCCGTGCGGCCGTGGCGTTCGGCGCGATCTCCGGCGCCGTGGGAACCTACTCCTCGATCGAGCCCTTTGTCGAAGAGTATGTCTGCGAGCATCTGGGTCTCGTGCACGATCCGCTGTCGACGCAGGTCATCTCGCGCGATCATCATGCGTATCTCGCCGGCGTTCTGGCGACGACCGCCGCGACCTGCGAGCGCATTGCGACCGAGATTCGCAATCTGCAGAAGACCGATACCCTCGAGGCCGAGGAGCCGTTCCGCAAGGGTCAGAAGGGCAGCTCCGCCATGCCCCACAAGCGCAACCCCATCACGGTCGAGAAGGTCTGCGGCCTCTCCCGCATCGTGAAGGCCAATGCGCAGGTCGCATTCGATAACGTTGCCCTGTGGCACGAGCGCGACATCTCGCATTCGAGCGCCGAGCGCGTGGCCCAGGCCGATAGCTTCATCGCTCTCGACCACATGTTCCAGTGCCTGACTCGCATCGTCGATGGACTGATTCTGTATCCCGCCCGCATGATGGCGAACCTGAACAAGACGCGCGGCCTGATCTATTCCTCGAAGGTGCTGCTGGCCCTCGTGGAGACGGGTATCACGCGCGAGGAGGCCTACGCTATCGTGCAGGAGAACGCTATGGCGACGTGGCGCGAGGTCCAGCAGTGCGAGCAGGGATCGACGTTCCGCGAGAAACTTGAGGCGGATCCCCGCTGCACGGTGACCTCCGAGGAGCTCGACCGCATCTTCGATCCGCGTTCGTTCCTGACGCGCGTCGATGTGGTGTTCGACCGTCTGGAGTCGCTCGAGTTCTAACAAGACGCCGATATCGTCTGTAGCAACGGGTCCCACGGCAGTGCCATGGGACCCGTTTCGCTTTTCGGAAACCGTCTATGGGCGGGGGCTGCCGTACTCGGCGATGTAGTCCAAGATCTCTTGGCGCGAATGCAGGTCCGTCTTCTCGTAGACGCGCTTGATATGCGTATGGACCGTGTTGGTGGACAGCTTGAGCTCTTCGCTCACACGGGCTTGGGTGTGGCCCAGCGCGTAGAGCGTGAGAACCTCGACCTCGCGGCCGGTCAGGCCGAAGCGCTGCCCCATCTCCATAACCGAGGTCGCGATGTGCACATCCGGCTTCTGCTGCACCATCGCGGGGTGCTCCTGCGGAGTGATGGCGAGCACGCCCATCAGCGGCACGCGCTTGATGTCCTCTTCGGTGATCGCCTCGCCCGCGGTCTGGCGCCGTTCCGTTCGCTCGCTCGGTGAGGAGAGGAGCTTGGTGAAGACCACCTGGGCGCCGATGAGCACGAAGAGGCTCATGATGGAGATGAGCACCGGCGTGTTGTTGGGGAACAGCTGCGTGATAAGGCCGTCGAGGCGCATGCCGGCGACGAACAGCAGCGTCATGGACACCCACGACAGCGTGCAGTAATAGAACGGATCCCGCCAGCCGAAGCTGATGAAGGCGATGGTGAGATACCAGACGAAGGTCTGCAGCACGAGCGAGGAGCCCATGATGAACGAGGCGCCGACCGAGATGGTGTTGGGCCAGATGGAGAGGAACACGGCGCCCAGGGCAAGCAGGACCTCCATGGCGACCCAGATGCTCGTAGTGATGGCGCGCATGCGCGACGCGAAGCCGTTGCGAATCCACAGGGCCGACACGATGATGACGAAGAGCAGCACCATGAAGCGGGGCACGGTGCTCATGTAGATGGCTTCGCCCGATGAGAAACCGAGGCCCATGCCCATGGGGACCGAGATGAACCAGATGCCCAGTGTCGCCACGGCCAAAAAGCTACGGTTGGAGAAGCGGTCCTCGTTCGTGCCGAAATACGATTCCGAAACGGCGGGGAAAGGATCTCCCGCCGCTCCAAGCTCGCGGGAGATGCGTACGACGCTGAACTGGGCAAACGTGAGGATGGTTCCCGCGATATACCACATGAGCTCGCCGGAGAAGCTCAACGAGAAGGTGATGAACTCTGAGATGGCGAGCGCGCAGAACACGACGATGACGGCTGCCTGGGCGGATGTCCCGCGAAGCTTGCGGAGCCAGTAGAACTTGATGAACGTGGCGCCTGCGGCAACGCCCGCCTGCAGCGCAACGGCGCCGGTAAGGGAGAGCTGCACGCCGTAGGCATGGAGCACGGCGAGCGCCAGGCAGCAGAGTCCTGAGACGACGATGCTCACGAAGATGAAGCGGGAGATGAACCGCTTGGTGAAGCGTTTGACCGCCAGGGTCGAGAGGAACAGCATGCCCGCGATAAGGGCGGCGATGATCATCGCCGTGCCGTTGAAGGTTGAGACTCCGGTGGTTCGATGCGCCTGCTGGACCACGATATCGGTGGTGGTCGAGGCGAGGGTGAGGCCCAAGATGGGTGGAATCAATACCCGATAGGTTTCAAGCGAAAGCGGGGGCATTGCCTGGCCGGTATCCTGTTGCGCCACGCGTCACACTCCCCTTATCGCATGGCCCGAGCCATTCAGACCATCTGTTTTAGCGATATTAGAGTATACCTTGTACTACACTTGGCATGCAGATTGGTCATATCAATTTGTAGGGGGAGAATGTGGAGCAGAAGCCCGATGCGGCCATTTCGATGCGTTCGTCTGACATGTCGCGTGTTGCTTGCGAGGAATGCCTTCAGCAGGCGGGGCAAGATGATGGCGAGCTGTCCGTTGAGGAGCGAGAGAGGCGCCGCGCCCGCAACGAGATGATATGCGCGATGGACGACGCCCTCGCCGACATTCGCCAACGGTCGTACGAGGGGAAGCTCACGCGTTCGTCCCGTTGGAAGAAGATGGCGTTCCAGCCGAAGGGCATGGACGCCCGCGCGTTTGAGGAGCAGATGCTGCTGTATATCGAGCAGCACGACCATGCCGATGACGCCCCGGCGATCGGCAAGCTCACAGCTCCTCGACCGCTGAAGGTGCAGCTGGGCGATCGGCAGATAACGGATGAAGAGGAGCTGCCCGACCTCGACGTGTCGGACATCGTGCTCATCTATGGTAAAAAGGGAATCTACCTGTATTCCAAGGCGCTCATGTCGCATAGCTACGCGCATGCGCTCTATCAGACGGCGGAAGATAGCGATATCGCCACCTTTGTGGACGTGGTTCGGTCGGAGTCGAGGGTCTACCCACGTCCGGTCGCCGCGGACATCTTCATGAACGTACCGTATCTATGGCCCGTATCCAAGACGCTCGACGTGTACGAGCAGGTGAAGTCGTCCGGGGCGTTCGCAGATATCTGCATGACGCGCACGAGCAGGGGAGAGGCGTACTTTTATTCCAACCTGTACCTGTCCGACGCGCAGGGCAAGGCCCTGGCGGAATGGTACGGTGTGGAGCGCGGCATGAATCCATAGCGTCCTGCAGCTGTATGCAGGACCGCCATGCTGGAGATGAGGGGGAAGGTTCATGGCAAAGATGAGATTGACGGAGGATACGCCGTTTCTGCGTACTCCAGATATGTATCAGATCGAAAACGATGCGCCGATCACCGAGTATTCGGACAAGCTGCTCGACTTGATCGCCGATACGCCGAACGGAGGCATTCCCGACGAGGCGAACGCCTTCTGCAGCGTGGGCAAGGAGAAGCGCGGCACGGTGCAGATGCAGCTGTTTGCCGTGATCGATCCTGAGACTGAGTCATTTGGTGCAGTCGGTTTCAGGAGCCACGGATGCCTTGCCGCCATCGGATGCGCCGCCGCTTTGGCGGAGATGCTTCCGGGCAAGACGTTTTCCGAGGCGCTCGGTATCACCAAGGACGAGATTCGGGAGCGCCTCGGAGGCGTGCCGAGCTCCAAGCTGTACACGTTGATCTTGGCGACCTGCGCTGTCAAGGCCGTCATCGGCGACTACTACCTGCGCGTCAAGGGCTCATCGACCGAGGAGCTGGACCGATTGTTCGCGTGTCAGAGCATGTCGGTCGACTGCCTGATGACCGAGAACTGCTCGCTGCGCGACCTTCGCGTCGATGCCTACATGAGAGCGTGCGGCGAGATCGAATAGGAGCGTCGCCAGCCGGTGAGTTTGGTGCCACGGGGGTGGATGGTGCAGACGATCGCGCCATCCATCCCTTCTGGCGCGGTGTGGTGCAGTTGTTTGCCGAAGCGTTCCGCATACTGCCGCCACGCCCCGCCGCGTCTGTTTTTGGATGGTACGAAGGGTTCACGACGCAGCAGCTCGCCCATGAGCAAAACGTTGACAGCCCGTTCCGCACACCCTATTGACGTGCGAATATGCCGAGATGACGCTCCTATACCCTGTAACAGGTGACAGGTACGGGGACCATGAGGTGACAAGTTGACCAAATTACCCGCAAGCAGGGTATGGAATGTGAGGCCTTGACGGCACAATATCATCGAAGAGAAAGGTGTGTTTCGCCGCACACGTTTCAATAGTGGGTCGATCGTCCTACGCGTTCGGCCTGTGGTCGTAAAGGGGGGACTATGAAAGGGAACACCGCATTGGAGCATGTGGGCTCCGGCGCGGACCATCTCGACTCCTTCTTCACCCGTCGCGGGTTCGTGAAGGTGTCGGGAGCGTTCGTCGCGGCCATGGCGGCACTCGGGCTTCTGCCCGATACCGCTGCAGCCGCCCCGACGAGCTCGAAGGGAAAGGTCGACTATTACGCGACCCCGTCCCATGTACTCAAGATCAACCGCGCCAAGTGCACCGGTTGCCAGCGTTGCGAGATGAGCTGTACGCTGCTCAACGACGGCAAGTCGCAGCCGGCCGCCGCCCGTATCCACGTGAACGACGGGTTCCAGTACGGCAGCGAGCTCGGCAGCGGTGACGGCATCTACTACTCCATGGAGTGGAATATCCGCACCTGCCACATGTGCACCACCGCGCTGTGCCAGACTGCGTGCCCGCACGGTGCCATCATCACCAACGACAACGGCGTGCGCGAGGTCGACACCGACAAGTGCGTCGGCTGCGGCGCGTGCGTGGCGGCCTGCCCGTGGCACATGCCCGTCATCAACACCGAGACCAACAAGTCCGCCAAGTGCATCGCGTGCGGCCGCTGCGCCGAGCAGTGCCCCAACGGAGCCCTTCAACTGGTTGAGTGGGAAGACGTCAACCATTCGTCCGGTCCGACCCGCCAGGAGAACCCGCTTCCGCTCGTCAGCGAGGAGCAGGACTTCATTGCCGGCGGCAAGATCGCGTAAGTAGAGGAGAAACGTAATGGCTGATAACGTCTCTTACGGTTGGATGGGCTGGATCGCCCGTGTCAACCTTTCGACTGGCGAGATCACCGAAGAGTCCGATGAGGCGATGCAGAAGGACTACATCGGCGGTATGGGCTTCGCCAACAAGATCATGTATGACGAGGTGCCCGCAGGCGTCGACTGGATGGACGAGGAGAACAAGGTCGTCCTCGCCGTCGGTCCGCTGACCGGCGCGGGCGTGCCGCTGGGCGGTCGCTCCACCTGGGCCACGCTGTCCACCTTCACGACCGACCACCTGGTCGTCGACAGCCACTGCGGCGGCCAGCTGGGCGCCAAGCTCAAGTATTCAGGCCACGACGGCCTGATCATCGAGGGCAAGGCCGACAAGCCCGTCTACATCCTGATCGACGATGACGACATCTCGATCGAGGACGCCTCCGCGCTGTGGGGAAAGGGAACCCGCGAGACCAACGAGGCGCTGTGCAAGAAGCACGGCGTCGACGTGTGCGTGGCCGCCATCGGCCCTGCGGGCGAGAACCTGCTTCCCTACGCCTGCGTGCTCAACACCCGCAGCCATTCCGCGGGCGCGGGCCTCGGCGCGGTGCTCGGCGCCAAGAACGTCAAGGCGGTCGTCGTGCGCGGCACGAAGGGCGTCAACGTCGCCGACCCGCAGATGGTCGCCGACCTGTCCGACTACATGATCGACCAGGTCATCGGCTCCAACAACAACCACGTCGTGCCCTCCACCCAGCAATCGTGGGCCGAGTACTACGACAAGGGGTCCCGTTGGACGGCCAAGAAGGGCCTGTACTGGGCTGCCGCCGAGGGCGGCGCCATCGAGACCGGCGAGCCCAAGCCGCACGAGCCCAACACCATGGGCTACCGCTGCATGAAGTCGACCAAGGACCTGGGTCCCGAGGCCGAGAAGTACACCGTCAAGATGGCCGGCTGTCACGGCTGCCCCGTGCGCTGCTATTCCCAGGTGAAGCATCCGCAGATCCTCGAGAAGACCGGCTACGAGTCCATGGGTAACACCTGCGTGCCGAACTTCCCGTTCTCCTCCTATATGCAGAGCATGATGAAGGTGCCCGGCACCACCACGGAGGACGGCGCGCTCACCGAGCAGTCCGTGCTCTACAACCTGCTCATCCAGGCTGTCGTCGACGATCTGGGCCTGTGGTGCAACTACGCGCAGCTCTATCGCGACCTGGCCCACACCTACGTGGACGGCATCCTCGAGCGCGAGCTGGGCGACCAGTTCGCCGAGTACGGCTTTGACAAGATCATGGCGGGCGACCCGACGCCGTTCATCAAGATCCTGTCCGACATCGCTTCCAACGACACCGAGAACAAGCCGATCGCCTGGCTGGGCCACGGCCCGCTCGTGTGGACGGAGAAGTGGAACGATGCCAAGTGGTATGACGATTCCCGCTCCTGCCTGATCAACTATCGCGGCTGGCCCGTGCATCACGCCATCGAGTGCTTCGGCCAGGTCGGCGGCCTGTACAACATGGTCTTCAACCGCGACGACATGATCCACTCCGCCGTCAACTTCCAGGGTTGCGGCCTGCCCATCGACCTCAAGAAGGAGATGGGCGCCGAGATGTGGGGCGAGGGCGCGGTCGACGCCGACAAGAACTACACCCCGATGAACGAGGCCAAGGCCGAGTTCGCCTGGTGGAGCATCGTCACCGACGTCCTGCATGACTGCCTGACCCTGTGCAACTGGGTGTGGCCGATGGCCATGGCCCCCGACAAGGACCGCAGCTACCGCGGCGACCTCGATCTCGAGGCGCAGTTCTACACCGCGGTCACCGGTCAGGAGGTCACCATCGACGACCTGTACAAGGCCGGCGAGCGCGTCATGACGCTCCAGCGCTGCAACACCGCCCGCGGCATGCTCGACAAGGACGGCAACATGGGCTGCAACGACTTCCGCGGCGTCCACGATGTCATGACCGACTGGCCGTTCACCAAGGATCCGGACATCGAGCCGTTCACCGCCGGTACCGATAAGATGGAGCGCGAGGACTGGGATAGCGCCCTCACCATGCTCTACAAGCGTTTCGGCTGGGACGAGAAGCTCGGCTGCCCCACGAAGGAGTGCCTGGAGGATCTGGGCCTCACCGATCAGGAGGCTGAGCTCGAGGAGCTCGGACTGCTTACCGAGGGCGGCGCCGCTTATGACGAGCGCACGCGCACGTACGACCATGTGCTCGAGAAGTACTGCGGCGACAACCCGGCGCTGAACGCGTAGGGCTCGGTCCCGAGAGGAGATAGAAATGGCTGACGAGATCAAGGAGACCGCGGGGACCGAGACCCCCGAGCAGGCTCCCAAGAAAAAGAAGAGCTGGAAGGGCAAGCGCCTTCCCATCGTCATCGCCGCGGTCGTCGTCGTGACCGTGCTGGGCGTTGCCGGTTGGGCGTGGCGCGCGACCCCGCAGTTCTGCGACACCATCTGCCACAGTACGATGGGCAAGTACTACGACTCGTTCGTGAACGACTCGACGAGCCTTGCCTACCAGCATGCTTCCGCCGTGAACAACCAGTGCCTGGGCTGCCACGAGCAGACGCTGTCCCAGTCCATGCACCAGACTCAGGCGCAGCTTGCCGGCAGCTACAGCGAGCCGTTCGAGAAGGTCGTCTTCTCGAATGACTTCTGCCTGCAGAGCGGCTGCCACACGGGCGGCGGCGTGATGCCGGGCGCGACCGAGTCCTCCACGGCCGATTACCCGTTCGACCCGCACAGCACCTACCATGGCGTGCAGCAGTGCAACTCCTGCCACCTGATGCACGACCAGAGCGTCTTCACGTGCGCGAGCTGCCACCAGGTCGGTGCGTGGGAAGGCGAAGGCGGCGTGCCTGACGGCTGGGTCGTCATGGAGCTGGGCGATGGCAAGACGGGCGGCGTGCCGGATGGCTGGACCACCCCGATGCTGGTTCAGCAGGAGCGCGGCGAGTAGCCGCCTGCAGCGACACGCATGTTTTGAGGGACGGGCCGCACGGTCCGTCCCTTTTCTGTGCAGGGGCTGGGAAAATGGCGCTGCGGGCGCTTTTCCCGGTTTCGCTTCGAGACGTGCCCATATAATGGTGCGCAGACGAACGAAGAGGGGATATAACCTATGATCAACTACGATTACACTCCGCACGGCGTCTGCTCCCGTGCCATCCATGTCAGCCTGACCGACGACGGTTCGACCATCGACCACGTGTCGTTCGAGGGCGGCTGCAACGGCAACCTCAAGGCGATCTCCAAGCTGGTGGCAGGCCAGCCGGTCGCAAGGATCGTCGACATCCTGAAGGGCAACACGTGCGGCCCTCGCCCCACGTCGTGTGCCGACCAGCTCACGCATGCCCTGACGGAGGCGGCCGAAAAGGCTCGTGCATGAAGCTGTTCGGCAAGAACGGAATCACGAGGCGCCGCTTTCTCATAGGCGGCGCCGCTGCTACTGCGGCCACCGCCGCAGCCGTGTCCATGGGCGGCTGCTCGGGTAACGACAATACCGACGAGAGCGGCGAGCCCCAGATCGTCGACGACGAGTCGCAGGTCATCGACGCGCTCGACGAATACTCGGACATCTCGGGCGAGTTCAACAACATCGCCACGTGGCAGCTGCCGCTCGGAACGCTGCTGTTCCATAGCGACGGCGTCTGGTCGGCGGCGATGATGGCACCTGAGTCGGCAGCCTCTCCCAACACCGTCGGCGTGCTGTCGCTGACATCGGGAAACCTGGTCACGCTGGTGAGCTCCGCCACGCGCGGCCGCCGCTACAACTTCCACGACGTTCGCTGCGGATCGGGCGTGTTCGCATGGCTCGAGGTCGACTACTCGTCGTTGACCTGGGTGCTGCTGGCGGCGGGATTTGCCGACGGGCAGCTGACCGGAGATCCCGAGCAGCTCGACCAGGGCGATTCCGATTGGGAACCCTCCATGTTCACGGCGGTGGGCTCGACGGTCTATTGGCAGAAGATGCCCAGCACCAACGGTTCGAAGACCACTGAGGCGAGCCACTGCTACCGTTGGTCGGTTGGCGATTCCGATAGCGAGGAGGTCTGGGAGTCCCCCGGCCGCTTCGCCACGCATCCGCGCGTCTGCGACAACGTGCTCACGATCTCGCCGCGCGTGCGCGCCGACGAGGGAACGTACTACGGCATGACGGCAGTCGACCTGAGCGATTCCAATTTCCGTCAGATCGATCAGCTGGTCCTGCCGGCGGGCGTCCGCCCCTTCGAGGCGGTCTACATGGGGAATTCGTTCGCCTTCGCCATCGAGGCGAGCTATTCGGGCAGCGGCATCCTCGGCAACATGGGCACGTTCATCGGCCGTGAGGGAGGCCCTTACGTCTATGTCGCGCGCGAGCCGGCCGCATGTCCGGCGGGCAAGGGCACGCGCTATCTCATCAAGACGCGCGCGTCGCACTGCATGATCGACACGGACGCGCAGACCTACGCGGTCTTGGCCTGTCCGGACCGTTCGCTCGACTACGGGGACTATCCTGCGAGCGAGGGGACGTGCGACCTGTTTGTGACCTATGCCACCACGAAGGATACGCAGGGCATTCCCGAAAGCGTCGTGGCCCGCGTATTCCAGCTGTAGCGCGGCCCGGATGGGTCCTTTGGGGACAGGTGCGTTTTTGTCGACGGCATGCCGTCGACAAAAACGCACCTGTCCCCAAAGGACCCATCCGGGTGACCGGACGCTATGCGAGGATCGAGGCGATGGTTTTCGGTGAGAGCGGGCCTCGTGGCTGGGGCGCCGCGTCGCAGGGGAGAAGCTGCTTTTCCATCCACGTGACCGAAAGCCAGCGCCCGAGCTTGAACGCGCAGTTGTCGAATGTGCCGCAGATGCGGTAGTCCAGGCGTTCGTGAAACGCGATCGACACCGTGTTTTCGGATGTGATGCAGGCGACGGCGAGCGCTATGCCCTGCGCGGCCATGAGCTCCTCGAGCTTGTGGAGCAGGGTGGACCCCAGCCCGCGGCCCTGATGGGCCGGATTGAGGTAGATGGATGTCTCGGCTGCCCACTGATATGCCGGGCGGCTCCTCAACGTAGAGTAGTAGGCGTATCCCGCGATGTCGCCGGATTCGGCGTCCTCGGCGACGAGGTAGGCGAAGTCTTTGCCGGTTGCCTCGATGCGGCGTCGGAACTCATCGAGGCTCGGAACTTCGAACTCAAAGGACACGACGGTATCGGTCACAAACGGTGCGTAGATCGAGAGCAGGCGCTCGGCGTCCGCTGGGGTTGCGGTGCGAATTTGGTAGGCCATGATGTCTCCTGGTAGAAATACGGCTCAGTGGGAATAATGTACTGCAACCGCCGGCGCTCGTCATTTGACGGGCATGTTGGCGTGCACATAATCAGCAATGAGCACAATGTGCGTTAGAATGAACGAATACGTCCCGGACGCGAGAAGAAAGGGGCCTGAAATGGCTTCGGATGCAAGAAAGATTCTGCTAGTCGAAGACGAGAAGGCAATTCGTGATGCTGTGGCCGCTTATCTCGAGCGCGAGGGGTATTGGGTTGTCGGCGTGGGTGACGGCCAGTCTGCCGTCGAGGAGTTCGAGAAGCATCAGTTCGATCTGATCGTGCTCGACCTCATGCTCCCCAAGCTCTCCGGCGAGCGCGTGTGCCGTGCCATCCGCGACACCTCCGACGTGCCCATCATCATGCTGACCGCGAAGGGCGAGGTCGAGGACCGCATCATCGGCCTGGAGCTCGGCGCCGACGACTACCTCATCAAGCCGTTCTCGCCGCGCGAGCTCGTGGCCCGCGTGCGCGCGCTGTTCCGCCGCACGCATCTGGCCGATGAGCCCCAGGTCGAGGTGCTCGACTTCGGCGATCTGGTCATCGACATCTCCGGCCATAAGATTTTGGTTGAGGGCCGCGAGGTCGACCTCACGGCTTCCGAGTTCAAGCTGCTCACTACGCTCGCCCGCCATCCGGGCCGCGTGTACAACCGCATGGAGCTGGTCGAGAAGGTTCTGGGCTACGACTTCGAGGGCTACGAGCGCACGATCGACAGCCATGTGAAGAACCTGCGCGCCAAGCTGGGCGACGATCCCAAGAAACCCAAGTGGCTGTTCACCGTGCACGGTGTCGGCTATCGTTTTGAGGCCCCGCAGCAACCCAAGAAAGATGAGGACGCCAGCAAGTAATGCTTCCGGCACGCTTGGTTACCGAACAAAAGAACAAACAGGACACCGAGGCGAGTTCCCGCGCGAGCTGGAACACGCCTCGTTCCGATTCCCGCACGCATATGAGCTACGGCACGCGCATGGCGCTCTCGTTCGCATTGACCTCGCTCATGACTGTGTTGATCCTGGTCTGCGTGGTCTCGGTGGTGTGGGGCGGCGTGTTTTCCGAGTACACGCGCGCCAACGTGACCGAGATCGCGCAGCTCACGAGTCAGAAGCTTGCGAGCATCTATGAGACCAAGGGCTCGTGGAGCCTCTCCGACCTGGCTTCGCTGAGCGACTCCACCATGACATCGGATGACATCGGCCTGCAGGTGATGTATGCCGACGGCACCATCTTGTACGATGACACGTGGCCAGCCGCCCCGGTCGCCGCCGAGCTCAAGCGCCTCAGGGAAGAAGGGTCCTCCGGCGAGGAGAGCGATGACGAGAGCTGGCCCGCGCAGGCGCACAGCCTGGTATCCACGGCGCCGACCGATGCCGAGGGAGCGGTGACCGAGCAGATCGTCACGAGCGACGGCGAGAACGTCGGCTCGGTGCGCCTGTGGGTCATGGGCAGCGACGTGCTGCTCACCAAGGCCGATGCGGCGTTTCGCGATCGCACGTTCAACGCCATGGTCATCGCCGCGTTCGTGGCCGTGGTGATCGCGCTGCTCGTCGGTCTTCTGGTGTCGCGCAGCCTCGTGAAGCCCATTCGTCGCATCACGGGCACGGCCAAGCAGATCCGCGACGGCGACCTGTCCGCGCGCACGGCCATGCGCGGAGACGACGAGATCGACCAGCTGGGCGAGACGTTCGACGAGATGGCCACCTCGCTCGAGAAGGACCTGAAGCACGAGCGCCGTCTGACGTCGGACGTGGCTCATGAGCTGCGCACGCCGCTGATGGCCATGCTCGCCACCGTCGAGGCCATGCAAGACGGCGTCTATCCCACCGATTCCGAGCATCTTGAGACCGTCGCATCGGAGACGCGCCGCCTGGCGCGCCTCGTGCAGCAGATGCTCGACCTCTCCCGTATGGAAAACCGCACGGCCCCGCTCAACCTCGAGCCGGTGGACGTCGTCGCGCTCGCGCGCAACATCGTGAATTCCCAAGAGCAGCTGTTCGTCCAGCGCGACCTGCGCCTTCGCTTTGCCGATGAGACGGGTGGCCGCGGCGCCACCATCGAGATCGATCCCGACATGATCACGCAGGCCATCATCAACCTGCTCTCCAACGCCATGCGCTACACGCCGGAGGGCGGCTGGGTGGTCGCGTCGGTCATGCTCGACCGAAAGGACGTGCTCATCTCGGTTGCCGACACGGGTATCGGCATCGCCAAGGAGGATCTGTCGCGCATCTTCGGAAGGTTCTGGCGCGCCGATGCGAGCCGTGCGCGCGAGGCGGGCGGACTGGGTGTCGGCCTTGCGGTGACCAAGCAGATCGTCGAGCGCCATCACGGGTTCATCTCCGTGGAGTCGGAACTTGGAAAGGGTACGACTTTTACGATTCATCTTCCGCGTGAGCATGCACCCGAAGCGCCTTCAAGTACAATGAAACACTAGACTGTGCTCCTGCCGGTCAAGGAGATACTCGCGCCCGCCCCGTGCGGGCGAGTTTCTGCCGCTCCGAGCAGGCCAGTTGCACATCGGCACCTCCGGTGTGGGAGAACGTATATCTAGGTTAAGGAGTTGACCAGCGTGACTTCGATGGAGCGTCGTCCGGATTCCCAGGGCAAGGTTCGCGATATCTACGATGCCGGCGACAACCTGCTCATGGTTGCATCCGACCGCATCTCGGCGTTCGACTATATTCTGCCGAACGAGATTCCGTATAAGGGCGAGGTGCTGAACCGCATCTCCGCGTTCTGGTTCGATAAGTTCGCCGACATCGTCCCCAACCACGTGGTCTCGATCGACGTGAAGGACTTCCCGGCGGAGTTCGCCGACTACAGCGACTACCTGGCCGGCCGCGCCATGCTCGTCAAGAAGGCAGAGCCCATCAAGATCGAGTGCATCGTCCGCGGCTATCTGACCGGCAGCGGCAAGAAGACCTATGACCAGGACGGCACCGTGTGCGGTATCAAGCTGCCCGCCGGCCTGACCGAGGCCTCCAAGCTCCCCGAGCCGCTGTTCACGCCTTCCACCAAGGCCGATATCGGCGACCATGACGAGAACATCTCCTACGAGCGCTGCTGCGACATCGTGGGCGAGGACATCGCCAGCCAGCTTCGCGACCTGTCCATCAAGATCTACTCCGCAGCCGCCGATTACGCGGCGACGCGCGGCATCATCATCGCCGACACGAAGTTCGAGTTCGGCCTGATCGATGGCAAGGTGGCGCTGATCGACGAGTGCCTGACTCCGGACTCCAGCCGCTTCTGGCCGGCCGCCGAGTACGAAGAGGGCAAGGTCCAGTCCAGCTACGACAAGCAGTACCTGCGCAACTGGCTGCTCGCCAACTGGGACATGACCGGTGACGCGCCGCAGCTGCCCGCCAACGTCATCGAGGAGACCTCGGCCAAATACCGCGAGGCCTATGAGATCATCACGGGCACCGCGTTCAGGTCCATGAAGGAGAACAAGTAAGTGAGTACCCGCAACCCCATGAACAAGCGTAGCCAGGCGCAGCAGTCCGGCGACATGACCGGATTCACGCGCAAGTCGGCAGGTTCCGCCAAGCCGGCGCGCGCGGCCGCTTCGTCTGTGCGCGTCGTCCCGGCTTCCGCCAAGGAGAAGCGCAAGCAGGCCGAGCGCGGCGAGTCCCTGGCGGGCCTCTCCCGCGAGGAGAAGCGCGCCCGCAGGCGCGAGCAGCGCCTTCAGGAGGATCGCATCTACGCGGTCTCGAACGAGCTTCTCAAAGGCGAGCCCGACTACAAGAGCCGGCGCAGGGTGTTCTGGGTGTTGCTTGCCGTGGGTCTGGTTGCCACGCTGGCCGTGTGGCTCGTGCTGCTGGGCATCGATACCGGTGCTGCCGATATCGCCCAGCCCGTCCAGATCGTGGGCCTGGTCATCGCGTACGTCTGCATCATCGCGGCGTTCATCTACGATATCGTGCGCATCCGCCCGCTGCGCAACGACGCCCGCCGTCGTGCCGAGGGCATGTCCGAGGCCAAACAGATCGCGCTGATCGAAGAGGCCACTGCCGCCGATCGCGCCAAGCGCGAGGCCAAGAAAAAGAAGTAGCTGCGCCGGAGGCGACGTGCACAAGGGCCGGCATCCTGTCGGCAACATGGATGGAATATGGGGTGCGTCGCCTGAGCGCGACGTGCCCCTTTTTTGGGCCCGCGCGTGCGCGTGATTGATAGGAGGAACCATGGATAGAGCCGAGCTGACCGCCGAAGAGGCCCGTGCCGGCATCAAGGCGCTCGCGCCGCAGATCGATCGCTACGCGAACCTGATTGTGCGCACGGGCGTGAACGTGAAGCCCGGTCAGGAGATGGTGGTCCAGGCGCCGGTGGAGACCTGCGAGTTCGTGCGCCTGCTTGTCAAGCACGGCTACGCGGCTGGAGCCGGCCACGTGACGGTCATCTGGAACGACGACGCGGTGACGCGCATGACCTATGAGAACGTCGAGACCGCGTATTTCGAGCAGACGCCCGAGTGGCAGCGCATCCAGCTCGATTCGCTCGCGGAGGCGGGAGCCTGCTTCATCTTTGTCGAGGGCGCCGACCCCGAGGCGCTCAAGGGCATCGATCCCGCAAAGCCCGCCGCAGCCTCCAAGGCCCGCAACACCCAGTGCCGCTCTTTCCGCCGCGGCCTCGATTTCAACATCAACCCCTGGTGTATTGCGGGCGCTCCCGTCGCGGCATGGGCGAAGCATGTGTTTCCCGGCGTGCCGGACGACGTCGCCATCTATCGCCTGTGGTGCGCGATCCTGTCCGTCGCGCGTGCTGACGGCGCGGATCCCGAAAGCGATTGGGAGCTGCACAACGCGACGTTCGAGAAGAACCTGCGCTTCCTGAACGAGAAGCGCTTTGTCGCCCTGCACTACACAGCGGATAACGGCACGGACCTGACGGTCGGCCTGACCGACCGCCATCTGTGGGCGGGAGGCTGCGGCGAGACGCCGGACGGCCACCCGTTCTTCCCGAACATCCCGACCGAGGAGGTGTTCACCTCGCCGGACTGCGAGAAGGCGGAAGGAATCGTGTACTCCGCGCTCCCGCTCATCCACCACGGCAACAAGATCGATCGCTTCTGGCTGCGCTTCGAGGGCGGCCGCGTGGTCGACTACGACGCGGTGATCGGCAAGGACGCGCTCACGAGCATCCTTGCAACCGACGAGGGCGCTCGTCGTCTTGGCGAGGTCGCGCTCATCTCCAAGAACACGCCCATCCGCGAGAGCGAGATGCTGTTCTTCGACACGCTGTACGACGAGAACGCGAGCTGCCATCTGGCGCTCGGTATCGGGTTTGCCGAGTGCTACGAGGGCGGGTACGGCATGACGACCGATCAGCTGCGCGAGCGCGGGGTCAACACGTCGAGCACCCACGTGGACTTCATGATCGGCACCGACGACCTCGATATCATGGGCATCTGCGCCGACGGCACGGAGATTCCCGTGTTCGTGAACGGCCAGTGGAGCTGGGAGTAGTTTGCCTCGCGTGCCAACGTGGGCGGCAATGTGCGGCCGACGTGGTACAATGCCATTCGCGGGCCGTTAGCTCAGCTGGCAGAGCAGGGGACTTTTAATCCCAAGGTCTAGGGTTCGAACCCCTAACGGCCCACCATATGTATGTAAAAGACCCCGGCGACGGGGTCTTTTCATAGGTATTCGAGGAGGACGCATGACGCGCGACGAGGCACTGAGCGTGCTCGGGTTGTCGACGGGTGCCGGCCGCGAGGAGATCGCGGCCGCCTATCGCGAGCTCGCACAGATGCTCCATCCGGACAAGTACGGCGACAACAAGCGTCTTCGCGAACGCGCTGAGCAGCAGATGCGCGCCATCAACGAGGCACGCGACGTGCTGCTCAAGGGCGCGCGGTCCTCGGCGCGCCGCCCGTCTGCCGCTCAGGCCTCATCTCCCGCATCGATCGCGTTCGAGGCAACAGCCCGCGCGAACGCCGCGGAGACCGCGCGGCTCTCGGTGGTGGCGCAGCTGCGTACCATGCGCGAGCGGCGCCGCTCGATGCTCGTCATGGCCGGCGTTGCCGCGGTGGTCGCGTTCGTCTGCCTGCGGATGCGTTTTGCCGGCGGCTTCGGGGCGACGATCGGCTCCATCGCCTCGATGGTTGCCGTGTGGGGCGTCATCGATGCCGTCATACTGTCCAGCCAGGTCGATGCGCTGCAGAAGCGTTCGCGCGAGCTGCTCCAGACGCGTGACGCCGCTCGCAAGATCGCTGAAGATGCGGCGAATCTGTAACCTGCGGGTTTGATTGCCGCCCTGTGCAGCATGACCGGGATACGCGGTAGAATAAACGGTTAGACCATACGATTGCCTGCGCGAGAGGATGCGTGCGATGCCCCAGAACAACCAGACGACCAGCACCGTCTCACCCGAGCTCGACGAGATGACCTGCGATGTGATCGGCATGTTTCTCGACGCGCTTGCCGAGGGCGATGATCCGGGAGTCGTCGTGTGCGTTGAGGACAAGGCGTGCAACCGATACGAGGTCGTCTTCACCGATGACGGTGAGGAGGCCTGCCTGAGCGCCGCGCAGGCGTTTGTGACCGAGCATGCGGCGCACGGCGTGTCCAGCGACGGCGTGGGCAAGCTCGAGCGCTATGCGATCGCGTGCACCGGATGCGTCGAGATCGACGGGGCCTATGAGAACGCGGTGCTCGTGAGCTTCTACGAGCGGGGGCTTGCGACGGGTTTTTCGGCCTACGTGCTCTACGACGGCGTTGGCGCCAAAGACAACTTTATGTGGAGCGACCCTGAACCTGCAGGTGAAGAGCCCGCGCTCTTCTAAGGTCCGCTACTATATATACGTTTTTTCAAACCGATTACCGAGAATATCGCACGCCCACCGATTGGGCATGCGTGCTGCAGTGAGGAAGAGGGACATATGCGCGTTGATAACCTGAGGGATATCGCCATCATCGCACACGTCGACCACGGCAAGACGACATTGGTCGACAAGCTGCTGCGCGCCACGGATGCGTTCCGTGCCAACCAGCAGGTCGAGGATCGCGTGCTCGACTCCAACGACCAGGAGCGCGAGCGTGGCATCACCATTCTTGCCAAGAACATCTCCATCGAGTACAAGGGCGTGAAGATCAACGTCATCGATACGCCCGGTCACGCCGACTTCGGCGGCGAGGTCGAGCGCGTGCTGCGCATGGCCGACGGCGCCCTGCTTCTGGTCGACGCCTTCGAGGGCCCCATGCCCCAGACCCGTTTTGTCCTGCGCCACGCCATCGACTGCGGCCTGCGCGTGATGATCGTCATCAACAAGATCGACCGCGACGGCGCCAACCCCGAGAAGGCGTACAACGACTGCCTCGACCTCATGGCGGATCTGGGCGCTTCCGACGAGCAGCTCGAGTTCGCCATGGAGCACGTGGTGTATGCGAGCGCTATGAACGGCTTCGCCCGCCTTGATCCCGAAGACGGCAACATGGACATGTACCCGCTGCTCGACATGATCCTGGACGACATGCCGGCGCCCGACGTCGACGTCGACGGCCCTCTGGCCATGCAGTGCGTGACGGTCGACCACTCCAGCTACGTGGGTCGCATCGGTATCGGTCGCGTGTACTCCGGCACCATTCATGCCGGCGATCAGATCCTCGTGGTCAAAAACGACGGCGAGCGCGCCATGGCGACCGTGAAGCAGCTGTTCACGTTCGACTACCTCGGTCGCACCGAGTGCACCGAGGTCGGCGCGGGCGACATCGCGGCCGTGGTCGGCGTTGACTCCACCGACATCGGCGAC
Organism: Collinsella ihumii; assembly: GCF_900046475.1. Classification (GTDB taxonomy): domain Bacteria; phylum Actinomycetota; class Coriobacteriia; order Coriobacteriales; family Coriobacteriaceae; genus Collinsella; species Collinsella ihumii. The sequence goes on along the minus strand of NZ_FCOU01000005.1, from coordinate 116,605 downwards.
GTGTACACCGACCCCGCGAACCCCGTGGAGCTCGACCCGATCGAGATCGATCCGCCCACGCTGTCCATCGTGTTCGAGGCGTCGACCTCCCCGCTCGTGGGTCGCGACGGCGATATCGTCGGTGCCCGTCAGCTCAAGGAGCGCCTGTTCAACGAGCGCGAGAACAACGTGACCATGCGTATCGAGGAGCTGCCCGACAAGAGCGGCGTGGAGGTTTCCGGTCGCGGCATCCTGCATCTGTCTGTGCTCATGGAGACCATGCGTCGCGAGGGCTTTGAGTTCCAGGTCGGCCGTCCGCGCGTCCTGATCAAGAAGGATGAGGGCGGCAACCGCATGGAGCCGATCGAGCAGGCCGTTGTCGAGTGCCCCGACGAGTACGCGGGCAAGGTCATCGAGGTGTTCGGCAATGCCGGTGGCACCATGACCAACATGCAGACGGGCAGCACCGTGACGCATATCGAGTTCCGCATTCCCACGCGCGGCATCATGGGCCTGAAGAACCGCATCATGAACGTGAGCCACGGCGAGGGCGTGTTCTACCACACCTTCCTTGAGTATGGTCCCTATGCCGGTGAGATCGGCAACCGCAACAACGGCGCCATGATCTCCATGACGACCGAGAAGGCGGTGGCCTACGCGCTCGGCACGCTGCAGGAGCGTGGCCAGCTGTTCGTCGAGCCCGGTACCGAGTGCTATGAGGGCATGATCGTGGGCGAGCGTTCCAAGCCCGGTGACATGGTCGTCAACATCGCGCGCACCAAGAACCTGGGCAACCAGCGCTCTTCCACGGCGGACATCGCGGTTCAGCTCGTTCCGCCGCGCACCTTCTCGCTTGAGGAGGCGCTGGAGTACATCGCCGATGACGAGCTGGTTGAGATCACGCCCAAGAACATCCGCCTGCGCAAGCGCCTGCTGAACGCGACCGACCGCAAGAAGGCTGCCGCGCGCGCCATGAGCGGCAAGTAAGAAGCGTTTTACCCGGTAGAACGCGTATTTGTTATTGAAAAGCGCCCTATCCCCACCGTGGGGATAGGGCGCTTTTTTTCAGGGAATACTGTTTTATCTATTACAGACAATACAATCTATTGTTTGTATTTTGGGAAATCGACATTGTGCCAGAAAAAACGGTCAATACGGTCAGTTTAGAGATCGAGACGCCGATGCTCGCGCTGCTGGCGATGCCGCTTGAGCCGATCGAGGGCTGCTTTCTTGCTTTCGCGATGGCGGCGACGTGCGATATCGGCTTGAACGCGCTCGCGTCGACCCTCGAGCTCCTCGATGGAGCGGTTGGTGGTTTCGGGGCGCGTCGTGGTGCGCGTGCGGCGTCGTGACCGATGGATCGCCTCGGCGATGTCCATGTCGGCCGGGCTCTTGATGTCGTAGGCGAGCGAGATAAAGCGCAAGAGCATGGTTGTCGCGACGCAGACGATCAACGCGATGATGTTGGAGATGTCCATATCCGCAAGAACCACGTAGGCGACGGCGCCGCCGATGGCGGCGACAGCGTAGAAATTGCTCGGTTGAAAGATAGCGGGCGTGCGTCCCAGGCATACATCGCGAATCATGCCTCCGCCGACCGCGGTGAAAAACCCCATGGTCACGCAGATAAGCGGCTCGAATCCGTAGACGTACGCCTTATCGGCGCCCGTGGCGGCAAAGAGCCCCACGGAGAAGATATCGAGGATCGCGATAAGGCGGTCCTGCTTCTCCAAAAGCGAGGGGATGACGAAGGTGATGGCCGCCGTGATGACGGATGCGGGCAGCGCGAGCGGCTGGTCGAGGAAGTAAACGCTTCCGACCTGAAGGATCATGTCGCGCAACAGGCCGCCGCCCAGACTGCAGACGACCGCAAGGCATATGGCTCCAATGAGATCGAGTTTCTGCTCGCGCGCAGCAAGCGCTCCGGTGGCCGAAGCGGTGACGACGGCGAGCATCTCGAATCCGATCGGGACGGGAACCATCTGGCTGGCAGCTCCTCCGCCGGCGTTTGCGGCGAGAAGGGCGGGGGTTGCGATGGAAAGCAGTGCGGACATGAGGCAATCCTCTTGTAGGGTAGAAGCGGCTTGAAAACCTTCGCTATCTTACATGGAAATGGGCCGGTGCATGACCGCTGAATACCCCGATGGCGGGGATTAGCCATATTTGGTTTCAAGAGGTGGTGCAAAGGCAAGGTGGCGGAGAGAGAGGGATTCGAACCCTCGGAACGCTCGCGCGCTCAACGGTTTTCAAGACCGCCGCATTCAACCGCTCTGCCATCTCTCCGTGATTGGTAATGATAGCATCAAACGAAAAGGCGGATCGGCGGAAGGACGTGCGTGAACACAATCGAATCAAACGAGCGCTACATGCGCGAGGCCCTGGAGGAGGCGCGCAAGGCGGAACGCTTGGGGGAAGTGCCCATCGGTGCGGTCGTGGTGTATGAAGACGAGATCATCGCGCGAGCCCACAACCTGCGAGAAACCGCGGAGGACCCGTCAGCTCACGCCGAATTCGCCGCCATGCTGCAGGCGTCCCGGGTGCTGAAGCGCTGGCGTCTGACGGGCTGCACCGTCTACGTGACGCTCGAGCCCTGTCTCATGTGCGCGGGCCTTATGGTCAACGCGCGCATCGACCGCTGCGTGTTCGGCGCCCCGGATCCCAAGGGCGGGGCGACGGGGACGTTATACCAGGTGAACGACGACCCGCGCCTCAACCACGCGTTCGAGGTGACGCAAGGCGTGCTGGAAGACGAATGCGCAGGTTTGCTCCGCGAGTTTTTCGCCGCTCTTCGCCAAAGGCGCAAGGCGGAACGCGAGAAAGAGAAGGCGAGCGCACCTTCTAGCGACGAGGCGTAGACACAGGGGCCTGCATGCAATTTTAGGGACTGTCCCCAAAATTGCATGGGGTCTGGTACTATAGTGCAACAGCGCCTAGCGCGTTCGATGGGTTCGGGTGACGATATGTTCCGAATCTGGTCAGGTCCGGGAGGAAGCAGCCATAAGGAGCCTCTGCCGGGCACCCGTTCCCATCGAGCGCACGGGCGCTTTCGTTTAATATGAGAAAGCCATTGTCAAGAGGCATGATGCGGCAGGTCCGGAAATTCCATTCCGGACCTGCGCTTATTCCAGCCGGGAGGGCCCGCGCGGATGCTCGTTAGTCGTCGCTCGCCTGGCAAGCTAATATCCGCGGGCTCCTGGCGCGGCATGCGGGTTCGGTATGTCGCCGCGCGCCACCGCATTTCGATTCTCCGTCCGGGGCCGTCGGTCGAAAAACCCTTGGAGTCTTTCTTCTCGGGCGCGGCCGTCCGGCTGCCCATCGGAAAAGTCGTGAGCCGGCCCCGGCGATGCGTCGAAGCGCGGGCCCTCCCGGCGGGAAGGCGTGTGGTCCCGGGCGCTACCCGAGCGTCCCCTCGGCGCTCCTGCCGATCTCCCAGACCCAGCAGGCGAGCTCACGGGCGACCGCGACGTTGGCGACGCACGGCCGCTTGCCGGCCGCGCGCAGCGCCTCGTGGCGGGCGCGCAGCCTCCTCGTGGCGTCGGCCGCCCTGCCCCTGATGCGCGGGCGAACGTCGTGTCCAGCGGCGGCGTGGGCAAGGTCGAGCGCTAGGCGTAGTGCCATGCCGCCTCGACGAGCGCCCGCCTGGAGGCCGAGTTGCCGGTCTTGGTGATGCCGCCGGTCGCCTCCTTCTCGCCGCTCGAGTGCTCGGACGGCGTGAGGCCGAGCCAGGACGCGTAGGCGCCCGCCGTGGCGAACCGGGAGAAGCACCCGGCCTCGGTCGCGAGGCAGAACGCCGTGACGGCGTCGACGCCCTTGATGCACGACAGCGCGCCGACGACGCCGGCCCACCGCTCGGAGCGGGCCTCGGCGAGCACCAGCTTCTCGAGGGCGCGCTTGTCGGACTCGGCGCAGCGCACGCAGGTGGCGTAGTGGTCGAAGGCGGACGCCGCGGCGGGCTCGTCGGGCCTGAGCCCCTCGGCCCAGCGCCAGAACGCGCGCGTCCAGGCTCCCCGCCTGCGGCCGAGCGCGTCGGTCTCGTCGAAGACGTGGCCGCGCCGCAGCAGGAACTTGGAGAGCCGCTGCCGTGCGCGCTTGACGCCCTGCGCGCCGAGCGCTCGGACATCTCGGGCGGCCTCGGCCTCGGCGGGCGGCACCCACACCTCGACGACGTTGCGCGTGGCGAGCAGGCGGGCCAGGAACGCCGCGTCGCGCCTGTCGTTCTTGCGCCTCTTCTCCGCGGCGGGCTTCTGCATCCTCGACACCGCGCCGACGGCGCAGTCGACGCCCAGCGCCCTGAGCTGGCGGCAGAGGGCGAAGCCGGTCGGCCCGCTCTCGTAGACCGCCTTGGGCTCCTCGAACCCCTTGATCCAGGCGGCGATCTCGCCGGCGTCGGTCCCGAAGGACCTCTGCACCACCTCGCCGGTGAACGGGTCGAAGGCGCATGCCGACACGGAGCGCGCGTGTACGTCGAGCCCGATGGAGGTAACATGGGTCATGGGGAGCCTCCTCCCATGCGTGCGGTACGGCGGGTACCGCGAGGTGACAGATACAACACCATTGTTCCCGCCCAGCCCGCGACCCGGCATGCCGCGGGGAGGCTTTCCCCTCAATGGCTTTCTCATATCGTCTTTCGGATCGGTCAAGATTCGGCCACGCTCCTGTCATGCTTTCCTTGAGGTACATCTGAGCGACCTGCATCTGGCGTATGATGATGCGAGGGAAACGCCGATCAATTCATTTCGCGCCGGTCGGCCTCGTGGCGGGCGCCGCGAAAGAAATTGATCGGCGTTTCCCTAACCGTGTTGTTCGGTCGCTTGGAGACAATGCCTATGCTGGAGCTAATCAAGCGCTTCTCGGGCGGATATGTTCGGTATTTCGTTATCGGTCCCGCCTGCAAGCTGCTCGAGGTCTTCTTTGATTTGCTGACGCCGCTGGTGATCGCGCGCATGATCGACGAGGGCGTGGGTTCGCACGACGCGGGCGTCGTCGTTCGCTACGGCGTGCTGTTGTTCGTGATGGCCGTGGTAGGCATGGGATTCACCCTCGTATGCCAGAAGATGGCGGCGCTCGCGTCGCAAGGCATGGGCACGGCGGTGCGTTCGCGCCTTTACCGTCGCATCAACGAGTTCTCGCACGCGGAGCTCGACCGATTTGGCACCCCGTCGCTTATCACGCGTATCACCAACGACATCAACCAGATCCAGCTCGCTTTGGCGCTGGGTATCCGCCAGCTCATCCGCTGGCCGTTTCTGGCGATCGGCTCCATGGTCGCGGCGCTGTTGATCGACTTGAAGCTCGGCTTGATCTTCCTGGTCTCGACGCCTTTGATCGGCCTGGTGTTCTGGATTGTCATGGCCCGGTGCGTGCCATATTTCAAGCAGATGCAGGCCAAGCTCGACCGCATCGGGTTGATTACGCGCGAAGGGCTTTCAGGCGTCCGCGTCATCCGCGCGTTCGTGCGCGAGGAGCACGAGCGCGAGCGCTTCAGGGACGCGGCCTACGACCAGGCAGCCGTCGCGATCGCGGTCGGCAAGCTGTCGTCGATCCTCAATCCGGTGACGTTCCTCGTCATGAATCTCGGTGTCTGCGCCATCTTGTGGATGGGCGGCATCCAGGTGGATACGGGCGAACTCACGCAGGGCGAGGTCATGGCGTTCGTGAACTACATGACGCAGACGCTGCTGTCGATCGTGTACGTGGCGAACCTCGTCGTGGTGTTCACCAAGGCGAGCGCGAGCGCGTCTCGTGTGAACGAGGTGCTGCACTGCGAGCCGTCGATTGTCGATGCGGGCAACGAGTCGGTTGACCTGCCGTCCTCCGATGCCGTTGCTTCGGGCGAGGCTCCCTGTGCGATACGCATGGATGGCGCCTGCTTTGCATTCGGCGATGCCGAGGTGAACACGATCGACCAGGCGACGCTCGAGCTGGGGCTCGGAAAGACGCTCGGTGTGATCGGCGGTACCGGTTCGGGCAAGTCGACGCTCGTGTCGCTGATGCTGCGCCTGTACGATACGCGTTCCGGTTCCGTCGAGGTCATGGGCGCCGACGTGCGCGCATGGCCGCTCAAGCAGCTGCGGCATGTGGTCAGCATCGTGCCGCAGCGGGCATCGTTGCTCTCGGGCACCATACGCAGCAACCTGACATGGCGCGATGCGCATGCGACGGACGATCAGCTGTGGGCCGCGCTGGAGATCGCGCAGGCGGCGGAGTTCGTGCGCAAGCTTCCCCAAGGGCTGGACGCACCTGTCGAGGCAGGGGGCAAGAACTTCTCTGGCGGCCAGCGCCAGCGCCTGACGATCGCGCGCGCCCTGGTGGGCGACCCGCTCATCTTGATTCTCGACGACTCCGCATCGGCGCTCGACTTCAAGACCGATGCCGCCCTGCGCCACGCGATACACGAGCGCGGGCAGTGCAGCGCCGCCGAGGGCGGCCTGCCGCTCACGACGGTGATCGTGAGCCAGCGCGTCTCATCGGTGCGCGACGCCGATGTGATCTGCGTCATGTCGCACGGTCAGGTCGCCGGACTCGGCACGCATGATGAGCTGCTGGCGAACTGCCCTCTGTACGAGGAGATCTGCCTGTCTCAGCTTAAGCGCGAAGAGCTCGGAGGCTCCGCTGCGCCCACGTCGGCGCCTGCGGTCGACCGCCCGACGCGCGTCCGTCCCCAACTGGCAGGAGGTGAGGCCTGATGAATCCGTATGCATCTGCCGGATCGGTGTCCACGGTCACGGCCAGCGTTTCGGGAAACGACAATCTGAATGCCGACGGCGGCGGCGCCCCGCGCGGTGAGATCGGCGGCGTTCGCCTGTCGACCGGCGAGGTGACGCGCAGGCTCCTCTCATATGTCAGGCCGCATGCGGTCTCGTTCTCCATCTCCTTCGTCTCCGCTGCCATCTCCGTGGTCCTCCAGCTGTATACGCCCATTTTGATCGGACGCGGTATCGACCTCATCATCGATGCCGGGCGCGTCGATTTCGATGCGCTGCTGCCGCTGGTGCAGGTGCTTGCGCTTGTCGTCATCGGCGCTGCGGCGTTCCAATGGCTGCAGGGCTATTGCGTGAACCGCCTCTGCTACGAGACGGTGCGCGACATGCGCATCCAAGCGAGCGAAAAACTCGGTCGCATGCCGCTTTCGTTCATCGATGCGCACCCGCACGGCGACCTCATCTCGCGCGTGGTCAACGATGTCGACCAGGTGGGTGATGGCCTGCTGCAAGGTTTCACGCAGCTGTTCACCGGCGTGGTGACCATCGTGGGCACGCTCGTGTTCATGCTGACGATCTCGGTTCCCATGGCGATCGTGGTCGTGCTCGTGACGCCCGCATCGGTGCTCGCCGCTTCGCTGATCGCCAAATTTTCCAACCGGAGCTTCAACGACCAGCAGCGCGTGCAGGGTCAGCTGGGTGGCTACATCGAGGAATACGTGGGCAATCAGCGCCTGGTCGATGCCTTCGCGCATGGTGACGAGGCCCAAGACGGTTTTGACGCCATCAACGGTGAGCTCTATGTTGCCGGCGAGCGCGCCCAGTTTTTAAGCTCGCTCTCCAATCCGGGGACCCGCTTCATCAACAACCTCATCTATGCGGTGGTGGCGGTTATCGGTTGCGCTGGCGTCATCACGGGCGTGCCGGCTTCACTGACGGTGGGCGAGGTTCAGACGTTTCTGTCGTACGCCAACCAGTACACCAAGCCGTTCAACGAGGTGACGAGCGTCATCACGCAGATCCAGACGGCCTATGCTTCGGCACGCCGCCTGTTTGCCCTGCTCGATGCCGTCGAGGAGCAGCCCGACGCGGCCGACGCGGCTGTCGTCGACCATCCCCAGGGCGGCGTGAGCCTGTCCCATGTTGATTTCTCCTATGTGAAGGACCGCAAGCTTCTTCAGGACATCTGCATCGACGCCAAGCCGGGTATGCGGTTTGCGCTTGTCGGTCCGACAGGCTGCGGTAAGACGACGCTGATCAACCTGCTGTTGCGTTTTTACGACGTGGACGCCGGTCGCATTGAGCTGGACGGCGTCGAGACGCGCGACATCACGCGCGCGAGCCTGCGCAGATCGTTTGGCATGGTGCTGCAGGATACATGGCTGTTCGAGGGCACCGTTCACGACAACATCGCGTACGGCAAACCGGATGCTACGCGCGAGGAGGTCATCGCGGCCGCTCGCCGAGCGCATGCCGACAAGTTCATCGCGCAGCTGCCGCAGGGCTACGACACGGTGATCGGCGAGGACGGCGGATCCTTCTCGGCAGGCCAGAAGCAGCTTTTGTGCATCGCGCGCGTCATGCTGACCGACCCTGCCATCCTACTGCTTGACGAGGCGACCTCGAGCATCGACACCCGCACCGAGCTGCAGGTCCAAGCCGCCTTTGACGAGCTGATGGACGGTCGCACGAGCTTCGTGGTGGCGCACCGCCTCTCGACGATTCGCAACGCGGACTGCATTCTCTACATGCGCGACGGGCAGATTCTGGAGCGCGGCACACATGACGAGCTTCTGGCGCTTGGCGGCTCTTATGCGGAGCTGTATAACAGCCAGTTCAGCGAGGGATAGAGTGGTCGTTGTCCTCCGGCGAATCGCGTGCAGGGGGTCGTCATATCAATTGTTTGGATTTGGTATCAACGTTTGAGGTGTCGGAACTGGAGATTGATACCAAATTCATCTACTGTCGCTTTTGCATCGTGGCAAAAGGTTTAATCAGGGTGCGATACTCCCACCGTAGCCAGACGGCTGCCGGATCTCCGATGTCCTACAGAACCTCGACGCCTGCGGTGGCGCAGGCCTGCAGGAAATCGGCGGGCAGGTTGCCGTCGCTCACGATGATATCGACGCGCTCGAGCCCGCAGACCGAAAACGTACTGCGGGTGCCGACCTTGCTGGAGTCCATGAGGGCGATCACCTCATCGGCCTGCTCGATGCACGCGCGCTTGAGGCTCGCCTCCTTGCTTGAGCCGCAGGAGAACCCGGTTTTTGGCGAATAGCCCGTCACGCCCATGAAATACTGGTCAAACGCCAATTCCTTGACGGCGTCGACGCTCTGGCTGCCGGTGATGCTCATGCTGTAGCGGTTGAGCTTGCCTCCGATGACGTAGACCTGCGGGCGTTCAAGGCGCGCAAGTTCGGCGGCGCAAGTAAGTCCCGAGGTGAAGATCAACGCGTTTTCGTCGGGTAGGGCGGCGGCAAATGCTGTGGTGGTGCTGCCCGAATCAAGGAAGATGCTCGTGTTGGGTTGAACGAGTCCGAGGGCCTTGCGGGCAACGAGCTTCTTGGCTTCGGTGTTCTTGCCCGTTCGCGTGCTGAGCAATCCGTCGGTGCCGATGATCTGCTCAACGGAGCGCGCGCCGCCGTGGATGCGGACGATGCGCCCCTCGGCGTCGAGCGCCTTGAGATCGGTGCGGAGTGTCATCTCCGAAACGTTGGGGAAGTTCTCCTTCAACTGTCGAAACGACACCGTTCCCATGGCTTCGACGAGCTCTACGATGGCATTGCGACGCTCTTCCATGCGATTCTCTCCGTTTGAAGTTGAGCATGTTGCTGTGAGATGCATCATAACAGAGCACGGCAGAAATAAATCCCGTGCCGGTTTGAAATCAATGCCGCGGGCAGAAAGCGCTGCCCGCGGCATTGATCATGGGGAGAAGCGGCGACCGCCCCCTGCTGACGGCCGCCGAAAGATGGGATCCGAGGAGAAATCGTCGTGCTACTCGGTCTCGGCCCAGTGCTCGAGCAGGTAGCGCTCGGCGGCGGGGCACCACAGGCCGCGGTTGGCCTCGACGATGTCTGCCAAGCCGGCGTAGCGCTCGTCCTCTGCGGCCTTGGAGCGCAGGTCGTCAAGGGCGGTCAGCGGCATGGAGATGTGCGTGTAGATGAGCTTCTTGCCGCCCGGGATCTTGGGCAGATTGAGCGTGGTGTCGGCTGCGGCATCCAGACCGCCCACGTGGGTGACCATGACGGACGGATCGACGCGGCCCGCCGCGGTGAGCTCCAGCGACTCCACCATGTCGGCGGTGTTGCCGCCGGTGGTGCCCATGACGTGGTGCGAACCGTAATGCACCTCGTAGAAATTGATGGGGGCGCTGAACTGCTTGTCGGTAGGTCCGGCGAAGAAGTTGAGGCAGCCGTCGCGGCCCATGATGGCCGAGGAGAGCGTGACGACCGGAGCGACCGGCGCGTAGCACAGCACGTCGTCGAAGCCCGTGCCGCCCGAGGCCTCGCGCAGCGTGGCCACCGGGTCATCGCAGGCGCCGTTGTTGATGAACATGAGGTCGATGCCGGTCTCGGCCTTGATCTCCGCAGGTGGGAAGAGCTCGGCGGCGCGGTCCAGACGGTCTTGGTTGATGTCGGCCACCACGACGAGGCTCGGGCGACGGTCGCAGTGCAGCGCGTAGGTGAGCGCGCCCAGGCCCATGGGGCCTGCGCCGGCCACGATGGCCAGCTTGCCGCCCTCGCGGATGCCCATCTCGTGCTCGTACACGCCCATCTGGGTGTGGTACGCGGCATGGAACGCGCCGATGGAGCAGCTCATGGGCTCGGCGAGCGACGCCTGGTAGTAGGCCTCGCCGGTGTACTCCAGCAGGCAGTCGCACTCCATGACCTCGGCGGGCAGGATGCAGTAGGTGGCGTCGCCGCCGCAGAACTCGTATGAGTAGCCCGGGCTCCACATGGTGCCCTTGTAGTTGAGCGCGGGCTGGATGGTGAACTTCATGCCCGGCTTGAAACGGTCGGCCCACTTGGCACCCACCTCGACGATATCGCCGGCGAACTCGTGGCCCATGATGGCGGGGTGCTCGGCCACGTCCTCGTGCACGCGCTTGTGGTCGACGCCCAGCGTGGCGCACTTGTAGGTGGACATGCAGATGCTGTCGGACACGACGCGCACGAGCACCTCGTCATCCTTGATGGGGGGCAGCTCGAACTCCTCCAGGCGAAGGTCGTTGGCCGCGTGTAGGCGGACTGCTTTTGCTTTCATGATTACTCCTTTCTTGACGCGCCGCAGATCGCAGCGCGAGATTTCCGATGGGGCGTGGATGAGGGGTAGGGGCTACAGGCGCGTGAGCTTCACCTGGTCCAGCAAGCGATCGATGTCGTCCCGCTTGGCAGGCTCGGTTCCCGGCTGCATGACGGTCGCGGCGCCCACGGCCATGGAGAGGCGCGCCGCCTGCTCGAGGGGAAGGTTCTGGTCGGCGGCGTACGCGAGCGCCGCGACGACGGAGTCTCCGGCGCCGACGGTGGAGATCACCTCGACGGCGGGCTGGTGCAGCCGGTATGCGCCCTTGTCGGTCACAAAGATCGCGCCCGCGCCACCCATGGAGACCATGACCTGCTCGATGCCGTCGTCGACAAGCTCTTGAGCTGCGGCGATGATGCTGTCATCGTCGACGAGCTCGCGTCCGAGCATGCGGCCGAGTTCGACTTCGTTCGGCTTGATGAGGCTCGGTTTGGCGGCGAGCCCTTCGACGAGCGCCTCGCCGTCGGCGTCGAGGAAGACGCGAGCACCGGCCTTGCGGCAGGCGCGCGTCCAGGTGGCGTAGGTCTTGGTCGGAGCGCCGGCGGGCAGGCTGCCGGAAAGCACGACGATATCGCCCGGATTGATCTCGAGCGCCAAGATGGCGAGTGCATCGTCGAGCATGGCCTTGGTGACTGCGGCACCTGGCTCGTTGATGTCGGTGTAGGTGTGCGAGACAAGGTCGACAACCTTAGTATTGGTACGTGTGTCGCCCTCGGCTGCGAACGCGCGCACGGGGATGCCCATCTCATCGAGAGCGGAGGTGATGAAGGAGCCCGATGCACCGCCCAAAAACGCAACAGCCGTGCTCGTGCCCCCCAGTTGCTGGATGGTCTTGGAGACGTTGATGCCCTTGCCGCCCGCATCCTGGCGGATGGAGGAGACGCGATTGACCGCATCCAAGGTGAAGTTGTCGACATAGATGGTCTTGTCGACGGCGGGGTTCAAGGTAACGGTGTAGATCATCGCAAACCTCATTTCTGTTGGTTCGAAAGCTAAGTACAGCCTAAATCAGCGAAATGCTTTGTCAATACAACAGTCAAAAATAGTGAAAACAAAAGTCCAGAACTGCCATTTACCGACAAAAACTACCGTTTAAAGTGTAAAAGCAAGGATTAGACAGAACTATTGAAACAACAACAATAGGATACAGGCTATCGAATCGCTACCCACAAACGAAAGGGAGGACACGATGGCGATCAAAGACAAAGTGTCGTCATTCGGAAAGTTCTTGAGCGGTATGGTGATGCCGAACATCGGCGCCTTTATCGCCTGGGGCTTCCTGACGGCGCTGTTCATCGAGACGGGCTGGTTGCCCAACGAGCAGTTCGCGAGCATTACGGGACCCATGCTCTCCTATCTCATCCCCGTGCTCATCGCGGCTCAGGGCGGCTATCTCACCGGAGGAGATCGCGGGCGCATCACCGGTGCCATCGCGGTCATCGGCTGCATCGCCGGCGCGCCCGACACGACGATGCTCATGGGCGCCATGGTGATGGGCCCGTTTGCCGGTTGGGTCATCAAGATGTTCGACAAGGCGATGGAGGGCCGCACGCCCGCTGGCTTTGAGATGCTTATCGACAACTTCTCGGTCGGCATCATCGGCATGCTGCTGGCGATGCTCGGCTACGTCGCCATCGGCCCGATCATGACGGCGATCCTCACCGTCCTCATGGGTAGCGTCCAGATCTTGATCCAGTACAGCCTCATGCCGCTGCTCGCGATCTTCATCGAGCCGGCGAAGGTGCTGTTCCTGAACAACGCCATCAATCACGGCATCTTCACGCCCATCGGCATCGCCCAGGCGCAGGAGACCGGACGCTCGATCATGTACATGCTTGAGGCCAACCCCGGCCCCGGTCTCGGCGTGCTGCTGGCATACTGCTTCTTCTGCCGCGACGCGAAGACGCGCCAGTCTGCGCCCGGTGCCGTCATCATCCACTTCTTCGGCGGTATCCACGAGATCTATTTCCCCTACGTGCTCATGAACCCCAAGGTCATCATCGCTCCCATCGTGGGCAACGCCTGCGCCATCGCATGGTTCAGCTTCACCGGCACCGGCTTGACCTCTGCGGCTTCTCCTGGTTCCATCATTGCATTTTTGTCCATGACGCCGCCTGAGTTCATGGTCACCAATATCATCGGCGTCGCGATTGCCGCCGGCGTGTCGTTTGCGATCGCCGTCCCGCTGGTGCGTTCCATGGCCGTGGCGGATATCGATCGCGCAAGCGAGCAGATGCGCGAGATGAAGGGCACCTCCGAGGCCGCGGTCATCTCGGACACGAAGGACGGCAAGATCGTGTTCGCGTGCGACGCCGGCATGGGCTCCTCTGCAATGGGCGCCACCAGGTTCCGCAACCGCATCAAGGCGGAGCGCCCCGACCTGACCGTTGAGCATTCGAGCGTCGACACCGTTCCCGCCGACGCGGCCATCGTGGTGTGCCAGCGCGTGCTGTCCGAACGTGCCCGCAAGAGCGCGCCGACCGCGCAGATCGTCACCATCGACAACTTCCTTGACGACCCCGCGCTCGATGCGCTGTACGAGGCGCTGACCAAGCTCGCCCGCGCCCACGAGCTCAAGGGCGACGAGGTTGCCGCTCCGGCGCTCGTGGAAGAGCCCAAGCCGGCCGAGCAGTCCGCGCCTGTGCTCAGCGTGACGGCCGATGATATCCGCGTGGGCTGCCTGACGCTTTCACGCGAGGACGCGATCAGGGCTTCCGGCGCGCTGCTCGTGGAGAAGGGCTGCGTCGACGCGAGCTACGTGGATGCCATGGTCGAACGCGATAAGCTGACCAGCGTCTACATGGGCATGGGCGTGGCGATTCCGCACGGCACGAACGAGGCCAAGGATGCGGTGAAGCATACCGGCGTGGTCCTGCAGCAGTATCCCGACGGCGTGGACTTCGATGGCGAGAAGGCGTATCTGCTCTTTGGCATCGCCGGCAAGGGCAACGAGCATCTGGAGGTGCTGGCGGCCATCTGCAAGGCCATCGAGGACGAGAGCGTGCTCGAGAAGATGAAGACCACCGATGACGTGGCATGGATCGCCGACGTGCTGAACAAGGCGAACTAGCATCACCCGATCCCTTTCATGCGCGCGGGCCTCCGGTTGATCCGGAGGCCCGCGTATGCGTGCGGTGGGCGTATCGCACGGTTGATATGCGCGCCGTGCGGTTATCCGACGCCGAGCTGGGGTATAGAGCGGTGTGATTACGGTTTCATGACGAGTGATAGGGAGAGGGACGTGGACAAGAGGAACGTCGCGCTGCTCTACAACAGCCGTGGGGGCAACACCAAGATGGTCGCCGAGGCGCTGAGGGATGCGCTGGCTCAGCATGGTATCGAGGCGGAAGCGTGCGAGATCACCGCAGCCGACCTCGATGGTGCGCGCTCGGCGATCAAGCCTGCCGATGTGGTTCTGCTGGGCTTCTGGTGTGACAAGGGAACCTGTTCTGAGGAGGTGTCGGAGCTTTTGCCCGAGCTGTCTGGCAAGCAGGTCTTCCTGTTCGGCACGGCCGGATTCGGCGGGGCGCCCGAGTATTTCGAGCGGATTCTTGCCGGCGTGAAGGCAAAGCTGCCCGAAGACGCGGCGTATCTGGGGGGTGCCATGTGTCAGGGGAAGATGGGCCCGGCGATTCGCAAGCGCTATGAGGCCATGCTGGCGGAGAAACCCGGTGACCAGCGCGTGCAGGCGATGATCGACAACTTCGACGCCGCGGCAAGCCACCCCGATGCGAGCGATGCGCAAAAGATCGCCGACGCGATGCTGGACGCTCTGGACATCAGGTAGCTGCGGATACCCCCGCGTGCCGCGGCGCTTTCCTGTGCGCACCGGTGAAAAAGCGCGCGCCCCTGTTCTCGATGGAAAACAAGGGCGCGCGCTTTATGATGGCTGGCTACTGGATCTTGGTCGTTCCCGGTGCGAGGTTCGGATCGGTCTCGTTTGCCGCCGATTGGTATCGCGTCGTGTAGATGTTCTTGCCGTCGTAGAACATCTCGTAGTACTGCATCGTCGCGTAGTCGCTGCGGGCCTGAACGGCTTCCTCCAGCGTGGCGTTCCCGCCTGCGTCGGTGACGCTCGAGAGGTACCAGCGGCCGTCGGCGTCCTCAAAGCCCGTGGTGTTGATGGCGGGCAGCGCCTCGCGCAGGCTGATGAGCGACTTCTGGTAATCGCTGAGCGGTGCGCCGATGACGTTCATGAGAGCGGAGCCCAGGTAGTTGGTGGACAGGTCGACCGTCTCGCTCGTCTGGTCGTTGCCCGCCACGTCGTAGTTGGCCCAGATGAGGTAGTCGGTCTGCCACAGGCGCTCCTGGTGCGTCGCCTCGTCCTCGTCGGTGAACCACAGGTCGTTGAAGCGCGAGGGGAAGAAGGGCTGGTGGTCGCCGAAGAACACCACGACGACCTTGCGGTCGAGCCGCTCCAGCTGGCGGATGAAGTAGCGCAGGGCCTCGTCGGATTCCTTGATCAGCGAGACGTACTCGTTGATCTCGGAGTCGGACATGCCGTCGATGCTCAGCTCGACGCGCTTGTCGGCAGGAATGAGGCCGGTGTTGTAGCCGGAGTGGTTCTGCATCGTCACGTCGAAGATGAACTGCGGGTTGTTGTTGGTATCGAGCAGCTCGAGAATCTTGTCGTACGTGGCGCGGTCGGTGACCATGCCGCGCAGCGTCTCGGCATCTTGGAAGTCCTCGATGGCCAGGAAATCGTCGAACCCGAAGTCCTCGTAGACGTTCTCGCGGTTCCAGTTCGTTGCATGGTTGGGGTGCATCGCCACCGTGTCGTACCCGAGGTCCTTGAACTGACCAGCGAGGTTCTCGGCGTCCATGAGGTTGTAGATGGTGTAGGGGTACACGCCCGTGCCGAGGTTGGACATTGAGTTTCCGGTCAGGAACTCGTACTCGGTGTTGGCGGTGCCGCCGCCGTACGCCGAGACGTAGAGCTTGCCGCGCTGCAGGCAGTCCGACAGGCTCTTGAAGAACTCGGGACCGGTGTAGTCCGCGTGCATCTGCTGGTAGATGGACAGATCGGCGAACGTCTCGTTCATGATGGCGATGACCGTGGGCTTCTCCTCATCGAACTGGGCCTCGGCCGCGGCGCGGTTCCCGTTGGTCGCGTTCTGCTCATCGTAGGCGCGCGCGTACTCATCGATGAGGGCCTCGGCTGCATCGACGCTGTAGTCGTCGGGCTTGGGAGGGTTGATGGTCTGGGCGCCCGAGATGAAGGCGGGCAAGAATCCCTGACGGTAGTAGCTCTCAAGCGGGCGCCACGTGTAGATCGTGATGCCGAGGGTGTGGTAGTAGTCGATAAGGGTGACGTGTGCGCCGACCCCGCCGATGATGAGCAGGCCGATGACGAGGTTGATGATGAGGCCCTTGCGCGAACGGGCCTCGGGGGCGGGACGCAGGGTGCCAGCGAGCATGGCAAGCAGCATGGCGATTGCGGCGCACGCGAGAGCATACAGGCAGAACGCGGACAGCGTGTAGGTGTAGCCCGTTCCCGCCACAGCTGCCGCCGTGGAGAGGGCGGACAGGTCGCCCGGCGTGATGGGCATGGACTTGAAGGTGATGACGAAGTACTCGGCGACGCCGATGATATAGAGGATGAGCGCGAGGGCGGCGCTCGCGGCGCCGCGGCGCTGGAGCACCAAGAAGAGGCCCGTGAGCACGCCGGCGATCAGGCCGAACTCAAGCAGCAGGCACAGCGGGTACATCCAGGTCAGATTGTGGTTCGATGAAAGCTCGAGCCCGAGCGTGGCGGCGGTACTCGCAAGCAGCATGAACGCGATGGAGAGCACGAGGGGGTGGGGGAAGCGCCCGGTCGGGGACGTCAGGCCCTGCAGGCGGGATGCAAGCTGCTCGCGGTTGAAGGCGGTAGTCGCGCATCCGGTCAGGATGATGTTCAGCACGAGTGCGGAGAGCAGGTCATCCTGAACGAGCCCGATGCCCGACCAGATGGCGATAAAGGCCTGGAGCAGGGCGAACGCTATACCCCATGCGACGGCATAGGGGGAGATGGATCCTTGCCCGGAGCGGGCGCGACGCACGGCGAGGGCTGCAGAGGTCACCGTACCGGCAAGGCCTAGACACGTGATGATCGTTACGACCATGGCGGAAAACTCCTTTATGGGCCAGGCGGCCCAAAGATTCTTAACCAAAAGGTGACATCGTCTTGATGCTGCAAGAACCAATGGTACAGAACGATTGTCGAGATTGTATCGACTCGACAAGGACCGCACAGTTAGGATGAGAAAACAGCTGGAATACACGCGTGCATACTCGGTTGTACGCGTGAATGGTCCGCCCGTAGATGATGGAGGATGTGCCTATGAGCGATATGACCCCTGCCTGGAATAACGCCGTGCTCGATGTCATCGAGCGGCGCAGCTCAACGCGTCGATTCGCGCCCGAGCTCGTTTCCGACGCCCAGCGCGAAGCGGTCCTGCACGCCGCGACGCGCGCCCCTTCGGCGGGCGCGATGATGATGTACTCCATTATCGACATCCGCGAGCAGGCGACGCGCGACCGGCTGGCGGAGCTTTGCGACCATCAGCCCATGATCGCGCAGGCTCCGTGGGCGCTCGTGTTCGTGGTGGACTATTGCAAGTGGATCGATCTGTTCGAGCACGTGGGGTGCTTCGACGAGGCGTTCGTCGAGCGCACGGGCAAGCAGCCTCGTCGGACCCCGGGCCTGGGGGAGTTTGCCATCGCGGCGCAAGATGCGGTCATCGCCGCGCAAAACGCGGTGATCGCTGCCGAGGCGGTTGGCCTGGGCAGCTGCTATATCGGCGACATCGTCGAGAATGCCGAAGAGGTTGGCGAACTGCTCGGGTTGCCGGAGCATACGGTGCCGCTCAGCATGCTCATCTTGGGCGTTCCCGCAAAAGAGCGTCCCGCGACGCCTCACCCCGTCGAGAACATCGTCATGTCCGAGCGCTATCGTCGTGCGGACAAGGCGACGCTCGATGCGCAGATAGCGGAGATGGATGCGATGTTCCGCCCCCATGTGCAGGAGGCTGGGGAGCGGGTGGTCGACATCTACACCCGCAAGCACACCTCGGACTTCATGAAGGAGATGGGCCGCTCGATGGAGCGGTGGCTCGAAAACTGGTAGACGCCGCGGGGCCGGTACGTTTTGGACGGGGATGACCCCGTCCAAAACGTACCGGCCCCGCTTAAAAGTGCCAGCCCTTGTCCGGCCTGTTTACGAGTGCTGCGAAGGATAGATGCGCGTCAGATGCTCGACCGTCTTGAACTTGGTGAATAGCGGCACGTACTCGTAGATGACGTTGGAGTTCTCCAGGCCGTACCACTGAACCGGCGAGCCGGCGTGACGGCGGATCGCGTACTTCAAGGCGATGGCGCTGCGCTCGCTCGGATCGACGTCGGACTCGGGAGCCAGCGTCTTGTAGACCATGCAGAAGCGGAACGAGCCGATGGGGCCCGGCGTCTTGTATACCGAGTAGTCGCTCTTTTGCGGCGGCAGCTCGCCGGAGGCGGAAAGGTCGCCGACGACCTGGCGCAGGTAGGCGTTCACGCGCTGGTTGACCTTGTAGCCCAGGTAGAACGTCACACGGAACACGTAGTCGGTGCCGAAGTTCTCGACCGCGTACTCGAACGTATGCGGCTCGTCGGTCACCTGCACGTTCAAGAACCAGTAGGCCTGCGCGCGCTTGGGATGCTTGTCGAAGATGGAATACAGGATGTCGCGGTCGAGATAGTCGGTGCGGGTGTTGTTGGTGAGGTACACCAGGTTGTCGCACAGCTTGTCATAGGTCTCGTCGTGACGCAGGCGGTCAAGCTGGTCGAGGTAGGAATGGATCGGCAACAGGTTCGCCTGTCGACGCTCGACGCGGCTGCCGTTGTACCAGCTGACCATGATGGCCATGATCAGCGCGGCGAGCAGGATGGTGAAGTAGCCGCCGTGGAAGAACTTGGTGAGCGACGAGAAGAAGAAGAAACCCTCGAGCGCCACGAAGAACACCACGAAGATGAATGGGAGCACCTTCACCTTGCGGATCTTATGCAGGTAGAAGAACAGCAGCACGGTGGTGCAGATCATCGTGATGGTGATGGCCAGGCCGTAGGCGGCCTCCATGTGCGCCGAGGACTGGAACAGCAGCACGACGACGATGCAGCCGGCCCACATGACGTAGTTGACCATGGGGATGTAGAGCTGGCCTTTGGTCTCCGCCGGATAGAAGACCTGCATGTGCGGCATGAGGTCCAGGCCGCTCGCCTCGGAGACCAGGGAGAACGCGCCGGTGATGAGTGCCTGGGACGCGATGATGGCCGCGCAGGTCGACAGCACGACGCCGAAGGGACGGATGGCGTCGGGCAGCATCTGGAAGAACGGGTTGAGGTCGGCGATGCCGAGCAGCTCGGTGTTGCCGGCGTTGGCGAGCAGCCATGCGCCCTGGCCGAGATAGGAAAGAATCAGGCAGATCTTCACGAACGGCCAGGTGGCGTAGATGTTGCCGCGTCCGACGTGGCCCATGTCCGAATACAGCGCCTCGGCGCCCGTCGTGGCGAGGAAGCAGCTGCCCAGGATCATGATGCCCGCGTGGTTGTTGGGCGAAAGCAGGAACATGATGCCGCGGACGGGGTTGAACGCCTTGAGCACCACGGGGTTGCCCAGCACGTGCATAAGGCCGCTGACGCCCAAGAAGATGAACCAGAACGTCATGACCGGGCCGAAGGCGCGACCGATCTTGGAGGTGCCGGCGCGCTGGACGATAAACAGCGCGCAGACGATGATGAGCGTGATGATCACCACGTTGAGCTGGTTGTTCCCCATGATGGCGTGCACCTCGGGGATGGTGCGCAAGCCCTCGATGGCGGTGGTGATGGTGACCGCGGGGGTGAGCACGCCGTCGGCGAGCAGGGCGGATCCGCCGAGCATGGCGGGGATGATCAGCCATTTGGCGCCGCGCCGCACGATGCTGTAGAGCGCGAAGATGCCGCCTTCGCCGTGGTTGTCGGCGCGCAGCGAGATGAGGACGTACTTGACGGTGGTCAGCAGGGTCACCGTCCAGATGACGAGCGAGATGGCGCCCAGGATAAACTCCTCGTTGACGGACATGATGCCGCCGTTGCCCGCGAGCAGCGCCTTGGTGACGTACATCGGCGACGTTCCGATGTCGCCGTACACGACACCCAGCGTCACGAGCATGGCCCCGATGCTGATGGGGATTTCAGGAGAATGCTGCGCAGATGATCGCTCAGCAGCATTCGCATTACGGGAAGATCCCATGATGTTCGCTTCTCCCTTGGTAGGACAACAGAATTGCCAGTAATTATGGCAGCTTTGCGCACTTATGCAACGTGGCGGGCCGTCTGCTAGATGAACCCGTCCCCGGTGGCGATTCGGCCACGGGAGACGGGTTCTTGTGCGGAAGTGCGCGGGGGCCTATCGGTTGGTGATGATGAAGCAGCGGTGGATGCGCTTGTTGCGCGCAAAGTCCTCGGGGATGGTCCGCTCGGTGATGTCCTCGACCGCGATGCCCGCGTCGGCGAGCGCGCGCTCGTCCAGGCGGAAGGTCCGCAGGTTGCACGAGAAGATGGCGCGCCCGCCCGGCGCCAGCAGGTCGGAGAGGGCGCACAGCAGCTCGACGTGGTCGCGCTGGACGTCCCATGTCCGCTCGCCCATCTTGGCGGAGTTGGAGAAGGTGGGCGGATCGCAGAAGATGAGGTCCCACGTGCGATGGGCGCGCCGCTGCTCGGCGACCCATGCCAGGACGTCATCGCGCACGAAGCGATGCTCAGGTCCGGTGAAGCCGTTTTGAGCCATGTTGTGGCGGGCCCAGTCCAGATACGTGTTGGAGAGGTCGACCGTCGTTGTGCTCAGCGCCCCGCCGTCTGCGGCATAGCACGTGGCCGTCCCGGTATAGGCGAACAGGTTGAGGAAGCGCTTGCAGCCCTTGGCGTACGTGCGCACGAGGTCGCGCGTGACGCGGTGGTCGAGGAAGATTCCCGTGTCGAGGTAGCTGTTGAAGTTGGCCGTGAAGGTCAGGCCGCCCTCCTGGATGTGGACCGCGCCCTGCTCCCAGGCGTTTTGATGGGTCTGGGCACGATCCGTCTCGCGCGCGGAGCCTCCCGACGACGCTCCGCCGCCGGTGGCGTACTGGGAGCCGCCGCGCGAACGGGTGCGCGAGCGCGCGGCGACGTGGTCGGGGTCGACCTTGAGGACGCGCGGGGTGATCTCGAGCATGTCAAGCAGGCGCGCCTGCGCGAGGGAGGGATCGATCGACTTGGGCGCCGCGTATTCCGCGACGACGACCCAGCGGCCCGGCGTGTCGGGAGCCCCTTCGTACAGATCGATGGCTGCGGAGTAGTCGGGAAGGTCGGCGTCGTAGACGCGGTAGCAGGTGACGCCCTCGCGCTTGGCCCATTTGCGGCGCAGGCGCGCGACCTTTTTGAGGCGTGCGGCGAACTGATCGGATTCGGGGACGAGCACGGCGACGGGGGAGCCGTCTCCCACGTCCACGGTGGCGACGGTCTCGACCGGTGCCGACGTGCGCGTCGATGCGTTCGGGTGCGTGTTTGCGCCTGCGTCTGATTCCGCGTCGGCGGAGCCGTGCGAGCGGTCGAACAGGACGAGGCGCGCGTCCTCGTTGTTGGGCTTGATCGCGATGTCGGCGGTCGGGCGCATGCGCAGGGCGACCTCGAGCAGGCCGTCGCGGGAAAGCGCCGAGACGGGCGCGTACCGCAGCGGGGCGAGCGCCGCGAGCTGCTGGATGAGCCTTGACGCGCGGGACGCGTCGTTGAGCCTGAGCGCGCACATGTAGGCGGCGAGTACGTGGGTGTCCGAGGGGCTGCCGAGGTGCGCCGATATCGCCTCGACGGTCGGCTGGACGAACGTGACGATGCCGTCCGCACCGGCTGCTTTGATCAGGCGACGGGTGCGGGAGAGCGCAGCGGCATCGAAGTCGGTCGCGATGATGCGCGCATGCGCCCGGCCGACCTGTTGAGCTCGCTGCCTGGCCTCTGAGCGCATCCGGTCCCATGCGGCGCGGTCGTGATCCGCCCAGCACGAAAAGCCCCAGCGCGTGCGCTCGAGCCCCGGCGCCCGGCCGGCCGCGATCGATGCCGCCTCCAGAAGGATCCCCCCGTCTGCGCAGCAGGGGTCGATCAGCACCGGCGCGTCGTCCGCGTCGCAGCATGCTTTCCATGCGACCTGCGCCAACACGAGCGCAGCGTAATCGGGGCGCAGGGCGAGCGAGCCTCCCTGGCGGCCGATCTCGCGGGGCAGGCGACGGAACAGCGGCTCGCCCGACAGGTCGAGCTGCAGGCTGGCGCGGTCGTCATGGAGGGCGATCGAGATGCGGGCATCGGGGTGTCCGGTGTCCACATCGGCGCGGACGCCGACCTCGTCGGCCAGGCGGTCGCAGAGGGCGTCTTTGGCGCGCAGCGCGGTGAAGCGCGTGTTGCGCAGGTTCCCGTTCGTACCCGATGCCGTGATCGCGATGGTCGACCCGCGTCTCAGGATGTCCTCCCACGGCATGGTATAGACCTCGTCGTAGAGCTCGTCGGCATCGCGGCAGGTAAAGCGCTTCAAGACCACGAAGATACGGCTTGCCAGGCGCGACCACAGGCAGGCGCGCTCCGCGTCTTCCGGGGTGCCCGCAAACGACACGCGCCCCTTGAGCTTGCGCACCCGTGGAAGACCCAGGTCGCGCAGCTCGTCGGCGAGAGCGCTTTCAAACCCTTGAGGGCAGCTTGCATAGAATTCCATGAGGGGCCTTTCTGGATGGATGGTGCGCGGCGCGCGGGATCGTACGGATATGGCGCGGGCGAATGGAGATGCGCTGAAGAGCGCGCAAGATGATGCCGCTATCGGCATCGCACCATTATATGATGAAGCGAGCGACAAGAAGGGAGACAGATACCCATGTACGATGCCCCTGCCGTGGCGTTCTTCGATGTTGACGGGACGCTCATCTGGCACGACCCAGACGCCAATGCGGCGCAAAACGTTGCGCACGCGCAGGTGACGCCGGGGGTGAAGCGAGCGTTCGAGCGCCTTCACGCGCGGGGGAATCTGTCGTTTATCTGCACGGGCCGTCCTCGCAACCTGATCAACCAGGGGCTTCTCGATCTCAATCCGACCGGACTCATCACATCGTCCGGTGCATGTCTGTTTTTCGAGGGGCGTAAGGTGTTCGAGCGGACGATCGACCTCGACCTTCTGCACGCGACGGTCGATTGGCTGATGGGGGAGGGCATCGAGGTGCTGTTCGAGGGCACGGACTGCTCTGCCGCCCTGCTTCCGAACGGCGGCGTCTACACCGATATCCCCGGTGCGCTCTCCGTCCATTCGTGGGAGGAACTGTGCGCCGCTACGGACCTGCGCTTCAGCAAGTTCTCCTATGCGGGCGACATGATCGAGCGCGTCGAGCAGATGGGCGAGCCCCTGCGCTCCCATTACACGTTCTACAACCTGGGGCTCGGTGCGGGCGAGGCGGGGCCCGTGGGTATTGACAAGGCCTTCGGCATCGCGAAGGCGCTGGAGCAGCTGAACCACAGCACGAAGAACACGTACGCCTTCGGCGACTCTGAGAACGACCTCCCCATGTTGCGGGCCGTCGAGACATCGATCGCCATGGACAACGCCATGGATGTCGTCAAGGCGCAGGCCGATTACGTGACCGATTCCGCCGCGCACGACGGCGTAGCTACCGGCCTGGCGCACTTTGGTTTGATCTAGCGCGGGTTCATGGGGCATGTCCCGGCACCTCGAGGGGCTCGCGCGAGCGTGCGCGCCGAAGGGGTGTCCCCAGCATGCAAAAGTGCATGCGGAAGGTACGTCCCCGATATGCACCCGCGGCGCCTTCCCGCAAAAACCGTCGCGACGCCAGGCATGGGTTGGAACGAACCCGTCCCCAACCAACCGAAGCGGGCAGTCGGCGGACCGCCTGGCCTAAGCCCCCGTTCATTCATGAAAGAGCGGAGGCCATTTTGACGTTTGCCCAGGATTCGATTGTTCGACACCTCGCTCATTCATGAATGAACGGGCCGGTAGGGTTTAAAACATTTCACCATCATGCGAGCGGCCCCGCGCATCCATGAGATGCACGGGGCCGCTTCAGGTGCTATGAGGGTATCGGTTACTCCAGCTCGAAGGCACCGGTGTACAGCTGGTAGTACGTGCCGCGCTTGGCGATCAGCTCGTCGTGGCTGCCGCGCTCGATGATGCGGCCGTGGTCGAGCACGATGATCGCGTCGGAGTTGCGGACGGTCGACAGACGGTGCGCGATCACGAACGTGGTGCGCCCGTTCATCAGGGCGTCCATGCCGCGCTGCACGATGGCCTCGGTGCGCGTGTCGATGCTCGAGGTGGCCTCGTCCAGGATCATGACGGGCGGGTCGGCAACGGCGGCGCGGGAAATGGAGAGCAGCTGGCGCTGGCCCTGGGACAGGTTGGAGCCGTTGTCGGTCAGCATCGTGTTGTAGCCCTCGGGCAGGCGCTCGATGAAGCCGTGCGCGCCCGCGAGCTTGGCCGCGGCGATGCACTCCTCGTCCGTGGCGTCCAGGCGGCCGTAGCGGATGTTGTCCATGACGGTGCCGGTGAACAGGTTCACGTCCTGCAGCACCATGCCGAGCGAGCGGCGCAGATCGTTCTTCTTGATCTTGTTGATGTTGATGCCGTCGTAGCGGATCTTGCCGTCGGCGATGTCGTAGAAGCGGTTGATGAGGTTCGTGATGGTGGTCTTGCCGGCACCGGTGGCGCCCACGAAGGCGATCTTCTGGCCAGGCTTCGCCCACACGCTCACGTCATGCAACACGGTGTGGCCGGGCTTGTAGCCGAAGTCGACGTGGGACAGGCGCACGTCGCCCTCGAGCGGCACAAGCTCGACGGTGCCGTCGTGATGCGGGTGCTTCCAGGCCCAGCGGCCGGTGTGCTTGCCCGTCTCGACCTCCACGAGCTGGCCGTTCTCCATTTTCGTGTTCACGAGCGTGACGTAGCCCTCGTCGTGCTCAGGCTCCTCGTCCATGAGCTCGAAGATGCGCTCGGCGCCTGCGAGGCCCATGACTACGGCGTTGATCTGCTGGGAGATCTGGCCGATCTGGCCGGCGAACTGCTTGGTCATGTTGAGGAACGGCACGGTGACGGCAACGGAGAAGGCCAGGCCGGACACGGACACGTTGGGCGTGCCGAAGGCGATGAAGATACCGCCGGCGAGTGCCACGATGACGTACATCAGGTTGCCCAGGTTCATGAGGATGGGGCCCAGGGTGTTGGTGTACATGTTGGCGGCGCGGGCGGCACGGAAGAGTTTCTCGTTGCGGACATCGAAGTCCTCCTGCGCGGCGTCCTCGTGGCAGAAGACCTTCACGACGCGCTGGCCGTTCATGATCTCCTCGACATGACCCTCGACCACCGAGATCTCATGCTGCTGCGCCACGAAGTTGCGGGCGGAGCGGCCGCCGAGCTGCTTGGTCATGTAGGCCATGAAGCACACGCCCAGGATGACGACGAGCGCCATCCACACGCTGTAGTACACCATGACGCAGATCACCGAGCAGCAGGTGATGACTGTCAGGCAGATGTTGGGCATGGACTGCGAGATCATCTGGCGCAGGGTGTCGATATCGTTGGTGTAGTAGCTCATGATATCGCCGCGCTGGTGCTGGTCGAAGTAGCTGATCGGCAGATCCTGCATGTGGTCGAACAGCATCTCGCGGAACTTCTCGAGCGAACCCTGGGTGATGATGGCCATGAGGCGCGTCTGGGTGAAGTTCGCGGCGAGCGTGACGGCGTACACGCAGATGAGCGTCAGCGTGAGGGTGGTGATGCTGCCGGACACCGATGCCCAGTCGCCCGACTCCCACGTGGCGGTCACGATCTCGAGCGCGCGCTGGATGAAGGTGGCGGGCATGGCGGACAGGATGGCCTGGACCACGATGCACACGACCACGATGGGCAAAAGCTTGGGATAGAACGTGAACAGGGTGCGGATGAGGCGGCCGAGCGTCTTCCCGCGCCCGCCGCGTGCGGGCGCTGCGGGCGCCTGGCGGCCGGCGACGTTCTGGCGGCTGGCCTCGTACTGCTTCTTGGCATCGCTGTTAATGCTCATCGGCGACACCTCCTTTCGCGGTTTCGGCTTGCGTGGCGGGATCCTTTTGCGCCGAGGCGTCGTCGTGGACGGCTGCGGCCTCGGTATCCTCGTCGTTGGTGCGGTTCTGGGACTCGTACGTGTCGCGGTAGATGTCGCAGGTCTGCATGAGCTCGTCGTGCGTGCCCAGACCCACGATATGACCGTTGTCGAGCACCAGGATGCGGTCGGCGTGCTCGACGGAGCTCGTGCGCTGTGCGATGATGATCTTGGTGGTCTCGGGCAGGTACTGCGCCAGGCCCTCGCGGATGAGCGCGTCGGTCTTGGTGTCGACGGCGCTCGTGGAGTCGTCGAGAATCAGGACCTTCGGGCGCTTCAGCAGGGCGCGCGCGATGCACAGGCGCTGCTTCTGGCCGCCGGATACGTTGGTGCCGCCCTGCTCGATGTAGGTGTCGTACTTCTGCGGGAAGCCCTGGATGAACTCGTCCGCCTGGGCGAGCTTGCAGACCTCGACGAGCTCGTCATAGCTGGCGTTCGGGTCGCCCCAGCGCAGGTTCTCCTTGATGGTGCCGGAGAACAGCACGTTTTTCTGGAGCACCACGGCCACGTTGTTGCGCAGGTACTCGAGGTCGTAGTCGCGCACGTCCACGCCGCCGACCTTCACGGAGCCCTCGGTCACGTCGTACAGACGGCTGATGAGGTTCACGAGCGAGGTCTTGGCCGATCCGGTGCCGCCCATGATGCCCAGGGTCTCGCCGCTCTTGATGTGCAGGTCGATCTCGGCGAGCGCGCGGTGCTCGGCCTTCTCGGAATACTTGAAGGTGACGTTGTCGAAGTCGATGGAGCCGTCGCGCATGAAGGTGATGGGGTGCTCCGGGTTCTTGATGGTGGGCTCGGTCTCGATGACCTCGACGATGCGCTCGGCCGACTCCTGCGCCATGGTGATCATGGCGAACACCATGGACACCATCATGAGCGCCATGAGGATCATGAAGCCGTAGGTGGTCAGCGCGGAGAACTGGCCCACGTTGAGCGCGGTGCCGCGGCTGGAGATGATGAGGTAGGAGCCGAACTGGATGATGATCGTGAACACCGTGAAGACGGCGAGGTTCATCATCGGCGCGTTGAAGGCGAGGATCTTCTCGGCGCGCGTGAAGTCGGCGCACACGTCCTGGGCGGCACGGCCGAACTTCTGCTTCTCGTAGTCCTGACGCACGTAGCTCTTGACGTCGCGCATGCCGGTGACGTTCTCCTCAATGGACTCGTTGAGCGCGTCGTACTTGTGGAACACCGAGCGGAAGATGGGGTGCACCGTGCGGATGACCTTGTAGAGGCCGAAGCCCAGGATGGGCACCACGACGACGAACACGATGGCCATGGGGCCGCCCATGATGAAGGCCATGATGATGCCGCAGATGAGGATGAGCGGGCAGCGGATGGCGGTGCGGATGATCATCATGTAGGCCAGCTGCACGTTGGTGATGTCCGTGGTGAGGCGCGTCACCAGCGAGGAACTGGAGAACTGGTCGATGTTGGCGAAGCTGAAGCGCTGGACGGCGGCGAACACGTCGTGGCGCAGGTTCTTGGCAAAGCCGCAGCTCGCCTCAGAGCAGGTGAGGCCGGCGCCGATGCCGAAGCACAGCGACGCGAGCGCCATGGCGACGAGGATGCCGGCGAAAGGCAGCATCTCGGACACGGTGGCGCCTTGCTGGATGGTGTTGATGAGCTGGGCGGTCACGAAGGGGATGGCGACCTCCATCACCACCTCGCCCGTCACGATGATGGGGGTGGCGATAGCCGCTTTCTTGTATTCGCGGATGCTCCCCATGAGCGTTTTAATCATTCAATCCCTCCCAATGCGAACGAATGGTGTCGAGCATGACGACGAGCTGCTCCTGTTCCTCGGTGGTCAGGCAGGAAAACGCCCGCTGTCTGAAGCGCAGGCGTCGCTCCTGCTCGAGCGCCGCCTCCTCGGTGCCCTTTTGGGTCAGGCGGATGGAAAGCTGGCGGCGGTCCTCCGGGTTGCGCGTTCGCTCGATAAGGCCCGCGTTTTCGATCTTGGCGAGAATCTCGGACAGCGAGCCGGGCTTGAGGTCGAAAAACGCACCGAGCTCCTGTTGAGACATCTGGCCGTCGTTTTTGGCCAGAAGGCAGATGATGGCCGCTCGCCCAGACCTTCCCCCGCTGTGGAAGTGCAGGTAATGGCCACAATAGCCGAGGTTCCACAGCAGTCGGCGAGCACGCGCCTCTTCGGGCGTGTCGTTGGGCTGTGGGGCATCCGGCGCGGCGCACGCAGGACGTTTCGCCGGATCGCTATCGGCGGTATCGCACATGCAGATCTCCTTTCCCCTTATCGATTTTTCAAGTTGGACTCAAGAAGGGTACTACCGTGAATCTACAAGTCAAGGTACCGAATAATTAGGTGAACGAATTATTCATGTTTCCGACGAATTTGCCTCCCTGCGCAAGGGTCGGACCCCTTGCGCAGGGAGGCGCGAAAGCAATGAATCGGCTGTTTTTCAGTCGAGCGCGGCGAGGAGCGCGGTGCAGCCGTCGAGGACGTCGCGGTAGGTGGCGTCGAAGTTGCCGGTGTACCAGGGATCGGCGACGTCGCCGGGGCGATCGGTCCAGTCGAGCAGCCGGCTCACCTTGCCGTCGGGGTCGCTTTTGAGGATGCGCTTGAGCCCGCGCCGGTTTTCCCCATCCATATATATGATGTGATCCCACCGGTCGTACTCGCTGGGCGAGATGATCCGCGCGCGGTGCGGGACAAGCGGTATGCCCATCTCGCGCAGCTTGGTCTCGGTGCCCCAGTGCGGCGGGTTGCCGATCTCTTCATAGCTGGTGGCGGCGGAGTCGATATCGAATTCCCGCTCGCGGCCCGCACGGCGCACAAGCTCGGCCATAACCGATTGGGCCATCGTCGACCGGCAGATGTTGCCGTGGCAGATGAACAGGATTCTATGCATGGCCGCTCCTTTGTATAGCAACTCGTTGAGGACGGGTACATTTTGACAGGTTTTGGACGGACGCGTCGTTTGGAGGCGACGGGGGTCCATTCTGCGCCGGGCGCCCCCGACCGTCTGTGCGGCGTGGTATCGTTGTTGAACCGATTGTTGAGCAGGAAGGAGAAGGCGAGATGATCTGCCCGACCTGTCATGCTGAGATATCCGACGATGCGTTGTTCTGCAGCTCATGCGGGACCAAGATCGAGCCGGTCGGCGCGGCCGCCTCGGCTGCCGTCTGCCCGCAGTGCGGGGCGGAGCTTGCTCCCGGCGCGCTGTTCTGCTCGCATTGCGGCGCGTCCGTCGCGCCGGCCGGCGTGCCGGCGGCCGTGCCCATGGCCGACGATGCGGCGCAGGCCGCTGCCGCGCTGTGGGGCGACGGCCAGGGCGCGACTCCCACGCGCCGGGCGCTCGTCTGCCCTTCTTGCGGAGCGCCCGTCAGCCCTACCGACCCGTACTGCCCCGCTTGCGGCGTGCGTCTGCTCGGGTCGCGCGCGGGGTCTCCCCAATCCGCGCCGAGCGCGCAGCCGTCCGCCGACACGACGATGGTCGACATTGCTCGCGAGGCGGTCGCCCCCGCCGACCCGCGCCTGCGCTCGGGATCGACCGGGCCCATGCCGCGCGTCGCCGTTCCCGCGCCGTCCGCTGCCCCGTCGCATGACGACGGAGAGAAGCCGCGCCGGAATGTCGGAAAGACCGTCAGCATCGTCGTCGGAGTCATCGCGGTGGCGGCCCTTGCCGGGGGAGGCCTGTGGTACGCGCTCGATGCGCAGCGCCAGCAGGATGAGGCGACCCAGCAGGCGGAGCAGGCCACACAGGCGCTCCACAGTGTGACGATCGCGGTGGCGGCCGAGGGGTGGAACACCGACGAGGGCGCCTCGCGCCTGCCGGTCCGCGTCGTGGGCACCAACTCCACGGGCGAAGCCGTCGACGAGACACAGTACGTCACGACGGCGGGCACCGGCCTGATGCTGCGCCAGGGTTCCTACCAGCTGTCCGTTGCCGGTTCGCCCATCGCTGCCGACGGCACCATCTACACGGTTCCCGACACGGTGCTCGACATCACGGTGGCGACCGATAACCCGGGCGACGCCGTCGACGTTACATCGCAGGGCTCCTTCACCCTGACGCCCATCGATGCGCTCGAGGTGACCGACGATCAGATCCTGGCCGCCGCCCAGCTCGCCGCCGCCGACACGGCGGACGGCCATGCCGACGCCGACGCCCTGCGTGCCGCCGCCGTCCAGCGCCGCGAGGACGCGGCTGCGGCCCAGCAGGAGCAGCAGGAGCAGGAGCAGGAGTCTTACGATTCCCGCCACGTGGTCGCCGACTCCTACGAGTTCTATATGCCCTCGTATTGGGACGGACGCGTGACCGTGCAGGTCGATGGCGACCATGTCTCGGTGTGCTCGGCGAAATACCCGGATCTCGAGCTTTTCAACGTGACCGTTCAGCGCGGCACCACGCAGGCGGTGGGCGATGTGGGCTATGCCTGCCTGGGCGATGTCGCCCTCGGCGACGGAACCTACGCGTCCGTGTGGGCGCGCCGTTGGGGCTGGCTGATCGGATATGCCTACATGACCAACTCGACGGATCCGAACGACTACTACACGATGGACGAGGCGGAAGAGATCGTCGATCTGCAGACCGGTGGAAACGTCACGTACGAGTCCATCCGCGATGAGATGGTCGCAAACGACGGAAACTCGGACCTGGTATTCGTGACCGATGACTATCTGTACGCCTGCATCGTGGAAAGCCTGCAGCCGCTTGAGTAGCGCATAGGAAGACGGGGGCTTACGCCCCCGTCTTCCTATGCCGACGCGGCCGCCTTTTCTCGCGCGTCGACGCGCTTGAGCGCCTCGATGGCGCACTCGAGCATCCCCGGGTCCGCCTTGCGCGTGGTGAGGCGCTGCATCTGCAGGCCCGGCCACAGGGCGATTTTGACGAGCGGGTTGTCCGGGTGCGATCCCGCCCACTTCACGGTGACCTCGTACGAGACACCGGCGACGATGGGCAGCAGGATCAGGCGCGAGCCCATGACGAACAGGGTGCGCGCGATGCCGGAGAGGCCCAGCGCCTCGGCCCAGGCTCCCACGGGCACCACGGCGTGCAGGATCAGCGCGATGCCGACGGTCATGACCAGAAAGGCCGTGCCGCAGCGCACGTGCAGGCGCGAGAACCGCGCGGCGTTCTCCGGCGTGAGCGGCAGCCCGTGCTCAAAGCAGTGGATCGACTGGTGCTCGGCGCCGTGATAGCCGTACATGCGGGCCATGTCGGGGATGAGGCCGACGCCGCCCACGTAGGCGACGAGCACGACCATGCGCAGCAGCGCCTCCACGAGGCTCCAGACCAAAGAGTTACCGCTGTTGAGCTCGCCGACGACCAGGTTGGTTATCAGCAGGGGGAGCAGGATGAACAGGGCGATGCCGATCAGAACGCCGATGCAGGCGGAGACGGCCATCGCGATGCCCATCACGCCGTCCTTCTCCTCGGTATCGCTCTGCTCGTGTTCGGGGGAGTCGGACGGAGCGTCTTCCTGCCCCTCGTCCTCTTCGTCGATGAAAACGTGCTCGGAGGCGATGTCGAGTGCGCGGTAGGCAAGTACCATGGATTCGGCGAACGACACGCACCCGCGCACGATGGGCCAGCGGAACCACGCCGGTCGCGACGACGCGTCGGGAAGGTCGTGCTCCTCGACATAGATGCTGCCGTCTTCGCAGCGCACCGCGACGGCCCAATTGAGCTTGCCGCGCATCATGACGCCCTCAAGCGTTGCCGACCCTCCGATATGCGTACAGAACAGCTCGCCTTCCTCGGCGATGTCCGTGTGCTTTGCTGTCATGCGATCCTCCGGATCTTCGAGATTTCACGCGCATAAGCTTAGCGCGAAGGGTGCTGCGCTGCGGCCCCGCATCGGTATCTTTCGATTTCCCATACCTTGGGGCCGCTTCCGTGGCGAACGCTTGCGGGACCGGGTTGCGTCGGCGCTGCGGGCCGGATGTGGCTAAAAAGTTCTGTTTTGCTGTTGGGCGGACGGAGCGGAGTCTGTCGTTTTGGCCGAGTTGTCCGAATTGGCTGCATGCTGGGCGAGCCCGACGCCCCCGGATACCCTCATCGGGGCCCGGCGCGGGGTCATCCGGTGCCCAAGGGCGGGTTTGGGCCCGCTTGCACGGGGCCCGACAACAGCAAAACAGAACTTTTTAGCCACTTTCGCGAGAGGCCCGTGTCGACCTCTGCGCGGTATAGTGGAATCTAGGGCGCATCGGCGTGATGTCGAGCCCGGATGGCGACGTTTGCTAAGGAGTTCCCATGTCCACCATGACAACCATCTCTCGCGACGGACTGACGGCACGTATCGACAGTATGGGCGCCCAGCTGTGCAGCCTGGCGCTCGACGGACGCGAGTACCTGTGGCAGGCGGATCCCGCATTTTGGGGCAAGCATGCCCCGGTGCTGTTCCCCATCGTGGGCAATCTGCGCGCAGACGCAGCGACGTCGGCCGCCGGCCCGTGCTCCATGGCCCGTCACGGTCTCGCGCGCATCTATGAGCATGAGCTCGTGGATGTTTCCGAGGATGGGTCGTCGGTTACCTACGAGTTCTCGAGTTCGGACGAGACCCTCAAGGCCTACCCCTATCGGTTCAAGCTCAATATGACGTACGCGCTGACCGGCCCCGCGTCGCTGACGCAGACGTTCGCCGTCACCAACACGGGCGATGTCGATCTGCCGTTTTCGGTGGGAGGCCACCCGGCGTTCAACATCCCCGCGCCCGATGCGGGCGATGAGGCGTTCGAGGATTACGAGTTCCGTTTCGCCGAGCCCTGGACGGCCAAGTGCCCCAAGATCCTGGGCGGTGGACTCGCCGATCCCGAGGACACGTTCACGCCGGTCGAGGATGCCGATACGCTTGCGCTGTCCCGCGACTGCTTCGCCTATGACACGATGATCTTCGATCATGTGCCGGGAAACACCGTCACGCTTGTGGGCACCAAGTCGGGTCGCGGCATCCGCGTCGATTTCCCGGGCTTTGATTACCTGGGTGTCTGGTCCGCGCCGGGAGCGCCGTTCGTGGCGCTCGAGCCCTGGACGGGACATGCGACCTACACGACCGAGGACGACGTGCTCGAGCACAAGGAGAACATCACGATCCTCGAGGCGGGTAAAACGGACATGCGCGCCTTCACCATCACGTTGCTGTAGGGCGGGCGCGGCCGGTTTTCGGGTGGCAAGACGGGGCCAAGCCTTCAGTTTTCGGCCCATAATTGAGTTACGTGCATGTTTCCTTGCAAAATGGGGTGGTTTTCTGCATACGCCCGCGGTATCCTGCCACATTGTGCGCGTAACTTTCTCGCATTAAGTTGCAAGGGGGAGGGGAATGGGTCCCCTCCGGTTGCGTTGCACGGAAGGGGTCATAGACAAAAACTTTTGGAAGGGAAACCATCATGACCAAGAATTCCTTTGCAAACATGCAACCTGGGCAGTGCTCCCGTCGCGATTTCCTCAAGCTCTCCGGGCTTACGGCGTTCAGCGTGGGAGGCATGATGTTCCTTTCCGGATGCGGCCCCGCCGCACAGGATTCGGGCACCGACAGCACGGGTGCCGGTTCCGCTGCGGATGACGCTGACGCCGGCGAGGCTACGCTCGGCGACGGCCAGACCCTGCGCGTCGGCATGGAGGCTGCATACCCTCCGTACAACTGGCAGGTCAACGAGGAATCCGATTACACCATCCCCATCGATAACGTCGACGGTGCTTTCGCTGACGGCTACGACGTCCAGGCCGCGAAGATCATCGCCGAGGGTCTCGGCAT
This sequence comes from Collinsella ihumii, assembly GCF_900046475.1. GTDB lineage: Bacteria > Actinomycetota > Coriobacteriia > Coriobacteriales > Coriobacteriaceae > Collinsella > Collinsella ihumii. Next base: position 82,752 of record NZ_FCOU01000005.1, on the reverse strand, counting down.
GGACTGCGTTGCCGTGAAGCTCTCGTTCGACGGCCTGATCGATGCGCTGAACAGCGGTCAGATCGACATCGTGTGCGCCGGCATGTCCGTCACGCCCGAGCGTGCCGACTCTGCAGACTTCTCCGATTCCTACATCGATGACGACATCGTCATGATCACCAAGAAGGATTCCGCCTACGCAAGCGCCACCACGTTTGCCGACCTCGCGGGCGCGTCCATCTTGGGCCAGGCGGCCACTATGTACGACACCGTTATCGACCAGATCCCGGACGTCAACCACATGACGCCCGCCGAGACGCAGCCGCTCGTCGTGGAGAACCTCAATACCGGTACCTGCGATATCATCACCTACTCTATGCTTTCCGTTCCGAAGCTGATCGAGACCTACCCCGACTTCGTCGAGCTCGAGATGACCGACAAGTTCGAGGATTCCGTCATGCCCGACAACGCGGGAATCGCCAAGGGCCAAGACGCCGTGCTCGAGAAGATCAACGAGATCATCGCCGGCATTTCCGAGGACGATCGCCAGCAGATGTGGAACGAGTGCATGGACCGTCAGCCCGCGTAGCGCTGCGCGAACAGAGGGTTCATCCGTGTCCGTCAGGGCGCGCACCGAGGCCGCAGGGCCGGTGCGCGCCTTACCCATCTCATAGATAAAGGAGAAAACCATGAGCTCTGCCCTATCAGGCGAGCAGACCGAACCGAGGAGACGCGGCAAGATCGCCTCGTTTTTCCTCGATGACCATCGTTACGTGCTGTTGGGAACAAGCGTCGTGGCCCTGGTCGGCATGCTGCTTTCGAGTCAGCCTCGCCCGGAGATGAGCTTTCTGGCGAAGGCGTTCACTGTCGAGCTGGTCATGTACTATCTGCTTGCGGCCTGGCTCGTGCTGAGCGCCGTCGCGCTCGTCTTCAAGCTCACACACTGGAGCAATTACGCCGAGACTGCGCCGTTCACCAAGCCCGCTGTTCGCCGCGTGCTGCGCTATATCGCCTACGTCGTATGGGCGATCACGCTCGTGCTGATCGTCGACCGCGTGGTCATGGGCGTCGCCTCGGCGTGGAGCGTGGCCGTGACCGCGACCGAGCGCCCCGGCGACGATTTCCTCCAGAACATCCTGTGGATGTTCTGGGTGAGCCGCGATACGTATCTCGTCGGCGTCACTACGACCATCGAGCTTGCCGTCATCGGCACCGTCGTGGCGTTTTTCCTTGCACTTGTGCTCGTGTTCTGCCGTATCCAGACCATCGATAAGCCCGATAATGATTTCATCCGGTTCTGGAAGGTCGTGGGCTCGGGCTTCGCCAAGGTCTATTCAACGGTCGTGCGCGGTACCCCGATGATGGTCCAGGCCATGATCATCTACTACGGAGTCGTGGGCGTGCTGAGCGGCACGGGGCTCACGGCTACCGAGATGAACGCCGTATGGTCCCCGTTCGTGGCTGGCTTGGTGACGGTGTCGCTCAACTCCACCGCCTACATGATGGAGGTCCTGCGCGGCGGCATCGCATCGGTTGACAAGGGACAGGCCGAGGCCGCTCGCTCGCTCGGCCTTTCGCAGCTGCAGACGATGGTCAAAGTCGTATTCCCCCAGGGCATCAAGTATGCCATTCCCGGTCTGTCGAACGAGCTCGTCATCAATATCAAGGACTCGTCGGTCCTGTCGATCATCAGCGTGTTCGATCTGACGTTTGGCGCGAGGACCGTCGGCGGCAACTACTATCAGTACTTCCCGGCTTTCCTCATCGCTGCGGTCATCTACCTGATCCTGACAATGATCGCGACGTGGCTTCTGGGCAAGTTCGCCCGCCGCTTCGACGTCAAGGTCGAGACGATGGGCAGCACGTCCGATCAGCCGGTCAAGGTGGAGGAGTAAATCATGGCTATGAATACCGCAACCTCTGCCGAGCCCATGGTCCGCATCGAGGGCCTGCGCAAGTCCTTCGGCAACCTCGAGGTTCTGCGCGACATCAACCTCGCTGTCATGCCCGGCGAGGTCGTGACGATCATCGGCGCATCCGGTTCCGGCAAGTCGACGCTGTTGCGCTGCATCAACCTGCTCGAGACGCCCGACGCGGGTCACGTGTGGTTCCACGGGGCCGACCTCGCCGCCGAGCACGTGGACGTCAACCGTCTGCGCGAGAAGATCGGCATGGTGTTCCAGGGCTTCAACCTGTTCAACAACATGAACGTGCTGGACAACTGCACGCTTGCCCCCGTCACGCTCAAGAAGATGAAGAAGCCCGAGGCCGAGCAGGTCGCCATGAGGCATCTGGAGGCCGTGGGGTTGGCGAACTTCGCCAAAGCCGATGTCAACAACCTTTCCGGCGGTCAGAAACAGCGCGTGGCGATCGCCCGCGCGCTGTGCATGCAGCCCGACCTGATGCTCTTCGACGAGCCCACGTCCGCACTTGATCCCGAGATCGTGGGCGAGGTGCTCGAGGTCATGCGCGGCCTGGCGCGCGACGGCATGACCATGGTCGTGGTGACGCACGAGATGCAGTTCGCCAAGACCGTGTCCGACCGCGTCGTGTTCATGGACAAGGGCATCATCGCGGAGGAGGGCTCACCTGCCGAGATCTTCGGTTCGCCCAAGCATCCGCGCACCCGCGAGTTCCTTGCACGCTACCTGGACGACAAGTCAGACGAGTAGGAGCGCGACTATAGCCGTCATCTGCGGGCCGAGAGGATGTTCCCCTCGGCCCTTTTTAAACTCAGAAAAACTCAGAATTCTGACATACAACTCAGAATTCTGAGTTTTTCTGAGTTAGTTGTGAGATAGTCGAGCATTTCCATGAAAGGGCGTCGAGTGCGCGGCAGTCGCATCGCGTGTTTGCTGTGGACGTTTTGCGCAGGTGGGGCGTGCTGTGGGCTCGTTTGGGGCGCGCGTGCTTGCCTGCGCGGGAACGCTGGGTATGATAGAAGGCCGAGAGAAAGAGGTTCGCGCGTGTTTATCAAGTTCGACAAGTTCTAGCTGCGCTTGCAGTCTTGCGGCATCTGGCCGCTGCCATCCCGTGCGGGGCATCGTTTCACGTCGAACCATGCAGGGCGAAATCGCCCTCAAGAAAAGGAGAATCCATGCGCGACAAGCTGGAAAAACTCATCGCTGCCTACGAGGAGCTCGAGAAGAAGCTCGCCGACCCCTCGGTCGCTGCCAACATCAAGGAGTACACCCGCCTCAACAAGGAGTATGCGCACCAGACCCCGTTGGTGACGGCGGCGCGCGAGTACCTGGCGGCGCTCGATGACATCGAGATCGCCAAGGAGATGCTGCACGACACGTCCGATCCGGACGAGAAGGCCATGCTCCAGGAGGACATCAGCGGCAACGAGGCCAAGCTTCCCCAGCTCGAGGAAGATATCAAGTTCATGCTGATCCCGGGCGACCCCAACGACGAGAAGAACACCATCGTCGAGATCCGGTCGGCCGCCGGCGGCGACGAGGCCGCCATCTTCGCGGGCGATCTGTTCAAGATGTACCAGCGCTTCTGCGAGAGCCAGAAGTGGAAGCTCGAGGTGCTCGATTCCAGCCCGAGCGACGCGGGCGGCTTCAAATCCATCGAGTTCAAGGTGTCTGGCGACAAGGTCTACTCGGTCATGAAGTACGAGTCAGGCGTGCATCGTGTGCAGCGCGTTCCCAAGACCGAGAGCCAGGGCCGCATCCAGACCTCCACGGCTACCGTCGCCGTGCTGCCCGAGGCCGATGAGATCGACATCCACATCGATCCGTCGGACCTGCGCGTCGACACGTACTGCGCTTCCGGCCCCGGCGGCCAGTGCGTGAACACCACGTACTCTGCGGTGCGCATCACGCACCTTCCGACCAACACCGTGGTCCAGTCCCAGGAGCAGCGCTCGCAGATCCAGAACCGCGAGGTCTGCATGCAGATGCTTCGCGCCCGCCTGTACGAGATGGAGCTCGAGAAGCAGCAGGCCGAGCTCGGCGCCGAACGCCAAAGCCAGATCGGCCATGGCAACCGTTCGGAGAAGATCCGCACGTACAACCAGCCGCAGGACCGCGTGACCGACCACCGCATCGGTTTCAACTCCACGTACAACGGCGTGCTGCTGGGCGACCAGCTCGCCACCGTCATCGACGCGCTGGCGGCAGCTGACCGCGCCGAGAAGCTGGCGGAGGCCGTGGACTAAGGCAGCCGTTTCTAAAACGATGAAGCCGCGGGACGGGAGGGTGCGCTATCCTCCCGCCCCGCGATGCGTTTTAGGCAGCTGTGGCTTTGTCGGGACTGGTACGAAATGTATATTTCCACTGCAAAACTGCACAAAGTTGCATAAAAATACGCTCTGAATAAAACCTATAGAGACAGTAGGTTGAGTTTGGTACGATTTTTGAGGCTCATTTCCCCACACGCGCCGCACCCATCAGTAATTCCGCAGGATCCAACTGGGCAAATGCTGAGGGGTGTACCGCCCGTGGGCAAAGCTCATCGAAAAATCGCACCAAACTCGCTATACACGTTTTTCGGCGCGTTTGGAGATGGGTTGGTTGGGGACGGGTTCGTTCCAACCCATCCTATTGGGGCGGATTGCCTCCCCCCATCCGGCGACCTCGGGTGATGGGCCCCTTGCATATGCGCTCTGTGGTTATCGCTTGCTTTTATGGTGGTCTTCTGGCCCCCTGTGCGACAATACGGAAAGCTTTATGTCGATTTCGTCTCACGGCAGATGAACCGTGGATTACCGGGACCGGAAAGGGACGACGCTATGCCGCTCAACAAGAATCTGCGCGTCAAGCGCGATGCCGCACCTGAGGGCCAGCCCACCAAGAGCCAGGCCAAGAAGAGCAAGAAGGAGACGCTTTCCAAGGGCGTGAAGATCCTGATCGTCGCCATCGGCTGCGCGGCGATGCTGCTGTCGGTCACCGCCATGGCGTGCTCGGGCGTCCTGAGCCAGATCACGGGGGACAACAGCGAGGACTACGAGCTCACCGGCGGCGTGGCCGCGACGGTCAGCGGCGTCAACATCACCGAGGACACCATTACCAAGCAGATCATGGCCGTGCGCAACGCTTACGGCTACGGCAGCGAGGGCAGCTGGGCCCAGTATCTGGTCGACGCCGGCCAGACGCCCGAGAGCTACCGCGAGCAGACCATCAACAGCTACGCCGAGCAGTATCTGCAGCAGCAGGCCATCAGCGAGAACGACATCACCGTCACCGACGAGGACATCGAGGAGGCGTGGCAGAACGCCGCGGCGTCCTACGGCGGCGAGGACGCGTTCATCGAGCAGCTGTCCAGCTACGGCTACACCGAGGATTCCTACAAGCAGAGCCTCTCGAACAGCCTTGCCCTCGACAAGCTGAAGGAGAAGGTGTGCCCGGTCGACGACCCGAGCGATCAGGACATCATCGACTACCTGAACGAGAACCTCGACACCTACAACGACGCGCGTCGCTCCTCCAACCTGCTGGTGAGCGTGGCGTCCGACGCCACCGACGAAGAGAAGGCCGAGGCCCAGGCGAAGGCCCAGGAGGCTCTCGACAAGATCAACTCCGGCGAGCTTTCGTTCGAGGATGCGGTCGAGCAGTACTCCGATGACTCCGGCTCCAAGGAGGACGGCGGCGACGTGGGCTGGGACAAGCTCACGAGCTTCGTGACGGAGTACCAGGACGCGCTGAGCGCTCTGTCGGTCGACCAGGTGAGCGGTATCGTCGAGAGCACCTACGGCTACCACATCATCAAGTGCACCGGCTACTTCCATGTCGACAACGAGGTCACCTCGATCGACGAGGTGCCCGAGGAGATCCGCACCTACATCTCCAACATCGTGAAGACGCAGGCCGAGAGCTCCGCGTGGACCGAGTGGTGGGACAACTACAAGGAGCAGGCCGACATTCAGATCAACCCCATGCCCGAGAACGTTCCCTACAACGTGAGCCTGGACGGCGTCGAGCCCTCTAACGGCAGCGCCCAGTAGGACGGGGCATCGGAGATTCGGCTGCGTCGCCGCGGCACCTTTGGCCCAACCGCCGCGTCCGCGGGCGTGCGCATGTGATCGCGAAGAGGCTCGCCGAGACGGTCGAGGGTCCCCCGAACGGGGCCCTCGCCGTCTCGGCGAGCCGCAAGGATAAGGAGGACATATGACGAGCGAAGAGCTGCACGAGCAGATGATCGCGGCCATGAAGGCCAAGGACAAGACAAGGCTGTCCATCATCCGCCAGGTTATCGGCGAGGTGAAGAACATCGAGGTCAACGAGCGCCGCGATGCGACCGAGACGGACGTCGACAACATGATCAAGCGCCTCATCAAGCAGACGAACGAGACGCTGGAGATGTCGATCAAGGCCGCCAACAACCAGGAGCGCACCGATACGCTCACCGAGCAGGTCAAGATTCTCGAGAGCCTGTTGCCCGAGCAGGTGACGGGCGATGCGCTCATCGCCCTCATCGAGCAGACGATCGCAGAGCTGGGCGCTGTGTCCAAGAAGGACATGGGCCGCGTGATGGGCGCGCTCACCAAGGCGACCGGGGGCAACTTCGACAAGCCGATGGCAGCCAAGGAGGTCGGCGCGCGCCTTTCGTAGGTTCAGCGGCGTTATACATTCTTGGTAACCAAACTGTTTCGGGAAGCTGCCTGTAAATACTGCATTCAAGCGGTGTGTATAATGGAGCTCCAATAGGGTAAATCCATGTTCACCATACCGGTGGACAATGGTTTTATTCAAAACCTCTGCATGTTTCGCTTCGCGTCGCATGCGCTAACTTGAAAATCAACTCGTTGCGGACGCGTCGCGCAACCAAAGACGCGTCCCGCACGGAACGTACAGCACATGAGTCGAGCCGCCATGACCGCCCGCTCGCGCGGGTGGTGCATATGCTCCACGCGGTTTCGGCTCGTTGAAGGAGGGGAACCGCGCCAATGGCCGACATGATCGAAATCCGTGGGCTGAACAAGTATTTCGGCGACCTTCATGTCCTGAAGGACATCAACCTCACCGTCAAGGAGGGCGAGAAGGTCGTTGTCATCGGGCCGTCCGGCTCGGGTAAGTCCACGCTCATCCGTTGCGTCGATTACCTCGAGGAGCCCACGAGCGGCCAGGTCATCATCGACGGCATCGAGCTCACCAAGAAGAACCACCTCGAGATGGCCCGCAAGTACTCGTCCATGGTGTTCCAGCAGTTCAACCTGTATCCGAACATGACGGTGCTCGGCAACCTCACGCTCGCCCCGATCAAGCTGCAGAAGAAGACCAAGGAAGAGGCGACGCGCACCGCCATGGCCGCGCTCGAGCGCGTCGGTTTGGCCGCAAAGGCCGGCGAGTACCCGCAGAACCTCTCCGGCGGCCAGCAGCAGCGCGTCGCCATCGCGCGCGCCATGTGCACCAAGCAGCCCATCATTCTGTTCGACGAGCCGACCTCCGCGCTCGACCCCGAGATGATTCAGGAAGTGCTCGACGTCATGATCGAGCTCGCCCAGGACAACATCACCATGATCTGCGTCACGCACGAGATGAACTTCGCCAAGCAGGTCGCCGACCGCGTGATCTTCATGGACGATGGCCAGATCCTGGAGGAGGGCACGCCCGAGCACTTCTTCACCAACCCGCAGAATCCCCGTTGCAAGGACTTCCTCAACAAGATCCTGCACTAGCGAGCCGGCGGCGCTCGCCCTACCTGTAGCCCCCTGCGGCGGCAAACGTCGCAGATGGCGATATCCGTACCAGATGGAAGGGGTACCGATCATGAAGAACATCTCTCGTCGCAATTTCCTGCAGGTCTGCGGTCTCGGCATCGTGGCGGCGGCTGGCGCCAGCGCGCTTTCCGGCTGCGGTGGGGACTCCGGCTCCACCACGGGCGGCGGCAGCTCCACTGCCAGCGGCGACTCCAAGATCCAGACCATCAAGGATCGCGGCAAGCTCAACTGCGGCGTCAAGGCCGACGTTCTCGGCTACGGCTATCTGAACACCGAGACCAACGAGTACGAGGGTCTCGAGATCGACATCTGCTATCAGATCGCCGCGGCGGTCTTCGACGTCACCTATGACGAGGCCAAGGCTCAGGGCCTATGCGAGTTCACCACGGTGACGCCCTCCACCCGCGGCACCCTGATTGACTCCGGCCAGCTCGACATCGTCGCGGCCACCTACACCATCACCGACGAGCGCAAGGAGAGCTGGGACTTCTCCACCGCCTACCGCACCGACTCCGTGGGCATTATGGTCAAGAAGGCCAACGGCTGGACCTCGATGAACGACCTCGGCAGCAACACCATCGGCGTCTCCACCGGCTCCACCACCCAGAGCCTGGTCGAGCAGATGATCTCCGACGAGGGCTTCACCTGCACGCCGCAGTTCGTGGAGTACCAGTCCTACCCCGAGATCAAAGACGCGCTCGACGCCGGCATGGTGCAGGCCTTCGCCATGGACCGCTCCACGCTGAACACCTACATGGACGACACCGTCGAGCTGCTGCAGCCCGAGATCGAGTTCGGTACGCAGGAGTACGGCGTTGCCACCGAGAAGGGTTGCGACCTGTCCGAGCTCGTTGACGAGACGATCGTCGAGCTGCTCGACAACGGCTGGATCGACGAGGAGATCACCACGTGGCTCGGTGACGCTGCGTAAGATCTGCGTTTTGTGATTGAGTGCGGATTCGCGACCGCCGCTTGCAGTCGCGAATCCGCATCGTTGCAGAAAATGACGGGTGCGGAGGCGCGGTGTGCACCGAACAGTGCGCATCGCGCCTCCGCGGCCAGGCCGGGCATTCGCCCGGCGCGCCCCGGGTACCTGGTTTTCTGCAGGATGGAGGGAAAGGAAGGGTTATGATCGAGAGTCTGCTCGACCCCATGCGTTGGGAGATAACCTTTGGAGCCATGGATTCCTTTTGGTCGGGATTCTTCATCACGCTCCAAGTGTCGATCTACGGATTGATCCTTGCGCTGGTGCTGGGTACGATCCTCGGTGTGTTCTCCACGACGCACTCGCGGATCTTGCGCGCCATCAGCCGCGTCTACGTTGAGTTCTACCAGAACACCCCGCTTCCGGTGCAGGTGGTCTTCATGTACCTCATGGGCCCGCAGCTGCTCCAGATCGTGACTGGTTCCCCGACGCCGGTGCCCATTCCGTCGGTCGTGCTCGGCTTCGTGGGTGTCGGCCTGTACCATGCGGCCTACGTGTCCGAGGTCATCCGCACGGGCATCGAGGCCGTTCCGCGCGGCCAGATGGAGGCGGCGCTGTCGCAGGGCTTCACGCGCGCGCAGGCCTACCTCTACATCATCCTCCCGCAGACCTTCAAGGTGATCCTGCCCCCGCTGTGCAACCAGGCCCTGAACCTCGTCAAGAACAGCTCGGTGCTTGCGCTCGTTGCGGGCGGCGACCTGATGTACCGCTCCAACAGCTTCGTGGGCACCTACGGATACCTGCAGGGCTACATCATGGCGTGCGTGATGTACTTCATCATCTGCTTCCCGCTGTCCCTGCTCGTCCAGTTCCTCGAGAAGCGCTCCAAGCGCATGCCCAAGGCCAAGGTGATCAACCTGCCGTCCACGATCGAATCCGTAGAGGAGGCGTAATCCATGGATGCTTTCAACGCGACCAACCTGTCGTTTATCCTCGGCGGATTTTGGCTCACGATCCGCATTTCGGTGCTCGCGATCATCTTCTCGGTGATCTTCGGCACGATCCTCGCCATGATCAAGCAGTACTGCCATGGCAAGCTGTCGATCTTCCGCTGGATCGTCACCGCCTACATCGAGCTGTTCCGCTGCACGCCGAACCTCCTGTGGATCCTGTTCATCTACTTCACGGTGCGCGCGTCCAACTTCGTGGTCTCCGTTATCGCCTTTACCGTGTTCACCTCCGCCGTCATGGCCGAGATCGTGCGCGGCGGCTTCAACTCGATCCCCAAGAGCCAGTTCGAGGCGGCGCAGTCGCAGGGCTTCGGTTTCTTCCAGTCGATGCGGCTCATCATCCTGCCCCAGACGTTCAAGACGATCATCCCCGCGCTGTTCAGCCAGTGCACGACGGTCATCAAGGACTCCTCGTACCTGGCGAGCATCAGCGTCATGGAGCTCATGTTCAACGCGCGCGTCGTCATGGCGCAGATCCCCAGCCTGGACGCCAAGCTGCTCATGTACGGCTTCGTGTTCTTGCTATACTTCGTGTTGAATTTCGGTATCTCCCTGCTCGTGCGCGCGTACCAGCGCCGCGCGGTCGCAGCGTAGCGAGACGAGCCGCCGGGGCGAGGCGCCCCGGCAGATTGGATGGCCATCATGGCGATTGTGAACGGCAACAAGGCGGACGTCTCCAAGCTCTACGCGCAGGACATGTACGCCAACGACGCCCTGGGCGCACCGACCGAGCTCGTCGATCCCGAGTACCCGGTCGTGATCACGATTGCGCGCGAGTACGGTACCGATGCGCATGAGATCGGCATCGCGCTGCAGGAGCGCCTGGGGATTCCCCTGTACGACAACGAGCTGCTCATCCGCGCCGCGCGCCGCTCCGACACGGTGGTCGACAAGGTCGCGTCCTACGATGAGATGGTCGCGGCGGAGATGATGACGTTTCTGCCCGATCGCTTTGACGCGCGCACCACGGCCGACAAGCTGTTCGAGAGCCTGAAGCAGGTCATTCTGGACGTGGGCTCCTCGGAGTCGTGCATCATCATCGGGCGCCTGTCCGACTACATCCTGCGCGACAACCCGAACCTCATCACGGTCTACGTCACCGCGCCGCTCGCCGAGCGCGTGGAGATCGTGCAGCGCCGTCGTGGCCTGACCGAGGCCAAGGCCATCAAGCTCATCAAGAAGATGCAGCGCAACCGCGAGCTGTTTTACAAGCGCTACTCCGCGGGCAAGCGCAAGCTGCGCCAGGGCAAGGACCTCGTCATCAACCGCGCCCTGTTCGGCGTGGAAGGCTGCTGCGAGATCATCGCTACGGCCTACGAGCTCAAGATGCGCGAGCTCGGCCGCATGTAGTCCTAGAGGGGCGAATTTTTGGGGACAGTCCCTTTTTATTCACGGCGGCGCCGCCGTGAATAAAAAGGGACTGTCCCCAAAAATTCGCCCCAAAATCAAGCCATGAGACGCACGACCAAGATGGCCACCTGCGGCATGAGCACCGACGCGTAGATGACGCGGCAGATCTGCAGCACGGCGATCTTGGCCAAGTCTGCCCCCAGGTCTCCGGCGATGAGCGCCATATCGCTCGCGCCGCCCGGCGAAGAGGCGAACAGGGCGCTTTTCATATCGAGCATGCCGGTCTTGGTCGCGATCTTCGAAAACGTGAAGTTCACGATCATGTACATGGCCATCATGATGATGACCGGGCCGACGATGGTGTTGAGGTGCGAAATGGTCTCGGGCGTGACCGATGAGCCCACGAGGCTGCCGGCGAGCACCTGGGCGATGCGCTTGATGGTCATGGGCATCGCGCAGGCATCGGTGAAGATGTTGAGCGCAGCGACCACGATCAGAGAGCAGACAAGCGAGCCTGCGGGGATTCCGCTCGCATAGCCCACAGCGCCGCAGGCCAGAGCGATGATCAGGGTGAAGGCGGTCTTGCGTCCCTGCGTGTTGATGAATCGGTCCAGCACGGTCGGGTTGGCAACATGGCTCATGTCGAGCGAGGGGCCGGAATCCTCCTCCTCATCGATGTTGCGCGTCATGAACTGCACCCATGAGGGCAAAAAGGCGAGCACGGTGGCCAGGCGCAGCGTCTGCATGATGGCGACGGTGCTCGCATCCGCATCGAGATCCATGGCGATGAGCGAGACGTCGGCGATGCCTCCCGCGACGCAGGAGAGCAGGCCCGTCATGAGGTCCCATCCAAAGAAGACGTGGAACACGATGCCGAGGGAAATCGTGTTGACGGTCAGCAGCGTGATCAGCAGGATAAGCGGCTTGATCATGTGCGGGACGTTGCGTACGTCGCGCCGCGAGATGGAAAGGCCGATGAATGCGCCCGAGATGCCCTGGGAAATCGCCTTGATGGGGGCGGGCATCTCGGTGAAGCCGGTGAACGCGCTGACGATGCCCACGGCAAGCATGGAGCCGATCATGGCGGGGACGGGTATGCCGATGCGGCGGGCGACCAAAAAGCCCGCAACGGCGACGAACAGGGTTGCCAGGATATGAATCAGTTCCACAGGGCCTCGCGAATCTCGAGAATACTTGACATGTCAACTATTCTAGTATGCCTCGAGTGGCTCTGCAAGCTGGGGGCGAACTTTTGGGGACAGTCCCTTTTTGTTAACGGCGGCGCAGCTGCGCCGCCGTTAACAAAAAGGGACTGTCCCCAAAAGCCCAAAAGTTTGCCTAGTAGTGGACCACGTTCTCCGCGGCGCGGATGCGCTCGAGCACCGGGGCGGCCTCCGGGTTTCGGAAGTAGCTGTAGGTCGTCTCGGGCACGAGCTCGCGGACGCGGTTCCAGTCTCCCGTCTGCAGCGCGCGGCGCACGGTCGAGGCGCTGACGGGAGCGCCGTCGACGCCCACGCGCGGCACCACGACGACCTCGATGCCCTCGCGGGGTAGCTCCTCGAGCATGACGCGGTTGTAGACGCCGGTGACCTGGCTGGTCGGCTCCTCGCCCACATAGCGGCGCGTGATGCCGAGCTCGTGCGCGATGCGGCTGAAGATGGCGATGTCGAGGCGCGCATGGCCCTCGTTGACGGCGGCGTCGTCTTTCAGGAAGTAGCTCGGGAAGGTGGCCGACGAGATGATGTAGGGACCGGAGTCGTGCACCACGACGTTGTCGATTTCGGCGACGCCGTCGCACACGAGCTTCTTGCGCACGGCGAACGGCACCAGACTCGCATCCTCGCTCACGACGAACAGGTGGAGCGTGTCGACATCCGCGGCGGCGACTTCGACCAGATGCTGATGGCCGAGGGTAAAGGGGTTGGCGTTCATGATGACGGCGCCTGCGGTGCCCTCTCGACGCGTCGCGGAGAGGTTGCGCAGGTAGGAGGCGAAGCCGTCGAGGCGGTTTTCCAAAAAGACGAGCATGCCGTCGACGCGGGCGATCTCCTTGAAGCCGAGGTCGCAGAAGAACTTCGCCGACGAGACCTTCGTATACACGAACAGATGGGTGCTCCCGCGCTCATACTGCACATCGATCAGATGGGTGATGAGCTTGTTCATGAGGCCCTCGCCCTGATAGCGGCTGTCGACCGCGAGGCAGCGCAGGGTGTTGCCAAAGCAGCTGCCCGTTGCGATGACGTTCAGGTCGTTATCTTGGATCGCGCAGGTGTAGTCGAGGTTGCCGTCGCGCTGGATGCCCTCCCGCTCGAGCAGGGCGTCGACTTTGGAGAGGGTGTAGGCGTCTGACGGCCAGACCTTGGACACGGTGTAGTCTTCCATGGTGGTCCTTTCTGGATGGGGGAGGAGGCGGTCGAAAAGAGCGTTACGGCAGGTCAGACAGGGCGCTTTGGGGCGATATCGCGGTGTTGACCGGACTTGCGCCCGATCCGCGGGCGTACTGCTCCTTGATGAGGTCCACAAGCGCCTGGACTTGGGGGAGCTGCTCCGCCTCCTTCTGGCAGTCGATGTACATACGCCGGATGAACGGCTCGCCGTTGGAGAACATGCACGGACGAATGCAGCCGTCGAAGCCGCCGAGCACGATTTCGGGGAGCAGCGCCCAGCCGATGCCCTGCTTGACGAGCTCCTGACAGGTCATGAGGGCGGTGACGTTGATTCGATTCGCGGTCTGCGCAAGGTTGTTCTCGTGCAGCCACCGCGTCATGAGCGCGGTGTGCGCCACGTCGGTGGTGTGGTTGATATAGGTCAGCTCGGAGAGCGGCGTATGCTCGTTCTCGTGCGTGCAGACGGCGCAGATGCGCTCTTGAGACAGAAGGTACTGCATACCGTCCCAGGGAAACTCGCCGCGCAGCACCGCGACATCGAGCTCGCCGCGCTGCAGCAGTCCGTGCAGGTCGCGGCTCTGTCCGGTGACGATGTTGAGCTGCACCTGGGGGTAGCGCCGGTGATACTCGGTGAGCAGCTCGGACAGGTGGATGAAGGCGTAGTTGACCGAGAAGCCCGCGCTCAGCGTGCCGCAGACCTTGTCTTGGGCGGCGTCGAGCTCGCGGCGCAGCAGACCGAGTTCGCGGGCCGCCTGCGCGGTGTGCTCGAGCACCAGTTCGCCGGCGGGCGTGAAGCGGACGCCCTTGCGCGTGCGCAGGACGATCTCGCACCCCAGCTCGCGCTCAACCGCCTTGATGCGTTTGGAAAGGGCCGACTGCGTGAGATAGAGCCGATCGGCGGCATGGGTGATGTTGCCGCACTCCTTGAGCACATGCAGCAGCGCGAAGTCCTTTTCGTCCACCGGCGGCCCTCCTTTCATATCTATACACCGGCTTCATGGAAACCGGCGTATAGGATTCCGCAACGTAATGGAAATGGTAGCAACGCATGGATTGCATTCTATGCAATATCGTTCTGGGCTGCGTTTCATATTTGGAATGTTAGCTGCAAGAACAGCATAAGAACAGGCAGGCGGATAGGTTTTGGAGCTGAACGGTCGCGCGCTGCAAGAAATGTCGACGAGTGCTGAACAATTCCTATTTGGAATGAAATACAAGGTAAATCAAGAACTTCTAATACTGATAACCACTTCCTATGATTGCGATGAAGCGCTTGGGAGGGCAAATCGGACCGCAAGGGTCGTCCCGAGCATTGGAAGAAGGGAGTGCAAATGGTTATCGAGAAGACCGCGATGGCCGGCACGCTCGAGTCGAGCGACGCTCAAGTGACCGTGTCGCCCGCCGATACATTGGAAGTCGTCATCGAGAGCAGCGTCATCAACCAGTACGGTCGCCAGATCAAGGCCACGGTCGAGGATGTCCTCGACCGCCTGGACATCAAGCAGGGCCTGATTTCCGTCGTGGACAAGGGCGCGCTGGACTGCACGCTCAAGGCCCGCGTCGAGTGCGCGGTGTTCCGCAGCTGCGACGCATCGCTCGCCGATATTCCCTGGGGAGGTGCTATTCGATAATGGCAGACAAGATCACCCGCCCGCGCCCGAAGAAGGATCGCCTGCGCCGCACCATGATGTTCATGAACGCGCAGCGCCCGGGCCTCATCAAGGACGCCTATATCTATGGTGTCGACTCGATCATCCTCGACCTCGAGGACGCGGTCGCCGTCAACCAGAAGGACGCTGCTCGGTTCAGCCTCTACCACGCGTTGACCACGATCGACTACGGCGACACCGAGGTCATCGTCCGCATCAACGGTCTCGATACGGAGTACTGGCAGGAGGACGTGCGCGTGTGCGTCGCCGGCGGTGCCGACGGCATCCGCATCGCCAAGTGCGAGAGCGCCGACATGGTCCGCCAGGTTGAGGCCGCCGTCGAGGCCGCGGAGCGCGAGTTCGGCGTCGAGGTCGGCCGCACCCTGCTCATGGCTGCGCTCGAGAGCCCGCTCGGCATCATGAACGCGTATGAGATCTGCACCGCGAGCGACCGTATGCTCGGCTGCGCCATCTCCGGCGGCGACTTCCGTCAGAGCATGCATGTCCAGATTGAGCCGGACGGCATCGAGATGCAGGCGGCCCGCAGCCAGATGCTGCTTGCGGCCCGCGCCGCCGGCGTGCAGTGCCTCGACACCATGTTCCCGAATCTGGATGACGAGGAGGGCTTCCGCCGCGAGGTCGATCTGGTCGCACGCATGGGCTTCGACGGCAAATCCGTCATCAATCCCAAGCAGATCGCCTATATCCACGAGAAGTTCGCCCCCACCCAGAAGCAGATCGCCCATGCGGAGAACATCGCGCGCAGCTGCCGTGCTCAGTCCGAGGCGGGCATCGGCGTGTACGTCGTCGACGGCAAGATGGTTGACCCTCCGTTCTACAAGGAGGCCGAGCGCATCATCGAGCTCGCCAAGAAGTGCGGCGTCTACCACGGTGACCTGTAAGAGAGGAGTGGATCACCCATGATCAACGCAGTCGGAAGGGATATCCCCGACTACCTGCTCGCAGACGGCAAGGAGGTCTATCAGGGCCGCTTCGCCAAGGACGGGCAGCTTGTTAAACGCGATTCGCCCACGTGCGTGATGCATGAGAAGCCCGTGGCCGACAAGCTGTGCGCGAGCATCCGCGAGGCCTGCGAGCACTGCGACGTGCACGACGGCATGACCATCTCGTTCCACAGCGAGTTCCGCAACGGCGACTACACGGCAAGCCAGGTCGTCAAGGTGCTCGTCGAGGATTTCGGCGTGCGCGACCTGCACGTCGCCGCCACCTCCTTGGGCGACGCGCACG
The DNA here is from genome assembly GCF_900046475.1 of Collinsella ihumii. Taxonomy (GTDB): domain Bacteria; phylum Actinomycetota; class Coriobacteriia; order Coriobacteriales; family Coriobacteriaceae; genus Collinsella; species Collinsella ihumii. The sequence continues at coordinate 66,535 of NZ_FCOU01000005.1, read as the reverse complement.
ATCTGCTCGCCGACTATATCGAGCAGGGCATCATCACCCATATCGAGTCCTCGGGCGTGCGCGGCCGCATCGGCGAGGCCATCTCGCATGGCAAGCTGAAGGAGCCTGCGATCATCCGCTCGCATGGCGGTCGTCCCCGCGCCATGATGGCCGGCGAGCTGCACGTCGACGTCACGTTCCTCGCCGCATCCACGTCGGACAAGGCGGGCAATGCCAGCGGCGTCGGCGGCAAGAACAACTGCGGTTCGCTCGGGTTCGCCATCCCCGACTCGCAGTATGCCGACAAGGTCGTTATCATCACGGACACCCTGGTCGATTTCCCGAACGTGCCCGCATCCATCAAGTGCGAGGACGTGGATTATGTCGTCGTGGTCGACGAGATCGGCGACCCCAAGCGCATCGCCTCCAAGGAGGCGCGCTTCACGCAGGATCCGCGTGAGCTCATGATGGCCAAGAATGCTGCCGACGTCATCGCCGCGCTGCCATACTTCAAGAACGGCTTTTCGTTCCAGACCGGTGTCGGCGGCCCGTCGCTCGCGGTGAATCGATTCCTCGAGGATCACATGCGCGAGAAGAACATCAAGATGGGCTTCGCTCTGGGTGGCGTGTCCGGTGCTATCTGCAATCTGTTGGACAAGGGACTTGTCGGCAAAATCATCGATGTGCAGGATTTCGATCAGACCGCAATCAATCACCTTGCGAACAACCCGAACCATGTGGAGATGAGTCAGAGCGAGTACGCGAACCCCGGATCCAAGGGCTCGTTCGTGAACTATCTGGACTACATGGTGCTTTCCGCTCTCGAGATCGACACCAAGTTCAACGTCAATGTCGTTACCGGCTCCGATGGCGTGGTCCGCGGCGCTCCCGGCGGTCACCCCGATACCGCGGCAACCTCGAAGTGCTGCATCATCGTGACACCGCTCGTGCGCGGCCGCATGCCCGTTGTGTGCAAGGACGTCACCACCGTCACCACGCCGGGCGAGTGCGTTGACGTGCTCGTGACCGACTACGGCACCGCGGTGAACCCCGCCCGCACCGATATCATCGAGTGCCTGGATGCGGCCGGCATCCCGCATGTCAGCATTGAGAGCCTGCAGGAGAAGGCCTACTCCATCGTGGGCGAGCCCGATCCGCTGCAGTGGGAGGACAAGGTCGTCGCCATCGTCGAGGCGCGCGACGGCACCATCCTCGACGTCATCCGCCAGATCAAGCCGTACGACTTCGAGTAGCGCTTCCTGACGGCGACAGTTTTCCGAGCATGCGCACCGGGCCCCGACAGCACCTGCTGCCGGGGGCCCGGTCCTTTCTGCGGGCATTAGGTGCTTGGCTCAAACATTCTCAATACTCATGAAAAAACATTACAAAATGGAATGCCTGACTGAGAGACATCAGAAAAACAAGCAAGCGGATGCTGAGATACGCTGAGCGGTCAAAAAACATCTGAGGAACACCGCTTTTCCTAACTATTCCTCACGCGACTCAATTCCAAGCTATCATGACCCAAAAAGTTATGGCTGATTCTTCTATGATGGTCGCGACGTGCAAAGCACATGAATCCGTCATGCGTCGAAGCTGCTCGCCCCGACGCATGACGGGAGCAACGGAAGGGAGTGCGAATGGTTATCGAGAAGACCGCAATGGCCGGCACGCTCGAGTCGAGCGACGCCCAAGTGACCGTGTCGCCTGCAGACAAGCTCGAGGTTGTCATCGAGAGCAGCGTCATCAACCAGTACGGTCGCCAGATCAAGGCCACGGTCGAGGAGACCCTGGGCCGCCTCGGCGTCGAGACCGGTCTGGTCTCCGTCGTGGACAAGGGCGCGCTGGACTGCACGCTCAAGGCCCGCGTCGAGTGCGCGGTGTTCCGCAGCTGCGACGCGTCCATGGTCAACATCCCCTGGGGAGGTGTCATCCAGTAATGGCAGGCAAGATCACCCGTCCGCGTCCGAACAAGGACCGTCTGCGCCGCACCATGATGTTCATGAACGCGCAGCGCCCGGGCCTCATCAAGGATGCTTATATTTACGGCTGCGACTCCATCATGCTCGACCTCGAGGACGCGGTCGCCGTCAACCAGAAGGACGCCGCCCGCTTCTCGCTGTATCACGCGCTGACCACGATCGACTACGGCGACACCGAGGTCATCGTCCGCATCAACGGCACGGACACCGAGTACTGGCAGGAGGACGTGCGCGTGTGCGTCGCCGGCGGTGCCGACGGTATCCGTATCCCGAAGTGCGAGAGCGCTGAGCAGGTCAAAGAGGTCGAGGCTGCCGTCGAGGCCGCCGAGAAGGAGTTCGGCGTCGAGGTCGGCCGCACGCTGCTCATGGCTGCGCTCGAGAGCCCGCTCGGCATCATGAACGCCTACGAGATCTGCACCGCGAGCGACCGCATGCTCGGCTGCGCCATCTCCGGCGGCGACTTCCGCACCTCGATGCGCGTGCAGATCGAGCCCGACGGCATCGAGATCAACACCGCTCGCTCCATGATGCTGCTCGCCGCCCGCGCTGCCGGCGTTCAGTGCCTCGACACCATGTATCCCAACCTGGATGACGAGGAGGGCTTCCGCCGCGAGGTCGATCTCATCGTCCGTATGGGCTTCGACGGCAAGTCGCTGATCAACCCCAAGCAGATCGCATATGTCCACGAGCGCCTGGCGCCCACCCAGAAGCAGATCGCTCATTCCGAGAAGATCGTGCGCAGCTGCCGCGAGCAGGCAGACGCCGGTGTTGGCGTGTACGTCGTCGACGGCAAGATGGTCGATCCTCCGTTCTTCAAGGAGGCGGAGCGCATCATCGAGCTCGCCAAGAAGTGCGGCGTCTACCACGGCGATCTGTAAGAGAGGAGCCAAGATATGATTAATGCAGTCGGAAGGGATATCCCCGACTACCTGCTCGTCGACGGCAAGGAAGTCTATCAGGGCCGCTTCGCCAAGGACGGCCAAATCCTGAAGCGCGACGCGCCGACGACCGTCATGAACGAGAAGCCCGTCGCCGACAAGCTGTGCGCGAGCATCCGCGAGGCGTGCGAGAAGTGCGGCGCCCACGACGGTATGACCATTTCGTTCCACCATGCGTTCCGCAACGGCGACTACACCGCCTCCATGGTGTGCAAGGTCCTCGTCGAGGAGATGGGCATCAAGGACCTGCGCGTGGCCGCTACCTCCCTCGGTGACGCCCACAACCTGCTCGCCGACTACATCGAGCAGGGCATCATCGTCCAGGTCCAGGCCTCCGGCGTCCGCGGTCGCATCGGTGATGTCATCTCCGCTGGCAAGCTGAAGGAGCCGGCGATCATCCGCTCCCACGGCGGTCGTCCCCGCGCCCTCATGGCCGGCGAGCTGCACGTCGACATCGCGTTCCTCGCTGCCGCGTCGTGCGACAAGGTCGGTAACGCCAGCGGTAACGGCGGCAAGAACAACTGCGGTTCCATGGGTTACGCCATCCCCGATTCCAAGTACGCCGACCGCGTCGTCGTGCTGACCGATACGCTGGCTCCCTTCCCGAACGTGCCCGCGTCCATCAAGTGCGAGGACGTTGACTGCGTCGTCGTGGTCGACGAGATCGGCGATCCCAAGCGCATCGGCACCAAGGAGGCCCGCGTCACCCAGGATCCGCGCGACCTCATGATGGCCGAGCGCGCTGCCGACATCATCGCGGCCACCCCGTGGTTCGTCGACGGCTTCTCCTATCAGACCGGCGCCGGCGGCCCGTCCCTTGCCGTGACCCGCTTCCTCGAGGAGCGCATGGACGCCAAGGAGATCAAGATGGGCGTCGCCTTCGGCGGCATCACCGGCAACATGTGCGACCTGCAGGATCGCGGCTACGTGCGCAAGATCGTCGACACGCAGGACTTCGACACCAAGGCCATCGCGCACCTGCACGATTGTCCCGATCACGTCGAGATGACCGTGAGCGACTATGCGAACCCCGCGAACAAGGGCGCCTACGTCAACTACCTTGACTACATGATCCTCGCGGCCCTCGAGGTCGACACCAAGTTCAACGTCAACGTCATCACCGGCTCCGACGGCGTGGTCCGCGGCGCGCCCGGCGGTCATCCCGACACCGCCGCTGGCTCCAAGTGCTGCATCATCGTGACCCCGCTCGTGCGCGGCCGCATGCCGACCATCTGCAAGGACGTCACCACGGTGACGACCCCCGGCGAGTGCGTCGACGTCGTCGTGACCGACTACGGCACCGCCGTCAACCCGGCGCGCCAGGACATCATCGATTGCATGGACGCCGCGGGTATCCCGCACGTCTCGATCGAGGAGCTGCAGGAGAAGGCCTACTCCATCGTGGGCGAGCCCGACCCGCTGCAGTGGGAGGACAAGGTCGTCGCCATCGTCGAGGCGCGCGACGGCACCATCCTCGACGTCATTCGCCAGATCAAGCCCTACACCTTCGAGTAGCGCTTCCTGGTAACGACAGCTTTTCCGCGCATATGCGCCGGGCCCCCGACAGCACCTGCTGCCGGGGGCCCGGTTCTTTTTGGAGCGGGGACGGGTTGTTTGGGGACGGGTTCGTTCCAACTCATGAAGGCGCGCTGCGCCGCCATGGGTTGGAACGAACCCGTCCCCAAACAACCCGTCCGCCTGTCTAATATGAGATATCGTCGAGCGTGAAGAGGCCCTCAAGCAGGGAGAAGAAGATGCCGAGCGACAGCAGGTCTGCGGCTCCTCCGGGGCTGACGTTCGTGCGAATGAGCTCGCGATCGTAGGCGGCAAGCGTGCGGATCAGCTCATCATCCGACACGTCCCGTTCGTCGAGCGCGCGGCAGAACGCGCGGTGCGACACGAGCGCATCGGGGCCGCCGCGATGAACCACGTTGGTGTCCTCGAGTTCCGCCATGAGCTTCACGAGTGCGCGGAGCAGCACGATCCGCGCGCCTCCCGGCACGTGCCGGTCGGATCGTTGCGAGCGAAGGTAGGGGAGAAGCGTTTGCGCGAGCTGGGGGTATCCTTGGGCCGCCTCGCCGCGCACGCCCTGCATGCCGCGGGCGAGCAGCAGCGCCTCGCCATGGGAGAGCTCGACGGACCCCTCGGATGCCGAGACGCGTTCGTGAAGCGCGCGCACGTCATGGTCGAGCAGCCCCGCCCCCATACGGGAGACGAGGTCGAGCACCTTCCGCACATCGTTTTCATCGAGCGAGGATACGCCGTCCGCAGGCACATCGACACCGAGCGCGCCGACGGCGCCGAGCACGAGCGCGAAGGTGAAGTTGGCGCCCTTGTGCGTGTTGACGCCATCCGTCGCGGCAAACATCGCCGCCTCGGCGCGGACGCCGATACGGCGCACGGCGTCGGCGAGCGCGGCGGGGTCGGAGGGGCCTAGCTCGGCTCCGGCGGCAACGTATTCGGCAAAGAGCGGCCCCAAGGCACGGGCGCTCGCCATGAACGTCGAAAGGTCCATGTCGGTATGGGCACCGGTGGTCGCACAGTCCACCAGGCCGGGCTTCGGGGTCAGTCGGGCCTCGGCGACAAGGGAGGCCTCGGCAAGGCGCGCGAGCCCGCAGGCCCGCGCGTTCACGTTGTTATCTGATGCCACAGTCCATCATTTCTTCGTTGACCACACCGTAGGAGTTCTTCAGGTGGGTGCGAACGACCTGCTCGATCTTCTTTTCAGGGCCGAACCGCATGGCGAGGTAGATGCCCCAATGCTCCTGCATGGCCTCGTTGCGGCGCACCTCGGGGCGGGCGGAGACATTGCGGAAATAGCGGGTGTAGGCCTGAAGCGGCTCGATGATGCTCTGCAGGCGCGGGCTGTCGGCTTTCTTGAAGATGAACTGGTTGAATTCATCCCAGTTGTGCACGACGCCCTCCACGTCGTTGGCCGCGTTCAGACGCTGCCCCTCCTCGAGCAGGCGGCGCAGATTTTCGAAGTCGTCTTCGTTCATGTTGCGCGCAGCCTTGGTGGTGGCAAGAATCTCGAGGACGACGCGGATCTCGTAGACCTCGTCGGCGTCGTGCTTGCTGATACCGCGTACCGTCACGCCGCTGCCGGGCTTGCGATCGACGAGGCGATCGGTGGCAAGCTGATCGAGTGCGGCGCGGATGGGCGTGCGGCTGATGTGGAGCGACTGGGCGAGCTGCTTCTCGTTGATGGCGGTGCCCGCAGGAATACGCCCTAAGGTGATTGCCTGCTTGCACGCATCGAACAACACGTCTTTGAGCGGCGCGTTTTTGGAAAGATCGAGAAACTCGCACAGGGTGAGCATCAAGTGTTCGGTGTCCATGCCAACCTCCTGCGCATCAATCGAATTGTTCCTGAACAAGTATACACGCACTAACACGGCAAATCGTGCGAGACAGGACTGGTTGCCGGCGACAACGGCTCCACAGACGAATGGATTGCCCGGCGGCGCGATATAAAGAAAGCCGCGATCACCGAGGCGGTCGCGGCTTTGGAAAGAGGGACCCGATTTACACGTGGACCCGAGCGGGCATTAGCCCTGCGGGACGTACAGCGGGATGGCACCCGTGGCCATGATCGTGATGACGAAGATCACGAAGATGCACGCGGCCCACTTGCCCGCGGCGCGCTGCCACTCGCCCAGATCCTGGCCGGTAAGACGCAGGAGCAGGTAGATGAAGGCGGTCAGCGGGGACAGCAGGTGGAAGGCCTGGCCCATGAGGGAGGCGAGGGCCATCTGCAGACCGGTGAAGCCGTAGGCGTAGCCAGCCTCGGCGATGGCGGGCATGACGCCGAAGTAGAAGCCGTCGTTCGAGATGAAGAACGTGCCGGGCGCGGAGATGAGGCAGACGATGAGGCCCCAGAAGCCAGCGAGCTGCTGCGGGATGATGGCGATCAGCGACTGCGCGACCGCGTCGGACATGGACAGACCGAGCTCAGAGTCGCCCTGGAACAGGCCCATGAAGATGCCGGCGCCGAAGATCAGGATGACGACCTGCACCGCGTCGCCGCCGTTGGCGCCGATACGAGCGTTCTGGTCCTTGATCTTGGGGTAGTTCACGAGCAGGGCGATGATGGTGCCGAGCATGAACAGCATCTGGTTGGGCAGCGAGATGACCTCGATGAAGGAACCGGCGACCAGCCAAGCGATGAGCACGATGGTCATGATGGCGTTGAAGGCCCAGTTCTGGGGACGACGGAGCTCGATGGTCTCGGGGTCGTCGATGGCGCACAGCTCGTCGATCTCAGCCTGCGTGAAGTCCTTGACGCCCAGGCGAGCGCGCTCCTTCTTACCCATGTAGCGGGCAACGACCACGATGTTGAAGATGACGGAGATGATCATGCCGGGCAGGAGGTAGGACAGGATGTCGCCGCCGACGTTGGTGACCGCCATGGCGCGGGCCGTGGGGCCGCCCCAGGGCAGCAGGTTCATGACCGTGTTCTGGAGGATGACCAGGACGGCGAGGTTCATCTTCTTCATGCCGAGCTTCTCGTAGATCGGCAGGAAGGCAGCGCAGCACACGAGCGTGGTGGTGGTGCCGTCACCGTTCATGGAGATAGCAGCCGCCACGACCGCGGTCGCGATGAGGACCTTCATGGGGTCGCCCTTGGCGAACTGGATCATCTTCTTGGTGATGGGGTCGAACAGACCGGCATCGAGCATGATCGAGAAGTACAGAATGGCGAACAGAAGCAGGATGCCCGTGTTCGCGGTGGTGCCCAGGCCGTTCATGACCCAGTCGCCGAGCAGCGTCCACTGGCTGATGTTGCCGGTGGCGATCAGCATGATGAGCGCGAACACCAGCGGGATCGTGCACAGCGAGACCAACGGTGAGAGCTTCTTGGTCATGACCACGAACATGAAGACCGCGATCATGAGCCAGCCGAGGATGGTTATAACCATAACTTCACCCTTCCCTTTCCCTTTTCCTTTTCCTATTAAGACCGACAGATACAGGTACGGCGTACGCAGCTGCGACGTGCAAAAAACCAGCGGCGCGTACCGTGTGCTCGTTAGCAAATTAACGGTTTTTGCGTGCGCACTTTGTTGAGGATTGGTAGAAGGAACATCAGAAAAACAGCCGGTACCTGCATAAATATAAACTCCGCAGGTCAAAGCGCATGGACGCAAAACTCCAAAAACGCAGCTGGAGAGCGGATACCGTTCACTCCGCCAACCCTACCGTTCGCCGGTGAGAGGGCAGAGAAAAACCACGGTAAACGCAGGGAGGCCGGCTCCCGCTCGTAGAATGAAGTGGTTGAAAACGGGAGGTAGTTTGGGGTGATAGAGACAAAAGCGCACGTATTGGGCACTGTGAACAACGAAAGTGCAATCAGCGGTACAAGCGCGCATATAAAGTTGGTACTGTAATGAGGCACGGCACGTCTGAATGGGTAATCAGTCACTGATTGCCGAGGAAAAACCGAGGGGAAGTGAATATATGGGCTTCTTTGATTGGTTGAGGCGCAAAAACGACGAACCCAGCGCGGCGTCGTCCGCTCCCGTATCAGCGCCCGCGCCGGCGCCCGCCGCGTCAGCGGCGCCCAAGGAGGAGTGGGAACCCGTTCCCGCGTTCCTGCCGGTCGACGCATCCGAGCATCGTCCGGTCGTCGTTGCCGCCACGGCCATCGCCGCCGGGGATCGCCCCGACAGCCAGATGGTGGTACGCCGCGTCAGCGTCGTGAACCCCGAGCACCGGCTCGTATCGTGCATCGCTTCGTCGATCGCCGCCGGCGCTTTGGAAAACAGCCAGTTCGTAGTCAAGGGTGTCTACAAGAAAAAGTAATTGGAGGAGGACCATGCTTCGCAAATTCAAGATCTCGATCGACGGGACCCAGTACATGGTGGAGATGGAGGAGATCGGCGCGCCGACCCCCACTCCCGCTGACGCCTGTCTCTTATACACATCTAGATGTGTATAAGAGACAGCTGTACAACATGGCCGGTCACCCCGCCGCCCCCTCACCCCCTTTCGCGCACGTCGCCTCGACCCGCGACCGCCAGCGCTCCCGCCGGCGCCAAGGTCCAGACCGCCCCGATGCCCGGCAAGATCGTTGACATCAAGCTCAACGTGGGCGACGCCGTCTCCAACGGTACGGTCGTCATGGTGCTCGAGGCCATGAAGATGGAGAACCAGATCATCGCCGAGTCCGACGGCAAGATCGCGTCCATCGCGGTCGCCAAGGGCGACATGGTGAACCCCGGCGACGAGCTGTTCAGCATCGCCTAAGACGGCAGCACCTGGGTGCGCGAACTCCCGCGCACATCGTATCTATAGGAGGATTGACCATTGGAAATTCTGTCTACCGCAGTTGACGTGCTTACTGCGGGCGTGCTTGGGCTCGCTGCGGAGCCCGGCCGCCTCGTCATGATGCTCGTCGGCATCGTGCTCATGTACCTGGGCATCAAGAAGGAATACGAGCCGACCCTGCTCGTGCCGATGGGTCTGGGCACCATCCTGGTGAACATTCCCGACTCCGGCGTGCTCGCTTTCGGCGGAGAGCCCGGCCCGTTCCAGATCCTGTTCGACATGGGCATCGACACCGAGCTGTTCCCGCTGCTGCTGTTCATCGGCATCGGCGCCATGATCGACTTCGGCCCGCTTCTGGCAAGCCCGTTTTTGCTGCTGTTCGGCGCCGCCGCCCAGTTCGGCATCTTCTTCGTCATCATCGTCGCCGGCCTGCTCGGCTTCAACCTGGCAGACTCCGCCTCCGCCGGCATCATCGCTGCGGCAGACGGCCCCACGTCGATTTTCGTGGCGAACTCGCTGCAATCCAAATACCTCGGCGCCATCATGGTGGCGGCCTACTCCTACATGGCGCTCGTGCCCATCATCCAGCCGATCGCCATCAAGGCCGTGACCACCAAGAAGGAGCGCCAGATCCGCATGGTCTACAAGCCGGGCTCGGTTTCGCAGACCGCAAAGATCATCTTCCCGGTCGTTATCTGCATCGTCGCCGGCCTGATTGCGCCCGCTTCGCTGCCGCTGGTCGGCTTCCTGATGTTCGGCAACCTGCTGCGTGAGTGCGGCGTGCTGGACAACCTGTCCAAGTCCGCGCAAAACGAGCTCGTGAACCTCATCTCCATCCTGCTGGGCCTCTGCGTGTCCGTGCGCATGCAGGCCGGCGAGTTCCTGCAGGTCGACACGCTCATCATCATGGGCCTCGGTCTTCTGGGCTTCGTGATGGACACCGTGGGCGGCATCATGTTCGCCAAGGTGCTGAACATCTTCCGCAAGGAGAAGATCAACCCCATGATCGGCGCGTCCGGCATCTCGGCGTTCCCCATGAGCTCCCGCGTCATCCAGCGTCTTGCCACCGAAGAGGATCCCGGCAACTTCATCCTCATGCAAGCAGCCGGTTCTAACGTGGCCGGCCAGATCGCATCGGTTGTCGCCGGTGGTCTGATCTTGGGTATCGTCCCCGGTCTGATGTAAGGAAGGGGGAGCTACGTTGACTACCGCTATCCTGAGCGAATCCCTGTTGATCCTGGCCCTTGGTTGGGGCGGCATCTTCGTCGTCATGATCATCATCTACCTGGTGTCCATGGCGCTCATGAAGATGTTCCCGGCCGATAAGGACAAGTAAGCACCAGGCACCCGGGCGCGTCTTGTCCTTCGCGACAAGGCGCGCCCGCCGATTCTTTGCGCCGCGCATGCGCACGATGTATACGAGGGGAGTGGAAAGATGAGCGACGCCGCGAACGAGATCCAGACGGCATCCGCGCTCGTGAGCCGCGTGTTCTGCGGTCCCGAGGCCCAGCTTCCCGATATGCTCGATGCGCGCGAGCGCCGCGCCGCGATGCAGCGCACGCTGCTCGCCGGTGCGCGCGACGGCGAATCGCTGCTTTCCATCACGCTGTCCATCCCCGGTCCGCACAAGACGTCCGACGTGCTCGAGCGCGTCTTCGACGAGCTGGTGGATCAGGCCGTGGCCGCGCTCGACGGCGCTGCCGTGCGCGAGCGCACGAGCCTGGGCGGCGTGTCCGGCCCCGAGCTGATGATGCTCGTGGAGCTCGAGCCGCTTGAGCTCAAGCGGCGCGTGTCGGCCGTTGAGGAGACCCATTCGCTGGGACGTCTCGCCGACCTCGATGTGCTCGGACGAACGGGCGATACGCTCTTCTCGGTGCAGAGGACCGAGATCGGCCTGGCTCCGCGCAGGTGTCTCATCTGCGACGGAGAGGCCAAGGCGTGTGCCCGTTCGCGCGCGCACACCGTGCTTGAGATGCAGGAGAAAATAGCCGAAATCATAAGCCAAGGGGGTTATATCTAAATCATGAGCAAGCAGATCAAGTTCACCGAGACCGTCCTGCGTGACGGCCAGCAGAGCCAGATCGCGACCCGCATGCCCATCGAGGACATGCTGCCGATTCTGGAGACGATGGACAAGGCGGGCTACTACGCCCTCGAGGTCTGGGGCGGCGCGACGTTCGACTCGTGCCTGCGCTATCTCAACGAGGACCCGTGGGAGCGCCTGCGCACCTTCCGCGCTCACGTGAAGAACGCCAAGCTGCAGATGCTGCTGCGCGGTCAGAACCTGCTGGGTTACCGCAACTACGCCGACGACATCGTCGAGGAGTTCGTCAAGAAGTCCGTCGAGAACGGCATCGACGTGCTGCGCATCTTCGACGCCCTGAACGACGTCCGCAACCTGCAGACCTCCATCCGCGCCGCCAAGGAGGCCGGCGGCGAGGTCCAAGCCGCGATCTGCTACACCACCAGCGAGGTGCACACGATCCCGTATTTCGTGAACCTCGCCAAGGAGATGGCCAAGGCCGGCGCCGACACCATCTGCATCAAGGACATGGCCGGCGTCCTCGAGCCGGGCATCGCCTCCGAGCTCGTGGGCGAGATCAAGGCCGCCGTGGACCTGCCGCTCGAGGTCCACACCCACTGCACCGCCGGCATCGCCGAGATGACGCTGCTGAACTCCGTCAAGGCCGGCGCCGACATCATCGACACCGCCATCTCCGCGTTCGCGGGCGGCACGTCCCAGCCCTGCACCGAGTCCATGGCCATCGCGCTGGAGGGCATGGGCTATGAGACCGGTCTCGACCTGGACGCGCTCGAGGCCATCGCCAAGCACTTCGCCCCCGTGCGCGCCCACTTCAAGGAGATCGGCCAGCTCAACCCCAAGGTCATGGAGGTCGAGCCCAAGGCGCTGCTGTACAAGGTTCCCGGCGGCATGCTGTCCAACCTCATCTCCAACCTCGCCGACCTGGGCGTGTCCGACAAGTACAACGAGGTGCTCGCCGAGGTGCCGCGCGTCCGCGCCGACCTGGGCTATCCGCCGCTGGTCACCCCGCTGTCCCAGATGGTCGGCTCCCAGGCGCTCATGAACGTTGTGTCCGGCGCGCGCTACAAGGTCGTCCCGAACGAGATCAAGGACTACGTCCGCGGCCAGTACGGCAAGTCCCCGGCGCCCATCGACCCCGAGGTCAAGCAGATGATCATCGGCGACGAGGAGCCCATCACCTGCCGTCCGGCCGACCTGATCGAGCCGCAGCTGCCGCGCATCCGCGAGGAGATCAAGCAGTACGCCAAGACGGAGGAGGACGTGCTCGACTACGCCCTGTTCCCTGATCAGGCGCGCGACTTCCTCGGCCGCCGCGAGGACCCGTTCTACGACGTCCCCGTTCAGGAGGTCGAGGTCTCCATCGAGGCCTAAGGAGCAAGCGGGCGGCACCTGCGGGTGCCGCCTTTTTTATGTCGAACGATTGACGTTTCCCAAAAAAGGGCGCCCGCCGGTTGTTGCCGGCGGGCGCCCTGTGCGCTTATGAGGCGTTTTTGTTCCCAGGCGTCTTTACTCGCCGAGGATCGTCTTCTTGATGGAAGCGGCGGCCTTTTTGCCGGCGCCCATGGCCAGGATGACGGTCGCGGCACCGGTGACGATGTCGCCGCCGGCCCAGACCTTGGGGTTGGACGTGCGACCGTCCTCATCGGTCTCGATGAGGCCCCAGCGGTTGAGCTCGACGTCAGCGCAGAGCTTGGCGAAGGGGTTGGCGCGCGTGCCGATAGCGGTGACCGCCACGTCGCAGGGGATCGCGAACTCGGAGCCCTCGATGGGGATCGGGCGACGACGGCCGGAGGCGTCGGGCTCGCCGAGCTCCATGCGCTGGAGCTCGATGGTGGACACGAAGCCGTCCGGACCGGGCATGAAGCGCAGCGGGTTGCACAGCTCGAGGATCTCGACGCCCTCTTCCTTGGCGTGGTGGATCTCGGCGCGACGCGCGGGCATCTCGGCCTCGGTGCGGCGGTAGGCGAGCGTGACCTTGTCGGCGCCCAGGCGCAGCGCGGTGCGGGCGGCGTCCATGGCGACGTTGCCGCCGCCGAAGACCACGACGTTCTTGCCGTGGCGGATGGGGGTGTCGTACTCGGGGAACTCGTAGGCCCTCATGAGGTTCGTACGGGTGAGGTACTCGTTCGCGCAGTACACGCCGGGCAGGTTCTCGCCCTTGACATGCAGGAAGCGCGGCAGGCCGGCGCCCACGGCGAGGTAGAGCGCGTCGTAGCCCTCCTCGAACAGTTCCTCGGCGTCGAACAGGCGGCCGGCGACGGAGTTGTACTCAAAGTGAACGCCCAGGTCCTCAAGGCCCTTGATCTCGCGCTTGACGATCGCCTTGGGCAGACGGAACTCGGGGATGCCGTAGGTCAGCACGCCGCCGCCGGTGAAGAAGGCCTCGAACACGGTAACCTCGAAGCCCTCGCGGGCGAGCTCGCCGGCGCAGGCGATGCCGGAGGGGCCGGAGCCCACGATGGCGACCTTGTGGCCGTTTGCGGGCTTGCACTCAGGGGCCTCGCCGACCTCATCGGCCATGTCGCCGATGAAGCGCTCGAGCTGGCCGATAGCGACCGGCTCGCCCTTCTTGCCGAGGATGCACTTGCCCTCGCACTGGTTCTCCTGCGGGCAGACGCGGCCGCAGACGGAGGGGAGCAGGTTGTCGCCCTTGATGGCCTTCAGCGCGCCGGCCCAGTCCTCTTCGCGGATCTTCTCGATGAACTGCGGGATGTGGACGCCGACCGGGCAGCCCTCCATGCACAGGGGCTTTTTGCAGTCGAGGCAGCGGTTGGCCTCGGCGACGGCGTCCTGGATGGTGTAGCCCGTGTCGACCGGGCGGAAATCGCGAGCGCGCTCCTCAGCGGGCTCCTCGTTCGCAGGCGTGCGGGGAGCTCCGATGTTGGGGCGGTACTTTACTTCTGGCATGCGCACTCCTCCTCATAGAGCTTGGTGGAAGTTGCCTCTTCGGCGCGGTAGCTGGCCTGACGATGGGCGAGGTCGTCCCAGTCGACGAGATCGGCGTTGAAGTCAGGGCCGTCGACGCAGGCGAACATGGTCTCGCCGCCGACCTCGACGCGGCAGCAGCCGCACATGCCGGTGCCGTCGACCATGATGGGGTTCAGGCTCGCGACGATGGGGATCTTATGCTCGCGGCAGGTGCGCGCGGAGAACTTCATCATCGGCACGGGGCCCACGGCGAAGGCGGAGTCGATCGCGTCGGTCTCGCACAGGCGGGCGAGCGGCAGCGTGACGACGCCCTTCTCGCCCATGGAGCCGTCGTCGGTCGTGACGAAGAGTTCCTCGAGCGGCAGGGCCGCGAACTGCTCGAAGAGGATCAGCAGGTCCTTGTTGCGGGCACCCATGATGACATAGACCTTCTTGCCCTGCTCGCACAGCATGCGCGCGACGGGGTAGGCGATGGCAAGGCCGACGCCGCCGCCGATGACGGCCACGCGGTCGCCCTCGATCTCGGTCGGCTTGCCCAGCGGGCCGGTGATGTCCTGGATGTAGTCGCCTTCCTCGAGCTTAGACAGGCACTCGGTCGTCTTGCCGACGACCATGAAGATGAATTCGACCCAGCCCTCCTCAGGATTCCAGTTGGCGAAGGTGAACGGCACGCGCTCACCCGTTTCGTTGATGCGCACCATGAGGAACTGGCCGGCATGTGCATGCTTGGCCATCCTCGGGGCGTGGACGCGGAACTCGAAGACCTTCTCCGAGAACTGCGTCTTTTTCAGGATCTTGAACATAGAACCCCTCTCTTATCAGGCGGGGATGCCGCCGTGTCCTTGCGAGCGGAAGCACCCCATGGGTACCCTGCGTGCGCGACGGCCGAATCCGCTGCGGCTTTTCGCCCGCGCGCATACAACCTCAAGTATACCCCGCGGTATTGCGGCGTGAATGTCCTGCCCGGCGAAATTGCCTTGCGTGGGTTTAGACGGTAAGGCGGTGCCATTTCGGGCCCAGTGCATATCGGGGACGCACCTGTTGCGTGCATTCATGCAACAGGTACGTCCCCGATATGCACGCCTCGCCACGGAACCGACCGCCGCGAAAGCAATTGGTCAGTGGTTCCTCAGCGCTTGCCGTTGACGTTATCGCGCGCGAAGACGACGCCGCGGGTGAGGGCGAGCGCCGCCGCCTCCGCCGCGCGGAACGTCGCGTCATCGAAGTCCTCCGCCTCTTTGGCGCGCAGCTGTTTGAGCACGAAGTCGGCCACCTGCATGCGCCCCGGAGGGTTGCCGATGCCCACGCGGATGCGGGCGAACTCGCGGCTCCCGAGCTTGTCGATGATGGAGCGCAAGCCGTTGTGCCCCGCATGGCCGCCGCCGATCTTCACGCGCACGTCGCCTGCGGGGATATCGAGCTCGTCATGGATGACCAGCAGCTCTTCGGGGGAGATCTTGTTCGCTGCGCACAGCTTGGAGATGGGGCCGCCGCTTGTGTTCATATAGGACTGGGGCTTGACCAGCAAGACCTCGCGCTTGCCGCCCTCGGCGTCCGCATCGTTGACCGTGATCGAGGCCACCTCGGCGCCGGACTGGTTTTTCCAGTAGGTCACGTTTGCCTGGCGGGCCAGCTCGTCGATGGCGCAAAAGCCCGCGTTATGCCGCGTGCGTGCATATTCCTCGCCGGGGTTGCCAAGGCCCGCGACCATGCGGATTTTCTTCGGTTGAACAGCTGCCATGCGTTTCCCTCCTGTGTTGCGTGCTCCCAACATACTGATAAGTGCCCGTGAACCTGTCAACGAATCGCCGGCACCGCAGAAAATGGCTAGAAATTTCTATTCTGCTGTTACGGTTCTCCCCGAGGCGGATCAAAACGCGCAGCTAGCGTCTCTTATCTTCTTGCCAAGGGTGGGTTTGCGACATTTGAGGCCATCATGGTCGTATCATAAGCAGCCAATATAGACATATAGGCCAAAGTGAACACCATCATCCAAGTCGTCTGACAGCAAAATGAGTAATCGCCCGCTTCAGAGCATGCGATATTGCGAATGGGAGCCGCTGGTGGCCAACGTCAGATATTGGCATAGAGAGCCATCGATATTTCGCAAGGGAGCCGCCTGCTGCTACCTTCGTCTTGCCATGTCGGAGTCAAGACGAAGGAGGTTTTCAGCATGGCGAATAGAATCAGGGCCAAGGACATCTTGAGGCTCGACGGGTCCGGGCTGTCGGGGCGCACCATCGCAGCGTCCCTCGGCGTGTCGCGCAACAGCGTGACCGCGGTGCTCGCCGCGGCCAAGCGGGAGGGCTTCGGGTGGGAGGACGCCCGCCCGCTCTCGGACCGCGAGGTCTACGACCGCCTTTTCCCCGAGAGGGCGCACGAGGCCACCGTCTACCCCGATCCCGACTGGGGGCGCATCCACAGGGAGCTCGCCCGCGACGGGGTGACGCTCAAGCGCCTGCACGCCGAGTACCGGGACGCGTGCTCCGCGAGGGGCGAGGCGTCGATGGGTTACGACCGCTTCTGCAAGCGCTACCGCGAGTTCACCGTGAGGAAAAGCGTCGTGAGCCGCGTCGGGCACAAGGCGGGAAGGATCATGGAGGTCGACTGGGCCGGGCCGACGATGGCGGTCGTCGACCCGGCGACGGGCGAGGTCTCCAAGGTCTACCTGTTCGTGGCCTGCCTGCCCTTCAGCCGCATGTCGTGGGTCGAGCCGACGCTCGACATGAAGCAGGATACATGGCTTCGCTGCCACGTGCACGCATTCGGCTACTTCGGCGGCGCGGCTCCCTGCATCGTGCCGGACAACCTCAAGACGGGCGTCAAGCGCCATCCCCGCGAGGGCGAGGTCGTCATCAACGACGCATACCGGGAGATGGCAGCCCATTACGGGGCGGCGGTGATGCCCGCGCGCGTGAGGAGGCCGCGCGACAAGCCCAGCGTGGAGAACGAGGTGTGGCAGGCGGCCACCGAGGTGATAGCGGCGCTGCGCGAAACGGTCTTCACGGACTTCGGCGCGCTCAAGGAGGCCGTCAGGAAGAAGGTCGACGAGCACAACTCCCGCCCCTTCTCCAAACGGGAGGGCACGCGGAGGCAGGTCTTCGAGGAGCAGGAACGCCCGCTCCTGAGGCCGCTGCCGGCCGTCCCCTACGAGGTCTGCGAGTGGGTGTACGGGCGCAAGGTCCAGCGCAACTGCCACGTGTCGTACAAGCGCAACTTCTACTCGGTGACCCATCTCGCCGTCGGCAGGACGGTCGACCTGCGCGTCACTGAGTCCACCGTCGAGGTCTTCCTGGGCGGAGAGCGGCTCGCGACCCACCCGCTGTTCCCGGCATACGCGCGCAACAGGTACTCGACGCACGAGGCCGACCTGCCGGACGGGGGGTCGTACTCGGACTGGGACGCCGGGCGAATCCGGCGCTGGGCGGAGAGGGTCGGCCCGTCGTGCGCCGGCGTCGTCGAGCGGATATTCCAGTCCGTGGAGTTCGAGGAGCAGGGGTTCAACGCCGCGCTCGCGGTGCTGAGGCTCTCGCACAAGTACTCCGCCCCGCGGCTCGAGAGGGCGTGCGAGATGGCGCTGGCGACGGGGAGGCGCTCACCGCGCTACCGGGATGTGGAGCCGATACTCAGGAGCAACCAGGACAGGCTCGCCGACGCCCGGGCGGGCGACGACGGCGGGCCGGGCGAGGACGAGGCCGGATACGTCCGGGGCGCGGACTTCTACGGGGAGGTGTAGGGAGATGGACCTCTCCGTGGAGACCAGGCGCAAGCTGCGCGACATGGGCGCATCCGACCTGCTCGACGCCTTCGCGGCGCAGGACGAGGGCATGTGCATGGGCATGACCTGCGCCGAGCGCGTGCAGATGGCCGTGGACGAGGCCCACTCGTCCTTCTTGACGTCCAAGGTGCGCAACCTCACCAAGCGCGCGGGCCTGCGCTATCCCGAGGCGGACGTGCGCTCCATAGACTTCTCGGAGGAGCGCGGGCTCGACCGGCTGCTCGTCACCGAGCTTTCGACCTGCGGGTTCGCCGAGCGCGGCCAGAACGTCGTGCTCCAGGGGCCGACGGGCACGGGGAAGACCTACCTGGCCTGCGCGCTCGCGAAGGCCGCCTGCCAGCGACGGATGCGCGCCTGCTACATACGCTGCCCCGACCTCGAGGAGGCGTGGCGCGAGGCGCGCGAGCGAACGGGCGGCGAGCGCAAGCTCACCCGCAAGTACGCCGCCTTCCAGGTGCTCGTGCTGGACGAGTGGCTGCTCGACCGCCCCGGCGAGCTGTTCCGGGGCTTCCTGCTCGAGCTCATGGAGGCGCGCTACGGCTCGTGCTCGACGGTTCTCTGCACCCAGTTCAGGCAGAAGGACTGGCACGCGCGGCTCGGGGGCGGCGTGCACGCCGACGCGATCATGGACCGCATCGTGCACGGCACCGCGTGGGTCGAGATGGGCGAGCTCAACATGAGGAGGAAGCTCGGCAGCGGATCCGGCTGACGAGCTGATGCCGGGCGCGGCTCCCTGCGGCACCGCGCCCGGCTCTCACGCGCAATACCCCCGGCTCCAGTTGGCAATATTTAGTGGCTTCTCTGCGGACGAATACTCACAAAATAGAAATTTCTAGCCAGTTTGAGAAGAAGGGCGGTCATCTGGCGGGTCATACCGCTATGCCGGCGGCAGGCCGATAGCTGCGCGGAGGCCATTGAGCAATGCCTCTTGCCGCGGACGATATCCCTGAATCTGATATCGGAACCTTGTGTGGGCATACTTGAAGAGGGATTGTGCTATGGCTTCAAGTGCGGGAATGTCGCGCATCTGCTCTCTGTTGATGGCTAGGACGCGTATACCCATTGCCTGCATCCCGTTGTTCCTCTTGTCGTCATGAATGCGCGAGTTCTCCAGCTCGTGGACGATCCCGTTGTACTCCATGTCCGTCGACGCTGCAGGGATGTATGCATCGCAGATGGCGTACGGCATCCCAGACGCCACATGTGACGCGCGCGGAGAGAAGTTGATGCGATGATTGAGGATGATGCCGCCTTTCAGTGCGCGACAGTTGAAACCGCCGTACGCATGGGGGAGATAGAACATCCCATAGAGGAGCGACTCGGCCGGCGATCGGGATCCTTTTGCAACGTATTTCGCAGCCTGACGCAAGGGATGGGCTCTATTTCCAGTTGCGGTCTTGATAAAGCGCTTGAGCTGCGCGGGCGTAAGCGCCGGGTCGCATTTGTTGTGGATTTGCTCTATGACGGCTGCCTCAAGTTCTGCTGTCTCAGATTCCTCTTGGTCGTTCTCCTCGTTACTGGAACGCCCTTCTGCTCTCCAATCGGGCCAGATGCCTCCGCGGTCGATCGGTATCGTTGCGTCCGGAGAAAGGGTATAGGTTCCCAGCAGCTCCATAAGCAGCATGAAGGACATGGCAAAGGATCTGCCGGCCAGGTATCGGATGGCGGCATATCCCGGAGAGAGGCAGTACAATCCAGGCTCCACGCGGAGCAGCGATCCAGCGGGTAGCTGCTCGGCAATAACGCGTACGTGGACGTTTTTGTCGAAGACGCGTACTTGAGGCCTACTTACAAGGAGACGTACAGGCTCTTGCTCGGACTCGTCCCAAAAGCCGTGGCGGGCAAGGAGGCCGTAGTCGATTTCACCAAGCGACGAGCCGGCTTGCTGAAGCGCTCGTTTCTGCTCTGCCTTATCGACAACAGGCCAGGTGACAGAGCGATGGATTCGTCTGTCATGGCGTATGCCTCGAATACTTGGTATGTCATCTAATATCAACATAGTTAATAAGATAGCATGTTACAGTATTGAAGAGCCATGAATATATATCACATTACAGAATAAGAAACATGATTGAAATACATATCAAAGTAATAAGAAAAATCGACGTGTGAGCACCGCGACGGAGAGAAAGCCCGGGGCTTACTAGAGCAGATGGGAAAAGTGGCTAGATATTTCTGTTCTGCTGTTGGCTGAGCCAAGTGAAGACGTCCGGTTTGGCTGATTTGTCGTTATTGGCAGGTAATAGCGATACGGCAAAGGCCCCGAATACCTCGAATCTGGTCTTGTCGGGAGGTACGTGGCACTGGCGGGCAGGTTTTTGGTCTGTCCGAGCGGGTCCGCAACAGCAAAACAGAAATTTCTAACCACTTTTGGAAATGGGTGTGCTGCGTGTCGGGCTTACGGCAGAAAAAGGCCCCGCGGGACGAACCGCGGGGCCTGATCCAAAACGCGATGATGCCGAAACGGGCGACCTACAGCGCGAAGTCGCCGCCGATCAGCTTGGAGACCGAACGCTCGCCGTACACGGCGCTGATGGCGTCGGCGAACTCGTTGGCGACGGTGATGGTCTTGATCTTGCCGCCCACCTCGACGGGGATGGAGTCGGTGACCACGCACTCGACGATGGGGGCGTCGTTCAGACGCTCGATGGCCGGGCCGGAGAAGATGCCGTGGGAGGCGCACACGTAGATGTCGCCGGCGCCCATCTTCTTGAGCTCGCGCACGCTGGCGCACAGGGTGCCCGCGGTGTCGATCATGTCGTCGTTGATGATGCAGGTCTTGCCCTCGATGTCACCGATGATACCCATGACCTCGGCGGCGTTGTGGCGCGGACGGCCCTTGTGGGCGATGGCCAGATCGCAGCCGAGCATGTCGGACAGCATCTTGGCGGCCTTGGCGCGGCCCACGTCGGGGGACACGACCACGAGGTTGTTGGTGTCGAAGCCCATGTTGTTGTAGTACTCGCCGAACAGCGGCAGCGCGGAGAGCTGGTTCACCGGGATATCGAAGAAGCCCTGGATCTGGCCCTGATGCAGGTCGAGGGTGATGATGCGGTCGACGCCGGCGCGCTCAAGCAGGTTGGCCACCAGGCGCGCGGTGATCGGCTCGCGCGGAGCGGCCTTGCGGTCCTGGCGCGCATAGGCGTAGTGCGTGATGACGGCGGTGATGGTGCGGGCAGAGGCGCGCTTGGCGGCGTCGGTGGCCACCAGCAGCTCCATCAGCATGTCGTTGACGCTCGGCCCGGCGATGGACTGGACCAAGAACACGTCAGCGCCGCGCACGGACTCGTCGAAGCGGGCGTAGATCTCGCCGTTGGCGAACTTCTCGAGGGCGAGGCCCGAGAGCTCGACCCCCAGGATGTCGGCGATCTTCTGCGCCAGCGGCCTGTTGCATGAGCCCGAATAGAGGCGCAGCGATTTGTACATCTGCTGGGTCAATTTTTGGTCCTGTGTTGGCATCTGCCCGTACTCCTTTGTTTGTGGACTGCCATACCCTAGCTATGCTACAGACGAGCGCGCCTGCGCTCGGTGTAACCCTCTACGATGCGCTGCTCGGTGCGCTCGATGGCAAGCGCGCCGTCAGGGACATCCTTGGTGATCGTGCCGCCGGCACCCGTGATGGCGTCGGAGCCGATGTGGACGGGGGCGACCATCATGGTATCGGAGCCGATGAACGTGCGGTCTCCGATCACGGTGGCGTGCTTGTTTTTACCATCGTAATTGCACGTGATGGAGCCCGCGCCGATGTTGACGCCGGCGCCCATGGTGGTGTCGCCGATATAGGAGAGGTGGGGGACCTTGGACCCCTCGCCGATCGTGGACTTCTTGATCTCGACGTGCGTGCCGACATGCGCGCCGTCGAGCAGGTGCGTGCCGGGGCGCAGGTAGGCGCGCGGGCCGCAGGTGACGTCGTTCTCGACCACGACGTCGATGGCGACGGTCTCATCGAGCGAGCAACCGTCGCCCACGCGGGTGTCGGTCAGGCGCGTGTTGGGGCCGAGCTGACAATCCTCGCCCACGACGCATGCGCCGATCAGGTGGGTCTGCGGCCATACGACGGTGTCGCGGCCGATGGTGGCGTCGGGACCGATCCATGCCTGCGCGGGATCGATGAACGTGACCCCTTCGGCCATGAGGCGGCTGTTGATGCGATCGCGCGCGATGGCGGTGAGCTCGGCGAGCTGCGCGCGGCTGTTGACGCCGAGGCCCTCGCGGTAGTCGTCGCAGTGGTAGATGGAGACGGTCTGGCCGGCGGATTTGAGGATCTCGACCATATCGGGCAGGTAGTACTCGCCCTGCGCGTTGTCGCATCCGATCTCGGCGATGTGGGCGGCGAGCTGCGCGCCGTCGAAGGCGTAGCAGCCGGCGTTGCACTCCAGAAGGGAGGCGGCCTGCTCGGGCGTGCAGTCCTTCTGCTCGACGATGCGCTCGACCGCTCCGGTGCCGTCGAGCTGGATGCGGCCGTATCCGAACGGGTCGGGCGGCGTCATGGTCAGGACCGCAGCCGCGCTGCCGCCCTCGGCGACCGTCTGGGCGAACGATGCGATGGTCTCGGGCTGGATCAGGGGAAGATCGCCGTTGAGCACGACGACGGGGCCCTCGTTGATGCCGGTGGCATCGAGGGCGACGCGGACGGCGTGGCCGGTGCCCAGGCGCTCGGTCTGCTCGACGCACTCGACGGCGTCGCCGTAGGCGCCGGTCAGCAGGGCGCGAACCTCGTCGGCATGGCTCCCGATAACGACGACGATGCGATTGCAGCCGGCGTGCAAGGCGGCGTCGGCTACCCAGCAGATCATCGGCTTTCCCAGAATCTTGTGCGAAACCTTGGCATGGTTGGATTTCATGCGGGTTCCCTCGCCTGCGGCCATGATGATTGCGGTGACGTCCATCGGACTCCCCTCGGGTTGTTGTGCATGCGCGTGCGGCACGGCCTGCAGGGCAGGCGGACCGCATGTAGTCCGATGATACCGCAGCATGTATGCATAATTGTAATTTCAGATACAAACCACCGCAGGGGTCGGTTCGATACTTTGGGGCCGGGGTCAATTTTACCCGTCTGGCCGTGCGGAGGGGCACCGCCCTCGATGCCTTCCGAGGGGGAAGACGTTGCGCCGTCTTCACAAAATCGCCTGCAGCAAGTCGCAATTCCTGCGCATATCCGCACGTCAAGCGGGTAGGATAAAAAAGCCAACACACTTTGTACGGAGGCGGGTCGCATCCACGCACGGCCCGCCTCCTGTTATGTATGCCGCGCCCGTGAGGAGGCCCCTGCCTATGCATGGAGACACCATCTTGCTCATGACGTTCGTGCTCGCACTCGTCGCCGCGTTTGCCGGCGGCATGGTCGCGCGCGCCCTGCGCCTGCCGCCCATCGTGGGCTATCTGGCCGGCGGCCTGATCGTCGGCCCGTTTACCCCCGGTTTCTCGGGCGACTCGCACGCCATGAACCAGCTGGCCGAAATCGGCGTGATGTTCATGATGTTCGGCACGGGCCTGCATTTCTCGTTCAAGGACCTGAACGAGGTCAAGGGCATCGCGGTTCCCGGCGCCATCGTCCAGATCACGCTCGGCACGCTCGCGGGCTACGCGCTCGCGATGGCGTTCGGCTGGCAGCCCGAGGCGGGCGTCATGCTCGGCCTGTCCGTCAGTATTGCGTCCACGGTCGTTCTGATCAAGAACCTCACCGATGCCGGTCTGTATCAAAGCAGGGGAGGGCGCATCGCAACCGGATGGCTGATCGTCGAGGACCTGGCGACCGTCGTGATCCTCGTCGTGCTGCCGGTCGTGTTCGGTCCGGGCGAGACGAGCCCCGCCGAGCTTGCCAGCGAGCTCGCGCTGGCGCTCGCCAAGACCGTCGCGTTCGTGGCCCTCATGCTCGTGGTGGGCTCGCGCGTCCTGCCGTGGCTGCTCGCCAAGATCGCCCGCTTCTGCCCGCGCGAGCTGTTCCAGCTCGCCGTCGTGGTCATCGCGCTCGGCACGGCGCTCGCCGCGGCCATGCTCTTCGACCTGTCGTTCGCCCTCGGCGCGTTTCTCGCCGGCGTCGTGGTGGGCACCTCCAAGCTCTCGCATCGCGTGGCGGCCGAGGCCATCCCGTTCCAGGACCTGTTCTCCATCATCTTCTTCGCGAGCGTGGGCATGATGGTGAACCCCTCGACGCTCACCGCCCACCTGGGCGAGCTCATAGCGCTCGTCGCCCTCATCATGATCGGCAAGTGGCTCATCAACATGGTTCTCGGCGCGCTGTTCTCCACGGGCCTGCGCTCCTCGCTCACCATCGCGGCGGGCCTGGCGCAGATCGGCGAGTTCTCGTTCATCATCGGCCAGACGGGCATGTCGCTCGGCGTGCTCTCCGCCGACCAGTACAGCCTCATCCTGGGCGGCGCGGTGATCTCCATCGCACTCAACACCTTCGTGTTCAAGCTCGAGGGCCCGCTCGAGCGTGCCATTGTCTCCCGTCCGCGTCTGGCGGCGGTCTACGAGCGCCATGTGCGGCAGATCGAGTTGCCGAAGGAGGAGCTGAGCGGACATGTGGTCGTTATCGGCTACGGCCATGCGGGCTCGTGCGTGGCCGACGTGCTGCAGGGCCTCGAGGTGCCGTGCCTGGTGGTCGAGCGCGACCTGACGGTAGCCGAGGAGGCCGAGGCTGAAGGCGCCCAGGTGCTCGTGGGCGACGCAGCCAATTCCGAGATCCTGGCGCACGCGCATCTGGACCGCGCCCGTGTGCTCGTCATCGCCATCCGCGGCGAGGCATCGGCCGAGATGATCGCCCGCGATGCCCGCGAGCAGGCTCCCGATCTGCATATCGTCGCGCGCGCCGACAACGACGACGCGGTGGTCGCGCTCGTGGAGGCGGGTGTGAACGAGGTGGTCCGCCCCGAGCTCGAGGGCGGCATCGAGCTCATGCGCCATGCGCTGCTCGACCTGGGCTATCGCCCGCGCCAGATCCAGGGGTATGTGAACGACCTGCGCGAAAGCGGCTACGAGGCGCTGGCCGACGGCTCGCGCGCCCAGCGCCGCATGGCATTTGACCGCATGCTCGCATCGATGCGCGACGTCGACCTGCACTGGGTGTGCGTGGGCGAGAACAGCGCCGTCGCGGGCAAGTCGCTGGCCGAGCTCGACCTGCGCGCGGCGGTGGGCGTGAACGCCGTGGCGCTGCGTCATGGCGAGACGATTGAGATGTTCCTGGACGGCGCGACCGTGCTGCACGCCGGGGATGCCGTCGGTCTCATGGGAACATCCGAGGCCCTCGACCGCGCGGAGGAGATCCTGCGCGGAGAGTAGCCGGGCTTGGGGCGGGGCGGGTCCTTTTGAGGTGGGGCCCACCCCGCCGGCGAAACCCCTGATCCCCTGATCTTACAGGTCGATCACGAGCTCCACCGGGCAGTGGTCCGATCCGAAGATATCGCTGCGGATCGTGGCCTCGCGCACCTGGTCGCGCACGGCGTCGCTCACCAGGAAGTAGTCGATGCGCCAGCCCGCGTTGTTCTTGCGCGCGTTGAAGCGGTAGCTCCACCAGCTGTAGGCGCCCGTCTCGTCGGGGTGGAGCAGACGGAACGTATCGGTAAAGCCCGCGTCCAGAAGCTCGGTGAACTTTCCGCGCTCCTCGTCGGAAAAGCCCGCGTTGCCGCGGTTGGACTTGGGGTTCTTGAGATCTATCTCCTCGTGCGCCACGTTGAAATCCCCGCAGGTCACGATCGGTTTGCCCGCCTCGCCCTCGAGGCCCTTCAAAAACGAGCGGTAGGCGTCGTCCCACGCCATGCGCGTGTCGATGCGCGCCAGCTCGTTTTGCGCGTTGGGCGTGTAGACGTCCACGAACCAGTAGCTGTCGAACTCGAGCGCGCATACGCGGCCCTCGGTCACGGCCGTCGCGACCAGCTCGTTGCCCGCGGCGTAGGGCAGCAGGCTGTCGGCACGGCGCACCGACAGCGGCTCCTCGCGGCTGAACACCGCGGTGCCCGAATACCCCTTGCGCTCCGCGTGGCTCCATGTCTGAACGTAGCCAGGCAGCTCGACGGCGACCTGCCCTTCCTGCAGCTTGGTCTCCTGTATGGCGAGGATGTCGGCATCGAGCTCGGTGGCGATATCGGTGAAGCTCGGCTCCTTTTTGAGCACGGCGCGCAGGCCGTTGACGTTCCACGAGGCGAACTTGTATGTGCGCATGGGGTGCTCCTTTGCATGCGATGGCGTCTGCACGAGATGACGTGCGAGGCCTATTGTGGCATAGCGTCGCATGTCCATGTCGGGGAACCGCCCCATGCTTGCGGTCGCCGCCGGGAAGATCGCGCCCGCGCGCCCTGTCGAATTGAGACATATCACGTGGCACTTTAGGGATTCTTTGTTCCAAATCACGGTTGACCGGATCGTATATGCGCGCGCATGCGGCTCGAGGACACTATAATAAGAACACTTTCGACGATACCGCGAACGGCGCGCCGGGCCTGCGTGCCGCGCTTCGCCTTTAGGGGAGGATTGCCCTCATGCCGGATGACATTCGTTCAAACGACGTGGAGCGTTGGCTTCACGTCAGCATGCTGGCTGTCAAAATCGTTTCGTTCGCGCTGATCTGCGCGAGCATGCTGTACCTTGCGGTCGCCGGGGCAAACTACGCCGTGCTGGGCGCCATATTCTTCGACGCCGAGCACCAGGCGACCGTGAGCGTTATCGGGTTCTCGCTGGTGCTGTTCGCACTGACGCTCGCCTCGGGCATCTTGGGCATATGGGCGGCAGGCAGGCGCGACAACATGTCGATGCTGATCTTCTCCGGCGTGAGCCTCGTGTCCGTCATCGTGATGATCGCGGGCGTCTCCACGTCGTATTTCAGCGATTACGACAGCGCGTTCAGCGATGTGATCGTGACGGCGCTGTGCGCCACGTTCGCCGTGTTCGCGGTGCTCGCAGTTGTGGCGGGCGTTGCATGGACCGTGCTGCAGCGCAAGGCCCCCACCATGTACGGCGAGGCCGAGGGCGAGGCAGACGCCGAGTTCGAGGAGGAGCCGGTCGAGGAGCCCGAGCTGGAGGACGCCGCCCAGTTTGAGAGCGACCTTGAGGGCGACGAGCCCGCCCTACTCGAGGATGCCGATCTGGAGGCGGAGGCCGAGGACGAAGGTGAAGACGAGGCCGAAGACCTCGAGGACGAGGCCGACAAGACCGAGGTCGTCACGATCCCTGCCACTTGGGCGGCTCCGAGCGACAAGACCGAGGACCTGATCCAGGCCGCGCTCAGGGCACGCGGGGAGCTGGTGCCCGAGGCGACCGAGCCCGCGGCCGACGATGAGGATGACGATGCGGCGGGTCTCACCAAGGTTCCGCTGGATTTCATGGCGTTCGAGGACCACGCGGCGCCTGTCCCCGCTCCTGCGCCCGCTTCCGTTCCGGTTCAGCCTGCGCCGGCGCCCGTTGCCGCGCCCGCACCCGAGTCCGTTGAGGAGCCCGAGCCGCCCCGTCCCGCCGGCAAGCGCTATGCGCCCGGTGCGGTGCCCGTGCCCAAGGTCGCACGCACGGCCCGTCACCTGACGATCCCCGAGGGCGTTGCCCCGGCGCCGGCGCCGCAGGCCCAGCAGCCGTCGAGCGCCCCGCGCAGCCTGGACGAGACGTATGCGGGCGAGATCGAGTGGGTCGACTTCGGCGCGCAGTCCCGTGTGGTCGACGACATCGATGACGATGACAGCGTCGGCGGTTTCCTCGGCAAGCATTTCGGCCGCAAGCGGTAGGGGATGCTGGGCGTCCTTTGATGCCCCGGCCATCGCGGGCGAAAAGGCGACTCCGGCGGGATGCCCCCGCTCGAGCGTGTCGAACACCCCGTAACCGTACCCAGAACTGCGGGTGAGGGCCCATATGAGGGCTCTCACCCGCAGTTCTGGGTATACCGTTACGGGGCCCTCTTAGCGGGTAACCAGCTCACGAGGCGTATCAGGCGGGCTTTGGCCCGCCTTTCTTGTAGCCATATCCGTACAATAGAGAGTGCCGTGCGAACCACATGCGAAAGAAGGCAGGCTATGGCATCTCAGGTCATCTCGGATCCCCAAGAAGCGGCGCGGGAGCTCGCGCATCTGTTTGACACCCATCAGCACGCGGTGTTCTTCGGCGGCGCCGGCGTGTCCACGGCGAGCGGCATTCCCGATTTCCGCAGTGTGGACGGGCTCTATCATCAGCAATTCGACTATCCGCCCGAGACCATGCTCTCGCACAGCTTCTACGAGAGTCATCCGGCGGAGTTTTTCGACTTCTACCGCAAGAAGATGATCGCGCTGGGCGCCAAGCCCAACCAGGCGCATCTCAAGCTCGCCGAGCTCGAGCGCGACGGCAAGCTCGATGCGGTTGTGACCCAAAACATCGACGGGCTGCATCAGCTGGCCGGCTCGCAGGCGGTCTGGGAGCTTCACGGCTCGGTGCACCGCAACATCTGCCAGGCATGCGGCGCAAGCTATAGTGCCGAATGGATCTGCGCGCGCGAGAGCGAGGATGAGCACGGCGTGCCCGTCTGTCCCGCCTGCGGTGGGCACATCAAGCCCGACGTCGTGCTTTACGAGGAGCCGCTCGACGAGCGCGTCATCATGGGCGCGGTCGACGCTATCGCGCACGCCGACATGCTCATCATCGGGGGCACGTCGCTCGTGGTGTATCCGGCAGCCGGCCTCACGCAGTATTTCAGGGGCGACAAGCTCGTGATCATCAACCGCGACCCCACGCCGCAGGACCGCAATGCGGACCTGTTGATCTCGTGCGACATCGCTCAGGCGTTCCGCTTTTAGCCGCACGTCGTTCATTCGTAGATTCATTGCATATGGACGGATGCGTCCCGTCCCATGATGGAGCAATGGCCCCGCCGCCGGGCGCCATTGCTCCATTCATGTTTGAGGACGGGAGGCAGTATGGTTGAAGAATTCGATCGGAATACGGAAAGCTTGCTCGGATACGACGGAGTGGAGGAAGTGCAGCCCCTGGCGGTGTGCACCTTGGATGAGCAGCGCGCGGAGCTTGCGGCCGACCTTGAGCTGTATCTGGCGCGCTGTACCAATGAGCGGCGCCTGGACGACAAGACCGTGAAGGCGTATCGCTGCGACATCCTGCAGTTCATCGACTGGATCACCGAGTGTCGGCTCACCTTCAACCGTGAGGCGATGCGCCTGCACCTGGTGTATCTCAACGGCAAGTTCTCGGCCAGCACGGTGCGTCGCAAGCTCGCGTCGCTTCGGGCGTGGACCAACTGGCTCAAGCGCGAGCATCTGATATATGCCACGCCATTCGAGGATCTCGAGGTCAACGTGCGTCAGCCGTTGCTTTTGCCGCGCACCATCGCGCTGTCTGACCTGCGACGGATCTTGGAGCCGTCCGGGCGGGCACAGAAGGGGAGGCCCAGAAAGGGAGCGTGGCAAAAAAGCGCGATCGCCCTGCGCGACCAGACCGTGTTGGAGCTGCTGACGGCGACGGGAATCCGCGTATCGGAATTGTGTTCGCTTGATGTAGAGAGCATCGACCTCTCGACCCAGCAATTGAGGGTGTTCGGAAAGGGGTCGAAAGAACGCATCGTGGTGCTGGGGTCGAAGCAGACGCTGGCGGTGCTCGAGGTATATATGAAAAGCCGCAAGGGGCCAAAGACCGCTTGGGCGCAACCGCAAAGCGAGGCGCTGTTTTTGAGCAGGACCATGCAGCGGCTGACCACCCAGGCGGTGCGGAAGATCATCCGCAAACGGACGCAGGAGGCGGGCGTGGAGCTGCACATCACGCCGCACATGTTCAGGCATACGTTCGCCACCACGCTGCTGGAGCAGGGAGTAAGTATTAGATATATCCAGCAGCTCCTGGGTCACAGTTCGGTTAAGACCACGGAGCGCTACACGCATGTCTCGTCGTCGAGCCTGCGGGCGATCATGGAGGAGCACAACCCGCGCGACGTGGTCAGCGAGGCCTGATATTCGGGGTCATTTGAATCGCGGATGGAAACAGTGCAGAAATAAAGGAGGAAATTGGGATATGTTCAAATTCGCGGCGAGCACCTATAATTTCGGACGTGCCGGAGGATTGACCACAATATATGGTGGTAAAACGGCCAAATCACACCAGAAATGCAGCTTAACGTCGCGCTTCTTAAGATTTAAGAAAAAAGCCTGACGAAAAAAAGGTAGACAAAGAATAAATCGGTGCTAGACTGAGTCACACCGGTAGAGCTTAGGCTACCTTCGTGCCGTTTTTTAGCAAAAGGCTAGAAGTGGTTCGAAGGAAAGGCTAAACTCTATAACTGGCGAATATGCCCAGGCCGAGAAGCAGAGAGACCGCGAGCACGGTAATAAGTTGCCACGGGTCGACTGTTTCCGGAAACATGCTGAGGAATGAGTTTTTGAACAGATCCCCAAATGTAGTCGTTGCTTGGTCCATGGTATCGTGTCCCTTCTCTGTCTAAAGCATCACGGGGATGGGTGCGTTGCCGTTTAGGCGGTCAATGCACATGCAAAATTTGGAGGCTGATGTCTGCGTAGTATTGCGCATATGGAAGATGCGCCGAACGCGCTCGGGCAGGTATCCCGTGAATTTGATCTCCATTATGAGTTGTCCTGGGAACAGGACGCTGCGCGCTGCGGCGTCAGCATCAAAGATGTTTTCCTGCGGGGATACCGCACGCAGGTTCTTGTCGAACGTGACGCGGACCGTACCCGCTTCCAACACATAGGGTTCGCGCTCATAATCCACAATCACCACTGGGCGCAACAGCCGATTGCGCCAATCAAGGTAGAACTCATGGGCCATATGGGAGTCTTTATCCAACAGGAACCGACAATCTCCCTCGAGGATGCGCCGATACTCGTCGAGTGACAACGCGACGGCTTCCTTGTTGATATAGGACCCTTGTTTGTATTTGCACTCGAGGTTGATGCTGGTGGTTTGGCAGTTGTAGATGCGAACGCGATACTTTTTGCGCGCATATACGCCGCCAAGCTTATCTCGATATGCGGTCTGATACATATCATCGAAGTACAAACTGCGAATCATGTATTCTCCGCCAGGGCCTGCATGGCGATCTCGGTCCATAAGAGTTCTGACCGCTTGCCGCAACGGCAAGTATTGAGCCTCATGCAGCACGTACTTCTGCTCATAGCGGTATGCCTTCATATGGGATGACTCCTATTGCAGTGTGAAGCTGTAGACGCCGGGATAGTAGAGATCGTTCACTTCTATCTGATTCATGGCGTTGACCGTCTGCCCATCCTCGCGCGTGGCGATGACACGCCAGTAGAACTCTCCGGACTCCAAAGTGCTTTGCGGTATGGTCGCCTCGGTTGCTATCAATCCCTGCTGGCTGAACAAGGGGTCGCGCATGTCGGGATACCGACTTACCGTGATGTCGTAGGTAAACGACGCGCCCTCGAAATCGTAAGCAGCCTCCCAGCTCAGGCGCACCTGGTCATCAACGCGCTCGGCTTCGAAGAGCCAAAACGGCATGGGGTCGTCCATGCTGTCCATGATGTTGTCATAGTTCTCTTCAACCTCATCACCCATCACAGAGATAAGGTGCTCGACCTCCGCCTGGTTGTGCTGAAGGTTGAGATAATCGGGCATGGCATAGATGTAGGGCTTCACGGTTTCGTAGTAGCCGTCAACCATCTGATCGACGGTTTCCTTGTTGAGCCATTTGTGCATCTGTTCTACGGTTTCTGCAAGCTCTTTGCGGCAGCGATCGTTTTTAAGGACGCGCTGGTGAAGTATAATTCCCCAGTAGTTGGCGATACCCCATTCCCAATCCGAGATTTGCGAATTTCCCTCCATTTGGTATTCAGCTCTCATTAGGCTCGTATCGCCGTCCCAGGGGATGAAATACCATTTTGTGCCGTTCAAGGGGCTATAAAGATAGTAGTTTTGCATCGTGGTGTCGCGATTGCCCATCAGCAGGTTAAACGCGAGCCACTGCATATAGTTGTCCCGATCGAAGTAGGTATCGAGTATGTCGTTGATGTCGAGGGCCATGTCGTTAACGGCATCGACCATCTCCAACAGACGGGCGTTGTCTTCCCGCCCCCGACAGCTAATGACCGTATCCATGGCCCCTCGATCAAAGTCTTCAGCGTCGAAATTCTTGACCAGGTCGTTGGGCTCGTAATTGAAGCTGATGACTTTATACAGGTATCCAGCGCGGTCGAGGCCGTGATTCGCGAGGTATTTTTTTGTGGGGACCTCAACTTGGGTGAACAGGCCGTAGTCGACGAACTCGGTTGCTCCTGAGGTTTCGTCCTTGATGAAGAGGCGGGCGAACTGCGTTCGCTCGCTGGGTACGTCGGAGAGATTTTTGGCTAAATCGAAATACAGCTTGTTGCGAATGCGCGTGGCATCAAAAGCGTGCTTATTGAGGGCGATATTACTCTGTCCCCTCCAGGTTCCTGCTTCATCGTTGAGGGAGAGCTTGTAGTTCTTCTGAGGCATGACGGTAGAAGAATTGCCGCGGACGCGAATGGTTGCGTTGCTCTCGGTTTCGCCATAGCCCAGCATGCCCGGTTGGGGACCGGATTCATTGCCCACCTGTACCAAAGCTTCGGCATACACGTCGTTATCGAGATGAGCATCGTCGACAAAGCGAATTGCGTTGTTGACCTCGTTGAAGGTGTGATTCGTACCCTTCGCTTCACTTCCGTACCTTACGGTCACGTAGAAGTAGACGAGAGAATCTGGGTCATCCTCGGCGTAGACGCTTTTGTCTTCGTTCAGGCCGCTGTCGATATCGTCGGTTTCCGCGATCTGGAACCCCTGATCGTTCTGCTGAGCGTTCTTCTGGGATTCGGCAATCGCCTCCGGTACATCCTCTGCTTCCTCATTGGGTATGATGGATTGACGAAGGCTTGAGGCGCCTGCCGCTAATGCCAGCAGCAGGAAGATGCCGGCCATTGCAGCCAGGTACGCCGGCTTCAACTTAATCCTTCTCATCGATTACCACCTCTTCATCGTGTCCGCTCTCGGGTGCATCTGCTTTAGCATTTCCGCCTTTGTACTGGTGGAGTAGGCTGATCTGGCGTTCTTGTTCGTTCACCAGGTCAGCGAGGTTCTTGAATATGCCCTGCGGCTCTTCGTAGAACAGTGGCTGACGGCAGAACACCTGATATTCAAGGCGCTCCAGATACCTATGGAGATATTTGAGTCCAAAGATGGCGCACAGTGCGCCGGCGACCAGGAAGCCCGTTCCGTACCACTCGATGCCTGCCGGTAGAACGAGAACGGAGCAGAGAATGCTCAATCCTGCGAACGATCCACTCAACACGGCGGCACCTTTGCGGTCATCGAAGTACAGGAGCATGGTCACGAGGCTTTTGACAAGTACGTAGAAGCAGTACCCCACGCACAGGTAGCGAAAGATAGAGAGCATCTCGAGGTCAAATGCAGAGTTTTGTAAAAAGTTGCCCAGAAACGTGATGCACAGCAGCTCGACGAAAAACTGAAGCTCGAAGACGTGCGCCAGCTCGCGAAAAGCGGTGCGTCTTAGGTTTCGATTCTCGGTTCGGATGTCTGTAAGCGTTCCTCCGTAAAGGATGGTGTCGAAATAGGTTCGGTACGCTTTGTGGAAGTTCACCTCGAGCGCCACCACGAAGATCACCAGGAAAGGTATGATCGTAAGACTTGCCCAGAAGCAGGCAACATCATATTTCATGCAGTAGATCATATGTGGAATCACATGAGTTCGATACTCGCTGCACCAATATACGAAGTTGTGTCCAAACAGACCGACGGCGGAAAAGAATCCCGTGAGTATCAGGCTCTTGTATTTATCCAGATAGGGGAAGAGCGTCACAAGGCTCAGCGGACCCATCGGATAAAACGTGATGAGCTCCTGCATGTAGAGGATCATCATCAAGACGAACCCTGCGGTCGATGCCAAAAACGCTGCGGTCAATGGGTTTATACTGAGAAGCATCAACACGATGCTGCCGCCGATGGCGAGCAGCGCTGCAATCAAGAATCCAGTTAACACTTTGAGGTACTTCTTGATAGCAGAGAGGTACGCCATCTGGGTCCAAAGAATGAGCATTACTTCAAAGTGGAGGAAATTCAGCATCTTATGCAGGAAGGGGATGTCAAGCAGCGCAAGATAGATGACCGCTATGATGCCCCCCAACACGAGTAGGTAGGCAATGGTGCAGAAAAAAGAGGGGAGAATCTGGTCCTTGTTGTCTTCATAAATGCAATCAGAGATGAACCGGCTGATAAACATCAGCAGGGAATTTGACAGGATGAGGGAGAACACCATGATGTAGGTCGTGGTGATCAGGTAGACCTCTTGGTCAGAAAAGCTGGTGTTCCACATCCGCAACAGGGTGCGGATGGCAAATAGCATCACGATGCACAACACCATGGGGCCTTCGGTAACCACTGCGGTGGTTGCATAGGCTTTGAGCGTGTTGATATAGCCGCCTTTTCGGCGGAAAAGCTTTTTCAGTTCGAATCCGACGCCCGCCATGGACCGCTCACTGAGTAATCGCCCGCTTCAGAGCATGCGATATTGCGAATGGGAGCCGCTGGTGGCCAACGTCAGATATTGGCATAGAGAGCCATCGATATTTCGCAAGGGAGCCGCCTGCTGCTACCTTCGTCTTGCCATGTCGGAGTCAAGACGAAGGAGGTTTTCAGCATGGCGAATAGAATCAGGGCCAAGGACATCTTGAGGCTCGACGGGTCCGGGCTGTCGGGGCGCACCATCGCAGCGTCCCTCGGCGTGTCGCGCAACAGCGTGACCGCGGTGCTCGCCGCGGCCAAGCGGGAGGGCTTCGGGTGGGAGGACGCCCGCCCGCTCTCGGACCGCGAGGTCTACGACCGCCTTTTCCCCGAGAGGGCGCACGAGGCCACCGTCTACCCCGATCCCGACTGGGGGCGCATCCACAGGGAGCTCGCCCGCGACGGGGTGACGCTCAAGCGCCTGCACGCCGAGTACCGGGACGCGTGCTCCGCGAGGGGCGAGGCGTCGATGGGTTACGACCGCTTCTGCAAGCGCTACCGCGAGTTCACCGTGAGGAAAAGCGTCGTGAGCCGCGTCGGGCACAAGGCGGGAAGGATCATGGAGGTCGACTGGGCCGGGCCGACGATGGCGGTCGTCGACCCGGCGACGGGCGAGGTCTCCAAGGTCTACCTGTTCGTGGCCTGCCTGCCCTTCAGCCGCATGTCGTGGGTCGAGCCGACGCTCGACATGAAGCAGGATACATGGCTTCGCTGCCACGTGCACGCATTCGGCTACTTCGGCGGCGCGGCTCCCTGCATCGTGCCGGACAACCTCAAGACGGGCGTCAAGCGCCATCCCCGCGAGGGCGAGGTCGTCATCAACGACGCATACCGGGAGATGGCAGCCCATTACGGGGCGGCGGTGATGCCCGCGCGCGTGAGGAGGCCGCGCGACAAGCCCAGCGTGGAGAACGAGGTGTGGCAGGCGGCCACCGAGGTGATAGCGGCGCTGCGCGAAACGGTCTTCACGGACTTCGGCGCGCTCAAGGAGGCCGTCAGGAAGAAGGTCGACGAGCACAACTCCCGCCCCTTCTCCAAACGGGAGGGCACGCGGAGGCAGGTCTTCGAGGAGCAGGAACGCCCGCTCCTGAGGCCGCTGCCGGCCGTCCCCTACGAGGTCTGCGAGTGGGTGTACGGGCGCAAGGTCCAGCGCAACTGCCACGTGTCGTACAAGCGCAACTTCTACTCGGTGACCCATCTCGCCGTCGGCAGGACGGTCGACCTGCGCGTCACTGAGTCCACCGTCGAGGTCTTCCTGGGCGGAGAGCGGCTCGCGACCCACCCGCTGTTCCCGGCATACGCGCGCAACAGGTACTCGACGCACGAGGCCGACCTGCCGGACGGGGGGTCGTACTCGGACTGGGACGCCGGGCGAATCCGGCGCTGGGCGGAGAGGGTCGGCCCGTCGTGCGCCGGCGTCGTCGAGCGGATATTCCAGTCCGTGGAGTTCGAGGAGCAGGGGTTCAACGCCGCGCTCGCGGTGCTGAGGCTCTCGCACAAGTACTCCGCCCCGCGGCTCGAGAGGGCGTGCGAGATGGCGCTGGCGACGGGGAGGCGCTCACCGCGCTACCGGGATGTGGAGCCGATACTCAGGAGCAACCAGGACAGGCTCGCCGACGCCCGGGCGGGCGACGACGGCGGGCCGGGCGAGGACGAGGCCGGATACGTCCGGGGCGCGGACTTCTACGGGGAGGTGTAGGGAGATGGACCTCTCCGTGGAGACCAGGCGCAAGCTGCGCGACATGGGCGCATCCGACCTGCTCGACGCCTTCGCGGCGCAGGACGAGGGCATGTGCATGGGCATGACCTGCGCCGAGCGCGTGCAGATGGCCGTGGACGAGGCCCACTCGTCCTTCTTGACGTCCAAGGTGCGCAACCTCACCAAGCGCGCGGGCCTGCGCTATCCCGAGGCGGACGTGCGCTCCATAGACTTCTCGGAGGAGCGCGGGCTCGACCGGCTGCTCGTCACCGAGCTTTCGACCTGCGGGTTCGCCGAGCGCGGCCAGAACGTCGTGCTCCAGGGGCCGACGGGCACGGGGAAGACCTACCTGGCCTGCGCGCTCGCGAAGGCCGCCTGCCAGCGACGGATGCGCGCCTGCTACATACGCTGCCCCGACCTCGAGGAGGCGTGGCGCGAGGCGCGCGAGCGAACGGGCGGCGAGCGCAAGCTCACCCGCAAGTACGCCGCCTTCCAGGTGCTCGTGCTGGACGAGTGGCTGCTCGACCGCCCCGGCGAGCTGTTCCGGGGCTTCCTGCTCGAGCTCATGGAGGCGCGCTACGGCTCGTGCTCGACGGTTCTCTGCACCCAGTTCAGGCAGAAGGACTGGCACGCGCGGCTCGGGGGCGGCGTGCACGCCGACGCGATCATGGACCGCATCGTGCACGGCACCGCGTGGGTCGAGATGGGCGAGCTCAACATGAGGAGGAAGCTCGGCAGCGGATCCGGCTGACGAGCTGATGCCGGGCGCGGCTCCCTGCGGCACCGCGCCCGGCTCTCACGCGCAATACCCCCGGCTCCAGTTGGCAATATTTAGTGGCTTCTCTGCGGACGAATACTCACGCTCACCTCCCGGTAGAGCTGTCTGTAGGTAGTCAAGAAGTCTTCCTCTCGGTAGTAACGACTTACGCGGGCATGACCGTTTTCACCCATCTGTCGCATCAAGAGACGATCTTCTGCAAGCTGCAGTATGGTCTGGGACATAATGTTCGGACTCATGACGGGAACGATGATTCCTGCTGGGCCGATGCCATCGTCAACGCCTTCCAAAAGCTCCCGGCAGGATCCAACATCTGTTGCGACGATGGGGCGACGGCTTGCCATGGCTTCGAGTACTGCCAAGGGTTGGCCCTCGCTGATGCTGCTCAGAAGCATCAGATCAAGCTCGCCGTACCACTGTGCCACATCGACGCGACCAACAAATGCAATATTGCGAACATGCAGGTTTTCGATGAGCTCTAGGCATTCCTGATAGTATTCGGGATTCTCGTCGGTAGGGCCAATCATGTAGAGGACTGCATCGGGGCGCCTTTCAAGCACCAAAGCGAATGCGTTGATCATGGTTTTGAGGTCCTTGATGGGAACGACGCGAATGACGGCGCCGATCACCAGGCCCTTGCGTTCGAGGGGAAGGGGATCGATATCTTCAAAACGTTGCAATTTGATGCCGTTCGGAATGACCCGGCAGCGATTCGCATCGGCGCCGTATTCAATCTGCAGATCGCGAGCATGCTGAAACAGCGAAACGATGGTGGTCGCCCTGCTATAAGCGGCACCCGCCATGCCCAAGAAAAAGTCGATCCAGGTTTTCTTGAAATAGATGTCGACCCATGCCGCCTTGAGAATCTCCTCTTCCCGTTCACGGCTGTAGATGCCGTGCTCGGTGATGATGAGCGGCTTTTCGGTCTGCTTTTGGAACAGTGCACCCAGCAGGCCAGCATAACCGGTCGAAACCGTATGGTACACATCGGCTTCGGGGGCGGGGCAGCGCAGGATGTTCAAGACGGGCAGCAGCATCGACCGGATGGTCCAAAATGCCTGGTTAAACGGAGTCATCCTGAAGGTGTCTTGGCATGCGTCCATCACGACGTCCAAAAAGGCATCGCTTGCGAGGAACTCATTTGCTTGGTAGGGGCCGTTACATGAGAACATGTCGAATAAGGTATTCCAATTCGGTTTGCTGGTGGTGATGAGGTCCAGCAGCGCTTCATGCTCTTTCGATTGAAGATCATAGCGCGCCGGCTTTCGTATCTTGGCATCCATATATTGGTCGAGGAAGTTTTCTTCGACATGTTCCACGTTGGAGGGCAGTGAGTATTTGAACTGTCCGCGTTGGGATTCGTTCGCCCCGATCGTGTAGATGATGAACGTGTGTTCCGGCATGCCTTGGATGAGCATTTGCACCCACGAAGAAACACCGCCGGCTACATACGGATAGCACCCCTCGGCTATCAGGCAGATTCTCATATCTCAGCCCTCCAGCTTAAAGGAGAACGTGGGCTCATAGATCTCCACGACATACCACTTCTCACCGGCAACATCGCTGACGGGTTTGACGCTGCAGCTGTCGTTGTCGGTGACCGCCTTCTTGTCGCTACGGAAATAGCAGTAGCTTGTACCGGTGTATCCGTTGCACTGGCCTTCGATCCTGCCGTCGGTCTCGGCATATGAGACATCAAGCTCCTCAGCGATGCGCAGCGCCTGTGCCGCCTCCACTGCGGTTGCCGGCTGCAGGCTCGAAAGGCAATCATTGATGTATTGCAGACGGGTGCAGTACTGTCGGTAGAGCTCTTCCCATGAAAGGCCCTGCCCGCGCTCTTCGTCCAAAATGTCGTCGGGATGAATGAAGTGGCTGAAGACCCCGTAGAGTCCTCCAACGCTGAGGGAAGTGAAACGATCGTAGGGGTCATCCAGTGTTCCGGAGGTTGTCCGGGGGAATTCGACGATGCCGTCCGACGCGACCTCGAAATCTTGTTTGTAGACGCTGCCTTCCTCGCCTTCGCTTGTGTACACGCCGGATATCACCTGCAGATCAGGTAGGGCATGTGCCACGGCTTCGCGGCCGTCGGATCCTAGGTAGTTGGAGGGTGGCACGTACGTGTAGAGTTTGACGTCGGGAAACAGATCTGCGGTGATGTCGAGCAGCTCGGTCAGGCTGGCCTCCATATCGCCTTCGTTATCCCAGGCATTGTATCCGAGGTCGGCGGGCACCTCGCCATCGAGGGCAAGGGACTGATGGTTGTAGCCGTGCGCGCCGATTTCAAAGTTGTTGTCGAGCAAGCTGTTGCCGAAGTACTGTTCCACCGTGTCTTTCTGGTAGAAGAAGTCGTCCGGATCGACGACGTCGTCGTAGGTCGCGATGAACAACCCAACATAATCGTAGTTGTATTGTTGGGCGGCGTTTTGCATATCCGGCCACCAGATATCTCGGAAGAACTCCTGCACGGTTCTGTTGTAGCCTTCCTCTATGACATCGCTTTGGGTGTTGTACTGCGGCGACGGAAAGTCGTCGATGAACACCGTCTTGGTGTTGATGACCGGATACATGTAGTTGCCGAGCAGGGTTGCAATGCAGCCCGCGGCAAAGCCTGTCCAGCTGTCGCCTACGATTGCCGTGCCGTTATAGGTGAGTATTTCTCCTTCTCCCGAATCGCTGCGCCATACCAGGGGGATTTCTCGATCGCCCACGAGCGCCGTGGCGTAGACGGGGCAGCTGTCTTCCACCTGAACGCCGAGCACGGCATCTCTGAATATGTCGGCATCTTTGAACGTTTGGCTTGTAGATCCCGGTACCAACTCTTTGGCGAATCGAATGCCGTCAGATTCCTGATAGTCGCCGTAATCCGTGACGCCCATATGTCGGTAGAGGGTCTGATATGCGCCGCCCAAATCATCTGGAAGCAAGCCGAGGAACAGCTTGCCTCCGTCGTTGACGTAATGCAGAAGACGCGTGCAGTCCTGACCGATCAATCCCTCCCAATCGGAAAACGCAACCATCACCATGTCGTAGTCTTGGTACGAGACGGAGTCCTTGCGCTCAGCGGAGAGGTATTTCGCGTCGATACGGAGCCAACCAAACACGCGTTCCAGGTTGGTTTGGTATTTTTTGGAGTTTTCGTCACCGGGATCATAGAGCACCAATGCGGAGGTGGTTGAGGCTTCCATATCCGCTTGGGATAGAGTATCCACGGATTCGGAGCGCTGAAACGATACGCTCTGCTCGTCAGACCTGATGAGCAGCCCGCTATTCATGGCAAACAGCACCACAGCGATAGCGATAGCTCCGAAGATATAGAGGTAGATCTTGCGATAGTATTTTTCCATATTCATCTACCTCCTCAAATACCTGATGTATTGCAGGGAACGTTCAGTGAGCACTACGGGCATGCTGCCAAGGTTGTCAAGGAGTCTGTCCAGTCCGGCGCGATCATTGAGTTGGACACACACATTGATCATGTCCACAACCGCATCTTCGCTGTCCGGATTGCTCGTAAGGAACCGCTCGGCGGTCTCTTTGGCATGGGTGCTATCGTGCGTCTTGAGATCGACTTTGATGCGTCGATGGAAGCACTCGGCACTTGGCGAAGCCTGTGCTAAGAGCTCATCGGAAACCTGAATATAGCGGTTGTAATATCGCGGCAGGCTGTTTTCGTCAATGACCTCGCTGCGGATAATGCTGTACAGCTCCTCTTCAAGTGCATAAAGCGCATCAGGGTTGTCGGGATCCTCGCGAAGACGCCGCTCAACGGCGACGAGCTGTCTCTGCATGCGCTCCTGAAGGTCCATGATCACGACGCTGGCATAATGGGACGTCTCACGATCCTCGTTGACAAGTGCTCGGCGCAGTACGTCCATGTAGTCGGCGGTATCGGATTGACGCAGCGTGTTCATAACCATTCGGCGACGCTCGTCATAGTTTTCCAGCTGGAGCACGTCTACGCCTGGGGCGGTTTTGGCGGCTTGCTGCGAATCGACGGCGCGAAGAAGCTGCAGTTCGTCAGTCAATTCTCCTCGATCCAAATAGAGTTCATCCATCTGGGCGTATGGGTTCTGCTCATA
This sequence comes from Collinsella ihumii, assembly GCF_900046475.1. Lineage (GTDB taxonomy): Bacteria > Actinomycetota > Coriobacteriia > Coriobacteriales > Coriobacteriaceae > Collinsella > Collinsella ihumii. The sequence continues at coordinate 25,590 of NZ_FCOU01000005.1, read as the reverse complement.
GAAGTAGTCAACGAGTTTCATGGTGACAACTCCCACAAGTGGGAGGAAGAGGCTGATCACCATACGAACGATGGCTTCTTGAATACGGCCATAGGTCTGGAACCAGTCCCATGGGTAGACGAGGGAGAGAATGACATGTATTGCCAGAAGTATGCATAAGATCATGTCCATAACCTAGTCCTCCCACGTTACCGAGAGGCCTTTGGATGCGAGACGCGCGCTCAGTTGGGCACGGGCGGAGTCGTCGACATATAAGAACAGGGCATGTGCGCTGCCGTCTGGTCCGACGCCGATGAGATCGGTGCTGCGCAGAAGCGGTTCAGCTCGTTTATAGAGCGCCTTAAGGCTGGTCGCCCCGTCGGTACAATTCAGGCGGCCCAGGGAAAACGGGCAGCCGAATTCTTTGTCGATGGTGCGTAGGGTTTCCAGCTCTTTAGAGAACGCCTTTGCGTTATAGATGCGCGTGCCGGGCAGAAAGAGCCTGTCGCGATTTTTTCGCTCGTGCTCAAGTGCTTTGACCAGGTAGTCTTGAATCATCTGCACGAGTGTTTGGAAACGGTTCTCATAGTCGGTCGTGAAGTTTTCCAAAGGAATGTTGTAGATGGTGACCAGTGCCTTTGGCGTGCTGCCTTGCATAACCGGCATGGCCATGGATGGGTATCCGGCCATAAGATCGGTGTTTACGAAAATCTTTCCATCCATGATTCTGGTGTACAGTGTTGGCATGGAGGTAAGATCTTTGCTTCGCTGGAGATTGGGAGACCATGCTGCTGAGCAAACCGATAGGCGAGCCCACTGATGACGCTTCCCTGCGAGGATGTAGAATGCCGCGCCCTCGCAATTCATGACTTGCTCTGCTACGCGTACGGTGCGTGCCATGAGCATGCGCTGATCGGTGGAATCCAATTCCGACATGATGGAGTACATGCGAGTGAAGCTCTCTTTGGAAACAACGATTTGCTTCTGCAGCTGGTTTTTGAGCGACACAACTTCTCGATATAGCCGCTTGAGCAGGTCATAGCGTTGATTAAGCTCATCTTTCTCTCTTTGAAGCGTATCGTATTCATCGTTTTTCTTATCGCTCCAATAGCCTCCGAACGCACCAGCTACACCGTAAATGATGAACGGAATCCACGTGCCGACGTTGTAGAGCAGATACGACAAGTCGATTCCTGAGTTCAGTAGGCTCACGGCGTAGCTGCAGCAGGCGAGCGCCGTAGCTATCAGTCCTTGCCGCATGCCGAAGGTGATGGCGATGATCACCACATAGAGAAGGCGGACGTCGACGTATCGCAGGTCGCTCCAATCTTCGGTTAGCGCTGAAGTTGTTGCGGCGACGGCGAAGAGCAAAAAGTTCTGGATGGTTGCCCAGGCAAACGAATGGCTTCGGAGCACCTGCAACCAGGTGCGTCTTTCTTCCTCTTCTTGAACCACAGTCTTGCGAGAGAGACTCTTTTGTAGAAACAACTCGCCTTTCTCGGTGAACAGATAGAAAGGCATCCAGCCGGTGAGGAGGCGTATCTCGTCTGAAGGCCGTTCGTCGCAAAGGTATTGTGTGCCTCCGTATTCAATCTCCCCGCTGTAATGAGCGACGTGTGCGACCGATGTGCAGAGCGTGCGCGCGGTTACAGGGGACCCGGTCAACACGGTGTGCGTTCCCATGGTGTTGAGGTTTACGAGTCGAAGGAACGCCTCTGCTAAATCAGATGCGCACAGCAGGTCAAGCTCGGAATCGGCGGTGAAGGGGATGCGAGGGACATCGTCTTCTGTCATGTCGTGTATCAGCTGTTCAACAAGCGTGGCAGTTGTGATGTCATCGCTGAACAAGAGGCCCATGCGCAAAATGAGCAGGCTCATGTTGTTCTGTTTGCTGAACGAGGCTGCCATGCGTTCGGCTGCACGCAGCTCTTCAAGTTCGGGATTGAGGAGATGGTCGTCAGCCAGCTGGTCGCTCGAAAGGAGGCAGATTCGCTTCGTTTTGGCCGCCGCGGCTGTCCTCAGCACGACGTTCAGGGTGCTCAGGAGCGATCCGTATGCGCTCTTGCTCCTACTTGTCTTTTCACGCCAAGGGGCGGTTAGAAAAATGAGGTAGTCGGCTGCCTCTCCTTCGAGGATTTGCTTGCACGTTTTTGGGGTGATGCTGCTGCGAAAGACCTTTCCATGGATCTTGTCTCCCCAGAGCGGCAGCGTGGGTTCATCCGTGAGCCATGCGATGTGATGGCCCTCACGGTACATGCGCGTGGCGATGGAGCTACCCGCCGTGTCACAGGCTCCAACGAATAAGAAGTTCATATGCGTAGCACCCGACTACTACACGAACGATGTCTTTTTCAACAACAAAATGATACTACACTTCTTGGAAGAAAATGTGGCTCTAGTTGCAGCATATATATCTAGTTTTAGTGTTATCATATCAAAAATATAATAATACTATAATATCAGTATCATTATCAACTTATTTTATAATACCCTGTTCAAAATCGCGACCGTCTCCACATGCTCAGTGTGGGGGAACATGTCAACGGGCGTCAGACGCGTTAGACGATATCCCCCGCGTGCGAGATGCTCGATGTCGCGCACCTGTGTCTGAGGGTTGCAGCTGACGTAGACGATGCGGCGGGGAGCCATCGCGCACGCCGCGTCGAGGCATGCGGGCGTAGAGCCCGCTCGCGGCGGGTCGAAGCACAGCACGTCGACGCGCTCGCCTAGCTCGGCGGCGCGCTTCATATACGAGGTGGCGTCATCGTTGATGAATCGCGCGCGCTGCTCAAGGCTGTTCAGCTGCGCGTTGCGCTTTGCATCGGCGACGCCGGCGGCGTTGCGCTCGACGCCGATGACCTGAACGTTGACCCCCGCATCCGATGCTGTCTGCGCGGCGCACAGGCCGATGGTGCCGCTGCCGCAGTAGGCGTCCATCAGAACGTCCCCCTCTTTAAGCCCCATGCCTTCGATGGCGAGCTGATAGAGCACCTCCGTCTGTGCGGGGTTCGTCTGGTAGAACGCGGTGGGGGAGATGTCGAAGGTGCATCCGAGCAGCTCATCACGCAGGTGGGTACGACCGAAGAGGATGTGCGTGTCGTTGCCCAAGATCGCGTTGGTGACACGAGGGTTGACGTTTTGGGCGATCGTGGTGATGCGCCCGTCGATACGCTGAAGGGCCTCGATGAAGGCTCGATAGCGCGGCAGCTGTCGCTGACTCGTCACGAGCGTCAGCATGGCCTCGTCGGTGCGCCATCCCATGCGGAGGACGGCGTAGCGCAGCAGGCCGCGGTGGGTGTCCTCGTTGTAGGCGGGGATGTGGCAGGATTCTGCTGCGTGCGCCACCGCGTTGAGGATATGCCGGGCGTCAGGCGCCTCTACGATGCAGTCCGGAACGTGCACGATGCGGTGGGTGCCCCGTGCGAAAAACCCGCAGCGCACCCCTCCGTGCTGGCTGGGTGCAAACGGGGTGACCGCTTTGTAGCGGAATGCGCGCGGAGCTGGAAGCGACCCCTCACCGGCGCAACCTCCCATGCCTCGCACGGGATCGATGGAGACATCCCACTGATGGCGTGCGATGAGCGGGGCGAAGAGCCCCTCGGTGGCCTGCTGCTTACGGGCAAGCTGTTTGCGATAGGGCATGCCAAGCCAGGCGCAGCCGCCGCACGAACGCATAACCGGGCACGGCCCGTCGGCTGTGACGCGCTTTTGCTTGAGCGGGGCGGAGGGCTTTGGCATGAACGATCCAATCGAGCGCTGGGTGTGGGTCAAAACAGAACCATTGTGCTGCATGAAAGCGGTCCGCGCCCGCCTTCAGCAAAATGAACACGTCTCAAGGGGTGCGAGGTGCCGATGAGAGGGGAGGCCAAAACGAAAACGGGACTTTTGGGTACATATTTTGAGACCCTCTGAGTAGACCTATAGGTAGATAATATTCAATACTGTTAAAATATATAAAAAGATATCTATCAGGCCATCTACTTACGGACCCATGAATAATGTACCCAAAAGTCCCTTTTTTGTTTGAGCAACATATTTAAATAAATAATAACTATAGAAAAACATTACATCATGGGTAGTATGCCGGGTTTTCCGGCATACTACCCATGATTTCAGCGCCATTCGCATCCAGTCCCTGCCCCATGTGTCCGATGTGGCCACTTTGCTGCCGTGGCCCCATTCTTTTTCGTATGCTGCCGCATCGAGTGGGTAGGATAACTGCATTCGGAACTCGAGGCGGCCTTTCGCCGATCCACATATCCCAAAGGAGATTCGGTGCTCGAACTCAAAGGCATTACCAAGGACTATCCGGCAGGTGATTCCGTCGTCCATGCGCTGAAGGGCATATCGGTTACCTTCCGTGACCAGGAATTCGTGAGCATCCTCGGCCAGTCCGGCTGCGGCAAGACCACGTTGCTCAACATCATCGGCGGACTCGACCAGTACACCCGCGGCGACCTCGTCATCAACGGACGATCGACCAAAAGCTACCTCGATCGCGACTGGGATACGTATCGAAACCATTCCGTGGGCTTCGTCTTCCAGAGCTACAACCTGATCCCCCATCAGAGCGTCATCGCGAACGTGGAGATGGCGCTGTTGCTCTCGGGTGCACCCAAGGCGGAGCGCCGGCAGCGCGCCGAGGAGGCTTTGGTGCAGGTCGGCTTGGCTGAGCATATGCACAAGCGCCCCAACCAGCTCTCCGGTGGTCAGATGCAGCGCGTCGCCATCGCGCGCGCCATCGTCAACGATCCCGAGATCATCCTGGCAGACGAGCCGACGGGCGCGCTCGATACCGACACCTCCGTCGAGGTCATGGAGATCCTGAAGCGTCTGTCGCGCGATCGCCTGGTCATCATGGTGACCCATAACCCTCAGCTCGCCGAGGAGTATTCGGATCGCATCGTTCGCATCTCAGACGGCGTTCTGATAAGCGATTCCAATCCCGTCGACTCCCAGGTCGAGTACCTCACCGAAGAACAGATCCAAGAGCACGCCGTCGCCGATGCGCGCAAGGGCAAGCGGGGCATGAGCTATCTATCGGCCATCATGCTGTCGTTCAACAACCTCATGACCAAGAAGGGGCGCACGTTTCTCACGGCGTTCGCGGGGTCGATCGGCATCATCGGCATCGCGCTGATTCTGTCGCTGTCGGATGGAGCGCAGAACTATATCGCCGAGACCGAGGAATCGACGATGGGCGACTACCCGCTCACGATCCAGGAGACCTCGATCGACATCGCGAGCATGATGACGTCCATGATGGGGACCGCCGGAGAGGCGGCATCCGAGAACACATCGGGCGAGGTCGAGTCGAAAGACCTGGTGACCGATATGGTGACCAGCGTCGCCGACGGTGCTAACGAGAACGACATGGAGGCCATCAAGAAGTGGCTCGACTCCAACCCCGGTGACATCAACGATTACGTGACCGCGATAGAGTACAGCTACGACACGCCGCTCAACGTCTACAAGTCCGATACGTCGGATGGCCCGGTGCAGGTCAACCCCGCGACCGTGATGGACTCGCTCGGCTTCTCGACTTCCGGCTCGACACAGACCGAGATGATGAGCTCCATGTCGGGGACGAGCGGTTCGAGCTATGACGTATGGACGGCGCTGCTCCCCAACCGCGAGCTGTGGGATCGCGACTACGACATCGTTGCCGGCCGCATGCCCGAGAGCTGGAACGAGGTCGTCATCTACGTCGACCGCAACGACCGCATCTCGGACTACACGCTCTACGCGCTCGGGCTGCTCGATCAGTCCGACCTGCGCGGCATGATGGCCGACGTCATCGCCGGCAAGCGTGTCGAGGAGGTCGAGCAGACGAGCTACACCTATGACGAGCTCATGGATCTCGCGTTCAAGCTCGTGCCCGAGAGCTCCAAGTACGCAGAGCAGGACGACGGCACCTGGCTTGATATGGAGGATGACGACGCCTACATGACCGATGTGGTCAACAGCGCCGAAGAGGTGCGCGTCGTGGGCATCGTGCGCCCTTCGGAGGACAACGATTCGGGTAGCAACTGGGGCGCCGTCCTGTATACACCTGAGCTTATGGAGCACATGGTCGGCCTCGTTAACGACAGCGCCGTCGTGGAGGCCCAGCAGGGCAATCCCTCGACGGATATCTTCACCGGCATGCCCTTCCAGGATTCTTCGACCGACGAGCTCACCATGGAGGGCGTCGAGGCCCTGATCTCCCAAATGCCCGCCGAGCAGGGTGCCCAGCTGCAGGCCTACGTCGACCAGCTGAGAAGCGAGGGCCTATCGGACGAGGAGATCGCCTCCGCCTTCTCGCGCCAGATGTCCCAGCAGACCGACAACGCGACCTATGACGGCAATCTGGAGAAGCTCGGCGTCGCGGACCTGGACGATCCGTACTCCATCAACATCTACCCCAACGACTTCGAGGCCAAAGAGTACGTCGACAACCTCATCGCCGAGTACAACGACGACATCGCCGCATCGGGCGAGGGGACCGAGATCCAGTACACCGATATCGTGGGGACGCTGATGTCGAGCGTGACCGATATCGTGAACGCCATCACCTACATCCTCATCGCGTTCGTAGCGATTTCGCTGGTGGTGAGCTCGATCATGATCGGCATCATCACCTACATCTCCGTGCTCGAGCGCACCAAGGAGATCGGTATCCTGCGCGCTATCGGCGCGAGCAAGCGCGACGTGAGCCGCATCTTCACGGCAGAGACGTTCATCATCGGATTCGTCTCCGGCGTGCTGGGCATCGCGGTCACGGTCCTGCTGGACATCCCTGCCAACATGATCATCGAGCAGGTGGCGGGCGTGGCCGACCTCGCGGCGGTGCCCGTCGGCGCCGGTGTCGCACTGGTGCTCATCTCGGTCGTGCTCTCGCTCGTCGCCGGCGTGGCGCCCAGCCGCATGGCCGCGAAGAAGGACCCGGTCACGGCGCTGCGCACCGAATAGGATCCCATCGCAACTCAAGGGTTTCAGGGCCGCGTGCGGGAGCTGTCCCGTATGCGGCCTTTCCGTATACCTCCTTACGACTCGTTTACCAATCTTTACCAGCCACAATGCCGGATTGTGCAGTTCCTGCGTAGAGATGTTGCGTCGTCAACATCTCAAAATTTTTAACTAAAATGCTTTAGCGAGTTTTGCAGACAGGGGCGTGCGCGCTGCGTGCGTTTCGGATTCGAGCGCAGACGAATGGCGCGCTCGGGAAGGAGTTGTCATGGATTTCGAGAAGATGCGCGAGGTCATCTCCGAGACCGTCGGTTGCGACCTTGAGAAGGTCACCCGCGAGGCCAAGCTCGAGGAGGACCTGGGCGCTGACTCCCTGGCCGCCATGGAGCTCGTCATGGCTCTCGAGGAGGCCTTCGACTGCGAGATCGACGACGCCGAGCTCGACCAGTTCAAGACCGTTGGCGATCTGGCCGACTACCTGGAGAACAAGGCTCAGTAACATATCCGAGCCGAGAACCGGGCAGGGCCGTGCGCTCTGCCCGGTTTTATTTATGCTTCGCGGGATGCGCTGATCGATTGGTTCCGAGCCGGCGCCGCAGACGGGCGCCTCGCCCCGGAGGCAAACGACCAGTGTTTCCCGAACAAAGGAGGTCCATGCACATGGCTATGAAAACTCAGGACATCATCGACCTCATGGGTCGTTTTGACACGAGCGGCATCGGCCGCATGAAGATCACGAGTGGCGACACCACCATCGAGCTCGAAAAGCCCGGCTGCGTGCCGGCGCCCGCGGCGATTGCTGCCGCCCCTGCCGCTCCGGTCGCCGGTCGCGCCCGCTGCCCCTGCCGCTTCCGTGGCACCCGCTGCGCCCGCGCCCACGCCTGCGTCCGAGGAGCCCGCGGCAGCGGACGGTCCCTGCATCACCGCTCCGCTCGTCGGTACGTTCTACGTCGCCCCGTCGCCCGACAAGGACCCCTATGTCCAGCCCGGCGACCGCGTCAAGAAGGGCGATACGGTTTGCTTGCTCGAGGCCATGAAGATGATGAGCGAGGTCACCGCTCCGGTCGACTGCGTGATCGACGAGATCATGGCGACCGACGGCGAGCTCGTGTCCTTCGGCGCCCCGCTGATCCGCTATCACGAGGCGTAAGGGAAGCGGGTCTATGTTCAAGCGAATCCTCATCGCCAACCGAGGCGAGATCGCCGTGCGCGTGTTCCGCGCGTGCCGCGAGCTCGACATCGAGCCGGTGGTCGTCTATTCCGAGGCCGATCGCGAGGCCCTGCACGTGCAGCTCGCCGAGCATTCCTACTGCATCGGTCCCGCCTCGTCGGCCCAGAGCTACCTCAACACCGACGCCATTCTCACGGTGGCCAAGGCCGCGCACTGCGATGCCATCCACCCCGGATACGGCTTCCTTTCCGAGAACGCCGAGTTCGCCGACGAGTGCGAGAAGAACGGCATCACGTGGATCGGCCCGTCGGGCGACGTCATCCGCATGATGGGCAACAAGGCCGCCGCGCGCGAGCTCATGAAGAACGCCGGCGTGCCGGTCGTGCCCGGCTCCGACGGCTCGGTCGCCGATGCGGCGGAGGCCAAGCGCATCGCCGATGAGATCGGCTACCCCGTGCTCATCAAGGCCGCTGCCGGCGGTGGCGGTCGCGGCATGCGCAAGGTGTTCGACCCGGATCAGTTCGAGGACCTGTTTGAGGAGGCCCGTGCCGAGTCGCGCGCCTGCTTCAACGATGACGAGATGTACCTCGAGAAGCTCGTGCTGAACCCCCACCACATCGAGTTCCAGATCATGGCCGACAGCTGCGGCAACGTCGTGCAGCTGGGCGAGCGCGACTGCTCCATCCAGCGTCGCGGCCAGAAGATGATCGAGGAGACCCCTTCGCGCGTGCTCACGCCCGAGTTGCGCGAGCGCATGGGCGAGGCGGCGGTCAAGGCGGCCCGCGCCGCAGGGTACGTGAACGCGGGTACCATCGAGTTCGTGCTTGATCCCTCCGGCGAGTTCTACTTCATCGAGATGAACACGCGCATTCAGGTCGAGCATCCCATCACCGAGTGCGTGACCGGCATCGACCTGGTGCGCGAGCAGCTGCGCGTGGCCTCGGGCCTCTCGCTGTCCTTCACGCAGGACGATATCAACCTGCGCGGGCATGCGATCGAATGCCGCATCAACGCCGAGGATCCGGCTCACGGCTTTATGCCCTCGCCGGGCCTTGTCGACTTCGTGCACCTGCCCGGCGGTTATGGTGTGCGCGTCGACACCGGCCTGTATGCCGGCTGCGAGCTGCCGCCCTACTACGACTCGCTGGCGGCCAAGCTCATCGTCTGGGCGCCGACGCGTCTGGAGGCCATTCGCCGCATGCGTCGCTGCCTGGAGGAGTTCGTTATCGACGGCCCCAGGACCAACATCGACGTCCTTCATCAGATCATGTATCACCCCGGCTTCATCCGCGCGACGTACAATACGTCGTTTATCGACGAGAACCTGGACACGTTGCTCGCGTGGACCAACGCCGCCGACGTGCAAGAGGAGGCGTAACGCATGGCAGGAATTCTTGCCGAGCGCCGCAACCGGCTCATAGCGCTCAAGAAGATGCGCGAGCAGGGCAGCGCCCCGACGGTTGAGGAGAAGACGTGCCCCAGCTGCGGGCGCGCGCTCGCAGACAGCGACCTGGCGGCGAATCAGTTCGTCTGCCCGTACTGCGGCCATCATTTCGGCATTCCCGCGCGCGACCGCATCCGCATGGTCGTCGACGACGGTCAGTTCCGCGAGCTCGACGCCTCGCTCGTCTCGACCGATCCGCTCGATTTCCCGGGTTATCCCGACAAGCTCTCCACCCTGCGCGCCAAGACGCATACCGGTGACGCGGTCGTCACGGGCATCGGCAAGATCGGCGGCATCCGCGTCGCCATCGCCGCGCTCGACACGCGCTTTCTCATGGCGAGCATGGGGGCTGTGGTCGGAGAGCGCCTGACGCGGCTCATCGAGCGCGCGACCAAGCAGCACCTTCCGCTGATCATCTTCTCCGCCAGCGGCGGCGCCCGCATGCAGGAGGGCATCATCTCGCTGATGCAGATGGCGAAGACCTCCGCGGCAATCCAGCGCTTCTCCGACCGCGGCGGCCTGTATATCTCGGTTATGACCCATCCCACCACGGGCGGCGTGACCGCGAGCTTTGCCAGCTTGGGCGACATCATGCTCGCCGAGCCCGGCGCGCTCATCGGTTTCGCCGGCCCGCGCGTGATCGAGCAGACCATCGGCGAGAAGCTTCCCGAGGGCTTCCAGAGCGCCGAGTTCCAGGTCGAGCACGGATTCCTGGATGCCGTCGTGCCGCGTGCCCGCATGCGCACCACGCTCATCCGTCTGCTTTCTCTCCACAAGAAGGGGGGTGCCGAACATGTCGGATAACCTTGTCCCAGTCGACGTGCTTACCGCAGCCCAGCGCGTGGCCATCGCGCGCCATCCCGGTCGTCCGGGCGTGGCCGAGATCGTCGACGCCCTGTTCACGGACTTCTTCGAGCAGCGCGGCGACCGTGCCGCCACCGACGACCGCAGCATCATGGGCGGTATCGCGCGCTTCCACGGCCGCCCGGTCACGATTCTCGGCAACCGCAAGGGCACCGAGATCGAGGACCGCATCGCGTTCAATTTCGGCATGGCGTCTCCCGAGGGCTATCGCAAGGCGCAGCGCATCATGCTCCAGGCGCAGAAGTTCGGCCGCCCCATCTTCACGTTCGTCGACACCTCCGGCGCCTATCCGGGTCTTGAGGCCGAGGCGCACGGTCAGGGCGAGGCCATCGCGCGCTCCATCGAGCTCATGAGCTCGCTGACGGTCCCCGTGATCAGCGTCATCTGCGGCGAGGGCGGCTCCGGCGGCGCGCTGGCGCTCGCCGTGGGCAACCGTGTCATCATGCTCGAGAACGCCGTGTATTCGGTGCTGTCGCCCGAGGGCTTCGCATCGATCCTCTGGAAGGACGCGAGCCGCGCCGACGAGGCCTGCGAGGTCATGAAGCTCACGGCTGACGACCTGCTCGAGCTCGGCGTCATCGACGGGATCATCCCCGAGCCCGCCGGCGGCGCCCACGAGAACCCGCAGGCGCTGTTCCAGGTGCTCGACACGCAGCTTTCGCGCGAGCTCGAGGAGCTTTCCAAGATGAGCCCCACCGCGCTCGCCAACGACCGGTATCGCAAGTTCCGTGCCGTGGGCACGACGGCCGTGAAGAGGGGTCGCGTATGAGCGGAGTGAAGATCGTCGGAACCGGATCGGCGGTGCCGTCGCGCGTGATGACCAACGACGACATGGCGAAGATCGTCGATACGTCGGACGAGTGGATCAGCTCGCGCACCGGCATCCGCTCGCGTCACTATTGCGACGCGGAGGCGGGGGAGACCCACCGCTCGCTCGTGCGCGATGCGGCGTCCCGTGCGCTCGAGGCCGCTGGTCTTACCGCCGACCAGGTCGGCGTGTGCCTCGTCGCCACGTTTACCGCCGACACCTGCACCCCGTCGGCGGCATGCATGCTGCAGGCCGATCTGGGCATGCCCGAGGACACGCTGTGCTTCGACCTGAACGCGGCCTGCGCGGGATTCGTGTACGGCCTGCACGTCGCCGAGTGCCTGCTTCCGGGCGCCAAGCGCCCCTATGCGCTCGTGGTCGGCATCGATACGCTGTCGCGCGTCATGGATTTCACGGACCGCACGACGTGCGTGCTGTTCGGCGACGGCGCCGGCGCGGCGGTGCTCGAGTGCCGCGAGGGCTACCCGCAGCTGTATGCGGTCTGGGGCTCGCGCGGCGACGATGCGTCCCTGTACGCGCCGGGCGTGGGGTGCGACGAGCCGTCGTACCTGCATATGGACGGCCGCGCCGTTTTCCGCTTCGCCACCGAGGTGATGCCGCGCGCCACCAAAGAGGTGCTCGACGCCGCCGGCATCACGGCAGACGAGGTCGACCGCTTCGTGTACCACCAGGCCAACAAGCGCATCGTGGACTATTCGGTCAAGAAGCTCGGCCTCGATCCCGCGAAGTGCGAGGGGAATATCGACCATATGGGCAACACGTCGGCCGGCAGCGTGCCGATCCTGCTCGATGAGCTCGTGCGCGCCGGCAAGATCGTTCCCGGCAACCGCGTGCTCATGGCCGGATTCGGCGCGGGTCTCACCTGGGCCGGCGCCCTCGCCGAGCTGGCGTAGCGCTGGGCATCAGATCGATAGACGCAACTGACCTTCGAAAGGAAGAGATACATGAAGAAGCTCAACGAGATCTTGGGGACCGAGTTCCCCATCATCCAGGGCGGCATGGCGAATATCGCCACCGGCGAGTTCGCTGCCGCGTGCTCCAATGCCGGCGCCCTCGGTCTTGTGGCCGGCGGCGGCTTGGACGGCGAGAGCCTGCGCGCTCAGATCCGCCGCGCGAAGGAGCTCACGGACAAGCCCTTCGGCGTTAACCTCATGCTCATGAACCCGCATATCGACGAGTGCGCGCAGGTCGTCGTCGAGGAGGGCGTGAAGGTCGTCACCACCGGTGCAGGTAACCCCGCCAAGTACGTTGCCGCCTGGAAGGAGGCGGGCATCCGCATCTTCCCCGTGGTCGCCGCCCCGATTCTCGCCAAGCGCCTGGCGCGGCTGGACATCGACGGCATCATCGCCGAGGGCACCGAGTCCGGCGGCCATGTGGGCGAGGCGACCACGATGGCGCTCGTCCCCGCTGTGGTCGACGCGGTCGATCTGCCCGTGATCGCCGCCGGCGGTATCGCCGACGGTCGCGGCATGGCGGCCGCCTATGCGCTGGGCGCGTGCGGCGTGCAGGTGGGCACCTGCCTGCTTGCGAGCGAGGAGTGCCCCATCCACGCGAACTACAAGGAGAAGGTCGTCAAGGCGGGCGTCAACGACACCGTGGTGACCGGCCGTCCCGCCGGCGCTCCCGTTCGCTGCCTCAAGAACAAGATGACCAAGAAGTATCTGGAGCTCGAGCAGGAGGGCACCAAACGCGACGAGCTCGAGGCGCTGACCCTCGGCTCCCTGCGTCGCGCCGTCCTCGATGGCGACGTGGACACCGGTAGCTTCATGTGCGGCCAGATCGCCGGCATGGTGCACGAGGTCCGTCCGGTTCGCGCGATCCTCGAGGACATGGTTGCCGGCTGCAAGGCAACGATCGAGGGGTTGAGCGCATAATGACGACCGCGTTTCTGTATGCCGGCCAGGGCTCGCAGCACGCGGGCATGGGCCGTGACCTGTACGAGGCCTATCCGACGTTCGCTGCCATGATCGACGCCGCGGACGAGGCCGTCGACTTCGATCTCAAGACGCTCATGTTCGAGGGTCCCGACGACCAGCTGAACCAGACCGAGTACACCCAGCCGTGCATGGTCGCTTTCGCCTGCGGCATGACGGCGGTGCTGGCCGAGCTCGGCCTCACGCCCGACTACGTCGCCGGCCTGTCGCTGGGCGAGTACTCCGCGCTCGCCGCGGCGGGTGTGTTCGATCCCGTCGAGGCCGTGAAGCTCGCTGCCTTCCGCGGGGCGGCCATGGCCAGCGCCGCCGCCGGTCGCGACACCGCCATGATCTCCATCCTCGGCCTTGACCGCCAGACCGTGGAGTCCGTGGTCGAGGCTACCGCTGCGGACGCCGCCGAGGGCCTGACCGTCGAGGTCTCCAACTACAACTGCCCCGGCCAGATTGTCATCGCGGGCGACCGAGAGCCGGTCGAGGCCGCCGCTGCCGCCGCCAAGGAGGCCGGCGCCCGCCGCTGCATCCCGCTCAAGGTGAGCGGCCCGTTCCACACCTCGCTGCTCAAGCCCGCCGGCGATGCCCTGCGCGAGCGTCTTTCCGGCCTGGAGCTGGGCGAGATGCGCGTGCCCGTGCTGTTCAACACGCTGGGGCGCGAGATGGGCGAGGGCGACACCATCGTCAGCCTGCTCGAGCGCCAGGTGCAGTCCTCCGTCCGCATGGAGGACACCATCTGCCGTCTGGCCGACCTGGGTGTCGATCGCATCATCGAGATCGGCCCGGGCAAGGTGCTCTCCGGCTTGGTTCGCAAGACCGCCAAGGAGCTTGCCTGCACCCCCGTCGAGACCGTCGAGGATCTCGCCAAGCTGACCGCCGAGTAGGGCGAGGAGCCGGGGCAGTCCGCGCGGCAGCGCGCTCGGTCCCGGCGACCTGCTGCGGGGCCTATCGTCCCCAAAACGCCCGACGTTTTGTTCCAAGGAGGAACTACCCATGGATTTGACCGGTAAGACCGCCATCGTGACCGGCGGCAGCCGCGGTATCGGACGCGCCATCTGCATCGAGCTCGCCCGCCGCGGCGCCAACGTCGTGTTCTCCTACGCCGGCAACGCGGCCGCTGCCGACGAGACCGTGAAGCTCGTCGAGGCGGAGGGCGTGGCCGCTCGCTCCGTGAAGGGCGATGTGACCAGCGCCGACTCCGCAAAGGAGCTGGTGGAGGCCGCCCGCGAGCTCGGAGGCGTGGACATCCTCGTCAACAACGCCGGCATCACGCGCGATAAGCTCGCCGCCCGCATGAGCGAGGAGGATTTCGATGCTGTGATCGCCACCAACCTCAAGGGCGCCTTCCTCATGACCAAGGCCGTGCTGCGCCCCATGATGCGCGCCAAGAGCGGCAGCATCGTCAACATGGCGAGCGTCGTCGGCATCATGGGCAACGCGGGGCAGGCAAACTATGCCGCCAGCAAGGCCGGTCTCATCGGTATGACCAAGTCCGTTGCGCGCGAGGTGGCCGCCGCGGGCATTCGCGTGAACGCCGTCGCCCCCGGTTACATCGAGACCGATATGACCGCGGCTATGCCTGAGGCCGCCCAGCAGGCCATGTGCTCCATGATTCCCGCCGCCCGCGCCGGCAAGCCCGAGGACGTGGCGCGTGCCGTCGCCTTCCTGGTTTCCGATGACGCGGCCTACATCACCGGCCAGGTGCTGGCCGTCGACGGCGGCATGGCCATGTAGGCTCGCTGTCCCAGGTGCGCCATCTTGCCCTTCAATCGTCGGTCATGACCCTAAGGTCTATGCCCTCCTCTTTCAGGGCAACCTGGCGCACCTGGGACAGCGCATCGCGGGTATCTCGACCAAAAGTGACCCGCCTCCAATTGTTCGAATTCATCTCCCGAAAGGAGCTTTCATATGTCCAAACGCAGGGTTGTTATCACCGGCATGGGAGCCCTGACGCCCATCGGTAACACCGCGACTGAGAGCTGGGACGCAGCTCGCGCCGGCAAGCTGGGCATCGCGCCCATCACACAGTTCGATGCGAGCGCCCAGAAGGTCAAGATCGCGGCAGAGGTGAAGGGCTTCGAGCCCAAGGAGCACTTCTCCGCTCCCGAGGCCAAGCACAAGTCCCGCTTCACGCAGCTCGCGATTGTGTCGGCGCGCGAAGCCATCGCGCAGAGCGGTCTCGACCTGGATTCCGAGGACCTCACCCGCGCCGGCGTGATCGTGTCCTCCGGCATCGGTGGCGTCCGCGAGACCGAGACCCAGCAGACCAGCTGCCTCAAGCGCGGATTCGACCGCTGCTCCCCGTTCTACATCCCCATGGGCATCTCCAACATGGCGGCCGGCGAGGTGGCCATCGAGTTCGGCTTCAAGGGAATGTGCACCTGCCCCGTGACCGCGTGCGCCGGCGGCTCCAACGCCGTGGGCGACGCCTTCCGCCATATCCGTGACGGCTATGCGGACATCATGCTCACCGGCGGCACCGAGGCGGCCATCACCCCGCTTTCCATCGGCGGCTTCACCACCATGCGCGCCCTGCACGTCGGCGACGACCCCACCTGCGCCTCCGTGCCCTTCGACGCCCGTCGCAGCGGGTTCGTCATGGGCGAGGGCGCCGGCATGCTGGTGCTCGAGGAGCTCGAGCACGCTCAGGCCCGCGGCGCGAACATCATCGCCGAGATCGTCGGCTACGGCGTGACCTGCGATGCCTACCACATCACCGCTCCCGCGCCGAACGGCGAGGGCGGCGCACGCGCCATGGAGCAGGCTTTGGCCGATGCCGGCGGCGTGGCCCCGGAGGCCGTGGGCTACATCAATGCGCACGGCACCTCCACCCCGCTCAACGACAAGGGCGAGACCGCGGCGATCAAGACCGTGTTCGGCGATCATGCCTACCACATGGCCGTCTCCTCCACCAAGTCAATGACCGGCCATATGCTCGGTGCGGCCGGCGCCGTGGAGGCCATCTTCACCGCGCTCGCCCTGCGCGATCAGTTCCTGCCGCCCACCATCGGCTACGTCGAGGCCGACCCTGAGTGCGATCTCGACTACGTGCCGAACGAGGGCCGTGCGGCCGATTTCGAGTACGCGCTGTCCAACTCGCTTGGTTTCGGCGGCCACAATGCCTGCGTCCTGCTCAAGAAATGGAATGGCTAGGTGAGTCACATGCAGCTTGATTCCAACCAGATCGCGGAGATCCTGCCGCATCGCTACCCCTTTGCGCTCGTCGACCGCATCACCGATGGCGAGGAGGGCTCCTGGGCCCGCGGTCGCCTGTGCGTGAGCAATATGAGCCCGGTGTTTTGCGGCCACTTCCCGCAGTACCATGTCCTGCCCGGCGTGCTGATCGTCGAGGCGCTCGCGCAGGTCGCGGCCGTCGCCATGCTGTCGCTTCCCGAGAACCGCGGCAAGCTCGGCTTCTTCGCGTCCATCAAGGATGCGAAGTTCCGCAAGCAGGTGCGTCCCGGCGACGTGCTCGAGCTCGAGAGCCGCATCGTCAAGACGCGCCGTTCGTTCGCGTTCGTCGAGGCGGAGGCCCGTGTCGATGGCGAGGTCGCCTGCACCGCCACGCTGACGCTCGCCCTCGGTTCCGCCGACGAGGCCTAGTGCGCCATGTCAGCGCGCAGGGAGCATCAAGAGTTGGAAGAGATGTTTGAGAGCATATATAACAAGTTCAAGCTCCATTTCTACCAGGAGACCTTCTCGCGCTTTCAGGATCGTGAGGCGAGCCTGACGACGGTCGAGGCGTTCGCCATGGAAGCGATCTACGCGCTCGGTTCACCGACGGTGCACGAGTTCGCCGAGTTCATGCGCATCTCGTCTTCGAACGCGGCCTACAAGATCGGGAGCCTTATTCGCAAGGGGTATGTCGAGAAGGTCCAATCGGAAAGTGATGGGCGCGAGTACCATCTGCGCCCCACGCAGAAGTACCTGGACTACTATCGCATCAGCTCCTCGTATATCCACGATGTCATGGATCGCATCCGTCAGCGGTTCTCCGAGGAGGACCTGACGAAGATGGGGGAGATCCTGACCGTTATGAGCGAGGAGCTCATGCCCGAGGTGACCGTGCCGGCCTCGGGGGTAAAGGCATAGGTGCTGCAAGGCGGCCCGTCGGATGGCGGGCCGCCTTTTTGCGTCGGCCTCCGTTAGGCCGCCGTGGCGCCTTCCCGCAGAAACCGTCGCGACGTCAGGCATGGGTTGGAACGAACTCGTCCCCAACCAACCCATCCCCAACCAACCCGTCTGACAGAGGCTTGCGTAACGGGTGCCCCGCGCGACGCTCCGGCGCGGGGCGAGTCCGGTCAGCGGTTTTCGCCGCGCTCTATGCCGTACCTGCGCACGATGCGGGCGAGCTTGCGGCGCCAGGGCAGGTAGAGGGCGCCGAGAAACGCGACGGTGGCGATTCCGTGGGCGGCGTCGAAGGGGAACGAGGCGGCGTAGACCGCGAGCAGGTTGAAACCGAGCCCGGTGTGCAGGTAGCCGATGATCGACCACGCGTTGAGAATCCACCCATAGAGCACCGAGGCCACGAATCCGTAGATGAGCAGCGCCGGCATGCCCTTGCGTTCCTGCCCGCTCGCGTCCGGATGCCCGAACACGCCGATCTGCGCAAGCGCGCCCGCGCCATAGCCCACGAGTCCCCAGGCGTACATCTGCCATGGGGTCCACGCGCCCTGTCCGAAAAAGAAATTCGAGGTCAGGGCGGCAAGTGCTCCAACCATAAAGCCTGAGCGCCTTCCCAGGCAGACGCCGGCGATGATCGCGACGGCGCTTATCGGCTTCACGCTCGGCACCGCGGCGAACAGCACGCGGCCGGCGGCGGCGATTGCGGCGAGCACCACGGTGGGCATGATCTCGCGCATATGCATCTCACCCGTCTCGTATGAGGCGAAAAAGATGCCGAGCGCGGCGAGCACCACGGTAAACGACAACAGGGCGGTCTGCCTGAAACCGCACAGGCCCGCAATGACGAGCACGGCCGGTACGGCGGCCAGAGCGACTGCCTCGAGCGCCGCGTTTCCCTTCGGCCTACGGGGTCGGGGCCGCTCGAGCGGGGCCTCTGCGACGGAGGGGCGCACATCCGAGGGAGGCTGATCGACCGCTTCCAGCGGCGCCTCCTCGCGTTGCAGCAGCATGCCGAACAGCCGCGCGCGCTCGTGGGGGCGATACATGAGGCTGTAGCCGAAGAACTCCCGTGCGGGCTCGGTGCAGGCGATCTGCCCGTCGAACATGAGCGACACCTCGTCGGCGACGGCGTAGGCGACATCCAGGTCGTGCGTCACGAGCAAAACGGTGCAGCCGCGCTCGGCGATGCCGCGCAGGATGGTGACGATCTCGGCCGCCCCGCTCGCGTCGAGTCCCGTGGTGGGCTCGTCGAGCACGAGCAGCCGGGGCCTGGTGAGCAGCACCTTTGCGAGGGCGAGCTTTTGCTGCTGTCCTCCGGAGAGGTCGAAGGGGTGATGGGCCTCAAGGCCGGAAAGCCCCATGCGCTCGATCATGCGCGCGATGTCGTCGGCGCTATATCCCGCCCGCTCGCGCCATTCGTCGAGTTCGTCGGCGACGGTGTTGCACACCAGAAGCGCCTTCGGGTCCTGCGGTAGGTAGCTTTGGGTTTCATGGCAGGTGTTGTCCACATGCCCGCGTTGGGGTCGCAGGATGCCGACGAGCGTTTTGAGCAGGGTTGACTTGCCGCAGCCGTTGCCGCCGACGATGGCGTGCACGCTGCCCTGACAGACGGTGAGGTCGAGGCCCCGCAGCGTCCAGGGGGCATCGCGGTCGTAGCGGACGAACACGTCGCGCGCCGACAGGACCGGCAGGCCCCGATGGAAGGTGCTCCAGCGAACGGCAAGGCGACGGTCGAGCTCGGCGCGCGGGACGGCGGGCGGCACGGGCCCGATCGGGAACGTCTGGGTCGCCAGATGCTCGGCCTCCTCAGGCAGATGGGTCGACATGATGACGGTGATGCCGAGTTCCCGGTGCACCCGACTGAGCAGGTACAAAAACTGTCGGCGGGCATCGGGATCGAGGCTCGCGGTCGGCTCGTCGAGCACGAGCAGCCGTGGCTGCAGCGCGAGCACTCCGGCAAGGTTCACCAGCTGCTGCTGTCCCCCGGAGAGCGCGTCGGTCGATGTGTGCATAAGCGGCTCGATGCCGAAGAAGTGCGCGATCTCCGCCACGCGCCTGCGCATCTCGCTTTGCGCCATGCCGATGTTTTCCAGCCCGAACGCGATCTCGTGCCAGACGGTGTCGCACACGATCTGAGCTGCGGGATCCTGCATGATGAAGCCGATGTCAGTTGCCGAGCGCAGAGAATCCGTCGCCTGCTCGCCGAGTACCTCGATGGTGCCCGTTTTGATCCCCTCGGGCGCCAATTCGGGTTTGAGCAGACGCAGAAGCGTGGTCTTCCCGCATCCGGTGGGTCCGTTCACAAGGCAGAACGCGCCGGCATCCACCTCGAGGGAGATGTGCTCGAGGACCGGTTCATGTTCAGGGTAGGCGAAGGTGAGATCGCAGATTCGTGCCGCGCGGGCGCTCAGAGCGTTCGCCATAGCCACCACCCCCGTATCGACAGTGCGACGGGCACCAGCATGAGTGCGGCGAACGGGGCATATCCCCACCACAACACGAGTTGGGGAGGGGTGGGGTAGAACGCGTATTGGGAACAGGCGATGGCGACGAGCGGCACGTTGACCGCCGCGAGCGCGCACATGGCCCCGATCAGCCCGGCATCGGCCTTTCGGACGCGCGACTGGCGGTAGACCGTGCGGCGCGCCCCGCAGGCGTATCCACGCGCGCGCATGGCGTCGGCGCGCACCAGGCTGTCCTCCAGCGCCCAGCCCATGAGGACCGAGCTGGTGCGCAGGTGGCCGGCCGCCCGTTCGCGCGTCGTGCGCGGAGCGATCGCGGGCGTCGCCTGTGCGACGGCCTCCACGGTGCGCCCGCGCGAAACGAGTTGGGGGATCAAACGCATAGCCTGCGTGGCCATCAGGGCGACGGTCGGTGCGATGCCGCCGAGCACCTCGGTTGCCGCGGAGCTATCGATGCAGGCGAGGCATGTGGTCATCCACAGCAGGACGGAAGCGAGCATGATGCCCGTGCACACGCCGAAAAACAGGGCCTCCGCGGTGAACGCGCGGCCGAATAGCGAAAACAGAACGTGGGCTCCCCGGCCTACAAACAGGAGGTTCGCCACGGCGACCACCCCTACCACGGGGATCGTCCAGCCGATCTGGCGCAATCCGGCGCGTATTCCGCGCACGCAGCAGGCGCATGCGCCCGCGCCTGCATACGAGAGCGCTGCATAGACCGGCTGCGAGGCAGCCATGGCAAAGCCGGCGGCGCAGACGAGGTAGACGACGACCACCGCAGGATGGAAATCGGAAAAAGGATTGTATCGAACGTGCATCAGGATGCCTCTTGCAAAAAACGCCCGCGCCGACCGCATTCTGCAAGGTCGGCGCGGGCGCGTATGGTGGCGACTAGACGAGGTAGGTCCAGGTGAGGACATCGCCATCCGACACGGTTGCCACGTCGGCGGAATCCATCACCGTCTCGCCGTTGAGGTCATAGCCCCAACCGCTCGAATCGCCGAAGTCGAACGAGGCGAGCCCTCCGATCCCGTTCACGAACGAACCGTAGTCGGAGTCCTGGATGTCCAGCTCAAGGCCGGTTGCCTTGATCGCGTCGAGCACGGTGGCACCTTCGTCCAGCTCAACGGTGTCGTCATAGGTCACGCTGCCGTCGGCCGCGCTCGAGTCGACGACCACCTGCACGGCGATCTGGGCGTCGTCGGCAGCGGGCGCCGCGGCAGATCCCGTGTCGGCGACAACGGCGGCGTTGCTTGCGCCCGAGCCGCCATCACTGGCGGTGGTCTGCGTGCAGCCGCCCAGGCAGGCAACGGCAAGCGCGCAGGTCAGCGCACCGATTGCAACGGTGCGGCGCGAAAGTGCGGACAGCGTGCGAGACAGGTTTTCGAGCATGATACATGCCTTTCTCCCCAGGGCCCATACCGATGGAGAGGCGATCCGGCTCGTTCCCACACCGCGCCTCGTCGCCCGATCTACGACGATATGCTCGCGGCAGCTGAACTCACGGTTGCTGGTACAGCTGGGGCTTTTCACCCCGTTCCCCTGGGCGTTCGGCATCTCGCCTGCGCCCGTGCGTCTCCGCACCATCCATCTGGCCAAATAACAATGCGCCTCGATTGTAGGTGAGAAATCGGTGCCTGTCCCCGTTTTCCCAAAAGAAAACGGGGACAGGCACCGATTTCATATGAGCGCTCAGAGCCGAGGCCTCCCAAACAGGTCTTTGCGAAGCTTTACCCGCTGCTCCATAAACCTTTTGGTGCGCTCCGGGCGTTCGATGCCGAGATGCCGGTAGAGCACGTCCATCAGCACGTCCCATCGCTCGATGTTCTTGATCTGGGAGTGTGTGATGGTTTCAACGGCGATATCCATGCTGCGCAGAGCCGTTTTGCGCGCTGAGTCGTCCCGTTGCGTCCCTTTGCTATCTTCGAGCGCGATGCCGTGGAATGCCGCTCCCTCCACCTCGCAGCACAGACTTGGTGTGTGGCTCCCCTCGTCGAACCATCCGATGTCGACGACGCAGATGGGCGATCCCCACGCCGATGCCGAAGAGGGCGATAGCTTGACACGACGATTGAGCTGAAACGGTGGAAGCCCCTCGAGCCCAAGCTTCCTGTTGATGCCCATGAGGAGAGCGGCCTGGGCCTCCAGCGGAGAGGCGGCACCCGCGACGACCATCTCGAGTGCGCGCCTGAAGGTCTTTGCCCCGTGCACCGGTCCCAGCGATTTGGAAAACTCCGCAAGCTCTTCGATGCTGCACAGCGGCGGCCGTTTCCAGAGATTGGAGATGGTGCCGTCACGCGTTCTGCAGGGGCTCCAAGGCAAGGGGGCGCCGTGGTTGTCGGTGAACGCAAGCGGTTTCCCGTCGAGTCCGTAGAACGCCGCGAGTTGTCGCGTCGTGTCGGGCAGCCCGCATGTAGTGTCGAGCAGGCTTATGGCGCGCTGCATGCGAGACGTGCCGGGACAGGTGGCGTAGAGTCCGCAGCACTCCATCATGACCATAGCCAATTGCACGGGCGTGCAGTCGCGAGCCATATGGAGGAGCGCCACCCGCGGTGAGGTGGCGTAAAGGTTGTCGGAAATCTGCTCAAGATCATCGTCGGAGATATCATTCGACCTGGTATGCCATACGGCATAGGGCGACGCGCCGCGTGGGATTCCGTCGGTTAGCACGTGAACGGGAATCGAGACCCCTTTAAGCGAGCGGAAGATTTCGTGGCGGATCTCCAAGATGAGCTGTGGGGTATTCAAGCGTTCTCGATATGAAGGCGAAGCGCGATTCAGCGACTCCAGCACCTCGGGAGGAAATTCAAGCTCTCTGATGCACGGTGGTGTGCGTAGGAATTCAAGAGCCGATATGCCATGCAGTATCCAGTCTTTCATAGCAAATAGAGTATCATTAGCACTCAATATTGTATATATGTAGAAAGTATTTTTGTCTATATATTACGAAGTAACGGATTTCGCGGGAAGCGCGCAAGAAATATTCACAGCTGATTAAGCATAATGAAAACATCGCAGGTAAACAGCTATATCGATTTGGCCGTTATGCACAACGGGCTCCGTCTTCCCGCAAAATCCGTCGCGACGTTTTTTGCGGGAAGACGATAAGGCACATGTCTCCTCACCCTTTCAACCCTTTAGCGCGCTGCAGTGCGCCGTCTGGCGATACGTCAGTTATGACCGGAGCTCTCCGGGGTAGTCTCAAGCCATACGGCTGAAATGCGGGGCGATATGCCGCCTCGCTGCTCGTCGGCGCCACGCGTGCCGAAGAAAGGATGGTCATCATGGGTGCACCTCAGACGAACAATGTGAGGAACGTCGTCTTGGTTGGCCAGGGAGGAGTAGGAAAGACCTCCCTGGCAGAATCGATGCTGCATCTTTCAGGCAAGACCACCCGTCTGGGCGGTCACGCGGGCACCAAGCCCACGCTGGATTACGACGCCGAGGAAGTGAAGCGCGGCGTCTCCATTTCCACCTCCATCGCCCCTATCGACTGGAAGGGCACGCGCATCAACGTGCTCGATGCGCCCTGCTACCCCGACTTCATCGGCGACGCGTATGCGGCCATGGCCGTCAGCGAGACGGCGCTGTTCGTGGTCGACGCCTCCGAGGGGCCGCAGCCCACGACCGTTAAGCTGTGGTACGCCGCCGAGGACCTGCGCCTGGCGCGCGCCGTCTTCATCAACCGCATCGATAAGGAAACGGCGGATTACGACGCCTGCATGGAGCGGCTGCGCGAGCGCTTCGGCATGCGCCTGGGTGCCGTCACCCTCCCGTGGGGTACGGGCGAGGCGTTCGAGGGCGTCATCGACGTCGTGCGTATGAAGGCGCGCCACTGCGAGGGCACCACGCAGACCGAGTTCGACATCCCCGAGGAGTACCTGCCCTCCGCCGAGGCCGCGCGCGAGCAGCTGTGCGAGGCCGTCGCCGAGGCCGACGACGAGCTCATGATGAAGTACCTCGACGGCGAGCCGCTTACCCAGGAAGAGGTCGAGAGCCTGCTTTCCAAGGCGATCGCCCAGCGCCTGTTCGTCCCGGTGTTCGTCGGCTCCTGCACCAAGGAGCTCGGCGTCCATTCCGTCATGGACGATATCGCCACCTATTTCCCGACGCCGACCGATTACGGCGAGATGCCGCTCATGGACGGCGACACCCTCAAGATCTCCTCTGAGGACGATCGCCCCGTGGCCTTCGTGTTCAAGACCCTGAACGACGCCCAGCAGGGCCGCATCTCCTTCCTCAAGGTTCTGACCGGTACGCTCACCCCCGGCATCGAGCTCGTGAATGCCCGCACCCGCAAGAGCGAGCGCCTGGCGCACCTGTACGTCATGTGCGGCCGCGACATGAACGAGGTCGGCAAGGCAGAGGCGGGTGACATCATCGTCACCACCAAGATCTCCGCCGATACCGGCGACACGCTGTCGGTGTCCGGCAAGATCGAGGCCGCTGCGTTCAAGTTCCCGAACAGCCAGTACCGCATCGCCATCGAGGCCGTGAACCGCAGCGAGGAAGACAAGCTCTTCACGTTCATCGACAAGGCGTGCGAGGCGGACCCGACCATGAAGATCGAGCGCGACGAGGAGACCGGCCAGACCATCATCTCCGCGGTGGGCGAGGCCCAGGTGTCCGTCCTGCTCAACCGCCTCGAGGAGCGCACCAAGGTCGAGGCGCACATCGTCCCCATCCGCATTCCGTACCGCGAGACCATCCGCCGCGTGGCGAGCGCCCAGGGCCGCCACAAGAAGCAGACCGGCGGCGCGGGCCAGTTCGGCGATTGCTACCTGCGCGTCGAGCCGTTGGCCGACGGCGACTACGAGTTCGTCGACGAGGTCGTGGGCGGCCGCATCCCGCGCGCCCTCATCCCCGCGGTCGACAAGGGCGTCCAGGAGACCATGAAGGAAGGCGTCATCGCCGGCTATCCGCTGACGGGCATCCGCGTGGCGTGCTACGACGGCTCCTATCATCCGGTCGACTCCAACGAGATGGCGTTCCGCGCCGCCGCGCGCATCGCGCTCAAGAAGGCCTGCTCCGAGGCCGACCCGGTGGTGCTCGAGCCCATGGAGAACATCACCGTGACCATCCCCGAGAGCTATGCCGGCGCCGTGATGGGCGACGTGTCCGCCAGCCGCGGCCGCGTCACCGGCATGGATACCGATGATCGCGGCAACACCGTGGTCACCGCGACCGTCCCGTACGCCGAGCTCGTCGATTACGCGACCCGCCTGCGCTCGCTGACGCGCGGCACCGGTGATTTCACCATGGAGCCCGCCGGTTACGAGCAGGTTCCCTACGACGTGCAGAAGCACCTGATCGAGTTCTACGAGGAGTCTCGCGCACAGGGTAGGTAAGTTCTGGCGCGGACAAGACGTTGACGACGAGGGGGCGGACGCATCATCCGTCCCCTCGTCTTATATCAGCCTTCCGTTGACGCGACGGGGATTGGGCGCGTGCATTCGTGCAGTTTCCTAGTATGTGGTTGATTCCCAACCCCAATGCAACACCCTCCTCACGGTCCGCATATCCCGAGGTCATCGCAACGCCCCCGACCCCCGCGGGTCGGCATCCCCCCAGCTCGGAGCGCCCGGACGGGGCCCGCGCGGGCGTTGCGCTGGGTCCTGGAGGCATGCGGGGGCGCCCCGCCGGCCGGCCCTCCCGGACTCAGCGCAACGGGTCCCCGCGGGGCCTATGGGGCCTTCCGGCGCCTACCCGGCCAGCGGTGTGTTTGGTCAAGTCCGTCTTTCTGAAATGATCACGGAAAACTTTCGGGTTTGGGCACGCAACTTTTTCGGGTTCGGTCACGGGCGCGCCGCTAGCTTCCCGACTTGCCCAGCATGAGTGACTCC
>NZ_FCOU01000004.1 GCF_900046475.1 Collinsella ihumii | reverse complement strand
GGAGTCACTCATGCTGGGCAAGTCGGGAAGCTAGCGGCGCGCCCGTGACCGAACCCGAAAAAGTTGCGTGCCCAAACCCGAAAGTTTTCCGTGATCATTTCAGAAAGACGGACTTGACCAAACACACCGCTGGCCGGGTAGGCGCCGGAAGGCCCCATAGGCCCCGCGGGGACCCGTTGCGCTGAGTCCGGGAGGGCCGGCCGGCGGGGCGCCCCCGCATGCCTCCAGGACCCAGCGCAACGCCCGCGCGGGCCCCGTCCGGGCGCTCCGAGCTGGGGGGATGCCGACCCGCGGGGGTCGGGGGCGTTGCGATGACCTCGGGATATGCGGACCGTGAGGAGGGTGTTGCATTGGGGTTGGGAATCAACCATAGAAGCGCTTTCCAGCGCATCTTAGTCTGTGGTTATCGGCTCTCCTACGATGAAAGAAGAGGGGTAATCATGGAAAAGAAAGCCGTTGTGATCGCAGGTGCCGGGAGTACGCACACTCCCGGCATCATCCAGAGCCTGCTGCAGAAGAAGCAGGAGCTCCCGCTGCGGAAGCTCGCGCTCTACGACATCGATGAGCAGCGCATGAACCTCGTGTACGACATCATGCGCCAGTTCATCGAGCAGGAGGCGCCCGACCTGGACGTCGTCGTGACGACCGATCCGGAGACGGCGTTCACCGACGTGGACTTCGTGTTCGCGCAGATCCGCCAGGGCGGTCTGGCGATGCGCTCGAGCGATGAGAAGATCCCGCTGAAGTACGGCTGCGTCGGCCAGGAGACCTGCGGCGCCGGCGGCTCCATCTCCTACGGCATCCGCTCGATCCCCGGCGTGTTCGGCATCGTCGAGGCTGCGAAGAAGTACTCGCCGAACTGCTGGATCCTGAACTACTCCAACCCTGCTGCCGTGGTCGCGGAGGCGACGCGCCGCGAGTTCGGCAACGAGCGCATCCTGAACATCTGCGACATGCCGACCGCGATCCTGCTGTCGTACTCCAAGATGCTCAACCTGCCCAGCTGGCGCGACCTCGACCCGTGCTACTTCGGTCTCAACCATTTCGGCTGGTTCACCGAGGTCTATGACAAGCAGGGCGTCGACCGTCTGCCCGAGCTGCGCGAGATGATCCTCAACCAGGGCATGGCCGTCAGCGACAGGCACCACAAGGACCCGGATTGGATGCACACCTGGGCGCAGTACGTCGAGATCGTCAAGGACTATCCCGAGTACCTGCCCAACAGCTACCTGCAGTACTACCTGTACTCGCAGGATATGGCAGCCGGTATGGACCCCGAGCACACCCGCGCCGACTCGGTCATCAACGGACGCGAGAAGGAGATGTTCGCCGAGCACCAGGCCTATCTCGCCGACCCCGCGAACTACAAGAGCCCGATCCAGAGCTTCACGGTCTTCGGGGACTTCATCGTCGACGCCGCCGCCTCGATCGCCTACAACAAGGCAGAGCGCTACCTGGTCATCGTCGAGAACAACGGGGCCATCCCCAACCTGCCTGATGACGCCATGGTCGAGGTCCCCGCCTATGTGCGCTCCTGGGGTCCCGAGCCGGTGCGCCGCGCCCCGATCTCCACGTTCTACAAGGGCCTGATCGAGGAGCAGCTCGCGAGCGAAAAGCTCGCGGTCGACGCGTACTTCGAGCATTCCTACCAGAAGGCGCTCGAGGCGATCGCCGTCAACAAGACGATCCCGTCCACGACCGTGGCCCGCAAGATCCTCGACGACCTGATCGCCGCCAACGGCGATTACTGGCCCGAGCTTCACTAGAGAGGAGCCGCTATCCATGGGAAGCAAACTCTACAACGGATTCCAGAAACTCGGTAAGGTCCTGATGGCGCCGGTGCTCCTGCTGCCCATCTCCGGCATCCTGGTGGGTCTGGGTTCCGCGCTGTCCAACGCGAACCTCATGGAGCTCGCGCCCTTCCTGGCCTCCGAGCCCATGGTCATCTTCAGCACGCTGATCAAGGCAGCGGGCAACGTCGTCAACAACCACATCTCCGTGCTGTTCGCCATCTGCGTCGCATACGGCTACGCCCGCGCCGAGAAGGCGACGGCGGCCCTGTCGGGCTTCCTCGGCTACATGACCATGAACACCATCATGGGCCAGCTGCTGATCCTGCTCGGCGTGATCGACCCGGAGAACCTGTTGACCGGCCAGAGCTCGATCCTGGGCGTGGTGACGCTCGATACGGGCGTGTTCGGCGGCATCGCCGTCGGCTTGATCGTGTCGTGGCTGCATAACCGCTACTACAAGATCCAGCTCCCGCCGGTGCTCGGCATCTTCAACGGCACGCGCTTCATCCCCGCGATCACGATCATCGTGGCGAGCCTGCTGGGCTGCGTGCTCTCCGTCCTGTGGCCGCCCGTGCAGAACGCCCTGTCCATGATGTCGACGTTCATCGACTCCACGGGCGTGTTCGGTGCGTTCATCTACGGCCTGTCCGAGCGCCTGCTGCTCCCGTTCGGCCTGCATCACTTCATCTACCTGCCGTTCTTCTTCACGTCGCTCGGCGGTACGATGACCGTCGACGGCCAGACCGTCGAGGGCGCCGTCAACATCTACAACGCGATCCTCAACACTCCCGGCATGATGTACGACATCGATGTCAGCAAGTACGTTATGAACGGCAAGGTCCTGTTCGCGATGTTCGGCCTGACGGGCGCCGCCCTGGCCATCTGGCGCTCCTCGCTGCCCAAGAACCGCAAGAAGACCGCTTCCCTCATGATCGCCGCGGTCATCCCCGCCGCCTTCATGGGCATCACCGAGCCGCTCGAGTACTCGTTCCTATTCGTGGCGCCGGTGCTCTTCGTCGTCCACGCGTTCCTGTGCGGACTGGCCTATGTGCTCACCTACCTCGTGCAGTTCAACGTACCCGGACCCTCCGCGTTCGGCGGCCCGTTCCTGTCATGGATCTTCAACGGGATCATGAACGCCGACAAGGGGTCCAACTGGTTCTGGCTCATTCCGCTCGGTATCGCGTACTTCGGCCTGTACTATGCGCTGTTCCGCATCTTCATCAAGAAGTTCGACTTCAAGACGCCCGGTCGTGAGGACGACGCCGACGACGCCTCCGGTGATGCCGCTTCTGCAGGCGCCTCCCAGACCAACGAGCTCATCCCGCAGATCGTCGAGGCCGTGGGTGGCGCGGCCAACATCAAGAGCGTCGACGCCTGCTTCACCCGCTTGCGTCTGAAGCTCAACGACGTGGGCCTCGTCAAGGAGGACTCGTACTTCAAGGAGTCGCTGGGCGCGAGCGCCATCGTGCACGTGGGCGACGGCGTCCAGATCGTCTACGGTAACAAGGCCTCGGTCTACAAGTCCGAGATGAGGGAATACCTCGGTATGGAGTAGGTTTCCGAGAACCGGTCGGGGGCGGCGCTCGCGCCGTCCCCGGCTTCATGCAAGAGGGGGACCACATGTCGATGTACGAGATCTATTCCAACCTGCGCACCTGTATCGAGGGCATCGGTCAAGCCGGGGGCATGGACTCCCACATCGCCCTGTACGTGCTCGAGCACCATGAGGAGGTCCCGCGGATGGCCATCGGGGACCTCGCGCGGGCATGCAACACCTCGATCGCGACGATATCGCGGTTCTGTCGCCGCGTGAACGGCTCGGATTGGCGTACCTTCAAGGACCAGATGGAGGAGTACGGAGCATGGCTGCGAAGCGACTCGTCCGTCTCGCGCTTCCATGACCGGATCGATATCCCCTGGTACTTCGATACGCTGGAGGCGAGCCTCTATCAGACGCGCCGGCTGCTGACCGACGGGGTCCTGGAGCAGGCGGTCGACTGGCTGTCCGAGGCCGCGAACATCTACATGTACGGCAGCTCGTTCTCCAATATCGCCGCCCGGGAGGCCTGCGAGAAGCTCAACCGGATCAACCGCCTGTGCTTCTCGTTCTCCACGGTGAAAGACCAGCTGGGGTCGCTCGTCCACCTCAAACCCGATGACCTGGTCGTCTTCATCTCCTTCTCGGGCACCACGGCGCATATCCGGAAGCTCTACCTGCGGGCCAAGATGGTCGGCTGCCGCATCATGTGGATTTCGGGCAACCAGGCGCTCGTGCGCGAGGGGTCGAGCCGTGAGATGCTCGTGGCGGTGAGCCCGCTCGCACTGCGCGAGTACCGCACTTCGCTCGTGGAGGGAATCAGCCTGCGCTGCGCGATCGACGCCCTCTACATCAGCTACACCAATCGGTTGCGGGCATATCGCCCCTCCGTGGACGCTGAGCCGCCCGGGCGCGTCGCGGATGATGGGGAGCTTGGGTGATACGGCCGCGTACGTCACGGCTATGGGCTATGATATTCCCGAAGGTTCAGGCGTCCTGCTGCTTGCCGGCAGGGCGCTTTCGTATGAGAGAAGGTACACCGTGGCCCTGTCAATCGGTATCGTCGGTCTGCCCAACGTGGGCAAGTCCACGCTGTTCACCGCGCTGACCAAGAAGGGCGGTCTGGCCGCCAACTATCCGTTCGCCACCATCGACCCCAACGTCGGCATCGTGGATGTGCCCGACGACCGTCTCCAGAAGCTCGCCGATATCGTGCACCCCGGCCGCATCGTCCCCGCGACCGTCGAGTTCGTGGACATCGCGGGCCTCGTCAAGGGCGCCAACGAGGGCGAGGGTCTGGGCAACCAGTTTCTGGCGAACATCCGCGAGACCGACGCCATCTGCGAGGTCGTGCGCTACTTCAAAGATCCCAACGTCATGCGCGAGGTGGGCCGCACCGGCGACTTCGTGGACCCGGCGGGCGACGCCGACACCATCATGACCGAGCTCATCCTCGCCGACATCCAGACGCTCGACAAGCAGCTTCCCAAGCTCGAGAAGGAGGCCAAGCGCGATCACGAGCTCATGCCCAAGCTGGAGGTCGCCAAGCGCCTGCTCACCTGGCTGAACGAGGGCAACCGCGCGGCGTCCATGGAGATGACTGACGAGGAGCGCGCTGCCGCCAAGGGTCTGTTCCTGCTTACCATGAAGCCGATCCTGTATGTGGCCAACGTCGACGAGGACATGCTCGGTGAGGAGCTCGATCCCATCGACGGTGTCACGCCCATTCCCATCTGCGCCAAGGTCGAGGCCGAGCTTTCCGAGCTCGATCCCGAGGAGGCGGCCGAGTACCTGGAGACGCTCGGACTCGAGCGCCCGGGTCTGGAGGTGCTCGCGCAGGCGGCCTACAAGCTGCTCGGCCTGCAGTCGTTCTTCACGGCGGGCGAGATGGAGGTCAAGGCGTGGACGGTGCGCATCGGCGCCACCGCGCCCCAGGCCGCCGGCGTGATCCACTCCGACTTCGAGCGCGGCTTTATCAAGGCCGAGGTCATCTCCTACGACGACTACATCGAGCTCGGCGGCGAGCAGGGAGCCAAGGCCGCCGGACGCCTCCGCATGGAAGGCAAGGAATACGTCATGGCCGACGGCGACGTGGTGCATTTCCGCTTCAACGTGTAGCGCGCGTCCCGTCGCGCCCGCGCGCTCGGCTGCGGTGTCATCCCGTTTTCGCGAGGAGTTCTCATGTCCAAGTTCTCTATGTTCAAGTACGGCAAGAAGGCCGGATACCTGGGTGTCGCCACGATCGTCTTGGCGCTCGTGCCGACCGTGATCGCGCTTGCGGTCATTCCCGGCCTGCCCGATCAGGTGCCCATGCGCTGGGATTCCGCGGGCGAGGTGATTCGCTGGGGCAGCCGCTACGAGATGCTGATCCCGCCGGTGATGGCCATCGCGTTCGGGTTCGGCATCTACGTGCAGACGATGCGCAAGGCTGCCGAGCACGCCAAGGATTCCATGATCATGGCGGTGAGCACGGCCGAGCGCTTCCTGCGCAGCGGCGTGATCACGACCGCGGTCATCAACGTGGCCAATTTCTACCTGCTCTACGTCACCTTGTCGGGGACGAACCCCTTGGTGTTCTAGGGGAACACTGGTCAATTCATTCCGCACCGGTCGGCTCCGTGGCGAGGCGGATGCGGGCTCTGGTTGCTTCGGCACAGGTACGCTGCGCCTTCCTCGCCTTCGCCCGCATCCGTCTCGCCGCGGGGCCCTGTGGCAGGATCCCGCGGGAGCGGATCGTCTTCGACCGGTCCTTCGTCGGGCCGTGCAAAAACGTGCATGCGAGTTTGTCACTGTTTTTCGGTGCCGATTTTCCACAGACGCTGCAGGCATCGGAATTTGCCCAGTTGAATCCTGCGGGAATATCGAAG
Source organism: Collinsella ihumii (assembly GCF_900046475.1). Lineage (GTDB taxonomy): Bacteria > Actinomycetota > Coriobacteriia > Coriobacteriales > Coriobacteriaceae > Collinsella > Collinsella ihumii. The sequence goes on along the minus strand of NZ_FCOU01000004.1, from coordinate 13,143 downwards.
GGTACCCGGCGGCTGAGCAAAGGTGCCTCAAAAACAGTGACAAACTCGACCCCGCCCGAATCGCCTCCCTGCGAAGTGGGCTGGTCTATGCAATTCTATGTATTTTTCAACACTATTATGCAGTTTTCTGTGGATACCGGAAACACTGAGCCCGCGGGCAGCCGATTGGCGCTTCCTAGCGAGATGCACGCATTCCGCACGGGGCGCGACGAGCCTTCTCGGCGCGCTTTTTTATAGCGGCGGCAGGCGGTCGAAGTTCACCGGACGATAGAAGAGCCTCTTGATCTCGTCGGGGTCGGAGGACTGGCCGCGCGCCCACATCGTCTTGGCGACGAGCGCCTCAGTGGTCATGTCGTCGCCCTTGAGGATGCCGGGATGGTCGGCGTATGCGCGACCGACCTCGTAGACCCCAAGATCGAGCCCCTCCTCGGGGACCTGCGTGGTCACGACCGCCGTGCGCCCCGAATCGACCCAGTCGAAGATGGCCTGCCTGAACGAGGGGGAACCCAATGTCGCGCCCTCGTACTCGGGGATGCCGCCGATGCCGAAGGTCTCGAGGATGACCGCGTCGTAGTTGGATTCGAGCAGCCCGAAGATGGACGGGTCGATGCCCGGGGTGAGCTTGAGCACGAAGACGCGTTCGTCGAGCGTGGTGAAGAAGCGCGGCGTGGTCGTGGGCGCCAGATTGCTCGCGGCGAGGCCCTGCGCGCGAGCGAGGGCGTCTCCGCTGCGGATGATGCGGTCGTTGCGCACGTAGGCGATCGAGGGGTAGTTGACGCTCTTGAAGGCGTTGAAGCTCATGGTCCGCTGCTTGCGGCCGCGCGTGCCGGCGATGACCGCCCCGTTGAACACGATGACGACATCGCGGCTGCGCTCATCGGTCGCATACAGCAGGCTTTGGTACAGGTTGAGCTTGGCGTCGGTGAACGAGTCGCACATGGGCTTCTGCGAGCCGGTGAGCACGATCGGCTTGGGGCTGTCCTGGATGAGGTAGGACAGCGCGGCTGCGGTATATGCCATGGTGTCGGTGCCGTGCAGCACGACGAATCCGTCGTATGCGTCGTAGGCATCGACGATGGCGGAGCTGATGCGCAGCCAGTCGCGCGGGCGCATGTTGGTGCTGTCGATGTTCATGAGCTGGAGGATGCCGATATGCGCGAGCGAGGCGATCTCCGGCACCGCCTCGGCGAGCTGCTCGCCGGTCAGCGAGGGCGAAAGGCCGTTGCCGTCTTCGGCAGATGCGATGGTGCCGCCTGTTGCGATGAGCAAGATGTTCTTCATGGGCGCTTCCTCGTGGCAAGCTCGGGATGGTTTCGTCGACAGTATTGTGACCCATTTTCTCACCGGTGCCCGCTTCGGGGCGAAGATTGCTGGCGCTCCCACGTGGTGCCACAGCGGCCTTTTTGCTCGATTGGTGCTCGGCCAGCCTGATAAGAAGGGTGCCAGATGCAGCAGAATGGATATTTCTGGCCGCTTTCGGCTCGATCGGCTGCTGCGCCGGATTTCGATGTTGCGCAGTTCTCCTTCAGATGGCCTGTTTTGTCATATGTGCTGGTCGCGAGTGTGTATCATGATGACGTTTGTGAGAGGGGACGGCGAGGCGTCGTCTTGCGAAACATGCAGAAGGGGAGTTCTATGGCTCAGGCTTCTTCCAATCAGACGGGGAGCAAGGTCCTCGTATTCGACTTCGGCGCGCAGTACGGCCAGCTTATCGCCCGCCGCGTGCGCGACCTGCACGTGTACTCCGAGATCGTTCCGTGCGACATTACGGCCGACGAGGTCCGCGCCATGAATCCGGCGGCGCTGATCCTGTCCGGCGGCCCTGCATCCGTTTACGCCGAGGACGCGCCCACTATCGACCCCGAGGTCCTGAACCTCGGTCTGCCGGTGCTCGGTTTCTGCTACGGCCATCAGACCATGGCCGCGGTGCTCGGCGGCGAGGTCTCCCATTCCGATATCGGCGAGTACGGCCCCGCCACGATCGAGCGCGACCGCGAGAGCGCGCTGTTCAACGCGACGCCGATCGAGCAGACGGTCTGGATGAGCCATCGCGATTCCGTGAGCCGCGCCCCCGAGGGCTTCGTGGTCACCTCCTCTACCGATGTGTGCCCCGTCGCCTCCATGGAGTGCCCGGAGCGCAAGCTGTATTCCACCCAGTTCCATCCCGAGGTGCGCCACACCGAGTACGGCCAGCAGATCCTGTCGAATTTCCTGTTCAACATCTGCGGCATCGAGCCGACGTGGACGATGGACAACCTCGTCGAGACCATGAGCCGCGAGATCCGCGAGAAGGTCGGCGACGACCGCGTGATCCTGGCACTGTCCGGCGGCGTGGACTCGTCGGTCGTGGCCGCGCTCGGCGCGCGTGCCATCGGCCGCCAGATGACCTGCGTGTTCATCAACCACGGCCTTCTGCGCAAGGGTGAGCCCGAGCAGGTCGAAGAGGTGTTCACCAAGCAGTTCGACGTGGACTTCATCCACGTGCACGCCGAGGACCGCTATGCCGCGCTGCTCGACGGCGTGACCGAGCCGGAGGAGAAGCGCCGCATCATCGGCACGCAGTTCTGGAAGGAGTTCTTCGCCGTGGCCCAGCAGCTCGACGGCGTGAAGTACCTGGCCCAGGGCACCATCTACCCCGACATCATCGAGAGTGGCGCGCGCAAGACCGGCGGCAAGGCCTCCACGATCAAGAGCCACCACAACCTGATCCCGTTCCCCGAGGGCGTGCACTTCGACCTCATCGAGCCGCTCGATCACTTCTTCAAGGACGAGGTGCGTGAGCTGGGTCTGGCGCTCGGCCTGCCCGAGCACATCGTGTACCGCCAGCCGTTCCCGGGCCCCGGTCTGGCCATCCGCATCATCGGCGCGGTGAGCCCCGAGAAGCTCGAGATCCTGAAGAACGCCGACGCCATCGTGCGCGAGGAGCTGGATGCCTACAACGCGCGCCTGTTCGAGGCAACCGGCGAGCGCAACTCCGAGCACAGCTGCTGGCAGTACTTCGCGGTCCTGCCCGATATCAAGAGCGTGGGCGTCATGGGCGATGAGCGCACCTACCAGCGCCCGGTCATCATCCGCGCCGTCGAGTCGAGCGACGCCATGACCGCAGACTGGGCGAAGCTGCCCTACGAGGTGCTCGGCAAGATCTCGAGCCGCATCGTGGCCGAGGTGCCCGGCGTGAACCGCGTGGCGTACGACATCACGTCGAAGCCCCCCGCGACGATCGAATGGGAGTGATTTTCGGGGTTTGACGCTTCTCAACACCATCTTCCAAAAACTAACATTTCCGCAGGTCAGAAAGGGTTTCCTCCAACAAGCGAGGGAACCCTTTCTCACACTCAAAAACGCTTAGACCGGGATTATTTGTGGCAACTTTTGTGGCACCCGAGAGGGCGAAGAAGAACCAAGCGGAAGGTTAGAGGAGGCTCGAAATGGCCGAGAATTGGAAGAATCTAGAAGACGCAGAAGACTTCGCTTACTTCAGAGCAGAGCTCGTAGAGATGTCCCCAGAGAGCTATTCGGTAACGTACAATTTCTTGCGCACTTTGACAGCGGAATAGCGTCCAGATAGGAAGGAGGGCATGGCCCGCCCCGGTATGATTCGAGTTGTCGAGACAAGAAGCATATTGGAGGAAGGCCATGCCCGAGCCCATCGTAACACTGAACGAGGAGTCCCTGAGGTCCGACCCGCGCGAGCTGGTGAGGAGGACGGTCGAGGAGGTGCTCAACGGCCTTCTGGACGGGGAGGCCGGAGACCTCGTGGGCGCCGAGCGATACGAGCGCACCGCCGACCGCGAGGCCTACCGCGCGGGCCACTACGAGCGGAAGCTCGCGACGACGTCCGGCGAGGTGACGATCCGCATGCCCAAGCTCAAGGGGATGCGGTTCACCACGGCGATCATCGAGCGCTACCGGCGCCGCGAGACATCGGTCGAGGAGGCCATGATAGAGATGTATCTGGCGGGGGTGTCCACCAGGCGGATCGAGGACGTGAGCGAGATGCTCTGGGGCTCCAGAGTCTCGGCCGCCACCGTCTCGAGCCTGAACGAGAAGGCCTTCGAGGCCGTCGAGGAGTGGCGCAACGGGCCGCTCGAGCGCGCCTACCCCTACGCCTGCGTCGACGGCATCTACCTAAAGCGCAGCTGGGGCGGCAGCTACGAGAACGTCGCCGTGATGGTCGCCATAGGCGTCAACGATGACGGCTACCGCGAGGTCATAGGCGCCGCCGCGGGGTTCACCGAGTCGTCGGAGTGCTGGCGGGAGCTCCTCTCGTGGCTGAGGTCGCGGGGGCTGCGCGGCGTGCGCATGTTCACCGGAGGCAAGGCCGCCGGGACGGCCGGCTCGATCGCGGAGGTCTTCCCCGGCGCGGCCTGCCGGCGCCGCGCCGTCCGCTTCTACCGCAACGTGCCGGCGAGGGTCCCGAGGTCCAGGCGCCCGAGGGTCGCCGCCATGCTCAAGGCCATCCACGCCATGGAGTCGCGCGAGGCGTCGGAGAGGAAGGCCGCCGAGGTCGCCGACGAGCTGGAGTCCATGAGGCTCGGGGGGGGGCCGCGAAGACCGTCCGCGAGGGCTTCACCGAGACCCTGACGTACACCAGGTTCCCCCGCGAGCACTGGCGGCGCATACGCACCAACAACGCCATCTAGAGGCTGAACCGCGAGATCCGGCGCAGGACGAGGGCCGTGGGCGCCTTCCCCGACGGGAACTCCGCCCTCATGCTCGTCACCGCCAGGCTCAAGTACGCGGCCGAGAGCGAGTGGGGCTGGAGGCGCTACCTGGACGTGACGCTGCTGGAGGAGTAGCCGCACCGGATGGCGGGCCTAGGGGCTGTCGGAAAGTGCGCAAGAATCTTGACACTACCCCGGCAGAAGCCGAGCCGCGCGATGTGGAGTGCGACTTCACCTACACGCGGGACGATGAGGGCAACTGGACGGCCGCCGAGAGCGCCGAGGCTGAGCTCACGAGCGCGCTGCTCTCCTAGTACATCGTTGCACCCGAGCGCCGCGTTGTGAGGTGCTCGGGCAGGAACGGCGAACAAGCGGGTCGGGGTTCGCCCCGGCCCGCTTTCGTTCAGCGGTCGTCGCCATGAAGCGCGTGCCGTCGCGTGGATGCCGGGAAGCCCGGCGGGCGGTGGTGGATGGATGCAGCATACCCGCCGGGCACGTGCGGTGCGCGCACGGTCCTCACGCGGCGACGCGTGCGCGCACCAAACGCTCCAGGTTCTCGGGAGGCGCCACGCGCTTGCCCTGGGCATCGAAGCACATGAGCGCGGAGAGCGGTAGGAAGATGCGGGTGTTCGCCGCGCACTCCGCATCCCATAGGCAGGGAGTTTTCGCTCGCACGTCACCCAGGGGCGTCGCGAACGAGTGGATCGTGCTGTCGCCCAGCTGCTCGCGCGCGGTGAGCGTGGCGGGCAGCGCGACCGCGGGAACCTCGGGTTCGGTAAGGGCGATGTACTCGGGACGCACGGCGATGAAGCCGTCTTCGATCCCGAGCACGTTCGCGGGGGGCGCGCCGATGAACCCGGCGGCGTAGGTCGACGCAGGCTCCTGGTAGATCTCGCGCGGGGTGCCTTCCTGGGCGATGGAGCCCTCGTGCAAGAGCACGATGTCGGTGCCCATGCTCATGGCCTCGACCTGGTCGTGCGTCACGTACAGGAAGGTCGACCCCAGCTCGTCGTGCAAGCGCGAGATGCTCTCCCGCATCTGCCCTCGCAGCTTAGCGTCGAGGTTCGAGAGGGGTTCGTCCATCAGGTACACACCGGGGCGCTTCACGATGGCGCGCGCCAGCGCCACGCGCTGGCGTTGGCCACCGCTCATCTCGGACGGACGCTTCTTGGCCTGATCGGCCAGGTCCACGAGCTCGAGCGCATGCTCAACCATCTCGCGCCGCTCGGCCTTGGGAACGCGTTTCACCTTGAGGCCGTACTCCACGTTCTCAAAGGCGCTCATATGCGGGTAAAGTGCGTAGTTTTGGAATACCATGGCCACCTGGCGCTCGCTGGGTTCGGCGTCGGTCACATCGACACCGTCGATGAGCACGCGTCCGGCGGTGGGGCGTTCGAGACCGGCGACGATCCGCAGCAGCGTCGACTTTCCGCAGCCCGAAGGCCCCAGCAAGATCGTGAACGATCCATCGCGTACCGTGAGGTCGATGCCCTTCAGCACGTGCGTCGCATCGTCGAAATCCTTCACGAGCCTCTCAACTTGAACGGTGCTCATCACAGGCCTCCTTGGAGTCGGTTCTTGATTATGGCCACGGACGCCGGGTTGACTCCCGCGGCCTCGAGAAGATAGTGCTCTGCCGAGCCATAACGGCGCGCGAGATGGATGAGCGTGCGCTTCATCGTCTCGGGCTCGGAGGCGAACAGGAAGTCGGGCGCCGCGATGCCGCGCTTCGCCAGCGCCGTGCGCTGGGCGCGGAAACGTGCCTCCATGTAGCCGGCACTCGCCGCGTAGTCCGCGACCACGTCCTCGTCGGCGACGTCGGCGAGCTTGAGCAAGAGCATCGCGATCACGCCCGTGCGATCCTTGCCGGCGCTGCAATGGAAGAGCACCGCGCCCGTCTCGGCCGCCATGAGCTCCATCACGCGGGCGAGTCCGTAGGCATCGGCGTCGAGCAGCACGCGGTAGATCTCCTCGAGCGACGAGGGCAGGGGGCCCTCGAAGCCCGCGGAGTTCATCCCGTCAAGCAAGGGCACGCTTGCATAGCGCACGCCGTCCGCATCCGCGGGGTTCTCGAAGACGTCGGGCGCCTCTCCCAGCTCGCGGGCACTGCGCACGTCGATGTCGAGGGAGAGGCCGTACGCGGTGAGCGATGCGACGTCCTGCGCGGAGAGCGCGCTCAGATCGTCGCCGCGCAGAAACGCGCCGCGCGCGGTCGCGTGCCGCGGATTGCCGGCGATCGGGTAACCGCCGAGGTCGCGCACATTGGCGGCCCCCTCAAGGGGCAGCGGCCGGGAAACGGCCCTCATCAGGGTTGCCGTAGACGTCATTTGATACCCCATTTCATGAAGGAGTCCACGATGCGGCGCTGCATGAACAGGTACAGCACGAAGATGGGGATGCACGAGATGGTGGTCGCCGCCATGAGCGATCCCCATAGGTTGGTGTCGGAGCCCATGAACGACTTGAGGCCGATCTGGATGGGTGCCGTCTCCATGCCGTTCACCACGAGCACGGGCCACATGTACTCGTTCCACGAGTTGATGAACAAAAGGATGGCGAGCGACGCGATGGTCGAGGCCATGTTGGGCAGCACGATGTCGATCAAGATGCCAAGCTCGCTCTTGTTCTCGAGCCGGGCGGCGTCGAGCAGCGCACGGGGAAACGCGTTGAACGATTGGTACATCGAGATCGAGGCGAAGGCCGACGCCATGAACGGCAAGATAATCGCCATGAGGTTGCCCTTGAGTCCCCATGAGTTGACTTGGACGTAGTTGGGGACCATGATCGCCTGGAAGGGGATGAGCCACGTGAGGCTCAAGACGCCGTAGACCACGCCCTTGCCCTTGAAGTCCCAGCGCATGAGTGAGTAGGCGAGGAGAACCGAGGTCACGAGCTGGCACACGGTTACCGCCGCGCTCACCACCACGGAGTTCAGCAGCATGCGCGCGATGGGGATGCGCTCGTGCGCGTCGGCGTAGTTCTCGAGGGTCGGACGCAAGGGGATGAGGGTTGGCGAGAAGATCTCGCCAACGTCCTTGAGCGACGAGACCACGAGCCAGTACAGCGGGAACACCGCGATGAAGGCCATGAACAGGAGCAGCGCGTACTTGAGTGCCCGCGCGAGCATGCGCCCCATGTGGCGCGGCGCCCGCGTGGTCAGGGAAGATGCAGTGGACACGTGGGCCTCCTAGTTGTCGAAGAAGACGAGCTTCCGGTTCAGCCGGTTGAGTGCGAGCGCGATGACGCCGAACACGGCCATGAACATGATGGCCGCCGCGGCCGAGAGGCCCACGTTCATATCGGAGAACGCGAAGTTGTACATGAGGTAGTAGATGTTGGTGGACATGCCGTAGGGACCGCCCTGCGTGAGGACGTCGATGTAGGCGAACGTCCACTGCGTTGAGAACAGGATGCTCATCATGACGAGCAGCATCACCGTCGACGAGATCATGGGCAGCGTGATGTCCTTGAAGCGGCGAAAGGCTCCGGCACCGTCGAGGCGCGCCGCCTCGTAGTACTCGCCGTTGATGCTCGTGAGCGCGGCGGAGAGCAGGATGGTCGAGAATCCCATCATCTTCCAACCGGAGATGATGAGGATGATCCAACGTGCCAGATCGGGGTCGGTGAAAAACGACGCACCCAGTTCGGAGACGCCCAGCCAGGCGCAGAGCATGTTGAGAAGCCCGGTGGTGGGGGTGCACAGCCACTGGAAGATGGTGCTCGTCGCGACGGGCGCCATGATCATGGGTATGAAGAACAGCGCGCGGAAGACCTGCTTGGCGCGCGGATCGATGTCCTGGGTCGCCACGGCGAGGAACAGCGGGATCCCCACCGAGAACGGCAGCATGCCCACCGTGTAGAACACCGTGTTGCCCACGGCCGGCCAGAAGTCCTTGTTCGAGAGCAAGCGCACGAAATTGGAGAGACCCACGAACTCGGGCTGCGTGCCGGGAACCATGGTCCAGCGGCACAGCGCGAGCGAAAGCGTCTGCACGAGCGGCTTGTAGCACCAGAAGCAGAGAAGCCCCAGGGCGGGGAGCAGGAACAGGTAGGGCTTGAGCGCTTGGAAGCGCCTGCGCCAACGCAGGCGGGCACCGCCCGCCGCCGGGTGGGCGGCGGAGGCGGCGACGGGCAGGGAATCGGTCGTCTCCATGGCTTACCCGATCATCCCGTTGATCTGTTCCTGGGCGGCCTCGAGGGTCTCGCGCACGTCGGCATCGGTCGTCACCGCTTGGGCGATGGCGTCGACGAAGATCTGCGAGAGCTCGGTGGCGCTGTCGCCCGGCCAGATCGTGGAGGGCTTGATGTTCTTCAGCTGAGCGAGGTTGGTGCGGATGAGGGGGTTCTCGTCCGCGAATGCCTTGAGGTAGGTTGGGTCATCCACGATGTCGGCGCGCAGCGGCAGGTAGCCGATGCCCTCGGTGATCTTGGTGTAGCTCTCGGCGCTCGTGGCGTACTTGATGAACTCCCAGCAGGCAGCGGCCTCGGTGTCGGTGCTGGCGCGCACGGCCAGGCAGGAACCGGAGTTGGTCGGTACCGCCGGCTCGCCGCCAAAGCCCGGCTCGCCGCCACCCGTGAGCTCCCAACCAGCCGATGCGGCGGCAGCCTGGTAGAGCGAGTAGAGCGCGGTGGTATAGAGCTGCATGCCCAGCTGGCCGGAGGTGAAGAGGTTCATCGCCTCGGTGTCGGTCATGGGGGCGCACAGGCCCTCCTCGTAGAGACGCTTCCACATCTCGATCGCCTCGACGCCTTCATCGGAGGCGAAGACGGCCTCGGTGCGGTCGTCGTTTAAGATGGCTCCGCCATTGCTGCGGATGATGCTCTCCATGACCCAGATGCTGGTCATCGAGGTGCCGATGTGCAGCGGATACAGACCGGTCGCGTCCTTGATGGTCTTGCAGACCGTGTACATGTCATCCCAGGTGGTGGGGATATCGGCCGCAGGGTCGAGGCCGGCCTGGCGGAAGAGCGTGGCGTTGGCGTAGAGCACGGGCGTGGAGAAGGTGAACGCCATGCCGTAGGTCTTGTCATCGATGACGCCCAGCTGCTTGGCGCCCTCGTCGATGCCCTTGAACGCCTCGTCCATGGCCTCGGTGCCAAAGATGTCCTCATAGGCCTGGATGCCCAGGTTGATGCGGCTCGTGTCGAGCGAGATGAAGTTGTGTTGGATCACGTTCACCTGGTTGCCGGCCTGGATGTCCGAGGTGGTCTTGGTGAGCGCGCCGGTGGCTTCCTCGGCGACACCCTCGACCACCACGCCCTTCTCGGCACCTACGGTGTCGTTGAAGCTGTTGATGATGTCGTTCATGGTGCCTTCGGCCGAGGAGCTCGAGAGGCTGTAGGAGTAGAACGTGATCTTGGTGGGGTTCTTGGGGTCGAGCGTTCCGCGGGCGGCGCTTACCGCTGCCTCGCCGGAGGCGTCACCTGCGGTACCGGAGCAGCCGTTGAGGCCGATGAGCCCCAGCCCGGCGACGGCGGCGAGGGAGACGAGGGAACGACGGTCGATCATGATGTTCTCCAATCTTGGCTGGTGGATGCCGGATGGCCCGGCGGGCGGTTATGGTTCGGGCGCATGCGCCCGCTGATCGTCGCTAGGTGTTCAAGATCTTGAGCATGGCGTCCCAGGGAATGGAACCGATGATATCGGGCACGGGGAACAGGGGCACCATGCGCACGCACAGGCCCGTCTCGTCGAGCGCGCACGAGGCGTATCCCGCGCGATTGGTGAAGTCGAACGTGGTGGTGCCCATCGCGCTGCCAAACGCCGTGGAGTCGGCGGTGATCTGCGGGATGCCCGCGAGATGGCGCACGTCGTTCATGTGCGTGTGGCCGTTCAAGATGGCGATAACGTCGCCGCTACCCACAAGGTCGAGGAAGCGCTGGGGCGCCTTCATGGCGACATGTTCCCCATCCCAGCTTACCGGATGGTGATAGGCGAGCAAGGTGCCGCGCGGAGCCGGGGTCGCGAGCATGGCCTCGAGCCAGTCGAGCTCAGCCTCCGAGAACGCGCCGGACTCACCGCCGCCGCATGCGGAGTCGATCACGAGCACGCGCAGCCCATCGATGCCGTGCACGGCGTGGTAGGACGGCTGCGGGGCGCTGTCCAGATAACCCTCGAAGAAGGCGTCCTTATGGTCGTGGTTGCCCAGGCACACGATGAACGGCGTCCTTGGCAGGTGCTCCTCGACGAGCGCGCGCATGCGGCGGTAGTCGTCGGCAACGCCTTCGTGCACGAGGTCGCCCGTGGCGATGACGAAATCGACGTCTTGCTGGGCAAGCGTGTCGAGCAGCCCGGCGAGGGCGGTGTCGGGATCGGGTAGGCGGTCGAACATGTCCGCCATGGCGTCCCCGGGCGCCTGGGTTCGTAGATGCGTGTCGGAGATATGCGCGAAACGGATGGGTTCCATGGTCCTCCTTGGATTGCGGGTTCGCGGCGCGCCGTGCCCTCGAGCACGTGCGGCGCTCCGCATTATGGAGAGCCATTGTCAAGGCCGCGCAGGTAAATGGTAAGCCGTGTGTAAATTTGAACGCGTTGTCTTATTTTTGCGCACTGCTTACATTTGCTGACGGAACCGGTACCGATCCCTCACGAAGCGCATACCTACGTCCGCGTGCCATGCCTACAGTGAAGCGGATATGGAAGCGATCCCGCCACCGGATGCATCCCCGCGCGGCAAGGAGCCTGGCGCGAAGGTCCCGTGACATCGGAGGAGCGACTATGGGAACCCAGGAGCCCAGGCGCTATGTACGCCATAACGAGAGCCAACGCGAGCGCATCATCACCGCGACCGCCCAGCTTGTGAAGGAGTGGGGGGGGTTGACGATCTGTCGATGTCCGATATCGCGGAGCGCGCCGGCATCGGTAACGTACAATTTCTTGCGCACTTTGACAGACGATATGAGAAAGCCATTGAGGGGAAAGCCTCCCCGCGGCATGCCGGGTCGCGGGCTGGGCGGGAACAATGGTGTTGTATCTGTCACCTCGCGGTACCCGCCGTACCGCACGCATGGGAGGAGGCTCCCCATGACCCATGTTACCTCCATCGGGCTCGACGTACACGCGCGCTCCGTGTCGGCATGCGCCTTCGACCCGTTCACCGGCGAGGTGGTGCAGAGGTCCTTCGGGACCGACGCCGGCGAGATCGCCGCCTGGATCAAGGGGTTCGAGGAGCCCAGGGCGGTCTACGAGAGCGGGCCGACCGGCTTCGCCCTCTGCCGCCAGCTCAGGGCGCTGGGCGTCGACTGCGCCGTCGGCGCGGTGTCGAGGATGCAGAAGCCCGCCGCGGAGAAGAGGCGCAAGAACGACAGGCGCGACGCGGCGTTCCTGGCCCGCCTGCTCGCCACGCGCAACGTCGTCGAGGTGTGGGTGCCGCCCGCCGAGGCCGAGGCCGCCCGAGACCTGTCGCGGGCGCTCGACGACGCGCGCGAGGACCTGCAGCGCGCACGGCAGCGGCTCTCCAAGTTCCTGCTGCGGCGCGGCCACGTCTTCGACGAGACCGACGCGCTCGGCCGCAGGCGGGGAGCCTGGACGCGCGCGTTCTGGCGCTGGGCCGAGGGGCTCAGGCCCGACGAGCCCGCCGCGGCGTCCGCCTTCGACCACTACGCCACCTGCGTGCGCTGCGCCGAGTCCGACAAGCGCGCCCTCGAGAAGCTGGTGCTCGCCGAGGCCCGCTCCGAGCGGTGGGCCGGCGTCGTCGGCGCGCTGTCGTGCATCAAGGGCGTCGACGCCGTCACGGCGTTCTGCCTCGCGACCGAGGCCGGGTGCTTCTCCCGGTTCGCCACGGCGGGCGCCTACGCGTCCTGGCTCGGCCTCACGCCGTCCGAGCACTCGAGCGGCGAGAAGGAGGCGACCGGCGGCATCACCAAGACCGGCAACTCGGCCTCCAGGCGGGCGCTCGTCGAGGCGGCATGGCACTACGCCTCGTGCTCGCCGAAGCCCAAGGCCGCCCCCGCCGGCTACGACGTTCCCCCGCGCATCAGGGGCAGGGCGGCCGACGCCACGAGGAGGCTGCGCGCCCGCCACGAGGCGCTGCGCGCGGCCGGCAAGCGGCCGTGCGTCGCCAACGTCGCGGTCGCCCGTGAGCTCGCCTGCTGGGTCTGGGAGATCGGCAGGAGCGCCGAGGGGACGCTCGGGTAGCGCCCGGGACCACACGCCTTCCCGCCGGGAGGGCCCGCGCTTCGACGCATCGCCGGGGCCGGCTCACGACTTTTCCGATGGGCAGCCGGACGGCCGCGCCCGAGAAGAAAGACTCCAAGGGTTTTTCGACCGACGGCCCCGGACGGAGAATCGAAATGCGGTGGTGCGCGGCGACATACCGAACCCGCATGCCGCGCCAGGAGCCCGCGGATATTAGCTTGCCAGGCGAGCGACGACTAACGAGCATCCGCGCGGGCCCTCCCGGCTGGAATAAGCGCAGGTCCGGAATGGAATTTCCGGACCTGCCGCATCATGCCTCTTGACAATGGCTTTCTCATCACA
>NZ_FCOU01000003.1 GCF_900046475.1 Collinsella ihumii | reverse complement strand
CCCTCGAGATCTTCGAGTACATCGAGTGCTTCTACAACCGGGTGCGGATCCACTCGGCGCTGGGGCACCTCAGCCCCGAGGAGTTCGAGGCGAGGCATATGGAGGGCGCCGCCAAAACGGCGGCGTAAGGATGTAAACGGAATCGGGGCAAATTCAAACAGCAGCGCGTAGGCCTCCGCATCCGACATCCCCTCGGCCTCCGCCCAGCCGATCCCCGCCGCCTCGGCGGCCTCGGACACCGCCTGGACGCTGTGCTTCGGCATTCCCTGCGACCTCGCGATCGCGTTTCGCGACATGCCCGACTCGAGCAGCCGCAGGACCTCCCTGGCCCTGATCTTCCTCGCCATGTCTTGCCTCCTTCTCTCTCGGTTGCATGGCGAGCCGAGCGTAGGCGGAGGCGGTGCCGAACGGGAATACGGCTGGTGCCGAACGGCAATATCGGGCGATGGATGGAGCGGTGCCGAATCGCGATACCGAGGGTGCTAACAGGCGCGATTACTCAAGTAGACAGCCTCCGTCACTCGCTACTCCTCATCCCCTCAAGGTACTCCCTGAAAAACGGGATGTCGAAGTCGACGATTCTGCGGCCGCGCTCGCCGATGACGCCCTGTTCGAGCAGCCTACGCTTGTACTGCGCGGCGTAGCCGCTTGAGACCCCGAGGCGATGCGCGATATCGGACACGCGGCTGGCCCCTTCGTCTTCAAGCATCGCCTCGAGAAAGCGCAGGTCGCCTTCGGAGAGCTCCCGATATGCCGCGTCGAGCACGCGCGTGCGCATGTCGTTGCGCGCCATGTCTATGCCGCGCTTCACGTCTTGGGAGCTGATGCGTTTCATTTCGGGGTGCTGAGACCAGACCCTCGACCCGACGAGTTGGATCATATACGGGAAGCCCTGCGATGCTTCGGCCATTCGAGCCAGTTCTTGATCGGATGCCGTGCGGCCCTCCGCCTCGATCGTCTTGCGCAGCGCATCGATGACCTCGTAGTCCGGAATGCGCTCCATGTGATACTGGGCCGCTCGGCGCAAAAACGAAATATTCTCGTTACGCAGCAGTGCGGATACCTGATGGGGGAGGCCCGCCATAAGGAGCCCGATTCGCCTGCCCTCTCCAACGAACAGCTGATATGTGGCAGCCAGCGCGACCATTTCGTCGAGAGTCACGCGCACCTCGTCTACGGTGATAAGAAGCCCCACGTTCTGTTCTTCAAGTTCGTTAAGCAGACGGGTCATCCGCGTGCGCCAATTACCGGTTTCCGGGGACGAACGTTCCCATGAAACGCCGAAAACACCTCCGACGTTTACTCCCGTCAGATGATGTTGGTTTTCAGACGAGACGAACTCCCGCGCTTTCTCGAGGCTTTGCTCATATATGTCTTCCAACATGCCCGGGAGAGCGGAGACGCTGACGGCGATCCAGCCGTATTGCTGGGCTTGACGCGCGAGGTACATGAGCAGCGCGGTCTTTCCCGTTCCGCGAGCGCCGATAAAGATGGTCGAGAGATTTGGATCGCCCGGGCCGTTATCGAGCGCATTCAGGATATTGCTTATCTGCTCGTCGCGTCCGGCCATGACGAAAGGCACAACACCAAAGGTCGGGGTAAATGGGTTTCTCGATGCCGTCATGTCGCTCCTTCCGTTTTGCATGGCACAGGCATGCTCCGAGCGGTGTCCCATTTCGATTTTTGCATCTTTTGGCATCGTTTGGGAGTTTTGTCATTTGTCCCGCGTGTCGCCAGAAATGTGTACGTGTGGAAGAACGTCCTGACGGGTTGCGCCATGTCTTCACGACAACGAGATGCTTTTGGAGACCGGATGGTTCGGAGGTCGGCATTCTGTGGCACAATATCGAATTCACATTCGATTATGACGTCTGGTCGACTACAAATCCTTATAAGCGCCATTATGAGGTTGTGTCAGCGCACCGTGTATTTGGCTCTCTATCATGGACTCCGCATCTTCCATGTGTCGTAGACTGCTGTGAGCCCTTCGATTGTGAGGCTTTCCGCTCCGACATTACGAATGCAAAGCCATGTGTCTTCCCGCTGCAGCGGGCTGATAGTTCGTGTAGAGTGACGGGGTGGAACAATACAGCGGAAGGATGGCTGGAATGTCGGAGATCTTCGAGCCGAAAAACATCATCGTCACCGGCGGCTGCGGCTTCATCGGGTCGAACTTCGTGCGCTGGGTGGCGCGCGAGCACCCGGAGGTGCACGTCACGGTGCTCGACAAGCTCACCTACGCGGGCAACCCCGAGAACATCGCGGGGCTGGACTCTGCGTGCGTGGAGCTCGTCGTGGGCGACATCTGCGACGCGGGGCTTCTGGACGAGCTCGTCCCGGGGCACGACGCCGTCGTGCACTACGCGGCGGAGTCCCACAACGACAACTCCATCGCCGACCCGGCGCCGTTTTTGCGCACCAACGTGGAGGGCACCTTCGCGCTCATAGAGGCCTGCCGGAAGCACGGCGTGCGCTTCCACCACGTGTCGACCGACGAGGTCTACGGCGACCTCGCGCTCGACGACCCCGCCCGCTTCACGGAGGAGACGCCGTACCGGCCGTCCTCCCCGTACTCCTCCACCAAGGCGGCCTCCGACATGCTCGTGCGCGCCTGGGTGAGGACCTACGGCCTGCGCGCGACCATCTCCAACTGCTCGAACAACTACGGCCCCTACCAGCACCCCGAGAAGTTCATCCCCAGGCAGGTCACCAACATCCTGGACGGCGTGCGCCCCAGGCTCTACGGCGACGGGCGCAACGTCCGCGACTGGATCCACACCGAGGACCACAGCTCCGCCGTGTGGACCATCCTCACCCGCGGCCGCGTCGGCGAGACCTACCTGATCGGCGCGGACGGCGAGCGGAGCAACATCGACGTGCTGCGCGCCATCCTGCGCGCGATGGGGAGGCCCGAGGACGACTTCGACTGGGTCCGCGACCGCCCCGGCCACGACCGCCGCTACGCCATCGACCCGACGAAGCTCCGCCGCGAGCTCGGCTGGGAGCCCGCCCACACCGACTTCGCCGCCGGCCTGGAGCGGACCATCGCCTGGTACCGCGACCACGAGCCCTGGTGGCGCGCCGCCAAGGACGCCGCCGAGGCCCGCTATGCCGCGCAGGGGCAGTAAGGCGGGCAAACCCTATAGCTCCCAAAACCGAAAAGCCCGCAGACGTCGCGTCTGCGGGCTTTTTGCGTAGAGCATCCCGAGGAGCGATCGAGTGGGTATCAGAACGCGAGTCGCAAGAAGCTGAAAAGAGGTGAGGGGCCATATGATTTCCCATCGCACAAAACGCTGTATCTGGTTTGCCTGCGTTGCACTCGGCGTGGTCGCGTTCGCGGCCATCTTCGCCCTTACCGTGCAGGGACCGCAGGAAAGCGCCTCCCTTTCCGGTTTCTTCGAGCAGAAGCTCACGCCGGTCGAGACCGCTGCCGGCGGATCGATCTGGATGACCATCAAGGCGACGATTCGCAAAGTCGCCTCGCATCTGTTCGCTGTCGCCGGCATTCGCAAGTGGGCCCATACGGCGGAGTTCTTCGCGCTCGGGCTGTTTGTGAGCTTGGCGGCGCTTCTGTACGTGCCGCGAAGCGACAGCTCTCCTTTGAAGCCGCGCAAGCGCTTGAGCCATCGAGCGACTGTTGCCCTGGCGATCTGCGTCGTATGCTCCCTGTTCGACCAGATCCATAAGCTGTTCGTCCTCGGTAGGCATTTCGATGTCACCGACCTTCTTTTCGACGCTTTGGGCTACGGGCTGGCGCTCGTCTTGGTGTTCATCCCCGCCGTCCTCTTGATGGCGCACCGGGGAAAGCGCGGCGCCCATTTCGGCTGACCAGGGGAATGCTTATAGGGAACGCACATTTTGACCACCTCCGGTGCTGCGTCGCTGGCGCAGCTTGCCGATCCGCCATCCTCGCCGCCCCCAACATGCCTCAGGGCGTCTCCCTCCCAACTGATAAACGATTCGATAACTTGACGCCGCCCCGTTTGGGCCAATGCGCTCGCAACGCTACAATAGAGCCGCTGGCGCACGCCAGTTTCAATGCATCGCGCCGCGGTCGCATGTCCGCTGGTCGCACCATTCTGCGAAAGGGACCGTACATGAAGTATTTCGGCACCGACGGATTCCGTGGAGAAGCCAACAAGGGCCTTACGGTTGATCATGCGTTCAAGATCGGACGGTATGTGGGCTGGTATTACGGCGCGCGCCAGGAGCGCAAGGCGCGCGTGGTCGTGGGCAAAGACACCCGCCGTTCGAGCTACATGTTTGAATCTGCGCTGGTGGCGGGCCTTGTCGCCTCGGGTGCCGACGCGTACATGCTGCACGTCATTCCCACGCCGGGCGTGGCGTACGAGACGGTCGACGGCCGTTTTGACTGCGGCATCATGATCTCTGCCTCCCACAACCCCTACACCGACAACGGTATCAAGCTCGTGAACGGCGAGGGCTACAAGATGGACGAGGAAGTGCTCGAGCTGATCGAGGACTACATCGACGGCAAGTGCGACGTGCCGCTGGCCACCGGAGACGCCATCGGCGCGACGATCGACTACATGCAGGGCCGTAACCGCTACATCGCCTTCTTGATCTCCAGCGCCAACTTCTCGCTGCAGGGCGTGAAGATCGGCCTGGACTGCGCCAACGGTTCCGCGTCTTCGGTTGCCAAGCCCGTGTTCGACGCGCTCGGTGCCGACGTTCGCGTGATCAACAATAGCCCCGACGGCTTCAACATCAACGTCGACTGCGGCTCCACCCATATCGATCGCCTGCGCCGTCACGTGGTCGAGCAGGGTCTGGACGTGGGCTTTGCCTACGACGGCGACGCGGACCGTTGCATCGCCGTGGACGAGCACGGCAACGTGGTCGACGGCGACCTCATCCTGTACGTGTGCGGCGTCTACCTCAACAAGCACGGCCGTCTGACCGGCGGCACCGTGGTCCCGACCGTCATGAGCAACTACGGCCTGTTCAAGGCGTTCGACGAGGCGCGCCTGTCCTACGAGACCACGGCCGTCGGCGACAAGCACGTCTACGCCTGCATGCGCGCCAACGGCTACAGCCTGGGCGGCGAGCAGTCCGGACACATCATCTTCGGCGACATCGAGTGCACGGGCGACGGCATCATGACCTCGCTGCGCGTGATGGAGGTGCTGCGCGCCGAGCGCGAGACGCTGTCCCAGCTGTGCGCGCCGGTGAAGCTGTATCCGCAGCTGCTCACCAACGTGCGCGTGACCGACCGCGACGCGGCGATGGCCGACGAGGGCGTGCTGGCGTCCGTCAAGCAGGCGGAGGAGTTCCTGGGCGATCGCGGCCGCGTGCTCGTGCGCGCGAGCGGCACCGAGCCGCTGGTCCGCGTGCTCGCTGAGGCGCCGACGAAGGAGCTGTGCGAGGAGGCGAGCGCGTTCACGCTGAAGGCGCTCGATTCGTTCAAGGTGGAGTAGGCGAAAACCGTCGATACATAGGCGTCTGTATCGGGCGTCCCGCGCGGTGGCGGGGCGCCCGATTTGCGTTTTGGCACAGAGTGCGGGGCTGCGTGCCATCCCCGACCAACCCATCGAAGGGGCGTCCCCGATTTGCAAAAGTGCATGCGGAAGGTACGTCCCCAATTTGCATGCATCCCCTTGTAGCTCATTTGGAGTTTAGTAGCTGCAAGTTTGCATAAACTATACTTTCAAGGGCGAATACAGACGCACTCGTGCGTGCGATACAAGGAGACGATATGGCAGATTCGAACGACATGAACGGCAGCGGTCCGCAGCGTCCGCCGCGCCGCCGCACGGCCGCCGAGCAAGGAGAAATCGCAATGCGCGTTCCTTATAGTTGGTTGGGCGAGATGATCGAGCTGCCGTCCGATCCGGCCGATCTCGTCGCCGAGTTCATTCGCACGGGCACCGAGGTGGAGTCTGTTGATACGGTTGTCTCTTATTCACAGCCGATGTGTTAAAGAGACCGCCCCAGGACGGCCCCTACACCGAGCCGGTCGGCCGCATCGAGACCGAGCGGGGGAGCGCCTCCTCCGAGCCGACCGCCTTCCAGGGTGCGCCCTCCGGGGAGCGCGCCGAGTTCTACGACTTCGGCCTGCCCTACGGCGAGGACGCCGGCTCGCGCACCGACGACGGACTCGTCAAGCGCCGCCACAGCCGCCGCGACCGCCGTCGCCGCCGCATCCGCCGCACCGTCATCGCCGTCGTCGTCCTGCTCGTGGTCGCGCTCGGCGTCTCGGGCGCCCTGCTCGCCCGCTCCGCGCTGTCCGTGCGCGACCGCGCGGGCGAGGCCGTGGGCATCGTCAACTCGGTGAAGGACAAGGTCACCTCTGGCGAGTTCTCGACGCTGCCCGACGACGCGGTGCGCCTCCAGGCCCTGTGCGCCGACATCGAGGCCGAGACCTCCGGTCCCCTCTGGGCCGCGGCCTCCGTCATCCCCGTGGTCGGCTCCGACGTGTCTGCCGCCCGCGAGCTCGTCTCGGTTCTGTCCGAGGTGTCCGCGGACGCGCTCGTGCCCATGGCTGAACAGCTCGCCGGCGCCACGCCGGGCAGGCTGTTCGCCGACGGCAGCATCAACGTGTCGGCCGTCTGCGCCGTCGTGGACGCGCTGGCCGACAGCGCCGGGGTCCTCGGGAGCGCGAACGAGCGCGTGCAGGCGATCGGCGACACGCACGTCGCGCAGGTGACCGAGCTCGTCGAGACCGCCAAGGACGGCTTCGCGGTGCTCGACGGCGCGGTCAAGGCGAGCGAGAGCCTCTCGCCCGTGCTGCCCGCCATGCTGGGCGCGCAAGGTACCCGCAGCTACCTCGTCATGGCGCAGAACAACGTCGAGATCCGTGCGAACGGCGGCCTGGGCGGCTCCCAGGGTGTCATCACGATCACGGACGGCCAGATGGAGATCGGCGATTTCCGCGGTTCGCTGCGCGTGTCCGACGATCAGCAGGTTCTGCTCACCGATGAGGAGAACAACCTGTTCAACAAGATGACCGGCAACGTGGGCAAGGTGACGGGCGACGCCACCATGATCCCCGATTTCCCGCGCGCCGCCTCCATCATCGGTCAGCTGTGGGAGGCCGGTATGGGTCAGCACGTCGACGGCGTCATCGCGCTCGATCCGGTGTTCCTCCAGTACCTGCTCGGGCTCGTCGGCGGCGTGACGCTGCCCGATGGCACGGCCGTGGACGGCACGAACGCGGCGACCGTCCTCATGCACGACGTGTACTGGAACTACCCCCAGGAGGAGTCCGACGCCATCTTCGCGAGCGTGGCGCAGGCGGCCTTCGACCGCATCCTGTCCGGCATCGGCGAGGCCGACATGGCCGGCCTCGTGCAGGTCTTCGCGCGCGGCTGCGACGAGGGCCGCTTCATCGTTTGGATGGAGGATGCGGACGAGGAGCAGGCGATCGAGGACATGGGCATCGCCAACGAGCTGCCTGACGCGGGCGACGTCGACGGCGTCCCGGAGGCCGGCGTCTACCTCAACAACGTGGGCTATTCCAAGATGGACTGGTACCTCGACCTCAACGTGGACGTCTCCTCGGGCATGAAGCGCGGCGACGGCACCACGACCTACGACGTCACGGTCGACATCGCCAACACCTGCACCGAGGCGGAGGCGGCCAACCTGCCGGGATACGTGGGCGTGAACAAGTGGATGGACGACGGCTCGATCCAGCTCGTGCCGCTCGAGCGCTACATCGTCTACCTGTTCGCACCTGCAGGCGGCACCATCTCCGATGTGAACGTGCAGGTGAACGGCCAGGCCGACATGACTATGAAGGAAGGCACCTACAACGGGCTGAACGTCACGTACGGCATGCTCGACCTGTATGACGAGGAGAGCTGCACGGTGACCTACACGATCACGGTTCCCTCCGATGCGGCCGGCGAGCTCCAGATGCGCGTGACCCCGACCTGCCAGGATGCGCGCGAGGGTAATCTGTAGAGTTCTCAGAGCACGCGCGGTACAGTAAGGCGCCCCGTCCGGAAAGCGATCCGGACGGGGCGCCTTTGCGTTGCGCGTGCGTGTGCGGGGCGGCCGGCTGGGCGAGCGGAGCGATCCGCTAGCCCTCAGGCGTCACCGGCGGCACGTTACCGGCGTCGTTGGCCTCGCCGGCGGCGATCATCTGCTCGAACATGCTTGCCGACTGGCGGAAATCACTCGGGAGCACCACGGTGGAGCTCTTGCCGCTCTTGGCGAACTCGTTCATCATCTCGGTCCACTGCGTGAACATGAACAGCAGGTTCGCCTCGTCGTTGCCCACGCCGGTCTCCTGGATGATCTCCAGCGAGTCCTTGATGCCCAGCGCGATGGCCTTGCGCTGGTTGGCGATGCCCTCGCCCGCCTGCTCCATGGCCTCCGCCTCCGCCTTGGCCTCCGTGACGCGACGGATGCGGTCGGCTTCGGCCAGGTCCTGCGCCGCGGCTTTGGTGCGCTGGGCGGCGTTGATCTGGTTCATGGAGTTCTCGACCTCAGCGGGCAGCGCGATCTTGGTGATGAGCGTCGAGACGAGCGTGAAGCCGTAGGCCGCCATCTGCTCAGAGACGGTGGCGTTCACGTCCTTGGCGATGTCGTCCTTCTTGGCGAAGACCTCGTCGAGGGTGTAGACGGGGATGGAGCTGCGCAGGGCGTCGGTGATGAAGTCGCGCATCTGGGCGACGGGCTGCTGCAGCATGTAGTAGCTCTTGTACACGCCGGATTCCTGCGGCGCGTTGCCGAGCTCGTAGCTCACGTGGTACTGCGCGGAGACCTCGAGGCCGATGGTGACGTTGTCCTCGGTCTTGACGTCGATATCGAAGCCGTTCTTCATGGTGCGCAGGCTCACCGTGGCCGCCTTGCGGTCGATGAAGGGGATCTTGGCGTGGAAGCCCGCGCCGACGATGCGGTTGAACTTGCCCAGGCGCTCGATGATGACGGCGTGCTGCTGCTTGACCACGAAGAACAGGTTGCCTGTCGCGATGCTGATGATGAGCAGGACGAGCACGGCGATGAGGATGAAGCCGAACATGGCGTTTCCTTTCGACGGATGAACTTACAGGCAGGATACCCCATCCGGGCGCAGGGGAATCGCAAGCTTGGGATAAAGGGGCGCGCCGCAGGGAGATCCCCCCTGCGGCGCGCCCGCGTCAAAAACGAAACATAAGCATTACAGCGCGTAGAGCGCACCGAACTTCTTGGCGAGGTAGTCGCAGTAATACGTCGCGTCGAACGGCGCACCGCAGGCGTTCTCGATGAGCTCGGGCGCATCCTTGCCGCGGCCCCAGCGCCAGATGTTCTGCTCGAGCCATGCACGCACCGGTGCCAGGTCGCCCGAGGCGCACGCCGCCTCCAGGTCGATGCCGGCGCTCGCCATGGCCGGCGCATACTGCGCGTCGTAGGCGCTTCCCAGCGCGTAGGTGGGGAAGTAGCCAAAGCTGCCGCCCGACCAATGCGTGTCCTGCAGGCACCCGTGCGTGTCGTCGGGCACCTCGATACCCAGGTACTTCATGGTCAGCTCGTCCCAGAGGCCCGGGATGTCGCGCGCCGTCGCCTCGCCGGAGAACAGCTTCCGCTCGATCTCGTAGCGGATCATGATGTGCAGCGGGTAGGTGAGCTCGTCGGCCTCGGTGCGGATGAGCGAGGGCTCCGCGATGTTGACGGCACGGTACAGCTCCTCCTCGGAGACACTGTCGTAGATGGCGGGGATGCGGCGGCGCAGGATCTGCAGCAGCGGGCCCATGAACGCGCGGCTGCGGCCGACGGTGTTCTCGAAGAAGCGCGACTGGCTTTCGTGGATGCCCATGGACGTGCCGCCCGCCAGGCACGTGTAGGCGTAGGCCTCGTCGACGCCCAGCTCGTAGATGGCGTGGCCCGCCTCGTGGATGATGGAGTAGACGTTCGAGATGACGTTGTCCTCGTAGATGTGCGTGGCGATGCGCGCGTCGCCGGTCGAGAAGCCCTCGGAGAAGGGGTGCTCGGTGAAGGCGAGCGCGGTGTCGGCGCGGTCGATGCCCACCAGGTCGATTAGGTCGAACGAGATCGCCTTCTGGATGGACTCGGGGATGCGCGCCTGGAGGAACGAGGCGTTGGGCTGCACGCCGTGCTCCACGATGGCGTGCACGAGCGGGACGACGGTTGCGCGCACCTGGTCGCAAAACGCGTCGAAGGCCTGGGAGGTGAGCCCGCGCTCGTACTGGTCGAGCAGCACGTCATAGGGGTCGCGCGTGGGATCGAGATAGCCCGCATGGCGCTTGCAGGTCTTGACGATGCGGTCGACGTAGGGCTCGAACGACGCCCAGTCGTTGGCAGCCTTCGCCTTGTGCCACACGGCATCCGCCTCGCAAATCAGGCGGGTCCAGGCCTCTTCTTCCTCGGTGGGGATGACGAGCGCTTCGCGCTGGTCGCGCGCGAGCACGCGGACCTCGTCGGCGAGCTGGCCGGTGATCTTGTCCTTGGCGGCCGCCTTCTCGAGCGCGCGGACGAGCTCAACGGCCTTATCGCTCGTGAGCAGCTTGTGATGGGCGGCGGCGAGCGTGCCCAGGGCCTCGCCGCGAGCTGCGGCGCCGTTCTCGGGTGCCACGGTGGCGCCGTCGAACTCGCTAATCTTGAGCAGGTACTCGTAGGTCCACAGCCTGCGCTCGAGCTTTCGCAGCTTCTTACCCAGCTTGTGGGTGTTGATCTTTGCCTTTCCCATCGCGTTCTCCTCATCCTCCGTGCGATTGAGTATTCCAACAAGTGTAGCTGTATCGGCTTCGTAAGCCTATGGCAAAACACCGGTAAGCATCCGGCCGGTCGCGCAAGCGACGCGCATTCCGGATAAAAGGACCCGTCCCAAAAGGCGCCGAAAAGCGTGGAATGTGCGCTTGCGCGGGTTTGCGGCAAGCGCTTGTGCTATCCTTGCCCTCAACGCGTTGACGGAGAGGGTTGTGCCCGCCGCGTCCCGCAGAGAGAGGGAAGGTCACCGGCTGAAAGCCTTCCTGCGTGGGCAAGGACACAGCGTTCACTCCCGAGCAGCGACCTGAACGGACGTGCCGGAACACGGCAGCTGAGTAGGGAAGCCGCGCGCCCGGGCGATATCGGGCAAAAGAGGGTATGCCGGGCGCGACAACCGGCAGCCAAACAAGGTGGTACCGCGGATCTGTCCGTCCTTGCACACGGGGTTTCCCCACGTGCAAGGACGGTTTTTTATTGAGAAGGGATGTTTCATGAGTCTGATTGAAGACCTTGACCAGCTCGAAGCCAAGGCAAAGGAGATGATCGAGGGCGCCGTGACGGTTGATGCGCTCGAGCAGGCGCGCGTGGCGCTGCTCGGCCGCAAGGGCGAGATCACCTCGGTCATGCACATGATGGGCAAGGTGGCTCCCGAGGAGCGCCCGGTGCTCGGCAAGCGCGCCAACGAGCTGCGCCGTCTGGCCGAGAGCCTGCTGGAGCGCCGCGGCGGCGCGCTCAAGCGCGAGGCCATGCGCAACCTCATGGCGACCGAGGCCGTTGACGTGACCCTGCCCGGTGCGCGTCCCAAGATCGGCCATCAGCACCTCATCAACCAGATCATCGAGGAGATCGAGGACGTCTTCTGCGGCATCGGCTACACGGTCGAGGACGGTCCGCACGTGGAGACGACCTTCTACAACTTCACCGCGCTGAACGCGCCGATGGACCATCCCAGCCGCAGCGCGCGCGACACGTTCTACGTGGTGGACAACGCGCCCGGCACCTGCGCCCACGCCGAGGCGCACGCGCACGGCGAGTCCGACGTGCTGCTGCGCACCCAGACCTCGGGCGTGCAGGTGCACACCATGGAGGAGCAGAAGCCGCCCATCTACATGATCGCCCCGGGCACGGTCTACCGCCCCGACACCCCCGATGCCTGCCATCTGCCGCAGTTCAACCAGGTCGAGGGCCTTGTGGTGGACGAGGGCATCACGTTCGGCGACCTCAAGGGCACGCTCGACTACTTCGTCAAGTGCATGTTCGGCTCCGAGCGCAAGACGCGCTACCGCCCGCACTTCTTCCCGTTCACCGAGCCCTCCTGCGAGGTCGACGTGAGCTGCGGCGTGTGCCACGGCGAGGGCTGCAGCTTCTGCAAGCATTCCGGCTGGATCGAGATTCTGGGCTGCGGCATGGTCGACCCCAACGTGCTCGTGAACTGCGGTATCGATCCCGAGCGCTATTCCGGCTTCGCCTTCGGCATCGGCGTCGAGCGCGTGGCGGCGCTCCGTTACGACCTGCCCGACCTCCGCACGCTGATGACGGGAGACATGCGCTTCCTGAACCAGTTCTAGGCGGTCCCGGGCGACGCCCTGGGCGTCGCGCCTGTTCGAGACCGTTCATGCGAAAGCCGAAACCGTTCTACATGTCATAAAGGAGAAATCGCAATGCGCGTTCCTTATAGTTGGTTGGGCGAGATGATCGAGCTGCCGTCCGATCCGGCCGATCTCGTCGCCGAGTTCATTCGCACGGGCACCGAGGTGGAGTCTGTTGATACGGTGGGCGAGTCCTTCGACCATGTCGTCACCGCCCAGGTGGTTTCCAAAGAGCCCCATCCCGATTCCGACCATATGTGGGTCACCAAGGTCGATGTGGGCGAGTTCAATCTCGGCGAGGACGGCGCGCCCGAGCCGCTGCAGATCGTGTGCGGTGCCCAGAACTTCAACGAGGGCGATCACATCGTGACCGCCCTGATCGGCGCCGAGCTGCCCGGCGGCGTCAAGATCAAGAAGTCCAAGCTGCGCGGCGTGGTGTCGTTCGGCATGAACTGCTCCGCACGCGAGCTGGGCCTGTCCGGCGACCATTCCGGCATCATGATCCTGCCGCCCGACGCGCCCGTGGGCGTGCCGTTCGCCCAGTACCAGGGCACCTCCGAGACCGTGCTGGACTGCGAGATCACGCCGAACCGCCCCGACTGCCTGTCCATGGTGGGCATGGCGCGCGAGGTCGGCGCCATCTACGACCGCGACTACCATGTCGAGTACCCCCAGATTAAAGAGGAGGTCGGCCGTCCGACCGCCGACGAGATCTCGGTCGACTTCGACGGGGAGGGCATGTGCAGCCGCTACGTCGCGCGCATCGTCCGCAACGTGAAGGTCGGCCCCAGCCCTGACTGGATGGTCCAGCGCCTGAACGCGCTCGGCATCCGCCCGCACAACAACATCGTCGACATCACGAACTACGTGATGATGCTTACCGGCCAGCCGCTGCACGCGTTCGACCTGTCCACATTCGCCGAGCGCGACGGCAAGCGCTCCGTCGTGGTGCGCGCCGCGCGCGAGGGCGAGACGTTCACCACGCTCGACGGCGTCGAGCGCACGCTGTCTGAGGGCATGAGCCTCATCACCGACGGCGAGCGCCCCGTGGCGCTGGCCGGCGTCATGGGCGGCATGGATTCCGAGATCGAGGACGACACCGTCGACGTGATGGTCGAGAGCGCCTGCTTCGACGCCGGCCGCACCTCGCACACGAGCCGCGACCTGTCCCTGATCTCTGACGCGTCCATCCGCTTCGAGCGCCAGGTTGACGAGACCGGCTGCGTGGACGTGGCCAACATCACGTGCGCGCTGATCGAGGAGCTCGCCGGCGGCGAGGTCGCTCCGGGCTACGTGGACCTCTATCCCGCGCCCAAGCAGCAGCCCGAGCTCACGCTGCGCCTTGCGCGCGTGCACGCCATCTGCGGCGCGGACATCGATCCCGAGTTCATCGAGCGCGCCCTGACCCGCCTGGGCTGCACGGTGTCTCGCGTGTGCGAGGGCGATGAGCAGGCGTTCCGCGTCGTGCCGCCGAGCTTCCGCCCCGACCTGCCGCGCGAGATCGACCTGATCGAGGAGATCTTGCGCCTGTGGGGCATGGACCGCGTCGAGGCGACCATCCCTGCCGCCAAGAACCACATCGGCGGCCTGACGCGCGAGCAGCATCTCACCCGCAAGATCGGCCAGATCCTGCGCGCCTGCGGCCTGAACGAGACCACGACCTTCGCCTTTGCTGCGGCCGACGACCTCAAGAAGATCGGCATGTCGGAAGAGGGCCGCGGCCTTCCCGTCGTGCTCATGGACCCGCTGATCGCCGAGCAGACCGAGATGCGCCGCTCGCTGCTGCCTGGCCTGCTGCGCTCCGTGGCCTATAACGAGGCCCACGGTATCGCCAACGTGCAGCTCTACGAGATCGGCCGCCTGTTCCACGGCCGCGAGAACGCCAGCAAGCCCAAGGAGAACGTGAGCGTCGCCGGCGTGCTGTCCGGCGCCATGGGCGACGTGACGTGGAACCAGAAGTTCGCGCCGCTGCGCTTCTTCGACGGCAAGGGCGTGGTCGAGGAGCTGCTTGCCCAGCTGCGTGTCGAGAAGGTCCGCTTCCGTCCCGCCGAGGGCGAGGGCTACGCGTTCTTGCAGCCCGGCCGCGGCGCCGAGGTGCTGTCCGGCGGCACCGTGCTCGGCTGGGTCGGCGAGATCCACCCCGATGCGCGCGAGGCCATGGACATCGATCTTCCCGTGGTCGCCTTCGAGCTCAACTTTGAGGCCCTGCTGCGCGGCGCCCGCAACCAGGAGGCCTACCACGAGTTCTCGAGCTTCCCGAGCGTGGAGCACGATCTGGCTATCGTCGTCGATGAGGGCGTGACCTGCGAGGATCTGGAGCGCCGCATCGTGAGCGCCGGCGGCAAGCTGCTGTCCGATGTGCGCCTGTTCGACGTGTACCGCGACCCGGTGCGCGTGGGCGAGGGCAAGAAGTCCATGGCGTTCGCGCTGACGTATCGTTCCGACGACCATACGCTCACGTCCGAGGAGGTCGAGCGCGCCCACTCCAAGCTCGTGGCGAAGGTTTGCAAGGCCACGGGCGGCGAGGTCAGGTCTTAACTGTTGCCGCGGCGCGTTGACGCATTGGTCTTTTATACTGAGGGGGTCCGTGCCTGGCGCGGACCCTTGTTCGTTTGGAGGATGCGCACCCTATGCCCAGCTGGAACATTCATATCGCCGAGGCCGAGCGCCTGCTTGAGCGCGGCGGTGCGGTGGCCCGCACGGTTCGGGACGCGAACGCGTTTTTGTTCGGCAGCCTCGTGCCCGACATCATGGTGGGGTATATGGTTCCCGGCATCGGCAAGCCCATTCCGTATCGGACCACGCATTTTGCCGCGCCCGCGTTCATCCCCAAGCCGCGTGAGCGCGAGTTCTGGGACACCTATGTCGTTCCGCAGGCCGCGCTGCTGTCCGACGAGGACCGTGACTGCGCGTGCGTGCGGCCGATGAGTATCGTCGAGGAGCGCGAGGCCATAGACCGCATCCACTTCCCCCAGCGTTTCGAGGGGCGGCAGGATGCATCCGCGGTCGAACGGGATCGATGCGAGGGCGCTTCTGCGCCACGGCCCGAGCGCACCCTTTTCGATTATCTGCTCGGCACCTGGGCGCACTTGGTGGCGGACAACCTGTGGAACACCCGCGTCAACGAGTTTTTGGATGCGCATGGCGGCAAGCCGAGCGAGCAGTTCCGCATCAAGAAGCAGGGAGATTTCGACGGATTCGGCAAGATGCTGCCCATCGTCTCGATTCCGCGGGAGACGCCAGCACTGCTGCAGGCCGCAGCCGAGTTTCCCCAATATCCGATCGCGCGCGGGCACGTGCACGACGCCATCGTGGTGGCGCACGAGATCGTGCGCACCAACGGGGCGCCCGACCACGCTCCCTATCAGCTGCTCACCGAGGATTTCTTCGAAACCACCTTCGCAGAGGTCCTGGACACGACCGATCGCGCCCTCGAAGAGCGTCTGTAGCCGCCGCGCCCGTGCGCGTTGCCACTCCGGGGCGGCCCAAAATCCATGAATATCGAGTTTGGTGCGATTTTTGAGTGCCCCTCGCCCACAGGTGCCACACCCCTCAACAAAACCGCAGGATTCAACTGGGCGTTTGTTGAGGGATATGGCGCATAGGGAGAAATGGCGCTCTAAAATCGCACCAAACTCAACCCTCCATCTTTGTAGGTTTTGCTTAAAACGGATTTTTATACAAAAGAATTTCCGATACCTGCACGTTTATAACAATTCTATTCAGTCCAAGATTCGGGCAACAAGAGCTTTCTCAGTGCGAGGCGAGATGTGTTCCGTCCGGGCTCGCAGCGAGAGAAATCTACCCCCAGATAGCGCGCGAGCCGCTGCACGACCGCCTCAAAGCGATCGAAATCCTTGATGCGCGACGGCGTGATGAACATCACGGTGTAGCCGGTCGCCTCGATGTCGTCGCGTCGGTCCTCGTCTGACTCCCTCTTCTCTACTCCTGCGTGATGCTCGCTGCTCTGGTATTCCAACACGACGCGCGCGGACCGATAGACCAGGTCCCCGTAGCGGATTTGAGGGACATGCATCGATCCCAGATACTGGATAACCGGCAGGTCGGCGTTGAGCTCCGGCAGGGGAAGGCCGTAGCCGCCCTCGGACACGGGCAGACAGAGCAGCAAGAACAGCACCGTCTCCATGGGGGAGGCGGACCCGTCCTGCAAGATGCGCGCAAATCGCTTTGCCCGTTTTGCGCCGTAAATGCCCGGATTGCGCGCAATAAACTCCCGAATAGACTTTGCGGTCGTCAAGACGGGCAGGTCATATGTAGTAAAGCATTCGTTATCTGAAAAGGCGGGCAGCGTATAGGTCCCGCACAGCTCCAGTCCAAGCTGGATGCTCGTCGCGAAAGAGTGCTTCTGGCCATACAGGATGAACAGCAGCTCGGGTGTCACGCGCAGGCAGTCTTCATCGATGCTGACAAGATAGGGCTCCGTGATGCTCGCAGAGAGTGCTCGGCAGGTAATGAGCTTGGAGTTGCGCCGATGTGCATGTTCGGGGACCAGCACCATGTAGGGCTGCGTGAGCCGGGCAATAGTGTCCGAGCGCTCGACAAGTTGCTTGATGTCGCGCGCGTTGCTTGCCGCGTCGAGCATATCGGCCGGCGCGAACGCAACCGACGCATAGTCGCGCGGCATGGCGCCCGAACGGATGAGCTCAAGTGCCGTTTTGTCTGTCGCATAAAGTCTTTTCATGCGACCAGAATATCACAAGTTAAGTAAAAACTATAAAAGAAAGCAAAATAATATGATGCGTACCAAATGGAACCTATGCATCACATGGTACAAGAGTAAAAGAATACCCCCGCCTACATATATAGACGGGGGTATGCAAGCTGTCAAAAGGGCAGGCGTGCGGCAAAATGCCGTGAGCCGGCGTTAGCGCACCTGCGCGACGTAGGCCACGTTGGTGGACGTCGCCTTGCCGTCGAGGTGGATGGACATACGCGGATCGCCAGCGGTGGCAACGGTGAGGTCGCCTTCCTTGACGTAGCCGAGCTCCTTGGCGGTCTCGATCGCCTTGATGATGGTGCCGTTGACGGTGCCCTGCGTGATGGCGGCCAGGTGCGGATCAACGCCCCAGTACATGATCATCTGCTGAACGGCCCACTCGTGACGGGAGAACGCGCAGATGGGCACGTTCGGACGGAAGTGGGAGATCAGGCGCGCGGTGCGACCGGTGGTGGTGGGAACGGTGATGCACTTGGCGCCCACGACGGTGGCCATGTTCACAGCGGACATACCCACGACGTTGTTGATGACGCGGGTGCCGTGCGCGTTCTCGGGGGCCTTGAGCTGCGCGTGGACGGGAAGGTGCTTCTCGGTCTCGTGCGCGATGTGGGCCTGCATCTTGACGGCCTCGACCGGGTACTGGCCGGCAGCGGTCTCGCCGGAGAGCATGACGGCGTCGGTGCCGTCATAGATGGCGTTCGCGACGTCGGCGACCTCGGCGCGGGTCGGGCGCGGGTTGTGCTGCATGGAGTCGAGCATCTGGGTCGCGGTGATGACGGGCTTGTAGGCCGCGTTGCACTTGGCGATGATCTCCTTCTGGATGTGCGGCACGAGCTCGGGAGCGATCTCGATGCCCAGGTCGCCGCGGGCGACCATGATGCCGTCGGAGGCCTCGAGGATGTCGTCGAAGTTCTGGACGCCCAGCGCGCACTCGATCTTGGGGAAGATCGTGACGTGCTCGCCACCGTTCAGGCGGCAGAGGTGACGAATCTCCTCGACAGCCTGGGCGTTGCGGATGAAGGAGGCGGCGATGTAGTCGATGTTCTCCTTGATGCCGAACAGGATGTCCTCGCGGTCACGGTCGGTGATGGCGGGCAGGCCGATCTCGACGTTGGGGATGTTGACGCCCTTGCGCTCGCCGATCTCGCCGGTGTTCTTGACGACGCAGTGCATGTCCTGGCCGTCGATGGACTCGACCTCGAGGGCGACCAGGCCGTCATCGATCAGGATGAGGGAGCCGGCCTCGGCCTCGGAGGGGAGGTCCAGGTAATCAAGGGAGATGTGGGTCTCGTCGCCGAGCCAGTCCTCGGAGGTGGGCTGCGCGGTCACGATGATCTTGTCGCCCTCGTGAACGGTGATCTTGGCGTGATCCTTGAGCAGGCCGGTGCGGACCTCGGGGCCCTTGGTGTCGAGCAGGATGCCCACGGGGATACCGAGCTCGCGGGAGATGCGGCGGACGCGCTCGATGCGCTCGTGATGCTCCTCATAGGAGCCGTGCGAGAAGTTGAAGCGGGCGACGTTCATGCCCGCCTTGATCATCTCGCGGAGGGTCTCGTCGCTGTCGCAGGCAGGACCCATGGTGCATACGATCTTCGTGCGCTTGTACATTCAGACCTCCATCTGACGGTAAGAGTGCGCTGATAAAACGAATTACCAGCGCGTATTATAGAAGATAATCACTCACAGGAACGTAAGAGATGCATCATCTCTGAGTCATCACACAAGTTTTACGAGAACGATTCCATAAGTGAGAAGCTACTGGTTTTCCGAACGTGCTCGAGGGGAGCCTACGGGATGGAAGGGGCTTGCACAAGGTTCTCCATACCAATTTAGTGCGTTTATTGGTCCGCCGCGCATGTGGCGGCGTCCACACGCGGTTGACAAGTCGCCGACCTGAGCGCCTGCGCCGAATATCGACCGTTTGCGTAGAACATGAATAAATTGTGTAGGAGCGCGCTACACTTTTGTTTGTTGTAAGCCGCTGGCCGGTACGCAGCCTCTAGAGGCCCTTGCCCCTTCTCACGGGGAATTAAGATCGGGCAAAATCTGCTGGCCAGCACGTGTTCCCAAGAGGGGAGAAGCAAAGTATGCAGAAGGAATACTTAGCTTCGGCCGAGGAGGTGCTCGAGGACCAAGCCTCGAATGCCGAAACCGGTCTTACGGCAAGCGTGGCCCAACAGCGCCTGTCGCAGTTCGGTCCCAACAAGTTGGACGAAGAGGAGAAGACGCCGCTGTGGATCCGCTTCTTCCAGCAGATGGCGGACCCCATGGTCATCATGCTTATCGTCGCCGCCGTCATCTCGGCGGTCACGGGCATGATCCAGGGCGAGTCGGAGTGGGCGGACGTCGTCATCATCATGGCGGTCGTCATCATCAACTCCGCGCTCGGCGTGATCCAGGAGGCCAAGTCCGAAGAGGCGCTCGAGGCCCTGCAGGAGATGAGCGCCGCGCAGTCCAAGGTCATCCGCGACGGCAAGATGACCATGCTGCATTCGTCCGAGCTCGTTCCGGGCGACGTCGTGCTGCTCGAGGCCGGCGACTCCGTACCTGCCGACTGCCGTGTGCTCGAGAGCGCGTCCATGAAGATCGAGGAGGCCGCGCTCACCGGCGAGTCCGTCCCGGTCGAGAAGCACGCGGATGCCATCACGCTCGAGGCGGGCGTCGATGACGTGCCGCTGGGCGACCGCAAGAACATGTGCTACATGGGCTCCACCGTGGTCTACGGCCGCGGCCGCGCTGTGGTGGTCGGTACCGGCATGAAGACCGAGATGGGCAAGATCGCCGGCGCCCTGACCGAGGCCAAAGAGGAGCTCACGCCGCTGCAGATGAAGCTCGCCGAGCTGTCGAAGATACTGACCATCATGGTCATCGTCATCTGCGTGGTCATCTTCGCGGTCGACCTGCTGCGCTCCGGCATCGGCAACGTCGCCTCCGAGCCGCAGATGCTGCTCGATACCTTCATGGTCGCCGTGTCGCTCGCCGTCGCGGCCATCCCCGAGGGCCTCGTGGCCGTCGTCACCATCGTGCTGTCCATCGGCGTGACCAAGATGGCCAAGCGCCAGGCAATCATCCGCAACCTGTCCGCGGTCGAGACGCTCGGCTGCACGCAGGTCATCTGCTCCGACAAGACCGGCACGCTGACCCAGAACAAGATGACGGTCGTCAAGCACGAGCTCGCCTCCTCCGAGGAGAAGCTGCTTGCCGGCATGGCCCTGTGCTCCGATGCCAAGTGGGACGAGGAGGCCGGCGAGGCCGTGGGCGAGCCGACCGAGTGCGCGCTCGTGAACGATGCAGGCAAGGCCGGTATGCAGGGTCTCGATATCGAGCACCCGCGTGTGGGCGAGGCCCCGTTCGACTCCGGCCGCAAGATGATGTCCGTCGTGGTCCAGGAGGCCGACGGTTCCTTCGAGCAGTACACCAAGGGCGCTCCCGACGTCGTGCTGAACCTGTGCACCCAGGTCTTTGACGGCGACAAGATCGTGCCCATGACCGAGGCGCGCCGCGAGGAGCTGCTGGCCGCCAACAAGGCCATGGCCGACGAGGCCCTGCGCGTGCTCGCGCTCGCGAGCCGCACCTATGCGGAGAAGCCGACGGACTGCTCGGCCGAGGCACTCGAGCATGATCTCGTGTTCTGCGGCCTGTCCGGCATGATCGACCCCGAGCGTCCCGAGGTGGCCCCGGCCATCAAGGAGGCCCATGGCGCCGGCATCCGCACCGTCATGATCACGGGCGACCACATCGACACCGCCGTGGCCATCGCCAAGAACCTCGGTATCGTCGCCGACCGCAGCCAGGCCATCACGGGCGCCGAGATCGACAAGATGTCCGACGCGGAGCTCGACTCCCAGATCGAGAAGTACGGCGTGTACGCGCGCGTCCAGCCCGAGCACAAGACCCGTATCGTCGAGGCGTGGAAGTCCAAGAACAAGATCGTCGCCATGACCGGCGACGGCGTGAACGACGCGCCGTCCATCAAGCATGCGAACATCGGCATCGGCATGGGCATCACCGGCACCGACGTCACCAAGAACGTCGCCGACATGGTGCTCGCCGACGACAACTTCGCCACGATCATCAACGCGTGCGAAGAGGGACGCCGCATCTACGACAACATCCGCAAGGTCATCCAGTTCCTGCTGTCCGCGAACCTGGCCGAGGTGTTCTCGGTGTTCGCGGCGACCATCATCGGCTTCACGCTGTTCCAGCCCATCCAGCTGCTGTGGGTCAACCTCGTCACCGACTGCTTCCCGGCGCTCGCGCTGGGCATGGAGGAGGCCGAGGGCGACATCATGCGCCGCAAGCCGCGTAACGCCACCGACGGCGTGTTCGCCGGGCACATGGGCCTCGATACGGTTGTCCAGGGCCTGATCATCACCGTGCTGGTGCTTGCGAGCTTCTTCTGCGGCGTGTACTTCGACATGGGCACCATCGACATCGCCAACATGATGGCGGGCACCGCCGACGAGGAAGGCGTCATGATGGCGTTCATCACGCTCAACATGGTCGAGATCTTCCATTGCTTCAACATGCGCAGCCGCCGTGCCTCCATCTTCCATATGAAGAAGCAGAACAAGTGGCTGTGGGGCGCCGCGATCCTCGCGCTCATCCTGACGCTCGTCGTGGTCGAGTTCGACCCGCTGGCCGAGATCTTCTTCGGCGTGACCGCGCTCGAGCCGCGCGGTATGATCACCGCGCTCGTGCTCGGTTTCCTGATCATTCCGCTGGTCGAGATCTACAAGGCCATCATGCGCGCGGTCGAGAAGGACGCATAGCCTTTGCACGCATGTGCGCTCCGATGTGCACGGGAGGCCCCTTTCGGGCCTCCCGTTTTTTGTGCGTCGGCACGGCGCGGGCCCTGGTTGAACGGGGCGGGTGCGAGGCCGCCGCGCGGGGATTTCGGCTCCCGACAGGGGGTTTGTCGAGTATGTCCGCCGTCTGCTGCGGTCCGCATCCCCCGCCGCGTTGCAAATGGTACGCAGACCAATGGGCGCTCAGCTCTCGCTGATATTTCTCGCAATTTGTAACATGGCCTTTTCAAAGGCAAGTCTGTAGGCTTAATACCGTCGTTATAGGGTATTATTGCTACTCATTGCAAGACGCCAGCTAACATGGCAGCCTTGAAGGGCCCTTGCCCCGCGCTCCTGGGGAATTATGATCGGGCTTCAACCTGTTGGTTGGCACGACACCCAGGAGGAAGAAAGGTATGGAGAAAGAGTACCTGGCTTCGGCAGAGGATGTGCTCAACGCGCAGTCCTCGAACGCCGAAACGGGCCTTACTGCAGCCGTGGCGCAGCAGCGCCTCGGCGAGTTCGGTCCCAACAAGCTCGATGAAGAGGAGAAAACTCCGCTATGGAAGCGCTTCTTCGAGCAGATGGCAGACCCCATGGTCATCATGCTTATCGTCGCTGCGGCGATTTCTGCCATCACGGGCACCATTCAGGGTGAGCCCGAGTGGGCCGACGTCATCATCATCCTGACCGTCGTCGTCATCAACTCCGTGCTGGGCGTGGTCCAGGAGGCCAAGTCCGAGCAGGCGCTCGCCGCGCTGCAGGAGATGAGCGCCGCCCAGTCCAAGGTCATCCGCGACGGCAAGCTGGAGCACCTGCCGAGCGCCGATCTGGTCCCCGGCGACATCGTGCTGCTCGAGGCCGGCGACTCCGTGCCCGCGGACTGCCGCATCATCGAGAGCGCATCCATGAAGATCGAGGAGGCCGCGCTCACCGGCGAGTCCGTCCCGGTCGAGAAGCACACCGATCCCATCGTGCTTGCCGAGGGCACCGACGACGTGCCGCTGGGCGACCGCAAGAACATGTGCTATATGGGCTCCACCGTCGTGTACGGCCGCGGCACCGCCGTCGTGGTCGCCACCGGCATGAAGACCGAGATGGGTAAGATCGCCGACGCGCTGACCACCGCCAAGAAGGAGCTCACGCCGCTGCAGATCAAGCTGAACGAGCTCTCCGGCATCCTGACCAAGCTCGTGCTCGGCATCTGCGTGGTTATCTTCGCCGTCGACCTCATCCGTCACGGTGGCGAGCTGGGCTCCAACCCCGAGATGATCCTCGACACCTTCATGGTCGCCGTATCGCTCGCCGTCGCCGCCATCCCCGAGGGCCTCGTCGCCGTCGTCACCATCGTGCTGTCCATGGGCGTCACCAAGATGTCCAAGCGCCAGGCGATCATCCGTAAGATGACCGCGGTCGAGACGCTCGGCTGCACCCAGATCATCTGCTCCGATAAGACCGGTACGCTTACCCAGAACAAGATGACCGTCATCAAGCACGAGGTCGAGGGCCCCGACGCCCTGCACGTGCGCGCCA
The DNA here is from genome assembly GCF_900046475.1 of Collinsella ihumii. Classification (GTDB taxonomy): domain Bacteria; phylum Actinomycetota; class Coriobacteriia; order Coriobacteriales; family Coriobacteriaceae; genus Collinsella; species Collinsella ihumii. The sequence continues at coordinate 598,800 of NZ_FCOU01000003.1, read as the reverse complement.
TGGCCCTGTGCTCCGACGCCAAGTGGGATCCCGAGGCCGGCGAGTCCGTGGGCGAGCCGACCGAGTGCGCGCTCGTGAACGATGCCGCCAAGCTCGGCTTCTATGAGGGCGGCGACGCCGCCAAGTACCCGCGCGTGGGCGAGGCCCCGTTCGACTCCGGCCGCAAGATGATGTCCGTCGTGGTCAAGACCCCCGAGGGCACCTTCGAGCAGTACACCAAGGGCGGCCCCGACGTGGTGCTCGGCCGCTGCACCCAGGTCATGAACGCCGACGGCTCCGTCGAGCCCATGACCGACGCGCGCCGCGAGAAGATCATGGCCGCCAACAAGGAGATGGCCAACCAGGCGCTCCGCGTTCTGGCCTCCGCCGTCCGCATGCACGACGAGCAGCCTGCCGACTGCAGCCCCGAGGCCCTCGAGCACGACCTCACCTTCGTGGGCCTGTCCGGCATGATCGACCCCGAGCGTCCTGAGGTCGCCCCGGCCATCGCCGAGGCCAAGGAGGCCGGCATCCGTCCCGTCATGATCACGGGCGACCACATCGACACCGCCGTGGCCATCGCGAAGAACCTGGGCATCTGCGAGGACGCCAGCCAGGCCATCACCGGTTCCCAGCTCGACAAGATCTCCGACGAGGACTTCAAGGAGAAGGTCACCGAGTACAGCGTGTACGCGCGCGTCCAGCCCGAGCACAAGGCGCGCATCGTCGACGCCTGGAAGAGCCGCGATAAGATCGTCGCCATGACCGGCGACGGCGTGAACGACGCCCCGTCCATCAAGCGCGCCGACATCGGCGTGGGCATGGGCATCACCGGTACCGACGTCACCAAGAACGTCGCCGACATGGTGCTCGCCGACGACAACTTCGCCACCATCATCAACGCGGTGGAGGAAGGCCGTCGTATCTACGACAACATCCGCAAGGTCATCCAGTTCCTGCTGTCCGCCAACATCGCCGAGGTGCTTTCGGTCTTCGTGGCGACGCTCGTGGGCTTCACCATCTTCCAGCCCGTCCAGCTGCTGTGGATCAACCTGATCACGGACTGCTTCCCGGCGCTCGCGCTCGGTATGGAAGAGGCCGAGGGCGACATCATGAAGCGCAAGCCGCGTAACGCCACCGACGGCGTGTTCGCCGGCGGCATGGGCATCGACATCGTGTTCCAGGGCGTCATCATCACCATCCTTGTGCTTGCGAGCTTCTTCGTGGGCGTGTACTTCGACATGGGCTACATCGACATCGCCGACATGATCGCCGGCACCGCCGACGAGGAGGGCGTCACCATGGCGTTCATCACCCTGTCGATGGTCGAGATCTTCCACTGCTTCAACATGCGCAGCCGCCGCGCGTCGCTGTTCAGCATGCCCAAGCAGAACAAGTGGCTGTGGGGCGCCGCGCTGCTCGCGCTCATCCTCACCGTCGTGGTCGTCGAGTTCCACCCGCTGGCCGTGATGTTCGGCTTCATGGAGCTGCCGCTCGAGGCGCTTGCCTGCGCCATCGGCCTCGCCTTCCTGATCATCCCGATCATGGAGATCTACAAGGCCATCATGCGTGCGGTCGAGAAGAACGACTAGCATCATCTGGGTCCTACATCCCCGCTGACGACAAGGCCCCGAGGGATCGCCCTCGGGGCCTTTTTTCATCCCGAATAAGTGCAAATTCGGGGACGTACCTTCCGCGTGCACTTTTGCAAATTGGGGACGTACCTTGGGGGTGCATGTTTGCAAATTCGGGGACACCCCTTGATGGGCTGGTTGGGGCCAGGCGCGTTTCAATCCATCCCATCTCGGCATTTCCGCAGGATTCCGATGTTCAGCCCGCGCTGTTTTGTGAAAACTTCCGCCGGAGCATCCGTATCCACGGGCCAGACCGAGGTTTACACATGGGGAATACCCCGTCAACGTGCAGAAGCGCGCGCTCAAGGGGTGTCCCCGAATTTGCAAACATGCACGCGGAAGGTACGTCCCCGAATTTGCACGGCGGAGGCTCCGGGCGCAGAAAAAAGCCCTCCTGTCCCGCGTGGGACAGGAGGGCGAAGCCTGGGCTCGACGGTCGCGCTCTATTGGCGGCGGATGTAGCGGCGCAGCAGGAACGCCATGGTCAAAACGGCGAAGCCGGAGAGCTTGCGCGGGTTGTAGCCCGTCTTGTCGGCGATCTTGTTCAGGCGGTTCTGCAGCGTGTTCTTGTGCAGGAACAGCTCGTCGGCGCAGTGGACGATGCTGCCGTTGTGGCGGGCATAGGCCTCGAACACGACCTGGAAGGAGTCGACTTCCTCGTCGGATAAGCCGCTGAACACATGGTCGACCAGGCGCTGGGCGTCGTCGCGCGGAATGGAGGAGACCACAAGGCCCAGGTCCATGCTGTCGTAGCGCTGGGTGAACCCCTCCTGGGCGAACTCGTTCCACTCGAGGGCGCGGCAGGCCTCCTCGTAGCTGCGCCAGTAGTCGGAGCACGATTCGGCTGCCATGCCGATGCCGAAGCGCACGGGCAGGCGCAGCAGCCGGTGGGCGTCGTCGCGGATGCCCTCGAGCAGGCCGGGCAGGGCGCGCTCGTCGCGCGTGTCGATAAACAGGCACAGTTCGCGCTCGGAGAACGCGAAGAAGCTCGTCTGCAGCTGCTGGAAGCGCGCGTGCATCATGGCGAACAGCGCATCGTAGTCGGGCACCTCGTCGGTCTCGACGCGGCCCACTACGACGATGCGCGGGCGGTTCAGGTCGATGCGCAGAAACGAGGCGTAGTAGGCGACGAGCTCCTCGTCGTGATGCTTGAGCTTGAGCATGTTGACGAGGTTCTGCACGCGCGAGCGGCGGTCGTACTGGACGGCCTGGTCCCAGTTCTCACGGATGAGGATCTCGGTCATCTTCTTGATGACGACGCCGAACGGCTCGACCTCGGAGCGCTCGCCCGTGATGCCGATGACGGCGACGACGGAGTCGTTGAAGACGACGGGCACGTTGATGCCGTGCTTGGCGCCCTTGAACTCGTGCTCGTTGTCGATGGTGACCGTCTGCTTGGTCTTGATCGCCAGACGGGCGCCGTCATGGCTCGTGCCGATGCGCGAGCGCACCGTGCTGGCGATGATGGTCCCGGTGGTGTCGAAGAGATTGATCTCGTGGTTGATGACGTCCTTGAGATTGGTGACGATGCTCTCGGCAATCTGCGGATCGAGGTTCATAGCGCTTCCTCATGAGGAGAGGGGGCCCTCCGTGCGGACGGCCCCCATCGGAATTCGTACATGGCATGCGATCTGGCGCTGAAGGCGCACGCCTTATGGTACCCGACGCATGCCTTCATAGATCATTAGGTAATGGGCGCGGGATTGAAGACGCACAGATCGTTCGCGAGGCCGTGCTCTTCGGCGTGCGATTTCTTGCGACCGCTCACCACGTCGAGCAGCAGCAAGAACAGCTCGGTGCCCACTTCTTCGATCGTGCGCTCGCCGCTCGAGACGGGGCCGGCGTTGACGTCGATGAGGTCGGGCCACTGCGCGGCGACCTCGCTGCGCGAGCAGACCTTGAGGACGGGTGCGGCCGCCAGCGAGTAGGGGGTGCCGCGACCGGTCGTGAACAGCTCGGCGCCCATGCCGCTGGCGAGCTGGCAGGGGCCGCAGCACAGGTCGCTCGCCGGGGTGGCAGCGTAGATGAGGCCGTGCTTGGTGGGGCGCTCGCCCGGCGAGAGGACCTCGACGATGGGGGAGCGGCCGGACTTGGCGATCGAGCCCATGGCCTTCTCGACGATGTTGGACAGGCCGCCCTTCTTGTTGCCGGGCGTGGGGTTCGCGGAGCGGTCGGCGCCGCCGCGGTCCAGATACTCGTCGTACCAGCGCATCTCGGCTGCGAGCTTCTTCTCGGTCGGCTCGTCCACGCAGCGGTGGGCCAGCAGGTACACGCCGTCGCGCACCTCGGTGACCTCGGAGAACATGGCCGTGCCGCCGCCGGCGACCAACAGGTCGACGCAGTAGCCGATCGAGGGGTTCGAAGCCACGCCGGAGAAGGCGTCCGATCCGCCGCACTGCGCGCCGATCAGCAGGTCGGACAGCGGCAGCGTGACGCGGCGGCGCTCGTTCAGGCGCTTGAGCTTGGTCTCGGCCATGGCGCAGATCTTGTCCATCATGTCCTCAAAACCATGGCAGTCCTGAAGAATGATGACGTTGTCGGGGTTGTTGTCCTCGGGACGGTCCTCGCAGAACATCTCGGGCGAGAACTTCTCGCACCCGAGGCCCACGAGCATGAACTCGCCGCCGAAGTTGGGGTGCTTGGCGATGTTGCGGATGATGCGCTTGGGGATGTAGGCGTCCGTCGCGTTGATGGCGACGCCGCATCCGTACGCATGGCTGACCGCCACGACGCCGTCCACGTTGGGGTACTTGGGCAGGATGTCGCGCTTGATGCGTTCGACGGCCTTGTTCACCACGCCGGCGGCGCACTGCACTGTGGTCTGGATGCCCAGGTAGTTGCGCGTGCCGCCGTAGCCGCCGGGCTCGACGGGCGCGTAGCCCTCCCAGGTGGTGACCGGCGGGGTGGGCAGGTCGGTCACGATGTTGGTGCCCCATTCCATCTCGTCGAGCGGGGGAGGGGTGGGAAGGTCGAGCGACGTCTCGTTGATCCACGTGCCCGCAGGGGTGTCCTGCTTGGCGTAACCGAGGACCACGCCGTAGCGGACAACGTTGCCGCCCTTGGGGATGTCGGCCAACGCGATCTTGTGCGCCTGGGGGATATCGCTTTGCGCGATGACCCCGCCGCCCACGTCGGTGCCGGCTGCGATGTCGTGCAGCGCGATGCCGACGTTGTCGATCTCGTTGATCTTGACGTACAGCGATGCGGCCATATACCAGCTCCTTTCCATATAAAGGCAGCTTTCTCTACGCGCTTTACTCTATCGGTGTGTCAATGTCTAAAAAATGTTTTCTGTACCACCAAACGGCCAATTCACCTGCTCAAGCGATGGTATTTGGACTCTTAAAAGGGTATGCAGGTTAGCTCATCATTTCTCCATAAGCAAGCGAGCGGCGATATGCCCGATCTTTCGCTTCCGCGGTCCGCGCAGGCCGCAGGCAGCAGGATGAGCGAGCGTATCGGTGCTTTAGTTTTGGGCGCACGTGGGCGCAACGAGGTGCGGGCCGTCGGCTGCCAGTCTGCCCGACGCGATCGAGTTGTGTGCTGCGTACCCTGAAGGAGAGAAAGGAGAGGGGGAGAACACATCTAGTTCCAACGCATGCATCTGTAAGGAGGAAAGAGTATGGATGCAGGACTTCTTAGTCTGATTGGCATTCTCGTAGCCATGGCCTTCCTGATCATCGCTTCGATCAAGGGTCTTCCTATTCTGGTCGTCGGCCCCGTGTCGGCAATCATCGTCTTCGCGTTCTCGAGCATGGGTCCCGCAGAGATCCTGGAGAACATGGCCGGTGCCTACTCTGAGGACTTCGCCGGCTTCTCGCAGAGCAACTTCTTGCTCTTCCTGCCCGCGTGCATCCTGGGCGCCATGTTGGGCGATTGCGGTGCCGCTCAGAAGATCGCCATCAAGATCGGCGACGTCGCCCAGCGTCTGGGCGGCGGCAAGAACGACATGATGTCCAAGTACCTGGTCATCATGGGCCTGTCCCTCATCACCGCCATCCTGTCCTTCGGCGGCGTCTCCGGCTTCGTCGTCATCTTCACCATCGCGCCGATCTGCCGCGAGATCTTCAAGAAGATGGACATTCCTTGGCACTTCGTCATCGCCGTCGCCGTCTACGGCGGCTCCATGTGGACCGCTATTCTGCCGGGCTCCCCGTCCGTCCAGAACCTCATGCCCATGAGCTACCTGGGCACCGAGGCCACCGCGGCTCCGGTCCTGGCCATCGTCACCACGCTCACCTGCATCGTGTTCGGCGCCTGGTACATCTGGTTCGTCCTGCGTCGCAACGAGCGTCGCGGCGAGGGCTACCTGCCCACCGGTAAGCTCATGGAGGAGAACTCCAGCGAGCTCGACACCTCCATCCTGGGCGACACCTGCACCAACTGGGAGTTCATCAAGGCCCTGCTGCCCTCCATCGTGCTGCTGGTCTGCATGAACGTCATCCTCGTCGACTACGATCCGTGGATCTCGCTGACCATCGGCTGCCTGGTCTGCTATGCCCTGTACTTCAACAAGTTCCAGAACATCGGCAAGACGCTTGGCGCCGGCTGCACCTCCACGATGAAGTCCATCATGAACGTCTCCGCGGTCGTCGGCTTCGGCGCTGCCGTTGAGCTCGCCCCCGGCTTCCAGTACGTCGTCGACAACCTGAACGCCATCCCGGGCACCCCGCTCATCCAGCTCTGCCTGGCCACCAACCTCGTTGCCGGCATCACCGGCTCCGCCTCCGGCGGCGAGGCCATCGCCCTGAACCTGTTCGCTCAGCGCTTCGTCGACATGGGCATCAACCCCGACGTCGTGCACCGTGTTGTCGCCGTGTCCTGCTACGGCCTGGACTCCATGCCCTACAACGGCTCGGCCATCAACCGCCTGAACTACACCAACCTCGACTACAAGCGCGGCTACATCCACGAGTTCATCCTGGGAGCTATCTTCCCGTTCATCAACTCGTTCTTCTGCGTCTTCTTGGCATCGATTGGTATCGTGTAGTCAACCATCGACATGAGTTGGGAGGGTCCGGTTTCGAGTCATCGAGATCGGGCCCTTTTTGTTTCGCGGAAGGCGGGCGCGGGAGGGTGTTTGGCCGCGCCGGGTCCTTCTGCAAGGAAAGGAGTATCGCATGGACGTCAAGATCGAACGAATGGAGGTCGTGCCGGTCGCAGGCTATGACAGCCCGCTTCTGAACCTCGCCGGCGTGCACGAGCCGTTCTTCACGCGCAACATCGTGGTGCTGACCGACTCGGCCGGCTACACCGGCGTGGGCGAGGTCCCCGGCGGCGAGGTGATCACTAAGCGTCTCGAGAGCCTGATCCCGCTTGTCGAGGGCAAGCCACTCGGCCGCTTCAAGCAGACGCTGCTCGAGGCCCAGGAGTTCCTGAGCGCCAACATGGCCGCCGCTGCCGCCGCCGGCGGGGCCCAGACGGCGCACGCCCAGATCTTCTCCAAGGTCACCAACGTCATCACCGGCATCGAGACCCCGATGCTCGATCTGTTGGCCAAGCATCTCGAGGTGCCCGTCGCCGCGCTGCTCGGTGACGGCCAGGTGCGCGAGGACGTGCGCTTCCTCGGATACCTGTTCTATGTCGCAGACCGCAACGTCGTGGGCGGCCCGTACCTGCACGACGATGACGACTCCGACGAGTGGGGCCGCATCCGCCGCGACCCGGCGCTCACGCCCGAGGCCATCGTGCACCAGGCCGAGGCTGCAGCCGAGCGCTTCGGGTTCCATGACTTCAAGCTCAAGGGCGGCGTGTTCCCTGCGCGCGAGGAGATCCGCGCCATCCGCGCCCTGAAGGAGCGCTTCCCCGAGGCCCGCATCACCATCGACCCCAACGGCGCCTGGTCGCTCGCCGAGTCCGTCGAGGTCTGCCGCGACCTGGTGGGCGTGCTGACCTACTGCGAGGATCCCTGCGGTGCGGAAGGCCGCTTCTCCGGTCGCGAGACCATGGCCGAGTTCCATCGTCAGACGGGCCTGCCCACGGCCACCAACATGATCGACACCGACTGGCGCGAGATGAAGGCGGCCATCCGCCTGGACTCCGTCACGATCCCGCTGGCAGACCCGCACTTCTGGACCATGCAGGGATGCGTGCGCGTGGCGCAGCTCTGCCATGAGATGGACCTCACCTGGGGCGTCCACTCCAACAACCACTTCGACATCTCGCTCATGATGGTCGCGCACGCTGCCGCCGCGGCGCCTGGCTTCGTGAACGCCTGCGATACGCATTACATGTGGCAGGACGGCCAGCATCTGGGCAAGACGGCCCCGCAGTTCCACGACGGCTGCCTCACGGTGCCGCGCGACAGCATCGGCCTGGGCATCGATCTCGACCGCGCCAAGCTGGACGCCGCCCACAAGCTCTATGTGGACAACGGCTGCGGCACGCGCGATGACGCGCGCGGCATGAACGCGCTCATCCCCGGCTGGACCTACGACCCGCATCGTCCGGCCATGGTGCGCTAGCACGCATGCGGAAACGGTCGTCCCGCGTCGTCCAGGCGGCGCGGGGCGACCCAATCGGGGAGGGGCCGCATTTTTCCGCGAACGGTCCCGCCTCTGTTCCCAAAGACGTGTCGCGCCCGCTCCCGATGGGCAATTTTACCCCTGATGACCTGCTAGAATAGTACGCAGAACATCTTGTGTCGCGCTGCATCTGCGGCTTATGTCCTATCGAATATGGGAGCGCCTGCACCAGGACGGTAGATTTAGAACCATCATCTCGACCGGCAGTGATCCCGGTCGCCGAACAGGAGGAGTCCTTATGGTACCCACAATTGAGAAAATCGAAGTCTATCCCGTTGCCGGCTACGACAGCATGCTGCTGAACCTCTCTGGCGCCCATGGTCCGTACTTCACGCGCAACATCGTGATCCTGACCGACTCCGAGGGTGTCGAGGGTATCTCCGAGGTCCCCGGCTCCACCAAGATCACCGAGGTCCTGAACGAGATCGACGACCTGGTCATCGGCCAGCCCATCGGTCAGTACAAGAACATCGTCAAGTCCATCCACGACAAGTACGCCTCGCTCGACGCCGGCGGACGCGGTGACCAGACGTTCGACCTGCGCACCACCGTGCACGTCCAGACCGCCATCGAGACCGCGCTGCTCGACATCCTCGGCAAGCACCTGAACGTGCCCGTGGCCTCCCTGCTCGGCGACGGCCAGGTCCGCGACTCCGTGCGCTTCCTCGGCTACCTGTTCTATGTGGGCGACCGCAACAAGACCGACCTGCCCTACATCCATGACGACGACGATTCCGACGCCTGGGGCCGCATCCGCCGCGACGAGGCCCTCACGCCCGAGGCCATCGTCGAGCTCGCCAAGGCAGCCTACGAGCGCTACGGCTTCAAGGACTGGAAGCTCAAGGGCGGCGTCTTCTCCTGCCCCGAGGAGCTCGAGGCCATCCGCGCCCTCAAGAAGGAGTTCCCGAACGCCCGCATCGACCTCGACCCCAACGGCGCCTGGTCGCTCGCCGAGGCCGTCGAGAACTGCAAGGACATGGTCGGCATCCTGACCTACTGCGAGGATCCCTGCGGTGCGGAAGGCCGCTTCTCCGCGCGTGAGACCATGGCCGAGTTCCATCGTCTGACCGGCCTGCCCACCGCGACCAACATGGTCGCGACCGACTGGCGCGAGATGAAGGCCGCCATCCGTCTCGACTCCGTGTCCATCCCGCTGGCCGACCCGCACTTCTGGACCATGCAGGGCGCTGCCCGCGTCGCGCAGCTCTGCCACGACATGGACCTCACCTGGGGCGTCCACTCCAACAACCACTTCGACATCTCGCTCGCGATGGTCGCCCACTGCGCCGCCGCCGCGCCCGGCTTCTACAACGCCTGCGATACGCACTGGATCTGGCAGGACGGCCAGTTCCTCACCAAGAACCCGCCCAAGATCGAGGGCGGCGAGATCGCGGTGCCCTACGACGTGCCCGGCCTCGGCATCGAGATCGATCGCGACGCGCTCGAGAAGGCGCATCAGCTCTACGTCGAGAATGACCTCGGTACGCGCAACGACGCCATCGCCATGCAGTACCTCATCCCCGGCTGGAAGTTCGACGGCAAGCGCCCCTGCCTGGTTCGCTAGCCGCTCGGGGCGCCGGCGCCGCGCGGCGCGCCAAACTGGTACGCGGAACACGGTTCCGGTGCCGGCGCCCTGTGCCTCTCGTCGCGTATACCATAGTTCGGGAGGCGAATATCCCATATAACTAGATGTGTCAAGCACGAACCGTCATTTTTTCGGTAAGTGCCCGAGATTGGAGCACGAATGGCAAGTAAGTTCGATGTCGAGCGCCTTAAGGGCATCGTCGTCCCCATCATCACCCCGGTTACCGATGCCTATGACGGCAAGATCGATATCGCGCGCCTGTGCGATCAGGTCGACTACGTCATCGAGCACGGTGTCGACGGCATCCTGGCGTTCGGATCCAACTCCGAGTTCTACATGTTCGACGACGACGAGATGATCGAGGCCACCCGCGCCATCGTCGAGCGCGCCGCCGGTCGCGTGCCGGTGTTCTTCGGTGTCGGCCACATCCGCACCTCCAAGGCCGTCGCGCTCGCCAAGCGCGCCGCCGAGCTGAACGTCGACGCGGTCTCCGTGCTCACCCCGATGTTCATCCATCCCACCGAGGAGGCCAACTACCACCACTTCAAGGCGGTTGCCGACGCCATCCCCGACACGATGGTGCTCATCTACAGCAACCCCGGTCGCGCCGGTTACGCCATGACGCGCAACACCATCTCCCGCATCGCGCATGACTGCGAGAACATCGTGGGCATCAAGGACTCCTCGGGCGACATCACGAACCTCCAGGAGCTCATCCGCCTGACCGACGACATCGACTTCGCTGTCTTCGCCGGCAAGGACACCGTCGTGTTCCCGGCTCTGTGCTGCGGCGCCGTGGGCGCGGTGTGCTCCACGTCCAACATGTACCCCGAGCTGGTCTGCGGCATCTACGACAAGTTCGTGGAGGGCGACTACAAGGGCGCCCTTGAGAACCAGACCAAGCTCAACCCGATCCGTCTGTCCCAGGACGCCGCCAGCTTCCCGGCTGCCACCAAGGACATGGCCAACCTCATGGGCATGAACGCCGGTCCGTCCGTGCTGCCCACCGAGCCCGCCGACGGCGCTGTGCTCGAGGGCATGAAGGCGGCCATGCGCGCCGGTGGCTACCTCGACTAGCTCCCCCTTTTCCTTGCCGGTCGCCTTGGGCGACCGGCCTTCCTCATCTAGCGCGGGGCGTGTCCCTGCCTATATGGCGCCCCGCGCATTTTGATGTTCCTGCGGCCGCTTTGGCCGGTACATAGGCTCAAGCACAGCTTCAACTTTCGAGAGGAGGTTTCCATGGACAAGCTATCCGTTCTGATCGCGTCTGACTCGTTCAAGGGATCCGTTTCGAGCCTCGGCATCGCCGATCTGCTCGAGCAGGGCATCCATCGCGTCGTTCCCGACTGCGAGGTCCGCAAGTTCGCCATCGCCGACGGCGGCGAGGGCACGGTCGAGGCCATCGTCTCCGGCGTGGGCGGCGAGATGCGCGAGGTCGAGGTCTCCGGACCGCTGGGCGACACCGTGTGCGCCCACTACGGCTTCATCGGCGAGGACACCGCGATTCTGGAGATGGCTGAGGCGAGCGGTATCACGCTCATCGAGCAGAACAGCGACAACGCCCTGCGCGCTTCCACTTGGGGCGTCGGGCAGGTCATGCTGGATGCCATCGACCATGGAGCCAAGCGTATCTATATCGGTTTGGGCGGTTCGGCTACAAGCGACGGCGGCGCCGGCATGGCCAAGGCGCTCGGCATTCGCTTTTTGAACGCGGACGGCGAGGACATTCCTTGCGGTCTGGTCGGGCTGGGCGAGCTCGCGTCGATCGATTGCTCCCAGATGACCGATAAGCTCGACGGCGTCGAGGTCATCGCCCTGACGGACGTGACGAGCCCGCTGACGGGCCCGGATGGCGCCGTGTGCGTGTTCGGTCCGCAGAAGGGCATCCCCGCCGATCAGACGACTCACTTCGATGCGTGGATGGCCCGCTATGCCGAGATCATGAACGCCACGGTCGGCCGTGCGGTTGACGCGGTGCCCGGTTCGGGCGCTGCCGGCGGCCTCGGGGCGGCGCTCGTCGCGTTCTGCGGAGCGCGCATCCAGCGCGGCATCGAGACGCTGCTCGATCTCATCGGGCTCGAGGACGCTATGGACGGTGTTGATTTGGTGATCACGGGCGAGGGCCGCATGGACTCCCAATCGGCGTTTGGCAAGGCACCCATAGGTGTGGCCAAGCGCGCCAAGCGCCACGGCATCCCGGTGGTCGCGGTCGTCGGCGGACGTGCCGACGATTTGGGTACCGTATATGACGAGGGCATCGACCTGGTGCTCTCCATCGCCACGGGCCCGATCACGCTCGCCGAGAGCATCGCGCACGCCGATACGCTCGTGCCGATTGCGGGCGAGAACGCCATTCGCGCGCTGCTGCTGGGATCCAAACTCCGCGCCGAGCACGAGTCCCAGGAAGCGTCCGCGATCTTTTCTGCAGCATAACGGGTGCTGCAGGCTCTCTGAATCCCTTTGGGGTTCCCGCCCGCGTTTTGCGGGCGTGAACATAGGCAGGCTGTTGTAATGAAAAGAAAGGACAGCAGTATGAATGTAGGATTTGTCGGTCTGGGTATCATGGGCAAGCCCATGTCCATCAACGTCCAGAAGGCTGGTCACACGGTCTATGCGTTCGACTTCAACATCGAGCGCGCGAACGACCTCGTCGAGCTCGGCGGCGTTGCCTGCGCAAGCGGCAAGGAGGTCGCTGAGAAGTCCGACGTCATCATCACCATGCTCCCCAACTCCCCGCACGTCGAGGCCGCGCTCTTCAACGAGAACGGCATCGCCGAGGGTCTTTCCGCTGGCAAGTGCGTCATCGACATGAGCTCCATCGCTCCGCTGGCGAGCCGCGACTTCGCTAAGCGCCTCGAGGAGATCGGCGTCGACTTCCTGGACGCCCCCGTCTCCGGCGGCGAGCCCAAGGCCATCGACGGCACCATCGCCGTCATGGTCGGCGGCAAGGAGGAGGTCTTCGCCAAGTACGAGGACCTGCTCAAGACCATGTCCTCCACGGTCACCCTCGTGGGCGAGGTCGGCGCTGGTAACATCACCAAGCTCGCCAACCAGATGATCGTCGCCATCAACATCGCCGGTGTCGCCGAGGCCTACTCCCTCGCCAAGAAGGCCGGTGTCGATCCTTCCCGCGTCTACCAGGCCATCCGCTCCGGTCTGGCCGGCTCCACGGTCATGGATCAGAAGTCCCAGAAGATCTTCGACGGCGACTTCACCCCTGGCTTCCGCATCGAGCTCCACATCAAGGACCTGCAGAACGTCATGGACACCTCTCACGGCGTGAACGTCTCCGTGCCGTTCTCCTCACTCGCGATGGAGATCATGCAGTCCCTCAAGGCTCATGGCCACGAGAAGGACGACCACTCCGGTATCGCCGAGTGGTACGAGATGGTCAACGACATGAAGCTCCAGGGCTAAGTGTCGATCAAGACGTCTTTGCCGTCTGCCGGGCGCCCCGCATCGGGGCGCCCGGTTTTTTCTTAAGGCAGCAGGCGGCATGTTCCGCCTGCTTATGAGGGGGAGGGCCCTATGCCGTTTCGTTGCACGCCGCCGATTCCGGGCGTGTTCGCCTGTGCATCCGAGCGTCCATGGGAGCTTGCGGTCGAGCCGTTCCAGGTTGCCCCGCGTACGTACTATGTAGCCGGTCAGCGCTGGGTCGGCTGCTATCTCATCGATACGGGCGCGGGATGCATCCTGATCGACACGGCGGTGTCGGAGACCTGTCCTTTGCTGATCGACTCGGTCCACAAGCTGGGATACCAGCTCTCCGATATCAAGCTCATCCTCATCTCCCACGTGCATGTCGACCATTGCGGCGCGGCCGGCATGCTGGCGCATCTCACGGGTGCCAAGGTCCTCATGAGCCGCGAGGACACCGAGTTCATGCGCGCCTGCCCCGAGGAGACGACGCATCTCGATGCGCGCCTGCATGCGCAGCCGTTTGAGGTTGACGGCTACTTCTCGGACGAGCATCCCGTCGATCTGGGGGACATATCGGTGCGCACGCTGCTGACGCCTGGCCACACCTGCGGTTGCACGTCGTTTTTCTGGGAAGTCGAAAACCCCGCGAACGGCGAGCGGTATACCGTCGCCATGCATGGCGGCGTGGGCGCGAACACCATGAACGACGACTATTACCGGACAAGCGCCTACCTCACCCCGGCGCTGCGCACGCGCTTCATCGACGATGCCGAGCGCATCGCTGACATTCCGGTCGATATCGCGCTGCCGAGCCACCCCAACCAGATCGAGATCATGGATCGCGCGGGAACCTATACGGATAAGGGCCAGCCCTATCGGGATACGACGGTTTGGGGAGACTTCCTGCGCGAGCGCGTGCGTCAGATTCGCGAATACGACCCGGGTCCGCAGGAGCTTCAGCGTGCGTAGGACACCGTTGAGTCGCATGAGGGAACATTCCACGGGTGCATAAAGATGGTTTGCAGACCATGGGACGGGGCGTGTCGCCCGCCTATAGTCTGAACCATGATCGGATACGGGAATCAAGAACACCGCAAGGACACGTGCACACCGTAAGGACACGAAGAAGCACGATAAAGCTCCTACCATAGAGGCAGCGAGACAAGGCGTCTCCCAGAACCTGCTTTCTCTCCCCTGAGGCGGGCGGACCTCAGCTTTTTTGCCACTTTTCCTCCTTTCATGGCGAAAAGGCTGAAGCCGCCCGCCTTTTTGCGTTCTGCAGGTCCGCGTGTTTAGCCTACGATCACATCAAAGCGTCCGCCAACGGACCGTGAGTGGAGGCTCCACTGAGCAGGCGGGGAACGCTCATAGGTCCGCCCACATGGGTGCCTGGGCGGCAGGAGTGATGCTCACGCGCCCGTCCCCATGGGTAGGCGCGGCAGCCCGGCGCGAACGCAGTTAATCAGTGCTTCCCTTGCGTTACACTGGGCGATGTCGTCTTTCGAGCGGAGGGGCTCCTATGGGCAAGAACAAGGCAAAGGGCAAGCGCCGGTCGCATGCAACGCCCGTCGACACGGCTGCCATGATGGCGACGCTGCCGCAGGTCGATGCGTTGCACGATGTGCCCACCTTCGCCGACATGCATATCGACGATGCGCAGCGGGCCGCGCACGAGTCGTTCTGCGCTGCGCTCGCGGCGACGGATGCGCAGGCGGCCTCCGAGATGCACATGGGATGCGTCGTGCGCCTCGACCGCGGGTTCCCGCTCGTCGCGACCGCAGAGCGCGTGTTCCGCGCCGAGCACGCGGTGAGCTTCGCCAAGGGGCGCTCCGAGGGGGAGCGCCTGCTTCCTGCGGTCGGCGACGTCGTGACGGTTCGGCTGGCCCCCGGCCACGATATGGGCGTGATCGAGCGCGTGCTCCCGCGCAGGACCTCATTCGAGCGCTGGCGGGGCAAAAACCGCGGTGAGAGGCAGGTGCTCGCCGCCAACGTCGATACGATCTTCATCGTGCAACCGCTCGGCGCCTCCCGCGACACCTCGGCGCTCGTCCGCGATCGTATCGCCCGCTCCCTTGTGCTCGCCTACGATTGCGGCGCCGATCCGGTGGTCGTCTTCACCAAGGCCGATCGCTGCGACGCGGACGAGCTCTCATCCATCTTGGCCGATACGAGGCGTCTTGTTGGATCCGAGGTGCGGGTCATCGTCACGTCCTCGATGGAGGGGACGGGCCTGGACGAGATTCGTCTCTGCGTGCCGCACGGCACCTGCGCCATGATCCTGGGCGAATCGGGTGCGGGCAAGTCGACGCTGCTCAACGCGCTGCTCGGGCACGAGGCCATGGCTACGGGCGAGGTGCGCGAGCGCGACGATGCGGGACGCCATACCACCGTCGCGCGCGTGATGGTGGCGCTGCCCGAACCCTGCGGCGTGATGACCGATGCGCCCGGCTTGCGCAGCCTTCCGCTGGTTGGGCATGAACGCGGCCTTGCCCGCGCGTTCCCCGAGATCGTCGTGGCGGCTCGCGCGTGCCGGTTCAACGACTGCACGCATACGCATGAACCGGGCTGCGCCGTGCGCGAGGCCCAGCAGGCCGGCGACATCGACGGCATCCGCCTCGAGGCCTTCCTCGCGCTCGCATCCGAGATGCGCGTCAGCGCGCAGAGCCTCGACCCCGACATCAAGCTCTAGGGAAATACCGACCAATGAATGGGTCATTTGGGGATGGGTTCGTTCCAACCCATCGGCGGCAGCGCAAGCCGCCGATGGGTTGGAACGAACCCGTCCCCAAATGACCCATTGCTTACGGACATCTAACACGTCTGTTTGATATGGGAAAGTCCCTCGTCAGATGGCGAGGGACTTTCTTTTTTCGATTCAGATGACCCTTCGATCCCCTCGGACAATTGAATCGTTCCGCACGGCAGGACCGAACAGGCGATGCGCGTGGCGGATACCCAGCAGGTGCCGATGAGGGGAGCGCTTCGTGAAACGCAGTGTCAGGCTCGCGATCAGCGTGGTTACGGGAATCGCGGCGGCTGTCGTAGCGCTGGCCTACGCCTCGTCGGTGCGACAGGAGGCGCAGGCTGCGCAGCAGGAGGCCCTCGCGCGCTATGGCGGCGAGCTCGTGGCCGTTTGTGTGGCCTCGCGCGACATCGAACCGGGCGACATGATCGACGAGGGGAACGTGGTCGTCGAGGAGTGGGTGACCAGCCTGCTGCCTCCCGAGGCCATGACTTCTCTGGGCGATGTCGCCGGTCGCGTCGCGACCTCGCACATCCCCGAGCGGGCAGTACTCTCACCGGTCTATTTCGAGACGCAATCCGGCTCGCTGGAGATCCCTGCCGACAAGGTCGCGGTGTGCGTGGCGAGCGATCCGCAGCATGCGGTGGGCGGATCGCTCGCGCGCGGCGACACGGTGGATGTGTACGTGTCCGACGCCGAGATCGCCGACCGCCTGCTGTCGGCGCGCGTGCTGGACACAAGCGCGCTCGCCCAGGGCGGCGGCGATCTGAGCTGGGTGACGCTGGCGGTCGATCCCGGGCGGGTGTCCGAGGTGCTCGCGGCGATGTCCGCCGGCCAGATCACGCTGGTCGCTCCCGGACGGGACGGTGGCGTATCGGACGACGCCGCTGACGAGGACGATTCGGCGGCAACCGATGCGGGCGATACCGAGCGGGCATCTGGTGGCGATGCGGTCAGTGAGGCGTCCTCGAATCAGGCTGATGAGGATGCGCACCGTGAAGAAAGTAAGGATGGGGGCTCTGCCGGTTCGTCTGAAGACGAGGGGGTCTCCGTGGAAGAGAAGCGTGGTGATGCTTGATGGGATCGATGTGGCTGGCGTGCTGCAACGGGAGCGAGGCGCCCCGGGTTCGGCACGAGATCGAGGCGCGCGATGCGGGCGCACGGCTGCTGCGCGTCGATGATGCGGCGAGTCTGCTCGCGGTGGCGCAGGTCATGGCGGGGATCGCCGCCGGTGCGGCGGTCTGCGTGCATGATGGCGAGGACGCCGAGGGCGCTATCGAGAACCTGGTGCGCCTGGAGTGCGCCGAGACCGTTCTGGCGTTTGTCGACGAGGCGGATGCGGGGCTTATCGCCCGCCTCTTTTTTGCAGGAGCAACCGAGGTCATCGCTGTTGGAGACGTGTGTGTTGACGGCGACGGCGAAAGGGCGTGTGCGGGAGAGGGTCCCGAGTCAGTTCTGCGGCCGGAGCGTGCAAGCGGCGATGACCTCGAGCTCGAAGTTCCGCCGTGGGAGCGTGCCGAGCCTGCGCGCGAGGATATCGGAGAAGACGCGTATGCGCGGACGCCGGGTGATTCCGATGACAAGAAGACGGAAGGTGCGGATGCGCGATCCGTCTCGGCCGGACCGACGGCGTCGGACGCGCCCGACCGGGCCGATGGGGGCGGAAAGCCCGTTGCGCGAGATGCCTGCGAGCCCAAGCCTGCAGATGGCGGTGCCGCGGAGCCCGGGGAGGATGCGACGGCGTCGCGACCGGCGCCGGACGCGGTGACGTTTTCGCCAAGAACTGGCGGGGCGGAGGTCGGCGGCGCACCGTTGGTGGTCGCCATCTCCGGTTTGGGTGGGTGCGGAAAGACGACGGTTGTTTCGGCCATGGCGTGGCAGGCTGCGCAGATGGGGTTGCGCGCGGCGGTCGTCGATCTTGATCTGATGTTTGGAAACCTGCACAACCTCATGGGGGTCGAGCGGGTGTGCGACCTGGGGCGACTGGTCGATGCCGACGGCAAGCCGATGTGCTCCCAGGAGATGATCGAGGCGACGGCGATGCGGATCGCCCCGGGACTCACCCTGTGGGGGCCGTGCTTTGCCCCCGAGTACGCGGAGCTCATGGCGGCTCCCGTCGAGGAGCTGATCGGCGTGCTGCGCCATGAGGCCGATGTGATCTTCGCCGACACGTCGGTATTCTGGGGAGATGCGGTGGCGTCGGCCGTGTCGAGCTGCAACCGCTGCCTGGTGGTGGGGAGCGGCAGCGTCTCGGCGGAGACCTCCACGGTGCGCGCCGTCGCCCTGGCCACGCGCATCGGGGTGCCCAAGACGCGCATGACATGCCTGTTCAATCGGTTCGGAGCTCCCGGCTGCGACGAGGAGCGCGCCATGCGCTTTGAGATGGCGGTCGCCCTGCGCTCGCGTGCGCGCATTTCCGATGGGGGCCAGACGGTGCACGACCTGCTGTCGTTCGGCAAGCTCGGCGACCTCATGGCCACCTCGAACCCATTTACCCGCGACGTGCAGACGACGACCTACGGCCTGCTCAAGGAGCTCGGCTGCCCCTTGGAGGGCTGGGAGGGCCAGCAGCAGGCGCTCGGTGCGCAGAACGGCTCGCGCTCTCGCATCAAACTGCCCTGGAAGCATGAGGAAGGGGCGGGGCAATGAGCGTTCTCGAGCGCGTGAGGCGCGCGGAGCGCTTCGACGACGAGGGCGTCGAGGGCCTGGAAGGCCTGATGGACGAGCGCCTGCGCGAGGTCAAGCGAACGGTTAAGCGCGAGATGATGGAGCGCATGGGCTTTGCCGAGGTCGCGCGCATGGCCAACGCGGCGGATGCCGCGCGGTCGCGCGAGGAGCTTCGGCCGGTGATCGAGGCGGTGCTCAACACGAGCGAGACGGCGGAGGTCGACGCGGCGGACCGCGCGCGCATCATCAACGAGGTGCTTGACGACGTGGTGGGGCTCGGCCCCCTGCAGCCGCTGCTCGACGACGAGAGCGTGACCGAGATCATGGTGAACGGCTGCACGTCGGCGTTTTTCGAGCGCGGCGGAACGCTGCACCCCATGCCCGACGTGTTCGAGAACGACGAGCAGATCCGCATCATCATCGATCGCATCATCTCGCCGCTCGGCAGGCGCGTGGACGAGCGCAGCCCGCTGGTGAACGCCCGCCTGCCGAGCGGCTACCGCGTGAACGCGGTCATCCCTCCCATCGCCATCGACGGTCCGACGCTGACGATCCGCAAGTTCTCGGACCGCATCAGCTCGCTGGCTCAGCTCGTCGAGATGGGTTCGCTGCCCGACTGGTACGCAAGGCTGCTGTCGTGCGCGGTGTCGCTCAGGCAGGATCTGGCGGTGGCAGGGGGTACCGGCTCGGGCAAGACCATGTTGCTCAACGCGCTGTCGTGCGAGATCGGCCTCGGGGAGCGCATCGTGACCATCGAGGATTCCGCCGAGCTCAAGTTCTCGCGGCACCCGCATGTGGTCCGTCTGGAAGCGCGCGAGGCGTCGATCGAGGGCGAGGGCGCGGTGAGCATCCGCGACCTGGTGACCAACGCGCTGCGCATGAGGCCCGACCGCATCGTGGTCGGAGAGGTGCGCGGCGCCGAGTGCATCGACATGCTGCAGGCCATGAGCACGGGCCACGACGGCTCGCTGACGACGCTGCACGCGGGCTCCGCCCGCGAGGCGATCGTGCGCCTGACGCTTCTGGCGCGCTACGGCATCGACCTGCCGGGGGACCTGATCGAAGAGCAGATCGCGATGGCCCTCGACGGCATCGTCATGTCGGCGCGCCTGCCGGGCGGGCGGCGCTACGTCTCCTCGTTTGCCGGCGTGTCGCGCGCGGAGGGCGGCGGCGTGGAGCTGACCGAGTACGTGGCCTTCGATGCGGCGACGCGGACGTGGGAGCTCGTATGCGAGCCGCCGTTTATCGAGGAGGGGTTGCGGTCGGGTTTGTTGAGCAGGGAGGAGGTGGAGCGATGGAGGTCCTTGTGTCCTGCTGCGTAGGCGCGCTCGCCATGGTGAGCACGGGCATGGCGCTGGTGCCGGCAGGTGCGAGTGCCGCCACCCCCTATGTGCCCCAGGCGGCCGCCACGCCGCTCGAATCCTTATGCGGGATGGCCCGACGCCTGGGGTCGGCGCTGCTGGGCGGCAGGAGCGTCCCCGCAGCGCCCGTTGCGCGCGCGTTGGGCGAGCTGCGCTTTGCGGCGTGGGGCCGGACGCGTCCGCTTGGGAGCGCGGACGACGCGACGCTTCTGGGGCTGGTCGTGATGATGAGCGCGGTGTCCGGCGTGGTCGTATCGGTGGTGGCGCATGCGCTGCCGGCGCTGCCGATCGGGTTGGCGCTGCCCTCGGTGGTCCTGGTGGTGCTGTCATCGCGCAGGGCCCATCGCGAGGCGGGCCGTCTGGAGGAGGCGATGCCCGAGGCGTTCGGGGCGCTCGCCATATCGCTGGGGTCGGGTCACTCCCTGTCGCAGGCCATGCGCTACGTGGGGAGTCATGCCGAGGAGCCCGTCCGCTCGGAGTTCATGCGCGTCTCGTTCGCGGTGGATTGCGGGATCTCGGCGGTGGATGCGCTCGACGCCATGCTGACGCGCCTGCGCGCCCCGGGGCTCGACTTGGTAGTGCTCGCCCTCAAGGTCTCCCAGAGAACGGGAGCCCCGCTGAAGGATTTGCTCGCAGAGGCGACGCGTATGGTCAGCGCGCGCATCGAGCTGCGCCGGATGCTGGACGTCAAGACGTCGCAGGCACGTCTGTCGGCACGGCTGGTCGCCTGCATGCCGGTCGGGATGCTGGCGGTGCTCTCGCTGATCTCCCAGGATTTCCGCGCCGGCTTGGCGATGCCGATCGGTGCGGCATCGGTTGCGTTGGCGCTGGTGCTCAACGTGGCGGCGCTTGTCGTAATCCGCAAGATCATGAAGGTCGAGCTGTGAGAGGGGGTCGGTATGCAACAGGTTCTATGGGTGGGAGCTGTCGGTTTGTCGGTTGCGCTCTGCGCGTGGTTCGTGCTGGAGCTGGATGGGCGGAAGCTGTTGGGGTCGATGCGGGCGGGCGCCGCGCGCGTGGACGCGCTGCGTGCGGCGCGCAGAGGAAAGGCGGCGGGTGCGACGGTGACGCTGGGGCAGGTATCCGAGATGGTCGACGTGATCAGGCTCGGGCTGTCCGCGGGGTTGTCGTTCGATGCCGCGCTGGGAATGTATTGCGAGCACAGCCGCGACGCGCTCGCGTCGCGTATGGCGCGCGCCCGCCTGGGCTGGCAGATGGGCATGGAGACGAGGGAGGAGGGCCTCATGGCCGTGGCGCGCGACGTCGAGGTGCGGCAGCTCGAGTCGTTTGCGGTGTCGGTCGGGCAGGCCCATGCGTTGGGGGCGCCGCTTGCCGACACGCTGGCACGGCAGGGGCACGAGATGCGCGCGGCACACCGTGCGGCCGTGGAGCGCGAGATCGAGCGGGCTCCGGTCAAGATGCTGATCCCCACCGGCGTGCTCATCTTGCCGGCGCTGCTGCTGTCTATCGTGGGGCCGCTCATCGCATCGAGCGGGGCGGCATGAGGTAAGGAGGGTTCATATGGAACGGATGACGAAGCTGATCGGATGCGTGCGGGCGCAGGCGGCCGAGGTCGGGACGCTGTTTCGCGAGGAGCGGGCGCAGGGCACCATGGAGTACGCGATCTTGGTCGCGGTGCTGGTGGTCGTGGCCATCGCTGCGATAACGGCGGTCGGCCCCATGATCGGCGACATGTGGACGGCGATCGAGGACGGCGTCACGAGAGCGACCGGTGCGGTCGGATAGGGGCGTCGGGCCTCGTCGCATGCGGTGGGCGCTTTTCGCGCTGCCGGCCGCATGCCTTGCCGTGGCGCTTGGGGCGCTGTGGTGGACTCAGGGCGTGGCGGATATCGTCGCGCCCTCCTCGTCTGAAGCGACCGGGCAGCGGGCTGAGGACGTCTCAGACGAGCGGAGTGCCGTCGAGACGGTCGATTCCGATGTCGAGCGGATGTTCGAGCGGGCGGAGGTCGTGATGGAGAAGGCCGTCGAGTCATCCGTCGATTCGTTCATATCCGATCTTGGCGCCGGTGCCGAAAAGGGAGCCCAGGGCGCGGCGGTGCAATGGTCCGAGCAGCGCGATCTGGTCGGGCCCGCGCAGGATGTGCTGTACGCCTATGCGGAGCTTCCCGAGGCCGAGCTCATGAGCAGCGGATACCTCGACCTCGCGGGGAACGTCTGGGTGGCGCTGGTCCAGGGCGGCCGGGAGTGGGTCGACATGGTGTATCTGGCGTCCAACGAGGAGCGAAGCGAGACGGATGTGCATATCGTCCGCCTGCGGGCGGAGATACCGGATAGCTAGGAGGGCGGGATGAGGAGATGGGGGCAATCGACCGCGGAGTTCGCGAAATCCGGCGTCTCGCCGTGCGCGCCGCAGGGGAGCAGCGGGCCCAGGGGACCCTCGAGTACGCATTGGTGTTCTGCATGCTGCTCGCGATCGTGCTGGGTCTGGCGGCCATCTGGAAAGCGGGCGAGCAGGGCCTGTTCGCCCGTTTGGTCGAGGATGCGGCCTCGCACGGCCTCGACCCGCTCGGCGTCTTGGACATCTTGCTGTACTGAGCTTGCGCGCGAGCGGTCGGCGCAGGCGACCGTCGAGGCCGCCTTCCTGCTGCCGACGTTTCTGGTGCTGTTGCTGTTGGCGCTGCAGCCGGTGTGCATGCTCTACACCCGCAGCGTGATGGAGTCGGCCGCCTCCGAGACCGCGCGCCTGATGGTCACGGCGCAGGAGGACAACGACATGACGCTGAAGGCGTTCGCGGTGCGTCGTCTCCAGGCCGTGCCCGATCTGGACATCTTCCATGCGGGCGGGCCCGCCTCGTGGGACGTCCGCCTCACGCGCGCCGAGGACACCGGCGGGGCGGTCGGCGTGTCGATCAAGGGGTACGTGACGCCGTTGCCGGTGCTCGGCGTGTTCGCCTCGGCGTTCGGCAAGACGAACATCTACGGCGATGTGGAGATGGAGGTGACGGTGGCATATGAAGGACGTCCGAGCTGGCTGGAGGGCGATTACGAGACGTGGATGGAGATGTGGGAGGAAGAAGAGGCGTGAGGAGGGCTCCGATGGGGGAGCGGCCCGCGTGCGCTGGGGCATCGACCTGTTCATAGAGGACGGCGCGTACACGACGCTTGCAGCGGCGGTCACCATATTGGTGGTGCTGACGCTGCTGTTCTCCTCGCTCACGGCGACATGGAGCATGTCGCGTGCGGGAGACGTGCAGGTCAGCGCTGACGCGACCGCGCTCGCTGGCGCCAACGTGGTGTCATCGTACTGCACGGCGGCGACGGTGATGGACGCGTGCGTGCTGAGCCTGGGGCTCGCCGGGTTCATCACCTCGGGGACGGGGCTCGTGCTCACGCTGATCCCCGGCGCGGAGGCGGCGGGTGCCGAGACGCTGCACAAGGGGATACAGATTCTGAAAACGCGCAACAAGTTCTCGCAAAGCGTGGGCAAGGCGCTCATGAAGCTCGAGAAGGTCCTGCCGGCGATCATCGCCGCCAACGGGACGAAGACGTGCATGGCGCAGACGACCGATGCGGTCGCGTATATGGGGACCGCGATTCCCGTGCCGTGGAAGTCCGATTCCGATTTCGGCGCGCTCGAGGAGGATGTCGAGACCGATGAGCTCGAGGAGGCGGGCGAGAAGCTCGAGGAATCGGCGCAGGAGATGCAGGAGGCCGCGAAGAAGACCGCGGAGGCCAAAGAGGAGGCGTGGCGCGCCGATTGCGGCAAGGCGGGCAAAAACATGCAGGAGCGCGCGGCCAGCCTTTCGGGCCTGTCCGCCATGGAGAATCCCGATTACCAGTCGAGCGTGAGCTGGCAGCCAAAAATCGCGCTCGACCGCGCGCGTGCGTACTACCGCTGGCGCCTGAGCAACGAGAAGCCCAAGAACAACTCGACCGAAGAGAAGGCGAACTCGGCGGCGCGTCGGGCGTTCTACCAGTTCGCGTGCGATGAGCTGCGCGATGCCGCGGTCGAGCTGCGCGGCGACCATGTGGTCTCGACGGTGCCGCTGCTGCCGAGAAACACCGAGGAGATTCGTCAGAGCTCCCTGTACCGGCGCGCCATGTGGCCCTCGACGATAGAGGACGGCGGCGTCACGCTGCACTACGGAACCGACTGCCCGGGCGCCAAGGGGGACGCGGGGCCGCAGCTCTCGCTGGCAGATGTCGAGCTCGGCAACGCGGTCGAGTGCCCGGAATGCGCGTTCGGCGTGGGCGACGTGGGGAAGACCCCTGCGGCATCGACGTCGATCGACAACGGCTTCGAATACCATCTGCGCGCGTTCACCAAGGCGCTCGATGCGTACGTCGAGTGCCGGAACCGGGAGCTCGAGCTTGAGCGCCAAACGAAGGACGAGGCCGAAAACGCGGGCAACGTCTTTCAGGACATCGCCGACGAGCTGAGCGTGATTAGACCCAAGATCGCCCCGCCAGGACGCTACGGCTGCATCGGGGTGGTCGGCTCGGGCGAGATCGTGTCGCCCGAGCTGCTCGAGACCGATTTCTCGGAGGCGGTCGAGCTGGGGGAGCGCGGGGCGGTGTCGGCGGCGGCGCTCGCCCGCGACGAGGCGACGCTGCAAAACAACGTGCTCGCGAGCTTCTTCTCCTCGCTGGAGCGCAATGCCGTGCTCGGCGGCGTGGCGGGCATCCTCGGCGCCGTCATGGACCTGTGGGGCGTCCTGCTCGTGGGGTACAGCGCCGCCGGCGAGGGACTCACCTCGCTGTTCGACCAGTTCGTAGCCGGTGCAGGAGGAATCGGGCTGGGTCCCATCGCCACGTTTCTGCAAGATCTCCTGGGCGCTGCGATCGAGGGGCTCGGCTTGCAGCCTGTCGACATGAGCCTCAAGAAGCCGGTGCTCACGGACACGACGAACGTGCTCGCGCGCTCCGATATTCCCGCGCTGTCCAACGTCCAGTCGCTGGTGCGCAGGATCCCGGTCGGCACGACCGATCCCGGCGACATCGCCGAGGCGTTGACGTATATGCCCGTGGCCGAGATCACCTCCTACGAGTTCAGCCTGGGCGAGATCGAGTTCCCGTGGGGCGGCTCGATCCCGTTGACGATTCGGGTCAAAGACGTGATAGAGGCGGTGGGAGGATGAGCGGGCTCAAGGGCTGGATGGGCGAGGAGCGGGCGCAGGCGACCGTGGAGATGGCGATCGTCGCGCCCGTGCTGATCGTGCTCGCGCTGGTTGCCTACAACGCGATGATGTTCGCTTCGGCCGTGGCGCGGTTCGACCGCGTGGCGCCCGACGTGGTGCTCGCGCACGCCGTCTCGCCGGTGGGCGACGGGGGCGCCGATGCCGTGACGACGACGGTGGAAGAGCAGCTCGCACAGGCGATGGCGGGATGCGGCGTCGAGGTCGAGGTCGTGCTCGAGGGGGAGGACGACCAGGGGCTGGGGTCGCTGCTGACGCTCGTGGGCGTCACGCGTACCTACCGGTGCGTGATGCGCTATGCGCCCTGGCCGTCCGCGCTGACGATCGCCGGCGTGGACATGGGGGCGCCGCTGTATCTGGAGCACGAGCGCGCGGTCGTCATCGATCCATGGCGCCCCGGGGTGGTGATGTAGCGATGCGGGGAGAGAAGGGTCGTGAAGCGCTCGAGCGCGCGCTCGATGAGCTGGGCTGGAGGCCCGCGGAGCTGGTGGTGGCGCGTGGATTCGCGCCAAGGCTGCTCGGCATGACGGTGAGGGACCCTGTGGGGAGGGGCGGCCTGCCGCTGGTCATGGCGTTTCCCTCGTGCCGGTCGGTCCATACGTGCTTCATGCGCTACCCGCTGGACATCGCCTGCGTGGACGTGCACGGGCGCGTGCTGGCGCTGTACGAGGGCGTGCGTCCGTGGCGGATGGTGTCGTGCCCCGGGGCGGTGGCGGTGCTCGAGCGCGCCTCGCTGCTCGGGGCCGACGGCGGGCGGGTGTCTTGGTGCCGCGTTCAAGACGAGGCGCCGCGAGCATGTGCGGGCGCAACCCCGCCAGGGGCGCTCGGAGACGGTGCATGGGGAAGCATGCTCGCTGACCTGCAGAGATGGCGAACGGTTCCGCCGTGCCGAAATTTCTGAATTTTCCCCTTGACCCAATTTCGGCATTTGCTAAACTGTACTAGCCGTCGCTTGCGACAGGCGATGTGGCCAGATAGCTCAGTTGGTAGAGCAGAGGACTGAAAATCCTCGTGTCAGGGGTTCGAATCCCTTTCTGGCCACCCTTTGATTGATGAGCGTCCGGCGGAAACGCCGGACGCTTTTTTATTCCGCTCGCAAGGAGGGGTCGGGATGGCAGAGAGAATCCGCGGCGTCAATCTGTCCGGCTGGTTTATCCCTGAGCCTTGGGTCACCCCGTCGCTGTACGCGGCAACGGGGGCCTCGAACGACGTCGAGCTGCAGCAGGCCATGGGTTCTGCGACGTACAGCGACCGCCTGCGCCAGCACTACGAGACGTTCATCAGCGAATTCGATTTCAACCGCATGTCCGCCATCGGCTTCAATGCCGTTCGCCTGCCGGTGCCGTGGTACGTGTTCGGTTCGCAAAGCGATGCGCTCGCGCACATCCCGGCGGTCGATTACGTGGACCGCGCCATGGAGTGGGCCGAGAAGTACGACATGACCGTCCTGCTCGACCTGGCGACTGTGCCCGGCGGGCAGGGTGACTCCAACGAGAGCGCCACCACGCCCGAGACCACGGCGGACTGGCACTCGACGTCCAACGGCCGCCATGTCGCCCTGAACGTTCTGGGTAAGCTCGCCGAGCGCTACGGCACATCTCCGGCGCTGCTCGGCATCGAGCTGCTCGACTCCCCGATCATGAGCGTGCGGCGCGGCCTTTTCAACGTGACGCAGGGCATTCCGAGCCATTACCTGCGCAATTACTACCGCGATGCCTACGAGCTCGTGCGCGCCCACATGCCCGAGGACAAGATCGTGGTGTTCTCCGATTCGGGCCATCCCGAGATGTGGAAGCGCTTCATGAGCGGTGCCAAGTACCAGAACGTGTACATGGATCTGCACCTGTACCACTACCGCGACGACACCGCGGTTGACATCACGTCGCCCAAGGGCATCTCCCAGGCCGTCGCGCGCAACCGCCGTCTCATCAAGGAAGCGCGCTCCTGCGGGTTCCCGGTGATCGTGGGCGAGTGGTCCGCTGCCGCCGTGATGTCGAGCTCGACGGTGACCCCGGAGGGCCGCGACGCGTACGAACGCGTCTTCATCTCGAGCGAGCTGGCCAGCTTCGGCGAGGCGGCGGGCTGGTTTTTCCAGACGTGGAAGACCGAGAAGCGCATCCCCGCGTGGGACGCGCGCGTCGCGCTCTCGCCGCTTGAGCGCGCGATGATCGACTAGGCGGGGGTATTCGGCATGCAGTCCGGGCGCCTCTATATCGTGGGCACTCCCATCGGCAACCTCGGAGACCTGACTCCGCGCGCGGCCGACGCGTTCCGCGCGGCCGACGCCATATGCTGCGAAGATACCAGGGTGACGGCGAAGCTTTTGGCCCACCTGGAGATCTCCCGCCCGCTCATCCGGTGCGACGAGAACGTTATCGCGGCGCGCGCCCCGGAGATCGTGGAGCGAGTGCTTGCGGGGGAGATTGTCGCCTTCGCCTCCGATGCGGGCATGCCGAGCGTGTCCGATCCCGGTCAGGTGCTGGTCGATGCCGCGCGCGAGGCGGGGGCGGATGTGGAGGTCATCCCCGGTCCCTCCGCGTGCGTGACGGCGCTCGTGGCGAGCGGCATCTCGTGCGAGCACTTCTTCTTCGAGGGGTTCTTGCCGCGCAAGAACGGCGAGCGTATACGCCGCCTGCAAGAGCTTGCGCTGGTACCGGGCGCGCTGCTGTTCTATGAGTCGCCGCACCGCGTCGCGGCGTCGCTCGATGCCATCGCGCAGGTGTTTCCCGCGCGCACGGTCGCGCTGTGCCGTGAGCTCACCAAGCTGCACGAGGAGGTTCTGCGCGATAAGGCCCCGCAGCTTGCCGATGCGGTGCGCGAGCGCGGTGAGCTGCGAGGGGAGATGGTCGTCGTCGTGGCGCCGCCCACGGCAGACGAGCTGCCCGGTCTGCGCTGCGCCGTCGCGGCGGATGCGCATGTCGACCCCGACGAGGCGCTTCGCGCTGACATCGAGCAGGCGCTTGCCGCTGGCGAGTCGACTTCGGCGCTCTCGAAGCGTCTGGCGCAGCAGTATTCCCGCAAGAAGCGCGACGTGTACAACCTGATCTTGCAGATGGACGAACAGCGGTAGGAAAACTGGGGCTGCGGGCGCCCGCGGGGTGCCTGTCGGGCGAGAAGGCGGCCGAGCAGCGTTTCTCGGCCGTTCGTGTCGCGCAGTTTTCGGTATAGATTCCCGATCGTGGTCAATTTACCCGTCGAACCGGGAAGTTCGTTCTGGACTGCAGAAAAAGACAATATAATATATATCGAACTGGCGCGCTCGGGACGTCT
This sequence comes from Collinsella ihumii, assembly GCF_900046475.1. GTDB lineage: Bacteria > Actinomycetota > Coriobacteriia > Coriobacteriales > Coriobacteriaceae > Collinsella > Collinsella ihumii. The sequence goes on along the minus strand of NZ_FCOU01000003.1, from coordinate 570,461 downwards.
TTTCCCGCAGGGCTGGCAAGAGGGCACAGTACTCTTCTGGAAGCAGGCGGAATAATAACGTCTAATATTAAGCACTTAGATGACGAGCTCCGGTTCGATGGGTAAATTGACCACGATTCCGAAAAGATAGCGCACGACACCCACTTAACGGCGCGCATGTCCCGCAACATCCGCGGTCTCTCCTTTTTCTGCCCAAGCCGAAGGGGCCCGTGCTGTTTGCGTTACAATGGCGAATTGATTGTGAACCCACTGCAACGTCAATGAGGGGGAGGTCCGCGCGTCATGAGCACGAAACCGTCCTATTACATCACCACGCCTATCTACTACGTGAACGCCGCCCCGCATCTGGGCACGGCGTACTCTACCATCATGGCCGATGTCCAGGCGCGCTTCCGCCGCGCCATGGGCTACGACGTCATGTTCCTGACCGGCATGGACGAGCATGGCCAGAAGGTCGCCGAGGCCGCGGCATCGCACGGCCTGACGCCGCAGGAGTGGTGCGACTCCCAGGCTCCGCTGTTCCACGCGCTGTGGGAGGAGCTCGAGATCTCCAACGACGACTTCATCCGCACCACCGAGAAGCGCCAGGAGCATGCGGTCCAGTACCTGTGGGAGCGCATGAAGGAGGCCGGCTACATCTACAAGGGCAACTACGACGGCTGGTACTGCGTGCCCGACGAGACCTACTTCACCGAGACCCAGGTCGAGAAGGCCGACGAGGAGCGCGGCACCAAAGGCCAGCACCTGTGCCCGGATTGCGGCCGTCCGCTCGAGCGCATTCAGGAGGAGAGCTGGTTCTTCAAGCTCTCCGAGTTCCAGGACCGCCTGCTCAAGCTCTATGACGAGCGCCCCGATTTCGTGCAGCCCGATTTCCGCATGAACGAGGTCCGCACGTTCGTCGAGGGCGGCCTGCAGGATCTGTCCGTCTCCCGCAACAACATCGATTGGGGCATCCCGCTGCCCTTTGGCGACGGCCATGTGACCTACGTGTGGTTCGACGCGCTTCTGAACTACATGACGGCGGTCGGCTACGGCGTGGATACCGACGAGGCCCGCGCCGAGCTCGCGTACCGTTGGCCCGCGCAGACGCATATCGTGGGCAAGGACATCATCCGCTTCCACTGCGTGATCTGGCCGGCCATGCTCATGGCTATCGGCGAGGCCCTGCCCGAGCACGTGTTCGCCCACGGCTTCTTGACCGTCCGCAACGAGCAGACCGGCAAGGCCGAGAAGATGTCCAAGTCCCGCGGCAACGCCATCGCTCCGCGCGAGGTCATCGACCTCATGGGCGTCGAGGGCTACCGGTACTACTTCATGACCGACGTGGTGCCCGGCTCCGACGGCGCGATCTCGTTCGGTCGCATGAAGCAGGTCTACAACGCGGACCTTGCCAACAGCTGGGGCAACCTCGTGTCGCGGTCGCTGAACATGAGCGCTAAGTACTTCGACGGCTGCGCTCCGGCCAAGCCCGCCGCGGCCGACGCGTTCGCCAACCCGCTCGCGCAGGTCGCCGACGGCCTGGTCGAGCGCTATGCGGCCAAGATGGAGGCGTTCGCCTACGGCGAGGCGGTCAACGAGGCCATGGAGCTCATCCACGCGGCCAACCATTACATCGAGGATTCCGAGCCCTGGGCGCTCGCCAAGGATCCGGCGCGCGCCGATGAGCTGGCGTTCGTGATCTATAACCTGCTCGAGGCGATCCGCATCTCCGCCCATCTACTCGCGCCGTTCATGCCCACCACGAGCGCCGAGGCCCTGCGTCGCATCTCGTGCGCCGATGAGGCCGCGACCGACGATCTGGTCGCAGCGTGCGCATGGGGCGGCCTTGCCGGCGGCCAGCCGGTCGAGAAGGGCGACGCGCTGTTCCCGCGCCTGGTCGACTAGAACGACATCGCTCAATTCGCTTCGCACCCGCCCGCACCCCGTATGGCCTAGAGCCCGGGGTGCGGGCGGGTGCTTTTTGCATGCCGCGGGGGTTCGCGCCCGTCGCGGGTGCCGTCGGTTCGTTCATTCATGAATGAGCGGGTGGGTCAAATAAACGAATCCTGGGCAAACGCCGAAAAGGGCTCCGCTGATTCATGAATAAGCGGAGCCTGGGGCCAAGGAGCCGCCGGCCAGTTCGTTTTGCATCCCCGGGTCAAGCGGCAACGGCCCGCGCGTGCAGCGGGCTCATCGGGCTTTTGTGGGCCTGCGGTTCGTGGGGGATAATAGGCGGGATACACCGGCATGATGACGACGGAGACGACATGACGACCTCGCCTTTGGCAAACCCCGGCGCCACCCGGGCGCTTCTTGAGACCTATGGCCTGGCGACCAAGCACAGGCTCGGCCAGAACTTCCTGATCGATAACCACGTGATCGAGAAGATCATGGACCTGGCGGCCCTTGAAGGATCCGAGCGCGTGGTGGAGGTCGGGCCGGGCATCGGCACGCTTACCTTGGCCCTGCTGCAGGACGCGGCGCGGGTCGTCTCGATCGAGGCCGACGGGGAGCTCGAACCCGTGCTGAGGACCCATGCCCTCGAGCACGACAACTTCGCCTACATCATGGGAGACGCGCTGCGCGTCGCACCCGAGCGGATCGCGGAGGCGTGCGGCGGGGCGCCCGAGATACTCGTGGCCAACCTGCCCTACAACGTCGCCGCGACCATCATCCTGCAGTTCTTCCAGACCATGCCGGACTTGCGCAGCGCCGTCGTCATGGTTCAGAAGGAAGTCGCCGATCGAATCGCCGCGCACCCGGGGACCAAGACATATGGCGGCTACACGGCAAAGCTCGGCCTGTATGCGGGCGTGACGGGCCGGTTCGAGGTTCCGCCGCGCTGCTTCATGCCGGCGCCCCATGTGGATTCGGCCGTCGTGCGCCTCGATCGCCATGAGGTGCCGCTCGCGTCGGAAGCCTCCGATGTCGATCGCATCTGCGAGGTCATCGATGCCGCGTTTGCCCAGCGGCGCAAGACGATCCGCAACTCCATGTCGGCATCGGGTTTCGATAAGGCGGCGCTCGATGCCGCGTTCAATGCGTGCGGCATCGCGCCGACGGCGCGCGCCGAAACGCTCGGGGTCGAGGACTTCGTGCGCCTCGCGGCGTGCCTGAGCGGGAAGTGGCGGGAAGACAATGAGTAAGCGGCACGGACAGTCGGGCCAGGTCGGGCTCGTCGAGCAGGATGCGCAAGGTGGAAGCCTCAACCCGACGCTTCGCCTGAGCCTGGCGTATATGAAGAAAAGCAAGGTGTTCGAGCTGCCTTGGGCGGGGGCGCCTGTGGCCGACACCCACGCGCACCTCATGAGCTTTTGGCGCGTCGATCCCGTGTCGGCGCTTGCGCGCGCGGCGGCGGCGGGCGTGGGCCAGCTGACGACCATCTGGGATCCTTTGTCGGATGGCAGGCATGCATCGAGTGCCGCCGAGTTCCATGTGCTGCTCGAGGGCTGGATCGCCGAGGCCCGTGCGCTGTTCGCGCAGGGCGTGGCGGCGGGTGCGGTGGACGAGGCTCGTGCGATGCCCGAGCTGTTCGATCACATCTCGTATCTCGCCGGCGTCCACCCGTACGGCGCGCCGCGCTACACCGATGCGGTCCACGCCCAGGTTGCCGAGGCGCTTGACGATCCGTGGTGTCGCGGCATCGGCGAGATCGGGCTCGATTACCATTTCGACGCCGACGACGACATCGAGGCGGCGCCGCACGATATCCAGATCCATGCCATGGTCCGCCAGCTTGCGCTTGCCCACGAGCATCGGCTGCCCGTCGAGCTCCATCTCCGCCATGAGGATGCCGATGAGGAGCGCAGCTCGCATGCGGATGCGTATCGCGTGCTGAGCGAGGAGGGCGTCCCGGAGGCGGGATGCGTGCTGCACTGCTTTGGCGAGGATCGGGCCACGATGGAGCGCTTTGCCGGCCTGGGCTGCTACATCGCGTTCGGCGGTGCGGCGACGTTCAAGCGCAACGAAGACGTCCGCGAGGCGTTTTGCGCCTGCCCGCTTGACCTCCTGCTGTTCGAGACGGACTGCCCGTACATGGCGCCGGAGCCCATCCGCGGCCTTGAGTGCGAACCGGCTATGATCTGTCAGACCGCCTTGACGCTGGCGGCGGCGCGCGCCGAGCGCACCGGGGAGCGCGCAGAGGATATCCTGCACGCCGCGTGGGAGAACTCGAAGCGTCTGTTCGGATAGCGGGCGGAGCGTTTTGGACGGGGCGATCCCGCTCACCCCGTCCTTGGGCCCCAGGCCGCCTCGTCTTACGACCGCTCTGCGAGAATGTCTCGGCAGTGGGCGCGCAGATGCCGGATCGTGCCGCGCATGTCCTCCTCTTTGGCCTCGGGATGGATGGCGCAGATGCGCAGGCAGGTCTTGCCGGCGAGTTCCGTCGTGAAGACGCCCGCGTATCCGCTCGCCACGACGCGCCGCGAGATCTCGCGATTGAGCTCGTCGAGCTCGGCGTCGGGATAGCCGGCGGGGGCGAAGCGGAAATTGACCATGGCCATCTGGGCGGGTGAGACGATCTCGATGTCGGGGTCCTTGCGGCACTCGTCCTCGGCCCACCGGGCGAGCGTGAAACCGTGCTCCACGGCGGAGGCCAGGCCGTCGGATCCCATCGCCTGAAGCGTGAACCACAGCTTGAGCCCGCGTGCGGGGCGCGTGAGCTCGGGCCCAAGGTCCCATGGGTTGACGAGATCGGCGTCGCTTTCCAGGTCCTGCAGGTACTCGGGGTGCGTGCTGTAGGTCTTGAGCAGATGCGTGCGGTCGCGTGCGAGCACCATGCCGCACGAATACGTCTGGAACAGCCACTTGTGCGCGTCCCATGACAGCGAGTCGGCGAGCTCGACGCCGTCGAGCATGTCACGATAGCGCGTCTGGAGCACGCTTGCGCCGAAGGCGCCGTCGACGTGCATCCAAAGATGCTGCTCGCGGCAGATGCGCGCGATGTCGCGCAGCGGGTCGACCGATCCCGTGTTGGTGCTGCCCGCCGTGCCCACGACGGCAAACGGGATGAGGCCCGTGCGCCGATCCTCGGCGATGGCCCGCTCGAGCGCCGCGGTATCCATGCGCCAGGCGCTATCGCAGGGGATGGCGTGCACGTGGTCGCGCGGGATCCCGATGATGTGCAGCCCCTTGGCGACCGAGCTGTGCGTCTGTTCCGACACATAGGCCACGCCGCGGCCCCACTCCTCATCTGCCAGCATGGCGTCGCGCGCTGCCGCGAGCGCGGTGAGATTGGCCATCGAGCCACCCGAGACGAACAGGCCGCCTGCGGTCTCGGCGGGAAAACCCGCCTTGCCCGCGAACCAGGCGAGCAGCGTGTCCTCGGCCACGCATCCTGCCGGATAGTTGGCAAAGCTGCCCGCGTGGCGGTTGTATCCTGCGGCGATGATGTCTCCAAGCCACGAGATGGCAGTGGTGGGGCCGGGGACGAAGCCGAGGAAGCGCGAATGGTCGGCGTTGTAGCCGTAGCCGATGACGTCGTGCTCCATCTCGCGCACCACGTCGTCGAGCTCGCGTCCTTTGTGCGGGATGCCGCGGCGACGGATGGCGTCGAGCGTGTCCTGCGGCGCTTCGCAGACCACGGGCCCCTCCGATAGGTGGCGGTTGCGTGCGAACAGCTCGCAGACGAAGCGCACGGCGGCGAGCTCGACATCCGGCTCGGTGGCAGTTCCTTTTGCGTACATGCGGCGTCCTTCCCTCGATGTGTGACGGTGACCATCGTTGCAGCCGATAAGCTATTTGTACAATTCATAGTTCTGATATATCGTTCAAATAATTTGATGGCAGATGGGAGAGGGCGGACGATGGAGCTCCGACAGATCGAGACGTTTCTTAAGGTCGCCGAACTCGGGAGCTTCTCGCGCGCTGCCGAACGGCTCGGATACACGCAATCGGCGGTCACCATGCAGATCAAGCAGCTCGAACGGGAAGTGGGCGCCCGGCTGTTCGACCGCGTGCCGCGCGGGGCGCGCCTGACCGACCGGGGGAGAGCGTTTGCCTTCCACGCGCGCGAGGCGATCGCGGCGCTCGAGCGCGCCGCCGCGTCGGTGCGCATCCCGGATGCGGACGCCGACCAGCTGGTCGGCACGCTGCGTATCGGCAGCGTCGAATCCGTCGCGACGGCCCTGTTGCCGACGCTGCTCGCCCGATTCTATGAGCGGCATCCGCGTGTGGAGCTCATCGTGTCGACGGCTCGTCTGGAGCGGCTCGCGGAAGGGGTGCTCGACAACACGCTCGACGTGCTGCTCACCATGGACCGCAAGCTCAGCATCGCGCGGCTCGAGCGCACCGTATTGCGCGAGGAGCCCATCGTGTTCGCGGCGTCCTTGCAGATGGCGCAGCAGATCGGGCCCGTGCGCATCGATGAGCTGGCCGGGCTGCCGCTCGTGCTGACCGAGCGCGGCGAGAGCTATCGGCACGAGCTCGAGTGCCTGCTTGCGGAGCGCGACGAGCAGCTGCATCCCGTGGTGGAAACCGGCAATACCGAGACGCTGGTCCATCTGGCGGAGCAGGGTGTGGGCATCGCGTTCCTGCCGCGCTTCTCGGTGGCGCGCTCCCTGCGCAGGAAGAGCCTGGTCGAGCTCGCATGCGATATAGAGCCCATTCCCATGTGGATTCAGGCGTTCGCGCACGAGGCGAAGCCCGTCTCCCGCGCCATGGCTGCCTTCATGGAGATGCTACGCGTGCACTTTGAGTACACCGCATGAGCGCGCATGCATACTAAGTTTAAGGGTTAACAGGCGGTCGGTGCCGTATGGAGCGGTGGCCGGCGAGACGAGGGGATGCGGGCATGGCCGAGACCGAGAAGAAGGCTGTCGAGCAGGATGGCGCCGCGGCTGGCGGCCAGACGGCATCGGGTGCCGACGCGACGTATCGGCGCTCTGTCGACCGCGATATCATGCGCAGCCTGCCAGGAACGTATGCGATGTACGGCATGATCGCCGGCGCGATCATCGCCTATGCGCTCTCGCTGGTCGGCACGGCGATCGACAGCGATCTGCTGTTCCGCGGCGGCAACATGGTGTGCTTCAGCCTGCTGATCATCGGCGGTCTTACGTATTTCCATTCCTATACAACGGCAAAGCGGCTGACGCGCGAGCGTCGCGCCGAGCAGGACGCACGTCGCTAGACGGCAAGGGGGACCACGGCTCATGAGCAAGAAGAGCAATGTCGACAAGATTCGCGAGGCGAAGGAGCGCGAGCGCGCAAACGCCCGCGAGCGCTCGGTGGATAACGACATCCTGTTCTCGCTGCCGGTGACCAAGGTGATGCTTGCGGCGCTTGCCGTCGCCATCGTGCTGTACGTGCTGTCGTATGTGGGCGAGGTGTTCGGCGTGGGCGCGCTTCAGCACTATGGGCACGTGGCGAGCTACGTGCTGTTCGCGCTGACCTTCTTTTTGCTGGTGGTGGCCCGTGTTCAGGCAAAGAAGCTGACGAGGGAGCGCCGCGGGCAGTAAGTCGTTCGGGGCCGATGACACAGAGCGGACCGTTTGGCACGCTAAAGTCTTTTACTGACCCCCTTTAGCGTGCCAAACGGCCCGCTCTGTGTCATCAGACCCCTCTTCGCCCCTTTCGCAAGACACGGCGGCCGATCGGTGTTTCCGCAAATCGTACCGGCCCCGAATATGTTCTGGACGATGCCCTGACATTCCAAACACTGCGCCAACAAACGGGCGCCTTTTGGCTGCGCGGCCGTCCCCGGCCCTTACATAGATGAAAAAACGCGTCGTTCCGCTTACGAAAACCGACATCGATTTGCCTGAATCCCTACTGAGCAAGGGGCGTGTTATCGCTCCCGCAGAAGTCGCGTAAACATCAATCAGCGCTTTGCAACGAATCGCGTGCGGCGATCTTTGGGCTGCGAACGGTGCGTACCATCTTCTCCGTCGACTCACGAGGCCTTGCGCCCCGCGAGAACATGCATTCAGCCAGCCGGGCATCCGGCATCCGAGAGGAGAAGAAGTGCGCAATCTCACCGAAACTCAGCTGTCTCGTCGTTCCTTCCTTGGCCTGTTCGGCGCCAGCGCCGTCGTGGCCGGTCTCGGCCTTGCCGGTTGCGGCGGTAATGATGCTGGCAAGGGCGGCGCCGCCACCGGCACCGATTCCGGTTCCGCCAGCACTGCGTCCGATGGCGAGACGCTCGACAAGATCACGATGGTGTGGCTGCCCAACGAGTCCGCCGCTGAGTTCGATGCCGGCCGCGAGGAGTTTGGCCGCGTCCTGTCCGAGTACGCCGGTGTCGAGGTCGAGCTCATGACCACCACCGACTACAACGTCGCCATCGAGGCCATCTCCTCGGGCAAGGCCCAGATGGCCAACCTCGGCGCCGAGGGCTACATCCAGGCTCAGGAGAAGAACGAGAACGTCCACGCCCTGTTCACCACCTCCGACACCGAGGGCACGCTCGATGGTGCCAAGTACTACAGCCGCATCGCCGTGCCGGCCGACCAGATGAGCGAGTACGAGGACGCCGAGAGCGAGACCGGCTACTCCATCAAGAACATCAAGGGCAAGCGCATGAGCTTCGTCTCCCAGACCTCGACCTCCGGCTTCAAGGTTCCCTGCAACGCCATCATGACCGAGTTCCCCGATGACGTGACCTCCACCGACGAGCTGGCCCAGCCCGGCTTCTTCTCCCAGGTCCTGTTCGGCAACTCCCACCCCGGTTCCTGCGTGAATCTGCTGCAGGGCGACGCCGACGTGGCCGCCTTCGACGATATCGACATCGACATGTACCTCGCCGTGCCCGAGGGCGAGCGCGACGCCGTGAACCAGCCCGGCTCCGTCTACGGCGTGGCCGAGGGTGCCGCCCAGCCCTTCGACCGCGTCCAGGGCAAGGAGTTCGGCATCATCCAGTCCACGCCCGTCCTGAACGGCCCCATCGTTTACAACGCCGACGTGCTTCCCGAGGACATCAAGGACAAGATCCTCGAGGGCATGACCTCCACCGAGGTCGCCGACAACGAGCAGCTGTTCGCGCCCGAGGACGCCGAGGGCACCGGAGCTATCTGGAGCAAGGGTGACACCGCCGGCTTCATCGCGGTCGATGACGAGTGGTACGACCCCATCCGCGCGCTTGCGTAAATCGGTTGGTTGGGGACGGGTTCGTTTCAACCCATCTCCCGGAGGTTCGCGCAGAGGCACACGCCGAAGGGGTGTCCCCGGCATGCAAAAGTGCACGCGAAAGGTACGTCCCCAATTTGCATTTTGCGCCGGGCGCCCCGTGGCGGGCGCCCGCGTTTTCGCATGCAGGTCTGCAGGTATCTGAGCAAAAGAGATGGAGAAGCATGAGCACATCGAATCATCTGCTGGTCATCGACGATCTGGGCAAAAGCTACGAAGCCCGTCGTCGCGGCACTGCGGAGGGGACCGCAAGCGCGCTTTCGGGCGTGAGCTTCACGGCGGACCCCGGAGAGTTCATCACCGTGATCGGTCCTTCCGGCGCCGGCAAGTCGACGCTGCTGCGCAGCATCAACCGCCTGATCGAGCCGACCGAGGGCACCATCACCTTCGATGGGCGCGACATCACCCACCTCGGCCGCGGCAAGCTGCGCGAGGTCCATCGCGAGATCGCGATGATCTTCCAGAACTACAACCTGGTGTATCGCCTGACCGCCATCCAGAACGTGCTGCACGGTCGCCTTGGGTACAAAAACGCGCTTGCGGGCAGCCTGGGCCTCTACACCGAGGAGGAGAAGCTGCGCGCCTTCGAGCTGCTCGACGAGGTCGGATTGGGCGAGTTCGCCTACCGCCGCGCCGATCAGCTGTCCGGTGGCCAGAAGCAGCGCGTGGGCATCGCGCGCTCGCTGATGCAGGAGCCCAAGATCATGCTGTGCGACGAGCCGATCGCGAGCCTTGACCCCAAGAGCTCGCGCATGGTGATGGAGACGCTGCAGCGCCTGACCCGTCAGCGTGGGATCACGTGCATCGTCAACCTGCACCAGGTCGATTTCGCGCTCGAGTACTCCGATCGCATCATCGGCCTGCGCGCCGGCCAGAAGGTGTTCGAGGGCACGCCCGACGAGGCGACGCCGCAGGTCATCCGCAGCATCTACGAGGGTCAGATGGACGAGGTCGTCGACGTCTCCATCAACGCGCCTGCGGCCATCCCGACCCTTGTCGGCGAGGGCATGGCCGTGTCCGCCGAGGCCGCGGGAGGCGCGCGATGAGCGCCGCGCAGGCGGCTGCGCGCACAAGCGACGCCGCGGCCCCCGACCTGTCTTGGTTCCGCCGTCGCCAGGCGCGCACCCTCGCCGTGCTGGTCGCGATCGTCGTGCTGTTCCAGCTGTGCTCGCTGATCTGCAACTTCAGCCTCGGCTACGCGGTCAGCTCCATCCCGGCGGCGTTCGTGTGGATGTTCCAGAACTTCGTGCCGACGGTCGAGTCGCTCGCCAACCTGCCGATGGTGGTGGAGCAGACCGTCTCGACGGCGCTTGATTCCGTGGCCGCCACGGTCATCGCCGCGGTCTGCGGCATCGCGTTCTCGGTTCTGGGCTCCTCCTCGATCGGCGTCGAGTGCGCGCCCGTGCGCGGCGTGATCCGCGCGATCGCGAGCATCTTCCGCAACATCCCGATGATCGCCTGGGCGCTGCTGCTGCTCCTGTCGTTCAAGCAGAACGAGTTCACGGGCTTCCTCGCGCTGTTCTTGACGACGTTCGGCCAGCTCATGCGCTTCTTCTTGGATACGTTCGACGAGATCCCCACAGGACCCGTCGAGGCACTGCGCAGCTGCGGCGCCTCCTATTGGCAGGTGGTGTTCCAGGCGGGCCTGCCGCTCGCAGTGGCCGACCTCATGAGCTGGATGCTCTACATGGTCGAGACCAACATCCGCTCGGCGACGCTCATCGGCCTGCTCACGGGCACGGGCATCGGTTTCGTGTTCAACCTGTACTACACGTCGTTTCGCTATGACACGGCCGGCCTGGTCATCGTGGTGACCATCGTGTTCGTGCTGGTCATCGAGGCGATTTCGAATGCGGCGAGGAGGTCGATGATCTAATGGCGAGCGCAACTCTGACCAAGGGCGCGGCCGATGTGCTCGAACGCGACGCGCGCGGACACATCCGCCTCACCTCGGTGCGTGAGCGCAACCTCTCGGTGCAGCTCACCCTCATCGTGCTCGTGACGCTCACCGTGGTGACGTTTGCGCGCATGGGGTACGGCACGGTCGACCTGCTCGCGGCGGCACGCCAGGCGTTCGCCGATTTCGGGGCGATGATGCTGCAGCCCGCCCTCGACCCGCCGTTCGGCGCGGGCCACTTCACCTGGGGCACCGTGATCGAGAGCGCGGTCATCACCGTTGCGATCACCGCGATCTGCACCGTGCTGTCGGCCATCGTGTCGTTCTTCTTGGCGCTTGCCGCGGCGGCGAACCTCTCGAGCCCGGTCGCGTCCAACATCGTGAAGGGCTTCGTCGCCATCATCCGTTCCATCCCGACCATCCTGTGGGTGCTCGTGTTCACGGTCGCCATCGGACTCGGCTCGGAAGCCGCGGTGCTCGGCATCTCGTTCCACTCCATCGCCTATCTGGTGAAAAGCTACTCGGAGAGCTTCGAGGAGATCGATGAGGGCGTGATCGAGGCGCTGCGCGCGAGCGGCGCGAGCTTTTGGCAGGTCGTGTTCCAGGCCGTGACGCCCGCGACGATCACCAAGTTGCTGTCGTGGACCTTCATCCGCCTGGAGATCAATTTCACCAATGCCGTGGCCGTGGGCGCCTTCGCCGGCGCGGGCGGCATCGGATTCCAGCTGTATCAGGCGGGCAGCCGCTACTACAACCTCCATGAAGTCGGCGTGATCGTGTACGTCTGCCTGATCGTGGCCTTTGTGCTCGAGTTCGTGAGCGTGCGCCTGCGCAAGCGCTACATCCTGGCCGACTCGTAAGCCCACGGTCGATCGGGGCAGGTCCCCATCGTGACTACTAAGAAGTAAGGAGAACAACCGCACATGTTATCGAGACGGGCGAGGACCGAGATCCTCGTGGAGAGCGGGCCCGCGCTGGCGCATGACGCGGCGCGTGCCATCGAGCGCGAGCTCGAGGTGCGCGTGGTCGTGCCGCCGCGCCAGGGGCTGGTGATGAACCAGGTGCGCGAGACGGCGCGCAACAGCCGGTTTTACCTGGGCGAGGCGCTCATGAGCGAGTGCCGCGTGCGCATCGGCGATGTGGAGGGGCTCGGCGTGGTGCTGGGCGCCGACGGCGCGTTCGCGCGCAGCCTGGCGACCATCGACGCCGCCTATGCGGTCGAGCCGACGCCGCGTGTCGTGGCCGAGATCGATCGCAGGATCGACGACGCCGGGCGCGAGCTAGAGCGGCGTCGCGCGCAGGAGGCGGCAGTCGTCATGGGCTCGCGCGTGAGCTTCGATGAGATGGGCGGTCAGGATATGAGCGTGCAGGCGGTGGCGAAATGATGCGCGAGGTGTTTGAGCGCGAGTCCGCTGCCGACGATCGCGCGTTCTATCTGCAGCGCGCGTTCCGTGCGCTGCTCGACGCCATGGCGCGTCCCGGAGAGGTGACGGAGCTCGCTGCCCGTGCGCAGGGCGACGTGGCGGATGCGGACGCCTCCGGGCTTCCCGAGTCCGCGCTGGTGCTGGCCGATGTGGTGCTGGATGCGGCGACATCGGTCGCGGTGGCGGGACCCGCGGAGGATGTCGCCGCGACGGTGCTCGCCCGCAGGACCCATGTGGCCATGCGCGATGCCCAGACGGCGGCCTTCGGCTTCGTGCCCGCATCGGTTCGCGGGCAACAGGCGCGGGCGTTCGTCACGGCGCTGTCTGCGGGAACGCTGCTCGACCCGCAGCTCGGCGCCACCTGCATCGTCGTGTGCGACACGCTGCTCGGCTCCGACCGCGACGGCTGCCTCACGGGCGCGCGTGCCGGCGGGGCGGACGTGTCGTCTTGGGAGCTTTCCGGCCCCGGCATCCGCGAGGCGGCGCGCATCGAACTCGACCGCACGGAGATCGTGGAGGCCCGCCTCGAGCGCGGCGACGAGTTCCCGTGCGGCATCGACCTGGTCTTCGTCGATGCGGCCGGCCACGTGCTGTGCCTGCCGCGCACGACGCGCGTCCGTCGCCTGGATGAGGCGGCGCGAGAAGAAGGGGGTGCCGCATGGGGTATGTAGCGGTGACCGGAGGCGAGCAGGCCATCGCGACCTCGCTCGACCTCATCGAACGCAAGCGCGTGGCCGGCGGGCTCGCGCTCGACGTGGACACCATCTTGTCCTGCCTGCCCGAATTGGTTCAGCAGGTGGAATCCGAGGGCTCGCTGTGGGCGCCCGAGGTCGCGGCGACCGCCGTCAAGCAGGCGTGCGGATCGGTGGAAGAAGCGGTGTTCCTCATGCGCGCCTACCGCTCCACGCTTGAGCGGCTCTACACCTCGCGCGTGATCGACACCGACGAGATGCGCGTCGACCGCCGCATCTCCGCTGCGTTCAAGGACATCGAGGGCGGCCAGATCCTCGGCGCCACGCGCGATTACTCGCATCGTCTCATCGAGTTCGAGCTGGCCGACGAGACGCAGGCCTCGGTGCGCGACCGGGCGCGCGAGCTGGCGGAGCGCCTGGCCGACACCGCCGTGCCTGCTACCCCCGACGCGCTTGCCCGCGTGCCCCGCGTGCTGACCTACCTGCGCTCCATCGACATGGTGCGCGACTGGCCGGTCGACGACACCGAGCCGGTCGACATCACCAAGACCCCGCTGTCGTTTCCCGCGCCGCGCAGCGTGATCCTGCAGGCTCTGTCGCGCGGCCTCACGCAGGCGGTCATCGCGATCGGCTACGCGGCGATTCGCGGTTTCGGCCTGTCGCACCCCACGGTGGGCGAGCTGCGCCGCGGTTCGGTCGCCGTCGAGATCGACGCACCCGGCGCCGTGGCCGACGCGCCGGCGGAGGACGCCTATTACCTGGGCTCCATCCCGGTGACCGAGGTCGAGAGCCTGATCGTGGCCGACGAGGTGGACGAGCAGGGCGAGCACCGCTCGGCGCTCGACGTGGGCTACGGTCTGGTGGTGGGCACCGATGAGAGCAAGGCCATCGCCATGAGCGTGCTCGACCACAGCCTGCGGGCGGACGACGTGCGATTCCCCACGCAGGACCAGGAGTTCGTCCTCTACCACATCGACGGCGTCGAGGCGACCGGCTTCATCTCCCATCTCAAGCTGCCCCATTACGTGACGTTCCAGAGCAAGCTCGACTCGGCGCTGCGCTCTGTTGCCGAGAAGGGAGGCGAGGCCGATGCGTAAGAACTACAACTTCGCCTTCTTGGACGAGGGCTCCAAGCGCGAGATCCGTCGCGCCATCCTCAAGGGCGTGGCGATTCCCGGCTACCAGGTGCCGTTCGCGAGCCGCGAGATGCCCATCGGGCGCGGCTGGGGCACGGGCGGCCTGCAGCTGACGCTCTCGTGCATCGGGCCGGATGACGTCCTCAAGGTCATCGACCAGGGCTCCGACGCGAGCGTGAACGCCGTGTCGATTCGCGGCCTCGTCCACGAGACAACCGGCGTGGACACCACGACGGCCACGCAGGACGCCACGCTCATCCAGAGCCGCCACCGTATCCCCGAGCGCCCGCTCACCCGCGACCAGCTGCTTGTGCTGCAGGTTCCCACGCCCGAGCCGCTGCGCACCTACGAGGCGCGCGAGACGGTGACCAAGCGCCTGCACGCCGAGGCGGAGTACACCGGTGCCTATCTGGAGCTGTTCGAGCAGATCGTGCGCTACGGCACCACGACCACGGGCGCCGACCATCCCGTGATGGTCGAGGGGCGCTACGTCATGGCGCCGAGCCCCATTCCCCGTTACGACAACGCCAAGCTCAACATGGCCGAGAACCTCACGCTGCTGGGTGCCGGACGCGAGAAGAAAATCTACGCGGTGCCGCCCTACACCCATGTCGAGTCGCTCGCCTTTGATGACTATCCCTTCGTGACCGAGGAGTTCGAGGGCGCGAGCTGCCATGTGTGCGGGGCGACGGGCGTGTACCTCACCCAGACCGTCGACCCTGTAACCGGTGAGCAGGTGTGGCAGTGCTCCGACACCGATTTCTGCGCGCAGCATGCCGCCGAACAAGAAAGCGAGGCGTGAGACCATGGTGACGCCACAGACAACTCCCGTGCCCGTCGAGCACGTCTTTTGCGATGATGCGCCCGTGCTCAAGGTGTGCGGGCTCTCCAAGCGCTTCGGCGCCGGCTGCCCGTATTGCGCCGATCCACGTGCCGAGCTCGAGCGCAACATCTGCCCCGTGTGCGGTACGGTGCACGCGGTTCGCAACGTGTCGCTCGAGGTGCATCCCGGCGAGATCCTGGGCATCGTGGGCGAGTCGGGCTCCGGCAAGTCGACGCTCATGCAGTGCCTCTACTTCGACCAGGACCCGACTGAGGGCGATATGCGCGTGGCCGCGTTCGACGGGGGCGCCGCGAACTGCTTCGACGTGTCGCGCCAGCAGCAGCGCTACATCCGCGACCGGATCTTCGGCATGGTCTACCAGAATCCCTACCTGGGTCTGCGCATGAATTTCTCGAGCCTCTCCAACATCGCCGAGAAGCAGATCGCGGCAGGCGTGCGCGACGTGCACCACATGGTGAGGCGCGGCGAGGAGCTGCTCGAGCGCGTGAAGATCCCCCTGCGGCGCAAGCAGGATCCGCCCCGTGCGTTTTCCGGCGGTATGCAGCAGCGCGTTCAGATCGCCAAGGCGCTCTCCAACGAGCCGCCGATGCTGTTCTTGGACGAGGTGACCACGGGTCTGGACCTGTCGGTTCAGGCGCGCGTGCTCGACCTGATCTTGCAGCTGCGCCGCGACCTGGGCGTGTCGATGGTCGTGGTCAGCCATGACCTGGGCGTGATCCGCCTGCTCGCGGATCGCACGATCGTCATGCTCGACGGCCAGGTCATCGAGCACGGCCTCACCGATCAGATCATGCAGGACCCGCAGCACGCGTACACGCAGGAGCTCGTCTATTCCCTGCTGTAATCCAGCTTTCTGTCCATGGGGGACGGGTTCTGGGGCAGACGGCGCGCCTGACGCGTTTTGAACCCGTCCCAAACGTATCACGCGATCCAAGGAGGTCGTTCCTTGTACGTCATTCGCAACGGAATCATCGTGCAGCCCGATCGGCTGCTGTTCGGCTACGAGCTCGTGGTGGTCGAGGACCGCATCGAGGCGATCCAGCGCCAAGGGGCGCTCGACGCCGAAGCGGCAGGTGCCGGTATCATCGATGCGCACGGGGGCTACGTGGTGCCCGGTCTCATCGATATCCATTCCGACTACATCGAGACGGTGATCTCACCGCGCCCGACGGTGCTGATGGATTTCCCGACCGCGCTGTTCGAGGCCGAGCGCGAGCTGCTCGCTCACGGCATCACGACGATGTTCCACTCCCTTTCGGTGTACGGCAACGACAAGATGGACGTCAAGCCGGTGCGCCAGTGGGACCGCACCGAGCAGATCATGGCGCTCATCTCGCGCGCCAAGCGCACCGAGGGCCGCAACGCCCATCTGATCCGCCACCGCCTGCACCTGCGTCTGGAGATCGATAACGTCAATCTGGTCGAGCAGGTCGAGCACCACCTGCGCGCCGGCGAGATCGACGAGCTCTCCTTCATGGACCACACGCCCGGCCAGGGCCAGTACCGCGACATGGAGATCTGGCGCAAGTCGTTCCGCGGCAAGTCGCTCTCCGAGCAGGAAGCCGCCGCCATGGCGGCCGACGCCCAGGCCGCGCCCAAGCTGAGCTACGAGCAGCTCAGCTACCTCGCCGGCATCGCGCGCGAGCAGGGCATCGCGCTGGCGAGCCACGATGACGACTCGATCGACAAGCTCGATCTCATGCGCGAGCTCGGCTGCACGATCTCCGAGTTCCCCATCTCGCAGGAGGTCGCCGCCGCCGCGGTCGAGCGCGGCATGTTCACGGTCATGGGCACCCCGAACATCCTGCTCGGCAAGAGCCATTCGGGCAACCTGTCCGCGCGCGACGCGGTGCGCGCCGGCGTGGCCCGCTGCCTGTGCTCGGACTACTATCCCACGGCCATGCTCCAAAGCGCGTTCGTGCTGCACCGCGACTTCAAGCTGCCGCTCGAGCAGGCGTTCGCCATGCTCACCATCAATCCCGCCCGCGCGGTCAAGATCGACGGCATGCTGGGCAGCCTCGAGGAGGGCAAGAAGGCCGACATCCTGGTGGTGCGCGAGGTCGAGGAGGGCCAGCGCTCCTATCCGGTCATCACGGCGACGCTGGTCGACGGCCGCGTGGTGAGCCGCATGTGGTACCCCGCCCTGCCGTCCATGTCGGCGCGCTTCGCCGTCGACGCGGCGACGCTCGAGGAGACCGTGACCGATCTGGAGGTGCGCTAGATGAATATCAGCTCGGTTGCCGTTTCCGGCGAGGCTCCGGCGCCCGCTGACGCCGTGCGCCCCATGCTCGACATCCAGGACCTGTCGAAGGGCTTTACCCTGCACGCCGCCGACCGCCGCGTGCGCGGCTGCGAGCGCATCTCGCTTTCCATCGCCCCCGGCGAGTTCGTGGGCATCACCGGCCGCTCCGGTTCGGGCAAGTCCACGATCCTCAAGTGCATCTACCGCACGAATCTGCCCGAGACCGGCTCCATCTGGTACGACTCGGCCGCGTTCGGAATGGTCGACCTTGCGCGGCTTGATGAGCGCCGCGTCATCTACCTGCGCAATTACGAGATCGGCTACATCTCCCAGTTCCTCGATTGCGTGCCGCGCACCACGGCGCGCGAGATCGTGGAGGCGAGCGCCGCCGAGGCGTTCGACGACCCGCGGGTGATCGAGTCCGAGACCGTGCGCATGCTCGAGCATTTCGATTTTCCCCGCGAGCTGTGGGATCTGTATCCCAACACCTTCTCCGGCGGCGAGAAGCTGCGCCTGAACATCGCCCGCGCCATGGTGCGCCGTCCGCGCCTGCTGCTGCTCGATGAGCCGACGGCGAGCCTGGACAACGCGAGCAAGGTCAAGGTCCGCGATCTGATCGAGCAGCTCAAGGAAGGCGGCACCACGATGCTCGGCATCTTCCATGACCTTGAGTTCATGGAAGGCGTCTGCGACCGCGAGTACAATATGCAGGCCGGCGAGATGCGCTAGCAGTCGCCGCCGCATCAGATGCATACAGGGGAGGTGCGCATGGGCGAGGCCTGGGATATCCGCATGGCGCGCGAGGACGACGCGCCGTCGATTTATCGGTTGGTATGCGAGCTTGAAGGCCAGCAGTTCGTCTACGACGCGTTCTTTCGGTCCTTTGCGTCGCAGCTTTCCGATCCTGCCGTGCACTGTCTGGTGCTCGAGGTGGACGGGCGCGTGGCCGGGTATCTCAACCTGCGCATCGATCACCATATTCATCATGCGCGTCCGACGGCGGAGATCCTTGAGCTCATCGTCTCTGCGGGCGAGCGTGGGGCCGGGCTGGGCGCCCGCCTTGTCGAGCGCGCCCGCCTGCTCGCGCAGGTCGTCGACGAGTTCTATCCCACACTGACCGAGCAGGACAAGCATGCGCGGATCGAGGTGCCCACAGGGCTCACGGTGCTCGTGGATGGCGACAAGATGGCGCGCGTGTTCAACAACGTCATGAAGAACGCGATCGCGTACAGCTACGAGGGCTCGACGATACTCATCTCGGCCGAGCGCGTGGATGCCGAGGTGCATATCCGGTTCGAGAACCAGGGCGACCCCATCCCGGCGCCGAAGCTCAAGGTCATTTTCGAGAAGTTCTACCGCCTGGACGCGGCACGCGCGACGAATCGCGGCGGCGCGGGCCTGGGCCTGGCGATCGCCAAGGAGATCGTCGTGGCGCATGGCGGAAACATCGCCTGCGAGTCCACGCCGGAGCACACCGTGTTCACCATCACCCTGCCCGACGCGTGAGGGACGCCGGGCGGATCCGGCAGGCAGCTTACAGTTCCCTGACAATTCGCTTTCAGCTGCATGAAACGCGGCTCGTATCCTAGAGCGAGCTATGACAGCTTGCTTGAGGAGGTAGCGGGTTGAACGAAATGGATCAGGAGCGCTCCGCGACGGCCGACGTGATGGCGCAGGCCCTCGAAGAGGCACACAAGCGTGAAATGGGCACGATGCCCTCGCAGGCACCCAAACCCGAGAACCCGATTCGCATGTCGGTCGAGCATCTCGACCTGTACTACGGCGACCATCAGGCGCTGAAGGATGTTTCCATCGACATCCGCGACCGCGAGATCACCTCGTTCATCGGTCCGTCCGGCTGCGGCAAGTCCACGCTGCTGCGCTGCCTGAACCGCATGAACGACATGGTCAAGGATTGTCGCATCGAGGGCAAGATCACCCTCGACGGCGACGATATCTACCAGGACTACAACGTCACCCGTCTGCGTCAGCAGGTGGGCATGGTGTTCCAGCGCCCCAACCCGTTCCCGATGAGCATCTTCGACAACGTCGCGTACGGTCCGCGCGGCCTCGGCATCAAGAACCACGCCGAGCTCGAGGAGATCGTCGAGGAGTCCCTGACCGGCGCCGGCCTGTGGGACGAGGTCAAAGACAAGCTCAAGCAGTCCGGTCTGGGCCTTTCCGGCGGCCAGCAGCAGCGCCTGTGCATCGCGCGCGCCATCGCCGTCAAGCCCCAGGTCCTGCTGATGGACGAGCCCACCTCGGCACTCGACCCCATCTCGACTGTCATGGTCGAGCAGCTCGCCATGGAGCTCAAGAAGGACTACACGCTCGTGGTCGTGACGCACAACATGCAGCAGGCGTCGCGCATCTCCGACTCGGTGGCGTTCTTCCTCCTCGGCGAGCTCGTGGAGCACGCGCCCACCGAGGAGCTGTTCAGCGCGCCCAAGGATAGCCGTACGTCCGACTACCTGACTGGTCGTTTTGGCTGATTGTCTGCCGCCGCGGTGCGGCGACCCGTGTTCTTCCCGCGGCGGTGTATGATACTCGTAAATGCAGCGGAAATCGGAGACGCGCGATGATCTATTACGTTGAGGACGACGACAACATCAGGGGGCTGACGCTGTATGCCCTGCGTCAGCAGGGTATCGAGGCGGAAGGCTTTTCGTGCGACAGCGAGTTCAAAGCCGCCGTGGCCCGTCGTGTTCCCGATGCCGTCCTTCTCGATATCATGCTTCCCGATACCGACGGTCTTGAGATCATGCGCCGCCTGCGCGCCATGCCCGAGACGGCGACCGTGCCCATCATGATGCTGACGGCCAAAGACACCGAGCTCGATAAGGTCGTGGCGCTCGATGGCGGTGCGGATGATTACCTCACCAAGCCGTTCTCGCTCATGGAGCTCACCAGCCGTTGCCGCGCCCTGCTGCGCCGCGGCGGCATGTCCAAGCAGGTGAGCGACGTGCTGTCCGCCGGCGGCATCGTTTTGTCGCCCAGCCATCGTCGCGTGACGGTCGATGGCGAAGAGGTCAAGCTCACGCTTCGCGAGTTCGACCTGCTCGAGTATCTCATGCGCAAGCCCGGCATCGTGTTCTCGCGCGAGGCCCTGCTGCAAAGCGTGTGGGGATGGGACTTCGACGGCGGCTCGCGTACCGTCGACGTGCACGTCCAGACGCTGCGCCAGAAGCTTGGCGACCGCGCCACCTGCATCGAGACCGTGCGCGGCGTGGGCTATCGCTTCGCCGGCCAAGAGGCCTGATGACTCGCGAGCCGGGCGCGTGATTCCATGACGCCTAAAAACAGCACGCATCATTCCCTGTCCCGCCGTGTGTTCGCCACCGTGTTCGCGGTGGCCATGCTCGTCGTGGTCGTGTTCTCGCTCGCCGGCACCGCCTACGTGCAGGGCAGGTTGGTGACTTTGGCGCACGAGGAGCTCGACAACCAGTCCGACGTCGTGGCGGCGGCGCTCAACAGCATGCCCGACGACAAGTTCCTGCTGAACCACCTCGACTTGAGCAATACGCGCATCACGCTGATCGACACCGACGGCACCGTGCTGTTCGACAGCGAGGCGGACGTGGAGGACATGCCCAACCATGCCAGCCGGCCCGAGGTCGTCGAGGCGTTCGAGACCGGACGCGGCGATTCTGAGCGCTCGAGCTCCACGCTCGGCGAAATCATGCTCTACGAGGCGGTCCGCCTGGATAACGGTGCGGTTTTGCGCCTCGCGCAGGAGCAGGATGGATACCTGTCTATTCTGGTCGGCATGATGCCGCCTCTGCTCGGCCTTGTGGCGCTCGGCGTGATCGTGTCCGTCGTGGCCGCGCGTCTGGAGTCGCGTGTCATCATCGCGCCGCTGCTCGAAGTCGATCTCGACCATCCCGTCCGCAACATCCAGGATGCCTACAGCGAGATGATCCCGATGCTCGACCGGATCGAGACGCAGCGCCAGGAGCTCAAGCGCCAGATGCGCGTCCTGGCGGACAACGACCGGATGCGCCGCGAGTTCACGGCCAACATCACGCATGAGCTGAAGACGCCGTTGACGGCGATTTCGGGATACGCCGAGCTGATCGCGAGCGGCATGGTTGCCGATGAGGAGGATCAGCGCGATTTCGCCCGCCGCATCCACAAGGAGGCCGGTCGCCTGACGGCGCTCGTCAACGATATCCTGACCTTGTCGAGCCTCGACGAGGCGGAGCGCGGCGACGCCGAGGTGTCCAACAGCGTGCTGGGTTCGCGCGAGCCGGTCGACCTGCCGCGCACGATCGACACCGTGTACCACCGTCTCGATACCGTCGCGGATGTCAACGGCATTACGCTGCAGCTGCGCGTCGAGCCGGCTATCGTGTTCGGCGTGCCGCGTCTGCTCGACGAGCTGGTGTACAACCTGGCGAGCAACGCCATCCGCTATAACAAACCCCACGGCTCGGTCACGCTGCGCTGCGGCATGGAGGACGGCGCCCCCTATGTCAGCGTGGAGGACACCGGCATCGGTATCGCTCCGGAGGAGCAGGACAAGATCTTCGAGCGCTTCTACCGGGTGGACAAGAGCCGCTCCAAGGCGCGCGGCGGCACCGGGCTGGGGCTCGCCATCGTCAAGCATGCCGCCATGTTCCACGATGCAACGATCTCGGTCGACAGCACGCTGGGGGAGGGAACAACCATCACGGTGCGCTTTCCCAAGGAGGCCATGCAGATCGAGGACCTGATGTAGCGACCGCTCCGCACGTTGCATTTGATAATCTCTGCATTTTTAACGAGAACGTCGTCCGTAATGTATAAACCCATCGTTTATGCGATTGTTTACGATACCATGTTGAAGGTTTACAAGATGGCAGCTGTTCTCGCGGGCCGCACGGTCTGCGTGGGCGAGCTGTCGTGTGCGCCGAGGACTCCCGGCGAGCAAGGGAATAGTGAAAGGTTCGTTCGATGACACTGCTCGAACTGTTCCAGCTGCTCAAGAAGCATATGCAGCTGGTGATTGTGCTTCCAGTTGCCTGTGCGTTGGTCATGGCCGTTGCCAGCTTCGCGGTCATGCGCAACACCTACACGGCCCAGACGAGCATGTACATCTTGGCGAGCTCGAGCGCGGCCCAGGGGCAGACGACCAACTACAACGAGCTCACGGCGAGCCAGCTTCTGGCCAACGACGTCGCCGCGCTGCTCGAGAGCGATCGAGTCAGGCAGGATGCCGCCGAGGCGCTCGGCCTCGAGGATCTCGATGACTTCGACATCAGCGTTGCGAGCGAGACGACGACCCGCGTCATCACCCTGTCGGTTGACGGTCCGGATGCCGAGAGCGCTGCCAGCGTCGCCAACGAGATGGCCCAGCAGGTTTCCGTCGTCGCCCAGGACGTCCAGGTCGCCGACAGCATCAACGTGATCGACGAGGCCGTCGCCCCCGATGCGCCGAGCGGCCCCAACCGCCTGCTCTACATCGCCGTCGCCTTCATGGCCGGTCTGTTTTTGGCTGTCGCCATCGTCGTCCTCATGGACATGCTCAACACGCGCGTCCGCAGCGCCGAGGACGCCGAGGAGCTGCTCGGTATCCCCGTGGTCGGTCGCATTCCTGCAATGAAGGGTGGTAAGTAACATGCCTAGGAGTAAAGCCACTGCCGATCGCCTCGTTGTTCAGAACGCGGCGAAGACCCTTCTTGCCAATATCCGCTTCGCAAGCCTTGACGACCCGATTCGCGTCATCACGGTCACCTCGACGGCGCCCAACGAGGGCAAGTCGACGGTTGCGCTCAACCTGGCGCAGGCCATCGCGACGAGCGGCAAGCGCGTCGTGCTGGTCGAGTGCGACATGCGCCGCCGCAGCATGGCCGACATGATCGGCGTCCATTCGCGCGGCGGTCTGTACGCCGTGCTCTCCGAGCAGATGCGTCTTGAGGATGCCGTCGTCGAGACCAGCCAGAAGAACCTGTTCTTCCTGGACTCCGAGCCGCATATCCCCAATCCCGCCGATATCATTGCTTCCCGTCGCTTCGCGAATCTGGTGAAGGCGCTGAAGTCCACGTTCCAGTACGTGATCTTCGATACGCCTCCCGTGGGCACGTTCATCGACGCCGCCGAGGTCGGTCATCTGTCCGACGGCCTCCTGTTCGTCATCCGCGAGAACTTCACCAAGCGCGCCGAGATCGTGGCGGCCGTCGACCAGCTCAAGAAGGCCGAGGTCAACATCATCGGCACGGTCATGAACTACTGCGAGACCGAGGTCAGCGACTACTACTATTCGTATTACACCAAGGACGGCAAGAAGGTTCGCACCTCCGACACCTCCGATGCGCCCGCGGCCGCTCCGGCGCGGGCTGCCGCCGACACGCGCGGTGCCGCCCAGGGCGTCGTTCCGTCGACCGGTCTCACCTCTAAGAGCCGCACATCTCGCCGTTCGTAAGCGAGCCTGTCCCGACCATGCGCGATATCCACAGCCATATCCTTCCGGGAGTTGATGACGGGGCCGCGGACCTCGACGAGAGCCTTGCCATGCTCGAGGCCGCGAAGGCCGCGGGCGTGACCAGCATCGTGTGCACGCCGCACTGCCGCGACCCCTACTTCGACTACGACGCCATGTGGGATGCCTATGAGCTGCTCGTCGCGCATGCGGATGGATTTCCCTTGCAGATGGGATTCGAGGTCAACCATGCCAAGCTCATGGACCTTGGCATGGATTGGGTCGACTATCTGCACTTCGATGGAACGAACGAGTTCTTGCTCGAGCTGTCGACGCATGCGGGCAAACTCGAGTTCCAGGAGTATGAGCGCACGATCTACGAGCTTCAGGGTCGAGGCTACGAGGTCATCATCGCGCATCCCGAGCGGTATCGGGCCATCCAGGACGACCTCAACGTCGCCGTCCGCCTGATGCGCATGGGGTGCAAGCTGCAGGCGTCCGCGGACTTTATCGCAGGCGGCCGCCTGGGTCGCGAGAAGCGTCCCGCCAAGCTCATGTTCGACGAGTTCATGTACTCCTACATCGCGAGCGATGCCCATATCCCCGAGCATTACCGCTATCTCGCCGAAGCGCGCGCCAAGTTCCTCATCCGCGGCCGCCACATGCGCTAATTGACCGGTTTGTCCGGTTGCTATCCTGGCATAGATAAAACTCCAGAAAT
The DNA here is from genome assembly GCF_900046475.1 of Collinsella ihumii. Classification (GTDB taxonomy): domain Bacteria; phylum Actinomycetota; class Coriobacteriia; order Coriobacteriales; family Coriobacteriaceae; genus Collinsella; species Collinsella ihumii. The sequence continues at coordinate 546,006 of NZ_FCOU01000003.1, read as the reverse complement.
CAGTTGGATTGTTGCGCCCTGTTGCGCTCAATTGCGCCTTTTCTGCTCGATCTGAATACTTGCGCGCCCTATGGTTATAAAATCTAAGTCTGAATACATCAGGTTTGGGAACCGGAAAGGATGCATATGCGCGAGTTCAAGACAGAGAGCAAAAAGCTGCTCGACCTCATGATCAACTCCATCTACACCAACAAGGAGATCTTCCTGCGCGAGCTCATCTCCAACGCGTCGGACGCTGTCGACAAGCTGAATTTCAAGAGCCTCTCCGACGAAAGCGTCAAGCTGGATGATGAGGACCTGGCAATCCGCGTGTCGTTTGACAAGGACGCGCGCACGCTCACCATCTCGGATAACGGCATCGGTATGACGGGCGAGGAGCTTGAGAAGAACCTCGGCACCATCGCGCATTCCGGAAGCCAGGAGTTCAAGGCGGAAAACGCCGAGAGCCAGGGCGACGCGGTGGATATCATCGGCCAGTTCGGCGTGGGCTTCTACTCGGCGTTCATGGTCGCCAAGCACGTGCGCGTCGTGAGCCGCGCATTCGGTTCCAACGAGGCCAACGTCTGGGAGAGCGACGGCCTTGAGGGCTATACCATCGAGCCGGGCGAGCGCGATGGCCACGGCACCGACATCATCCTGACGCTGCGCGACAACGAGCAGGGCGCCAACGGCGAGCCGGGCGAGGACTACGATCGCTATCTGTCCGAGTGGGGGCTGAAGGATCTGATCAAGCGCTACAGCAACTATGTGCGCTATCCCATTCAGATGATGGTCACCAAGAGTCGCCAGAAGCCCAAGCCCGAGGACGCGGGCGACGATTACACGCCCGAGTACGAGGACTATCAGGAGCTCGAGACCATCAATTCCATGACGCCGATCTGGAAGAAGCATTCCTCCGATGTCGAGCAGTCCGACTACAACGAGTTCTACAAGTCCACGTTCCACGACTTTGAGGATCCGGCGCGCACCGTCAGCTTCCATGCCGAGGGCACGCTCGAGTACGACGCGCTTCTGTTCATCCCCGGCCGTGCGCCGTTCGACCTGTACAGCAGGGATTACGAAAAGGGACTGGCGCTGTACAGCTCCAACGTCCTCATCATGGAGAAGTGCGCCGACCTGCTGCCGGATTACTACAACTTCGTCCGCGGCGTGGTCGATTCGGCCGATGTGTCGCTCAACATTTCGCGTGAGACGCTCCAGCACGATCGCCAGCTGCGCGCCATCGCCCGCCGTGTCGAGAAGAAGATCACGAGCGAGCTCGAGAGCATGCGCGATGACGATCGCGACGCCTATGAGACGTTCTTCGAGAACTTCGGCCGTGGCCTCAAGTACGGCATCTATTCGAGCTACGGCATGAAGGCCGATGAGCTTGCCGACCTGCTGCTGTTCTACAGCGCGCGCGAGAAGAAGATGATGACGCTGTCCGAGTACGCGCACGCCATGCCCGAGGGGCAGAAGGCCATCTACTACGCTGCCGGCGATTCGCGCGAGCGTCTGGAGAAGATGCCGGTCGTGACCGGTGTGCTGGCGCGCGGCTACGACGTCTTGCTGCTTACGCAGGATGTGGACGAGTTCACCTTCCAGGCCATGCGCGAGTATGTGGCGAAGGACATGCCGAAGGTCTACGAGGACGACGCCGCCAAGGAGGCTGCCGCCAAGGCTGTGGCCGATGGTGCCGAGCCTGAGCTCGAGGATCGTCATCTGGAGCTCAAGAACGTCGCGACGGGCGACCTCGACCTGGCGACGGAGGACGAGAAGAAGGATGCCGAGGAGGCGACCAAGGAGAACGGCGACCTGTTCGAGGCCATGAAGGACGCCCTGGGCGACAAGGTCGAGAAGGTCGCGGTGTCGGCGCGCCTGGTGGGCGAGAGCGAGTCTCCGGCGTGCATCACCACGGAAGGCCCGCTGTCGCTCGAGATGGAGAAGGTGCTTCAGCGCGGTCCCGAGGGCGATCTCGACGGTCTGCCCAAGACGCAGCGCGTGCTCGAGCTGAACGCCAAGCATCCGGTGTTCGCCAAGCTCGTCGCCGCCCAGAAGGATGGCGACGCCGAGAAGGTCAAGCTGTACGCCGGCCTGCTGTACAATCAGGCCCTGCTGGTCGAAGGCATCCTGCCCGAGGATCCCGTGGCGTTTGCCGCGAGCGTCTGCGAGCTGATGTAGTCGGAGGCTCACGTATCGACCGCGTTCGCGGGTTGGCCGGGGACGGGTTCGTTCCAACCCATGCCTGGCTCCGCGGCGGCCGGGCGCCCGTGCAAATCGGGGACGTACCTTCCGCATGCACGTTTGCACGCCGGGGACACCCCTTCGGCGCACGCCAGCACGAGCTCTCCGTATCCACGGTGCCTTAACAGAGGTTCATACAATAAGGACCCCGAAGGGTGTGAAACCCTTCGGGGTCCTTTTCATGTAGGGGCACGGTTTAGGCTTTACGCCACGATGCACTGCTGCAGGTTCGTCTCGTCCAGGGCGTCCAAGAGGCGATGGAAGGAATCCTGCAGGTTGACGCCTTGATCCTGAGAGCGATGATGCTTCTGATCAGAAACGGTGGAGCCGAGGAGGCCTGTTCTCTGTGTCGGGGGGAAGGAGAAACCGTCTGCATGTTGGGATGGTTGCAATGGTAACCATGCTTTTGCTGCTCTTTGGGAAGGATGCATGCTCGGCCTCCTCGCTCATCCACCAAATGGCACATCCGGTGTTGCTGCTGGTTCGGATGTGTTGTCCTCATTATGACCAGCTGGCATCAACACCATGACTTAAGAGGTCCTTACGACTGTTTGTCCGTTCTGTGACAAGGTATCTGACGTGCGAAAACGGGCGAAATTATCGCTGCTTACCTCATGTGAACCTCAAGAAAATGTGTGCGCCCTGTGGGTGCAGGCGCCTCGCTCGGAGCCGCCTGCACCCACAGGTGATCAATCGGCGTTTCCTCGGCTTGCGGAGTTGATCTGATCGATAACGCGCGCCATCGTCTCGTCGATGCGGTCGCGCTTGAGCTCGCACTCCCAGATGGTGATGGCAAGCCACCCCATCTGCTCGAGTTCGGCGACGGCCCGTGCGTCGCGCTCGACGTTGCGGCGAAACTTGGCCTCCCAGAACTCCGTGTTTCGCTTCGGCGTGCTGGGATGGCAGTGCGGGCACCGGTGCCAGAAGCAGCCGTTGACGAAGATGGCGATCTTCCTGCCGGGGAAGGCGATGTCGGGACGGCCGGGCGCCTTCTTCCACTGCAGGCGGTACCCGGTGAGGCCGGCGGCGCGCAGGCGCTGGCGAACGAGCATCTCGGGTTTGGTGTCGGCCCGCTTGTTGCCCTTCATCGATTTCTTGATGGCGGCGCGCCTGCGGACCAACTCGGTCTCCGCAGCGCTCAGATCCGAGGTGTCGATGCCGTCAAGCAGGTCTTTCTTGCGCTTCTTGCCCGGCTTGCGACCGGAGGCGCGCCGCGGCGTGCGCCCTGCAGCTTCAGTCTCTTGCGCCGAGCGCTGCTGAGGCACCTCGGCGGTATCGTCCAGCTCGACCAGGGCCTGTACCAGCCCTTGGTCGGCGGGCATCCATTCGAGCGTTGCGAGCGAGCGCCGGCTTACCCAGCGAAGGTCCATCTGGCGGTCGTTGCGCTGCGGTTCGGTGTTGTCGCCCGTCTCGTCGATGCGGCAGAAGAAGCACTCCATCGACAGATGGAAGTCGTCGTAATCGTACTCGACGGTATAGAAGTTGCGCAGGCTGACGATGCGCACCTGCAGCTCTTCGGCCAGCTCGCGCACGCATGCCTGCTCGGGCGTCTCGCCGCGCTCGACTTTGCCGCCCGGGAACTCCCAGAGGCCCTGCATGGAACCGTATCCCCGCTGCACGGCGAGTACCTCGTCGCCCTTGTCGCGCCGAATGATTCCTGCTGCTACATGAACTGTTTTCACCGTATGCGATCCTATCCGAACAATCGATCGAAGGCCATTGTACACGACGCGGCATCTCGCATCTGCCGCAGGAAACGCTGATCAATTCATTCCGCGCCGGCCGACCCCGTGCCGGGCGCCTGCGGGCTCAGGCTGCGTCGGCGCAGCACCACTGCGCCTTCCTCGCCTTCGCGCGCATCCGCCTCGCCACGGGACCGGCCGCCGCGAAAGCAATTGACCAGCGTTTCCCTGGAAACGCGAACCCCGCCGCCTCCTTAAGCCTCCCTTAACCAACCTTACAAAACCGCAATCAAGGTGTAAGCCAAATCGATGGCTCCCGTTCGGCCGTGCTGCGACTATAGGGTCAGGAGGTGGTTGTCATGGAGGCAACGAACATGAACCCGTATCAGCGCAACCCGTATGATGTGAAGCAGAAAAAGCAGGGTGTTGGGATGAGTGCGCTCGAGATGGTCTTGTGGCTGCTGGTTATGGCAGCGCTCTCGATCGTCATGATCTGGCTGCTCTGGACCAATTCCAGGTAGCCGTGCGTCTTCTCGGGCGAGCCGGTCTGTTGCCGGCTCGCCCGCAATGAGTGAAAGGAACGTTTGCCATGAGAAAGCAGACCGTGCAGGCCGATCACATCGATGCGACCGCGCCGCGCGTCCACATGACCCTGCCCACCACGCCGCGCGGGGGTGCCGAGGCGCCCCGCCACGCCGCACCGGCCGCGACGGCGCAGCCGGTGCTCGACGTACGTCACGTCGAGAAGGTCTACGGCGCGCGCAACAACGTGACGCGTGCGCTCGCGGACGTCTCGTTTACCGTCGCGCGCGGCGAGTTCGTCGGCATTATGGGCGCGTCGGGATCGGGAAAGTCGACGCTGCTCAACTGCATCTCCACCATCGATGCCGTGACCAGCGGCAACGTGCTGGTCGGCGGCGTGGACGTTACGGGCATGAAGTCATCCAAGCTGACGAAATTCCGTCGCGAGCAGCTCGGCTTCATCTTCCAGGATTCCAACCTGCTCGACACGCTGACCGCGCGAGAGAACATCGCGCTGCCGCTTACCATCAGCCGCGTGCCGGCCGCCGAGGTGCTTCGCCGCGTGGAGGCCACCGCGCAGCGCCTCTCCATCGCCGAGGTGCTCGACAAGTATCCCTACCAGATGTCGGGCGGCCAACAGCAGCGCGTCGCCGCCGCTCGCGCGCTCGTGACCGATCCGGCCATCATCATGGCGGACGAGCCTACCGGCGCGCTCGATTCCAAGAACGCGCGCCTGCTGCTCGAGTGCTTCGAGACCATGAACCACGACTACCAGGCGACGGTGCTCATGGTCACGCACGACAGCTTCGCGGCGAGCTACACGCATCGCGTGCTGTTCATCCGCGATGGCCGCATCTTCACCGAGCTGCGCCGCGGCTCGTCGACCCGTCAGGCGTTCTTCGAGCGGATCATGGAGGTCGTTGCCATGATGGGCGGTGAGGGTTCCGATGCTTTGTAAGCTTGCGCTGGGTAACGTGCGCCGGGCGGGAAGAGACTACCTGGTCTACCTGCTGACCCTCACGCTTGCCGTCACGGTGTTCTACGCGTTCAACACCATTTCCATCCAGGTCGACCTGGCCGATATCGCCAGCGAGGGCCTGGCGACCTCGCTCGGCGGCATCATCAGCGGTCTGACGGTGTTTCTGGCCATAGTCATGGGCTTCCTCATGGTCTACGCCAACAACTTCATCATGAAGCGACGCAAGAAGGAGTTCGGCCTCTATCAGGTTTTGGGCATGAGCCGCGGCCAGGTGGCGCGCGTGATGGCGCTGGAGACCTTCATCGTGTCGGCGGCGGCCCTTGTGCTCGGCATCGTGCTGGGGCTTGCGCTCTCATGGCTCATGACGTTTTTCACGGCCTCGCTCTTCAAAACCCAGATCGCCGACTTCCATTTCTTCTTCTCGATCAGCGCCCTGTTCATCACGGTGGTCTGCCTGCTGGCGATTTTTGCGGTCACGCTCGTGTTCAACCTGCGCGTGGTGGCGCGCGCCCGCGTCATTGACCTGATGAGCGCCGGGCGGCAGAACGAGGCCATCCGGACGCGCAACCCTTGGGTCGCCGCGGCGGTCTTCCTCGTCGGCTTGGCGGCGATCGTGGTGGCCTACGTGCGCCTGCTGAACGATGGCCTGCCCTACGACGGATCGCCCGAGGGGATGCAGAAGTTCCTGATCACCACCGTGACCGTCGTGATCGGCACCATCCTGTTCTTCTTTGGGCTCTCGGGCTTTTTGCTCAAGGCGCTGCAGGCGGCGCGCGGCCTGTACTGGCGCGGCCTGAACATGGTGACCATGCGCCAGCTCGCCGCCAAGGTGAATACGGTGAGCTTCTCGATGGCCATGATCGCGATGCTGCTGTTCTTGGCCATCACCTCGGTGACCGCGGGCATGTCGCTCGCCGACGTGATGAACACCTCGGTGGAGCGGGGCACGCCGGTCGACTACACGACGGTAGTCGTCTACTACAGCGGTTCCACCGTAGATGAGCTGAACGCCGATCCCACGGTTACGGGCGGCGAGGGCGGCGTGGTGTTCGCCGAGGCCGAGGAGCCCGTGGACGTCATGGAGATGAGCCGCCGGCAGACCGTCAACGCGGGGACAGACGATGCGCAGCCCTTCGATTTGGCCTCGATTGCCGGAAGCTCCATCCAGGTGGACCTCTTCGAATCCACGCCGCGCGGCGCCGACATGCCCGTCGTGAACCTGTTGGACCTCTGCGAGGAGGTGGACGAGGAGCTTCCCCAGGGCATCGACGAGACCGGGGTGTCCGGACTCGGCCTGACGGTGATGCGTGAGAGCAACTATAACGAATACCTGAGGTTCCGCGGGATGGACCCCATCGTCTTGGGCGAGGACGGCTATACGATCCTGTCCGATATGGGCGAGAGCGTGAACCGTATCTACGACAAGGTGCTGGGCGAAGGCGTTGAGCTGACCATCGGCGGGCGCGTGCTGTACCCGGTGCAGGACCGCGTGAACGAGGACGCGAGCACGTTCGTCAACGCGATGTTCGGCATGAACTCCGGCACGATCGTGCTGCCCGACAGCCTGGTGGATCAGCTGGACCTGCCGCCGTACCAGAGCTATCTCATGCTCAACTACGCCGACGGGGTGAACCCCGACGACGCCGACGCCTACATCGGCGAGTACCGTGAGTACGGCGACATCACCGATACCGCGGGCAACCTCGTCGGTGCGTGGGGCGTCGAGGCGACGCGCACCTCGACCTACGAGAGCGTGGACTCCATGAACGGCCTGATCTCGTATTTGGCGATCTACATCGGTTTCGTGCTGGTGGTGGCGTGCGCGGCGATTCTCACCATCCAGCAGCTCTCGGGCGTGTCGGACGCCAGCAAGAACTACCGGATCCTGGCGGAGCTCGGCACCTCGGACCGCGAGATCTCGCATTCGGTGCTGGTGCAGCAGACGATCTTCTTCGTGTTCCCCGTGGTGGTGGGTGTCGCCCACTCGATCGTGGCGCTGTCGATCATCATCGATCTGGTCGAGGTGTTCGGCGGCCTGACGATCGGAGGCACCGTCGGCTTCACCACGCTGATCTTCCTGATCGCCTATGGCGGCTACTTCTGCGTGACCTACCTCATGAGCAAGGGCATCGTGCGCGACGCGATCCGCACGCGCCATGCGCAATAGGGGGTTGACCGTATGTTCGACCATGTCACATGGGCGGCAGTCATCCGGAGCATCACCGACACGTGGCTACCGCTCATGGGCTGGGCCGCCGCCGGCGCCGTCATCTGGCTCATCGTCCGCCTGTGGCGCCGCTTGTAGCCCCGCCCCTCCCCGCGAGTGCAAATGTGGGGACGTACCTTCCGCGTGCACTTTTGCACGCTGGGGACACCCCTTCGGCGCGCGCTCTTGCACGAGCCTCTGGCGGGTCTCCGTATCTGCGGTGACCCATCAGAGGCGTGCGGGGCGCCGGAGGATATGTGAGAGGATACCGATGAAACGCGTTATTGCGGTTGTGACTGTGGCCATCTGCCTGCTGATTGGCGGCGCGGGGTTTGCCGTATCGAAGCTGGGCGAGCAGTTTGGGGATCAGTTCGGCGATGTCGCGCTGTCGGCACCGCTTACGGGCGGTGTGTACTACACGCAGATCGACAACGACTGCGTGACGCGCGACGATGCCGATTCCGACATGCCGTACCGCTACGAGCTTACAGCGTATGCAGAGGACGGGTCGCAGACAACCACGGTGTTTCATACGAGCCGAGAGCTGCGTGACGGCGCGTACCTGCGCTTCGACGCGGCATTTCTGCGCGGCATGATCTCCTGGGAAGAGGTGCAGGCCGACGACCTTCCCGACACCGTGCGCACCCAACTGCAGTAGATGCGAGTGCAAATGTGGGGACGTACCTTCCGCGTGCATTTTTGCACGCGGAAGGTACGTCCCCACATTTGCACTCGCGCAAGGGGCTTGGGCTTTTCGGCTCAGATGGCCCCGGGTTGCGCAACCTGCAAATAGCAGGAAGAGCCTGCAATCACAACGAGCTAGAAAAAACGCCCGCCGGCGCTCATGCCGACGGGCGTTTTCGGTACTTGGGTTGAAAGCTCTTTAGCAGGCCAGACGACCGAACTCAGAGGAGACCTTGGGGGAGACGTGAGCGGTGCGGCCGAGGTAGGGGGTGTTGGAGACGCCGGGGACGTTGATCTCGTTGGAGAAGAGGTTGACGATAGCCTTGGCGGTGGACTGGAGCAGATTGATGGCGGCCATAGTTCTTCCTTTCATATCGCGTGTTATGGTTGCGTGCGCGCCGTTTACAGTGGGATTCAGCGCGCTCGCCGATTTGCTGATGGCAAGTGTAGTCGGTCGATTTTTGCCTTTCAAGGGTGTCTGGAAACGATTCTGAAATGATTCAAGATTCGTACATAAACCGCAGGTCAGAGGCTCATTTTGCCTGCATTCGCTCCAGTGCGGGATAGCGATGGAGTGCGTCGTTTTACTCTCTGGGCGCGCCAGCGGGGCAGTTTTTGCCGCCTATGATCACAATTCCTTCACACATGTGTGCTACTGCGAAACGTGGCAGACGCCCCACACATAACAGCGCCCCGCGCGAGCAATCGCGCGGGGCGCTGCGCCCGTTGGTAGACCGAGTCGTGCTATCAGCGAGCAGATAGATTGAAGAGGGCCTAGATGGATGCTGCGTATGGACGCATAGGCCACGTCTCGGAAGGGGTACGCACGCTCTTGGCGGAGCTTCCCGCCTTCTTCGCTGCTTCCAGAAACGCCTCGTATGAACGCTTAAGGTTGAGTCGCTGGTCCTTAGAGCGCTTGGGGCGCGCGGTCGCTGCCTTGCTCTGAGCGGTGGTTTTCACGGTCTTCACGAGGTGAGGGTCCTCTTTTCTCTCGGGTGCGGCGCGCATGCGATCATCTCCTGTTCAGCGTTGCCGGCGCTTAAATCCTTAAGCAATCCGACGGTCGGTTACGTGCGCCAATAGAAATGTACCTCAGGGTGAGGACAATAATCTGAAGAACCGATTAAGGTTGATTTCATGCCGCGAACGGTCCCTTTTCGGGTGGGGGCGGTCAAGGTTGTGGATGATTCGAGGATACAGTGTCTACCTGCGGAAACTCATACATTCCCGCAGGTAGACAGGGGTGTTCGGAGGGCTCTTTTCCCGGCGTGGGCGCCTTGGCGGGATGTGTCCGTTTTGAGGCGGCCGGGCGCCGAGCCCGCCCTGATGGCAGGTCCTGCGCCCGGGTGCCGGGGATTCTACACGATATAGAGCCTGGCGGTACGGGCCGTGCGCATGAAGAGCAGCTGTCCCAGAATCGCGGCCACGACGCCGACGCCGATCGCCGTCGCGTGCGCCGCAGCAATCGAGGCCATGTCGGGAATCAGCGCCACGCAGAGCGCTCCGAACCCGAATTCGCAGACCATGCCCCCGATCACGCTCACCGTGATGGGCATGCTGCGCTTCACGATCTCGTTGGCCGAGGTCCATGAGAAGTTGGGGCGGGCGGCGTCGATGGCGATACCCACGTTGGCCCACAGGTGGAACAAACCCAGGCTCACGATGAGCAGCTCGATTGCGATAAGGGGCTCGATCTGCCCGGAGACAAGCAGGATGACCGTGCTCAGCACCAGCGAGCACCCCACCGGAATGAGGTTGGAGGCGAGCTTGGACCAAAGAATCGTGCGCACCGAAAGCGGCGCGCTCGCCATGATCCATGCGCAGCGCCCCTCGAGCGAGACGGAGATGGTGGAGCTGGCGCCCGTGGAGGCACAGAAGGCGAAGACCCACGGAATCACGAGGTAGATGCGGTCTCCCATGTGGGCGAGCGCGTCTTGGTCTATTCCGTCGATGGCGCCGGACATCAGTATGCCGCGCAGGCCCATGACCGACAGGGCGATCGCGATGGCGACCATGAGCAGGTAGCCGAACAGACAGTTGAACGCATAGGAGGGAATGCCGAGCAGCGTGCGGAACTCTTTCACGACGATCGCCGTGAACGGGGTACGGCGTGCCCCGACGGCCGCGCGCCCGCGCGCCCGGCGCCTTCTGCCGGCCAGCATGCCGTTGATGCGCAGGTAGAAGCGCTGCATGACCTCGACGCACGCTGCGGTGACGCCGATCGACGCCGTAGCGAACAGGGCAAAGGAGAGCGCGTCGTGGCTTGCGATGCCGGCGGCTGCCCAGGCGGCGGGAGGGTAGGCGCTCGTGATGGCCGATTCCAGCACAGTGGCGACCTGCAGCGTGGCTGCGACGGTTGCCTCATGATCAACGCCGGCGGTAAACGAGAAGCCGTAGGCGCCCATCACGAACGCGAGCATGGCCAGAAGGGCGAGCACGATGTAGACGATGCCGGCATGACGGAAGCGCGCTGCAAGCGCGGTGACGGCGAAGGCGGCGAACGTGGCGAGTGCCGTGGGCGCCAGCGGGGCAAGGACGACGCTGAGCGCCGCCAGGGCGATGGAGACGGGGCTCGCCCCCGCCATGATGAGGTAGACCGCGTACATGGGAACCATGAAGATGGTCGCCACGGCGATAGCGCTGCCGAACAGCGTCGCCATGCGGGCGATCACGACGGTGCGTCGTGGGATGGGAAGCGACATGATGAGGTCGTAATCGCGCGTGCCGAACAGCGTGCCGCGCGCCTTCATGAAGGTGAAGAACACGCCCGCGAGCGATCCTGCGGCCACGGCGAAGGGCGGGATGACGTTCGCCATCCCCGAAACGGCGAGACCGATGGCCATGAGCGCCGTGTAGCCGGCGAATACGGTCACGAGCAGCAGGGCGAGCAGTGCGACGAACACGAGCCTGCGCGCCCGGGCGGCGCGGGGCATGCCCTGGGCATTCGGGGCGAACGAGTTGAGCAGGCCGAGGACCTGCACATGCATCAGGGTAAGCATATCGCGCATGGCGATCATGCCTCCTTCTCGACGAGCTCGAGGAAGACGTCTTCGAGCGAGGAGTCGCCGCGCACCTGTTCGGTGGTGCCGCTTGTCAGCAGCTCTCCGCCGCGGATGATGGCGACCTTGTTGCAGAGCTTCTCGACCACCTCGAGCACGTGCGACGAGAAGAACACCGCGCCGCCGCGTGCAGCGAGCTCGTGCAGGATCGCCTTGAGCTCGTGGGAGGCCACGGGATCGAGGCCCACGAAGGGCTCGTCGAGCACGAGCAGGCGGGGTTCGTGGATGAGCGCGCCGATGAGCACGAGCTTCTGACGCATGCCGTGTGAGTAGGTGCCCACCGTGTCGCCGAGCGCGTCGGTGAGCTCGAGACGCTCGGCAAGCTCGCCGATGCGACGGGTGCGCTCGTCGTCGGGGACGCGGAAGATGTCGGCCATGAAGGTCAGGTACTGCATGCCGGTCATGAACTCGTAGACGTCGGGGTTGTCGGGCACGTAGGCCAGCGCGCTCTTTGCCTGCAGGGGCTTGCGGACCACGTCGTGCCCGCAGATGCGGATGCGGCCGCCGTCGATGGCCTGCGCGCCCACGATGGAGCGGATGAGGGTGGTCTTGCCCGCGCCGTTGTGGCCGATAAAGCCGTAGATATCGCCCGCTTCGACGCCGAGCGAGAGGTCGCGGACCGCGATGGTGTCCCCGTAGCGCTTTTGGAAATGCTCCACGCTGAGGACGGGAAGCGAACTAGGGGTAGGGGTAGTCAGAGCAGAGCCGTTCATGTCTGCCTCCAAAAGGTTCGATGAGGTTGTCGGTGAGAGATGGGGTGCGTGATTTTTTAGGGACAGTCCCTAAAAAATCACTCGGTGCGGTCGCGGTCCTTGGATTTGGGGAGGCGGCCGTAGCGCTTGAGCGCATCGCGCAGGATCCATTCCACCTGGCTGTTGGCGCTGCGCATCTCGTCGTCGGCCCAGCGCTGGACTGCCTCCCAGATCGCGGGGTCGATGCGGAGCGGGTATTGCTTGCGTGCCATGGTGGTCACCTGCTCGGTGGTGGGTGGTTGCGGGACGGGGCCGATCGATTCGGTCCCGTCCCGACGCGTGTCAAACTGGATTAGTAGATCGAGCTCGTGTTGAGAACCGGGTGCGCTTCGGACTCGCCGCAGAGCACGACCATGAGGTTCGAGGCCATCTGGGCCTTGCGCTCCTCGTCGAGCTCGATGGTGCCGCCGTCGGCAAGCTCCTTTACGGCCATGTCGACCATGGACACCGCGCCCTCGACAATCTTCTTGCGGGCGGCGATGACGGCTTCGGCCTGCTGGCGGCGCAGCATCGCCTGGGCGATCTCGGGTGCGTAGGCGAGGTGCGTCAGGCGCGCGTCGTCCACGCTCACACCGGCAGGGGAGAGCCGCTGCGTGAGCTCGCGCTTGAGCGCCTCCGAGACCTCTTCGATATTGCTGCGCAGCGTGATGGCGTTCGTGTCGTCGGAGTTGTCCTCCAGATGGTCGTAGGCGTACACGCTCGCCACATGGCGCAGCGCGGTCTCGGCCTGCGTGGCCACGAACTGCTCGTAGTTGTCAACATCGAACAGGGCTTTGGCGGTGTCCTCGACGTGCCACACCACGACGTTGGCGATCTCGATGGGGTTGCCCATCTTGTCGTTGACCTTCAAGATCTCGCCGTTCAAGGTGCGTGCGCGCACGCTCACCTTGGTCGAGATCGCCTTTGCGCCCACGTTCGCCTTGGCGTTTTTCAGACCGCCCTCGGCGTCGAGCTCGACGCGGAGGCCGCTATCGGATCCTCCCATGGAACGGCTGTAGAAGGGGTTCGCCCAATGGAAGCCCTCGCTGCGCACGGTGCCCTTGTAGTCGCCGAACAGGATGCAGACGCGCGCCTGCCCGGGCTGCAGGGTGAAGAAGCCCGCGACGGGGAAGATCCAGATCACCACGGAAAGCACGATGGCGAGAACGAGTCCTGCGATGGAGAGGGGCGACACCGGCACCCCTGCGCTGTCGCAGGCGGCCATATCGCTGATCGACAAGACGTACAGCGCGACGATCAGAGCGAACAAGACGATGGTGATGACAAGCATGCTCCAGCCGGACTTGGCCTGCATCTGCTTTTCCACGCTCATGGTAGTTCCTTTCGAACCGTGCATCCGCGTTTGCGTGACAGCCCGGATGCTGCCCTGGATTGCCTCGGGGAAGGGCAGACCCCGACGAGCGCCTCGATCGGTCTCGTTGATTGCATTGTGATATCACATTAGTATCCAGTCAAGTACCGTCTGCCGATTCGGCGAACGGCCGGTGCGGGCTGGCCCGGCAAAACGGACCGTTCCTCCTGCCCTTGATACGTTTGGGGGAATAATTTGGGTACTATGGCTACATAAGATTGAATCAGCAGGGGGAATGATGGTAGGAGTTGTGCTGGTCTCGCACTCAAGAGCGCTGGTCGAGGCTCTGCGGGACTATACCAAGATGATCGCGCCCCAAGCTGCCGTTGCGGTGGCGGGGGGCATGTCCGACGGTTCGTTCGGCACGAGCTACGTGTCGGTGTTCCAGGCGATCGACGAGGTGAACGGGCCGGATGGGGCGATCGTGCTCGTCGATATGGGCGCTGCCGCCATGGTGGTCAAGATGGTCCTGGCCGATATGAACGACGAGGGTGTCCGCATGGTCGACTGCCCGTTTGTGGAGGGGGCCGTCGAGGCGACCGTTCAGGCACAGTCCGGCATCGAGCGCGACGTGATCGTCGAGTCGCTGAAGTCCCTCTCCAATCTGCGCAAGTTCTGAGTGCGGTGCGCCTGGCGTGCGCATGGATGCTGGGGCTTCTGCGGGGTGAAATGCCGGAAATCCCGGCATTTCACCCCGATATTAATATTAGGCAGCGTATACACAGCATAAAAATACATCGCCATTCTGAAAAGGGGACTTATGGGTACATACATCGCGACCCTTCGAGTATCCTCCATAATGAACATATAAGATATGAAGTCCTATAACGACTATATGCTGCATTCGGGGTGCTACTCAGCAAGTCGGAGAACTTGTACCCAAAAGTCCCTTTTCCGTTTTGGTGGGCGGGAGCATCCCCCGCAGCGGCGCCGCGCATGCCCTCTCCGCGTGTTTCTTGTGTGAGCAGAAAGTAAACACTTTCTAACATATCTATCTTGACTGGCATATGTTATCTTCGTCTAACATCCGGTGAGTGAAAAAATGGCACTAGGTGAATAACATATTCGCCAGGGGGTACAAGCTTGCAATGAGATGCGCCCGAACAGACATTTTGGCTGCTCACCGGCGTTACATTCATATGCGCGCGCCGCAATCGCGCGCACGACCGCGAGGAGCGTGGTTGAACCAATGGAAGCATGGGAAGATTTTGTAGGAGGTATCTGGCAAGGCGAGGTGGATGTCCGCGATTTCATCCAGCGGAACTACACGCCCTATGAGGGAGACGACTCCTTCCTGGCCGGACCGACCGAACGTACGAAGACGCTGTGGGGCACGGTGCTCGGCCTGCTCGAGGAAGAGCGCGCAAAAGGAGGCGCGCTCGATATCGAGACCAAAGTCGTGACGGGTATCACGGCATATCCTGCCGGCTACATCGATGCCGAGCACCCCGAGCTCGAGACCATCGTGGGCCTGCAGACCGATCGACCGCTCAAGCGCGCGCTGCACGTCAACGGCGGCATTCGCATCGCCTGCCAGGCGGCCGAGCAGCACGGCTACGAGATCGATCCGGAGATCGTCGACATCTACACGAACAAGCGCAAGACGCACAACCAGGGCGTTTTCGACGTCTACAAGCCCGAAATGCGGGCTTGCCGTTCCGCGCACATCATCACCGGCCTGCCCGATGGGTACGGTCGCGGCCGCATCATCGGCGACTATCGCCGCGTGGCGCTCTACGGCCTTGATTTCCTCATTCGCGACAAGGAGGCCCAGAAGGCTGCGACGCCCCACACCATGACCGAGGCCGTGATTCGCGACCGCGAGGAGCTTGCCGAGCAGATTCGCGCCCTGCACCAGCTCAAAAAGCTCGGCGAGATCTACGGCTTCGACATCTCGCGTCCGGCCCAGAACACGCAAGAGGCCATCCAGTGGATGTATTTGGCGTACCTCGCCGCGGTCAAGGACCAAAACGGTGCCGCCATGTCCATCGGCCGCACCTCGACGTTCATCGATATCTACGCCGAGCGCGACCTGCGCCGCGGCACCTTCACCGAGGAGCAGATCCAGGAGTTCGTCGACCACTTCATCATGAAGCTGCGCATGGTCAAGTTTGCGCGCACGCCGGAGTACCAGAACCTGTTCTCGGGCGATCCGCAGTGGGTGACCGAGTCCATCGGCGGCATGGGCGTGGACGGGCGCACGCTCGTCACCAAGATGAGCTTCCGCTACCTGCATACGCTGGAGAACATGGGCACGAGCCCCGAACCCAACCTGACGGTGCTGTGGTCCACGCGCCTGCCCCAGAAGTTCAAGGAGTTCTGCGCCAAGACCTCAATCGCGAGCTCGTCGATCCAGTACGAGAACGATGACGTGATGCGCGTCTACCACGGCGACGACTACGCCATCGCCTGCTGCGTGAGCTCCATGCGCGTAGGCAAGGAGATGCAGTTCTTCGGTGCGCGCGCGAATCTGGCGAAGTGCCTGCTCTACGCGCTGAACGGCGGCATCGACGAGGTGTCCAAAAAGCAGGTCGGCCCCAAGTACCGCCCCGTCGAGGGCGACACGCTCGACTACGACGACGTGATCGCCAAGTACAAGGACATGATGCGCTGGCTCGCCGGCGTGTACGTGAACACGCTGAACATCATTCACTACATGCACGACAAGTACTGCTACGAGGCGATCCAGATGGCGCTGCACGACCACCATGTGCATCGGTGGTTCGCCACGGGCATCGCGGGCCTTTCGGTCGTGGCCGATTCGCTGTCCGCCATCAAGTACGCCAAGGTCCATCCGGTGCGCGACGAGGACGGCGTCATCGTCGACTTTGAGATCGAGGGCGACTTCCCCAAGTACGGCAACGATGACGACCGCGTGGACCGGATCGCGCACGACGTCGTGCACGAGTTCATGGAGTTCGTGCGCCGCAACGAGACGTATCGCAACTCCGTGCCGACCACGTCGGTGCTCACCATCACGTCGAACGTGGTCTATGGCAAGAAGACCGGCGCGACGCCCGACGGCCGCAAGGCGGGCGTGCCGTTTGCGCCCGGCGCGAACCCCATGCACCGTCGCGACAGCCACGGCGCCATCGCCAGCTTGGCGAGTGTGGCGAAGCTGCCGTTCCGCGACGCGCAGGACGGCATCTCCAACACGTTTTCCATCATCCCCGGCGCGCTCGGCAAGGAGGACCAGGTGTTCTTCGGCGACATCGACCTGGGAGAGATCGAGTTCGAGAACCCCGTTGCGTCCTGCGACGCGTGCAATTAGGGAAACCCTGATCATTATTAGGAGGTATTTCACATGAAGGTTTCCGATGTGGCTCAGGCTCAGGCCGACAATCTGGTGAACATGATCGACGCGTATGCCGAGAAGGGCGGCCATCATCTGAACGTCAACGTGTTCAATCGTGACACCCTGCTCGACGCGCAGGCGCATCCCGAGAAGTATCCGCAGCTCACCGTGCGCGTGTCGGGCTATGCGGTGAACTTCCACAACCTGACGCGCGAGCAGCAGGATGAGGTCATCGCGCGCACGTTCCACGAGAGCATGTAGCGCGCCGTCCGCCATGTCGGGGGCACCGTGCCAGGCGGTGCCCCCGGTCCGGCTTTTGAGCCGTGCGGCAGCGAGCTTCGATATGCGGAATCTGCGGCTCGACGTGCGCGATATCGGCTGTATGCTCGGTATGATAGATACGGTGCGTTGAGGCTTGGCAGAAAGGAAGCGCCATGAACGAGCTCGCGTTTGCGGTTGTGGGGACCAGTACGATTGCCGACAGCATGGTGGACATGATCCATCAGTGCTCCCGCGCCCGATACCGCGGCAGCATGTCGCGCGACGCCGCTCGTGCCGCCTCCACCACCGAGCGCCTGGGTGGCACGACCCCGTACACCTCGATCGAAGAGGTGTGCCGCGACGCCGCGGTCGACGCGGTGTACATCGCAAGCCCGAACGCCCTCCATGTCGATCAGGCGCTCGCGTGCATTCGTGCCGGCAAGCACGTGCTGGTGGAGAAGCCCTTGGCGCCGAACGAGCGTCTGGCGCGCCTCGTGTTCGACGAGGCCGCGGCGCACGGTGTGGTCGCGTTGGAGGCGATGCGCTCGGTGCACGACCCCGCCTACGAGACGCTGCGCGCCGCCGTGGAGCGTATCGGCCGGGTCCGCCGCGCCAGCCTGCGCTTTGGCAAATACTCCTCCCGCTACGATGAGGTTCTCGGCGGCAGGCAGACGAACATCTTCGACGCGCGCATGGCGAGCGGATCGCTGATGGACATCGGCGTGTACTGCGTTGCCGCCATGGTGCACCTGTTCGGCGCGCCGGAGGACATCAGCTGCACGCCGGTGCTCATCGCCGATGAGGAGAACGAGGCGACCGGAGGGGTCATCGATGGCGCGGGAACCATCCTCGCGCGCTATCCCGACAAGGTCGTGGAGCTGTCGTACTCCAAGATCTCCCAGGACCTGCTGCCGTGCCAGATCGAAGGCGAGCTGGGAACCGTCACCTACAGCGGCGTCTCGGTGCCCTCCCGCGCATCGGTGCGCCTGCGCGGTCAAGCCGTGCGGGGAGCCTGGACGGCCGAGGCCCAGAGCACGGGCGACGAGACCGAAGACCTCGCTCTTGCCGCGTGCGACAACAACATGTGCTATGAGCTCGACGACTTCTGCGCCTGCGTGGCAGGGGAGATGGATGCCGCGCGGTATCGCGACATCACGCTTGCCTCGCTGGCCATCATGGATGAGGCGCGCCGCCAGGCGGGTATCGTGTTCCCCGCGGATTGATGACGGCGGGCCCATCTCATTGGTAGGTGGATTATGGAATCAAGCTATACCTTAGGACGCATTCATTCGATTGAGACTATGGGGACCGTCGACGGTCCGGGGATCCGCTTCGTGGTGTTCACGCAGGGGTGCCCCATGCGCTGCCTGTTCTGTCACAACCCGGATACGTGGAAGACGGGCGCCGGTGCCGGGACGCTCATGTCGGTCGAGCAGATCGTTGACGAGTTCGAGAGCAACCGCGCGTTCTACCGCAACGGCGGCATCACCGTCTCGGGCGGCGAGCCGCTGCTGCAGCCCGAGTTCTTGGCCGACCTGTTCGGCGCCATGCACGCCCGTCCCGCCGGACGCGTGCACACCTGCCTCGATACCTGCGGCTACGCATTCGATCCCGACCGCCCCGAGCTCACGGCCCGCGCGCTCGATGAGTCCGACCTGGTGCTGCTCGACATCAAGCATGCCGACCCTGCCGGCCACCGTGCCCTCACCGGGCGGGATCCCGGCCGCATCCTGGCGTTCGGCGACGAGCTGGCGCGTCGCAAGATCAAGACCGTCATCCGCCATGTCGTGGTGCCCGGATATACCGACACGGTCGAGGAGTGCGAGGCGCTCGGACGCCTGATTGCCCCGTGGCGCAACGTCGTCGGGCTCGAGATGCTGCCCTATCACACCATGGGCGTGGCCAAGTACGAGCAGCTGGGCATCGCCTACCCGCTCGCCGGCGTGGAGCCCATGGACAAGGCGCGCGTGCCCGAGCTGCGCGAAGCGGTGCTGCGCGGCATGCGCGAAGCGCGCCACCGATAACGGCGCTTTGGATGGGTTGATTGGGGACGGGTTCGTTCCAACCCATTGACGGCGCGCTGCACCGCCTATGGGTTGGAACGAACCCGTCCCCAATCAACCCATCCTGCCAAGAAGCTACCTGCCGAGCCACCTGAGGATGAAGTTCACCAGCGCGGCCGCATCGTTGATGCTGATGAACGGCGGCAGCTCGCGAGCCGCATCGGCCTGCTCCGCCTCGCGCGCCGCCCGTGCGCGGAAGTTGCGCTCCACGACATCGTTGCAGGCGATGGCCAGCGTGTTCTCGTCGATGAGGTCATAGGACGTGTCGCCCCGCAGCCGGTCGACGCCCGAGCGCGTCACCACGATATTGGGGAGGCCGGCCGTCTTGTATCCCTCGACGATCACGATGTCCACGTCGGTATAGTGGGTGAGCAGGTCGCCCACCGGCACCTCGTTCTCGGTGTAGGCGTATTCGGCGTATTGGCCGGGCGCGACCAGGCCCACATGGCGGCTGCCCGCCTGCGCGTGGCGCCAGGAGTCCTTCCCCGGCTGGTCGATATCGAATCCCTTGTGCCCGTGGTGCTTGATGGACCCGACGCGCAGCCCACGCTGCGTGAGCCGCTTGATGATCTTTTCCACCAGCGTGGTCTTGCCGGAATTCTGGTATCCGATGAACGCGATGGCAGGAGCCGCGGCTTTTGCGCCGGGGCCGCCCGGCAGGGGGGAGGCGGGTTCCGGCTCCACGGGATCGGCCGTCTCGGCGCTGTAGGGCGCCGCGTCCACAGTGGGCGCCGCGTCCGTCGCGGGTGCCGTATCCGTCGCGGGTGCCACGGCGGGCGCGTCGGCCTGCTCGGCGCGCTCCCAGACGCCCGACCTGCCGCCTTCCTTATGCAGCAGGCGTACGTCGACGATCTCCATGCCGCGGTCGACTGCCTTGCACATGTCGTAGATCGTCAGGCAGGCGACCGAGGTCGCGGTCAGCGCCTCCATCTCGATGCCCGTGACACCGGTGACGCCCAGTGTGGAGGTCACGCGGAAGCCGACGCGCCCGTCGGCTCGCGCGCCGTCGCCCTGAGCGGGAATGGGCTCGATATCCACCTTGCTTTTGGTGATCATGAGCGGATGGCACATGGGGATGAGGTCGCTCGTGCGCTTGGAGGCCATGATGCCGGCCACGCGCGCGCAGGCGAGCACGTCGCCCTTCTTCGCACGGTCCTCGAGGACCATGGCCTGCGTCTCCGGGTGCATGAGGATGGACCCTTCGGCGACGGCGAGGCGCTGCGTGACCGCCTTGTCGGACACGTCGACCATGCGCACGTCGCCCTTCTCGTCAACATGGGTGAGCGTATCGCGATACGCGTCGCGCGCCGGGGAGGCCGCAGCGTCGGTGTTGCCGGCATCCTGGTGCCCGTCTGCCGTCGGGGCGTCCGGTGCGCCTTGCTGGCCGGGTCCGTCTGTCTCCACGACGGCAGTGGGGTATTTCTCGCCGGTCGCCCGCTTGATCATGGGCTTTTTCGTCGATCTTTTGGTCATGGTCAGCCTCCGATCTGCGACATGAAGCGTGCCGTGCCGTCTGTCGTCTTGTGTTCTTGCGGCTTGTGCGCGATGGCGTCGCGATAGATTGTCAGGACCTGCTCGTCATCACCGGCGCGCAGCGCGTCGCGCACCGGGTACTCGTCATCCGAAAACAGGCAGGGGCGCAGCTTGCCGTCGGCGGTGAGGCGCAGGCGGTTGCAGCGCGAGCAGAAATGGTTGGACATGGCCGAGATGAAGCCCACGGTGCCCCGGGCGCCCGCAAAGTGCCAGTATTGCGCGGGGCCTGCGCCCGACGGGCCGTTTTGGTCCGCGGGCGTAAGCGGGCCCAGCCCGGCGCGCTCGCCGGCACCGGAGATCTGCGCGCGCAGCTCGTCGGAGGGCACGATGTCGCTTTCGTCCCACGCTTCGGGATGGAGCTCGGGTGCCGTGCCGGATACGCCCGGAGGGCAATGCGGCTCGTTTTTGCAGGCGCCAATCGTCTCCTCGTTGCCGATGGGCATGTACTCGATAAACCGCACGTGCACGGGGCGTTCGACGGAAAGGCGGGCAAGGCCGAAGACATCCTGCTCAAGGCGGCGCACCACGACGGTGTTCACCTTGACGGGGTCGAACCCGTGCGCGAGGGCGGCGTCGATGCCCGCCAAGGCCTGTTCGAGACGACCCAGGCGCGTGATGCGCGCGAACTGGTCGGCATCGAGCGTGTCGAGCGAGATGTTGACGCGGTCGAGACCGGCCGCGCGCAGGTCGGACGCCATGCGGGGCAGCAGCGCGCCGTTGGTCGTCAGCGAGATGTCCTCGATGGTCGGGATGGCGCGTATGGACCGGATGAGCGGCACGATACGGTGGGACACGAGCGGCTCGCCGCCGGTCAGGCGGATGCGCCGGATGCCCTCGCCGGCCACGAGCTCCACGAAGCGGGCGATCTCTTCCGCCGTGAGCAGCTCGGCGTGGTCGCGAGCGGGAACGCCGTTTTCCGGCATGCAGTACACGCAGCGGTAATTGCACTTGTCCGTGACGGAAATGCGCAGGTAGCTGATACTGCGGCCAAAGCTATCGTGAAGATCGTGGGTCGTCACGGGTTCACCTTTCGGGCGGACGATGGTTCATGCAAGAGGATAACACCGCCGGCGGCGGCCGTGGTAAGCTGGGCTGCATGAGAATCGCGCCGTCGATTGGGAGGACCCATGGACAAGATTGCCAGCTTCACCGTCAACCATCTGGTGCTGAAGCCGGGTGTGTACGTGTCGCGCGTCGACCGGGACCCGCAGACGGGAGGCGCGGTGACCACGTTCGACCTGCGCTTGACCGAGCCCAACCGCGAACCGGTCATGAACACCGCGGAATGCCATACGATCGAGCACCTCGGCGCCACGTTTCTGCGCAACCATCCGGAATGGGCGCCGCGCGTGGTGTACTTCGGTCCCATGGGGTGCCGAACGGGCTTTTACCTCGTGGTGTTCGGCGAGGTGAGCTCCGAGGAGATTCTGCCGCTCGTGCGCGAGCTGTTCGCGTTCGTTCGCGACTTTACGGGCGGGATTCCCGGCGCCCGCCCCGAGGAGTGCGGCAACTACCTGGACCAGAATCTGCCCATGGCGCGCTGGCTCGCCGAGCGTTACCTCACGCGCGACCTCGCGAACGCGGACGAGACGCGGCTGCATTATCAGTGAGGCGCGACAGCAGGGCAGAGGAATTGTCGCGATACCGAAGGGAATTGTCGATGGCGACACTGTATCTTATGCGTCACGGCCAGACGCTGTTCAACGTGCTCAAGCGCAAGCAGGGATGGTGCGACTCCCCGCTCACCGAGGCAGGCGTCGAGCAGGCAAAACGCGCCGGTGCGTGGTTCGTGGAGCGGGGCATCTCGTTTGATCATGCGTATTCCAGCACGTCGGAGCGCGCCTGCGACACGCTCGAGCTCGTGGTGCCTGGCATGCCGTATGCCCGCCTGAAAGGCCTGAAGGAGTGGAACTTCGGGACGTTCGAGGGGCTTACCGAGGACACCAATCCGCCGTTGCCCTACGGCGACTTCTACGTGCCGTTCGGCGGTGAGGGCGAGCAGGAGATGCGCGACCGCCTTATGGAAACGATCGGCTCTATCATGGAGCGCCCGCAGCATGAGTCGGTCTTGGCCGTCAGTCACGGTGCGGCGACGGCGGGCGTCCTGCGTGAGTTGGGATTTGACTGGCATGCGGACGGCCGTCGCCTGGGCAACTGCTGTATCGCCGTGCTCGATTACCGTGACGGATCGTTCAGCGTGCGCGACCTCGTGAATCCAAACGACTAGCCAGCTGGCTGCGACTTGGGGACGCACCCTTTCTTGCAGGCTAGCGCATCGCGGGCGTGGGGTTGAGACGCGTGTAGGGAAGCGAGCCTCTGAGGAAGACCTCGCTCATTTCGTAGTGGGCAGCAAACACGCAGCTGAACAAGGCGTCGAGCACGAACTGTACCGAAATATGGCTTGCGAACTGCGTGATGCGGTCCTGCAAGTGCTCGCGATCGCTCACCAGCAGATACGCGGCGAGTCCGGGATGGCTCAGCTTTGCCGCCGGGGTGCCGATGAACACAACGGGTACCTGCCGCTCGGCCAAGATGCCCAGGCGTTTCCCCAGGTCCGGCGAGAGCCCGGAGTAGGAGATGACCACAGCGGCATCGTGCTCATTGGCGGCGAGTGCCCGGCGGAACTGCTGCTCAAAGCTTTCATCGCAAAACGCGTCGCGCCCGATGGACAGCAGGCGGTCGCGAAACATGCGCGCCGGGTAGAGGTTGTGCGATTGCGTGTAGATGCCGACGCGCTGCGCCCGGCCCAGTACCTCGGCTGCTCGCTCCAGCTCGCTCGTGTCGAGCACATCGCAGGTGTCGCGCAGGGTCGCCCCGTACAAGGAGCGCATGTGGGGCACGATGCACGCCGCCTGCTCACCTGGGCCGAAGGGGAAGTTGAAGTCTACGTCGGCACCGTCGCGGTCGCGGGCGGTCTGGGCGCGGACGAGCTCGACTTTGAGGTCCTTGAAGCCCTCCAACCCGACCTTTTTGCAGAAGCGGTGCACGCTCGCGATGGATACGCTGGCGGCCCGTGCGAACTCTTTGATGGAGGCCGCGCGTAGGCGGTCGCCCATGGCCAGTGCGGTGCGGGCGATCTGCTGGTCGACGGGGGTGAGGTCGCGCGCGTCGCGCACGCGTCGCTGCAGATCCATGGTCATCCTTCCTGTGATGGGTTATTTGGGGACGGGTTCGTTTCAACCCATCCCATACGTGCCTGCCTCGGTGCGTCATGTATCAAAATGTATCATACACGCCTATAACCTTTACCTATGCACTGAAAAGAAGTATCGCATCGGCGTGTGCGGCACCTCGTTGGGCGGCTGTGGGGGCATACTGGATCCAACGACGTAACGATAAGGAGGCGTATATGGGTTTTCCGAACGGATTTCTGTGGGGCGGCGCGACCGCTGCCAACCAGTGCGAGGGTGCGTACAACGAGGGTGGTCGCGGCCTGGCCAACGTCGACGTGATCCCACACGGTGAGGCGCGCTGGGCGGTCATGGCCGGCGAGCGCAAGATGCTCGACTTCGAGGACGGCTATTATTACCCGGCGCAGCAGGCCATCGACATGTACCACCACTACAAGGAGGACATCGCGCTGTTCGCCGAGATGGGCTTCAAGACCTATCGTTTGTCCATCGGCTGGAGCCGCATCTTCCCGAACGGCGACGATGCCGAGCCCAACGAGGAGGGCCTGGCGTTTTACGAGGACCTGTTCCGCGAGTGCAAAAAGCACGGCATCGAGCCGCTTGTGACCATCACGCATTTCGACTGCCCCGTCCACCTCATCAAGGAGTACGGCGGCTGGCGCAACCGCAGGCTCATCGACTTCTACAAGAACCTCGTGACGGTGCTCTTCACGCGCTACAAGGGGCTGGTGAGGTACTGGCTCACCTTCAACGAGATCAACATGATCCTCCATCTGCCGTTCATGGGCGCGGGCCTGGTGTTCGAGGAGGGCGAGGACCGCGAGGCCGTCGAGTACCTGGCTGCCCACAACGAGCTCGTGGCAAGCGCCTGGGCGACCAAGATCGCGCACGAGATCGATCCCGACATGATGGTCGGCTGCATGCTCGCCGCCGGCACCTGCTACCCCTACAGCTGCAAGCCCGCCGACGTGCGCCGTGCGCAGGAGAGCAACCAGGAGAACTACTTCTTCGTGGACGTGCAGAGCCGTGGGTACTACCCGGCCTACGCCAAGAAGTTCCTGGAGCGCCGCGGCATCGATGTGGGCATGACCGCCGAAGACGAGAAGATTCTGGCCGAGAACACCGTGGACTTCATCTCGTTCAGCTACTACAACACCCGCTGCGCTGCCGCCGAGCCGCAGGAGGGTGCCGAGACGGGCGCGGGCAACGCGTTCGAGGGCGTGGTGAACCCCTATATCGAGAAGAGCGAGTGGGGCTGGGGCATCGACCCGCTGGGCTTCCGCATCACCATCAACGACCTGTACGACCGGTACCAGAAGCCGCTGTTCGTGGTGGAAAACGGCCTGGGCGCCAAGGACGAGCCGAATGCCGACGGCTCGATCGACGACGACTACCGTATCGACTTCCTGCGTCGCCACATCGAGGCCATGCGCGACGCCATCACCGAGGACGGCGTCGAGATGCTGGGCTACACCACGTGGGGCCCGATCGATTTGGTCTCCGCGTCGACCGGCGAGATGTCCAAGCGCTACGGCTTCATCTACGTGGACCGCGACGATGCGGGCAACGGCACGCTTGAGCGCCGCAGGAAGAAGAGCTTCGGATGGTACAAGAAGGTCATCGCCACCAACGGTGAGGATCTGGCGTAACCGGTCCGCTCCACAGCGCGGCCGGGCGTTACGGATCGGGGCGCGTGCGCAGCCGCGCACGCGCCATTTTGCCGAGGGGGAGCCCGTGCAAATCGGGGACGTACCTGTTGCGTGCATACATGCACGCAACAGGTACGTCCCCGATTTGCAGAGCCCGCGGCGCGCCGCCCCGAATCGAGAGTACGCTATAGGCACGCCGCCCTGTTGACAGTGCGGTATAGGCACACTTTTGGGCGAAAAACGTGCCTATGGCGTACCGTGGATGAGGTGGCGTGCCTATAGCGTACTCTCGATTCGGGGGTTGTCGCGGAGCGCGCACGAGAAGCCGCCAAGGCCGTTTGTCCGGCAGAATGCGTCGTTGGCGGGGCTCTCGGCCGACGCAGCGCCCGCAGACGATGAGCCCGCCGCGCCGCAAAAGCCGCTCGACCGCTTCATCGACGTCATCTCGGATATCTTCCAGCCCATCTTGGGCATCATGGCCGCCTGCGGCATGATCAAGGGATTCAACACGCTGTTCATGGCGCTGGGGGTCTATCCGGACACCTGCGGCGGCTATTTGCTGTTGAACGCCATCGGCGACGGCCTGTTCAACTTCCTGCCCATGTTCTTGGGGTACACGGCGGCCAAGAAGTTCGGCATGAAGCCGATGCTCGGCCTCGTGATCGGTGCCATCATGTGCTATCCGGGCATCCAGAACTCCACGTTGGAGGCTGCGGGAGAGCCGCTGTACACGCTGTTCGAGGGGACGATGTTCGCCTCTCCGGTGTATGTCGACTTCTTCGGGATCCCCTTCGTGTCGATGGACTACACCGCCACGGTGATCCCGGTCATCTTCGTGACCTATTTCGCGAGCAAGTGCGAGAAGCTGTTCAGCCGCATCGTGCCTGACCTGGTGAAGTTGTTCTTCGTGCCGTGCCTGACGCTGCTTGTGTGCATCCCCGTTGGCCTTTTGCTCATCGGCCCCGTGGCCACCTTCGCCTCCAAGCTCATCGCCGTGCGCGACTTCAGCCCGCTTGTCGCCGGCGCCATCGTGGGCCTCACCTGGCAGGTGCTCGTCATCTTCGGCTTCCACTGGTCGCTCGTGCCGCTGGGCATCGTGAACCTCACCACCCTCGGTCACGACTACATTCTCGCCTGCATGATCGGTCACTCCTTCGCGCTGGGCGTGGTCCTGTTCGCCATGTACCTCAAGAACAAGGACGAGAACTTCCGCGAGCTCGCGCTGCCCGCGATGATCTCCGCGTTCTTCTTCGGTGTCACCGAGCCCGCCATCTACGGCATCGCCCTGCCCCAGAAGAAGCCTTCGTCGTGGCGTGCATCGGCTCCGCCGTGGGCGGCCTTATCATCGGCCTGTCCGGTGCCGTGCTGTTCATGTCCGGCGGCCTGGGTGTCTTCAACTGGCTTTCCTACCTGCCTACCGACCCCAGCTCCACGATCGGTGCGACCTACATGATCTGGGCGATCGTGGCCTCGCTCGCCTCTGCGGTCGTGGCGTTCGCCATCGAGTTTGCGACCTATAAGCCTGAGCAGGCATAGCGCTTTTTGATGCATGCGGCCGTCATCCGTCTTCGAGGGTGGCGGCCGCATTCCGAGATCCTGTGGCCGATTGGTATCAAGATGTTTCAATCAGCCGTTCGGACGATTGAAAAGAAGTGTCCAACCGCGCGTCGCCGCGCCTGCGCGCGCCCGCGGTCTGGCATAGTTGGAACCAGATGCACGGGTTCGTCTCGGGAAACACCGACCAATTCGTTCCGCGCCGGGTGCCCTCGTGGCGGGCGCCTGCGGGCACGCCCGGCGCGAAAGCAAGTAATCGGTGCTTCCCCGGCCGCGTCGTCTCTTGACGCGCATGCTCGGGCGCTTTGCGCCTTCGATGCTTTGACCCGGCGTCGTTCATCTTCGTACATATCCTGATGAAGGGAGATAGGAAGAATGGCGGTAACATTCCCTGAGGGTTTCTTCTGGGGCGGTGCAACTGCTGCCAACCAGTTCGAGGGCGCATGGAACGTCGACGGGCGCGGACCCTCGGTAGACGATCACTTCACGGGCGGCAGCTACGAGCGCCCGCGCGAGATCACGATCGACATCAAGCCCGACCTGCTGTATCCCAACCATGACGGCATCGACTTCTACCATCGCTATGCCGAGGACATCGCCCTGTTCGCCGAGATGGGCTTCACCATGTTCCGCATGTCCATCTCCTGGAGCCGCATCTTCCCGACCGGCATGGAGGACGAACCCAACGAGACGGGCCTCGCCTTCTACGACCGGGTCTTCGACGAGTGCAAAAAGCACGGTATCGAGCCGCTCGTGACGCTTTCGCACTACGAGATGCCCTATGCGCTGGTGGAGAAGTACAACGGCTGGGAGGGCCGCGAGCTCATCGAGATCTACGAGCGCTACTGCGCCACCGTCTTCGAGCGCTATAAGGACAAGGTCACCTACTGGCTCACCTTCAACGAGATCAACTGCGGCGCCACGGACATGGGCAACCTGTTCGAGACGAGCATGATCCGCGGGTTCGAGGGGCCGGCGTCCGAGGCCAAGACCACCGCTCAGCAGCGCTTCCAGGCCCTGCACCATCAGTTCGTGGCGAGTGGTCGCGTGGTGCGCCTGGCGCACGAGAAGTATCCGCAGTTCAAGATGGGCAACATGGACTGCTTCATCCTGTCTTACCCCGCGACCTGCGATCCCAAGGACATCCTGCTGAACCAGGCCAACATGCGCGAGATGAACTGGTACTGCTCCGATGTCCAGGTGCGCGGAGCCTACCCGAGCTACGCGCGTCGCTACTGGCGCGAGCACGGCGTCGAGCTCGCCATCGCCGACGGCGACCTGGACGACATCGCGGCGGGCAAGGTGGACTTCTACACCTTCAGTTACTACATGTCCAACATCGTGGGCACCCATGATGTCGAGCGGACCTCGGGCAACATGGCCTTCGGCGGCGTGAACCCCTACCTCGAGTCCACCGAATGGGGCTGGCAGATCGACCCGGACGGCCTGCGCTACGCGCTGAACGAGATCTACGATCGCTACCAGATTCCGCTGATGGTGGTGGAGAACGGCATGGGCGCGCGCGACGAGGTCGTGGTCGAGGACGGCGAGAAGCGCGTCCACGACGACTACCGCATCGAGTACCTGAAGAAGCACGTGCGCGCCATGGGGGAGGCCGTCGATGACGGCGTCGACCTCATCGGCTACACCTGGTGGGGCCCCATCGATCTGGTGTCGGCCGGCACCGGCGAGATGCGCAAGCGCTACGGGTTCATCTACGTCGACAAGCACGACGACGGCACGGGCACCTACGAGCGCATCCGCAAGGACAGCTTCTTCGCATATCAGAAGATCATGAAGTCCAACGGCGCCGAGGGGCTCGAGTAGCCCGCCCTTTAGCGTCGAGGTGCATGCGAGTGGGGCCGCCGCCTGCGGCCCCACCGCCCAAGGAGCCAAAAAACGAACGGATGAGAAAGGACGCTCATGTCCGACAGCAAGGTCGTCTTCCTCGATGTCGACGGCACGATCACCACGTATGAGAACGTGATTCCCGACTCGGCCAAGCGGGCCATCCGCCAGGCGCGCGCAAACGGCCACAAGGTGCTCATGTGCACCGGTCGTAGCAAGGCCGAGAACCCGCCCGAGCTCGTCGAGATCGGATTCGACGGCATGATCGGCGGCAACGGCGCCTATGTCGAGGTGAACGACCGCGTGGTCATGCACGAGAACGTGACTGCCGAGCAGTGCCGGCGTATCGTCGACTGGTGCCACGCGCGCGGGCTCGAGTTCTACCTCGAGTCGAACAACGGGCTGTTCGCAAGCGAGAACTTCCGCGAGGCGGCCCGCCCCATGCTGCGCCTGTACGCGGGCCGCAAGGGCGTGGGGAACGCCGATGCCCTCGAGACCGACGACGTCATGCACGGTGTGATCTACGGCGGTGAGCTCTATCGCGACGACGTGAACAAGGTGAGCTTCATCCTCTCCGGCTATCAGGACTACCTCGACGCGGTGCGCGATTTTCCCGATATGAAGGTGGGTACCTGGGGAGGGGCCGGAGAGACCGCCCTGTTCGGCGACATGGGCGTGAAGGATATCGACAAGGCGCGCGCCGTTCGCGTGGCCGTCGAGGCCCTGGGTGCCGACATGGCCGATACCGTCGCCATGGGGGACGCGAAGGTCGACATCCCCATGTTCGAGGCATGTGCCACGAGCGTGTGCATGGGCAGCGGCGGCGAGGAGGCCCGCGCCGCGGCCGACTTCGTGACCACTCGGGTGGATGATGACGGCCTTTGGAACGCTTTTTCGCATCTGCATCTAATTTAGTTGTGTAAAGTATGGCAATGTGGAACGTCGCGTGAGACCACGCATCTTGTGAGGAAAAGGAGGGATCCATATGGGTCTGTTCGACATGTTCAAGAAGAAGCCTGAGGCCCCGGCGGCCCCTGCGGCGCCTGCCGCCGTCTCCGCCGAGGAGGCGGCCGACGTGCTGTGCGCGCCGGTCGTCGGCCGCGTCATCAAGATGACCGATGTGCCCGATCCCGTGTTCGCGGGCGAGGTCGTGGGCAAGGGCTGCGCCATCTGGCCCGATGAGGAGATCGTCTACGCGCCCATCTCCGGCACGGTGACCGTCACCATGGGCCATGCTATCGGCATCACGGGTGCCGACGGCATCGAGGCGCTCGTCCACATCGGCGTCGATACCGTCGACATGAACGGCAAGGGCTTCACCGGCTATGTCAAGCAGGGCGACACCGTCAAGGCCGGGCAGCCCGTCATCAAGATGACGAAGGCCGACATCGCCGAGGCGGGGCATCCGGATTGCGTCGTGCTCGCCGTGTCCAACACCGCGGAGTTCGCCGACGTCCAGCTTACCGCCGAGCCCGAGTCGACCGTTTCCGCCGGCGCGGCCGTGGTCAAGGTCGTTCGTTAGAAAGACGCCGATCACGGGCTTCTGGCCGGGCGCGGCGTCGCGGGATGCCGTGGACGGGCGATCGACGGTACGCTATGGGAACACCGTCCCGTTGACTTGCGCTATAGGAACGTTTTCGAGCGAAAAACGTTGCCATAGCGTACTCTCGGCAGGGTGGTGTTACCTATCCGTACTGTCGATCCGAGTCGTGTTGCGGGGCTGCGCGGCGGAGCCGTTCAGTTGGTCAAAACGACCCCGTCTCCAATTGCTGCGCCGAGCTGCTGACAGTTGGCGTATAGTGGACGAAGGGCTGCATGCCCGTATTGAGCTTTTTGAAGCAGGAGGTATCGCCATGATCAAGTTCCAGCATCTTATCGAGGCAGAAGAGGGTCTGCACGCTCGTCCGGTCGCCGATGTCGCGTACACGCTGAACAAGTGCTCGAGCGACGTCCAGATCACCTTCAACGGCAAGACGGCCTCCGGTCGCGACCTGATGGAGTTGCTCGGGCTGAACGCCAACAAGGGCGACCTCATCGATGTCCTGATCGTGGGCGGCAACGAGGAGGAGACCAAGGAGGCCCTTCTGAAGGTGCTCCCGTAGGCTGTTTGCGGCAGGACTTGTCGGTCATCGGTGCCGAACAATCGTGTTACACAGGGCGCTCCATCACGGTGGAGCGCCCTGCTTGCGTATAATGGTGGACGTTCGACTACAGCTACGAAGATAGGAGTGCCCATGGCGCTCAGCAAAGACGACGTGCGCGGTATCGCCGAGTACGCGCGCATCGCCCTCGAGGGCGATGAACTCGAGCAGATGACCGCGTACCTCAACGACGCGGTGGACATGCTCGCACCGGTGCTCGAGTACGATCTGCCGGATATCGAGCCCACGTTCCATCCCATCGGCGACCTCGCCAACGTCATGCGCGAGGACGCGGAGCTGGGGCAGCGCGATCTGCCGCTTGATGTGGCGCTCGAGAACGCGGCGAGCACGCATGACCGTTTCTTCCGCGTGCCTTCGATTCTGGGAGAGGGGGGTGAGCGCTGATGCCGACGAGTTTCGATACCCTGTCTGCCGCGCGCATCGCCGCGGGCATCGCCGCGGGCGAGTTCTCCGCGCGCGAGGTGGCCGAGGCCTCGCTCGATGCCATTCAGGCTCGTGACGGGGCGGTGCAGGCGTTTTTGCAGGTGACGCCCGAGCTTGCGCTTGCCGCCGCCGACCGTATCGACGCGGCGCGCGCCGCAGGCGACGCCCTGCCGCCGCTCGCGGGCGTGCCGTTCGCCATCAAGGACAATATGAACCTGGTCGGCACGCGCACCACCTGCGCCTCGCACATGCTGGAGGGGTACGAGAGCGTGTACACGGCAACGTGCGTGCAGCGCATGCTCGATGCCGGGTGCGTGCCGGTGGGCAAGGCCAACATGGACGAGTTCGCGTTCGGCTCCTCGACGGAGAGCTCGGCGTTTCACCCCACGAACAACCCCTGGGGTGTCGAGCGCATCCCGGGCGGCTCGTCAGGGCGGCACCGGGGTTTTCCGGTGCCGCCTTTTGCGTTCAACCGGCCCGGGCCCGGAGATGCCGTCCGGGACCCTGTCCGAGGAGGCTGGGACCTGTCTCTTATACACATCTAGAGGGGTATAAGGGACAGGTGCGGCGGGGTGGGCATGAAGCCGACCTACGGCGCCGTCTCGCGCTACGGCGTGGTCGCCTTCGGAAGCTCGCTCGACCAGGTGGGACCCTTCGGCCGCACGGTCGAGGACGTGGCGCTCGCCATGAATGCGCTGGTGGGCGCGGGCCGCGACCCGTACGACGGGACGAGCCAGGACTGCGCGGTCGACTTCTGCGAGCATCTGCACGATGGGGTCGAGGGCCGTCGCGTGGGCATCATCCCCGCGTTCATGGAGGCCGAGGGCCTGACTGACGAGGTCCGCAGCGCCGTCGAGGGGGCTGCGCGTGCCCTCGAGGCGCAAGGGGCCAAGCTGGTCGAGGTCGACCTGCCGCATCTCGATGCCGCCATCGCCGCCTACTACGTCATCGGCCCTGCTGAGGCGTTCTCCAACCTCGCGCGCTTCGACGGCATCCGCTACGGCTACCAGGAGCCCGCCTGCCCCAACCTCGATACGCAGAGCTCGCGCTCGCGTGCCCGCGGCTTTGGCGCAGAGGCCAAGCGCCGTCAGCTGCTGGGCGCCTACCTGCTGTCGAGCGGCGTGTACGACAAGTACTACTACGCGGCGCAGAAGGCCCGCACGCTCATCACGGCCGACTATGCCGCCGCCTACGAGGCGTGCGACGTCATCTTGATGCCGTCCTCCCCGCGCACCGCGTGGAAGCACGGCGAGATCTCCGATCCCACGCAGATGTATCTGTCGGACCTGTACACCATATCCATCAACATCGCCGGCAACGGCGGCGTGTCTGTGCCCTTGGGGCTGGGGGCAACCTCGAGGCTGCCGGTCGCGGCGCAGCTCGTGGGCCCGGCGTTCAAGGACCGCACCCTGCTCATGTTCGCCGCGGCGCTCGAGCGCGGCTTTGCCGATGGTCAGACGGGCGAGCCGGCGCTCTCCGTTGCGCCCGATTTCGCCGGGAAGGGGGGTGAGCTGGCATGAGGGAGCTCTCCGAGGTCCTCAAGGATTGGGAGGCCGTCATCGGCCTGGAGATCCACACCGAGCTCACGACGCTCGATACCAAGATGTTCTGCAACTGCAAGCTCTCCCATGATGACGAGCCGAACGCCAACGTGTGCCCGGTGTGCCTGGGCCTGCCGGGTGCCCTGCCCGTGCCGAACAAGAAGGCCATCGAGAGCATCGTGAAGGCGGGGCTTGCCACCAACTGCCAGATTCAGAAGCGCTCGATGTTCTATCGCAAGCACTACTTCTATCCCGACATGGCCAAGAACTTCCAGACCACGCAGGGTCCGGTCGCCTTCGCCATGCACGGGCGCCTCGATCTCGAGGTGTCCGGCCGCGGCGCCGCCGAGCGCCCCGCGTGCGCGTTCGGCGAGGCTGAGGGCTTGAGCCTCGCGAGCGCGAGCGCGAACGCCGAGGGCCTCTCGACCGCCATGGCGGCCCAGATGCGCGAGGGCGGCGAGTCGTCCGGCGGCGCGCTGTCCGCCATGAGCGGCTACGACACCGCCAACCTCGCGCTGCCCGAGCGCCATGAGGACGGCTCCTACACCGTGCCCATCCGCATCCTGCGCATTCATATGGAAGAGGACGCGGCGAAGATGGTGCACGTGGGCGGCGAGGAGGGCCGTATCGCAGCGGCAAGCGAGAGCCTCATCGACTACAACCGCTGCGGCACGCCGCTCATCGAGCTCGTGACCGAGCCCGACCTGCGCACGCCCGAGGAGGCGCGCCTGTTCATGGAGAAGCTGCGCCGCATCTTCCTTACGCTGGGCATTTCCGACTGCTCCATGGAGCACGGCTCCATGCGCTGCGACGGTAACGTTTCGCTGCGTCGCCGCGGCGAGACCAAGCTCGGGACCAAGACGGAGCTCAAGAACTTGAACTCCTTCAAGGCCCTGCACGACGGCCTCGCCTACGAGATCTGCCGCCAGGCCGAGGTGCTCGAGGAGGGCGGTATCATCTACCAGGAGACGCGCCATTGGGAGCCGGGCCGCAAGCGCACGGTGGTGATGCGCGTCAAGGAGACCGCCGACGACTACCGCCTGTTCCCCGACCCCGACCTGGCGCCGTTCGACCTGTCCGACGAGTTCATCGAGCACTGCCGCGCCGAGATCCCCGAGCTCCCCGATGCCAAGCGCGACCGCTACGAGGCCGATTTCGGCATCAAGCGCGCCGACGCCGAGCAGATCGCCGGCGATCCCGAGACGGCCGGCTTCTTCGAGGCGGCCGCCGCGGGCCTGTCGGGCAAGCCGGCGCAGGCCGTGGCGAACCTGATCGTGAACGAGCTCGCGGCCTACCTCAAGGGCACGGGCGCCGGCCTGGCCGAGAGCGGCATCGCCCCGGCGCAGATCGCCTCGCTCGCCAATCTGCTTGCGGAGGACGCCATCAGCTCCAACCAGGCGCACGAGGTCTTCGGGCTCATGGCCGAGTCCGGCGAGGACCCCGAGAAGATCGTGGACGAGCGCGGCATGCGCCAGGTGAGCGACGCCGGCGCGCTGCAGCCGATCGTCGACGAGGTGCTCGCGCGCTGCGCCGACCAGGCACAGCAGTACCGCGACGGCAACCAGAAGGTGCTCGGCTTCTTGGTGGGCCAGTGCATGAAGGCGAGCCGCGGCCAGGGCAACCCCAAGCTGTTCAACGAGCTGCTGCGCAAGAGCCTTTCCTGATGGGTCTCGCGGTTCGGCGCGTTTGCCGGGCTCTCATCGCTGATAGGGCGGCACCGGGGTTTTCCGGTGCCGCCTTTTGCGTTCAACCGGCCCGGGCCAGGAGATGCCGTCCGGGACCCTGTCCGAGGAGGCTGGGACCTGTCCGCGAGCGCGCGTGGCTGCGCGAGGCGCTGCTGCCCCTGTATAGGAACAGCCTGATCGGGGTGAGCCGTGTGCTGAGCGGAGCAGGGAAGGGTGCTCGCATGCCGCGTGGGCGGCATGGGTAAACATGCGCGCGTGCATATCGGGGACGTACCTGTTGCGTGCATGCATGCACGCAACAGGTGCGTCCCCGATATGCACTACAAGGTGCCATAGCAAGAAGCGGCAGCGTCGGGGTGACGCTGCCGCTTCTGACGCAAGCTGTCTTTGTGCCGTGGAGGTAGGGAACCGCCCTAGAGCGTCTCGACGGCGGCCTTGATGGAGCGGACCTCGGCCATGCGCGCGGCGGCCTCGAGGTTGCCGGTGCTCTCGATGGCGGCAAGAGAGCGGTAGATCCAGGCGTTGACGCCCTGGTGCGTGTTGGTCTTGGGCTTGACGGTGCAGGCGATGTCGTGCAGCTCGCCCAGAAGCTGGGTCTTGATGCTGCCGAGCTCCGTCACGTCGATCACGGGGTGGGCAGGCACGCCGCGCTTCTCGCTCACGTGGTCGATGAGGCCGGTCACGGTGGTCACCTGGTCGTTGCGCTGGTCATCGGTCAGGCGGTCGTTCAGGGAGGAAAGCCCGTCGATGACGACGGTGGCGGGGTGGCCGCAGGGGACGAAGTCCTCGATCTCGTCCATGGCCTGGGTAATGGTAGCGCCGAGACCGACCAGGGCACCGGCGAGCTGTGCGTTCTGTGCGTTCATGCGTGTAAACCTCCTAGGTGAGGGTTAGACAAGATGCGAGTGGGACGATAGCGTGTGCGGCAAGCGTGTTTCAAGATTTGTGAGCCATTCTTCACGTGTGTGAAGAAGCGGTTAAGTGCCCCAAGAATTGCCGCCTGCAATGAAAAGCGCAGGTAATCGATGGTGTTTTGGCTGTTGCGAGCAGTATACCCACAGTGACCGTTCGCCGAATAAACATGTTCGTTGACCGAAATTGTTCAGTGTTCAGGCGGCAAATATGCATCTTTAGCTGCCTGCAAATGGGTTGGTTGACGATATGTTCATCGGGTGACCAGGTCGCAGCCGCCCCTGGCCGAGGGGGAAGCCCCGTCGCTCGGAGCGTGGGTTAGCATCGTCTCGTGTCAGCAAGGCGGCCGCCAGGGCCACAGAGAGAAGGGGGCTTCCCGATGAGCGAGTATACCACCCAGGTCGGCATGGACGTGCACGCGCGCAGCGTGTCCTGCAGGGCGCTGAGGCCCGACACAGGCGAGTGCTGGTCGGGCACGTTCCGCGGGGAGGGCTTCGAGCGCGCCCTGCTCGAGTGGCTGAGGGGGCTCCCCCAGCCGGTGAGGTGCGCGTACGAGTCCGGCTGCACGGGCTTCTGGCTGAGCCGGTTCCTGGAGGGGGCCGGCGTCGCCTGCGGCGTGGTCGCCGTCTCCACTATGCCGCGCTCCCCGAGGGACAGGCGCCACAAGAACGACAGGCGCGACGCCGCCGTCGTGCTGCGCGAGATGTGCAACCCCGCCAGCGACGTCTCCTACGTGTGGGTCCCCGACCCGCAGACCGAGGGCGCCCGCGACCTCGCCCGGGCCGCCGACGCGGCCGCCCGGGACGTCCGCTCCGCCAGGCAGCGCGTGAGCATGCTGCTGCTCAAGCACGGGTTCGCCTGGTGCGAGAGGACGCCCTCCGGCAACCTGAGGAAGACGTGGACGCGGGAGTGGCGCAGGTGGGCGCTGTCGCGCGACCTGGGCGACGCCCTGTCGAACAGGGCGCTCGAGATGGAGTTCGCCGCGGTCGAGCTCCTCGAGCGCGAGGTCGCCGGGCTCGCGGCGGCGGTGGCCGAGGAGGCCGGGCGCCCCAGGTGGAGGCCCTACGTGGACGCGCTCGTCCGCCTCAAGGGCGTCGACGTGCAGACCGCCTTCCTCGCGTGCGCCGAGTTCGGGGACTTCTCGCGGTTCCGCAGCGGCAGGGCCGTCTCCCGCTGGATCGGGTGCACCGCCTCGGAGAGCTCCAGCGGCGAGGCCGACCGCCGGGGCCCGATCACCAAGGAGGGCAGCTCGCGCCTGCGCCGCGCGCTCGTCGAGGGCGCGGCCTCGATGCCGCGCCGGAACGGGCGCCCGAAGCGCGTGCGCCCGGGCCACGAGGTGTCCCCCGCGGTCGAGGAGATGGCCGCAGCCGCCAACGAGCGGCTCCGGCGGCGCTACGAGCGCCTCAGGGGCGCCGGCAAGCACGCCAACGTCGCCAGGGTGGCGGTCGTGAGCGAGATGGCGCGCTGGATCTGGGCGATAGGCCTGCAGGTGCAGCGCGAGCTCGCCGCCGCCTAGCGCGCGGCGCGAGATAGGGCCGTCCCCTCCGCCGGCCGGGCCCGCGGCGCGCGGGGCAACTCGCGTCCGTCCCCATGCGCGGCCCCGCGGCAGCCCGCCGCCGGGCCATGCGCGTCCGTTGACTCCCCGCCGCGAGGCGGGGGCTGCGACACTGCCCGCACCGAAGAGAGCCGTACTGCGGGCCGGGGCCCTCCCCGGCATCCGCGATTCTGTGAGTGGAACGCGTTGGGCGTCCGAGGTTCCCCGGGGCCGCCGGGCCCCGGTTCGAGGACACGCCCGCGGCCCGCCGGCGGGGGTGGGGGAAGCCGGCCCCCGGGCCAGCTACCCGGGGGCCGGCGGAATATTGCCTATTGACAGTCCGATGAACATATGTGGGGACGGGTTCGTTTCAACCCATCGACGGAGTGATATTCGCCATGGGCGACATCCGCGATGAGGAACGGGGCAGGTAGGGCGCCGTTTTTCGCTCGCCAAAAGTTACCAAGACGGTCTAAAAACTGTCCGAATTCGCCAAAATCTAATACACGTGTTCGGTAGTCCAATACACAAAAAATGGGCTTCTACCTGCTGAAACAGGTAAAAGCCCAGTTCGCGTTTGGTGGAGGCGCGGAGAATCGAACTCCGGTCCACGAAAGCCCCCTGATCGGCATCTCCAGGCTCAGTCGCTGGTTTAGATTCGGACGCGTTGCGCGCAGCGACACGCTCGCGGCGTCCTAACCGGTTCGATCTTAGCCCGCGCCATACCGATTACGTGCGCGGGAGCGTTCCCCTCAAATGACATCGGGCCCGGGCCGGGGAACCTCCCGAGCGCGACGTGCCGCTAATTAATTAAGCAGCAAGAGCCAGCTGGGGCTCGTAAGAAGAATTCTTGTCAATTCATTTTGACGGTACCCCTGTTTAACGTGGCGAGGAGACCACGGCCTGCTTCCTCTCTCAGAGCTATCGTGTCGAAACCAGTCGCCCCCTCAACGGGAGGTCGTGGGCGGCAAGAACCGCTCGACCTTTTCAAATAACGCACGGCCGCACGGGCTCGTGGACTACGTATTCTACCACGCATCGGGATTCTTATGCATGGGGCGCGCGTGCGGGGCGGATGCGTGGGCGGGTTGGTCTGATACGCGTTGGGTACCCGGTTTGTGGGTAGAAGAGGGGAAACGAACGGCGACATATATGGAAAAGGGGCGCGCGGAATGGATCAGCGGGCGGCAAACGCGGGCAAGACGGCGATCATCCTCGAAGGCGGCAGCTTCCGCGGGCAGTTCACGGCGGGCGTTCTCGACGTGCTGATGGAGCACAACGTCCAGCCCGATGCCTGCTATGGCGTGAGCGCGGGCGTCCTGAACGGATTGAGCTACAAATCCCGCCAGATCGGTCGTCCCAACCGCGTCAACCTGGCATTTTGCAACGATGAGCGCTACATGGGCGCCAAGTCCTTCGCGCGCAGCGGCAGCTTCATCGGCTACGACTTCATGCTGAACGATGTGCAGGACCGTTTGGACCCGTTCGACAACGAGGCCTACCTGAAGAACCCGATGCCGCTGGTGGCGGTCGCGACCGACATCGTCTTCGGGACGGCGGCGTACCTGGAGGTTAAAAACGCCGTGCTCGACATCGACGTTGTGCGCGCCACCACGTCGCTTCCGCTTATGACGCAGCCGGTCGAGATCGACGGCCATCTGTACCTCGACGGCGGCGTGGCCGATTCGGTGCCCATCGAGCACGTTCTCGAGGACGCGGGCTACGATCGCGCGGTGGTCGTGCTCACGCAGCATCGCGCATACAAAAAGGGGCCGTATGAGATGATGGCGGCCGCCCGTGCGCGCTATGGGGAGTATCCGTATCTGCTCGACGCTATCGAGAGCAGGCATGAGCGCTACAACGAGCAGCGCGAGCATATCTGGGCCTACGAGAAGGAGGGACGCGCGCTCGTCCTCACCCCGCCCCGTCCGGTCGAGGTGGGGCATATCGAGCACGACACCGCCAAGCTGCTCGACCTGTATATCCAGGGCAGGCAGGAGGCGGCGCGCCGCCTTGACGAGATCGTGTCGTTCCTCAAGTGAGCCGGCGCGCTCGCAAGCTGGACCGCTTGTGAACGTCCGGGGGAGCGGCTTGGGCGCCGCATGGCCCTGCCGAACCTCATCGAACCATGCGATGAACATGTGCAGAAACTCTGCGCGACGGCAAAACGCGCATTGACCCCGCATCTGGGCGCGCTATAATTCTTCAGTCATTTGCAGAGCCCCGTGAATCTCTGTTAAGACACGTACTGTACATGGAGGAGTCAAGTGATTCAGAAGTCGACTCACTACTTCAAGCAGGGCGAGGTTGCTCGCAACTGGGTCCTCGTCGATGCCGAGGGTGCTGTCCTGGGCCGTCTTGCCACTCAGATCGCCATGATCCTGCGCGGCAAGAACAAGCCTCAGTTCACCCCGAACTCTGACTGCGGTGACTTCGTGGTTGTCATCAACGCCGATAAGGTCCAGCTTACCGGCAACAAGGCCAACCAGAAGGTCTACTACCGTCACAGCGGCTACAATGGCGGCCTCAAGGCTGAGAGCTTCCGCCAGGCTATGGAGAAGCACCCCGAGCAGGTCATCGAGCGCGCCGTCCGCGGCATGCTGCCCAAGACCACTCTCGGCCGTGAGCAGCTGAAGAAGCTCAAGGTCTACGCCGGCCCCGAGCATCCGCATGCTGCACAGAACCCCACGAAGATTGAGCTGGAGGGCTAAAGATGGCTGAGAACACCGTTGTTTACTACGGCACCGGCCGTCGCAAGAACGCCGTTGCCCGCGTCCGCATCGTCCCTGGCACCGGCAAGGTGACCATCAACAAGCGTGACGCTGCTGAGTATTTCGGCCGCAAGCAGCTGGTCGAGAACGCTCTCGCTCCCTTCAAGGTCACCGACACCGCCGGTAGCTTCGACGTCATCGCCCTGTGCGACGGCGGCGGCATCACCGGTCAGTCCGGTGCTCTGCGCCTGGGCATCGCCCGCGCTCTGCTGAAGGCTGGCGACTATCGTGCCGACCTCAAGCGCGCCGGTTTCCTTACCCGCGATGCGCGCGTCGTCGAGCGCAAGAAGTACGGCCTCAAGAAGGCCCGTCGCGCTCCGCAGTTCTCCAAGCGCTAAGCTTTTTGGATTTGCATTCACAGGACAGGGCCTGCCGTTTTCGGCAGGCCCTGTTTTTGTGCCCGCCGTCAGCGCAGTGCAGGTACGGGGCGCCGTATGCCTTCATGCGATTCCGAAATGGACAAAATGCTCTGTGCGGGGATTGCCCTTTGCGGTAGGATTATGTTAATAACTCAGTAGCTCTCTGGATTGTGTTGAACAGGGGGATCATGTTCAGCGAGTTTCTCAAGTCATTTGGCTTGCGAAAGCGGAATAATGTGCTCCTTTCGCCTCTAGCGGGTAAGGTAATCCCATTATCCGAGGTTAATGATCAGACGTTTGCAGCTGGCCTTTTGGGCCAAGGCGTTGCTATCGAGCCGACCGGAAACAAGGTCGTCGCTCCGTCCGATTCAAAAATCGAAGCCATTTTCCCCACGGGTCATGCGCTCGCCCTGCACACCGATGAAGGGCTCGACGTGCTGATCCATGTTGGGTTGGACACCGTCAAACTCGATGGAAAGTACTTCAACGTCAAGGCTCAGGTGGGGCAGTCCGTCAGAAAGGGCGACGTCCTGATCGAGTTCGACCGCGAGGCGATCGAGCGCGAGGGGTACGACGTGACCGCTCCCATCTTGATCTGCAACTCCGTCGAATTCTCGAGCATCCGGGGCAACGTGGGTGATACCGTCAAGGAGCTCGACACGTTGATCACCGCACGGGAGCGGTAGGGTTGTGTTCAGTCGGTCTTCCGGATGGCGGGGGATCGAGCAATAGGGGATCGAGAGAAAGGGCCCTGCATGATTACCATCGTACGCGCGCACGACTATAACGATATGAGCCGCAAAGTGGCGAATATCATCTCTGCGCAGATCATCCTCAAGCCGAATTGCGTGCTGGGCCTTGCGACCGGCTCCACCCCGATCGGCGCCTACCAGCAGCTGGTCGAGTGGTACAAGAAGGGCGATCTCGACTTCTCCCAGGTGTCCTCCTACAACCTGGACGAGTATCGCGGCCTCGCCGGAGACCATCCGCAGAGCTACCGCTACTTCATGGACACCAACCTGTTCGATCACGTGAACATCGATAAGTCGAAGACCTTCGTGCCCGATGGCATGGCCGAGGACTACGAGGCCGCCTGCGCTGCGTACGACGCGGCCGTGGCTGCTGCCGGGTATCCCGACCTCCAGCTGCTCGGTATCGGCAACAACGGCCACATCGGCTTCAACGAGCCCGACGACCACTTCTCCAGGGGCACGCATCTGGTCGACCTGACCGAGTCGACCATCGAGGCGAACAGCCGTCTGTTCGACAGCATCGACGAGGTGCCGCGCCAGGCGTTCTCCATGGGCGTGCAGACCATCATGAACGCCAAGATGATCCTCGTTGCCGCCAACGGTGAGAAGAAGGCCCAGGCCGTGCACGATATGTGCTTCGGCCCGATTACCCCGAGCTGCCCGGCATCCATCCTGCAGCTTCACACCAACACGGTCCTCGTCGCCGACGAGGAGGCCCTCTCCAAGTGCGGTGAGCTCGCCTAACGCTGCGTTTCGCCCAGCGATTGCACAGCGCCCCGAACCACGGTGGTTCGGGGCGCTTTTTGTTACCGGCACCACATCTTTCGGAATTCTGAAATATGCTCGAAAGAAATCAATAAAAGATATTGCACTATTCGAACAGAGTGCTATGGTATATCTACAACAAAACAAGATATGAATGAAGATGAGCAAAAGAAGATAAGCGCATCGTCATTTGAATCACGTTGGGAGGAACCATGGCACACGAACAGGAAGAGCGGATCAACGAGCAGGCAATCGACGACGGCGCGTGCGAGCGCGAGGCGCATGCCGCGTGCTCGGGGCTCATCATCAAGCGGCGGCGTCTGGTCGATCAGATCATGATGAAGCTGGGGGAGTCGGGGGCGGCGATCCTGTGTGCGCCGCCGGGATTCGGCAGGACCGCGGTTCTGCTGCAGTGCGTCTCCCATGCGCAAAACGATGCGGTACGGCGGGAGACGCATCTGATCGATGCGGGGCGCCTTGATACCGAGCGCCTTGTGGAGCGCCTGGGCGAGCTCGCCTTGCGCACCCCGTCGACGCTCAGGCCCCTTGTCGCCATCGACGACATGCCCAAAGTCGATCGGCACGGTGAGGACGCCGTCATCGACCGCCTCAATGAGCTGATGCGTCAGGGATACGAGCTGCTGCTGGTGTGCACACCTGGAAACCGCGGCTTGCCTGAGGCGCTCCCCGGCGCATGCCTCATCTCCTCTCGGGACCTTACGGTGCAGCCGCGCGAATACTCCGAGTGGGCTCGGCTCTATTCGATTTCGCGGTCGCTCGACGTCTACGAGCTGACCGGGGGCATCCCGTCTCTCGTCACGATGCTGCAGTTCTCAACGGATCGCTCCTACGGCGGCGCGCTGCTCGAGCAGGCGATCTGTGCGCTGTACCGTAAGGTCCTGAAGGAGCTGCGTCGCGAGCGCGACGCGCTATACCGCCCCGCCTGCATGATGCTGCTGCTCGGCGGCGGCACGGTGGGGGACTTCGAGCGGTGCGGGGTGAAGATCCATCGCGAGACCATGGAGCGCCTGGCGCGCGACTACCCGATGTTCGGCCTGGACGGCTCGCGGCGCACGTTCTCGTGCCTGGGGAAGGGAACCTCCGAGTACGATGACCTGCGGCGCGAGATCGCCGAGCGGCGTCCGACCTTCGCCTCGCGCGCCGCCCGGATGCTCATGAAGACGGGCAGGGTCGATGCGGCTGTGGCGCTGGCGGAGCTCGTGCTCGACGAGAAGGGCACGCTGTCGCTCGTCGGGCAGTTTCCCGTCCAGTTCGCCCTGGCGGGGCACGCGCAGTTCGTGCAGCGCGTGCTGTCGACGCCGGAGCGCCTGATCGGGCGCGACATGACGACGGGGGCGCTGCTCGGCGCCTATGCGTCGGCGTTGACGCTCGGCGACTACCGCATGGCGCGCAATGCGGCAGCCGAGCTGCGCAAACGTCCGGAGCGCATCGTGCAGGACGTGGACGCGCAGACGTGGGGGAGCACTGTCATGCTGGCGGATGCCTGGGGGAGCGTGAACGGGACCGCGCTGCCGGATCTGGGCGGGGCGAATACTCACGAGCCAACAGAGGACGCGTTGCTGCTGAAGGAGCATGCGGAGATTTACCGTGAATTGATCGGCGGCGCCGGGGCGCCTGCATGGGATCGCGCGGAGCGCCTGATGCGCGCGGTGAAATGCGACAACGAGGTCAACATCCCGCTGCTTTTCCTGCAGGCGGACCGTTGCATGGATGCCGCCCTGCACGGTCGGGGCGTCGAGCCGCATGAGCTCGAGCGCCTGGAGCAGGGCATCAAGGTCCTGACGGCGCGGCACCTCGTTCCCGTCGCCGTGCGCATCCGGTTGGCCGCCAACATCGCGCGCCTCTACGATGGCGAGCCGCTGGTCGACGAGCGCTGCTTCGCGGAGGCGGGGACGATGGCGGTGCGCGAGTCCGATCTGATGACGCAGCTGTTCTGCCTTGCTGCCGAGGGCTGGCAGTCGTTGGCGGTCGGCCAGGCGATCAACGCGCATTTCCGTGGACAGCAGGTGCTGAAGCTCGCCGACGCGGGCCAGGTGTTCTTGCGCTCCTGGGGCACGATGCTGGAGCGCACGTCATACCTGCGCCACACGTCGCGCATCAAGATTCGCGAGGAGGCCGAGGTCATCGATCTGTCTCAAGACGAGTGCGGCACCACCGAGGCGTGGGCCGTGGCGCTGCACCTGTCGGCTGCCCAGTTCGATTCGGAGCTGTCGGCGTGGTATTCCCGCCACAAGGACGAGATGCGCCACGAGCGCTTCTGGCCCACGGCCCGTCATGCGATGGCGCTGATGGGGAGCCGTGCCGAGTCGCTGCGCCATCTGCTTCCGCGGG
Source organism: Collinsella ihumii (assembly GCF_900046475.1). Taxonomy (GTDB): domain Bacteria; phylum Actinomycetota; class Coriobacteriia; order Coriobacteriales; family Coriobacteriaceae; genus Collinsella; species Collinsella ihumii. The sequence goes on along the minus strand of NZ_FCOU01000003.1, from coordinate 501,958 downwards.
AGGTCTCCCAATCCGCGCGGCCCGCGACGGCGCGCAGCGTGCCGAGCGAGGCGGCGTTCGAGGTGATCGATGGCGGGCGGATTCCCGAGACCGGCGAGGTCGTCATCAACCTGTTCGGGGGATTCCATGCGGAGCGCAACGGCCATACGCTCACCGACGTGCTCTGGCGCCGCAAGAAATCCGGTGCGCTCGCCGCGCATCTGGTGCTTGCGATGGGGTCGTTCGTCAGCCGCCGCACGATCATCGACGAGCTGTGGCCGGACGCGGACTACTCGCACGGCCGGGAGAGCCTCTATGTGACGCTGTCCTCGCTGCGAGCGGCCGTGAAGCAGCAGGCGGGCGGCCCTCAGTACGTGCTCACGCAAGGCGATGGCGTGGCGTTCAACGCGGAGTTCGTCTACTCCGATGTGCGGCAGTTCGATGCGCTGGCCCGCGCGGTGCTCGTCGGCAGCGAGGCCTCTTCTGCGCAGCAGGTGATCGAGACGTGCCTGAAGATCGAGCAACTCTACCGAGGTCCGCTCTATGTGCCCGACTGCGGCGATCCCACGTATTTCGTCGAGATGCGCCGCGTGTTCCTCACGAAGTTCATCGACTGCATGGTGGCCGGCATCGACAAGGCGCTGCAGATCGAGAACAACTCGTGCGCCTCCTGGCTGGTCGAGGCCGCGCTCAAGCAGGCCCCGACGCGCGAGGATGTGATCCGCCGTGCCATGACCGTGTACGATCGGTGCGGGCGGCGGCGCGAGATCGTGGAGCTCTACAACGGGCATCTGCACTTTCTGCAACATGAGCTGCAGGATTTCCCTGAGGAGGAGACGCGCGAGATGTACGAGCGCATCATCAATCGCCAGCAGCGCGTCGCGATGATTTAGGGAAACACTGATCAGATCATATGGGGACGGGTTCATTGCAACCCATGGCGATGCGCCGCCATGGGTTGCAATGAACCCGTCCCCCTATGACCCGTCCTTGCGGAAGATGTTATGCGAGCTCGATCTTGTCGATGTCCTTGCGGGAGCTTGCGCGATACAGCGAGAAGCGGTGTCCGATGATCTGGACCACGTCGGAGCCCGTTTCCCCGGCGAGGATGGAGGCAGCCTCGCGTGCCGTGAGGCCGGAGCCGTCCTGAACGGCGCACTTGATGAGCTCGTGCGCCTCGAGGCTCTCCTCGGTCTGCTCGATGAGGCCTTCGTTGATGTCGCCGCGACCGATGTAGATCTCGGGATTGAGGTGGTGGGCCAGGCTGCGGAGCTGGCGGACCTGCTTGCCGGTAAGTGCCATGAGCGGTGCTCTCTTTCTACAGAACCTATCGAATGAACGTGGTGAGGGGCACCACGCGGATATCATGCGCCGATGCGCGCTGGTACACGATATAGCACTCCTGCGACAAATGCCAGCTCTCAGCCCATTTTTGTCGCGTTTTCACGGGGAATGCGCCTGAGCGGCGCGCCGTTGCAGCCCGATAGGGGAAGGACCGGCGCGTTGTCGGTATACTGTACCGAATTGTCCGAGCGCCGTACTGTCGAGGTGCGGACCCAACGATCGAGGAGCATATCATGGCTGATTCTCCGCGCCCTGCCCGCCGCCGTCCGACCGGCGTCCATGCGCCGATCAACGCCGCCGAGGCGGCCAAGCGTGCGGCGCACGTCAGGCCGGGCGAGGAGGACGCGCTGCGGGCCTCCGCTGCCGGGACGCGGCGACCTCGTGCCGCGGGCGCGCGTGCGCAGGGCCGCAGCCCTCGTGCGCTCACCTTCGCTGCCGTCGGCATCGGTGCGGCGCTGGCCCTCGTCCTCGCATTCGTGCTCATACGGGCCATCATGGGCGCGCTGCTCGCACCCGACGCACGCGATGCCGTGGAGTCGATGCCGCTTGCGGCCGAGAATCAGGCGGCGACGATCGATGCAGACGACCTGGGCTCGGCTTCAATCGCATGCGGCCGTACGGTGTACGCGGTGCGCTCGTTTGACGACGGCGTCATGCGCGTGGTGCGCAGCTCGACCGATGCCCCCGACTCGTTCGTTTCGCTGTTCGATATCTTGGGCACCCCTGTCGGCCTGGCCGTGTACAACGGAACGATCTACGCTGTGGCCAACCTGGACGGTTCCTATTCGGTTTGCGCCTATGTCGACGCCGACGGCTCGGTGCCCGTGCAGATCGCCGAGGAGTCGGGCACCGCGTCGGATGTGGCGCTCGACGGCTCTCAGCTCAAAATTACCTGTACGGACGGTAAGACGTTCGAGCTCGATCTGGAAAACCGCTGATCGATTCAAGCCGCATGCTCACGGACCGATTCCGTGCATTCCGGCCGGGCGATACCCTCATGGGTGCAGCTCGGGAGGCTCCGGTTCGCCGGTGCTCCAGGCAATGAAGGCCCACCGCGTGATGCGCTCGTGGTCGAGCATGTAGCGGCCCTGCGGCCTGCCCTTTGAGCCCGGTTCCCCGGCATGGGGGTTGTCGACCATATGCTGGGCGAGATAGGAGCGGAGCTCGTCGACACGATGCTCGTTGCCGTCTTCAAGCATGCGCGCGAAGTCGGCGACACCGTCTTCGAGCGAATCGAACGTGTCGCGCCGAGGTGAGTCGATGTAGCTCACTTCGGGCCTGAGCCCCATGCCGACGAGGATGTTGAAGGCGTAGATGTAGTCGGTACTCCGGGTGACCGACGCACCGATGGCGCGCATGATGTGCTCATCGAGATGCGGGCTGGCGCCTGCGATCAACGTGATGCAGCAGCGTCGGCGCGCCGTGACGGTGAGCTTGGTGAGCGCGGCCTTGAGGTCGCGGGTCGCGATGGAGCGGCTGGCGATGGCGACATCGACGGATTGGGGAGCGATCCCCGCGGCCTGCCAATCGTCATCCCAGGCTAGCTGCAGCGTATCGATGCGACCGTCGAGGCCCCCGTAGTAGTGGATGCCCTCCTGCAGCGTCTCGAGCATCCGTGAGGAGAAATCGGCGGCAACGACGTTGTGCCCCGCCCGCGCCAGCGGGATGGCGAGCGATCCGGCGCCGCACCCCATGTCGAGCACGGACTCCTGCGGGCGGATGTCTGCGAGCGCGAGGAAATCTTGGGCATACGGATGCGTCTCCCGAGGACGGAAGTGCCGGGCGCGGGCATCCCATTGCGCCGGGTCGTCGGGAGTCCGACGCAGCTTCTGCCGCCTCATCCACTCCTCGTTCCAATCCGTCTCCAGCAACAAGCTCCGCATTTCCCGCCCCCTTTACAAAAAACGCGCGGCGCCCAAGCGCCGCGCACCATATTCGATCAAGCTCAAGAACCTTGGCACACGCCGCCATCGCGCACAGCGCGGCGACCGCTTCCCCGCGCCGCACGTGGCTGCATGGTTTTCCACTCGGTAGCGGCGGATGCAGGCCATAAGGCCCGCCGCGAGTTCCGCACGCAAAGGAGAGCCCAGTGGGCTCTCCGTCTTGCGCAGGACTGTCCGAAGCGCCGGGCCTTATGGCCTGCATCCGCCGCGGACAGCATCGGGAGCCTTAGTTCTTCAGCGAGTTGAGCGGCGCGGGGAAGCGGCCGCCGCGATGGGCGAACACGGTGCCGGCGTGTGCGTTCACCGGCATAATGGGGGCGCGCCCGAACAGGCCGCCGTACTCCACAGCGTCGCCCACGCCCTTGCCGATGGCGGGGATGATGCGCACCGCCGTCGTCTTGTTGTTGATGACGCCGATGGCCATCTCGTCGGCGATGATGCCCGCGATGGTCTCGACGTCCGTATCACCGGGGATGGCGATCATATCGAGGCCCACGGAGCACACGCAGGTCATGGCCTCGAGCTTCTCGAGCGACAGCGCGCCCGCCTCGACGGCGGCGATCATGCCGGCGTCCTCGGACACGGGGATGAACGCGCCGGACAGGCCGCCCACGCTGGAGCTCGCCATGACGCCGCCCTTCTTGACGCAGTCGTTGAGCAGGGCGAGCGCCGCGGTGGTGCCGGGGCCGCCGCAGGTGCCCACGCCGATGATCTCCAGGATGCGCGCCACGGAGTCGCCGATGGCGGGCGTCGGGGCGAGCGACAGGTCGACGATGCCCTTCTCCACGCCCAGACGACGCGCCGCCTCTCGGCTCATGAGCTCGCCGGCGCGCGTGATCTTGAACGCGGTCTGCTTGATCTTCTCGGCGACGTCCATCATGGAAGCGCTCTCGGGCAGCTCCTCGAGAGCGGCCGCCATGACGCCGGGGCCGGAGACGCCCACGTTGATGACGGCGTCGGCCTCGCCCGATCCGTGCGTGGCGCCCGCCATGAACGGGGAGTCCTCGACCATGTTGGCGAACACGACGAACTTGGATGCACCCACGGAGTCGCGGTCCGCGGTGAGGCGCGCGGAGTCGAGCACGGTCTGGGCCACCATGAGCACGGCGTCCATGTTGATGCCGGCGCGCAGGCTCGCGACGTTGACGCTTGAGCACACGCGGCTCGTCTGGGCAAGCGCCTCGGGGATGCACTCGATCAGACGGCGGTCGGCGTCGCCGATGCCCTTCTGCACCAGCGCGGAGTATCCGCCGAGGTAGTCGATGCCGAGCGTCTCGGCGGCGCGGTCGAGCGCGTGGGCGAGCGGGATGAGGTCCTTGTCGGGGCAGGCGGCGGCGATCTGCGCCACCGGCGTCACGGAAACGCGCTTGTTGACGATGGGGATGCCGTACTCGCGCTCAAGCGTCTCGGCGGTGGGGACGAGGTGCTCCGCCGTGCGCGTGATGCGGTCGTAGACCTTGGTGCACATGCGGTCGAGGTTCTCGTCGGCGCACCCCATGAGCGAGATGCCCATGGTGATGGTGCGGATATCAAGATGCTGTTCGGAGACCATGCCGTGTGTTTCGGCGATTTCTGCAGGCGTGATGGCCATGGGCGCTCCTTGTCCGGTTGGTGGTTCGTGCTCTCTATTCTAGCGTGGAGCGTCCCTGTGCGCTGTGCGCACTTTCGGGACGCGTTTTCGCGGGTGGACGGCCGTCGGTTTCAGCGGGGAAGACCCGATAGGTGAGTCCTTCAGGTGCAAAATGTATATTCCCATCCAGAAACTGCATAAAAACGTGGCATTCGGCGCGTTTCACGGGGAGGCGATTTGGGCGGGGCCGCTCGAGCCTTCCGCCCTACCGTGCCGACAGGTGCGGAAGGCTTCAATCGACGTTTCACGAGCGCCTGCCGCCAAGGACCTCCTCGGCGATGCGGGCGGTCTCGGCGGCGTCTTTGGCGTAGTAGTCGGCCCCGATGCGCGCAGCGTATTCGGGCGTGAGGACCGCGCCGCCCACGAGCACCTTGATGTCGGGCACCTCGGCGCGCAGCAACCTGATGGTCTCCTCCATGTTCTTGACCGTGGTGGTCATGAGCGCCGACAGGCCCACCAGGCGGATGCGCCGCTCCTTCACGGTCTTGACGATCTCGTTCGGGTCGACGTCGCGCCCCAGGTCGAACACGGTGAAGCCGTAATTGTCGAGCAGCATCTTGACGATGTTCTTGCCGATGTCGTGGATGTCGCCCTTGACGGTCGCGAGGCAGATGGCGCCCTTGTCGGCGATCGCGCCGGAGCCCATGTGCGCACGGATGGTGTCGAAGCCCACGCGCGCGGCCTCGGCGGATGCCATGAGCTGCGGCAGGAAGTAGGTGCCCTGCTCGAACAGGACGCCCACCTCGTCGAGGGCGGGGATGAAGCGCCGGTTGATCAGCTCGAGCGCGTCGGTGGTCTCCAGGAGCTTCTCGGTTGCCGCCGCCATCTCGCCTTTGCGGCCGGTGAGGATGAGCCTGCGGATGGCGTCGCCGCTCTCGGTGTCGACGGTGGGCCTTGGCGCCGCGGCGCCGCTGGCAGAGGATGCACCCGCCTTGTAGGGGTCGGTCCAGCCTGCGAAGTGGTCGATATATGCCGTCGAGCCCTCGTCTTCGGCGTTCAGCACGCGGAACGCGCGGACGGCGTCCATGTAGCGCTCCGATCCCGGATTCATGATGGGGGCGTCCAGACCCGCGCCGAACGCAGCGGACAGAAACGTCGCGTTCAGCACCTCGCGGGCGGGCAGCCCGAAGCTGATGTTCGAGACGCCGAGCGTGCATGCGACGCCCAGGCGCTCGCGGACGAGCGTGACGGCGCGCAGGATCTCGAGCGCCTGCGCCTGGTTGGTCGAGGCGGTCATCACCAGGCAGTCGATGAGGATGCGCTCGCGTCCGATGCCGTAGCGCGCCGCCTCGTCGACGATGCGCTCGGCGATGGCCGCGCGCTGCTCGGCGGTGGCGGGGATCCCCGCCTCGTCGAGGGTGAGGCCGATGATGTTCGCGCCGTAGTGGGCGGCGATGGGCAGCACGGCGTCGAGGCTTTCGCGCGTGCCGTTCACCGAGTTGATGATCGGCTTGCCGGCATAGCGGCGCACGGCGGCCTCGATGGCGCGCGGGTCGGTCGAGTCGATCTGCAGCGGTAGGAGCGTCGACGCGGAGAGTTGCTCGCAGATGCGGGGGAGCGTCTCGACCTCGTCGATGTCGGGCAGGCCGACGTTGACGTCGAGGATGTCGGCGCCCTGCTCCTGCTGGCTGATGCCCTGTCCCACGACGTAGTCCACGTTGCCGTCGCGCAGCGCCTGCTGGAGGCGCTTTTTGCCCGTGGGGTTGATGCGCTCGCCGATGACCGCGATGCGCCGGCTGCTGCGCGGCAGGGTCACGACGGACTGCGCGCTGGTGACCGTGAGGGCGCGCTCGACGGCGCGCGGCGCGGGCACGCGGTCCGCAATCAGGCCGGCGAGCAGCCCGATGTAGTCGGGGGTGGTGCCGCAGCAGCCGCCGATGACGGCGACGCCGTCGTCCACCATGTCCGCCACCGCAGCGGCGTAGGCCCCAGGATCGATGTCGTAGACGGTCCTGCCGCCCTCCGTGCGCGGAAGGCCCGCGTTGGCCTGCACCATGACGGGCTTGTCCGTGACGGCGAGCATGCGGCGCGCGAGCGGGCGCAGCTCGGCGGGGCCGAGCGAGCAGTTGATGCCGACGACGTCGGCGCCCAGGGCGTCGAGCGTGATGGCGGCCGCCTCGGGGGAGGTGCCCAGGAAGGTGCGCCCGTCCTCCTCGAAGGTCATGGTGGCGAAGATGGGGAGCTCGGAGTTCTCGCGCGCGGCGAGCACGGCGGCTCGGATCTCGGCAAGGTCGGTCATCGTCTCGATGACGAACAGGTCGGCGCCCGCGTCCACGGCGGCGCGCACCTGCTGGGCGAACAGGCGGTACGCCTCGTCGAACGAGAGCGTGCCCATGGGGCGCATGAGCGTGCCGAGCGGTCCGATATCGGCCGCAACGTAGCGCGCGCCGGATGCGCGGGCGCAGCGGACGCCCGCCGAGAAGATCTCCTCAACGCTCGCGGCACCCTTGAGCTTGAGGGCGTTGGCACCGAACGTGTTGGTGGTCACGACCTCGCTGCCGGCGGCGACGTAGGCCGCGTGGATTGCCGTGATGGCGTCAGGGTCCGAAAGGTTCAGCAGCTCGGGCAGCTCTCCGGCCGCAAGGCCCGCCGCCTGCAGCATGGTGCCCATGCCGCCGTCGAACAGCAGGTGCCTCGATCCCGCGAGCACGCGGGCGAGCGCATCGTCTGCGCAGGCGGCGGCGCGCGGCCTAAAGGCCTGGCCTGCCTGAAGCGCTGCGGTGACGGGTGCGGTGGTGTCGAGCGAATAGTTCATGTGGGACTCCGGGTCGGGTGGGTGTCAGGCGTAGCAGGTTGTTCCGTGGGCGCGAAACGCGCAGTTGCCGCGCAGGCGGCAGATGGCGCAGGAGGGGCGCTCACCGTTTCGTTCGGCCGCGTCCTTCCCGTCGATGATGCCGATGAGCGCCGTCACGCTCTTCGAGGGGAGCAGCAGGTGGGTCGGCGTGGTCGTGAGGCCGATCAGGCGGCCGGCGTTGAGGCTGGCCACGATGGCGTCTTGGGCGGCGAGCGGGCAGTCGCCGTAGCCGCACGAGAAGCGCCAGGTGCAGGTGCGTCCCGCCGCGGCGGCCTCGCGGCGCACGATATGCTCCATGGCGTCGACGGCACACTCCACGTATGCCGAGGCGGCGGCATCGTAGAGGGCGGCATCGAGCGGGCGCTGGCCGCTCAGCAGGCGCAGGCGCCGCTCGGTGCCCATGCCGAGCGTGCATGCGACCACCGCGCAGGCGGATGCGTCTTTCAGGTGCCGGAAGATATCTCGGCCGCGCAGCTCGATCGTGGTTCCCGTCAGGCGGATGCACGGCATCCCCACCTCGTCGACGCCGGTCGCATCGACGGGAAACGCCTGGATGACGCCATGGGGGTCGACCGTCTGCTCGACCTCGCGCGCGATGCCCTCGATGCGCTCCGAGAGCTCGCCATCGACCTTTTGCCCCGCATGGCCCAGGTACCGCAGCATCTCGGTGCGGTCGATGCGAAGCTCCTCTGCGGCATCCGGTCGGTACAGGACGGGACCCGCCAGCAGGGAGAGGTCGGATGCCTTCTGGGTGCGCGCGGCGTCCGTGCGGTTCGTGCCCGCCATCAGATGCGCAGCGCGCTCATGCACGCGCGGGCGACGTCGGGTCGGTTCATCGTGTAGACGTGCAGGCCCTCGGCGCCGTGCGCCTTCAGGTCCTCCAGCTGGCGGCATGCGTATTCGATGCCCGCCTGGCGCAGGCTCTCGGGGTCGTCCTCGTAGCGCGCGAGGATCTTGATGACGGGGGAGGGCAGCGAGGCGGCGCAGGTGAAGACCATGCGGGTGATCTGTTGCTTGCTCATGAACGGCATGATGCCCGCCGTGATGGGGACGGTGATGCCCGCCGCGTCGGCGAGCTCGAGGAAGCGGTAGAAGTAGTCGTTGTCGAAAAACAGCTGCGTGACGAAAAAGCCCGCGCCCGCATCCTGCTTCTGCTTGAGGTGCTTGACCGAAGTCGGCAGGTCGTCGCAGGTCAGATGCCCTTCGGGATAGGCTGCTCCGCCCACGCAGAAGCCGGCGTCCACCAGCGCCGGGATGAGGTCCTTCGCGTAGGGGAAGGCGATGTCGCCCGCCTCCGCCTCGGACATCCCCGCCGGCAGGTCGCCGCGCAGCGCCAGCACGTTCTCCACGCCCGCGGCGCGGAACTCGGAGATCTTCTCAGCGAGCGTGTCGTGCGTGAGCGAGATGCAGGTGAGGTGCGCGACAGACGGGATGCCGAACTCCGTGGAGATCATCGAGGCGATGCGCGCGGTGGCGTCGGAGTTGCCCGAGCCACCGGCGGAGTAGGTCACGCTGATGAAATCGGGTCCATCCGTGGCGAACTGCGCGGCGACCTCGCGGGCGCGCTCGAGCGTGAGCTCACCTTTGGGGGGAAACATCTCGAACGAGACGGGCTGGGCGCCGGCCGTGCGCGCATCGGCGAATATCTGGTCGATTCTCATGGTGCTCCCCCTTGTGCAGCGTGATGCATTGAAGAGGCATCATACACCGCGCGCACGTGTTGCGGCAGCACCGTTCGCGCCGAAACGCGTTGTTCACGGTGGTGCAAATCGGGGGACGTACCTGCCGCGTGCATTTTTGCAAATCGGGGACGTACCTGTTGCGTGCACTAGCGCATATCAGGGATGTATCTGTTATGTTTATTAGTGTATATAGGACGTACCTGTGGGTGCAGAAATGCATATGGGACGTACCTATTGGGGGGTACAGAAATGCATGAAGAAGGTACGTCCCCCGATTTGCACGAGTGTATGGGGCAGGTACGTCCCCAGATTTACCTGTTGTATGTAGAAAAGCATATGAGACGCACCTGTGGATACGAAAATGCATTCCCAAGGTACGTCCTCGATATGCGCTAATGCACGCAACAGGTACGTCCCCCGATTTGCACCCCCAAGCCGGGTCGCGGACGCGGGCTTGGGGGTGCGCTCACATGCCCTAGCGGGCGCTTAGGGCGTCGGCGACTTCGTGGGCGCAGGCGACGCCGTCGGCAATGGCGTTGACCACGAGCGATGCGCCGGACCGGGCATCGCCGCAGGCCCATACGCCGTGCGCGGGCTCGACGGTCCCCGCCGCGCACGCGCAGCGATGGCTTCCGGCCTCGGCCATAACGGGCAACTGCCTTCCGGCGCCGGGTTCGGGCAGGGTCGCGCCCAGCGCCTCCACCACGCTGCGCTGGGGGCCGGTGAACCCGCAGGCGATGAGGACGAGCTGGGCGGGCAGCTCGCGCTCGGTCGCCGCGACGGGTGCCGGCGAGCCTTCCGACCAGTCGACATCGACGATCTTAAGCGCGCGGACCCGTCCGTCGTCGTCGACCAGCACGGCGCGCGTGTCCACGGACCACGAGCGCATTTCGCCGCCCATGAGCTCGATCGCCTCCTGCTGGCCGTAGTCGGTCTTCTTGACGTTGGGCCACTGGGGCCAGGGGTTGCTCGGGTCGCGCTGCTCGGGCGGCTCGGGCATGACCTCGAGCTGGCGGACGCTGCGCGCGCCCTGGCGGACGGCGGTGCCCACGCAATCGTTGCCCGTGTCGCCGCCGCCGATGACCACGACGTCGAGGCCGCGCGCGTCGATGGCGGGCGCGGCCTTGTCGAGGACGGCGCGGGTGGAGGAGGTGAGGTAGTCGACGGCCATCGTCACGCCTGTCGCGTCGATGCCGGGGACGTCGAGCGTGCGCGCGGCGCCCGCGCCGCAGGCGATGACGACGGCGTCGTACGCGGAGGTGAGCTCGGCGGCGACGGCGGGATTCGCCGCGTCGGTGTTCAGCATGAAGGAGATGCCGCGCTCCTCCATGAGCGCGCATCGGCGCTCCACGATGTCCTTCGGGAGCTTCATGTTGGGGATGCCGTACATGAGCAGGCCGCCCGGACGGTCGGAGCGCTCGACGACCGTCACGCGGACGCCGAGGGGTGACTGGAGTTCAGACGTGTGCTCTTCCGGACCCGGCTCGTGAACTCGGGCAGCGGGCTCGTGAGCGCCAGGCGCTCGGCCGCCTCGCGCCAGCGTCCGCGCCACACGAGGTCGTTCCACTCGGGGATGAGGTTGTGCAGCGGGCAGCCGCTCGAGCGCGCCCGTCCAAAGGGATGACCCGCCTGGCAGAAGGCGACGCCGCACATCATGCAGCGGCTTGCCTGCACGCGGCGCTCGCCGCAGTCGAGCTCTCGGTAGAGCTCGTCGTAGTCGCGCACGCGCTCTGCGGCCGGGCGCAACTCGTGCACCTTGCGTCCGTGTGCGAGAAACGCTCCCGGCTTACCCATGGCGCTTCACCTCCTTGGCCCCCGTCACGACCTCGAAGGCCGTCTCGAGCGCCTCCTCATGCGTCGCGCCGTCGCGCTCCGCGTCCTTCACGATCTCCATCACGCGCTCGTACTCCACGGGCACCACCTTCACGAAGTGCGCCGCGATCGCGTCGAAGCGGTAGAGCATCTTGATGCCCAGCGGGCTTTGCGTGGCGCGCACGTGGGCCACGATCAGCTCGCGGATGGCGGCGAGCTCCTGCTCGCTCGGCGTGCGCAGCGCCACCGTGTCCTGGTTGCAGTGGGAGGCGAGCGTGCGGTACTCGTCGTAGACGAAGGCCACGCCGCCCGTCATGCCGGCGGCGAAGTTCGCCCCCACCTCGCCCAGGATGAGCACGGTGCCGCCCGTCATGTACTCGCAGCCGTGGGCGCCTACGCCCTCGACCACCACGGTCGCGCCGGAGTTGCGCACGCAGAAGCGCTGGCCGGCGCGCCCGTTCACAAAGCCGCGCCCGCCGGTCGCCCCCATGAAGGCAACGTTTCCCACGATGATGTTCTCGTCGAACTTGTAGCTCGCCGTCTCGGCCGGGCGGACCGACACGGTGCCTCCCGAGAGCCCCTTGCCGAAGTAGTCGTTCGCGTCGCCCTCGACGTTGAGCTCGACGCCTTTCGGAAGGAACGCCGCGAAGCTCTGGCCCGCGGAACCCGTGCAGTCGATGGTGATGAGCCCGTCGGGGAGCCCGTCGGGATGGGCGGCGGTGACGGCGTGCCCGAGCATGGTGCCCACGCACCGGTTGACGTTGGCGATGTCGGCGTGGAAGCGCAAGGGGCGCAGATGGCGGCGCGCGCCGGCGGTGTAGGGGACGAACAGCGTGGCGTCGAGCGTGCGCTCGAGCTGCACGTCGGCGGCCATCGAGGGCATGAAGTGCACCCCGTCCGCGCCCGGGATCGTCGAGCCGAACTCGCAGACGGCGGGCGCGAGCACGCAGGACAGGTCGACCAGCTCGCTTTTCCAGTTGCCCGGTGCCGCGACCTGGCGCAGGCACTCGGGATGGCCCACCATCTCGTCGACGGTGCGGAAGCCCAGGCGCGCCATGACCTCGCGCAGCTGCTCGGCCACGAACAGCATGAAGTTCTCCACGTGCTCGGGCTTTCCGGCGAAGCGGTGGCGCAGGCGGCAGTTCTGCGTGGCGATGCCCGCCGGGCAGGTGTCCTGGTGGCAGTCGCGCTGCATGAGGCAGCCCATGGCGATCAGCGGCATGGTCGCGAAGCCGAACTCCTCGGCGCCCAGAAGGCAGGCGACCGCCACGTCGGTGCCGTCCATGAGCTTGCCGTCCGCCTCGAGCACCACGCGGGAGCGCAGGCCGTTGCGCACGAGCGTCTGCTGCGTCTCGGCGAGTCCCAGCTCGAGCGGCAGGCCCGCATGCCAGATGGAGTCGCGCGGGGCGGCGCCCGAGCCGCCGTTGTGCCCGGAGATGAGGATCTTGTCGGCGGCGCCCTTGGCGACGCCGGTGGCGATGGTGCCCACGCCCGCCTCGGAGACGAGCTTCACGCTCACGCGGGCATCGGGGTTTGCGCACTTGAGGTCGAAGATGAGCTCGGCGAGGTCCTCGATGGAGTAGATGTCATGATGCGGCGGGGGCGAGATGAGCCCGATGCCCGGGGTGGACTGGCGCACCCGCGCGATCCAGGGGTACACCTTCTTGCCGGGCAGGTGCCCGCCCTCGCCGGGCTTGGCGCCCTGGGCCATCTTGATCTGCAGCTCGCGCGCCGAGGAGAGGTAGCGGCTCGTCACGCCGAACCTGCCGCTTGCCACCTGCTTGATGGCGGAGCAGGCAGAGTCGCCGTTCGGGAGCAGGTCCTCGCGCCGCGGATCCTCTCCGCCCTCGCCGGAGTTCGAGCGGCCGTGCAGCCGGTTCATGGCGATGGCCATGCACTCGTGCGCCTCCTGGCTGATGGACCCGTAGCTCATGGCGCCGGTGTTGAAGCGCGTGACGATGCTGCGCGCGTCCTCCACCTCGTCGAGGGGCACCGGCGTGCGCGCGGAGAAGTCGAAGTCCATGAGGTCGCGCAGGCGCACCGCGCGCCCCGGACGCCTGAGGTGCTCGCTGTAGGCGAGAAACGTGTCGTAGGAATCCGAGCGCACGGCCTGCTGCAGCAGGTAGATGGTATCGGGGTCGATGAGGTGGTCCTCTCCGCCGACCGGGCGCCACATGGTGAGGCCGAGGCTCGGCAGCGCGTCGGGCGCCGGCGAGGTGCGCAGGGCGCGCGCGGCGTCGAAGCGCTCATCGAGCTCGCGCTCGACATCGCGGATGCCCAGGCCGCCGACGCGCGAGACGGTGCCGGCGAAATAGCGCTCCACCAGGCCCTCGTCCAGGCCGACGGCCTCGAAGATCTGCGCGGAATGGTAGCTTTGCACCGTCGAGATGCCCATCTTGGACATGATGGACACGATGCCCGCGACGGCGGCGCGGTTGTAGTTGGCGATCGCCTCGTCCGCGTCGAGCGCATGCCCGTCCGCTGCCGTGAGGTCGCCTTCCTGCGCCATGCGGGCCACGAGGCCGTGCGCCATGTAGGGGTAGATGCCGCTCGCCGAATAGGAGATGAGCGCCGAGAAGTCGTGCGCGGACAGCGCGTCGCCGCATTCGATGACGATGTCGGCGAACGTGCGCAGGCCGGCGCGCATGAGGGCGTTGTGCACGGCGCCCACCGCGAGGAGCGACGGGACGGGCACCTCGTCGCGCTCGGTGCGGTCGGACAGGACGACGATGTTCACGCCGCCGCGCACCGCGTCGATCACGCTCGCGCTCAGGCTCTCCAGGGTGCGCTCGAGCGCGCCGGGCGCGTCGTCGCGCCGGTACTTGGCGACGAACGTGCGCGCCTCGAAGCCGGCGCGGTCGACGTCGCAGATGCGGCGGAACCCCTCGCGAGTGAGCAGGGGCGCGTCGAGCCGGATGAGGCGGCAGGAGGCGCGGCAGTCCTCGAGCAGGTTGCCGTGATTGCCCAGATACAGCACGGTCGAGGTCACGAGGCGCTCGCGCAGCGCGTCGATGGGAGGGTTCGTGACCTGCGCGAACAGCTGGAAGAAGTAATCGAAGAACGATCGCGTCTTGAGCGAGAGGCAGGCGAGCGGCGCGTCGATGCCCATCGATGCGAGCGGGGTGGAGCCGGTGGATGCCATGGGGCGCAGCACCTCGTTGATGTCGTCCCAGTGGTGGCCGTAGCGCGCGGCGTCCTCGGCGCGGGGCACGAGGTCGGTCCCCGCCGCGTCGATGTCGGCTCCCGCCGCGCCGCGGGCGTCGCGGATGTCGAGGTCGCCAAGCGAGAGCGTCTCGTCCGAGATCCAGTCCGAGAAGGGCTTGAGCTTGGCGTATCCGTTGCGGATCTCGTCGTTGTAGCGGATGCGCCCCCGCTCGAGGTCGACCTCGAGCATCTCGCCCGGGCCCAAGCATCCGCTCGTGAGCACGTTGGCGGGATCGATCTCGAGCGCGCCGACCTCGGAGCACAGCAGGAACCTGTCGTCGCGCGTGACGATGTAGCGCGCGGGGCGCAGGCCGTTGCGGTCGAGCGCGGCGCCCAGCGTGCGCCCGTCGGTGAAGGCGATGGCCGCCGGGCCGTCCCAGGGCTCCATGAGCATCGACTGGTAGGCGTCGTAGGCGCGACGCGCCGGCGAGAGCTCGTCGTTACGGTCCCACGGCTCGGGCATGAGCAGCGAGACGGCGCGCGTGAGCGGTCGGCCGTTCATCACCAAAAACTCGAGGACGTTGTCCAGGATGGCGGAATCGGAGCCCTCGCGGTTGATGATGGGCAGCACGCGCTCGAGCTCGTCTTGGAAGATGGGGGAGTACAGGTTCGGCTCACGCGCGCGGATCCAGTTGACGTTGCCCTTCAGGGTGTTGATCTCGCCGTTATGGATGATGAGGCGGTTGGGGTGCGCGCGCTCCCAGCTGGGCGTGGTGTTGGTGGAGTAGCGCGAGTGGACGAGCGCCACGGAGGTCTTCACGGCGGCGTCGTTCAGGTCGGTGAAGAAGCGGCGCATCTGCGTGGCCACGAGCATGCCCTTGTACACGATGGTGCGTGCGCTCATGGAGCAGATATAGAAGATCTTGCCCTCGAGCGCGTGCTCGGCGTCGGCGCGCTTCTCGATCACGCGGCGGCACACGTACAGGCGGCGCTCGAACGCGTCGCCGCGCTCGACGTCGTCGGGACGGCCGAGGAACGCCTGCTTGATGGTGGGCATGCACGCCCGCGCCGTCTCGCCCAGGTCGTGCGCGTCGACCGGCACGTCGCGCCAGAACAGCACGGGGATCCCCTCCTGCGCGCAGCCCTCCTCGAAGGTCCGCTCGGCCGCCCTCACGCCATGTTCGTCCTGCGGCAGGAAGAGCATGGCCACGCCGTAGTCGCCCTCGGCGGGCAGCAGCTGGCCGCAGCGCTGGGCCTCCTTGCGGAAGAATCGGTGGGGGATCTGGAACAGGATGCCCGCTCCGTCTCCCGTGTTGCGCTCGAGGCCCGTGCCGCCTCGGTGCTCGAGGTTGACGAGCACCGAGAGCGCGTCGTCGAGTATCTGGTGGCTTCTCGTGCCGTCGATGGCCGCGAGCGCGCCGATGCCGCAGGCGTCGTGCTCGAACTGCGGCCGGTAGAGGGTCTGATGGTTCATATATCCTCCCATGCGATGTCCAAGACAGGGGGCGATTGCACACCGGGCGCGCGTGCGCGGCGCGGGTGCGGCGATTTATGGTAGGCGGGTGCGGTTGCAGCCGGTTTTCCCGGAGGTTTCCGTGCGGTTTCGATTTGGCTACAAAATGGGGTCGTATCGCGCGCCCTGCGCTGTCGTTTTCTTTCTACACACCGTATGAGCTGGGAAAACAATGCGCAGAGAGCGAATCGTCCGGCGTCGGGGGCGCCGCGTTTCGGTCCGCGCGGCCGTCTTCAAACGGTCATAGGACTGTATCAATGCGGCAACCCGTATGAAATTGCCTCGAAATCAGCTGCCTGTAATCTACAATTCGTTCGTTGGGACAAAACGCCGGTAGCACGAACCCGGCGTCATACGAAGGGAGCCCCTATGGCCGATACCGAGCTTACCAGTCGATTCGGTACCATGGTCTTTTCGGAGGACGTGATGCGCAAGCGTCTGCCGAAGGACATCTACAAACGCCTTGCCGCCACGATGGATCAGGGTGCGCCGCTCGACCTGGACGTGGCCAACGCCGTCGCGCACGCCATGAAGGAGTGGGCGATCGAGAACGGCGCCACCCATTTCGCGCATTGGTTCCAACCTCTTTCGGGAATCACGTCCGAGAAGCACGACAGCTTCCTCGAACCCAACCACGATGGCACCGCCATCACCAAGTTCACCGGCAAGAACCTCATCCAGGGTGAGCCCGACGCCTCGAGTTTCCCCAACGGCGGCCTGCGCGCCACCTTCGAGGCCCGCGGCTACACCGCGTGGGATCCCACGAGCCCCGCGTTCATCAAGGACGAGGTGCTGTGCATCCCCACGGCGTTTTGCGGCTACAACGGCGAGGCCCTCGACAAGAAGACCCCGCTTCTGCGCTCCATGAAGGTGCTCGACACGCAGGCCAAGCGCGTGCTTGCGCTGTTCGGCAAGCACCCCAAGCGCGTCGTGCCCAACGTCGGTCTTGAGCAGGAGTACTTCCTGATCAAGAAGGACGCCTACCGCAGGCGCCGCGACCTGGTCATCTGCGGCCGCACCCTCTTCGGCGCCCCGCCCTGCAAGGGCCAGGAGCTCGAGGAGCACTACTTCGGCGCCATCCGCCCGAGCGTGTCCAAGTACATGAAGGCGCTCGACGACGAGCTGTGGGCGCTCGGCATCCCCGCCAAGACCAAGCACAACGAGGTCGCTCCCTGCCAGCACGAGCTCGCGCCCGTGTACACCGAGCTCAACGAGGGCATCGACAACAACATGCTCGTCATGGAGAAGATGAAGCTCGTGGCGTCGAGCTTCGACCTCACCTGCCTTCTGCACGAGAAGCCGTTCGAGGGCATCAACGGCTCGGGCAAGCACAACAACTGGTCCATCGGTACCGAGGACGAGAACCTCATGGATCCCGGTGACACCCCGCTCGAGAACCTGCAGTTCGTGGTGTTCCTCACCGCGGTGATCGAGGCGGTCGACAAGTATCAGGACCTGCTGCGCATGTCCGTGGCGAGCTGCGGCAACGACCACCGTCTGGGCGCCAACGAGGCGCCTCCGGCGATCGTGTCCATCTTCTTGGGCGACCAGCTCACCGAGGTCGTCCAGAAGATCATGGACGGCAAGGCGTCCGTCCACGCCACGCACGGCGTGCTCGACCTGGGCGCCGACGTGCTGCCCAACCTCGAGCAGGACAACACCGACCGCAACCGCACCTCGCCGTTCGCCTTCACGGGCAATAAGTTCGAGTTCCGCGCGGTCGGCTCCGAGGCCAATCCGAGCGACGCCAACCTGGTGCTCGACACCGCGGTCGCCGAGTCGCTGAAGGAGTTCGCCGACGCGCTCGAGGGCACGCCCGAGGACGAGTTCGCCGCCGCCGCGCTTGAGTACTGCAAGAAGACGCTCAACGAGCACCGCCGCATCCTGTTCTCCGGCGACGGCTACTCCGACGAGTGGCAGAAGGAGGCGGAGCACCGCGGTCTGGCCAACCTGCGCACCACGGCCGACGCGCTGCCGATGATGGTGTCCGAGAAGAATCTCGCGCTGTGGGTCGGCATGGGCGTGCTGTCCGAGACGGAGGCCTTCAGCCGCTACGAGGTCAAGGTCGAGAAGTACAACAAGCTCATGAACATCGAGGCCACGACGATGATCCGCGAGGCGCGCCGCACCTACCGTCCCGCCATCTCCGCCTACGCGACCAAGGTCGCCAAGGGCCTCGAGATCATCCGCTCCGCCGGCGCCGAGGCGGCGATGACCTGCGAGCAGAACACGCTCAACAAGCTGTGCGCCGGCATCACCGAGATCAACGAGTCCATCAAGGCGCTCGACGCGTTGCACCAGAAGGCCGAAGGGCTCGTCGACGCGCAGGAGCAGGCCAACTGCTACGCGCATGAGGTCATTCCCGCCATGAACCGCCTGCGCGCCGCCGTCGACGCCATGGAGGAGATCGTGGCCGCCGACTACTGGCCCGTTCCGACTTACGACGAGATCCTGTTCTACGTGTAGGCCTCTGCGGGGTCATGTCCCGCGCGACATGTCGAATAACGAGCGGCGGGCCGCCTTCGGGCGGCCCGCCGCTCGTTTTGAGGGGAGGGTCTTGGCGCGGCCTGCCGCCGCCATTCCATACGATCAGCCGGCATGTTTGTAGATCTGTGGCAGCCGATGCATTCGACGAGTGTCGCCGCGTCAGCCGGCTTAATGGGGCAACCGCGAGCGGGCCGAACGTCCCGGCTGGAATCGAACGCTCGCGTCCCCATGCTTTTTCATGAACGTAGAGAGGTCGATTCTGCGTTTCCCCAGGTATCTAAATAATAACCCCCGTACTTTTTCATGAATTTCCTTCGGCGGGCCGCCGTGTCCACGGTGGCCTCGCAGAGGCATGCCAAAAAAGAGCTCCCGTGCGCTCAGTTTCTTCGGAATGCGCGTAGCTTCGAGCATATTTCCAGTATGCTCGAGGTGCACTGTCCTCCGAAGGAAGGGAATCTATGGCAAACGGTACAAACAATCTCGCCATAGGCGTCAACGACCGCGTCGAGCCCTTGAAGGCGGTGGGCCTGGCGTTTCTCCATGTTCTCGCCATGGACCTCTACGTCTGCCCCATCGTGCTCGCGGCCATGCTCGGTCTGGATACCGAGGGCACCAACCAGCTCATCCAGATCTGCTTCTTCACCGCCGGCATCGCCACGCTCATCCAGACGGGTATCGGCATCAAGCTGCCCGTCGTCCAAGGCGCGAGCTTCGTGGCGCTGTCCGCCCTTGCCACCATCGGCGCTAATGGAGGCATGGCCATGATGGTGGGTAGCATCATTCCCGGCGCCATCATCCTCATTTTGCTCGGCGCCACCAGGTTGTTTGCCAAGATCGTTCGCCGCTGCATCCCGCCCTACATCGGCGGTCTCATCATCGTGATCGTCGGCCTGTCGCTCACGCCTACCGCGGCGGGCGGCGTGTTCAGCGTCGACGGCGGCCTCGCGAGCAACATGGCGCCCGGTCTTGCCTCAATGATCACGCTCGTCATCATGAACGTCGTCGCGTACAAGACCGGCTACCGCCACCATCTGGTGAGCGTCCTGTCCGTGTTGTGCTCGCTGGTGGTGGGCTGCGTGGCCGCGGCCATCGTGGGCGTGCTCGACTTCTCGACCGTGGCGACGTCCGCGTGGTTCGCGATGCCCATGCCGTTCCACTTCGGTATGCCGGTCTTCGACATCCCCTCGATCGTGCTCATGACCTTCATCTACTTCATCGTGCTCATCGAGACCACCGGTGTGTGGTTTACCGTGGGCGACGTCACCGACGAGGAGCTCACCGACGAGCGTCTGAACCATGCCGTCATGGGCGAGGGCCTGGGCTGCCTGGTGGGATCGCTGTTCGGCGGTACTCCGCTGACCGGCTACTCCACCAACGCTGGCATCATCTCCATCACCAAGGTCGCGAGCCGCACCGTGGTCATGGTCGCCGGTGTCATCCTGGTGATCTTGGGCATGTGCCCCAAGCTCATGGCCGTCATCTCGTCGGTTCCCGAGGCCGCCATCTGCGGCGTGCTCGTGGTGGTCTGCCAGATCCTGGTGGTCAACGGCCTGCGCATCATCATCAACTCCAAGCTCGACCAGAAGAAGATGCTGGTGATCGGGCTCTCGCTCATCTTCACCGTCGCGAGCCTTGTTCTGTCCGCCGATGTCAAGGCGGAGTTCCCGGTCATGATCCAGTACCTGGTGAGCAGCGGCACGGCGGTGGGCGGCATCATCGCGGTGGTGCTCAACCTGTTGCTGCCCGAGGACCCTGCGGCGGCACCTGATTCAACTCGTTAGGAGATCTCATGTCCAACCTGAACGCCGTTCTCGGATCGTTTTTCCATACGCCCGCATACGGGGGGTTCGAGCTGCTGGAGCGTGCGCTCATCGAGCTCGACGGGCGCGGCTTCATCGAGCGCGTGACACTGCTGAGCGATGAGGGCTACGATGTGCGCGTCATCGCTGCCCGAGAGGCGGGTGCACGCGAGCCGGGCACGTTTATGGAGCTCGGTTCCGATGAGTGCGGCTTGCCGGGCTTCGTGGACCTGCACGTGCATGCACCGCAGTGGCCCCAGGCTGGCGTGGCGCTCGACGAGCCGCTCGATGTCTGGCTGGACCAGCGCACCTTCCCGCTCGAGGCGCGCTTCGCAGACCCCGCGTTCGCGCACGCGGTGGGACTCGACCTGGCGCGCACGCTGCTGTCGCGCGGCACCACGACCTGCCTGTATTTCGGCAGCGCCCATCTTGAGGGAAGCTTCGAGCTCGCGCGCGCCTGCACCGAGGCGGGACAGCGCGCAGTGGTGGGCAAGGTCGTGATGGATGACCCCGAGGCCAACCACGATTTCTACCGCGATGCCTCGCCGGCGAGCGCCCTTGCCGACACCGAGGAGTTCTTGGGCCGCGTGGAGCATCTGGACGCCGACTGCCGTCGCACCGTCGAACGCTTCCCCGGCGTGTTCGCCGCGGTGACCCCACGCTTCATCCCCAGTTGCACTGACGAGGCGCTCGCGGGGCTGGGGCAGATCGTCGCCGCCCACGATGCCTATGTGCAGTCGCACTGCAACGAGGGGGAATGGGAGCACGGCGTAGCCGTCGCGCGCTACGGCAAGACCGATGCCGAGGCGTTGGCGGACTTCGGCCTTCTGCGCCCCAAGGCCGTGATGGCGCATTGCACCTTCATGAGCGAGTCGGATACCGCGCTGTTTGCGCAAACGGGCACGACCGTCGCGCACTGCCCCATCTCCAACGCGTATTTCGCCGACAGCGCCTGCCCGGTACGGCGTATGCACGAGGCGGGTGTCAAGATCGGCTTGGCGACCGACATCTCGGGCGGGTTTTCCCCGAGCCTGTATGAGAACATCCGCATGGCGGTCATGGCGTCGCGCATGCTGGAGAGCGGCGTGGATGCGCTTGTCCCCTGTTCCTCGCGTGGAGCGGGACGGCCCTCCCGCATCTCTGTGGCCGAGGCGCTTTACCTTGCGACCAAGGGCGGAGCGGAGGCGCTGGAGCTGCCGGTCGGTTCTTTCGAGGTGGGACGAGCCTTCGATGTCCAGATTCTCGATACGCGCCACCCGTATGCCGATCTCACCGGGTTTGGGATCTTCGACGCACCCGCCGACCGTCTGGCACGCATTCTGTACCTGGCGACGCCCGATAGCATCCGAAAGGTGTTCGTACAAGGAAGGTGCGTTATCGACCGCGACGCGCTGTAGGTCGCGCGGGCGATCCTCCCAGGATCGCTGCGTGAGGGGCGGCGCCGTTTCATGAGCGGGGCGCGCGGTTGACGTTCGTTTTGCGCTGGATGGCATGTGCGACGCGTCCCGCGTGCGCTGGGGTGCGCCGCTATACTGGGGGTGCGGTGCGTGCGCGGATGCATGCGCCGGGAGAGCGAGGGAGGCTCCTATGAGGTTCGTATTATCCGGTGACTCCGATTGCCCTATCGCCCGTATCGCGCTCGGATACGGGGAGTCGGTCAAGATGGAGTCGGGCAGCATGGTCTACTCGCGCGACGTTGAGATCAGCGGCGGGCTCAATTCGAAGAAGAAGGGGCTCGGCGGGGTTTTGGGCGCGATCGGGCGCAGCATCACGAGCGGCGAATCGATGTTCATCACCACCGCCACCGGCACGGGTGACAAGGGCGAGATCGCGATCGCTCCGCCCATTCCGGGAAAGATCGTCGAGCTGGTCGTCGATGCCGACCGCCAGTACTGCCTGAACACCGGAGCGTTTCTTGCGTGCGACAACAGCGTCGAGAGCACCATGGTGAACCAGGGCATCTCGAAGGCGTTTTTCGGTAACACGGGCGGCCTGTTCGTCATGGAGATGAGCGGCTCCGGCTCCGTGCTGGTCTCCGCGTTCGGCGACATCCTCGCGCTTGACGTGGTGCCCGGCACGCCGCTGACCGTGGACAACGAGCACGTGGTGGCATGGGACGCCGGTCTCGACTACCACATCGAGGTCGCGAGCGGCATGTTCGGCTTCACGACGGGCGAGGGCCTGGTCAACACCTTCACGGGCTCCGGCCGCGTCTACATCCAGACGCGCAACCTGGGAAACCTGGCCCAAGCGCTGCATCCCTACCTGCCCTCGCCTTCCAACTAGGCGCACCTGGCACTTTTGGAACGGGGGCCCGAGGCGGAAAAAAGCCCGGCTTCCGAGGCGGAGACCGGGCTTCATTCGTCAATGGTGCCCCCAACGGGATTCGCGGTCGCCTGCGGCGCCCGCGGCTTCGGGGCCCTGCGGGCCCCTCGCACGCTCGCTGGGAAACGCTCGCGCGTTTCCGCAGCCTCGCGACCCCAGCGGGTTCGAATCCCGGCGCCGGGGCAGCAAAAAGCCCGGCTTCCGAGACGGAGACCGGGCTTCATTCGTCGATGGTGCCCCCAACGGGATTCGAACCCGTGATCTTCGCCTTGAAAGGGCGACGTCCTAGGCCGCTAGACGATGGGGACAGCGGAAAGAAGTATAGCAGAAATAGAGCTGTTGAGCATAGCGGGGGATAGAACACGGCGAACACACGAATACGCCGTTCCCGCGCGTCGGCCCCGGTATACTGGCAGTGTTGAACAGCTTGTTTTCGATAGGAGAGTTCATATGGATGCTCGTCAGATTGCGCGCGTCGGCGTTGCGGTCGCGCTGCTTTCGGTGTCTGCGTGGATAACGGTGAGCTTCGGCCCGGTTCCGTTCACATTGCAGACGATGGCCCTGGCCATGCTTCCGGCCATCCTGGATCGCAAGGGGGCCTGTGCAGCGGTTGCGGTATACCTGCTTCTCGGCGCGGTCGGCCTGCCCGTCTTCTCCGGTTTCGGGAGCGGCATCGGGCAGATCGCTGGCATGACGGGCGGATTCCTGTGGGGCTTTCTGATCGGAACCATTGCGGGCACCTCGGTCAAATCCGTGCTGCCCGATCGCGTTCCCCAGTTCGCCCAGGTCGCCATCGCCGATATCGTGATGCTGCTCATCTCGTATGCCTGCGGCACCGCTCAGCTCATGATCGTCGGGTCCATGGGGCTTGTGCCCGCGCTTGTCGCGGCGGTCCTGCCGTTCGTGGTGTTCGACCTCATGAAGCTGGCGGTCGGCACGAGCATCGGATGCACGGTCGCCAGGGCCCTGGGCGTCATCCGCTCGCATGCATAGCGGCGGGTCTTCCGTCAATCGGTCGCAAAAGCGCGGCGGGCACTCTGCTCGTCGCGCTTTTTTGTTTTGCGGATGCAGTTGTAGGAAGGATGCCTGCGGTCATCGCCACTCTGTTGACGGCGCCCGTCGAGCGCGCCCTCGACGCTACAGGTGCAGATCAGCCTCTCGCCTGACGCGCAGCTTCATAGCGCGCGGCGGCGCGCTCCTCGATAGACAGGCGGGCGCGCGGCGTGTAGATCACCTGGCTGGGGCAGAAGCCGCAGCACAAGTCGCAGCCGGCGCATGCGTCCGCATCGACCTCATACGCGGGGGGCTTGAACGCGAGCGCGGGGCATGCGGTGATCTGGAAGCAGCGATGGCAGCCGACGCACATGTAGCGGTCGACTTCGACGGGCTCGAGAGCGGCCGGGCGTTGCAGCTGCGCACAGGGGGAGGCGAAGATTGCGGCATGGATGCCGGGCGTTGCGGCCTGTTCGCGCAGAACCTCGACCGTGCGCTCGATGTCGAATGGATCGAGGACCGCCGCATCTTCCGCGCCGACCTCGAGCGCCTTGGCGCCCAGCCTCTCGATGGCCGCGCGCTCGAGATAGTCCCGGCTCGACGCCATGACAGCGAGGATGGTCGACGTGCCCTCCCCGGCAAGGCCGGTAAGGTTTGCCGCGGCGTCGTCGGCGGCAAAATCCGTGTCGAGCACGATGTGCACGCACAGGGGCGCCGCCGGCTCCTCAGGTGCGCCCGAGGGCACGTCCTGGATATAGCGGGGGAGGAGCTTCTCCATGCCGCCCGGGCAGGTTGCGGCGGCGGGATGCACGTGCCCCACGGCCGCGCATCCGATGTTTCCACAGGTCACACGGCCGCGGATGCGACGCGTGGCCTCCTTGATGGCCACATAGGCCGCGCGGTGGGGGCATCCTGCGCACAGGACGCCTTGCTGGGGATTACGCATCGGCGCGATCCTCCTTCTTTTCCGTATCGGGAAGGTACGGCTCGCGGCTGAGCAGCTCGAGTTCGAAATTGAGCGCGCAGCCTGCCATGGGATGGTTGAAATCGAACACGGTGTCTCCGTCGTCTTCAACCTTCACGACGCGCGCGAGCTGCTGGTAGCCGTCGGAGTTCATGAGGTAGATCATCTCGCCGGGCACCAGATCCTCGTAGTTGGGGATCTGGATGGTCGGCATGTAGTACACGAGGGCGGCGCTGCGCTCGCCGTAGGCGTCTTTGGGCTCGAGATGGACCTTTTTGGTCTGGCCCGGCTGCATGGAGAGCACCGCGGCCTCAAACCCGGGGACGACCTCGTGGTTGCCCTCGACATAGGTGAGCGGCGTGCGCCCGCGCGTGGTGTCGAACACCTCGCCGTCATCGAAGCTGCCTGTATAGTGAACGGTCACCACGTGTTTGAGCGAATAATCGGCCACAGATACCGCCTTGACTCGGTGTGGATGTGCAAACATACCAACTCTATCACGTGCGGTGGTGCTTTTTGGGACGGGGTATTATTGCTCAGATGTGGGTACATGCAGAAGATTGCATATTCCTAACATGAATATGCAAAATAATGCGGAAGTTGGCGCAACTGGCAAGCTCGCGATTTGGGCGAGGCCGAGTTTGTCACTGTTTTTGAGGCAGCTTTGCTCAGTAACCGCATAGCCTCTAGCATTTCCGCAGGATTCAACTGGGCAAATGCTGAGGGGTGCGGCGCCTGTGAAGAAATGTCACTCAAAAACAATGACAAACTCGTATTCACTGTTTTTCATGGAGTCTCGCGGGCGTGAAAGTCTCTGACCATTCACTTCTGCACGCGGCGGCACCCTCGCGCGAGCGCGCTGTCGCGCTTCTCGAGAAGGACGAGCGAAGCCGATGGCACCAAGCGGACCGTTTGGCACGCTCTGTGCCATCGGCCCTCCCGTCTCTCCTTTTCCAGAGGAGGGGGGAGAGACCCGATCGGCGCTTCCCTAGAACCCGTAGCGCTGGGCGAACTGCTCCGAGGCTTCTTCGATGCCGTCGACCGAAGCCGCCCAGGTCACGAAGTCGGGCGTGTCCACGATGATGCCGTCGGCCTCCCATACGGCCTGGTGCGAGAGGTCCCACGGGTCGCGCGGCGCGGGCCGCACGGGCAGATAGGGCGTGAGATACGTGGGGTTGAGCAGGAAAAACGCACCGCCTTCGCAGCGCGTCGCGAAGTCGCGCAGCGCGCGGCGCGCGTTCTTGCGCCGTCCGAGCTTGTAGAACAGCAGCGTTCGGCCCAGCAGGTACCACGGCGAGTCCTCGATGGCGAGCTCGGGACCCGCCTCGTGGGAGAGCTCGAAGAAATGCTCCTCGTCCTCAAGGCGCGCGAGCGCGAGCAGGACTGTTCCGATCGCGCGGTTGTCGTAGCCTTGCGAGCGCATGACGCGCCGCGCGTAGTCGGCGGCGGCGCGGTAGCGCGCGCTCGCCAAGCTGAGCTGCGCGATCGCCTCGAGCGTGTGCAACCAGCCGATCATGATCGGATCGATGCGCGTGCGCTCGGCGGCATCCATGCCGTCCAGTTCGCTCTCGCGCCAGTAGTGCTCGGCTTCCAGGTCGAACCCCGGCACGTTGCACAGGTGGGTGCGGACGGCGTCTTCGAGCTTCATCAAATCGTTCAGGCAGGAGTCGATGGGG
This sequence comes from Collinsella ihumii, assembly GCF_900046475.1. Classification (GTDB taxonomy): domain Bacteria; phylum Actinomycetota; class Coriobacteriia; order Coriobacteriales; family Coriobacteriaceae; genus Collinsella; species Collinsella ihumii. Next base: position 475,873 of record NZ_FCOU01000003.1, on the reverse strand, counting down.
ACGTCGGCAAGCAAGATGTCGACCAGCTGAGCGTCCACGCACAGCTGGTCGGTCCGCGCGATCTCGTGCATCGCCTGGCGCGTCTCGTTGAACAGGCGCTCGCGCTGGCGGTCGAAATCATCGTCGGGAAGGTCCTCCATGCGGTCGAGCTCGCGCATGAGGTGCTCATGGGTGCGCGCGTAGGATACCAGCGCCCGAGCATGGTCGTCGGCTGCGAACTGGGCGGGGTTGCGCGCGATCTCCTCGTGGACGAGCTCGAGGGCCGCGGGCGTGAGCCCGTCATGGGTCTTGAGGTACTCGTGCTCCAGGAAAACGGGGATGTACTCGCGCGGTTCCATCAGTTGTCGCCTCCCGATCCGGTGCGTCTCGGCTGTCCCGCCGCCGAAGAGGTCCTATCCGCCAGGGCGCGCCGCACCATCTCGTGGTTGGCGACCCACGAGGCGAAGCAGGCGTTGTCGGGTGTGCCGATGCCTTCCTGCAGCAGCGGTGTCGCCTCGCTGATGGCGAGGATGAGCTCGTCTTGGCTGCCCGGAACCACGTTGACGCGCGAGAAGATGCCGTCGGGGAACTCCGCCTGGTAGTAGAGCGGCTCGGCGGCGTCCGGGTACGTGCGCATCAGCTGGTGCAGATAGCGGTCGGCCGAGGTGTAGTCGAACGAGCGGTACGCGGCGCTCAGCTCGGCGAGAAGCGTCCACGCGTCGAGCGACTTCTCGGCCGCGTGATGGCGACGGCGCAGCGGGCCCACGATGCCGTAGGCGATAGCGTGCCGTGCGCGGTAGGACTTGATGTCCTGATGGTTCGCCTCGAGCTTTGCCATGGCGAGCATGCCGGTGTGGCGGATGCCCGCCGGGTCGGTCGGCGCAAACGTCAGGCTCTGCTCGGCGACGCTCAGCGCCAGCCGGTACTGCCCCGAGATCACGGCGCGCGAGGCGAGCGCGGCAAGCCAGCGCTCGAGCGGGCGGCGTGCGAGGTCGCTCGCATATTCGCGCGCGTACACGTCGCGCGCCTCGTCGACCGTGCTCTCCAGGTCGCGCTCGACCGCCGAGCGGTTGTCGAGCAGGTAGCTCACGTATTCGTCGTTGGACGCGGCGTCGAGGGCGGCAAGCATGCGCTTGGCGTCCCAGTTGCTCGCGTCGAGCTCGATGGCCTCGTGCAGGTAATGCTCCGCGCGCTGCTCCTGGCGGTCGATCTCCGCCTCGTCGGTGAGGAAGGGGATGTGGTAGTCGAGGATCTCGGTCGCCTTCGCCATCAGGTGGAACGATCGGTCGCGGTCGCAGGCGATGAGTTTTGACGGGTCCTCCCGGAACTGCTCCATCCCGCGCTCGATGAAGATGTTGTCGTTGAGCGGGTAGACCCGCTCGCGGCGCATGGCCTCCAGGATGAGGCGCAGGCAGTCTTCTTGAATGGGGTCGAACGCCACGGCGCCTCCTCTCATTTGCGGTGCATGTCGTAATACGTCAGTGTACCGCGAGCGCACTGCTTGCGTCTATGGAGGGAGCATGCAGGTTATGCGAGGCGCGTCGCGTCCTGCTCGCGCTCGACGATCTCGACGACCACGCCGTGCGGCAGGCATACGATCTGTTCCCCCACCTTGTCGATGGGGTCGTGGTCCGCGCAGACCTGGTTGCTGCAGTTCGCGTATGTCACGTCGACGCATCCGCCGGCGATGCGCACCGTGTTCGCCCCCTCGTCCGCATCCGTGCCGATGCCGGTTCCCGGCGTGGTCACGGTGTAAGAGACATCGGAGTCCAGGGGGTCGGCGCGGTAGAAGCCGTCTTGCGACTGGCAGACGACGACGGCCGTGTCCGCGGGGCCCGTAACGAGGCGGGAGCAGGCGAACCATCCGAGCGCCACGGCGAGCACCGCGCCGATGAGAACAAGGTCGGCGCGCCGGCGGCGCTTTGTGGGGCGGATGTCTGACACGGGGCTCCTTGCGTGGCGGTCAAAAGGAAGCATCCATGGTAGCACGGAGGCGAGGGCAGCTGGTACGCGGGCCGGCGGGGCGTCGTGCCCTTGTCGTCCTACTACGAAGAAGCGCCAGCATGCGGGTCCATCCGTCCCTCGACAAGGCCGCGGGATGGATAAAGCCGCGCTGCAAGAATGGACAAAATGGCTATATCCGCTTTGTTTCCAAAGCGTTACAATTACTTCGGGCTCACGGGTCCGAAGCGGCCGATCCGACCGCGCCTACATGGTCCTTACGGGGACATTGGGTCCCCGTCAGATGTGCAAGCCGGCAGGGCTTGCTGATTTGGAGGCAAAGAATGGGACGTTTTACCAATCCTCGCGACCTGTATTACGGCGAGGGCGCTCGTCATGAGGTGAAGAACCTCAAGGGCTCCCGTGCCATGATCGTCACCGGCGGCGGCTCCATGCGTCGCGGCGGCTTCCTGCAGGACGTCGAGGCGGACCTCAAGGAGGCCGGCTTCGAGGTTGAGATCTTCGAGGGCGTCGAGTCCGATCCTTCCGTCGAGACCGTCAAGCGCGGCGCTGAGGCCATGGAGAAGTTCCAGCCTGACTGGATCATCGGCATCGGCGGCGGCTCGCCCATCGACGCTGCCAAGGCCATGTGGCTGTTCTACGAGTATCCGAACGAGACCTTCGAGGAGGCCATCGTTCCGTTCAGCTTCCCCGAGCTGCGCACCAAGGCTAAGTTCTGCGCCATCGCTTCCACTTCCGGCACCGCTACCGAGGTCACCGCGTTCTCCGTCATCACCGACTACGAGAAGGGCATCAAGTACCCGCTGGCCGACTTCAACATCACCCCTGACGTCGCCATCGTCGACCCCGAGCTCACCTACACCATGCCGCAGAAGCTGTGCGCCCACACCGGCATGGACGCCCTGACCCACGCCATCGAGGCCTACGTCTCCACCGCCAGCTCCATGTTCACCGACGCCAACGCGCTGCACGCCATCCGCGAGATCGTCGAGTGGCTGCCCAAGTCCTATCAGGGCGATCATGAGGCCCGTCAGCACATGCACGAGGCTCAGTGCATCGCCGGCATCGCCTTCTCCTCCGGCCTGCTCGGCATCGTGCACTCCATGGCCCACAAGACCGGTGCCGCCTTCACCGGCGACCACATCATCCACGGTTGCGCCAACGCCATGTACCTCGGCAAGGTCATCCAGTTCAACGCCAAGGACGCCCGCGCCAAGAGCCGCTATGCCTACATCGCCAAGGAGGTCCTGCACCTCGCCGGCGAGACCGAGGACGAGCTCGTCGCCTCTCTGGTCCAGTGCATCCGCGACCTCAACGACAAGCTGGACATCCCGCAGGGCATCAAGAACTACGGCAAGGGCGGCGTGAAGGCCGACGAGTCCATCATCGACTACGCCGAGTTCGAGGCCAAGAAGTCCGACGTTGCCGCTAACGCCATCCTCGACGCCTGCACCGGCTCCAACCCGCGTCAGCCGTCCCAGGAGGAGATGGAGAAGCTCCTCGAGTGCGTCTACAACGATCAGGACGTCGACTTCTAATCCATCCGACTGAGCAAATCCAGTCACTCACGCCCCCGGCAAGGCAGTGCCCTTGTCGGGGGCTTTTGTGTCGAATGGGGCCTGACCCAAATCAACCGGCTCTAACATGCGCGACGTGCTACGATGGAGCTGCTGTTTCAGGGCGGGGTGGAATTCCCCACTGGCGGTATATCGGCGCGCGGCATGAGGGCCGCGTGGATCCGATGAGCCCGCGAACCTGCGAGGCGTTGGGTCGCCTGCAGGCCGAACCGGTGAGAGCCCGGTGCCAACGGTTAAAGGCCGGATGGAAGAGGCAGGTGATTCTTGTGACTGAACAGTCTACGCACATCCATGTACAGAACACGAATCGGTGGAGCACGAAGCAGCTCGTGACCATGGCGCTCATGTGCGCCGTCAGCGCGCTCTTCATGTTCGTGCAGATCCCCATCATTCCATTGGCGCCGTTTTTGACGTACGATCCGTCGCTGGTGCCCGCCATGGTCTCCGGCTTCGCCTACGGGCCGGGGTCGGGCGCCGCGGTGGGGCTCGTCGCCATCGTCATCCACGCGCTCATGACCGGCGATTGGGTCGGCGCGCTCATGAACGTCGTCGCCACGGTGCTGTTCATCTTGCCGGCGGCGCTCGTCTACCGCAAGAACCATACGTTCGCCGGGGCCGTCATCGGGCTGGCGATCGGCGTGGTGCTGGCGACGGCGGGATCGGTGGTGTCGAATCTCACCATCGGCGTGTGGTTCTGGTACGGTTCCGCCGACGTGATCATGCCGCTGCTCGTCCCGGCGGTCATTCCGTTCAACCTCATCAAGACGCTGCTGAACTCGGTGCTCACCCTTGCGGTCTACAAGGCGGTCTCGAATCTCATCACGCCCAAGAAGGACCAGGTCAAGGGGCGCGCATGATCTGCTGCGACAACGTCTGCTACTCCTATGACGGACGGACGCGCGCGCTCGACGGCGTGTCGCTTTCCATCGAAGACGGCGAGTTCGTCTGCATTCTGGGCGGCAACGGCTCGGGCAAGTCGACGCTCGCCAAGCACCTGAACGCGCTGCTCGTCCCCGACGAGGGGCGCGTGACGGTGATGGGGCTCGACACGGCGGATCCCGAGTACGTATACGACATCCGTTCGGCCGTGGGCATCGTGTTCCAGAATCCCGATGATCAGCTGGTCGCCACGCTGGTGGAAGACGACGTGGCGTTCGGGCCGGAGAACCTCGGCATCGAGCCCGCTCAGATATCCGAGCGCGTGCGTGACGCCCTGCGCGAAGTGGGCCTCATGAGCTTCGAGCGGCATGAGACGCACGCGCTGTCGGGCGGCCAGAAGCAGCGCGTGGCGATCGCGGGCGTGCTCGCCATGCATCCGAAGGTGCTCGTGCTTGACGAGGCGTCGGCGATGCTCGACCCGCGCGGCCGCGCGGGGCTCATGCGCGTATGCCGCGAGCTGCACGCGCAGGGCATGACGATCGTCATGGTCACGCACTTCATGGAGGAGGCGGCGCTGGCCGATCGCGTGGTTGTGCTCGATCGGGGGCGCATCGCGCTCGAGGGCGCCCCGGCCGATGTCCTGGCGCGCGCCGAGGTGCTCGAACGGCTCGACCTCGAGGTGCCGCCATCGTGCCGGCTGGGGCTGGCGCTGCGCAGCCGGGGCGTGGACGTCACGCCTCACGTGGACGAGGAGGCCATGATCGCCGAGATCGCCGGCATGCTGGACGGCGTGTCCTGCGGGTCCGGCGATGCCTCGGATGCGGCTTCCGCCTCGGATGCGGACGCCGTCTCGCAAGACCGGGCCGAGGCGTGCCTTTCCTTTGAGCACGTGAGCTACAGCTACGAGGCGAGCGTGCGCGAGCGCGCGGCCAAGCGCCGCCGCCCGCGCGCGAAGAAGCAGGCCGTCTGGGGCAACGACCCCGACGCGGTCTGGGCGCTCCACAACGTCGACGTGACGATTCGGCGCGGCGAGTTCGTCGGGCTTGCCGGGCACACGGGCTCGGGCAAGTCGACGCTCATCCAGCACATGAACGGCCTGGTGCACCCGACGATGGGGCGCGTCGTCGCCTACGGCGAGAATCTTGCCGACAGGCGCGCATCGGCGCGCATCAAGACGAAGGTCGGGCTCGTGTTCCAATATCCCGAGCACCAGCTGTTCGCGACGACGGTCTACGACGACGTGGCGTTCGGTCCGCGCAACCTCGGGTTTTCCGCCGATGAGGTCGATGTGCGGGTGCGCCGCTCGCTTGAGCAGGTCGGCCTGTCGTTCGACGAGCTGGCCGGCAAAAGCCCCTTCGAGCTGTCTGGCGGCCAGCAGCGGCGCTGCGCGTTCGCCGGCGTTCTTGCGATGGAGCCCGAGGTGCTGGTTCTCGATGAGCCGGCGGCCGGTCTCGACCCGGCGGCTCGCCACGAGTTCTTGCAGCTCATAGCCGGGCTTCATGAGCAGGGGCTCACGGTGGTCATGTCGTCGCACAGCATGGACGACCTCGCGGCGTACTGCGATAGGGTCATCGTGCTGAACGAGGGCTCGGTCTTCATGTCCGGCACCCCGCGCGACGTGTTCACGCAGGCGGACAGGTTGCGCGGGGTCGGACTCGGCGTGCCCGCGGCCCAGCGCATGGCATGCGCGCTGGCCGCCCGCGGCGTGCCACTCGCGACCAGCCGGCTCTACGACGTCGACGGATTGGCCGACGACATCGCGCTGCTCATCAAGGGGGCGGCTCGATGAACGAGGTCTTCTCCTTCGGCAGCTACTATCCGGGCGACAGCGCGCTGCATCGTCTCGACCCGCGCACCAAACTGCTCGGCGGCATCGTGTTTCTGCTGATCGCCCTGCTTGCGCGCAGTTTCGTCGCGCTCGGGGCCATCGCGGTGTTCATCGCGGCGCTCTACGGCGCGGCGCGCATCCCCTCCGGCCGCGCCCTGCGCTCGCTGGCGCCCTTGCTCGCCATCGTCTTGGTGGTCGCCGCGCTCAACCTCCTGACCAATCACAGCGGTCGCGTCCTGGCCGCGCTGGGCCCGTTCCAAATCAGCGAGGGGAGCCTGCGCTCGTGCGCGTTCATGGCGGCGCGCATGCTGCTCATGATGTGCGGCATGAGCCTGGTGACCATGACGACGATGACGCTCGACCTCACCTGCGCCGTCGAGCGCCTGCTCGCCCCGTTCGCGCGCATCGGCCTGCCGGCGCATGAGCTCGGCATGATGCTCGGCATCGCGCTGCGCTTCATGCCCCAGTTCGCCACGGAGCTCATGTGCACCTATCGCGCCCAGATCAGCCGCGGCGCGCACGTGACGGCCGGTCCGCTCGGCAGCGTCCGCATGCTCTCGAGCATATCGATCCCGCTGTTCGCGAGCATCTTCAGGCATGCCGAGACGCTGTCGGCCGCCATGGAGGCGCGCTGCTATCACGGCGAGGCCGGGCGCACGCGCCTGCATCCGCTGCGGTATCGGGCGTGCGACGGCGTCGCCGCGGCGATATTGGCGGCCCTGGGCGCCTGCGTGGTAGCAATCGGCGTTATTGCAGGATAGGAAAGGTGTGATCGAATATGTCGGACGGATTGCAGACGACGCTCCAGTACCTGACGTCCATTCCAGCATGGTACCTGGCGACCAGCGTGGACGATCAGCCGCACGTGCGCCCGTTCTCGTTCGCGGCGATTCAGGACGGAAAGCTCTGGTTCTGCACCGCGACGACCAAGGACGTGTGGGAGGAGCTGCTGCAGAACCAGCGCTTCGAGGCGACGGCGTGGTGGCCGGGTCATGGCTGGCTCATCCTCCGCGGGCGCGCCGGGCTGGAGGACCGGGCGGCAGCGGACGTGCGCGAGGCGGGCTGGAGGCATCTCGAGGGCCTCGGCGAGCACTACGACGGCCCGGACGACCCGACGCTCGTGTTTTTCAGCGTGGAGGATCCGCAGGCGTGGATCTGCAACCATGACGAGTGGAAGCCGCTCGAGCTGTAGAGAAGTACAGGAGGTCTACCATGGACGAGATCGTTGGCTATCTGACGGGGATCCCCGCGTGGTTCTTGGCGACTATCGACGAGCACGATGCCGAGCAGCCGCGCGTGCGCCCGTTTTCGTTTGCATGCGTGGACGCGGGCAAGCTGTGGTTCGTCACGTCGCGCGACAAGGATGTATGGCGCGAACTGTCCGCTCATCCCAAATTCGAGCTTTCCGGCTGGAAGCCCGGGGCGTATTGGATCGTGGTGTCCGGCAGGGCGAACCTCGCGGACGACGCCCAGGTGAGTGAGGAGGTGCGCCAGGCGGGCTTTGCGCACATGGTCGGTATCGGCGAGGCGCATGAATCGGCTCATGACGGTAGGCTCGCGTTCTTCAGCGTGTCGGACGGCATTGCACGCTTCTGCGACATCGACGGCAGCGAGCGCCGCATCGCTTTCTAGGAAAACGCTGGCCAATTCCGATCAGGAGCGCCCTGCGCCTCCCCGGCCGCACCCTCTTCCGGCGAAAGTGGCTAGAAATTTCTGTTTTGCTGTAAGCCGGGTGCGGCAGAGATGTCCAGATAAGCCGTTTTAGCTGCATTGACCGGCTGCGAAGCCGGTTTCTGGACCTCAAAATGCGCAGATCGGGTGCTTCCGGGGAGAAACCGGTGCCGACGGCGGGCTTCCGACCCCTCCATCCTGGCTTGGCTACAGCAAAACAGAAATTTCTAGCCACTTTCCCCACGGAGTGCGGCCTCTCTGGCAGGTCATGGGGGGACGGGTTCGTTCCAGCCCATAGATGGTGCTTTTAGGGACAGGTGATTTTTGTTCATGCCGGCGCCGTCGCGCCGGCATGAACAAAAATCACCTGTCCCTAAAAGCACCATGCTGTGTTGCGAGAATGTATCCTGTGAAAAACTGCCGCCCTTCTCATAATCGGAGTGCTATTGTCTCAACTTGCTCAATGAATAGGGATTGAAGATGCGGATATATGCATTTTCAGGCCAAGAATATGCATTTTGGAGATGACGTCGTATGGCCTATCGGGTTGGAGTCGTGGGAGCAGCGGGATATGCGGGAATCGAGCTTGTCCGCCTGCTGCTGGGGCATCCGCAGTTCAAGCTCGTCGCTATCACGTCCAACGCCGACGCCGGCCAGAAGCTCGTCGACGTGTATCCCGCGTTCGCCGGCGTGAGCGACCTGGAGTTCACGACGCATGACAACCCGTTGCTCACGGCGTGCGACGCGGTCTTCCTGGCCGTTCCGCACACAGCCGCCCTCGCTGCGGCGCCCGGTCTGCTCAAGGCCGGCGTGAGCGTGTTCGACCTCTCCGCTGACTTCCGCCTGTCCGACCCTGCGGTCTACGAGGTGTGGTACAACACGCAGCACACCTCGCCCGAGCTGCTGAAGACGCGCGCGTTCGGCCTGCCCGAGCTGTTCGCGGCCGACCTTGCGCGGGCCGCTGCGAGCCGTGCCGCGGGCGAAGCGGTGCTCGTGGCCTGCGCGGGCTGCTATCCCACGGCGACGTCGCTCGGCGCGTATCCGGCGATCCAGGCCGGATGGATGGCGGAGGGCTCCTCGGTCGTCGTCGACGCCATCTCGGGCGTGACCGGTGCGGGCAAGTCCGCCAACGCGCGCACGCACTACTGCAGCGCCGACGAGAACGTCGAGGCCTACGGCGTGTGCAAGCATCGCCACACGCCCGAGATCGAGCAGATCCTCGGCCTTGAAGACCGCGTGGTGTTCACGCCGCATCTCGCCCCGCTCAAGCGCGGGCTGCTGTCCACGGTGAACATCCCGCTTGCTCCCGAGGTCGCCGACACGCTCACCACCGAGGACGCCGTCGCGCGCTATCGCGCCTTCTACGAGGGCAGCCCGTTCGTGCGCGTGCTCGACGCGGGTCAGTTCCCCAAGACGAGCTCCGTCGCGGGATCCAACGCCTGCCAGATCGGCCTTGCGGTGAACGGCCGCGCCCGCATGCTCGTGATCACCTCGGCTATCGACAACCTGTGCAAGGGTGCTGCCGGCCAGGCAATCCAGTGCGCCAACATCGTGCTCGGCCTGGACGAGACCTGCGGTCTACCTCTGTGCGCCCTGCCGGTGTAGTCGAGCGGGCCATCCGCCGCGATCGTCGATTCGGTCGCGGCGTCGCAGGGCGCTGCGCTACACTGATGCCAGTATCAGGACGGACGAGGAGAACTGTCTTCATGAATGTCGATGCCTTTGACACACGACTGCGCGCTATCCCCGGGGGAGGCGTGACGAGCGCTCGGGGCTTCAAGGCCGCGGGCATCCACGCGGGGTTCCGCAAGAACCCGGAGCGTGCCGACTTTGCCCTCATCGTGGCCGACAAGCCGGCAAGCGCTGCGGGCGTGTTCACCACGAACCGGTTCTGCGCGGCGCCGGTGACCGTCAGCCGCGAGCATCTGGGCGGTCCCGATAAGGGCTTTGGCCGCGTGCAGGCCGTGGCGATCAACTCCGGAAACGCCAACGCGGCGACCGGCGAACCCGGTCTCGCCGTAGCGCGCGAGACCTGCGACATCGTGTCGCAGGTGGTCGGGTGCACCTCTGACCAGGTGCTCGTCGCCTCGACGGGCGTCATCGGCCAGCAGCTCGACATCGCGCCGTTCGAGACGGGCATCCCCGCGGCATACGACCAGCTCTCCGTGGCCGGCGGAGCCGACATGGCGCGCGCCATCATGACCACCGACACGCATCCCAAAGAGCTCGCGGTGACCTACGAGAGCGGCGTGCTCGAGTACGTCGACTGCACGTTCACGGTGGGCGGCTGCGTCAAGGGGTCCGGCATGATCATGCCGAACATGGCGACCATGATCGCCTGCATCACCACCGATGCGCCGGTGGAGCCGCAGACGTTGCACACGATCCTGACGTCCTGCGTCAAGCAGACCTTCAACAAGGTGACCGTCGACTCCGACACGTCGACCAACGACACCTGCATCATGCTCGCCTCGGGCGCCGCGGCGAGCGATGAGCAGCCCATCCGCGAGGGCACCGAGGCCTATGAGGAGCTCGTCTACGCCGTGCACGTCGTGTGCGAGAGCCTGGCGCGTGCCATCGCGGCGGACGGCGAGGGCGCCACGCGCCTGGTGACCGTCAACGTGACCGGCGCGGCAACTGACGAGGATGCGGATACCGCCGCCCGCGCGGTGGCGAATTCGCCGCTCGTGAAGACCGCCATCGCGGGCCGCGACTGCAACTGGGGCCGCATCGCCGCGGCGCTCGGCAAGTGCGGCGTGGCGTTCGACCAGACCCGCACTTCCATCGACATCATGGGCCTGCCGGTGTGCCGCGAGGGACTGACGGTGCCGTTCGACGAGGAAGAGGCCCTGCGACGATTCGAGGCACCCGAGATCGTGATCTCGGCAGACCTCGGCGCCGGAGAGGGCACGGCGACGGTCTGGACGTGCGACTTGACCCACGAGTACATCACCATCAACGGCGACTACCGCACATAGGCTGTACTCGGCCCTCGCCGAACCATCCATGGCCCCGCATCGGGGCCGGCCGCCCGCCCGTCATGCGGGCGGCCATCTATTGAAAGAGACCGCACATGAAGTACGCACGCGATTCACGCTCCGCATCCCGTTCCGACGAGGAAACCGCCCAGCTTTTGTTCGAGGCGCTTCCGTGGATCAAGAACCTGACCGGTAAGACCGTCGTCATCAAGTACGGCGGCGCGGCCATGGTCGATTCCGAGCTGCGCGCCGACGTCATGAGCGACATCGTGCTGCTCAAGATCATCGGCATGAAGCCGGTGATCGTCCACGGCGGCGGCAAGGACATCAACGAGGCGCTGTCGCACTACGACATCCCCGTCGAGTTCAAGCACGGTCAGCGCGTGACCGATGACGCCACGATGGAGATCGTGCGCGAGGTGCTGGGCGGCAAGGTCAACCAGGAGCTCGTGGCGGCCATCAACGTGCACGGCAACCTTGCCGTGGGCGTATCGGGCGCGGACGCCGGGACCATCGTCGCCCGCGAGCTCGACCCCGAGCTCGGCCGTGTGGGCAAGATCGTTCGCGTCAACGCCGACTACCTCGAAAGCATCATGGACAACGAGTACATCCCCGTGGTGGCCACGGTCGCCCAGGGCGAGGACGGCGGGTTCTTCAACATCAACGCCGACGTCGCGGCCGGTCACATCGCCGCGGCGGTCCATGCGCACAAGGTGATCTTCCTGACCGACGTCGACGGCCTGTACGAGGATTTCTCGGACAAGGACTCGCTCATCTCCAACCTGACGCTCGAGGAGACCGAGCAGATGCTCGCGCGCGGCGAGGTCGACAAGGGCATGATCCCCAAGCTCGAGAGCTGCATCCATGCGCTCAAGGCGGGCGTCTTCCGCTCGCATATCATCAACGGCACGTCGCCGCATTCGCTGCTGCTCGAGCTTCTGACCGACGCCGGTGTCGGAACCGTCATCCATTCGACGCATACCGCGTATGAGCAGGACACGCATCCGCATCCGTTGACGCAGTTCGCTGCGCGGCTGTCCGAAAACATCTAGGGAAACGCGAGGGGTAACCACCATGTCTCTTTCTACGCAGAAGGCGCTTGAGTCTTCGTACGTGATGCATACGTTCGGCCGCTCGGAGGTCGATTTCGTATCGGGCCACGGCATGACGCTGGTCGACGACGCCGGCCGCGAGTACCTGGACTTTCTGGCAGGTATCGGCGTGTGCTGCCTGGGGCACGCCCATCCCGTGCTCACGGATGCGCTGCGCACGCAGGCGGAGCAGCTGCTGCACGTGTCCAATTACTTCTATATCGAGCACCGCGGCGAGGTTGCGGCGCTTTTGTCCAAGCTTGCGAACGGCGATATGGACGGCGCCCGTGCCGTGGCGGACGCTGCCGTTGCGGGCGATGCCGATGCGTTGCTGGCCGCTGCGGCTCCTGCAGAGGGCGAGCAGGTCTGGGAGACGTTTTTCGCCAATTCCGGCGCCGAGGCCAACGAGGGCTCGATGAAGCTTGCGCGCCTGTACGCCAAGCGCGCCGGCAACGGCGGCAACACCATCGTGGCGCTGCGCGGCAGCTTCCACGGGCGCACGCTCGAGACCATCGCCGCAACCATGCAGGACCGCCTGCAGGACAGCTTCAAGCCGCTGCCCGGCGGATTTGTCGCCTGCACGCCGAATGACGTGGACGAGCTCCGCGGGATCTTCGAGCGCTACGGCAGCGAGATCTGCGCGGTCCTGCTCGAGCCCATCCAGGGCGAGTCCGGCGTGCATCCGCTCACGCAGGAGTTCATGGAGGCCGCGGCCGAGCTCGTGCACGGTGTGGGCGGCGTGCTCATCGCCGATGAGGTGCAGACGGGCATCTTCCGTTCGGGAAAGCCCTTCGCCTTCCAGACCTACGGGGTCGAGCCGGATATCATGAGCTTGGCCAAGGGCATCGCGGGCGGCGTGCCCGCGGGAGCCTGCGTGGCCAAGAAGGAGATCGCGGACGTGTTTCGCCCGGGCGACCACGGCACGACCTTCGGCGGCAGCTGTCTGGCTGTTGCCGCAGCATGCGCCGTGCTGTGCGAGCTGACGCGCGGCAGGTACGACGAGCATGCCGAGCAGGTGGGCGGCTATCTGCGCGAGAAGCTCGCAGGCGCGCCGCATGTGGTTGAGGTGCGCGGCAGTGGCCTGATGATTGGTTGCGACCTGGACGAGGCGGTGGGCGATGCCCACGACGTCGTGGCCAAGATGCTCGACGCCGGCTTCGTGATCAACGCGACCGGCGCCCACACGCTGCGCTTCCTGCCGCCGCTTATCTGCGGCGAGGCGGAAGCCGATGCCCTGGTGGAGGGCTTGACGCGCGTGCTGGCATAGCGCGTACATTCGGAGCTGGTATTTTGGGGTCGTTATCACCCAAGGCGGCACAGCGCACTGCCTTGGATAATAACGACCCAGCCCCAAAATATCCGTTCCGGACCCTGTTGCGAGCCGTGCACTCAGGTCGTGGATCCACTGGGCGTGCTCGGGCACGGCGGAAGCGCTCGCGGCCGACGTCTTGTGGATGTCGGCCGCGCTTCGCGCGACCTCCCGCTGCGGACGCCTGCGGCGTCCTTGCGCGCTTCGCTGGCAAATGCTCAACGCATTTGCTCAGCTCCGCGCCCCCAACGGGGTTCGAATCCCTCTGAGACGGGCTCAAACAAGAAACGGTCCCATCGCTGGGACCGAAACAGCCAAGTGGTGGGCGATGAGGGATGTCGGCCGCTCGCTCCGCGAGCGACCTCCCGCTGCGGCGGGCGTGCGCCCGCCTTGCGACTCATGGTGGCAAAGACGCTTACGCGCTTTGCTCACCATGAGGCCCTTCGGGTTCGAATCCCTCTGTAAGGGGCCCGATAAAGAAACGGTCCCTTTGCTGGGACCGTAACAACCAAGTGGTGGGCGATGAGGGATTCGAACCCCCAGCCTTGTGCGTGTAAAGCACCTGCGCTAACCGTTGCGCCAATCGCCCGTGGGGGTAAGTATAGCGCAAAGGGATGGGGCCGATGACACAAAACGGGCAGTTTGGCACGCTAAGAGCTTCTATTGACCCCCTTTAGCGTGCCAAACGGTCAGTTTTGTGTCATCGGCGCCTCTCGCAAGACGCGGAATCTGCCTGTCGCGCGTTCCCACCGTGCGACAGGCAGATTCCGGGCCCCGTATACGCACGGTGGGGAAGCCGCACCGCAAAACCCCAGGAAAGAGGGTGTTAATATATTCTGAAAACGAATTTGGTATCAAATCGGGGAGTATGCAAGGAAAACGGCCATATCTGACAAGCCTGTGACCTGCGGTTTCTCCGTCCGGTTGATCCCGGAGGCCCCGGGAGGGGCCTCCGATTCGCCCCCCAAGCCGTCTTTATTGCCCAAGAGTTGATACCAAATTCAAAACGGGTCTCTCGCGCACCTTGATAAAACCTTTTATCAGGGTACGGTTTCGCACGCGGGCGGATACGCGCGCCCGCCATGGAACCGACCGCCGCGAACGCAACCGATCAGCGTCTCCTTAGGGATATGCGCGAAATGTCGACGTCCCCACTTCGTCGGGATCGTCGGGCTACAATGGAGCGCGACGAATCCGCGTCTGCGAGGAGGCCCCATGCCCCATACCGTGCTGCCCGATATCCCCACCGGCGAGCTCAAAGAGCGCCTGTCGCGCGTGCGCTACGTGTTCACTGACCTCGACGGCACCATGCTCGCGCCTGGTTCCTGCGCGCTGGCAGATGCCGAGGGGAACCCGTGCATCGACTTCGTCGCCACGTTGCTGGAGCTCAAACGCGCCGGTATCGAGGTCATCCCGTGCTCGGGCCGCAATCGTTCCATGCTGCACGAGGACACGCGTCTGCTCGGTCTGAACTCCTACATCGGCGAGATGGGCGGCCTGCTCATGCTCGACCGCAGCGATAACCGCTGGGAGTATTTCACCGCCGACATGCCCTTCAATCCTATCTGGGGCTACTCGCCGCATGAGTGCATCGAGGCGACGGGCATTCTCGACGAGTTCCAGAATCGCTGGCCAGGCCTGCTGGAATACCACAACGATATGTCGACCGGCTACAAGCACCGCGAGGTGACGGTGGGTATGCGCGGCGAGATTCCCGACGAGGACGCCCGCGACATCATTCGCCGCTCGGGCGCGGAGCTTGACTGGGGCGACAACGGCTACCTCAACTACATTTCCGCGCCCACCACGCTCAAGCTTCCCGAGGGCGTGAAGGGCCGCGCGTTCAACCTTATGCCGCAGGGCTTGAACAAGGGCCGCGGCATCGAGCGCTTCTGCGAGCTGCGCGGCATCGATCTGTCCGAGACCATGGCTATCGGCGACGCGACCTCGGACTTCCTCATGGCAGACTACTGCGATACGTTCTTTCTCGTCGAGAACGGCCTCAAGAACCCGACGGCCGAAGAGTTCCTGGCGACGCACGACAACGCGTTCGTGACGCGCGGCCGCATCGTCGACGGCTGGGTCCAGAGTATGCGCTGCCTGCTCGCGGCGCTCGCATAGGAGGGGATGCTCAGATGGCGGCTCAAGGAGACAACAGGCCTATCGGCGTTTTCGATTCCGGTATCGGCGGCCTGACGGTGGCGCGCTCGATCGCGACCTCGCTGCCGCACGAGTCCATCTACTATGTGGGCGACACCAAGCGCTGCCCCTATGGTGTGCGCTCGGAGAGCGAGGTGCGCTCATTCGTGCTGCAGGCCGGTCGCTGGCTTGCAGCCCACGACATCAAGATCATGATCATCGCGTGCAACACCGCCACGGCTGCCGGCCTCAAGATCGCGCAGCAGATGCTCCCGGTTCCGGTCATCGGCGTGATCGCCCCGGGCGCCCGCGCGGCGATCAACAGCACGCGGACGCGCAAGGTGGGCGTGCTGGCGACGCCGCTCACGGTGCGCACGGGCGCCTACACGCGCGCCATCCGCGACCTGGATGCCGGCGTGTCCGTGTACGGGTGCCCCGCGCCGAGCTTCGTCGAGATCGTCGAGAACGAGCTGGCGACCGGCGCGCACCTGCAGGAGCGCTGGCTGCAAGACGGCGACGTGTTCGACACGCCGGAGAACCGCGAGGAGGTCGCGCGCACGCTCGGCCCCATCTTGGAGCCGGGCATCGGCATCGACACGGTCGTGTTGGGCTGCACACATTTCCCGCTGCTCGTGAACCCGATTCGCCATGCGCTGGGCGAAGGCGTCCGCGTCGTGTCGTCGGCCGAGGAGACCACGCGCGAGCTGACCGACATCCTGGTCCGCCGCGAGCAGCTGGCGGAAGACGACGTAGTGCCCGAGCACCGCTTCGCGACCACGTCGGACAACATCGCGGAGTTCGCGGCGGCGGGCAGCTTCATCTTCGGCCAGCCGCTCAAGAGCATCGAGCACATCAGCCTGGATGAGCTCGACCGCTACTAACAGCAAGATAGTGAGGAGTGCGAGAAATATGGACCACATGGAGATCAACCGCGTCGATGGGCGCGCTGCGGATAAGCTGCGTCCGGTCAAGCTGACGCGCGAGGTCATGAAGCATGCGCAGGGGTCGTGCCTGGTGGAGTTCGGCGACACGCGCGTGCTGTGCGCCGCCACCATCGAGGAGGGGCTGCCCGCATGGCGCCGCGCGAGCCGACAGGGCTGGGTGACGGCCGAATACGCCATGCTGCCCGCGGCCACCGGTCGCCGCAGCCCGCGCGAGCGCGCCAACCGCAAGGGCCGCTCCATGGAGATCGAGCGCCTGATCGGCCGCAGCCTGCGCACGGTCACGAACCTGCGCGCGCTCGGCGAGTATACCGTGACCGTGGACTGCGACGTTCTCCAGGCCGACGGCGGCACGCGTACGGCGAGCGTCACCGGCGCCTGGGTCGCGCTGCATGACGCCCTCATGGCGTGGGTCGAGGCGGGCAAGATCTCGCGCCTGCCGCTCACCGGCCAGGTGGCCGCCGTGTCCATGGGCGTGGTCGACGGGGCCGAGTTGCTCGACCTCAACTACATCGAGGATTCGCACGCCGAGGTGGACATGAACCTCGTGGCGACCGATACCGGCGAGATCGTCGAGATCCAGGGGACGGGCGAGCAGACGCCGTTCGACCGGGCGCGACTGGGCCGCCTGCTCGATCTGGGCGAGGCCGGCATCAAGCAGCTGATCGACCTGCAGAACCGGGTCACCGCGTTTCGCGACGAGGACTGACCGCACGCACACGGCATACCGAGGAGGATGACAGCAACATGGCGCTCGAGAAGATCGACATAGATGAACTGGATCCGGCGCGCACCATCGTGGTGGCGACCGGCAACATGCACAAGCTGACCGAGATCGAGGACATCCTGTCCCGCGTGCTGCCCGACGTGCGCTTCGTGGCGCTCGGCCAGCTGGGCGAGTTCGACGATCCGGAGGAGACCGGCACGACGTTTTTGGAGAACGCCCTCATCAAGGCGGAGGCGGCGGTGGAGCAGACCAGCTTTCCCGCCATCGCGGACGATTCGGGCCTCGTGGTCGACGCGCTGGACGGCGAGCCGGGCGTGTACTCGGCGCGCTACGCGGGCGTGCACGGCGACGACGCGGCAAACAACGCGAAGCTGCTCGAGAACCTGGCCGACGTCGCTGACGGCGAGCGCACGGCGCGCTTCGTGAGCGTCGTCGCCCTGATCGATACGGACGGCCTGGTCACCTACGGCGAGGGGACCTGCGAGGGTGTCGTGGGCCGCGAGGGTCGCGGCACGAACGGCTTCGGGTACGACCCGCTGTTTTTGCCGGACGACACGCCGGGCAAGACGATGGCCGAGCTCACGCCAGCCGAGAAGAACGCCATCAGCCACCGGTTCCATGCGCTCGAGGCCCTGTCCGCCAAGATCTCCGGCGAGGACGAATGAGGGCGGTCGTCCAGCGGGTGACGCGCGCGAGCGTGACCATCGAGGGCGAGCGCACCGCGTCGATCGGGCGCGGGTACCTCATCCTGCTCGGCGTGGGCGCGTCCGACACGCGCGCCGAGGCGGACAAGCTGTGGGGCAAGCTGCGCGGCCTGCGCATCAACGAGGACGCCGACGGCAAGACCAACCTCTCGCTTGCCGACGTGGACGGAGAGGTGCTCGTCGTCTCGCAGTTCACGCTGTACGCCAACTGCCGCCGCGGCCGTCGCCCATCGTTCACGGATGCGGCGGCGCCACAGCTGGCGCGCGAGCTCTACGAGTACTTCGTCGAGTTGGTCCGTGCCGATGTCGAGCATGTGGCGACGGGCACGTTTGCCGCGATGATGCAGGTCGAGCTCGTCAACGACGGTCCTTTCACCATCCTGCTCGATACCGACGATCTGTAGCGCGGTGCTGTATTGGGGGCGCGGCGCGCTCGGGAGGGGTAATGGCCCCGTCCGAGCGCGTCGCGCCCCATTTGTCGCTTATTTGTCAAGCCCTCCATATCTGCCGCGCTGACGTGCAATGTTGATGCGGGCTTGCTATACTCTGTGCGTTTGTTTGATATCTTGGGACAATTCTGTGCGTAGGCATCGCGCCCGCCTTTTGTCTCTGTAGGAGGCGTTATGGAAGAGCTGGAAGTCAATCACGTCGATGACATCCATGAGAAGTTGACCCAGATGATCGGCCAGCGCGTGAAGGTCAAGGCCAACATGGGCCGCACCCGCGTCGTCGAGCGCATGGGCACCATCAAGACGGTGCACCCTTCCGTCTTTATCGTCGAGGTCGATGAGCGCCGCGGCCGCAAGTCTCGTCAGTCCTACCAGTACGTCGACGTGTTGACGGGAACCGTCGAGCTGTTCGACCCCGAGACGAGCGAGCACCTGTTCACGCCGCTGGGAAATCAGCTCGAGGAGCATTAGACCATGGACGCCCCCTCCTTCATCATGGTGACGGCGCCCGCCAAGATCAACCTGTATCTGGGCGTCCATCCGCGCAAGGACGAGCGCGGCTACCATCGCGTGGACACGGTGATGACCGCGATCGATCTGGCCGACACGCTGGCGATCGCGCCGGCAGACGAGCTCATGGTCCGCACGGTCCCCGAAGCGGGCTTTCCCATGGAGGAGAACACGGCCTATAGAGCCGCCGTCGCGATGGGGGAGGCGTTCGGCCGCGAGCCGCGCTTCACGATCCTCATCGACAAGCACATCCCGATCAAAAGCGGGCTGGGCGGCCCGTCCACCGACGCGGCTGCGACCATCAAGGGGATCTGCCATCTGTGGAAGATCGACCCGGCTGACGAGCGGATCGACCGCGTCGCCCGCTCCATCGGCGCCGACGTGCCGTTTTTCCTCTATGGGCCGCCGGCGTACTTCACCGGGGCGGGCGATATCATGCGTGAGGTCTTCCGGCCGCTGACCGGAACGCCCGTCGCGCTGGTCAAGCCGCTCGACGGCGGCGTGTCGACGGGGGAGGCCTACGCGCATTTCGATGCGGACCCCCAGGATCTGCCCGAACTCGACCCGATGCTTGCGGCCATGCGCGAGCACGATGAGGCGTCGATCTTCGCGCATATCGGCAACAACCTCGCGCCGGCGGCGTGCGCCCTCATGCCCGAGATCGGAACCATCGTGGCGTGGATGCGCGAGCAGCCCGGCGTGCGCGCGGTCGAGGTCTCGGGTTCCGGCGCCTCGGTGTTCGCGGTGTGCGATACCCAGATGGCGGCCGAGGCCATCGCGCTCTCCGCGCTCAACGAGCACGGATGGTGGGCCCAGGCGGTAAAAATGGAGAAGTCGGGGCCAAATATCGTTGTCGGGTAGATTTTCCCTAGCATTCGTTTTCGGAGTGTGGTAGGATAATCAAGCTTTCGGGTTGTGGCTCAGTTTGGTAGAGCACCGCGTTCGGGACGCGGGGGTCGCTGGTTCAAATCCAGTCAACCCGACCATTGCATGTGAGGACCGGGGCGAGAGATCGCTCCGGTCTTTTTTGTTGATGGGAGAGGCCCGTGGCCGCTTGCGCGCGGTCTCTCAGCTGCGCGATAAGGGCATGTCGTATCCTTGTCAGACGTGTTTCGCGCTCGCGTGTAAAATATGGCGGTGTTGTTTGCGCCACATAGGCGCGGTATACTCTTTCGAGCTGGAAACGCCTTGTCTTGCGAGATGCGGCTTCCATCTCGACTGTACCTGAGTACCGTGGAAGGAAAAGTATGTTCCCTAAGGGTTTTGAGTGGGTTGTCATTCTGATCGTTGCCCTGCTGATCTTCGGCCCCAAGAATCTTCCGAAGCTCGGCGCCTCCCTGGGCAAGACGGTGAAGAACATCCGCGAGGGTATGTCCACCGAGGATGAGGCCACCGAGGAGGAGCCCGAGAGCGAGGAGGACAAGGAGATTCGCGAGCTCGAGGCCAAGCTTGCCGAGGCCAAGGAGGCCAAGGCCAAGAAGGATGAAAGCCCCATCGAGGAGGACTAGCTCAAACCCTGACAATCGGGGTGAGCGATGGCCGGCTGCCCCAGGGCATGCCGGTCATTTCCATGTTATGTGAGGATATCGGCCGCACCGGTGCTGCCGAGCAGACATAGACGAGGAGTTTGTGCGCATGGATGCAAGCGAGATCGTACTGACAGCCGATGGCCGCCAGAAGCTCATCGAGGAGCTTGAGTGGCGCGAGGGCGAGAAGAACAAGGAGATCATCGAGCACATCAAGGAAGCCCGCGCGTTCGGTGACCTTTCCGAGAACGCCGAGTACGATGCCGCCAAGGAGGAGCAGGCCAAAAACGCGGCCCGCATCGCCGAGATCCAGGCCATCCTCGCCAACGCGCGCGACGTCGCCGACGGCGATCACAACCTGATCGTCTCCATCGGCTGCACCGTCTCGCTGGTCGACGGCGACGGCGTCGCCACCGACGTCACGCTCGTGGGTACGACCGAGACCAACTCCCTGGAGCACAAGATCTCCAACGAGAGCCCCGTCGGCCGCGCCATCATCGGCCACGGCGCCGGCGAGACGGTGGAGGTCGTCCTTCCTTCCGGCAAGACCCGCATCTACACCATCACGAACATCACGCGCTAGGAATCACTGATCAATTGCTTTCGCGCTCGGGCCTACGCGCCGGGCGCGAGATGGATTGAGCAGCGTTCTTTGGGCTCACGCGGACCCGCGCGCACCTGCCTGCTCGCTCCCTGGGACCGTGCGCCTCAGGGAGCGTTTCACGTTATATAAGAGGAGATACCATGGACCAAACCCAGGTTGATGCGGCTTCCACGCTCAACGACGAGCGTGCGCGCCGTCTGGCCGATCGCGCGGCGCTGTACGCTGCCGGCAAGAACCCGTATCCCGAGCACTCGGATGTCACCGATTACGTGGCTGACATCGAGAAGAACTATGCCGATCTGGCCGACGGCGAGGATACCGCCGATGTCGTGAAGATCGGCGGCCGCGTGGTCGCCAAGCGCGGCCAGGGCAAGATCATGTTCATCGTGCTGCGCGACCCCACCGGCGACATGCAGCTGTTCTGCCGTATCAACGACATGCCTGAAGACGCCTGGGAGCTGCTCGGCGAGCTCGACCTGGGCGACATCGTGGGCGCCGAGGGCGTCGTGGTCCGCACCAAGCGCGGCCAGCTCTCCGTGGCTCCGCGCAAGCTCGTTCTGCTGTCCAAGGCCGTCCGCCCGCTACCCGAGAAGTTCCATGGCCTGTCCGACAAGGAGACGCGCTATCGCCAGCGCTACGTCGACCTCATCGTGAACGCCGACGTCCGCGAGACCTTTGCCAAGCGCTCGCGCATCGTGTCGGCCTTCCGCCGCTACATGGAGGATAACGGCTACATGGAGGTCGAGACCCCCATCCTCCAGACCATCCAGGGCGGCGCGACGGCCAAGCCGTTCATCACGCACTTCAACGCGCTGAACCAGGAGAACTACCTGCGCATCGCCACCGAGCTGCATCTCAAGCGCCTGCTCGTGGGCGGCTACGAGCGCGTTTTCGAGCTCGGGCGCATTTTCCGTAACGAGGGCATGGACCTCACGCACAACCCCGAGTTCACCACCATGGAGGCCTATCGCGCCTACTCCGACCTCGAGGGCATGAAGGAGCTCGCCGAGGGCGTCATCAAGGCTGCGAACGCCGCCGTGAACGAGTCCGAGCAGATCGAGTACCAGGGCACGACCATCGACCTGTCCGGCACGTGGCCGAGCCGTCCCATGACTGAGATCGTCTCCGAGGTCATGGGCCGCGAGCTCACCCTTGACACGCCGATCGAGGAGCTGCGCGCCGCGGCGTCCGAGTGCGGTATCGAGGTCAACTCCGCGTGGGGCCCGGGCAAGCTCATCGCCGAGATCTACGACGAGAAGGGTGAACCTTCCATCGTGAACCCCACGTTCGTGTGCGATTACCCGGTCGAGGTCAGCCCGCTCGCCAAGCGCCACGAGGACGATCCGCGCCTCACGCACCGCTTCGAGCTCGTCATCGCCGGTCACGAGTACGCCAACGCGTTCTCCGAGCTGAACGACCCTGTCGACCAGGCGGAGCGCTTCCGCAAGCAGGTCGAGGAGAAGTTCGCCGGCGACGAGGAGGCCATGGAGTACGACGAGGACTATGTGCGCGCCCTCGAGTACGGCATGCCCCCGGCGGGCGGCATCGGCATCGGTATCGACCGCGTGGTCATGCTGCTCACCAACCAGGCATCCATCCGCGACGTGCTGCTGTTCCCGCACATGAAGCCCGAGCGCGGTAGCGCCAACGGTGCGGCCGCCGCTCGCGCCAAGGAGGACGAGGAGGCTGCCCAGGCCGCCTCTGGCGTGTCCATCGCGCCGAACAAGATGCCGACCGTCGACTACAGCAAGGTCGCCATCGAGCCGCTGTTCGAGGACATGGTCGATTTCGATACGTTCTGCACGTCCGATTTCCGCGTCGTGAAGGTCAAGGCCTGCGAGGCGGTGCCCAAGAGCAAGAAGCTCCTGCAGTTCACGCTCGATGACGGGTCGGGTACGGACCGCACGATCCTTTCGGGTATCCACGCGTTCTACGAGCCGGAGGACCTGGTCGGTCGCACGCTGGTCGCCATCACCAACCTGCCTCCGCGCAAGATGATGGGTATCGATTCGTGCGGCATGATCATCAGCGCCGTGCACAAGGAGGGCGACGAGGAGCGCCTGAACGTGCTGATGCTCGATGACGCCATGCCGGCGGGCGCCAAGCTGTGCTAAGCGCCTGCGCGCCGAGCGATTTGATCGCTGCATAAGCTGGCCCGGGGCCGTTTCGCATTATGCGGGACGGCCCCGGGCCTTATCTTTCGTCCGGGGTCTCTGCGAGAGCGCGACAGTGGAGGCTCGCGAGCTGGAAACTGCTGAAAAATCGACGTTGTGGACGCCTCAAATCCGGACCCGCCCGAAACGGCACGTGCTGCAACGGCGTTTCCGCAGGTAACGCCGCTGCAGCACGTGCGGTATTCAGGGCGTCGCGAAACGAGGCGTCCACAACGTCGATTTTTCAGCAAAAATGCTCGCCGCAGCCTCCTCTGGAGCCGGCGCGGAGGCGAAGGGGCGGTATGGCGGACGTGCGCTCTGGCTTCCCGCGGGGCTTACCCCGCAGATAAGAAATGCGGGCTGTCCCTCAGAACGGGGCAGCCCGCGGCGTTACATGCGAGAAGCGTTTCCCTTACGGCAAAACACCCAGGTTGTAGGAGTTCATGAGGATGGCTGCGGCCTGCTCGCGGGTCACGACGTCACCGGGGGCCAGCACGCGCGAGCCGCCGTTGTCCTTACCGTTGATGATGCCCTCATCGACCGCCCACGTCACCGCCGGGGTGGCCCAGCTGCTTGTGGCACTATGGTCGGGCAGCGCGTTGAAGGCGCTGTCATCGGCTGCGGCGGTGTCTGCTTGGGTGAAGTTGGCGAGGATGGTCACGAACTGCTCGCGGGTGATGGGGTCGTCGGGCTTGAACAGAGCGGACCCGTCCGCCTGAATAAAGCCGTTGACCACGCCGTTCTCGACGGCCCAGTTAGCGGCGGAGGTGTACCACTCGCCGTTCTTGACATCGGACATGCCGGTCGTGTTGACGGCGTTCGGATCGGCGCCGTTGGGCTCAGCGATGCGGAAGAGCACCGTCACGAGCTGTGCGCGTGTCATATCGTCGCCGATACCGAAGCGGTCGGAGCCGCTGTAGCCGGTAATGAGCCCGTTGCTCGAGGCGAAGTTGACGGCTTCGGCATACCACTGCGTCTCGTCCACATCGGAGAAGGGGCTCTCGTCGGTCACGGTCAGGAAGATGTCGATCTGCAGTCCACCGGAGACGCCGGTGATGGTGACGTCGCCCGGAGCAAGCGCAATGAGCGTGCCGTCAGGTTCGACCGTCATGATGCTCTCGTCGGATGACGTCCACGTAAAGCTGTCGGCGTTGATGAAGTAGCTCGTGTTCCAGCCCTGCTCGCCGGCGTTGATGCCCTGCAGGATGATGGGATTGCGAGAACCGCGCGGCATGAACGCGGTGTCGTCGGTCTGCTCGACACCGGGGATACCGACGGCGATCTGAGGGTTGATGTGGCCCGTGTACACTTCGACCGGGTGCGCTACATCGATGTTGGCAGGTTGGGTGGCGGCGGTGCCGGCGCTGGGGCTGAAGCACTGGACCCAGTACAGGGCGCCGTCCTGAGCCTGGAAGCAACCGACGCCGATGCTCGCATAGCTCGAGTTCATGATGTTCTCGCGGTGGCCCGTAGAGTGCATCCAGTCGTCCATGACCTCAGCGGCGGTCCACTGGCCCGTCGCGATGTTCTCGCCGAACATCTTGCTGGAGGCGGTGAAGCATACTGTGCCGTTCGGACGCGTGTGGCTGTAGGACACGACGGTCTCGGCGGCGCGCTGCATGGCGACTTCGAGCAGCTCGGCATCCATGGTAAGCGGCCTGAGCCCCTCTGCCGTGCGATGCTGGTTCACGATGTCCAGCACCTCGAACGCCTCGTCGTAGAGGTCGGTGCCGGGGATATTGAGCGTGGTGTAGGTTGCCTGCAGGTCGATGTCGGATGCCGCCTGGTCGTCAGCGGTGCGAACGATCGGCTCGGCAATGGAGGTGCTTTGCGGCTGAGCGCTCGCCAAAGCTGGCGTGAGGGCCAGCATGGCGGCAAGCGCGATCGCCAAGATGCGCGGTCGTT
Organism: Collinsella ihumii; assembly: GCF_900046475.1. Classification (GTDB taxonomy): domain Bacteria; phylum Actinomycetota; class Coriobacteriia; order Coriobacteriales; family Coriobacteriaceae; genus Collinsella; species Collinsella ihumii. The sequence goes on along the minus strand of NZ_FCOU01000003.1, from coordinate 450,941 downwards.
TCATGGGGATGCTCCTTCCTGTTGTCCATGCCCCCCTGAGAAGCGTAAGGGGGTTATTTCATGATGCGCGCGAAACCAGGTGCGCTGTTGCGCAACATGGGCGAAAGGGCGGATTTTTGGCGGAAGCGGAAGGGGAGGGCGGTAGGGAACCACTTATCAATTCATCCCGCGCCGGGCGGCTCCGGACCTTTCCTTCATCCGGGGTTTCCGTCAGAGCGTGGCAGTGGAGGCTCGCGAGCTGGAAACTGCTGAAAAATCGACGTTGTGGACGGCTCAAATCCGGACCCGCCCGAAACGGCACGTGCTGCAGCGGCGTTTCCGCAGGTAACGCCGCTGCAGCACGTGCGGTATTCAGGGCGTCGCGAAACGAGGCGTCCACAACGTCGATTTTTCAGCAAAAATGCTCGCCGTAGCCTCCACTGGTGGCAGAGCGGAGGCGAAGGGGCGGTATGGCGGACGTGCATCCTGGCTTCCCGCATCGTGGGCGGTCGATTTGCTACCATGGCACGCGAGGGAAGGGAGCGAGCCCATGGAATCCGTCCAGCTGCGCTATACGTACGAGAACCCGCATGCCAACCTCAAGCTTGAGCACTACGTGTACCGTATCGGGTCGTACCACTACAACTGGCATACGGATTTCGAGCTGCTCGTGGTCCTCAAGGGGTCCGTGGAGATGTGCGTCAGCGGCGCGCGCCACATCCTGAAAGAAGACGACATGGCCCTCATCAATCCCAACGAGGGGCATGCGACGCTGGGGCTCGGGCAGGGCAATATCGCCATGGTGCTCCATATCGACCCCGTGTTCTTCAAGGGCTATTTCGGCGAGGACGACTTCATCCGCCTGGAGCTCGTGTCGGACGAGTCGACGAGAAGCGAGGCGCGCTTCGCCGTCATTCGCCGGTGCTTGGCCCAGATGATGGTGCTGAACGTGCGGCGCGATCCGGCGAGCCGGTTGCGCTACGATGCGTTGCTCTACCGCCTGATGTCGGCGGTCGTTCCCATCGACCAGGTGCCTGACGAGCGGGGCCGCGCCTACCGCATCGACCGGCGCGGCAAGGATGCGGTGAGCAGGCTCGTGGCCTACATCGACGACAACTACCGCGAGCGCATCACGCTGGCGGATCTTGCCGCAAAGACCGGATACAACGCGAGCTACATCTCGCAGCTGTTCAAGGGCAAGCTCGGGATCAATTTCTCGGAGTACCTGCTGCGCGTGCGCCTGTCGGCGGCAACGGCCGAGCTGTCGGCAAGCGACGCCCGCATCAGCGATATCGCGGCGGCTCATGGTTTTGCGGACCTCAAGTCGTTCAACGCGGCGTTTCGCAAGACGTTCGGCAAGACGCCCGCCGAGTACCGCGGGCTGCTATCCGATGATAACCGCGCGGGCGATGCCGCGTTCAAGCAGGTATTCGTATCGGCAGACGACGAGTATGTGGGCGCGAAGCTCGCGGACTACATGGCTGCGGGGGCAGGGCAAGACGCGTACGACAGCGCGCTCCGTGCCGATCGGGATCAGATCCGCGCGCTGCACGAGGTGGCGCAGGCGGCCCGGGAAGCCCGTGCGCTTCTTGACGAGGCGCTCGCGCGGATGGGGACCGAGGCGTAAAACCGCAATCGCGCTGCCTTTCCCATGATCATGCCGTTCACCGTGCCCAATTAACCGTTCGCGGCGTGCTATCGGAATGTGCCAGATTTCGATTTCTAAAACATCGTCGTAGGGGAAATCTTTAGGTCCCTGCACAGCGCACCCCATGGGAAAAAACGAGGGGTGCGCGGCGAATGCGCAGGTAGAAGGGCGCAGCCCTACGGTCTGCCGACTTTATGCTCCTCGTGGCCCCGAATGCGCCGCAACAGTGCTCCCGGTCTGTTCATCCGCGCCTGCCGATCCTTGATAATCGGAAGGCGCTGCGTGCTCCGAAACCGTACCCTTCATGGTGTCGAGAGGCGGGAAACACCTCAGGTGACCTGCCGAAACAGCACAGATAAAGGGAGGTTGAGTCAAGGTGGAGAGAAGTGAGAACTTGGAGCGGTTGACCAACATCGTCTCCGACTTCACGAGCCTGGTGGGCAAGCGCCTGCCGGACGACGTCACGGCCAAGCTCAAGGAGCTGGCGGCGACGGAAACGAATCCCATGGCACAGATGATCTATCACACCATGGCGGCGAATCAGGAGAAGGCCTGGGAGCTCAACAGGCCGTCGTGCCAGGACACGGGCCTCATCCAGATGTTCGTGAGCGTGGGCAGCAAATTCCCCTACATCGACGAGCTCGCCGATGTGCTCAAGGAGGCCGTCTTCCGCGCGACGAAAAAGGCGCCGCTGCGCCACAACACCGTCGAGACGTTCGACGAGAAGAACACCTACACCAACGTGGGCACCAAGTCTCCGTGGCTGTACTGGGACATCGTCCCGGGCGACGACAAGGTCAAGATCCACGTCTACATGGCCGGCGGCGGCTGCTCGCTGCCCGGCTCGGGCAAGACCTTCATGCCCGGTGAGGGATACGAGGCGGTCGTGAAGTTCGTGCTCGACCTCATGACCTCCTACGGCCTGAACGCCTGCCCGCCGCTCATGGTCGGCATCGGCATCGGCACCTCGATCGACTCGGCGGCCTACATGTCCAAGCTTGCGCTCATGCGCCCGGTGGGCAGCCGCAACGAGAATGCGCTCGCGGCCCAGCTCGAGGAGGAGCTGATCGAGGGCATCGACAAGATCGGCCTCGGCCCGCAGGGCCTCGGCGGCACGAAGTCCGTCATGGACGTCCACATCGAGAACTCCGCGCGCCATCCGTCCGTCCTGTCCTGCGCGGTCAACGTGGGCTGCTGGTCGCATCGCCGCGGCACCATCGTGATCGATTCCGACCTGAACTACGAATTGCTTACGCACAAGGGGGTTGAGCTGTGAAAAAGGTACTCCATACGCCGATTTCCGCAGAGGATCTGAAAGACATCCACGTCGGCGACGTCATCTATCTGACCGGACACATCACCACCTGCCGCGACGTCGCGCACCGTCGCCTGATCGAGCTCGGCCGCGAGCTTCCCATCGATCTTGACGGAGGCGCCATCTTCCACGCCGGCCCCATCGTGCGCAGCACGAAAAACGAGGACGGCACCGAGACCCACGAGATGATCTCGCTCGGCCCTACCACCTCCATGCGCATGGAGAAGTTCGAGAAGGAGTTCATCGAGCAGACCGGCGTCAAGGTCATCGTGGGCAAGGGCGGCATGGGCCCCAACACCGAGGCGGGATGCAAGATCGGCCCCGCCATCCACTGCGTGTTCCCTGCCGGCTGCGCGGTGCTCGCCGCCACCGAGGTGGAGGAGATCGAGGACGCCAACTGGCGTGAGCTCGGCATGCCCGAAACCCTGTGGACCTGCCGCGTGAACGAGCTCGGTCCTCTGATCGTCTCCATCGACGCCGAGGGCAACAACCTGTTCGAGCAGAACAAGGTGACCTACAACGAGCGCAAGGAGGCCGTGCTCACCGACCTGTACGACAAGGTTCACTTCATCAAGTAGTCTCTCCTTTTTGATGCGGAAGGGGCTTTGCGCCCCTTCCGGAAACCCCGCTGCGCGTCAGCGCTTTCAAGGGTGCCCCGATCGGCCGCCCTCGCGCCGGATGCGCCCCGCGATGGGGCACCGGGCGCCGAATGAACCGATCGCCGGCCCCGCTCTTTTCCTTCCCACAACGAAATAACGTGCATGACGTAGGAGGTGTATACCCCTTGCTGACCTTTTTGGCTTTTGCCATGATCGTGAGCTTCATCGTCCTGCTTTCGATGAAGAAGCTCTCGGTATTCAACGCGCTCACCCTGGTGCCGCTTGTGTTTGGCGTCATCGCCGTGTTCGCAACCGGTGCCACCATGTCCGACCTGTTCTCCTGGATCAAAGATGGCATTTTCTACACGGTCGACTACGAGGGCCAGAGCACATCGATGGGCGTCATTTCGCCCGGTCTGACCATCCTGTTCTCGATCCTGTACTTCGACCTCATGCTCGGCGTCGGCCTGTTCGACCCCGTCGCGGCCTTCTTCATCAAGATGGCCAAGGGCGATCCGCTGAAGGTGCTCATGTCCACCGTGATGGTCGCCTCGGTCGTATCGTTTAACGGCGATACGACCACCACGATCATCATCTGCACCTCGGCGTTCATCAACCTGTACCGGCAGATGGGCCTGAAGCTCATCTACCTGGCGATCGTCATCGTGGCGCCCATCGGCATCTGGAACCAGCTCCCGTGGGGCGGTCCCACCATCGCGTCGGCGACCGCGCAGGGCATCGAGGTCAACGAGCTGTTCGCCACCTTGCTGCCGGGCCTGCTGGCCGCGCAGGTCGCCGTAATCGCCATCACGTACCTGCTCGGTAAAAAGGAGCGCAAGCGCCTGGGCTGGTCCGCTGCGGACGCCAAGGCCGTGTCGCCCGAGCAGCTCGACCAGATGATCGCCGCCGTGCGCGATAAGGATGTCGAGCTCAAGCGCCCCAAGCTGTTCGCGTTCAACCTCGTTCTGACCCTTGTCGCCGTCGTCCTGCTCATCCAGGGCGAGATCCACGGCTCGATCATCTTCATGCTGGCCTCGGCCATCGCGCTGGTGGTGAACTATCCCAAGGTGGAGGAGAGCTCGCAGCGCCTGGAGGATCTGGCTGCCGACGTGCTGCCCACGGCCGTGATCACCTTGGGCGCGGGCGTGTTCTCCGGCGTGCTGACGGGTTCGGGCATGGCGACGGCGCTGGCGAACTTCATCGCCGGCATCATCCCGACGCAGCTGTCGAGCCATATGGCGCCCATCTACGCGGTCATCGCCACGCCCGCCGTGTGCTTCCTGCCGCAAGATGCGTTCTACTTCGGTATCGCGAGCGTGATGAAAGACGTCATGGCGCAGTTCGGCATCAGCGCCACGCAGGCGGCGGTCGCCTCCATGGTCGGTCAGTCGTTCCGCCTGGTGAGCCCGGTCATCCCCGCCCTGTACATGCTGTGCGGCGAGTGCAAGCTCAACTTCACGGACTTCATGAAGGAGTACGGCAAGTACTACGGCATCGCGCTGCTCGTTTTGTACCTGGTGGTGTACGGCGTCGTCGGTGCGCTGCCGTTTTAGGGAAACTCCGACCGCTTCATTCGACGCCGCGGGGCGCCTGCCGCGAAAGCGATCGGCCGGCAGTTCCCCGGGCATCCTTACAATGCTCTCCCTTTTCCGTGGCGGGGTGCGCAAGCACCCCGCTTGCTTGCGTTGACGGCGGGTACCGCTACTTCGCTCGTTCCGTCTGCGGGACGCGGTTCACGATGACGATGCCCGCCGTGATGAGGACGAGTGCGACGGCGGTCTGCTGCCAGGGCAGGGTCCCCGCCTCGCCGAGCAGGATGCTTGAGAGGATGACGCCGAAGATGGGGTTCATGAACCCAAAGATCGCGACGCGCGACGTGGGGTTGTATTTGAGCAGGACCGACCACAGCGAATAGGCGATTCCTGATACGAACGCCAGGTAAATCAACATGCCGATGCCGGCCGGATCGATGTGGGGGATGCGCCCGCCCATGCACGCGCCCGCCCCGGCGAGAACCAGGCCGCCGAGCACGAACTGGTATCCGGACAGCGCCACGGGGTTTTCGCGCTGCGAGTAGATGCGGATAAGCGAGGAGGACACGGCATAGGACAGGGACGCGACGAGGATGAACCCCTCGCCCGTGAGCGTCATGGCGCCGCCGAGATCGCCGGTGAGGTTCACGAGCACGACGCCGGCGAACCCGATCAGGCAACCTGCGAGTTTGCGGGTCGTCATGCGCTCCTGGCGGAACACGAGCGTGGCCACAAGGATGGTGAGAAAGGTGCTCGATGCGTTGACGATGGTGCCCTTGACGCCCGACGCATGGGAGACACCGATATAGAAGAACGCGTACTGGACGATGGTTTGCGCGAGGGAGAGGCGCACGACCATGCCGAGCGAGCCGCGTTTGATGCGGACGGGTCTGTGCTCGGCGATCGACGCCGCCGTGAGCGCGATGACGCCGGCGAGAGCGAAGCGCAGCCCGGCGAACAGAAGCTCGGAGGGCACGTCGGCCGACGAGATGCCAAGCAGCGCATAACCGGTCTTGATGCAGGGGATGGCGCTTCCCCAGAACGCACAGCAGACCAGGGCGAGCAGGCATACGCACCAGGTGCGGGTGAGGATGGGTTGTTCCTGCCGCTGCGGCTCCATGGGCGTCTCCTTGGGATCGGGGTAAAACGCACCCATGGTAGCGCGCGCTGCCCGACGCGGCAATGGCTCGCGAGGGAGCTGAAAAACCCCTGCCCTCCTTGCGGCACTGCACGTCCTTCATGCCTGAATGCGCCGGGCGAATCGCGTGGAGCAACAGACAGTCGATTGACGAGACGGCGATGTCGCCTGACGGCAGATTCCGGTGAAGCATGCCGAGTGCGGTACCACAAGGAGGCAGGGGTTGGAGGGGGCGGGGCACCGCGCGGTTGGGGTACCCCGTCCGGCAGATGTTAGGCGAGGTCCTCGCCGTTCGAGGCGATGACTTTCTTGTACCAGCCGAAGCTCTTCTTGCGGAAGCGCTTAAGCGAGCCGGTGTTGTCGTCGTTGCGGTCGACGTAGATGAAACCGTAGCGTTTCTTCATCTCACCGGTCGAGGCTGAGATGAGGTCGATCGGACCCCACCAGAGGTAGCCCATCAGATCGACGCCATCGATTTCCACGGCATCCTTCATAGCCTCGATGTGCGAACGTAAAAAGTCGATGCGGTAGTCGTCGTCGACCGTATGGCCCTCCTTCAGCATGTCGACGGCGCCCAGACCGTTTTCCACGATGAACAGCGGCTTCTGGTAGCGGTCGTACAGGTTGTCGAGCGCGTTGCGCAGGCCGACCGGGTCGATGGTCCAGCCCCAGTCGCTGACCGTGAGGTACGGGTTCTTGACCCCTAGGATCTCCTTCATGGGGGAGTCGGGGTCGACGAGCGGGGTGGTGGGGTCGGTCGAGACGGTGGTCGAGCGGTAGTAGCTGAAGCCGATGTAGTCGACGCACCCCTCGCGCAGGTCGCGCTCGTCCTGCTCGGTCATGCCGATGTCGATGCCCTCGCGCTCGTAGCGCTTGAGCTGGTAGCTCGGGTAGTACCCGCGCGCCTGCACATCGGAGAAGAAGTAGCAGCGGTTCGCGAGCTCCCAAGCCTTGTGCACGTCCTCGGGCCGGCAACTGTAGGGATAGACCATGCCCTGGCTGAAGGTGAGCATACAGCCGATCTGGTTTTGCGGGTCGATCTCGTGGCCCACCTTCACCGCACGTGAAGAGGCGACGAGCATGTGGTGCGCGGCACGCATGGTGACCTTGGGGTCGGAGGAGGCGAGGCCCGCGCCCAGCCATGCATTGGTGTTCATGACGTTGATCTCGTTGAACGTCATCCAGTAACGGACCTTGCCGCGATAGCGCTCGAACAGCGTCGTGGCATAGCGCACAAAGCAATCGATCGTTCTGCGGTCCGTCCAGCCGTTCCATTCGTTCACGAGCGCGAGCGGGGTCTCGTAGTGGCTGATGGTCACCACGGGCTCGATGCCGTGCTCGCGCAGGCAGTCGAAGACGCCGTCGTAGAATGCAAGGCCGGCCTCGCAGGGCTCTTCCTCCATACCGGTGGGGAAGATGCGGCTCCAGGAGACGGACAGGCGCAGGGCCTTGAAGCCCATCTCGGCCATGAGGGCGATATCCTTGCGATAGGTGTGGTAGAAATCGATGCCATCGTGGTTGGGATACCACTCGCCCTCGATGGGCGCGAAGGTGGAGCCTTGGGGCGGCTCGTGCAGGTCGCCGAAGAACTCGAGGTGGCCGGGCTTGCCGTCGGGCCCCACATAGGTGAGGGTACGGCTGCGCTGGGCGGTGCCGCCGGTTATGACGTCGGCGATGGAGGGGCCGCGGCCGTCGGCGGTCCAGGCGCCCTCGAGCTGGTTGGCGGCGGTGGCGCCGCCCCAAAGGAAGTCATTGCGAAAAGACATGGGGTGCTCCTTGTCGGGCGGCATGCCGGCGGGCTGAACGTTTGGCCGGCATGCCGGAGTTTCGTGGGGACGAGCGAATGGGTCGGTGCTTTAGGCCTTCTTGGCCTGCGCGTCCTCATCGACGCCCAGGATGAACGAGACGATGAAGGCGACCGCGAACGCGATGGCGACCGTTGCGATGGCGATGACGATGTTCATCGGGTCGTCGCCCATGAAGGTCGGCAGCGCCGGGATGCCGGGGGTTGCGAAGGCATAGCGCTTGAGGTGCATGATGCCGGCGAACAGGCCGCCCACCGCGCCACCGATCATGCCGGCGATCAGCGGCTTGTGGAACTTGAAGACCACGCCGTAGAGGGCGGGCTCGGTGATGCCGCACAGGGCGGTGATACCGGTGGAGATGCTCATCTCGCGGTTCTTGGGGTTCTTCACGCGCAGGGCGGTGCCCAGGGTCGCGCCGGCGATGGCCATGTTGGAGGCGAGCATGCCCGGGCCGCAGACGGTCTCATAGCCCATAGCGGCGCGCTGGATGGTCTGGAGCGAGGGGAAGATGGCCAGGTGCATGCCGGCGAAGACGAGCAGCGGGCAGACGGCGCCGACGATGGTGGGCACGAGGATGGGTACGTTGGTGTCGAGGAAGGACAGGATTGCAGCGAAGATGCCACCGATCCAGCTGCCGAGCGGGCCGATAACGATAAGGGCGACCGGCGCGGTGATACCGAGCGTCAGCAGGGGCTGCAGGACGGCTTTGACCACGTTGGGGGAGACCTTCTCGGCGAAGCGCTCGACAAACGACATGAACAGGATCGTGAGGATGATGGGCAGCACGCTCGAGGAGTAGTTGTAGAGGGTGACGGGGATGGAGAAGAAGCTCACTGGCTCGCCCGCGTTCACCAGGGCGGTCCAGTTGGGGTGCAGAAGCACGCCGCCGACGATGCCCGCGATGTAGGGGTTGCAGCCGAATTTGTTGGCGCTCGAGAAAGCGAGCAGAATCGGCAGGAAGTAGAAGACGGAGTCCGCGATGAAGTTCAGGATGTAGTACTCCTGCGAATCCGAGGACAGGCCGAACAGCCCCATGATGAGCAGAGCCGCCTTGACCATACCGCCGGCGGTGATCGCCGTGATGACCGGGGCGAAGATGCCGGTGACGGTGTCGAGCAGCATGCCGACGGAGAAACCCTTCTTCTTGGACTCGCCATCGTCAGCAGCTTCGTCTTCCACGCGTGCGGGGTCGGCGACGCCGACGCCCACGATCTGTTCGACCTCCTTGAAGACCTCGTTGACCTGGGGGCCGATGATGAGCTGGGTCTGATCGCCCACTTCGAGGGCGTCGAGGATCCCTTCGGTCTCCTTGGCGGCGGCGAGGTCGGCCCGGCTCTTGTCCTTCAGGCGGAAGCGCAGCCGGGTGAAGCAGTGCGTCACGGTCTCGACGTTTTCCTTTCCGCCGACGAGGCGCACGCATTCCTGCGCGAACGTAGCGTTGTCCATCTGTTGCTCCTATTCGTCAGATGATTCGTTGCCGCTCCCGGGTGCGCGGCGCTTTTGACATCTCGTATCCTACGGGCTGGAAGCTCGGTTGAGGACATCAAGGGGTTCCGCAAGCTGGAACTTGGTTCCATGGCATGAAACCGCAGGTAGATGCTTGTTATGACGAATTGGAGCAAAAGGCCCCACATCTGCTTGCGTGGCGAGCGGTTGGATTTAGCGGGCGAACGGTAGGCTGCCGTCGACCCCATCGGGATGGTGCAGCCGCCAGTAGTGCAAGACGATCGTGTTGGCGGCAAGCTCCATGGCGAGGTTTCCGGCGGACAGGTCGCGGCCGAGCCCGCAATCGATGATGGCGTCGATGGGGATGGTCGGCGGCAGCGTCGGCTGCGAGGTGATCCAGCAGATCTTGCAGTGCTCGGGGCGCTCGAAGGGGCCGATGTTGTCCATCACGCGATGGAAGATGTTGCCGAACAGCGAGAAGACGATCAAAAGGGTATCGGAATCCAGGCGGCTGAGTATCTCACGTTGCTCCTTGGCGTACGTGTAGGCCGTGATGACGCGACCGGTGCCGAAGAGGTTGTGCTGGAACATGCAGGCGATGTCTCCCGACTGCTGCCCACCCATGACGATGACGTGCTCGTATTCGTCAAGGTCGGCGGCGATCTGGGCGAGTACGGCATCGTCGACGTGCTCGGCGAGCTTCAGCGCGTTGCGTGCGACGCTCGCCGCGTAGTTCTCGAGCAACGTTCCGTCGGGGTTGGAGATCTCCGAGGCGGGGAGGTAGTACTTGGTCGCATACTGCCGCTGGAACCGGAGCGCGTCGAGCTGGAACTGCCGGAACGTGTCGTAGCCGAGTTCCTTGCAGAACCGGTTGATCGAGCTTTTCGACACGTTGCAGGTGCGCGCCATCTCGGGCTCGGTCAGGTGGTCGATGCGCTCGAGGTTGCTTAGGACCCACATGGCGATCTGATGGTTGGTCGTGTGGTAGGACGTGGTGTTGATCATGCCGAGCAGCGTGGTTCCGATATGGTTCACATTCTACCTCCTACGTGCTATATTCCATCGTGCCACTCAGTATAATCCCCCATGCGTTTCCATGCGGATTGGGGGTTGTTTTTCCGGTCGCCATCCTGCTGTGGGCGGCGGATCCCACGGGTTTATGGTCGTTTGTAGCGTTCGGGTCCAGCGGGGTATCGGAAGATGAGCGCAGCGGGCATAACCGGCGCCCACTCCTCTCTTGGCTGAAGGGTAGAGGTTAATCGATGAGATCCAGGGCACGTAGCGACGGGCTCTCGATATGGCGGGCCACCTCGGTCGCTTGATCCATCAGCCAAGGTGATACGTTGGAGCTCAGATGCGCCGCATCCAGCGCGTCGACGAGCATCTTGGCGACCTCTTCGATTCTGGCGACAGAGGCCGCCGCATCGCCCCCGCGCACGAGAGCGGCGAGGTCTTCGAGATGCGCATGCGCCCGTGCGCCCACCTGTCCCAGATCGAGCAATTCCCTCGCCACCCATTTGTAAAATGGCCGGTATCGGCGGGCGAGGGCGTAGAGAACCCCGCAGACCGCCTCGTTGAAGCGGACGAGGGCCGACAGGGCGGCAAGGCTGTCGCCGCGCGCCGCCTGACGCGGAAAATTGTATTGGCCCGCCTGCGCAGCGCGGGCAAGGTTGGAGGCGATACGGTGCAGGCGCACGTCGTCGGGATAGTAGGCAAGCAGCTGCTTGCGGATGGCGGAAAACCGACCGCTTCCGTCGTAGAACACGCGGCCGTTGGTCGCTGCGGCGAGCATGGCCTCGCGCGCCTGTAGCCACCCGGTGGAGTCGTGAGGCATGCCGGATGGGAGGAAACGCTGGTAGAAGATCTCGATGTCGAAGACGCCGACGCGCGGCGGGGTTCCAGGAGGTGTGGCCGGGCGAGGCGCTATGCCTTCCATATACCGGCTTGCGACCATGTTATAGCGCCGCTGCAGCTCGCCTCCGAAGCGCTCCCAATCCGAACGCATGAGCCAGATGCAGCAGCCTGGTCCCCAGTCGTGATCGCGTGATATGGCGTCGTCGTAGCCCCAGCATTCTGAGCCCTCGCCCACGAGGCCCGCCGCGACACGGCGCCCAAGGCCGGCGAGCTCTCCTTCAAACAGCTCGGCTCGGTTGCGCTGCCAGAAGCGCTCGGCAAGGGCGAGCCCCGGTCCGGAGGCGCTCATCGCTCGAGTCCCGGGATGCGTCCATGCAGACTGCCCTCGGCGCCCTTGCTCGGGTGCGAGGCGAGCAGCTCGGGACCGAGGGCATCGCGTCCCGCTCTCAGGCGTTCGAGCAGTTCTGCCTTGTCGCGCGGCAGCCAGCCGGCCACAGGTACGGGGTTCGAGACGTGCAACCCGAAAAACAGACAGCCGTCGAGTTCGAGTCCCTCGAGGAACAAGATTTCCTCTTCAAGATACTGGCCGAGCGTGCACTCGGTGAAGCGCCCGGCGGCGACCTCGCGCTCCAAGCGGGAGCCCGGGTCGACGTGGAGCGGCGAGACGAACACAAGGGTCGGGTTCGTCTCGTTGACTAGGGCTGCGTTGGCGGTTGCATGCTCGGCGATTCGGTCGGGTCCGGCGGCGGCCGTGATAATGTTGGTGTTGAAGGGGAGGCCGGCGGCGGTGAGGCGCGCGAGCTCGCGCCGGGCCTTCTCGGCGGTGTGGCCCTTGTTCATATAGGCCAGGACGTCGTCCAGCCCGGATTCGACTCCTATGTTGATTTCGGCATAGCCGGCCTGCGCGAGTGCGGCGAGCTCCCGGTCGGTCTTGTGTGCGATGTTGTCTACGCGCGCGTAGGCGCCGATGGATTCGGCTTGTGGCAGATAGCGGTGAACGAGTTCGGAGATCTCAAGCAGCCGATCGCTGGAGAGGGCGAAGGCGTCGCCGTTGACGAGGAACACGCGGCGCGCATCGGGCCAGATGCGCGCCGCCTCGATCAGGTCCTCCTCGATCTCGGCGAGCGGCGATGCGGAAAACGGCGTGTCCAGGTACATACTGCAGAACGTGCAGCGATTGTGGCTGCAGCCGCTCGTGGCCTGAAGGAGCAGCGAATTCGCCTCGTAAGGAGGGCGATAGGTTAATCCGGTGTAATGCATGTGTTCCCCCTTGGGATGTCGGCTACCCTTCGCCGAGTTCTCCTGCGCTCTTGTTCGGCAGACCCTTGAAATCGTGGGCTTTCTCTCCTAAAGTGAGTATGAAATGAATGTAGAACATTTGCAAGTAGTATGTTCTCGGGGCATTGCCCCGTCTGCGTAACGGAAGGAACACCGATGGACTACAGCAGCCTGTTCGCCGAGCTGCCAAAAGGCTCGCTTTCCGATATCATCGTCGACCGCATCACGAACGCCCTCATCTCGGGTGAGCTCAAGCCGGGCGATCGGATTCCCACCGAGACTGAGTTTGCGGAGAAACTCGGTGTAGGCCGTAACGCTGTGCGTGAGGCAATCAAGGTGCTCGTCGCGTTCGGCGTGCTCGAGATTCGTCGCTCTGCGGGGACCTTTGTGGTCGACCACTACAAGACGAGTCTGCTGAACCCCATGATCTACGGTCTCATCCTGAGTGAGCACTCCATGAGCGAGCTGCTCGACGTGAAGATCGCGCTGTCGAATTCGGTCATGTATCTCGCCATGAAAGAGGCGTCGCCTGAGGACATCGCCCATCTGCGCGAGCTCGGCGAGACGTTCAGGACGGCGATGAACGATCCGGGGACCGACAACGAGGCGTGCTATCAAGCAAGCCTCGCATTCAACGAGTTCTTGGGGAGCATCACCCACAATCCCATGCTCGATCAGCTCGATAGCGTGGTACGCCGCATCGCCGCCTTTACGCGCCATGCGGCAATCGAGAAGTCTCGCGAGATCGGTGAACCCGACCTGCTTCCCGCAAACTACCTCAAGGAGGTCGACCTTATCGAGGAGGGCGGCCAGAGCAAGATCGCGGACTTTATGGACGAGCGCATGGAGCTCTGGAAGCGCCTGCTTCTGTAAACGCGCGACCTTGGCTGAGCGAGAGGGCGTCTGGGCGCATCATCTAATTACCGAAAGATGGTGTACCGAGACGCCCTTCTCCTATAGGACTGATACAATGGGCAGGAACATAGAACATAGGATGTAGGGAGAGACATCGTATGGCACGTTCCTCGCTTACGGGATCTTTGCGGACGAAGAACATATCCAAGATTATCATCGAGCGCGTTGCCACGAGCTTGGCGACCGGTGAGCTCCAACCGGGCGAACGCTTGCCCTCCGAGGAGGAGTTCGCCGCTCGCCTCGGGGTGGGGCGCAGCTCGGTGCGCGAGGCCATCAAGATTCTCGAGGCGTACGGCGTGGTTGAGATCAGGCGCGCCGACGGGACCTACATCGTCGACGAGTTCCATGGCGGGATGTTGAAGCCGCTGGTCTTCGGAATCCTTCTGCGGCGTGGCAACGGTCGAGACATGCTTGAATTGTGCGAGCGCGTGATCGGGCTCGCGGTGCCCGATATGGCGGCATCTCCCGATGCCTCAGCGATCGGTGCCGCGTTCTCAGAGTTGAAAGACGCCTCACTGGAAGCACCGGATGCGGTCGCTTCCGCTTTGACGCAGCTCGCATGCGCTTGTGCTCGCGGCGTCGCCAATCCGCTTCTGCGTGAACTCGTTTGCGAGGTCGTGCTGATCGCCTCCTATCAAAGCGCTGTCGCCATCGAGCGCATCTTCCAGGAAGATGGCCTCTCCACCATTTATCAGTATGGGCTGGAATTTGCGGAGTCCATCCTTATGGGCGATGAGAAGCTGGCAATGAGGGTGTTGCGGGACGGTGGCGCTCTGCTGCTTGCGGTTACCAAAGTCGATTAACACCTCTAAACACTGCATCTGACCTGTGATTTGACCGCTCACGGTCGGTGAACGGTCAATGTTCTATTGTTCTTGACTCAAATGTAGGACATTCTACAATGAACGTAGATTTAGGAAAGCGACTCGCTTTCAGTCGGATGCTTCGCGAAGGAGGAGCCATGGATCCCGAGAAGTACGTGGCGGAGTTCATCGAGCGCGCACGCGTGGCGCAAGCCGAGTTTGAGACCTATTCGCAGGAGGAGGTCGACCGCGCGGTCCGCGCGATCGGCAAGGCCGTGTTCGACGCGGCCGAGCCGCTTGCCAAGCTCGCCGTCGAGGAGACCCGTATGGGTCGCTATGAGGACAAGATCGCCAAGAACTCAGGTAAGACCAAGATCACCTGGGACCGTCTCAAGGGAGTGAAATCGCGCGGTATCATCGCACGCCATGAGGACGAGGGCATCGTCGAGGTGGCCAAGCCCATGGGCGTTATCGGCTGCATCCCGCCGACCACGAATCCGACCATGACACCGGCGCATAACGCCATGTGCGCTCTCAAGGGCGGAAACGCCCTGCTCATCAGCCCGCATCCGCGCGCCAAGAAGACGGGCGTGGAGACGGTGCGCATCATGCGCGAGGCGCTCGAGGCCATGGGCGCGCCTGCGGACCTCATCCAGATCATCCCCGATCCCACGCTCGAGATCTCGAGCCTCGTCATGAGCATGTGCGACTGTACGATCGCCACCGGCGGTCCCGGTATGGTCAAGGCAGTGTACTCCTCCGGCAAGCCCGCCTTCGGCGTGGGCGCCGGTAATGTCCAGACCATCGTCGACACCGATGCCGACCTCGAGCTTTCCGCCCAGCAGATCGTGCGCAGCCGTACCTACGACAACGGCGTGCTGTGCACCTGCGAGCAGTGCATCCACGTGCAGGAGGACATCTACGGCGAGATGGTTCGCCTGTTTCAGCAGGAGGGCGCCTTCTATATCAGCGAGCAGGCCGATGTCGACGCGCTGCGCGCCGCGCTGTTCCCCAACGGTGCCATCAACAAGGATGCGGTGGGCGCCTCCCCGCAGTTCATCGGCTCCCTTGCCGGTCTCGATGTGCCCGAGGACGCCAAGCTCCTCATGGTGAAGGTTGACGCCTACGGTGCCGACGAGCTTCTGTGCAAGGAGAAGCTCTGCCCGGTGATGTGCGTCGCCTCCTATGGCACGTGGGAGGAGGGCGTGGCCAACGCCAAGACCAACCTGCTGCACGAGGGTGCGGGTCACTCCGCGATTGTGCGCTCGCACACGGCGGAACACGTCGACTACGCCGGCGAACAGCTCCCGGTGTCGCGTATCGGCGTCAACATGATCGGTTCTTCCGGCCTGGGCGGCGCCTTCGATAACGGGCTCAACCCGACGGCGACCCTCGGGTGCGGTTCCTGGGGCAACAACTCCATCTCGGAGAACCTCTGGTGGCATCACCTGGTGAATATCGCCCGCATCGCCGTGGCCCTGCCCGATGTGCAGGTTCCGAGTGATGAGGAGGTCTGGGGCGAGTAGCCCTGGTAAGGCGACGCGGCGGGACCGGCCCTCTCGGCGGCCCCGCCGCCTGTGCGGGAAAGGAGGCCGCTGATGGTGCATTCGATGGAGGAGCTGCTGACGGCGGCGTGCGAAGGTGAGCCCGGGCGGCTCGCCGTGGCGGTGGCGCAGGATTCCTACGTGCTCGATGCCGTGGTCAAGGCTGCAGATGCAGGCATCGCAGACCCGGTGCTCGTAGGTGATGCCAAGAAAATCGCTCAAATTCTGGAAGAGCTCGGGGCGGACCCGACTACGTATGCGATTGTCGAGGAGCCTGACAAGGCGGAGGCATGCCAGGTCGCCGCGCGCATGGTGCGCGACGGCGATGCCGATTTCATCATGAAGGGCATCGTCGACACCGCGGTCGTCATGCGCGCGATTCTGAACCGCGACAACGGCCTGCGCCTCGGCGGCACGATCAGCCATGACCTCGTGCTCGAGGTGCCCGGCTTCGACCGGCTCTTCCATGTGACGGACGCCGCCATGACCGTCTCGCCCACGCTGGAGCAGAAGGTAGACCTCGTGCGCAACGCCGTCCGGGTCGCCCATGCGCTGGGCAATGCGTGCCCCAAGGTCGCGGCGCTCTGCGCAGTCGAGAAGGTGAACGAGAAGATGCCCTGCACCGTCGAGGCGGCCGAGCTCGCGCGCATGAACGCAGAGGGCGAGATCTCCGGCTGCATCGTGGACGGTCCGCTCCAGTTCGATAACGCCGTGTCCGTCGAGGCGGCGCACCATAAGGGAATCGACTCTCCCGTGGCGGGCGTGGCGGACATCCTGCTCGTGCCCGATATCGAGGCGGGCAACATGCTCGTCAAGGCGGCCGAGTACTTCGGGCGCGCCAAGAAGGCCGGCGTCATCGTGGGCGCTAAGGCCCCGGTGGCCCTGACGAGCCGTGCCAGCTCTGCGGAATCCAAACTCTACACGATTGCGCTCGCGCGTCTCATCGCGCGCGGCCTGGCGGCATAAGGGGGCATCATGCACCGTATCATCGTCTTGAATCCCGGGTCGACGTCCACCAAGGTAGCCGTCTATGACGGGGACGCGCGCGTGTTCCAGCGCACGATTGACCATCCTGCTGACGAGCTCGCCGGCTTCGAGCGCATCGTCGATCAGCTGCCCTATCGGCGCCGGATGATCGCCGAGATGCTCGACGCCGAGGGTATCGACCCCGCGACGGCCGATGCGTTCTCCGCCATCTGCACGGGTCTGCTCGCCATGCCGGGCGGCGTGTTCGAGGTGGGCGACGTCATGTACGAGCACGGCAAGATCGGGCCGGGCTCCAAGCATCCCGGCAACCTGGGCCCGCTTTTGGCGCGCGATTTCGCAAACGAATACGGCGCCCGCGCCTTCGTGGTCGATGCGAGCTCGGTCGATGAGTTTCGCGAGGAGGCGCGCATGACCGGGTTCGTCGAGATCCTGCGCACGAGCCGCGGCCATCCGTTGAACCAACGGGCCGTTGCGCGCCGCTGGGCCGTCGACCATGGGCGCTCCTACGAGGAGGTCAATCTGGTCGTTGCCCATCTGGGCGGCGGCATCTCGGTCACCGCGCACGAGCGCGGCAAGATGGTCGACACCGTCGACTCCACGCGCGGAGAGGGTCGCATGGCGCCCACCCGCAGCGGCACCGCACCGCTCGCCGACGTGATCGAGCTGTGCTATTCAGGAACGCGGACGCGCGAACAGATGATCGAAGAGGTCATGAAGCGCGGCGGTTGGGTCGCGCATCTGGGTACCTCGGACGCGCGCGAGGTCGAGGCTCGCATCGATGATGGGGACGCCTACGCGGAGCTCGTCTACCGCACGACCGCCTATCAGATCGGCAAGGACATCGCCGCGATGGCGAACGTGATGCGCGGAGCGGTGGATGGCATCGTTCTGACCGGCGGTATCGCCTACTCAGAGCGCATGTGCGCGCTCATCTCCGCCCAAGCCGGGTGGATCGCGCCGGTCGATGTGTATCCGGGCGAGTTCGAGATGGAGGCGCTCGCCGCCGGAGCGATCCGCGTGCTCGACGGTATCGAGGAGCCCAAGACCTATACCGGCGAGCCGGTCTTTCCGGGATTCGACAAGCTCTACGAGACCGCTCCCGCGGTGGCATAGGGGGGAGGCGGCTTTAGGGCTGCGTCCCGAGGCGATCGAGGAGGTCGTGTTCGGATGAATATCGGAATCGGGCATATCGTGGGCATCGTCGCGGTGCTTATCCTGATCGCCGCGGTGGGCGCCTGGTCGGGACGCAAGGTCTCGGATGCGTCGGACTTCACGACGGGCGGCGGCCGCGCCGGCACGGCGGTCGTGGCGGGCACGATCATGGGCACGCTCGTGAGCGGCCAGGCGACGGTCGGCACCGCGCAGCTCGCCTTCAGCTACGGGCTCGCTGCGTGGTGGTTCACGCTGGGATCAGGCATCGGATGTTTGATCTTGGGTCTCGCCTATGCTGTGCGCATGCGTGCCACGTCGTCGACGACGCTTGTGGGTGCAGTGGTTGCCGAGTACGGCGAGCGGATCGACTTCGTCGCCTCGATTTTTTCCGCTGTCGGCATCTTCATCTCGGTCATCTCCCAGATGATCTCCGCATCGGCGCTCATCACGACGCTCTTTCCCATGCCGGCACTCGCCGCCGCGCTCATCGCCGGCACCATCATGGCAGTCTATGTCATCTTCGGCGGCGTATGGGGAGCGGGCATCGGCGGAGTGGTGAAGCTGGTTCTGCTGTACGCCTCCTGCATCGTGGGCGCCGGTGTCGTCCTCATGCTGGCGGGCGGACCCGCTGGGGTCCTGGGCGGCGTGACCACGGCGCTCGCCGGCACGGACTTGGGCGCGCTGTCGGGGATCGCCGGCGCGGAGGATATCCCGGGCCGCTTCCTGTCGCTTGTTGCGCGCGGACCGTTCAAGGATTTGGGCTCCGGTCTCTCGCTCGTGCTCGGCGTGATTTCGACCCAGTCCTACGCCTCGGCGATTTGGGCCGCCAAGTCCGATGGGGCGGCGCGCAAGGGAGCTTTGCTCTCGGCTGCGCTCATCCCGCCCATCGGCATCGCCTGCATCCTGATTGGTCTGTTCATGCGCGGCGTATGCGTGACGGCCGACGAGGCGGCTGCGCTCGCGGCGATCGGCCAGGCGGTACCCGAGGGCGTGTTCGTCATCGATTCCACCGCCCAGGTGTTCCCGCAGTTCGTCATCCACTTCCTGCCCCAGCTCGCGGGTGGCATCGCTCTGGGCGCCTTCTTCATCGCGACGGTCGGTGGCGGCTCTGGCCTCTCGCTCGGCGTGGCCACGGTCGTCGTGGAGGACCTTTTGTCCCATATGGTGGACCGTCTGCGCGACCCCATCTTCAAGCTCGTCGTCACGCGCTCGCTCATCGTCATCGTGCTCGTGCTCGCCGGTGCGGCGGCGCTCGCCCTGCCGGGCTCGATGATCAACGACTTCGGATTTTTGTCGATGGGCCTGCGCGGCGCGGTGATCTTCATCCCGTTCACGTTCGCACTATTCGCCCCGGGCAAGATCCACAGCGGCTGGGGCTTGGCGAGCGTGATCATGGGGCCGGTCGCCGTCATCGCAGGCAATCTGATCGGCCTGCCGTTCGACCCGTTGTTTCTGGGTGTAGCCGTCTGCCTTGTCATCATGCTCGTCGGTCTGTATGCCGGGGGCCGTACGCCCGCGCGCACCGGCGCCGTACGAACTCGCAGCTAAGGAGGAGCCATGCTCGATCAAACCTTCTATCAGGAACTTGACGCCCGCTATGCCGCGCACGACGCCGCGGGGGCGGAGACCTATCTGCGCGCCGCGCTCGACGAGGCGTGGTCCGATGAGCGCAACCACGAGGATCGCGCGACGGTCTTGAACGAGCTGCTCGGCCATTACCGCACAGCCGGCGATTTCGAGGCATGCGATTCCGTGCGCAAGGCCCTTCTGCGCGAGCTGCGCGCCCTCGACCTTAAGGACGGCCCCGTGTATGCGACTTTTGCGCTGAACATCGCCAACGCCTGCCGCGCCATGGGGCGGCTCGATGAGGCGGAACGGCTCTTCTTGCAGGTGCGCGACATCTATGCGCGCGAGATCGAGCCCGGCGACTTCCGTCAGGCGAGCCTAGCCAACAACCTGGGGCTCACCTATCGCGCCAAAGGCGACCTCGCCTCTGCGCGGCACTATCTGACCGAGGCGCTCACCATCGCCGAGGCCCTGCCCGATGCGACGGCAGCCGTTGGTGCCACCTGCTCGAATCTGGCGGACCTCGCAATCGAGCAGGGGGATTTGGATGAAGCGCAGGCATTCGCCGACCGCGCGGTCGCGACCTGCTCCGGCGATACGGGAGGTGTGGACCTGTCGGCAGCGCTCGCCGCATCGGCGCGCATCGCCTATCGACGCGGCGATTTCGCGGCGGCGGCGGATTCGTACGGCAAGGCGGCCGATGCTTACCGTCGGGCCTTTGGCGAAGGCGGTGCCTATGCGACCTTGGTGGGGAACCGCGATGCGGCGCTGGCGGCTCAGGCGAATTGATCGGTATCGGCAACAAAGGGGTTTGATATGAACGTAATGGATGCGATCCAGGCCCGCTGGAGCGTGCGCACATATGCCCTGCGCGCGGTGGAGCCGGAGAAAATCGAGGCCATCATGGAGGCGGGCCGCCTGGCGCCGACAGCTTCTAACGAGCAGAAGTGGCGCTTGATCGCCGTCACCGATCCCGAATTGATTGCCCAGATGGTGCCCGCCTGCAAGGACGTGGCCTGGGTGGGGACCGCGCCGCTCATCCTCGTCGCCTGCTCCGAGGGCGACCGCACCATGGTCTGCGGCCAGAGCGCGCGCACCGTGGACTGCACCATCGGCATGAGCTACATGACACTCGAGGCCATCGAGCAGGGCCTGGGTTTCTGTTGGCTCGGCTGGTTCTACCCCGAGAAGGTGTGCGAGGTGCTGAACATCCCCGACGACTTCATGGTGGTCGCCGTCGCCACGGTCGGCTATCCCGCCAGAGAGGGGAAGCGCTCGCCCAAGAAAAGCACCGACGAGGTCATCGTGTACAACCGCATGGCATAGCGCTGTGCGAATAGTTTTATATCCTGTAAGGAGGCATCATGGGATATAGTTTTCTCGAACCGGTGAGGGTGGGCCCGCACACGCTGCGCAACCGCATCACCAAGTCGGCCATGGCCGAGTACATCTGCGCGGGCGACGGGACGGTTTCTGACCGCTACGTCGAGTTCTACCGCACGATTGCCGCGGGCGGGGCATCGCTTGTCGTGCCCGGCATCATCCCGCTGGTGGAGCCACAGGACCCGCCTATCTTCATGGGAACCTTCAACCCCTCGCTTGCAACCGATGAGGCGATCGGGCAGCTCGCCCGCGTGGTCGATGCGGTGCATGGCGAAGGCGCGCTCATCATGTTCCAGATCTGGCACTCCGGTTGCTACGCGACGCCCGACGGATTGAAATCGATGGTCGACGACTTCACGACCGAGGAGCTGCGCGCGCTTGAGGGTCGCTTCGTGGATGCGGCGCGTCGGGCCAAGGCGGCAGGCGCCGATGGCGTCGAGTTCCATATGGCGCACACCTATCTCGCCTCTCAGCTGCTGAGCCCCTTTTTCAACCATCGTACCGACGAGTACGGTTCTGATACCATCGAGAACGCAACACGGTTTGCCAAAAACGTCATCGAGCGCATCGACCGCGAGCTGTGCGACAACACGTTCACCGTGATCGTCAAGCTTCAAGGCTCGGACTGCACAACGGGCGGCATCACGGCGGATCGCGCCGCTGAGGCCGCGGCCATCCTCGAGAAGGCCGGCGCCACTATGTTCACGGTGAACGCGGGCGGCGCGCTCGTGGGCTACCAGTACATGTCGGATAACGGGCACCGTCCGGAGGGCTGGAAGGTCGACTTCGCCGCAGCGGTGAAGGAACGCGTTTCGGTCCCCGTCGCGACCTGCGGCAACATTCGCCATCCCGACTATATGCACGAGCTCATACGCGACGGCAAGGCCGATATCATCGCGCTCGGTCGCGAGCTGTACGCAGACCCCGAGTTCCCCGTCAAGTGCGCGACCGGCCGTGAGGATGAGCTGCGCTACTGCGTGAGCTGCCTGTACTGCTTCACGCCGGTGCCCGAGGATGACTCGATTCCCGGTTGTACCGTGAACCCCTGGTGCCGCTCGGAGCGCGCCCACCCCGAGTTGGTGCACGATGGGGATGGCCGCCGCGTGGCTATCGTCGGTGCGGGCGTGTCCGGTCTCGAGGCGGCGGTCGTGCTCGCTGGGCGCGGTTTCGCGCCGACCGTCTTCGAGCGCAGCACCCATCTGGGCGGCCTGGTCGACCTTGCCGCCAAGCCCCCGCACAAGGAGCGCCTCGCCTGGATCATCGATTATTACGAGCGCCAGCTGCGCCGTCTGGGCGTCGAGGTGCGACTGGGCGTCGAGGCGACCCCTGAGGTCGTGTCGCAGATCAACCCATATGCGGTCTTCGTGGCGACCGGCACCAACGAGGTCGTGCCAGGTCGTATCCCCGGCATCCACGGGCCCAACGTCGTCCGCGTGCGCGACGTGCTCAACCGCAAGGTCCGCTTCTGCGACAAGCGCCTCGCCATTATCGGGGGCGGTATGACGGGCATCGAGACGGCGCACATGCTGGCGTTGGGCGGAAACGAGGTCCATGTAATCGAGATGCTGCCCGAAAAGCCGCTCGGTATCGCCGACAAGCTGTCCTTCGGCGATGCGTTCACCGACGGCGTCCAGATCCACTACGAGCACCAGCTCGTTTTGATCGACGAGGGCGGCATCGACGTCCGCGACCTTGCATCCGACACCGACGTGCGTATGGATTGCGACGCGGTGATCCTGTCGATGGGCATCCGTGCAGACCCTGCGGTCATCGAGGCCTTTGAGGCTGCCTTCGAGCGCGTGGTGCCGGTCGGCGACGCGGCCGCGCTCGGTCGCATCCCGACCAACATCCGCTCCGGCGCCGATGCCGCCTACGCACTCGCGTAGTCCATCAGATGCCCCTGGGCTCCGTCGCGCACCCGATGCCTCCGTGCGCGGCGGCGCCCTTAGGCGATAGACCTACCTGAAATCAAGAAAGGAAGAACCATGTCTTTGTCCCTGAAGAAGCAGTTTGAGGTCCGTCTCGACCTGGTCGCCCCCTCCGAGGTCGTGGGCACCGACTTCGCCGGAGCCGGGAGGCGTATCCTCGTGCCGTGCCCCCAAGGCGAGCTCACCGGCCCCGATTTCCATGGCACCATGATGTGCGCCGGCATCGATCACCAGCTTGTGCGCGACGACGGGGTGACCGAGATCAACGCCTCCTACGGTTTCAAGCTCGATGACGGGCGCGCCGTCTACATCCACGTCGAGGGCATCCGCGCGGTGCCGGACGAGCTGGTGGAGACGGTCAAGGCGGGCGGCGCGGTCGACCCCAAGCAGTTCTACTACGTCACGACGCCCACGTTCGAGGTGTACGACGAGTCGCTCGCCTGGATGACCAAGAAGATCTTCGTGTGCGATGCCGTCCGCCTGCCGGATTGCGTCCTGTTGACCTATTATACGGTCGAGCAGGAAAACGACCATCCGGCGCTCGACTAGGCGAACTATACCGGGCACTCGGGGCGTCAAGGGCGCATACTGCGCCGACGCTTCAGCCCGTCACAAGAGTAAAGCATGCCACGGCTGCCTGCAGACCCCTTTGGGAGGGTTGCAGGCAGTCGTTCTATACGGAACATTCGTGTACATGAATTTGAAACATAGTCTCTGACCTGCGCTTCGACCGTATACCTCACGAATCGTACCGCTCGCCTAAACCCTGCTCCTTAATCGTATGTAGAACATAGAATGAATTACGACGTACAAAGAGGTACGTGCAGGGATCCCGCTCGGAACTCCGCGAGAAAGAGACACCCATGAACAATAAGGGATATATCAATTGGGCGATTTGGATCAGCGTCCTGTCCGGCATCTATTGTTTGGTCTACCTGTATACGGTCGGGACCTTCACGTCCGAGAACGTCCTGCCGGGCTACCAGATCGTCTACGGTACCTTCACGGCGCTCCCCATCTATTTCACGGCGGGTGCCAAGCGTGAGGATTTCTGGCGTTACATCTCCAGCTACCTCGTTGGCCTGCTGTGGTCGATGGTCTACCTGTGGATTATGGACCAGCTCTCCGCCATGGGCGTCGACCCGTGGGTGAACATCGCCCTGATCGTAGCGATCGTCTGCACCGTCGAGTGCGCCCTTCACTTCACGGTTCTGTCCAAGCTTCCGTTTTCCGTCGTGCCCGCCCACTTCGGCGCCATCTCCAACGCGTTTTGGCTGTCGAATCTGACCATCTCCATCTTGGGCCCGGGTGCGACCTCGGTGGGAGGCTTCTACAACTTCGCCGCCTTTCCGATTCTGGCGCTCACGCTCTGCGGCGGCACGCTTCTGGGCCTCATCTGCAACGAGGGCTTGAACTTCATTAACCAGAAGACCGGAAAGTTCCAGCTTCCGAAACCGCAGCAGGATTAATCCTTAGGTAATGTTGACATGCGTGGCCGCAGGCGAGACGAGTGAGCCCGTCCCCGCATGTCTGAAGCTTGCAGGTTGCGACCTGCCAGATCACAAGAAAGAGGAGGAACATCATGGCCGAGGAAACCATCGAGGTCAAGGTCGTCGAGGGAGGCGCCAAGCTCGGTAACGAGCTGCGCGCCGGCACCGTCGCCAAGACGGGCTCCACCAAGCGCACCCAGGAGCTCAACGGCATGCTCCACGCCAACCGTCCCAACCTTGACATCACGCGCGCCCGTGCCTTCACCAAGGTGTATCGCGAGACCGAGGGCTACCCTGCGCTGTACCGCCGCTATAAGGCGTGCGCTGAGGTCTACCGCACCCTGTCCGACACCGTGTACGATTACGAGCAGCTCGTGGGCTGGCCCACCAAGCGCATCCGCGGCGCGAACTTCGCCATCGAGCTCCATGCGCACTGGCTGGTCGACGACCTGCCCAATCTGCGCGACCGCACCTACGATCCGTTCGAAGTCACCGACGAGGACTACAAGGAACTCGAAGAGGACCTGTTGCCGTACTGGAAGGATAAGACGGCTGCGGCCCAGTGGAAGCACTACGTGACTCCCGAGGAGTGGGACCGCGCGCAGTTCGGCGGTGTGTCCGATGTCTCCAATTACATCTGCGCCAACGGCAGCCACTTCATCCCCTCGTGGACCGACGTCATCGCCAACGGTTTCCAGAAGTATTACGAGAAGGCCAAGAAGCTGCTGGCCGAGCTCGACCCCAACGATCCCGCCTCCATCGAGAAGAAGTACTTCTACGAGGGCATCATCGAGGTCTGCGAGGCCATCCACGACTGGGCCGACCGCATGAGCGCCTCGTGCCTGCTCAAGGCCAAAGAAGAGGCCGATCCCGTGCGCAAGAAGGAACTCGAGGAGATGGCCGCGATGATGAAGCGCGTGCCGTGGGGTCCCGCCACCAACTTCCATGATGCCATGGAGACCGCATGGGCCGTCTGCTTCTTCTTGTTCGTCGAGGGTGCCGGTCCGTCCATCACCTGGGGTCGCTTCGACCAGTACATGTACCCTTACTACAAGGCCGACATCGAGGCGGGCACGCTCACCCCGGAGAAGGCGCTCGAGCTGATCGAGGAGATGTACATCAAGGTCACCTCCAACGTGTGGTTCCAGTCCACCCAGATGGCCTACATCTTCGGCGGCTACTACCGCTATCCGCATCTGGACGTGGGAGGTCTAGACGCCAACGGCCGCGACGCCTCCAATGAGCTCTCCTACCTGTGCCTGCGCGCCATGCGCTATTCTCGCACCACGTCGCCGGCCGTCTCGCTGCTGCTGCACCAGAAGACCCCCGATTCGCTGCTGCGCGAGGCCTGCGAGCTCGCCGCCGACGGCATGGGCCATCCAAGCTTCTTCGATGTCGAGACGCTCTACAAGATGCTCGCCACCCGTGGCGCGGGCGCCGGTCGCTCCAACTACTCGCTGCAGGACATCATGAAGTACGGCAGCCCGATCGGCTGCGTCGAGCCCGGCGTGGAGGGCATGCAGTATGGCCATACCGACTCCGGCATCATCAACGTCGCGGGCTGCATCTACGCTGCCGTCACCAACGGCAAGAAGGCCAAGGGCGTGGACGGCACCCACTGCGGCAAGATCGTGACGTTCCCCTCTGGCGAGCCCGAGACGCTCGATACCTACGAGAAGTTCGAGCAGGCGTGCCTCGCCCAGATCGAGTATGCGATCAAGGAGGCCCACTCCAACCTGATCATCGTCGAGAAGCTTCTGGCCGAACAGTTCAACCTGCCCACCTTCACGATGCTGCTCGACGGGGCGCTTGAGCGCGGTGTGGACGCGACCGCAGGTGGCGCCAAGGTCAACATCGGCCCGACCATGCAGATGGTGGGCTTCGCGACCGCCGTCGACTCCATGGTCGCCATCAAGAAGGTCGTCTACGACGACAAGGCTGTGCCGCTGCGCTGCGTGGCCAACGCCATCGAGGCCAACTTCGTGGGCTACGAGGATACCCGTGCCCTGCTGATGGCTGCCCCCAAGTTCGGCAACGACGACGATTACGCCGACGACGTGGCCTGCCGCGTCTGGTCGTTCTTCGGCGACACGACCAACAAGCTCAAGATGTACCGCGGCAACTACTGCGATGCGGCCATCCAGATGGTCCAGTCCAACGTGGGCTACGGCGCGATGACCGGCGCCACCCCCAACGGCCGTCTTGCCGGCGCCCCCATTTCCGATACCATGTCGGCCTCTCAGCAGGCCGACACCCACGGCCCGCTGGCAGCTGCTCGCAGTTACGGCAAGCTGGACTATACGAAGTACAGCAACGGCACGCTGCTGAACATGTGGATCAGCCA
Organism: Collinsella ihumii; assembly: GCF_900046475.1. Taxonomy (GTDB): domain Bacteria; phylum Actinomycetota; class Coriobacteriia; order Coriobacteriales; family Coriobacteriaceae; genus Collinsella; species Collinsella ihumii. The sequence continues at coordinate 424,235 of NZ_FCOU01000003.1, read as the reverse complement.
GTCTGAAATGATGGAAGTCTAGAGTCCAGCAAGGGAGTGATGTGTTATGCAGACTATTCGCGAGACCGGTCTCGATTTGCCCGAGGCCACCTATCAGATGCCCACCTACAAGGAAGCGGGCATGAATAACTTCGTCAACCTGGTGCGCACCATGCTGAACGATTACGGCGTGTATCACGTCCAGTTCAACACCATCGATAAGGGAACGCTTATCGACGCCAAGGCGCACCCCGAGAACTATCCGACCCTGCTCGTTCGTGTCGCCGGATACAGTGTCTACTGGACCGACATCGCCGAGCGCGTGCAGGACGACATCATCAACCGTACGGAGCATACGTTCTAAATTCGGTTTTGATGAGATGACGTAACCGGTAAGGGCAGTCCACCAGCGGATATGCGGGGGTCGCAGGGAGCATAATCCTGTGGCCCCCGCTGCATGCTGCGGGCGGGCTTTCGTGGGGCGCCGGCATTCGGTGCAAGGAGGTTTTCGATGGCAGAGGGCAACGTCTCGGGGCGAGAAGCGACCGTGTTCGATTTCGGGCATTTTCGCAACACGGACGGAGCGGGTATCCGCACCATGATTTTTTTCAAGGGTTGTCCGTTGCGCTGCAAATGGTGCTCGAACCCCTGGGGGCTTTCGGTCGCCCCGCAGCTCGCCGTGAACCGCGAGCGTTGCGTGGGTTGCGGCGCGTGCGTGCGCGTATGCAAACAGCAGGTGAACTCGATCGGCGAGGACGGCAGGGTCGAGATGGATTGGGAGCGCTGCAGCGCCTGCGGGCTGTGCGTCGCCATATGTCCCGCCAGCTGCCGAAAGATCGCCGGCGAGCGCTATGATGCCCAGGGTTTGTACGAGCAGGTGCGCCGCGATCTCACCTTCACGCGCCGCGGACGCAGCGGTATCACCCTGTCCGGAGGCGAGGTCCTCATGCAGTGGGAGGTTGCCGCCGAGGTCTTGCGCCTGTGCAAGCGCGACTATATCGACACCTGCATCGAGACCTCCGCGTTCGGCCCTTGGGAGCACCTTGAGGCGCTTGCCGCATACTGCGACACAGCGTTCGTCGACCTGAAGCATATGGATTCCGCCCGCCATCGCGAGGTTACTGGCGCACCCAATGAGCTCATCTTGGAGAACATCGAGTGCCTGTGCGCCTATATGGAGCAGCGCGGGCGCCGCGTCATCGTGCGCCATCCGGTGATCCCCGGGTACACCGACGATGAATCCAACGCGGAGGCCATCGCCCGTTTCATGGCGCAGCTGCCCGGAAAGCCCGATCTGAACATCCTGCCCTACCACAACCTCGGCGAGCTCAAATACACCATGATCGGTGAGGAGTGCGAGGTCACGGGCCTCGATATGATGAAGAAGACCGATGAGCGCATCGGGCTGATCGTGGAGGCCTGCGAGCGCCTGGCGCCCCAGGTTCGCGTCACCGTTGGCGGCGAGAACATCCATTGGGATTAGCCGATGCGTCGTGTGGGTCGGTTGCGAGAGGGGAGGACTGCGAATATGGCGGACGGAGAGGTGAAGCGCGCCGTATACGGCAAAGCTCGCGAGCTGGGTGTAAACCTCGTGAGAACCTGCTCTGCGGATGCGTGGGAGGAGCGTCCCGTTCAAGACCCGGAGTTTTGGCCTCGCAACATCTGGCCATGGGCCAGCCGTGTCGTCGTGCTCGGGATGCCGCTTTTCGCGCCCATGATGGCGACCGCGCCTTCGATGGTCTACCAGGAGCTCTACGATACAAGCAACCGGGTGCTCGATGATATTGCGTACCTGCTGTCGAACTATGTGACGACTCTTGGCTATCGGGCGATGTACTTCCCGCGGGACTGCTATTTCAACATCAACGTGCTCGAAGACGACCCTCGAGCCGCTTTTTCGCATGTCCTGGCGGCTTACTATGCCGGCATGGGCACGATTGGCGACTCGCACAACCTCGTCACGACACAGTTCGGTCCCCGGCTGCGTATCGTGTCGATTCTGACCGACGCGCCGATCGAGCCCGATCCCATGTTGGAGCACGACCTCTGCATCCACTGCGAGAAGTGCCTCAGGTCATGTCCGGTGCGCGCCTTCACGCACGCCTTACAGCAGGGGCAAGACGTCTACGACATGGATGCGATAGCCTGCACGAAGTATCACGAGGAGCTCGTCGGGGCACATCACTGGCCATGCGGCATCTGTGCCGCCGTGTGCCCGGTCGGCGAGGATGTGCGACGATATCAGATGGAGCCTATGGTGACGCCGGAGGGAATAGCTCACTGCCAGCGTTTCGGCTCGTGATATCGAGTGCGCGCATGGGGTCTCGCCATGCGCCCGAGTCTGCTTGCACCATGTGCCGGCTGTGCGGAAAAGCTTGGCACAGCCGGCGTTTTTCATAGGTCGTATAGGCCGCAAAGAGCCGCCCGTGCGTTCGACTGTAAGGTCAAGCGCACGGGCGGCTCTGGAGTGGCGCACGGTAATTAGGCAGGCACCGGCGCCGCCGGGCGAGAATGGGGGAGAAAGGTAAAGAGAGGGGTACTGAGCCCGGCTATGATGCTTCGCGCCTACAGGGCTTTGCGGTAGAGTGCGATGACATCCTTGATGGTGGTCTGTCGGGGATTGACGGCGATGTTGCCGCTCGTCATGGCATCGGCGGCCATGGCCTCGATCTTGTCTTCCGTCACGCCGACCTCAGAAAGCGTCGCCGGGATGTCCAGCTGCTTGAGCAGGTGACGAACCTCATCGGCGAGCATTTGCGGGCGGAAGTCGATGACGGGATGTCGATCCTCGCGGATGTAGTTGAAGATGCGCTCGTAGCGGCCGTGGTCGGCGAGCGCGTTGTACTCGACGATCGTGGGAAGCAGGATGGCGTTCGCCATGCCGTGCGCGACGTGGAAAAAGGCGCTTACCGGATGGCTCATGGCGTGCACATCGCCGCAGCGGGCGAAACCGAAGGCGATGCCGGCGAACGTGGAGCCCACCATCATGGCCTCAGCGGCCTCGATGTCGGCGCGGTTGGCCACGAAACGGCGGATGTTGGCACCGATGAGCCCCAGGGCCTTCTCTGCCATCGCGTCGGTGAACGGGTTTGCGTCGAGCGATGTATAGGCCTCCCAGGCATGAATCATGGCATCGATGCCGCAGGCGGCGGCGACGCCCGCTGGGGCGGTCATGATGAGCTCGGGGTCGAGCAGGGCGAATGCGGGCAGAATTTTCGCGCTGTATACGGACAGCTTGTGGTTGCGGGCCTCGTCGGTGATGACGGAGAACGGGGTGACCTCAGAGCCAGTGCCCGCCGTGGTGGGAATGGCGATGAGCGGTTCGATATCGCCGGGAACCTTGCCGGTGCCCTCGTAGGAGGTGATGCTGCCCCCAAAGCGCACGAGCACGCCGACGGCCTTGGCAACATCCATGGGGCTACCGCCGCCGAGAGCGACCAAGCACGCGGCGCCGCTTGCCTTATACGCCTCGGTTGCGGCGTCCACGATCTCGACGGTCGGATTGGGCAGCACGTCGAGATAGGAGGAGACCGTGATGCCGGCATCTTCGAGGATGTCCGAAACGTGCCCGACTGTGCCGATCTTCTCAAGTCCGCGGTCCGAAATCAAGAACGCATGCTTCGATCCGAGTTCCTTGACCAGCTCGGGCAAGCGTTGCAGGCTGCCGGTGCCGAAGACGATATTTTGCGGAATCCCAAATCGGAAATCCTTCATGTGTGCCTCCCTCATTCGTGTTCTACAAGAGTTGTTGGAATGTAGAACATAATATGAATTACGTCCATCTTACGACCAGTGAGAAAGAAGTCAATGGCTTGTTGCGGTTTTAGCGCGAATGCACCCGAGCGGTATCGGTTTGCCGGTGTACGGTCTATAAGACGTGCTGGCCGTCCAAGCCCCGGTCCCCCATGCTCCCCGTGGCGAGTGCCCGCTCTACATCATCCAGACTTTGGTAGCCGTAGGCATGAACCTGAGCTACGGCGATCAGTTCCTGAAGGTTTCTGCCCTCCTGTGCTGCGGTGCGGTATGTGGCGAGCAGGGAGGTGAGCGTGCGAAGTGAGTACGTCGACATCTCTCCGCGGGCATAGGTCTCGACGGAGGTCTTGTCTGGCGTGTCGTCACGGGTATGCAGCACCCGTCCCCGCCCCATATAGAGCGGGTAGTGCTGGGCAAGCTCATCTGCCCAGCGGACCGTGAGGCCTACCAGCTCTTCGACCGCCTCGTGCGTTTCATTTGGGACGGGTGGCAGCATGGTGGCGAGTGAGGCAAACTCGTCCGGATGCGTCGATTCCATCATGCGCGCGTACTTGATGGTGACGGGATTCATGCCGCGCGCCCGGTAGTCGGCCAAATCGTCCAGCCAGCTCTCAAGTGCCTGTCTGTCCCAGCAGGTGTATTGCGCGCGGCGCATCGTCGAGAATGTGCGGGGCATCGATTGGCAGCTTGCAGGGCCTCCGACGTTATTCACCTCTTGGAAGAACTCCCATTCCCGGGCGGTGATCGTATCGATAAGGTTGTCTCGGCTGCACACGACTTTCTCCAACCGCGAATATAACCAACTGAAATGTTCTATATTCTACAACAAAGCGAGAGGCACGATGTGGGAAGAAGGCGGCGCAGTCGGGTTTTCTGATTGGGTTCGTAAAGGCCTCTAAACGCGATGCGGCGCACATCTCATGGGAAATGAGAGCCTGAAAACCACGAGTGCACCTTTGGCATGTGCCTTGCGGTAACGAAGATGCCAAAGGTGCACCAACGATTGCGGGGGAGGGACCGCAAGAAATATTGAGACCGCTGGGGACGGCTAAGGGGCCGCTACAGGCGGGCGACACCCGTCTCGCGGACAGCGGCGGCCACGGCGGTGGCGACCGCGCCTTTCACGCACGGACTGAACGCTTCGGGAATGAGGACAATGGAGTATTCTGAGGGAAGCGCTGGCCAATTCATTCCGCGCCGGACGTCCCCGTGCCGGACGCCTGCGGGCTTAAGGCTGCGTCGGCGCAGCTCAACTGCGCCTTCCCCGCCTTCGTGCTCATCTGCCTCATCGCGGTGGCACGGCGCGTGAAAGCGATCGGTCGGTGGTGCTCTCATCGAGGGCTCTTTATCTCTACAGGCTATAGGTTGCAGGTGGTCGGCGTTATGGAACAGGGGAGCACGCAGGAACGGGAAGACGGGGAGTCCGTCTCGGATCGATTGGGCGCGCGGCAGCTGCGCATCGTGGCCACGCTCGGATTCTGCGGGCTCGTGTCGGCGGCGGACAACTGGTTCGTCTCGCCCGCCCTCCCGGCGATCGCGCAGACGCTCGCTGTGGCGCCGGCCGCCGCGGCGGTCGTGCTGACCGCGTATCTTGTTCCCTACGGCGCCCTGCAGCCGGTCTGCGGCGCGCTGGGCGACACCGTGGGGCGCCTGAGGCTGCTGCGCATCATCGTGCTCGGCCTTTGCGTGGGGACGCTGCTGTGCGCGGCGGTCCCAAGTCTGCCGGCGCTGGTGCTTGCGCGCATCCTGACCGGCTGTTTCGCTGCCGGCATCATATCGGTGTCTCAGGCGTTCGTGGGGGATGTGGTAGGTCAGCGAAACCGTGCGGGGGCGGTCGGCATCCTCATGGGGATCACGTTTACCGGGCAGGGGCTGTCTGCCGGTCTCGGCGGCATCCTGACGGATGCGGTGGGCTGGCGCGCCGCGTTCGTCTCGTTCGGCCTGCTCGCCGCCCTCGCCTGGCTGCTGTTGTTCACGCTGCGCGAGCCTGCGCCGCGGCATCGCGATGGCATCGAGGCCGCCGCTCATGCGGGCGTGCGGGAGCGCCCCGTGCTCGGATTCATGTGGGCGGCGCTTCGCCTGTTTTTCGGTCCGCACCGCGCGGTCTTTCTTCTCGCCTGCACGACGGGCGTTCTGTTTTTGGGCGTGTACGGCCTGATGGGGACGTTTCTGAACGAGGTGTGCGGGCTTTCCTCCACGCAATCCGGCCTGGTCATGATGATGTACGGCGTGTTCTGCCTCGTGGGAGGCGCCTGCTCGGGTGCGCTGGGTGCGCGCAAGGGGCTGCCGGGCGTGATCGCGGTGGGGGAGGCCTCCGGTATCGCGGCGGCCGTGCTGCTTGCGGCATCCGCCGTCACGGCGTCGTGGGTGCCGGCGCTGGGTGCTGCCGGCTGCCTGGGTCTGGGCTACATCCTCGTGCAGCCGACGCTCGTGACCCTATCCATGGACGCCGACCCCGATCAAGCGGGGTTGTGTACGGGGCTGATCGGATTTGGCGTGTTCGTGGGAGGCGGCATCGGGTCCGCGGTCGGCAGCATGGTGCTCGCCGCGGGCGGGTATCCCGTGCTGTGGGGTGTCGCGGCCCTCGCCCTGCTCGCCCAGCGCTTGGTGAGCTCGCGCGTGCTCTAGGGAAGCGCCGACCAGCGGTACCGCCCTTCCCTCAATTGCGTCGGAGAGTCCATATGCCGCACTCCGTGGGAAAGTGGCTAGAAATTTCTGTTTTGCTGTCGCCGAGCCGGGATGGAGGGGTCGGGAGCCCGTCGCCGGCATCGATTTCTCCCCGGCAACGTCCGATTCGGGGGTCTGGTGGATCGGAAACCGACTTCCCAAATGGTCAATACAGCCAAGACGGCTCCTCCGGACATCTCGGCCGCGCCCGGCTGACAGCAAAACAGAAATTTCTAGCCACTTACGCCCGGAGAGGGGCGCGGCCGGGGCGGCATCCGACGCGGGGAGCTGCGGCCGGCATCGCTCATGTAGGCTTTTCGACTCTCAGCGAGATTATTTCTTGCCGAACAGGCTGCCCAGCCCCTCGGCGATTCCTGACAGCGGGGAGTTCTCGAGCATGCCGCCCAGATTGCCGGCGATGCCGCTCAGATCGAGATTGCCCAAATCGAGCCCCTCGGGGAGCTGGAAGTCCCCGCCCATGACGGTCTCCTTGATCTGGTCGACGACGCCTGCGAGGTCGGCGCCTTCGAGCTTGTTGCCCGTAATGCCCTCGATGGCCGCCGCAGGGTCGGCGATGAAATCCTTGATGGCTTCGGGGCTGTTGCCCAAAGCTCCCATAACCTGATCGGCGATAGCCTTGATATCCATGATGTTCCTTTCGGTTGGCAACGGAGGTGCTGGCACGCCCACTATATCGGGTTCGATCGGCTGTGCGTACCCTCCCAACCACATATTGAACATCGGAGGTTCATGGCCGGCACTGGCTGTGCGAAAGGCAACGTTGGAGCGATATGAATATATAAATAACGAAAAGAAGAACTACGACAATATGAAATAGTGTACTAATAGTCTATACTAGCAAAACAAAATATGAACTGAATAGCAGTTCATAGTGTTATTGCGGAGGTGGACGATGCAGTACGAGATCGTGAGCAAGGCATATCCGGTGGTCGTGTGCCATCTGGGGCCGGGAGAGCAGATGAAGACCGAGCGCGGGTCCATGGTGTGGATGGATTCGTGGATCGATATGGCCACCAAGACCGGAGATATCGGCGGCGTGTTCGAGCGCGTGCTGACCGGCGAGAGCATCTTCCAAAACGTGTATACCGCCACACGGCCGGGCAAGGTGGCCTTTGGATCCAGTTTTCCCGGTCGCATCGTCCCCATCGCCATCGCGCCCGGACGCGAGTTCATCGTGCAGAAGATGGGCTTTCTCGCATCGGAGATGGGCGTCGAGCTGTCCATGCATGTGAACCAGCGCATCGGCGGAGGCTTCTTTGGCGGCGAGGGGTTCATCATGCAGCGCCTATCGGGGTGCGGCACGGCGTTCATCGAGGTCGACGGCGATCTTGTGAGCTATGAGCTTGCTGCCGGCGAGCAGCTTGTCGTCAACACGGGCAACGTGCTGGGGTTCACGGCGGGCGTGACGCTCGACATCCAGGCGGTCAGGGGCGGAATGAATCTAGTGTTCGGAGGCGAGGGCGTGTTCAACACGGTGCTTACGGGTCCGGGGACCGTGTGGCTGCAGACCATGCCCATGGCGAGCCTGGTCGATGCGATCCTGCCGAGCCTAAAGGCCAACAAGCGCTAGATCAATGCAAATTGGGGGACGTACCTTCAGCGTGCACTCTGCGCATGGGGGATGTATTCTCTACATGTAGAAATACATGTAGAAGATATATTTCCCACACGCAACAGTGCACGCCGAAGGTACGTCCCCCGATTTGCACAATCAAAACACTTACGCGATCGGTAAAAACTTGGTAGGGTGGGTACCACAGCTGCCCCATAGAACATACGTAAAGCTGGCGTGCCCGCGCGAATCGGTACGCCGGCTTTTTTTCATGCCGGTCAGCTGCGGTATATCCGTCGAGAAAGGAAACGCCTACACATGCCAACCAACAAACGAGAAAGTCTGATCTTCACCATCATCATGTGCTTCTGCATGGTGCTCTGGATGTCGGTCTACAACGTCGCCCGCGTCCACGGCTGGGACTTTGGGCCCGGCACGGTGGCGAGCGCCTGGCTGGGCTTCCCGCTTGCGTATCTGGTCGCGATGCTGCTCGATGTCCTCATCGCCAGCCGCTTTGCCAAGTGGTTCGTCTTCAAGTTCCTGGTGACGCCGGGCGTGAGCTCGCCTCGCGCGATCACGCTGGCCATCAGCGGCATGATGGTGGTTCCCATGGTCCTGCTCATGTCGCTCTACGGCGCCCTCGAGGCGTTTTTCCACGTGGGCAACCCCGCGATGATCCTGTCCGCATGGGTCTCGAACATCCCGTGGAACTTCATCGCCGCGCTGCCGTGGAACCTGCTTGTTGCGGGATCCGTCGCGCGCCGGCTGTTTCGCCGTGCGTTTCCCGAGGGCACGGTGTTGGCGGAGCCTCAGGCGTCCTAAGAGAAGCACCGATCGATTCACGCGGCGCCCGCCCGCTTCTCGTCCAAAACCCCGTCGCGCACAGCGCGAGGGCGTCGGGCGAGAAGCGGGCGGGCTTTTGCCGCAAGGGGCAGATGGGGCTACCCTTGTGCGCGGGCCTCCATGATGAGCATCTGGAGGCGGTTCTCGATGTTCGCCTGGCTCGTGTCGGGATCGTAGTCGAGCGGCAGGATCGAGACGTCGGGATAGCGCTCCTTCAGGCTCTTGACGATACCGCGCCCCACGATGTGGTTGGGCAGGCACCCGAACGGCTGCAAGATGATGAACGCGCGGCATCCCCGCTCGGCATGGTGCAGGATCTCCGCGGGGATGAGCACGCCCTCGCCCGCGTCGAACGTGTGATGGACGATGTCGTCGCTCGCGCGGACCAGCTCCGGCATGCGCTCGGGCGGCTCGTAGAGCGGGTGCTTGCAGGCGATGCGGTCGGCCGCGCTCTGGGCGAATTCGAACACGTCGTCGGACAGCGCCCATTCCGCCTTCTGCGCGAACGGCTTGTGGATGCCGTATTCGCGCACCTGAGCGTGCTTGTAGAAATACGTCTTGCGGATGACATCGGTCATGCGCGCCTCGATGACCTCGAAGCCGTTGCGCTCCAGGTACAGCTCGATGTCGCGGTTGGCGCCCGGATGGAAGTTGAGCAGGTATTCGCCGACGATCAGCACGGTCGGACGCGGATGGGAGCGGTCGATCTCCACCTCCGACATCACCTGGATGCCGCGGCGGAAGCCGGCGAGCCCTCCGCGCACGCCGCGCCGTTTGATGCCCTCCATCACGTGGTCGAGCGCGATCTCGAAGGCGCGATCGGACGCGCCGGGCTCCTTCTCATAGGGGCGCATCTTGCGCAGCAGCTCTTCGAGCGCGTCGATCATCGGCAGGCCGTGCGCGATGCGAAGCGCGGTGGCGGGGCTCATCTTGATGCCCGGGTGCAGGTTGTGGTCGTCGGCGGTATCGTTGGTGACGATGGGAATCTGCGCGAAGCCGGCGTCGTCGAGCGCCTTGCGCAGCAGGGCCGAATAGTGCGTAAGGCGGCAGTCGCCCACGTACTTGGCCATCATGACCGCGGTATGGTCCAGGTCGTAGCGCCCGCTCATGAGCGCGTCGAGCACCTCGCCGATCACGATCTGCGCGGGGAAGCAGATGTCGTTGTGCACGTAGCGCTTGCCCAGGCGGATGGCGTTCTCGCGGCCGAGGTCCAGCGAAGCCGTCTTCAGGCCCTGCTTGGCGAATGCGGCGGCCATGAGGCGCGAGAACGCATGCGAGGTGTTGGGCACGAGTACGGTATAGGTGTCGCGCTCCTCGCGGGTGAACTTGACGGGATACGGATCGGGAAGCTCGCGCACCTCATCCATATCGGCATCGCCGCGGGCGCGGCGGATGCGCGTCGTCTCCAGGAAGGAGCGGACGCGGATGCGCAGGGCGCCCTCGGCCGCGCTCTCATCGACTTTGAGCAGCAGGGGCCGTTTGGCCGAGACCTCGTGCATGAGGCGCGCCGCCTCGTCTGCCAGGTAGGCGTCATGGCCGCAGCCGAAGCTCGCGATCTGCGCGAACTCGAGGCAGTCGGTGCGCGCGGCGATGAGCGCGCACGACAGGATGCGCGCATGGTAGTTGTTGGCGATGTCCAGACGGCTTCGCGTGAGGTCGACCTCGCGCATGCCGGGAACGGAATCCGCGGTGAGCACGGGGACGCCCTGCTCGATGAACATGCCCGGCAGGTTGTGGTTGACCAGCGGGTCGGTTTGGTAGGGGCGCGCCGCCAGGACCACGCAGGTGCCGCCGCGCTCCTGAACCTGCTCGAGCACCTCCGCGCCGCGCGCCTCGAGCTCATCGGAGAACGCCGCCTGCGCGCGGTCGGCTTCCGCCAGGGCCTCGTGCGTCGCCTCGGCGGGGATATTGAAGGTCGAGGCGAGGTACTGCACGAGCTGGTGCTCGCGGTCCTCGGCGGTGTACCAGTGGAACAGCGGGGAGTCGAAGGGGATGTCGAAGCGCTTGGCGGGGTTATCCGAGGAACGGATGACCATGGGGTAGCCCTTGACCACCGCGCACATGGACTCGGCGGTCTCGGCGGTGCCCTCGGGCGCCACCGTGGTGATGATGGGCATGAAGATGCGGTTGACGTGCTTGTCCGCAAGGTCGCGGATGTGCCCGTGCACGAGCTTCGCCGGGAAGCAGATGGTGTCGGAGCTCACGGCGGAAAGGCCGCGCTCGTACATCTTGTGCGAGCTCATGGCGGAGAGCACGACGGTGAAGCCGAGCGATTCGAGAAGCGCGGTCCAGAAGGGCGCCGAGTCCCAGATGGCGAGCACGCGCGGGATGCCGATGCGGATGCCGTTGTCGGGAAGGATCTGCTTGTGGTCGCGCTTGGCGAACAGCAGCCGCGTGCGCTCCTCGAACAGGTTGGGGACGTTCGAGATGGCCGCCGCGGCCTGCTTGGCGCGCTCGCGCACGGCGTGGTCGTGGGGGTCGCCGATGACCTCGCCGCGCGAGCAGCGGTTTCCGGTCACGTAGCGGTCTCCCGTCGAGAAGCTGATGATGGTGCGGTTGCAGTGGTTTCCGCAGAACGGGCAGGTCACGTTGCCCTCGCGCGTGAAGGTGAGGTCGCGGACGGCATCGAACCCGATGAAGGACGAGACCGGCTCCTCGGCCGCATCGCCCCGGGCGCCCTCGAGCTGCTCCTTGGCGAGCAGCGCGGCGCCGATCGCGCCCATCAGTCCGGGATAGGGGCTGCGCGTGACCTCGCGGCCGACGTACTGCTCGAAAGCGCGCAGCACGGCGTCGTTCGCGAACGTGCCACCCTGAACCACGATGTGCTCGCCCAGCGCATCCATGTTCGGCACGCGGACGACCTTGGTGAAGACGTTCTCGATGATGGAGCGGCACAGGCCGGCCATGATGTCGGCGGGCGTCTTGCCGTCGCGCTGCTCGGAGATCACGCTGCTCGTCATGAACACCGTGCACCGGCTTCCGAGCGCCGCGGGGCTGGTGGACGAGAAGGCCGTCGACGCGATGTCCTTGACCGGGATCTTGAGCGAGCGCGCGAAGTTCTCGAGGAACGAGCCGCAGCCCGACGAGCACGCCTCGTTGACGATGACGTCGGTGATGACGCCGCGGTCGACCCACATCGCCTTCATGTCCTGGCCGCCGATGTCCAGGATGAACGTCGCGTCGGGGCAGTAGGCGAGGGCCGCGCGGGCGTGCGCGACCGTCTCGACGGTGTGGTAGTCCGCGCCGAAAGCGCGCGCGAACATCTGCTCGCCGTAGCCGGTGGTGCCCAGCGCGCGCACCTCGAGCGTCACGCCGCAGGCAGCGTAGCGGTCGCGAAGCTCGTTGATGGCCTCGCGGGCGACATCGATGGGCTCTCCCTGGTTCGAGGCGTAGAACGAGTCGATGGGCGTGCCGGATTCGTCGAGCAGCACGAGCTTGGTGGTCGTGCTGCCGGCGTCGATGCCCATATAGACCGGCAGCACGCCGCCGCCGATGAGCCGGGGCGGCTCGATGGGCTTGAGAGCGCAGCGCTCCTCGAACGCACGGCGCTCCTCGTCGGATGAGAAGAACGGCGGAACCGCGGCATGGTGGCGCAGGGGGTGCTCGGCCATCCCGTCGAGGGAGGCCGCGACCTCCTCGAGTTCGCGCGGCAGCCCCGCATCCTTCTCGTTTCCGCTGCGTGCGAGCCAAAGCGCCGCGCCGCGCGCCACGATCGTCTCGGAATGCTCGGGGATGATGACCTGGTCGGGATCGAGCCCCAGGCGCTCGGCGAACACGCGCACGAGGGTGCGGTTGAACGTGAGCGGGCCGCCCTGGAACACCACGGGCGGATCGATATCCAGGCCCTGGGCGAGTCCGCCGACCGTCTGCTTGACCAGGGCGTGGAACGTCGACAGGGCGATGTCCTCCTTGGCGACGCCCTGGTTGAGCAGCGGCTGGATGTCGGTCTTTGCGAAGACGCCGCATCGGCCCGAGATCTCGTAGACCGTAGTGCCGCGGGAGGCGAGGGACTCGAACTGCTCGGTGGCGACGCCCAGCACCGAGGCGATCTCATCGATGAACGCGCCCGTGCCGCCCGCGCACGTCCCGTTCATGCGCATGTCGTCCACGCGCGACGTGCCGTGATAGGGGTCGGTCTTGAAGAAGATCATCTTGGCGTCCTGGCCGCCGAGCTCGATGACGGTGCGCGCCTGCGGGTACAGGGTCTGCACGGCGTTGGCGCCGGCGACGACCTCTTGGACGAAGGGGGCGCCGCACGCCTCGGCGATGGGGGCCGAGCCCGATCCCGTGACCGCCAGCAGAAACCTCCTGCCCGGAATCTCGCGTGCGACCGCGCGCAACGCAGATGCGGCGCACGCGGCTTGATGGGCGTGATGGCGCTCGTAGCTCGTGTAGAGCACTTCGTGCGTGGTCGGATCGACGACGACCGCTTTGACCGTGGTCGATCCGATATCCAGGCCGAGCAGTAGGGCCTCGGACGCGCAGGCGTTCTTGTGAGAAGAGCAGATAGGGGACTGGGGCATACGGACGAAACCTTCAATAATCTGTTGAGAATCGATGGGACAGAAAAATGCTACCCAATTGCGCTTGAAATGAAAGGGGGTCCAGCAAAACTACTTAGGTACAGTACAATCTCGTGGGGAAACCGTCGGACGCCTGTCTTGCGCCCAGCGGAGGGCGGCCGGCATCTGCCATCGGGGACGGGTGCGTTCGGCAGATGCATCCGCGCCTGACCCGGCGATTCGGGTACCAGTACTCTATATATGTCTTTGAGAGGGGAATACGATGGCCGGTGCCAAGGACATCATCATCGACTGCGACCCGGGCCAGGACGACGCGGTGGCGCTCCTGCTCGCGGTGGGCGACCCGCGTGTCAACCTGCTCGGCGTGACCACCGTAGGCGGCAACCAGAGCCTGCCCAAGGTGACACGCAACGCGCGCGCGGTGCTGGAGGCCGCCCATGCCCGGGATGTCTGCGTGCACGCCGGAAGCGCCCGTCCCCTGGTGCGCCGGCTGCGCGTCGCGGCGGAGGTCCACGGGGAGACGGGCCTTGACGGCGTCCGCCTGCCCGAGCCGGTGCGCCCGCTCGACGAGGGCCATGCCGTCGCATGGATCATCGAGACCGTCATGGCGCGCGAGCCGGGCACGGTGACGCTGGTCGCCCTGGGCCCGCTCACCAACATCGCGCTCGCAGCGCGCATGGAACCGCGCATCGTCGAGCGGGTGCGCGAGGTCGTGCTCATGGGAGGCGCCGTTCACGAGGGGAACGCCTCGCCGGTCGCCGAGTTCAACATCGCGACCGATCCCGAGGCGGCGCATATCGTGTTCCACGAGGCGTGGCCGCTCACCATGGTCGGCCTCGACGTGACGCATCAGGCGCTGTGCACACCGGAGGTACAGCGGCGCATCGCCGGGCTGGGCAGCGATATCGCGTCCCATGTGTGCGGCATGATGGATTTCTTCCGTCGCGCATACCGCGCCAACAGGGCCTTTCCGGACCCGCCCGTGCACGATCCGTGCGCTGTGGCCTATGTCATCGACCCCGGCGTCATGGAGGTGCGGCGCTGCCCGGTCGATATCGAGCTCGCCGGCACCGTGACGGCGGGCATGACCGTGGCGGATCTGCGCGGGCCCGAGCCCGACGCGCGCGCGTGCCATACGCAGGTCGGTCTGCGGCTCGACATCGAACGGTTTTGGAATCTGGTCGTCTCTGCCATCGAGGCAATCGGTTAGGAGCAGCTCATGGGACGAGTCATCGTGTTCGGCAGCCTCAACATGGACCTCAGCATCGCATGCGAGCGGATGCCGCGGGCGGGCGAGACCATCACGGGCGGCGATTTCCTCATCGGCGCGGGCGGCAAGGGCGCCAACCAGGCGTCGGCCGCCGCGCGCATGGGCGCCGAGGTGGACATGATCGGGGCAGTCGGCGCCGACGTGTTCGGCGAGCGGCTCGTCGAGGGCCTGCGGGCGGACGGGGTCGGGTGCTCGCATGTGACCGAAGCGAAAGGGGCCACCACGGGCGTGGCGGTCATCACGCGCTGCGAGGGCGACAACCGCATCGTGCTCGACCCGGGGGCAAACCACCTGCTCGATGCCGATGCGGTCGCCCGGGCGCTCGACGGCCTGGTCGGCGGCGACGGAGCGGGGTCGGTGTTCCTCGTCCAGCTGGAGTGCGACGTGGCGGCCACGCTGGCGGCCCTGGTGTGCGCCCACCGGCGCGGGATGTGCACGGTGTTCAACCCGGCTCCGGCGCGCGAGCTGCCCGTCGAGGTGTGGCGGCACGTCGACGTCGCGTGCCTGAACGAGACCGAGTGCGAGGTCATCACGGGCACGGCTCCCGTGGACGACGAGAGCGCGCTTCGCGCGATGGAGCTCATGAGGGCGTGGGGCGTGCGCACCGTCGCGCTGACGCTCGGCGCCAAGGGATCCATGGTGCTCGGCGACGGCGGCCCGATTCGATCCGTGCCGCCGAAGGTCGAGGTGGTCGACACCACGGGTGCCGGAGACACCTACATCGGCGCGCTGGTCACCGGCCTTGCCGCCGGTCTTCCGCTGGAGCAGATCATATCCTGTGCAACCGAGGCGTCGGCTCTCGCCACGACCTATCTGGGCGCCCGCCCGCCCGCATAACGGGTTGGCTGGGGACGGGTTCGTTTCAACCCATGCCGACGCGACCGGTACCGATTACCCCGTTCGTTATGTCGTCGAGGAGTTTTTAGCCGGTGTTTCCACGGGCTTCTTTTAAAATTTCACGTTTCGGTTAAGATAGTGCAACTTTGGGTACCACACTGGTCGAACGAACAAGTGTTAGCACGTAAGAGGTATTCGCATGCTAGATCGATTCACCGACCGTGCACGGCGCGTCATGTCCTTGGCCAAGGAGGAAGCGCTGGCACAGAATTCCACGAAGGTGGGCACCGAGCACCTGCTGCTCGCGCTCGCCAAGGAGCAGGAGGGCATCGCCGCGGAGGCGCTGCGCTCCCTCGATATCAGCTACGACGACATCTTGACGCAGCTCAAGGAGATCCGCACCACGGTTCCCGATGAGGAGCAGCCCGCGGAGGCCGCCAAGCTCGCGTTCACCCCGCGCGTCATCTCGGTCATGGAGCGCTCCTTCCGCTTGGCGCGCGAGAACAACCAGACCTACGTGTCGACCGAGCACCTGCTGCTCGGCGTGGTCGACGAGGGCGATGGCATGGGCATGGACATCCTCCAGCGCCTGGGCGTGTCCGCGGCCGCGGTGCGCGGCGCGGTGGACAAGCTCACGTCGAAGGACCAGGGGCGCAAGCGCCCCATGGCGGGCTCGGCATCCGGGCGTCCCGGCGCGGGCCTGCCGTTCTTCTCGGGCGAGTCGGCGCGCGCCGACGACGCGAACGCCAGCACGCTCGCCCAGTTCGGCACGAACCTCACCGCGCAGGCGCGCGAGGGCAAGCTCGACCCGGTCATCGGGCGCGAGAAGGAGATCTCCCGCATGATGGAGATCCTTTCCCGCCGCACCAAGAACAACCCCTTGATCCTGGGCGATCCGGGCGTGGGCAAAACGGCCATCGTCGAGGGTCTGGCCCAGCAGATCGCTTCGGGCGACGTGCCGGAGAACCTCGTCAACATGAACATCTGGACGCTCGACCTGCCGGGCCTTGTCGCGGGCGCCAAGTACCGCGGCGAGTTCGAGGAGCGCCTGAAGAACGTCATCCAGGAGGCCACCGAGGCCGACGACATCATCCTGTTCATCGATGAGATGCACACGCTGATCGGCGCCGGCTCCGCCGAGGGCTCCATCGACGCGAGCTCCATGCTCAAGCCGGTGCTCGCGCGCGGCTCGTTCCAGATCATCGGAGCGACCACGGCCGAAGAGTTCCGCAAGTACCTCACCAAGGACCCCGCGTTTGAGCGCCGCTTCCAGCCGATCGATGTCGAGGAGCCGAGCGTCGAGGACACCATCAAGATCCTGAACGCCTTGCTGCCCCGCTACGAGGAGCACCACCACGTGCGCTACACGCCCGCGGCAGTCGAGGCGGCGGCCAACCTGTCGTCCCGCTACATCCAAGATCGTTTCCTGCCCGATAAGGCCATCGACCTGATCGACGAGGCCGGTGCCCGCGCGCGCATCGCGGCCAATCGCGCCCCCGAGCCGGTTCGCACCGCCGAGGCGCATGTCGGCGAGCTCAAGGTGGCGGTCGAGGCGGCCACGAAGGACGACGACATGAACCGCGCCGCCGAGCTCAAGGAGCAGCAGCACGCCGCCGAGATCGAGCTGTCCGAGGCCCGCGCCGCCTGGAACGCCGAGATGGACGCGAGCCCGCTTGCCATCGACGTGCCGCAGATCGCCGACATCGTGTCCGCGACCTCGGGCGTGCCGGTGTCCTCGTTGACCGAGGACGAGTCCCGTCGCCTGCTCGCCTGCGAAGACGTGCTCAAGACCCGCATCATCGGCCAGGACGAGGCGGTGCACGCGGTGGCCAAGGCAATCCGCCGCTCGCGCTCGCCGCTCAAGGACCCGCGCCGCCCGGGCGGCTCGTTCATCTTCCTCGGCCCCACGGGCACGGGCAAGACCGAGCTCGCCAAGACGCTCGCCGAGTACCTGTTCGGCAGCAAGGACGCGCTGATCAGCTTCGACATGAGCGAGTTCGCCAGCGAGTACGAGGTCTCCAAGCTCATCGGTAGCCCTCCGGGATACGTGGGCCACGAGGAGGGCGGCCAGCTCACCAAGGCCGTGCGCCGGCATCCGTACTCCGTCGTGCTGTTCGATGAGATCGAGAAGGCGCACCCGGACATCTTCAACGTGCTGCTACAGGTGCTCGACGAGGGCCGCCTGACCGATGGCCAGGGCAAGACCGTCGACTTCCGCAACACCGTGATCATCATGACGTCCAACGTGGGCGCGCGCGAGATCGCGCAGGACGCGAGCGTGGGCTTTGGCACCACCGGCGAGACCGGGCTTTCCGCCAAGGAGATCAAGAGCCGCGCCATGGGCGAGCTCAAGCGCCTGTTCAGGCCCGAGTTCTTGAACCGTATCGACGACATCGTGGTCTTCCAGAAGCTTGCGGGAGAGTCGCTCACCAAGATCGCCGAGCTTCTCGTGGACGACCTGCGCCAGCGCCTGATCGCCAACGGCATGAACATCGTGCTGACCGACGCCGCCATCGCCAAGATCGTGGCCGAGGGCACCGACCTCACCAACGGCGCCCGTCCGCTGCGCCGCGCCATCCAGCGCCTCATCGAGGATCCTCTGAGCGAGGAGCTGCTGGCGGGCGAGTGGCGCGAGGGAGACACGGTGCTCACCGATGTCGTGGACGACGAGTTCGTCTTCAGCCATGGCACGGGCGAGATTCCGGCCCCGCGGGCGACCGGCGTGCTGGGCGCGTCGTTCGAGCCGTAGGATGCGCAGCGAGGTTGGGATAAGAGACAGGACAGCGAGGGCATGGAGGACGGGTCGGGCTCCGAGGTCTGGGCCTGTCTCTTAGACACATCGGGGCGCCGGAGCGCGCTCGTAGGGGCGTGCCGGGCGGCCTGCAGGCTCCCTGCTGCGAGATCCTGATAACGACGGCCTTTCGAACGGCGTCTGCGGCTGCGCGGGCGCCGTTTTTGCTACGTTGGCTGGTCGGGTGCTGTGCTGCGGAAGGGTGTTTCGAATCGAGAGTACGCTATAGGAACGCGGATCCGCCGAGAGTACGGTATAGGAACGTTTTCGAGCGAAAAACGTTCCTATACCCTACTCTTAATCGCTCGGCGTTCCTATACCGTACTCTCGATTCAGGCGGCGCCCCCGTCGTGTCGCGGCGTGACAAAAAGACAGAGGAATTGTCGCGCCAGCCGCCGCAGCACCTTCCCGCAGAAAACGAAGTGACGGTTTCTGCGGGAACAGCTGTGGCGTTTTGCATAACAGCCAAAACGATATAGCTATCTACCTCGTAGTTTGGTATATCAATCGAAACAATATGCATCTTTCGCCCGAGCTTTCCGCAGAAACCGTCACTTCGTCAGGGATGGGTCAAAATGAACGTCCCCAATCAACCCATCGCGACGGGCGGCGGGGCGCCCTCGTTCCGACCCGCCGGAATCGCAGGGACCGGCGTATCCACGATGGCCTAACTGAGGTATTTCAAAAACGGAGGGTGCCCTCAGCTTAACGAGGGCACCCTCTTTCTCTCAGGTCTGCATGGAATGTGGTTGCGGGATGGCTGCAACGCGGATCTCGCTATTCTTTGGATCCTCGTGTAGCGGTCCAGATGAATCCGTAGGGGAGAATGAACGCCATGAATGTGCTTGCTCTTAGGAGCATTCTGATGCCAGGGTTCAGCATCTCCGAGCCAAAGAATCGAATAGCCGCGTTCGAAGCGAGAAACAGCAGCACAAGCAGCACGGCAAGAGCTTTCAACTTTCCTGAAGCCCCGTCCGAAGGTTGCTTGCGTGCAAGTTGCGCTTCATGGTTTCTTATTCGGGCTGACAGCCGATAGAGAAGTAGGGCTTGCAACGCCAGGGCTATCACTTCGATAACAAAGACCCAAGAATATCCATCGATGCGCACTACCAGGGAGACGGCAAAGAACAGCGCCCACATGAGGATGACCGGTCCCAAAACGATTGCCAAAGGATTATCAAGCATTCTCTTCATCTGCATCACGTCCCTTGGAGTAGCTGGCAACGTTAGCTGGGCATGCCTCCTACGGGAGATTCGACCTCCCAGTAGCCAGTCTGGCTTCTAGGAAGCAGTGCCAGTTTCATTATGGGGACCGAAGGGCGGATTTTCCCACTTCATTAGGGGTGCAAGGTGCACCCTTTTGTAGTTTCGAGCTCTCGGCGCAACGTTTCCTTTAGCTCTGAAGCACAGCTGACGCCGAATTTGCGATATGCGCGTTTCCGATACGACTTGACCGTGTTTTCCGTTGTGTGACGGCGGGCGCAAGTCTCTTTGATGCTTGCGCCGTTGATGCAATCGAGTATGACAAGCGCCTGTAGCTCGCCCATTCCATGCTCTTTGAGGAGCTTCAGCAATTGGTCATCGCCGGTTTCCATGTCGGTGCAGTGGTCTCTCCATGAGCTGGTGATGGTTGCATACCACCATGCACTTGCGATTGCAATGAGGCCAATGAGGATGGGTTTAATTGTCCATAGAGGCGGATAGGGAGTTAGCGCTTTTGCCAGAACAAGTCCGGCGCCGAATAGCTGGAGCATTTCGATTTTGAATATCGAAATGAGTGCGCTCACGCCGTCTCGCACACGTAGCTCGCGCAATCTGTCCAAGTTACGTATTGAGGTCCCGGTGGGATGAGAGGCTATATAGATGATTGTCGGAATGAAGCTGATAGCGAGCGTCGACAGGAGGCTTGTGATCCCTCCAGGGGGAATCTGACCAATCTGAAATCCCCAGAGTAGGGAGATGCCTACGATGATTAGTAGGATTGGCATGGACGTTTGCTCGGCGTAACGCTGTCTTGGTGCCTGTAAGCCATCCCCTACTTGGATTTGTGCCGAATACATAAGAACAATCATCGCGAAAGTCCATACGATGATATGTGAAGCCTGATATATGACGGTCCCATCAGGGAGAACGGGCTGAAATGGTACACCGATGACAGAGAATATAATACATATAATAACAATACCAATACGTAGTGCTATTGGAGATGCCTTCTGTCGTTTCAAGGGATGATCGGGAGATATCTTGTCGGGAATCATCTTGACGGATTGAGAGATTGACAAGCCCGCGTCTCTGCTCCTTAACAAACGTTGGAGCTCTGAGAGATTGTCGACCTCAAGCTTCTTGAACGCGCGCACGCGATAGGTGGAGACGGTGCTAGCGGCGATGCCCAGCATGGACGCAATGTCTTTTTGCGAGTATCCGAGAGCGGAACAAGCAACGATAGCGCGCTCTCTATCACTTAGCTGGGAGGCCGATGAGCCTTCAAGAATCGGGATGGCGGTTTCCTGGCGGTCAGGTATTTTGGTCTCGTCGGCTGCTTCCGATGCTTCTTTCGGAAAGTGGATTATCAGCAGCACGAGGGCAAGGAGAATGAGGGGCTGGCAATACCAGAGCGGAGATGCTGCTCCGCTGTAGAAGCCGTAGTACGCATTTTCCCCGAGGACAAAACTTCGAACGATCTGATACGAGATCAGGCCGGAGATCACTCCGAGAGGCTGAATCGCGCCCCCTTTCCAACGTGAGCTGATTGATGTCATTACATAAGTTAGTGCTCCAGAAGAAAAGCAGAGCACCATGGACGATGGGGGATAGAACGCCTTGAGGGCATCAGCGACGAGCTGCACAAGCAGAGGGGACACGAATCCGATTCCCAGCGATATGGTTGCATAGTTGCCGGAACGTTTATCGGCGGCTTTTGGGGCGCATAGACACCACCAGGTTAGGGCTAGTGACGCAGACAATAGTTCTACGACACTGAGAGCTTGGTTAACGATTACGGCGGTTTCGGTGGTCAAATACCCGTTGCCGCGTATGACTGCGTATATTTCAACGGCAAGAAACGCGGCAGTTGAACCTAGGCCAATCGTGCGAAAAACGTGCTGGGACTTGCCCTCGCTCTTCGAATCCCATTCGGCCACGTGAAAGATCGCCACAAGGATAAGTGCCAATGATAGCGGCGTAAGAGTTATCTGCAACGGCAGGGCAGGCATGGTTATGTTTCGGACGACATAGGGCAACGACATCAAGAGGGCGGACTGAATGCGCCAGATACGCAGTGACATCATCGGCTCGTTCACCATGAATTCCTCCAAGTGGATCGTCATGGTATCCATAATAGGTCAGCCTGTCGAAGGGGTTGCTTGCCTTGTGCTGCTAAAGTTGATTGAGGCCGCGCGGAAACGGGACGTCAGTTTTGCGTCATAGGGGAGATGCAGATAATACCTGAGCCGGCGCGGCTCCGCGCTTCGGTCTTGGTGTCCGGTTGGAAGATAGGGAGGGATTGTTGCACTGAGGTTGAAACTCTGCAGCGACCTTGGCGGTGACATTTTTCTGTTTAACTTTGTAAAACGTTGTCGCAAAGCGGTGGTATCCATGAGAAAATATTTGCATGACTGAGAATGCGAGCAGATGGAGTAGCACATTGGATAAAAACGAGATTCAAAAGCGCATGGACCAGGCCATCAGGCTGACCGCTCCCGGTCAGCCCATCAGGACCGCCCTCGACATGATCATCGCCGGGCATCTCGGCGCCCTGATCTGCGTCGGCGATACCGAAAACGTGCTCGCCGCCGGCAACGACGGCTTTCCGCTGAACATCTCGTTTACCTCCAACCGCCTGTTCGAGCTTTCCAAGATGGACGGTGCGGTCGTGATCGACGAGGACCTGTCGCATATCCTGCGCGCCAACTTCCATCTCAATCCGGATTCCTCCATCACCACGAGCGAGACGGGCATGCGCCATCGCACGGCCGCCCGCATGAGCGTGCTGACCGACGCCATCATGATCTCGGTGTCGTCCCGCCGTTCGGTGGTGAACGTCTACGTCAAGGGCAAGGCCTACGAGATCCAGCCCGTCGGCATCATCATGAGCTCGGTCAACCAGCTCATCGCCACGCTGCAGACCACGCGCGCCTCGCTCGACAAATCGCTGGTCCGCCTGACCGCCCTTGAGCTGGACGACTACGTCACGCTCGCCGACATCACCGGCATCTTCTCGAGCTTCGAAATCATGCAGCAGGCCAAAGAGGAGCTTCGCAGCTGCATCGTCAAGCTCGGCAACCAGGGCAAGCTGGTCCAGATGCAGATGGAGCAGCTCGCCGGCGAGAGCATGGATACCGAATACGACCTCATGATCCGCGACTACGCGAGCGATTCGTCGGAGGAGAACGCGCGCCGCATCCGCGAGCGCTTCAGCTCCATGACGCCCGAGGAGCTCTCCAATCCCGCGCGCGTCGCCGACGCGCTCGGTTTCGACGACCTAGATGAGGATTCCGTCATGACGCCGCTCGGCCTGCGCACCCTTTCGCGCGTGTCGGTGGTGCGCGACGGTGTGGCCGAGAAGATCGTCGACGAATACGGCTCGCTGCAGGAGCTCATGGGCGATATCCAGAAGGACCCCGAGCGCCTGGGCGACTTCGGCGTCAACAACCCCGCGATCCTGGCCGATTCCCTCGCGCGCATGCAGGGCAAGCAGGGTGCCTGACATGGGCGACGTGTGCGCGGTCATCGTAGCCGGCGGATCGGGGCAGCGCTTCGGCAACCCCGGCGGCAAGCAGCTCATCGATGCCGCGGGACGTCCGCTCATGACTTGGTCGCTTCTGGCGTTTGACGCCGCGCCCTCGGTCGGCCATATCGTGGTGGTCTGCCCGGCTGAGCGCACCGAGGAGGTGCGCCGCCGCGCGGTCGATCCGTTCGACCTCACGGTGCCCGTGAGTTTTGCCCCTGCGGGCGACACCAGGCAGGATTCCACGCGCTCCGGTCTGGCGGAGGTGCCAAAGACCTGTGATTTCGCGGCGATCCATGATGGCGCACGCCCCCTCATCACCCCAGAGGTCATCGAAGGCGCGGTGCGCGTCCTGCGTGAGGACGCCGAGCTCGACGGCGTGGTGTGCGGACAGCCCGCCGTCGACACGCTCAAGCTCGTCGAAGACGGAGTGATTCTCGACACGCCCGATCGAAGCCGCTTCTGGACCGTGCAGACGCCCCAGATCTTCCGCGTCGAGGCGCTCCGCCGTGCCGAGGACGCCGTGCGCGCGGAGGGCTTCGTGGGCACCGATGACGCATCGATCGTCGAGCGCGCCGGCGGCCGCGTCCGCTGCGTCGAGGCTCCGCGCGACAACCTGAAGGTCACGCTGCCCGAAGACCTGCCCTTGGTTGAATTCCTGCTGCGCTCCCGCGGCTGACCGATGGGTTGCTTGGGGACGGGTTCGTTTCAACCCATCCCGCCGTCCCGGTTCGGCGCTTTTTCATGAACGCCGTCTAGTGCTCCCTTAACCTTGTGCGCGCTCCACGAGGTCGGTAAACAGTCCGAGCATGCGCGGTTCGCTTTCGAGCAGCTCTTCAGGGTGCCATTGGACCAAAACGATCTGGCCGTCTGCAGATTCCAGTGCTTCGGGGATGCCGTCTGAGGTACGGGCGATCACGGAAAGACCGCGTCCCGCTTCTTTGACGCATTGGTGGTGGAGGGTGTTGGTGTACAGCGAGGTGGTACCGAGGATGCGTGCCACGCGGCTTGCAGCGTCGATGTCGATGCGGTGCATCAGGTAGTCGCGGTTTTGCTTCTGGGCATGCAGTAGATGCCGGGGGTTCGCGTAAGCGAGGTCTTGGTACAGACTGCCTCCCAGGGCGACGTTGACAAGCTGCAGGCCACGGCAGATGCCCAGCACGGGAAGATCCAGCTCGAGGGCTTTTGTGCAGGCGGCTATCCAGAGCCGGTCGGTCTGCAGGTCGACTTCGCCCAGCTCGGGCAGGGGATCTTCGTGGTAGAGGCGCGGATCGACGTCGATGCCGCCCGGCAGGAGCAATCCCTGGCAGCAAGCGAGAAGCCTGTCCACGTCATCGATGCCCGTCGTGGCGGGGATGAGCAGCGGGATGCCGCCGCCTCGCTGGACGGCCGCACAGTACGCGGCGTTGGTGAAGTCGCGCATGACGGGGACGTTTCCGCTCGCGTCGATCGTGCGCATGCCGAGAATGCCGATGACCGGCCGATCCATAGGGCTCTCCTTTGGCGGTTGAGTGCAACAAGCCAAGCCGAGCTCTCGCGTCGGTTGGCCGCGCACCATGGTAGCAAGTTTGGTGTGCGATGTGGGTGCGATGGGCAGTGGTATGCCGCATCCCGCCATCGCTCGCTTTTCATGAAAAAGTGCGATGTCAGAAATCGCTTTCCTGGGCAAACGCCGAAAATGGCGTCCTTCGTTCATGAAAAACCGGGGAGCTGAAGTTCGGTCAGTCCAGGGTGTACCGGCTGCGAGCGACCGGTGTGAAAGCGAGCGGTCGATGCCCTATGCAATCGTGTCCTCACTCGGGGCCTTCCGGCAAACCTTCGCCTGCTGAGGTATGATGCTGGCAACGCAAACCGAGCAGGAAGGCAATCGCGCCATGCAGCAGCCCGCACTTCGCATAGGACACGGCTACGATGTTCACCGTCTGGTGGAAGGACGCCGCTGCATCATCGGTGGCGTGGACATCCCGTACGAGAAGGGCCTGCTCGGCCATTCGGACGCCGACGTGCTCGCTCACGCGCTGGCAGACGCGATTCTCGGCGCCTGCCGAGGAGGCGACATCGGGAAGCTATTCCCCGACACGGATCCCGCGTACGAGGGCGCGGACTCGCTTGTGCTGCTTTCGCGCGTCATGGAGTTCGCACGCGAGCGCGGCTACGAGTTCGTCGATGCCGACTGCACCATTGCGGCGCAGGCGCCCAAGATCACGCCGCATCGCGACGCGATGCGCGCCAACCTCGCCCGCGCGCTCGGCGTCGATGCCGAGCAGGTGGGCGTGAAGGCGACGACCACCGAGAAGCTTGGCTGGGAAGGCGAGGGCGCCGGCATCGGCGCCTGGGCCGTGTGCCTGCTCGAGCGATGTAGCTCCCGCGATCGGGCCTAGGAGCCGGCGCATCGTCCGCCCCGAAGACCCCATTTCCGACCGACCGCACGACGGACGGGCGAGGTGCCGCATCGCGCCTCGCCGTCTTTGGACCTCCCTGAGAGGATGTTTGCCATGAAGATCTACAACAGCAAGACCCATACCAAAGAAGAGTTCCAGCCCATCGAGGCGGGCAAGGTGCGCATGTATGTGTGCGGCCCCACCGTCTACGACAACATCCACATCGGCAACGCGCGCACGTTCATCTCCTTCGACGTCATCCGCCGCTGGCTGATCGCCTCCGGGTTCGAGGTCACGTTCGCGCAGAACCTCACCGATGTGGACGACAAGATCATCAACCGTGCGAACGAGCAGGGCCGTACGGCCGAGGACGTGGCGAGCGAGTTCTCCGAGAAGTTCATCGCGGTCATGCACAAGGCCAACGTGATGGATCCCGACATCCGTCCGCGCGCCACCAAGGAGATCGGCCCCATGATCGGCATGATCAAGACGCTCATCGAGCAGGGTCACGCCTATGCGGCCGATAACGGCGACGTGTACTTCGCGGTCCGTAGCGACCCCAGCTACGGCGAGGTTTCCGGTCGCAAGATCGACGACCTGATGGTCGGCGCGCGCATCGAGGAGAACGAGGACAAGAACGATCCGCTGGACTTCGCCCTGTGGAAGGCCGCCAAGCCGGGCGAGCCCATGTGGAACTCCCCGTGGGGCAAGGGGCGCCCCGGCTGGCATACCGAGTGCGCCGCGATGGTGCACCGCTACCTGGGCACGCCGATCGATATCCACGGCGGCGGCTCCGACCTCGCCTTCCCGCATCATGAGAACGAGTGCGCGCAGGCCTCGTGCGCGTGGCATCAGGGCTTTGCCAACACCTGGATGCACACGGGCATGCTGCTTGTGGACGGCGAGAAGATGTCGAAGTCGCTCGGCAACTTCTTCACGCTCGAGGAGGTGCTCGAGAAGCACTCCGCGGCGGCGCTTCGCCTGCTCATGCTGCAGACGCACTACCGCAGCCCGCTCGACTTCAGCTGGGAGCGTCTCGAGGGCGCGGAGAACTCGCTCGCGCGCATCGCGGGAACGGTGAACAACCTCAAGTGGGCTGCCGACCACGCGGAGGGCGAGGCGGACGCCCAGCGCGTGGCCGCGCTCGTTGCCGCGACCGAGAGAGCTTCCGCGGAGTTCGAGTCCTGCATGAACGACGATTTCAACACTGCCGGCGCGCTCGCTGCGTACTTCCAGTTGGTGACGGAGGCGAACACCTATCTCGACCAGGCCGGCTCCGCCGTGGACGAGGAGGCGGCGACCGTGTGCGCCGTGTCCATCGCGGGCGCGTTCGCGATCCTGGGCATCGAGCTGCCGAAGCCGGAAGAGGAGCTGCCGGTCGGCCTGCTCGGCGTCGCCGCCGGGCTTGTCGGCTATACGGGCGATGACGTCGACGAGGCCGCGGAGAAGATCCTTGCCGCCCGTGCCGAGGCGCGCGCTGCCAAGAACTGGGAGCTTGCCGACGCGATTCGCGACCAGCTTCGCGACATGGGCCTCATGATCGAGGACACCGCCGCGGGATCGCGCATCAAGCACCTCTAGCGTCACCTTTTGGGACGGGGCCATCTTTAATCATCTGCGAGCAGGGGTCTCGATTGCGAAGCCCCTGCCGTCCTTTTAGGGCTCCGACGTCGTTCCCAACCGTGGAACATCTGCGCAACGTGCCGGCGTCGAGGACGTCTCATCTATACTGCAAGGTCGAATAACGATGAGAGTCAGATGGGAGCCGCATGGCACGACAGCAGAACAACAAGGGACAGCGCCCCGAAGCTCGCGGAGGGCGCGGTGCGAACCGCAAGGGGCCCGAAAGGCAGCGCGAGGCCGCTGGGCGACAGCGCCCGGGCGGACGCAGCCAGGCGCATCCCGGCAAGGGCGGCCAGCGCTCCGGGGGAGCGACGCGCCCTGCTCGCGCTGCCCAACCCGCCCATGCGCCGGCGGGCTCGTATCTCGAAGGCCGCCGCGCAGCCATCGAGGCGCTGCGCACGGGTTATCCCGTCAAGCGCGCGCTGGTTGCGGAGAGCTCGAGCAAAGATGTCGTCCTGACGCAGATCATCGAGGCGTTGCGCTCGGTGAACGCGCCTGTCAGCTACGTTGCGCGCGAGCAGCTCGATGCCATCTCGAGCCATGGTGCGCATCAGGGCATCGTGCTCGAGGTCGGCTCGTACCCGTACGCCGACCTGTCGGACATCATCGCGCGCGCCGGCGACGGTCCGGCGCTGGTGCTCGTGCTCGACCATGTGACCGACGCGGGCAACTTCGGCGCAATCGTGCGTTCGGCCGAGGTCGTCGGCGCCGCGGGCGTCGTCATCGCGAACAAGCGCGCCGCCGAGGTCACGGTTGCGACCTATAAGACGAGCGCGGGTGCGGTCATGCATCTGCCGATCGCCCAGGTTCCCAACATCGCGCGTGCGCTCGAGGACCTCAAGGAGGCAGGTTTTTGGGCGTGCGGCGCCTCCGAACACGCCGAGCAGGTGTGCTGGGACGCTCCGCTCGAGGGCCGGGTCGCGCTCGTCATGGGCTCAGAGGGCGAGGGCATCTCCCGCCTGGTGCTCCAGACGTGCGATTTCCTGACCAAGCTTCCCCAGCGCGGCGAGACCGAGAGCCTGAATGTCGCCCAGGCGGCGACGGCTCTCAGCTTCGAGTGGATGCGCCGCAACCGCGCCGTGCTCGTCGACGGGGCGGGCGAGTAGCCCATGACCAAGAAGAACCGGGCCAAGGCCAAGGCGAAGCGCTTCGGCGAGGGGTCGGCGCAAAAGTTCGTCGATGCGAGCACCTACGGCGTGGGCAACGCGTTCGCCTCGGCCTTCTCGACGCCCGACGTGCCGCGCGGGTCGAACGTGAGCGGGAAGCGCGAGCTTCTGGTCGTAGACGGCTACAACGTCATCCATGCGACGCCGCGCTACGAGCAGCTTATCTTCGACAAGTCGGACGACCCCTATTCGCACGATGTGTACGACCGCGCGCGCACGGCGCTGATCGCCGACGTCGCGGCGTTCGCCGGCCGCCGCTACGAACCGGTCATCGTGTTCGACGGCGCCGGCAACGTTTCGGCCGACCGGCCCAATCTGCCTCAGGCGGGCGTGCGCATCGAGTTCTCACCCACGGGCGTATCGGCCGACACGGTGGTTCAGCAGCTGTGCACCGATGCCCGCGAGGCGGGCCGTGCGTGCACGGTGGTCACCAGCGACGGCACGATTCAGGCGACCGTGATGGGGAAAGGCGTGGCGCGCATCTCGGCCCGCATCTTCGTGGAGGAGCTTCGTCACGTCGACGAGGACGTGCGCGAGGCGGAGGAGGCCCCCAAGATCAAGATGACGCTGGGAGGACGCCTGTCGCCCGAGTCTCTCGCGCGTCTGGAGGCGCTCCGCAACAGCTTCCGATAGGAAATGGGTTGGTTGGGGACAGGTTCGTTTCTGGGTTGGTTGGGGACGGGTTCGTTTCGACCCATTTTGCCGGCCCGTTGGCATGGCGGAATTCCATGTATAAAGCCCTGATAAACCCGCAGTTGGCGAGAAAGACCGTGCATAAAAAATCGCCCAAAGTAAAACCCACCGGAGACATAGGCTGAGTTTGTCACTGTTTTTCGGTGCCCTTTCCCCACATGCGGCATACCCCTCGACATTCTCCCAGTTGTTTCCTGCGGAAACGTCGGGGGCTGTGGCGCATGTGGAGGAACGACACCGAAAAACAGTGACAAACTCGTATACACGGTTTTCGGGCGGCTCGCTGGGGCGATCGCTTCGCACAAGAGCTCAAGCCGCTACGCCTCCAGCCGCCAGACGCGGTTGGTTGGGGACGGGTTGGCTGGGGACGTGTTCGTATCAACCTATCCATCGTGGAATGGCGGGGACGTACTCTCGATATGCCCGTACTCCTGTCAGGCCAGCATGGATGTGGCGGTTCCCACGACCTCAGCCCGCACTCTTTCATGACCTCCGTTGGACTGCTGCGAGTATGGTGGAGCAGCGGAAGTTATTCTGGGATGACGCTTCAAAGTCTTGCCGGATTCGAGGGGTTTCAGTATCCTGAAGAAGCTTCGCGCGCAAGCGCCAAGCGTGCCAGCGTGGCTCAACGGTAGAGCAAATGATTTGTAATCATTGGGTTGCGGGTTCGATTCCTGTCGCTGGCTCCATAGGATGGATGGCGAGTCCGGTGCTCTTGTAGCGCCGGGCTCGCTTCTTTTGCGGGCCGACAGGGATCGAACCCGGTTGCGGGCACGGAGCTGAGGCAATGCGGAGCATTGCCCAGCGAAGTGCGCAAGGCGGCGCAGCCGCCGCAGCGGTCTGAGCGCGCGTAAGCGCGCGGCGATTCCTGTCGCTGGCTCCATAGAAAACAGCAGGTCAGACACGGTAAACGGTCTGGCCTGTTTTTTTTTGTTGCCAGTGTTAATAAGAAGTGCCAGTAAATCGCCAGTAAATATGGTGAAGTGGGCGCGAAAAGATCCCTGTCGCTGTATTCCATTCGCATCAAGTCATGAAACGGTCATGAACCAGTCATGAAATCGAGGCGGATCCGGAACGCTGGACCTTCGTCGGGGGGCTCGAGCATCGAAGCAGGGCTCACCGGTCGGTCGAGCAACTTGTCTGCCATGAGCGCCCATCCCTAATGGCAGAGGGCAGGCCGTGGGAGACGGGCGCGGGCGACGGGATGGGTTGAAATGAACCCGTCCCCAAACAACCCATCCCAGACGCAGAAGCAGAAGGGGTGTCCCCAGTTTGCAAAAGTGCAAGCGGAAGGTACGTCCCCAATTTGCACTCGTCAGGAATCCTGCGTCTTCACAAGCTCACCATGATAAAGTGCCGCTAAAACCGCAGGTAGACGCCTATGTGACAGAAATAGGATACGCCCGGTGGCGTGTATTAAGCAACTTTGCGTTGACATCCGGCCCCCGAGCGTCGTAATATCCTTCCTGCGCAACGGAGCGGCCAGCCGTTCCGAGCGCGTGAACACATGGGAGTTTGCCCGAGTGGTTAATGGGGACGGGCTGTAAACCCGTTGGCTATGCCTACATAGGTTCGAATCCTATAGCTCCCACCCGTTCACGCCTGTGTAGCTCAGTCGGTAGAGCACCTCGTTGGTAACGAGGAGGTCACCGGTTCAAGTCCGGTCGCAGGCTCCAGTACGGCGGTGTAGCTCAGCTGGTTAGAGCACACGGTTCATACCCGTGGCGTCACTGGTTCGAATCCAGTCACCGCTACCCAGGTAACACGGTGGCTTTCCTATATACTAGGGGAGCCACTAAGTTTATTGGTACGTCCCGCCGGGGACACCTTTAAGGAGGAGGCTTCATGGCCAAGGAAAAGTTCGAGCGCACTAAGCCGCATGTTAACATCGGCACCATCGGTCACGTTGACCACGGCAAGACCACGCTGACGGCTGCCATCACCAAGGTTCTCTCCGAGACCGAGGGCTGCAAGGCCGACTTCACCGCGTTCGAGAACATCGACAAGGCTCCCGAGGAGCGCGAGCGCGGCATCACCATCTCCGTCGCTCACGTCGAGTACGAGACCGCTACGCGTCACTACGCTCACGTCGACTGCCCCGGCCACGCTGACTACATCAAGAACATGATCTCCGGTGCTGCTCAGATGGACGGCGCTATCCTGGTCATCGCTGCCACCGACGGCCCCATGGCCCAGACCCGCGAGCACATCCTGCTCGCCCGTCAGGTCGGCGTGCCCTACATCGTCGTGTTCCTGAACAAGTGCGACATGGTTGACGACGAGGAGCTTATCGACCTCGTCGAGATGGAGACCCGTGAGCTCCTCTCTGAGTACGACTTCCCCGGCGACGACATCCCCGTTGTCCGCGGCTCCGCTCTGGGCGCCCTCAACGGCGAGGAGAAGTGGATGGATTCCGTCCGCGAGCTCATGAAGGCTGTTGACGAGTACATCCCGACCCCCGAGCGCGACGACGCCAAGCCGTTCCTGATGGCTGTCGAGGACGTCATGACCATCTCCGGCCGTGGTACCGTTGCTACTGGTCGTGTCGAGCGCGGTCAGCTCAAGCTCAACGAGCCCGTCGAGATCGTCGGCATCAAGGAGACCCAGTCCACCGTTGCTACCGGCATCGAGATGTTCCGCAAGACCATGGACTTCTGCGAGGCTGGCGACAACGTCGGCATCCTGCTGCGCGGCATCAAGCGTGAGCAGATCGAGCGCGGCCAGGTTCTCTGCAAGCCCGGTTCGGTTCACCCGCACACCAAGTTCACCGGCGAGGTCTACGTCCTCACCAAGGAGGAGGGCGGCCGTCACACCCCGTTCTTCGATGGTTACCGTCCGCAGTTCTACTTCCGTACCACTGACGTGACCGGCTCCGTCAAGCTGCCCGAGGGCACCGAGATGGCCATGCCTGGTGACCACATCACCATCGAGGGCGACCTCATTCACCCGATCGCCATGGAGGAGGGCCTGCGCTTCGCTATCCGCGAGGGTGGCCACACCGTTGGCTCCGGCGTCGTCAGCACCATCATCGAGTAACTTCGGTTAGTCGTAGCTGATTTGCTTCTTGAACCCGGCTCCTTTTCGGGGGAGCCGGGTTTTTCTTGTCTACTCCTTTGTACAGGTTGTGTAACGAATTTGCAGATGTCCACCAGATTTCAAAGGAGCATTGACACACTTCCGTATCTGCGGTTAAATGTTCCACCGTGCCCGCAGGGGACGGTAAATGGAGGTTATTAGATACATGCGTACTCTCGTTACACTTGCCTGCACCGAGTGCAAGCGTCGCAACTATACGACGACCAAGAACAAGGCAAACATGCCTGATCGCATGGAGATCAAGAAGTATTGCCCCTGGTGCCGTCGTCACACCGTGCACAAAGAGACTCGCTAGTCTCACGTACATACGCCAGTAGTTCAATTGGTAGAGCATCGGTCTCCAAAACCGAGTGTTGAGGGTTCGAGTCCTTCCTGGCGTGCCAGTTTGTAATCCGTAAGCCTCCTTGTGAGGCTTACGGTTTCTAATGTCTAGGTGGTTTAGGCCGGAGGTAAACGTCATGGCCAACAAGAAGTCCAAGAAGAAGAGCAACCAGGCTTCTCC
Source organism: Collinsella ihumii (assembly GCF_900046475.1). Classification (GTDB taxonomy): domain Bacteria; phylum Actinomycetota; class Coriobacteriia; order Coriobacteriales; family Coriobacteriaceae; genus Collinsella; species Collinsella ihumii. The sequence continues at coordinate 391,812 of NZ_FCOU01000003.1, read as the reverse complement.
TGCTGCTTCTAAGGCCCAGCCTGCGCAGGCAGCCGGCAAGAAGGCGGATGCCAAGAAGGCCGCTCCTCAGAAGGAGGAGAAGAAGTCTCTCTTCAAGAAGGGCGAGAAGGCCCCTGAGACGTCGAAGAAGGCTTCCAAGAAGACCACCAAGGCCAAGAACGCCAAGCCGGGTATCATCGTCCGTGCAAAGAAGTACCTTGGCTCCATCCGCTCCGAGATGAAGCGCGTTGTGTGGCCGTCCAAGAAGGAGCTCATCAACTACTCCGTGGCGGTCGTCGTTTCGCTCGTTGTCGTTGGTATCGTGATCGCCGTCCTCGATGTTGTCATTGGTGAGGGCCTTCTGCTCTTGTCGGGACTGAGGGGGTAGTTCATGTCTAAGCGTTGGTACGTAGTTCACACCTATTCCGGATACGAGAACCGCGTCAAGTCCGATCTCGAGCATCGCATCGAGACCATGGGCATGCAGGACCGTATCTTCAACATCGAGATTCCGGTAGAGCGCGTCACCGAGATCAAAGAGGGCGGCAAGCGCGAGACCAAGGATTCGAAGATCTTCCCGGGCTATGTGCTGGTCCGCATGGAGATGGACGATGATGCTTGGACCTGCGTTCGCAACACCCCCGGCGTGACCGGTTTTCTGGGCGCCAACGGCAAGCCCGCTCCGCTCTCCCGCGATGAGTACAACAAGATGATGCGCAAGTCCGCCAAGGGCGGCGCTCCCAAGCGTACGTCGGTCGCCATCGAGGTCGGTACGGCCGTCAAGGTCATCTCCGGTCCTCTGGCCGATTTCGACGGCAAGGTGTCTGAGGTCAACGCCGAGTCCGGCAAGGTCAAGGTCACGCTGCTCATCTTTGGCCGTGAGACGCCGGTCGAGCTTTCGTTCGACCAGATCACGGTCATCGGTTAGGTTGTCCGTTCGCGCGTGCACGCTTCGTCATCCGGCCGCTCACCGGATGGTGTGCTTCTAACGGGTTCGCGCTGACGATATAGCACTTGTTCACACGTTCGTGTTTAGGAAGGTTTGACATGGCTGAGAAGAAAGTTGCCACCGTCATCAAGCTCCAGATTCCCGCTGGCGCTGCGAACCCCGCTCCTCCCGTCGGTCCTGCCCTGGGTGCCGCTCAGGTCAACATCATGCAGTTCTGCCAGGCGTTCAACGCCGCTACGGCTGACAAGCAGGGCGACATCATCCCCGTCGAGATCACCGTCTTCGAGGATCGCTCCTTCGACTTCGTCTGCAAGACCCCTCCTGCGGCTCACCTGATCAAGAAGGAGCTCAAGCTCAAGAGCGGCTCCGCCGTTCCGCAGCGCGACAAGGTTGGCCAGCTCACGCAGGAGCAGCTCACCAAGATCGCCGAGATCAAGATGCCGGACCTCAATGCCAACGACATCGAGGCCGCCAAGAAGATCGTCGCCGGCACCGCCCGCTCCATGGGCGTCACCATCGCCGACGCGTAAGTTGCTTTCCTTGCAGGCGCGGCATTCGGTCGCGCCTGCTTTTGCGCAATAGGGCGCACATCGATGTGGGAGGGCTCGTGCCCGTTCACCACAGGAGGTAAGAATCATGGCTAAGCATGGTAAGAAGTTCCGCGCAGCTGCGGAGAAGGTCGATCGTTCTCAGCTCTACACGCCGCTTGCGGCCGTGAAGCTGGTCAAGGAGCTCGCTCCCGCCAAGTTCGACGAGACCGTTGAGGCTCACTTCCGTCTGGGCATCGACACCCGCAAGGCTGACCAGAACATCCGTGGCTCCATCTCCCTGCCTCACGGCACCGGCAAGTCCGTTCGCGTTGCCGTGTTCGCCGAGGGCGCCAAGGCTGACGAGGCTCGTGAGGCCGGTGCCGACGTCATCGGTTCCGACGAGCTGATCGCTGACATCCAGAAGGGCGAGATCAACTTCGACGCCGCCATCGCCACCCCGAACATGATGGCGAAGGTCGGCCGCATCGGTAAGATCCTCGGCCCCCGTGGCCTGATGCCGAACCCCAAGCTCGGCACCGTCACCATGGATGTCGCCAAGATGGTCAGCGAGCTCAAGGCCGGCCGCGTCGAGTATCGCGCTGACCGCTACGGCATCTGCCACGTGCCCCTGGGCAAGGTTTCCTTCGACGACCAGAAGCTCGTTGAGAACTACGCCGCTCTGTACACGGAGATCCTGCGCGTCAAGCCCGCTTCCGCTAAGGGCAAGTACGTGAAGAGCATCACGCTGACCTCCACCATGGGCCCCGGCGTCAAGGTCGACTCCGCTGTCCAGCGCAACTTCATGGAGGAGTAGCGTTTAGCACTTTACATTTCCGGTGTTGCTGAAAGCCCGGTACCGTTCGCGGTACCGGGCTTTTTTTGGTGCACTTGTGGGCAAATGGCCCCGTTTCAGAACGTTCTTTCGAAATCCTACCGTTTACCTTGCCTAATCTACCGTTTATCTCTGCGTGAACATGTATATCAACACACAAAGTAATCTGTGCTACATTGGAGCTGTCAGAAAGCACGTATCCGACGGGAGGTGACGCAATGTCCACGAGGGATGCGGTAAGCGATCTCATTCGCGGAAATATCGACGCCATCATCTTGTGCACGCTTTCGAGTGGTGACAGCTATGGCTATGAGATCCTCAAAGAGATCGCCACGGCCAGCGGGGGAGAATACGAAATGAAAGAGCCCTCGCTGTACACGAGCCTCAAGCGCTTGGAGAATCAAGGGTACGTTGAGAGTTACTGGGGGGATGAGTCGCAAGGCGCCCGACGCAAGTACTATCGGGTTACCCCTTCGGGTGGCGATGAGCTCACCGAAGCGACGAAGCGCTGGGTTCGTGTTCGCAATATTATCGATAGGCTGCTGAAACAGGAGGGGGACAGACGATGAACGAGCTTCGTATGTACGTTGAGCATCTGTTCCAGGGTAGGGTTCTCACTGAAGAGAACATCGAGCTCAAGGAAGAGATCTACGGCAATCTCGTGGCGCGCTACGAGGATTATCTTGCCCAGGGACTGTCTGAAGAAGAGGCGATGGCGCGCACGAAGGAAAGCGTGCCAAGCATCGATGACGTGCTGTCGGGAGGTGCCGGCACCGATGAGCCCGTCGAGGCGCCGACGACCGTGCTTCCCGAGACGGAACCGACGGTCGTCATGGCTGCGCCCGCGGTGAAATCCGAGACGCCTCGAGGACCGACTCCACCGACATCCTCTGCGGCCTCTGAGGGCCCACAGCACCAGGCGCCCAAGTCGCGGGCCAAATGGCCGCTCGTGCTCGGCATCGTCGCCGTTGCCCTGATCGCCGCGGTGCTCGGCCTGTTCGAGTTTGTGATCGATCCCATGCTGGATCATCAGGAGGATGTCGCCGAGGCCCAGGCAGAGCAGCAGTGGCGCGAGCAACAGAACCAGAGCCCGCAGACCTCGCAGGGCGACTCGACGAGCGGTGATGCGGCCACGTCGTCGAACACCCAGTCCCAAACGCAGGCCCAGACCCCGCAATTCGACGACCCTGAGGATCAGCGGGAGTGGGAGGCGACGACGGCGCTCGACAACGAGATCGCCAACAACTCGATCGATACGCTGAAGTCCTATACGGGGAACGGCACGACCAAGGTGCAGCTGTTCGAGAGCCTTCCGCTCGGCTCCTATGTTGATAGCTCCGGCGTCGAAGAGAACGGCGACAGCTTCAACGTGCGCTACAGCAATGTGAGCGAGGACATCGATGGCGACGCTCTCGACCGCGCGATCGTCTACGACGCCGTGGCGGCACTGTCGGTCTACGAGGACCTCAATACGGTGAACATCACGGTTCACGAGCAGTACGACAGCGAATACGAGACCGACATCTACAGCTTTGAGCGCACGATGCTCGAGCAGCTCCTGTCGGATGCGAGCGGCGGTTCGATCACGCAGCTGAACTCCTCGCTGTTCGAATCCGGCGACCAGTGGAACGCCGTGCGCGACCTGGTGATGCGCGAGAACGTGTACGACACGGCAACCGATCGGGCTGAGCGCAACTAACCTGATACCTCTCGGATGGGGGCGGGCATCTTTCAGATACCCGCCCCCCTGCGTTAGGGAAACACTGAACAATTGCTTTTGCGGCGGGTAGCATAAAGCGGCCTTGCGCTCGCGTCCTGGGAGGACGCCCAGCGGAGATTCAGCCGTACAGAATTGCTGAAAAATCGACGTTATGAGTGAGTGGATTTGGAAGGCCCTGAAAATCGCATCCGTTGAATGGCTGTGACCTGCGGAAACATCGGCTCGAAGATGCCGTTTTGTTCGAGTTTGAAATCGATGCGCTCAAAACGTCGATTTTTCAGCGAACGCTCGGCCAGAACCCTCCGCAGTGGGCTGCGGGCCGGTAAGCCGTGCCACCAAGCGCCCCCGTGGGGCCGGCTTCCTACCCGGGGTGCTCCTGCGGAAGCCCTTACTCCGTGGTCCCTTTGCCATATCTGTTGCTGCCGTTTATCGAATGTGTATTTCGTACCGATGACGAGTGCGTGGCTTCTCTATAGAACGGATGAAAGGGAGTGCTGATGATGCGCTTCGGTTCGAGACGCGGACGACGGAGGAACGGCCATGGCTATCATTACCACATTGCGAACAATTCGCGTAGAGCAGTATCCGAACTGCATATGGGTCGAGGTCGAGACCGACGACGGGCTTGTCGGTTTGGGCGAGGCGTGGCGCGGCGCCGCGGCGATCGAGGCGGTTGTGCACAGCGAGCTGGCCGATTGGCTGATTGGCCAGGATGCCCGTCGCATTGAGTTTATCTCGCGCACGCTGCTGACGCCCTACGTGGGCTTCCATAGCGCCAGCGCAGAGGTCCGCGCGGCGAGCGCGGTGGATATCGCCCTGTGGGACCTGTTCGGCAAACGCGCCGGCATTCCGGTGTACGAGGCCCTGGGCGGCGCCTCTCGGACCTCGCTTCCGGTGTACAACACGTGCTCGGGCTACTCGTTCAACGCGAGCAGCAGCGCCTACGACTCGGGGAACGCCCGTCGCGTCATCACCGATGCCGACGGCATGCGCGGTCCCTATGACGATCAAATCGCCTTCACGCGCGATGCGGGCAAGCTCGCCGAGAGCCTGCTCGCGGAAGGCTATCGCGTGATGAAGATCTGGCCGTTCGATCCGTATGCGAAGGCGACCCAGGGTATGTGGATCTCCGACGAGGATCTGCAGGCGGGCATGGAGCCGTTCCGCAAGATTCGCGCCGCGGTGGGCAACCAGATGGAGGTCATGTGCGAGCTGCACAGCCTGTGGAGCGTGCCGGCGGCGCGCAGGATCTGCCAGGCGCTCGAGGAGGTGGACGTCTTTTGGGCGGAGGATCCGCTGTGCAAGATGGACGACGTCGAGCAGCTTCGAGACCTTCGCGCCGGGACGCGGACCCCGATCTGCGGCAGCGAGACGCTGTCTTCGGCACCGGTGTTCCGCCGGTTGCTTGCCGAGCAGGCGGTCGACTACGCGATGCTCGACCTGGGCTGGTGCGGCGGCTTGACGGAAGGGCGTAAGATCGCCGCGCTGGCGGAGAGCTTCAACATCCCCATCGCGCCGCACGATTGCACCGGCCCCGTCCAGCTGTGGGCGGGCCTGCATCTGGGCATGTATGCACCGACGGCCATGTTCCAAGAGGTGGTGCGCGCGAACCTCGCGACGTGGTATCAGGATCTGGCGGATGCGCTTCCCCAGATCGATGGCGGTGATGTCGGTCTGCCCGAGAGGCCGGGACTCGGCGTCGAACTGCGTCCCGAGGTCAAGCAGCGCCCCGATACCATCATCCGTGAGAGCTAGAAGCTCTGATTGGTTGGCCGATGTGCGCCCGAGGTCTCCCCTCGGGCGCTTTTCTGTGCGCGGCCAACGACGACACCCCTCTTCATTCATGAATGAAGAGGGGTGTCAGAAATTTGAATCCTGGGCAAACGTCGAAAAGGACCCCGCTTATTCATGAATAAGCGGGGTCCGAGAGGGTGGAGCGGGCCGATTCGTCTCGACCCGCTCCGCGCGTTGCCGGGAGCAGGTCAGCCCGCGAGCTCGTTTTCGAGTTCGCGCACGATGGCGGCTGCTTCGAGGGCCTCGTCGCGCGTGATGCCGCGGTAGAAGACGAATCGGATGTAGCGCTTCATGACCGGACGGATGATAAGGCCCCGTTGGGCGGCAAGCTCGCAATAGCGCAGCGGATCATCGACCAGGTCGCTCACGTCTATCACGACGATGTTGGTGACGACATCGCCCACGATATGCGTATGCGGAAGGCCGAGGATCGCATCGGCGAATGCGCGGGCGTTTGCATGGTCCTCTGCCAGGCGGTCGATGTTGTGGCGCAGTGCGTAGAGTCCCGGCGCGGCGATGACGCCGGCCTGTCGCATGGCTCCGCCGAGCGCCTTGCGCATGCGGCGCACCTCCAGTATGGTGCCCTGGTCTCCGCAGACGATCGAGCCGACGGGGGCCGAGAGCCCTTTGGACAGACAGAACATAAGGGTATCCACGGATGCGCACAGCTCGGCGGGGGCGATGCCGAGGGCGACGGTTGCGTTGAACATGCGGGCGCCGTCCATGTGGACGGGGACGCCATGGTTCCCTGCGAGCTCGTGGATGGCGGCGAGGCGCTTGAGCGAGACGACGGCCCCGCCCGCGTAGTTGTGCGAGTTCTCGACGCAGACGAGGTCGATGCCGCCCGCATCGAGATGCCGTTCGATGTCGGCGAGGTCGGGCTGGCCGTGCTCGTCGTGGCGGTAGGTCTGGAACTTCATGCGTCCGAAGTCGGGGTCGAACAGGTATTTTTCGCTGATGAGCAGATGCTGCTGCTCATCCACCAGCAGGGTGCTTCCCGGTTTTGCCTGGGCGAGCACGGCTGCGGTGTTCGCCATGCTGCCCGACGGCATGAGGACCGCGGCCTGTTTGCCGGTGACCTGTGCGGCGAGGTCCTCGAGCTCGTTGACCGTGGGGTCTTCACCTCGGCCGAGCTCATGGGTTCGGTCGTCGTCGCCGAGCGGGGCGTCGAGAATCGCCTCGAGCATCTCGGGCGTCGGTTTGGTGAGGGTGTCGCTGCGCAGGTCGATCATGGTGGCCTCCTCGTTCCGGTGGTGCGGCACCATCATATCGTGCGATCGGGGAGTGGGGCGAGGCGGCATCGTTCGGACGGAGGCATCGGGCCGGCTGAAGGCCGATGTCCTGCCGATGCCCCCTCGGCGCGCCTAGGCATCCCGCGCTGGGCTGCCAGAGGCGCCGCGCAGACCGTTTACGGGATTGTAGCTTGCATGAGCGCTTTAGTTTGCTAAACTGCAATACATTCGCCTACGAAAGGACGGAACGCATGGCAACAAGGGAGTACAGCATGGCTTCGCGCGCGAGCGCCTCTGCTGCTCAGTCCCTATCCCTAGCGCTCCTACTAGCCGCCGATGCGCGCTAGGGTCCTTCGTATGGCACGAATGGCATAAGCCGGCACTTCCAGAAGCACCCCATCGCGCATCTGACCGACGCCTTGCAGGGCGTGACGCGCGACGGGGTGCTTTTGCGTATCTTGCGCAACCGCAATCGGTGCCACCTCCTGCAGGCACAGCATACGACCACGAGCACAGGAGGAACCCATGACCCGCAAGATCGCCATCTTCGACACGACGCTGCGCGACGGAGAGCAGTCGCCCGGCGCAAGCATGAACACCGAGGAAAAGCTCATCATCGCCCGTCAGCTTATTCGCATGAACGTCGATGTCATCGAGGCAGGCTTCCCCATCTCGAGCCCCGGTGACTTCAAGAGCGTGGCCGAGATCGGCCGCATCGCGGGCGACAAGTGCACGGTGTGCGGCCTGACGCGCGCGGTCGACAAGGATATCGAGGTCGCAGCCGAGGCGCTCAAGACCGCCAAGCGTCCGCGCATCCATACCGGCTTGGGCGTGTCGCCCTCCCATCTGCGCGACAAGCTGCGCCTCACGGAGGAAGAGGCCATCGAGCGCGCCGTCCATGCGGTCAAGCATGCGCGCAACTTCGTGGACGATGTCGAGTTCTACGCCGAGGATGCCGGTCGTGCGGATCAGGACTTCCTCGTGCGCATCATCGAGGCGGCCGTCAAGGCGGGTGCCACGGTCGTGAACATCCCCGATACCACGGGCTACAATATGCCGTGGGAGTTCGGCGCGCGCATTCGCGACCTGCGCGAGCGCGTGGACGGTATCGAAGACGTCACTATCTCCGTCCATACCCATAACGATCTTGGTATGGCGACCGCCCTGGCGCTCGAAAGCGTGCGCAACGGCGCCACGCAGATCGAGTGCACCATCAACGGCCTGGGCGAGCGCGCGGGCAACACCTCGCTCGAAGAGGTCGTCATGGCCATCCGCATGCACGGTGCCGAACTCGACGCCCACACCGACATCGTCACGCAGGAGCTCACCCATGCGAGCAAGCTCGTGAGCTCCATCACGGGCATCATGGTTCAGCCCAACAAGGCGATCGTCGGCGCCAACGCGTTCGCCCATTCCTCGGGCATCCATCAGGACGGCGTCCTCAAGGCGCGCGACACCTACGAGATCATCGACCCCGCCGACGTCGGCGCCGCCGGCTCGCAGATCATCCTGTCCGCGCGCTCCGGCCACGCGGCGCTGCGCCATCGCATGGCAGAGCTGGGCTATACGTTTACCGACGAAGAGTTCGAGGGTATCTACCAGGCATTCCTCGAGGTCGCCGACAAGAAGAAGGAAGTGTACGACGAGGACCTGGAGTCTATCGTCCACGAGCGCGAGCGCGTGAGCGCCGCGATCTGGACGCTGGGCGCCGTGCAGGTGTCCTGCGGCTTCCCGCTGACGCCGACGGCGACGCTGACGCTGGTCGACGAAGAGGGCACCGAGCATACCGTCGCCGCCTACGGAACCGGTCCGGTCGACGCCGTCTACAAGGCGGTCGACCAGATCGTGGCCGTGGACAACGACCTGTCCGAGTTCTCCATCAAGTCCATCACCCGCGGCATCGATGCGCTGGGCGAGGTCACGGTGCGCGTGACCGCCGCCAACGGCGAGGTCTACATCGGCCGCGGCAGCGATAACGACATCATCGTGTCCTCCACGAAGGCCTACATCAACGCCCTGAACCGCCTGATCTCCGATCAGCGCGAGGCAGAAGCCAGCGCCGCCTAACGGCAGGCGACACGCAACGTCAGATCACAGAAAGGGATGCAACCAATGCCAAGACCTATGACCGTGGCCGAGAAGATCCTTGCGGCCCATGCCGGACTCGATGAGGTCCGTCCCGGCCAGCTCGTCGAGTGCGATGTCGACATCGTGCTGGCCAACGACATCACGGCGCCCATCGCCATCGACGTGTTCCGCGAGCTCGGCGCGACCGAGGTGTTCGACCGCGACCGCGTGTGCCTCGTGCCCGACCATTACGCGCCCAACAAGGACATCAAGAGCGCCGAGCAGACCAAGAAGATGCGCGACTTTGCCCATGAGCAGAAGGTGGCGCACTATTGGGAGCAGGGCTGCGCGGGCATCGAGCACGCGCTGCTTCCCGAGACGGGCACCGTCGTGCCGGGCGACCTGATCATCGGCGCCGACTCGCACACCTGTACCTACGGCGCGCTCGGTGCGTTTTCCACCGGCGTGGGCTCCACCGATGCGGGCGTGGGCCTGGCGACCGGACGGTGCTGGTTCAAGGTCCCGCCGACCATCAAGTTCGAGATCGAAGGCGAGCTTGTCGACGGCGCGACGCCCAAGGATGTCATTCTGCACATCATCGGCATGATCGGCGTCGACGGCGCTCTGTACCAGGCCATGGAGTTCACCGGGTCGGCCATCCGCAGCATGTCGATGGAGGGCCGCATGACCATCTCGAACATGGCGATCGAGGCCGGCGGCAAGGCGGGCATCATGGAGGTCGACGACGTGGCGCGCGCATGGCTCGAGGGGCGCTGCCAGCGTCCGTACGTGGAGTACCACGCCGATCCGGATGCGGAGTACGCGCAGGTCATCCATATCGACGCGGCCGACATCAAGCCGTGCGTCGCGTGGCCGCATCTGCCGGGCAACACCCATCCGGTGAGCGAGAGCACCCATATCGCCATCGATCAGGCCGTCATCGGAAGCTGCACGAACGGCCGTATCGAGGATATGCGCGCGGCCGCAGAGGTACTGCGCGGGCGCACCGTCAACCCGAACGTCCGCTGCATCGTGATCCCCGCGACGCAGGCGGTCTTCAAGAAGTGCATGGCGGAGGGTCTGGCCGATGTCTTCATCGATGCCGGCTGCGTGTTCTCCACCCCCACGTGCGGTCCCTGCCTGGGCGGCTATATGGGCATCCTCGCCGCCGGCGAGCGCTGCGTGTCCACCACCAACCGCAACTTCGTCGGCCGCATGGGCGATCCCACCTCGGAGGTTTATCTGGCAAGTCCCGCGGTCGCCGCTGCAAGCGCGGTCGCCGGCCATATCGCCGCGCCATCCGACCTGTAATGATTCCTTTTGGGACGGGGCCATCTTGTTTCATACGGGCCCCGTCCCGCCCAGATCGTGAGTACGAAAGGACCGCTCATGCATTTTGAAGGCACCGCGTTCCGCTATGGACGCGATATCGACACCGATGTCATCATCCCTGCCCGCTACCTCAACTCCTCCGACCATGCGTACCTGGCGTCGCACTGCCTGGAGGATCTCGACCCCACGTTCGTCGAGCGCATGAAGCCCGGTGACATCATCGTGGCCGAGGAGAACTTCGGCTGCGGCTCTTCCCGCGAGCATGCGCCGGTTGCCATCAAGGCCGCGGGCGTGTCGTGCGTCATCGCAAAGAGCTTCGCGCGCATCTTCTACCGCAACGCCATCAACATCGGGCTGCCGATTCTGGAGTGCCCCGAGGCGGTCGACGCGATCGCCGACGGCGTGCGGGTCTCGGTCGACACCGACACCGGAACCATCACCAACATCGATACCGGGGAGGCGTTTGCGTCCGAGCCGTTCCCGCCGTTTATCGCCGAGATCATCGAGGCAGGCGGCCTGGTCAACCGCACGCGCGCCAAGCTGGCCGCGCAGTAATGCCATCCGGTACGTTTTGGGACGGGGTCGTTTTTGCTCATGGACAATCCGTTTTCCGCGGGCCCGAGCTCGCTTGATTGGAGCTGCAACGTGAAGAAGAGCTACAAGATTTGCTGCCTGCCCGGTGACTGCATCGGGCCGGAGATCATGGCCGAGGGCAAGAAGGTGCTTGCGGCCGTGGGTCAGAGGTTCGGCGTCGAGTTTGTCTGCGAGGACGCCCTGATCGGTGGCGCGGCGATCGACGCATGCGGCACCGCGCTGCCCGACGAGACGCTTGATGCCGCGCGCGCCTCCGACGCCGTGCTGCTTGCCGCTGTGGGAGGTCCCAAATGGGACACGACCGATCCCACCGCGCCGCGTCCCGAGCAAGGTCTGCTCAAGATCCGCAAGGAGCTGGGGCTGTACACCAACCTGCGCCCCGTGCAGATCTTCTCGGCGCTTTCGGGTGCCTCCACGCTGAAACCCGAGGTCATCGATGGTGTGGACATGATGATCGTGCGCGAGCTCACCGGCGGCCTGTACTTTGGGCGTCGCGAGCGCTTCTATGACGAAGAGGGTTCGGGTGCGGACGGAAAGCCGGGCCAGCGCGCGTACGACACGCTCGAGTATCGCGAGTACGAGATCGAGCGCATCGCCCGCCAGGCCTTTGAGGCGGCGCGCAAGCGTCGCGGCAAGGTGGCGAGCGTGGACAAGGCGAACGTGCTGGAGACGAGCCGCATGTGGCGCGAGATCGTGCATCGCATCCACGACGAGGACTACGCCGACGTGGAGCTCGAGGACGTGCTGGTGGACAACGCCGCGATGCAGCTCATCAACCGCCCTGCGGACTTCGACGTCGTGGTGACCGAGAACATGTTCGGCGACATCCTGTCTGACGAGGCGGCACAGATCACCGGGTCGCTCGGCATGCTCGCCTCCGCGAGCCTGGGCGACGGCGTGGCCCTGTACGAGCCGAGCCACGGCAGCGCGCCGGATATCGCGGGCAAGGGCGTCGCGAACCCGCTTGCCCAGATTCTGTCCGTTGAGATGATGCTGTGCTACAGCTTCGACATGGGGGAGGCCGCCGACGCCATTCGCGCCGCGGTGGGCGCGGTTCTCGATGATGGCCTGCGCACGCGCGATATCGCTGATGCCGGTACGCCCGAGGAGAACGTGCTGGGCACCGCCGCCATGGGAGATGCCGTCGTCGCGCGCCTGTAGGGTTGTTCGCGGCCGTTGCGGGCCGCAGAATCGACCGGCTGCTTGGCAGATTTTGGGTGTTGGACCCGAGTGAGAGCCCCGCGGCGCGTGCCGCGGGGCTCTTTGCGCACTGCCCGCTACGAAAAAGGGACTTTTGGGTACATGTTTCGGGATTGCGCGAGTAGAGCCTATTTGAGAGCAAGTAAAACATACTATAAGCATAATGATATGCTGCTGTTCGATAGGTCTTCCCGACGGTTCCCAGAACAAGTACCCAAAAGTCCCTTTTCTTTTTGAGCAATATAATCAAGCTAAGCAAAACCATTCTTAAATATTAATCTGCGGGTATTATGCCGGGATTTCCGGCATAATACCCGGTTTCAGCGCGCAGGGACGGCAACATATCGTCACCTCCTGCGATCTCGCGTGGCCTGCCCCAGCAAGTACCACCGATCATGCAAGCAGTTCGAAGTGGTTCTTTTTGAACCGGATGAGCCCGTCACGCTGCATCTTCGAGAGCTCGGCGGACAGCGCGCTGCGGTCGACGCCGAGGTAGCCGGCCATCTGCTCGCGCGAGAAGGGGATGGCAAAGCTGCGGCTTTCGTGCTCGAGCGCCTGCTCCGCTAGGTAGGATAGCACGCGCTCGCGAATGGTTTTGGGCGCCGTGTGCATGATGCGGCGCGACAGCGCGATGTTCTTCAGGGCGGCGATGCGCACAAGGTTTTGGATGATGCGGTGGTGATAGGGGCAGGACTGTCCGCACACGTGCAGCAATTTCTCGGCGTTGAGCAGCAAGACGCGACTCGGTTCCGCTGCGACGGCATCGACGAGCAGCTTCGACGCGCTGACGGCGTACGCCTCGCCGAACATCTGCCCCGCCTCCGCATGCACGAAGATGTCGCGCGCGCCCCAGATATGATTCGCGACGATGTTGACGCTGCCGTCCAGCACGATGCCGAGGCTGTGCGTGATGCCTCCAGCGTGCATGATCGTTTCGCCCTTGTCGTAGGCGCGCTCATGGGCATCGAAGCAGGGGAGCATGCGCTCTGCGTCCAAAGGATCGATGCCCTCGAACAACATGGCATGTGTGGGAGCGATGTGCTTCATGCGGAGTTCCATTTCGTTGTTGCGACAACATACTTATCGTAGCCCTCCCGGTATAACTGGGCAAGCGCGGGGTCGGATACGGTGACCCCCGAGAGCAAGGAGGGCTCTGGCATGGCATTCGAACCCATGATGTTCTGCTTCCAGTGCGAGCAGACGGCAGGTTGCAGCGGTTGTACGGGAAGGGCGGGCGTATGCGGCAAGCCGGCCGACGTCGCTCATCTTCAGGACGAGCTGACGGGCGCGCTCATCGAGCTGGCGCGCCTGAGCGATGAGGCGGAAGGAGTATCCGAGAGCGCGTGGCATCTGGTGATCGAGGGGCTGTTCGCGACCGTCACCAATGTCAACTTCGACGGGGATGCGCTCCAGAAGCTCATCGACCGCGTCCATGTCGAGCAGGCGGAGGCGGCATCGGCGCGATGCGCGGAGGGTGTTCCCTTTGTGGTGTCGGATTACGACATGAACCGCGTGTGGCATGCAGACGAGGATATACGCTCGTTGAAGTCCCTGATCCTGTTCGGTATCCGCGGCATGGCGGCGTATGCCTATCACGCGCTTGCGCTGGGCTATGCAAAAGACGAGGTGAACGCGTTCTTCATGAAGGCGTTGCGCGCGGTGGGCGACGATGCGGCGACACCGGATGAGCTGCTCGCGGTCATGCTCGAGGTGGGCGAGAAGAACTACCTCTGCATGGAGATGCTCGATCTCGCGAACACCGCCACGTACGGATCCCCTGTTCCCACCGAGGTTCCGCTGCTGGTCGAGAAGGGGCCGTTTATCGTCGTGTCCGGTCACGACCTGTACGACCTGCGGTGCCTTCTTGAGCAGACCGAGGGCCTCGGCATCAACATCTATACGCACGGCGAGATGCTGCCGGCGCACGGCTATCCCGAACTCAAAAAGTTCTCCCATCTCAAAGGCAACTTCGGCACGGCGTGGCAAAACCAGCAAAAGGAGTTCGCAGGCATTCCCGCACCGGTGCTGTTCACGACCAACTGCCTGATGCCGCCGCGCGCGAGCTACCGGGACCGCGTGTTCACCACCGGTGTCGTCGACTATCCGGGGCTTGTGCACATCGATCGGGAGCGGGATTTTTCGCCGCTGATCGAGATGGCGCTCGAGTTGGGCGGGTATCCCGAAGACCGCCAGTTCACGGGCATCAACGGCGGCACCAAGGTGACGACGGGCTTTGCGCGCGACGCCGTGCTCTCCGTGGCAGATCAGGTGGTCGATGCGGTGCGCGAGGGCAAGATCGGCCACTTCTTCTTGGTCGGAGGCTGTGACGGTGCGCGACCGGGGCGCAATTACTTCACGGAGCTCGTCAAGCAGACGCCGGCCGACAGCGTCGTGCTTACCCTGGCGTGCGGAAAGTACCGCTTCAACGACCTTGATCTTGGGACGGTCGCCGGTCTGCCGCGCCTTATGGATATGGGGCAGTGCAACGATGCGTTCAGCGCGGTGCAGGTGGCCTTGGCGCTGGCGGAGGCGTTCGGCTGCGGTGTGAACGAGCTGCCGCTATCCATCGTGCTGTCGTGGTACGAGCAGAAGGCGGTGTGTGTGCTGCTGACCCTGCTGTACCTGGGTATCCGCGATATCCGCCTCGGGCCCACGCTGCCGGCGTTCGTGTCCGATAACGTGCTTCGTTATCTGGTGGAAACCTACGGCATTTCGGCCATCACCACGCCCGAGAACGACCTGCAGGCAATGTTGCAGGGCTGAAGAAGCGCCGGTTCATCGGCTGATGTGCGCCCGGGGTCCTCTCTGGGCGCTTTTTGTGCGCCGCACTGTCGCCGTGAGATCCGTTCGTTCATGAAAAAGTACGGGTGTCAAACAATGGAATCCTGGGCAAACGCCGAAAACGGCCCCGCTCGTTCATGAATGAGCGGGGCCTAGGGGGTGCTAGCCGATTCCGCCTCGATCATCTGCTTTTGCGCTAAGCCCACCCCGCCGTTTGCGGCCTCGCCTAAACGATTCGATTCATCGGGATGCGAGCGCTTCAGTGCCGGTAAGATGGAGGGCAGCAGCCGGACTTGTGCGACCGTCGACGAGGTGAGCGCTATGCAGCGAGATGATTTGCAGGTTATCGAGATCCCTGAGGACGCGGTCATCGTGACGCGCGAGGGCGAACTTGGCGTCGAAGCTGCCGCTGGTCCCATGGACACCATCATGCGGTTCAAGTTCTTCGTGATCGCGCTGCTTATCGTGGCCGGCATCGTGTCGGCCGTTCCCCTGCGCGAGATCTTCTCGTCACCCGATACCTTCGCGTCGACCATCGCGACGCTTGACGAGAAGAAGGCCAACGTGCTCGGCATGGTCACCGCGTCGACAGCCGCTTCGGTCGCCATCACGGCGGTGCCCGACGACGTCGGCACGCCCATCGCCGAAAAGCTCATGGATCTGAGCTCGAACCTCATGCTGATCTTGGGCGTGCTCTATCTGGAGAAGTACCTGCTGACTATCTTCGGGTTCGCTACGTTCGGCGTTCTCATCCCGTTAGCGCTGCTGTTCCTCATCGGGGCGATTCTGCTGTATCGCCGGTCGGGGGCTTCAACCGTGCTCGCGCGCCTGGCGGCAAAGCTGGTCGTCCTCGGCGCGGTGCTCGTGGCGACGGTTCCCGCGGGCGTCGCCGTGACCGATATGATCGATAGGACCTATGAGATCTCCTACACCATCGAGGAGGAGCCTCAGGAGGAAACGGATGCCGAAGAGGGCGCCGACAACCCCATCGACTTTATCCTGAGCCTGCCCGAAACCGTCGTCGACGCGGCGAGCAGCATCGGCGAGGACCTGCTCGCCCAGGTCAACCGGTTGATCGAGGGCGTCGCGGTCATGTTGGTCACATCGTGCGTCATCCCCGTCCTCGTGCTGCTGTTCTTCCTTTGGATCGCGAATATGCTGCTTGGCATCAACGTCGACGCGCCTATGCACGCCATCGCGAATCGAGGCCGCCGGATGATGGTGAGCAGAAAAGATGTCGCAGCCGTCAAGGCCGGCATTATGAAGCATCGCGCGGGTACGGACAGTTCCGCTCCGAAAGAATAAGGCCATCGTGCGCCGCACATTGTTTCCCAGAGGGGTGAAGAGGTGCCGATGACACAAACCGGGCAGTTTGACACGCTAAAGGGGGTCAGCAAAGGCTCTTAGCGTGCCAAATTGCCCATTTTGTGTCATCAGCACCCGCCTCTCCGAGGCGAAGGGGGCGAGCTGATCGACTCTCGCCCCCGCAAAACGCTGCGCCGCGGAACGCGGCCTAAACCGCTATTTGACCTCCTCGGTATTGGCAACGAGGTGCGCCGACGGCTTGTTATTGTGGATGGAGCAACCTAAGGGTGGAGGCCGAAGGTCCGTCCGATTCTGCCGAGTGAGGAGCTGCCGATGCTGCAAGAGAACGCAATCTGGATGGGCGTAGGTACCGAGCCCGACAACAAGCACGTCAGTCTGCTTCTGAACCAGGCGAATCGCCATGGCTTGATTTCCGGCGCGTCGGGAACGGGCAAGACGGTGACGCTCAAGGTCATGGCGGAGGGCTTTGCGCGGGCCGGAGTCCCCGTGTTTATGGCCGACGTCAAGGGCGACATAACCGGCGTGTGCGAGGCGGGAAAGGACTCCGAGGACATGCAGGAGCGCATCGCTCGCTTCGGAATCGAGGGCTGGAGCAATGCGGGCTGTCCGGTCCGACTGTGGGATATGCTCGGCGAACAGGGGATTCCGGTTCGTATCACGGTGTCCGACATGGGTCCCACCATGCTTGCGCGCCTGCTTGAGCTCACCGAGGTGCAGGAGGGCGTGCTGGACATCGTGTTCCGCATCGCCGATGACAAGCAGCTGCTCCTGATCGATCTCAAAGACCTGCGCTCCATGCTCAACTACGCCGCCGAGCACGCCAGGGAGTACGAGTCGACATACGGCAAGGTGTCGTCTCAGTCGGTCGACGCCATACTTCGCTCGCTCATCTCCATCGAGGACCAGGGCGGCGACGTGTTCTTCGGCGAGCCTGCGCTCGATTTGGCGGACTGGTTCGCCTGCGCGCCCAACGGCGAGGGGTATGTCAACATCCTGAACGCGGCCAAGCTCATCCAGAGCCCCAAGATCTATGCGATGTTTCTGCTGTGGATGCTCTCCGAGCTGTTCGACACGCTTCCGGAGGCCGGTGATTTGGACAAGCCGAAATTCGTGTTCTTCTTCGACGAGGCCCACCTGCTGTTCAACGACATGCCGAGCGAGCTGCTCGACAAGATCGTGCAGGTCGTCAAGCTCATCCGCTCCAAGGGCGTCGGCGTGTACTTCATCACGCAGAGCCCTTCCGACATTCCGGATGAGGTGCTCGCCCAGCTGTCAAACCGCATCCAGCACGGCCTGCGCGCCTACACGCCCGCCGAGCAGAAGGCGGTTCGCGCCGCGGCGAGCTCGTTTCGCGCAAACCCCGCGTTCAAGAGCGAAGATGCGATCCTCGAGCTCGGTACGGGCGAGGCGCTGGTGTCGTTTTTGAACGCGGAAGGCCAGCCCGAGATCGTGGAGCGCGCCAAGATTCTGCCGCCGCAATGTCTGATGGCGGCGGCCTCCGACGAGGCGCTTCGTGAGGCATGTGCAGGCCAAGGCGACCTGATGGCCAAGTACGGCACGGCGCTCGATCGCGAGAGCGCGTTCGAGCAGCTTGAAGAGGCCGCGCGCGACGAGGCGGAAGCCGACAGGCTCGCGGCGGAGCGCGAGGCGCTTGAGAAGGAGAAGGCCGCGTTCGAGGCGAAGAAGGCCAAAGAGGCGGAGCGCGCCGCCGCCAAGGCTGCGCGAGAGGCCGAGCGCGAGGCGGAGCGTGCCGAGCGGGCTCGCGAGAAGCAGCAGGAGCGGATGATCAAGGGCATCGGCAAGCTCGCGAAGCAGATCTTGGGCACGTTCGGCCGTGAGGCGACAAGACAGATCACGCGCAACCTGTTCGGAGGGTGCCGCCGGTAACCGCGCGATCGCGGGCCCGGTCAGCCGGGCCGGGGCCGAATCTGCCAGCCGTACACACCCCTGAGGCGGCGGGCTATGCCATGTCGCTGGCGATGGCGCGCACGATGGCGTCCGCCGCGAGCGACACCTTGCCCGGATCCTCGACCTGCAGAACGATCGTCCCCTTGATGCCGAGTTCGGTGATCTCGGAGAAGAAGACCTTAGGCCCGTCGGTGACCGGCGAGATGCCGCCCGCCGCCTCGCGCGCCATCGCGATGAGCCTGTCGGCGATTGCGTCCATCGAGAGGTCCTCGTGGGCGTCGTCCTTGTAGCGGGGCACGGCGAACGGCACGGACACGCGGTTGGCCGGCAGCAGGTGAACAAGTGCGGTCTTGGATATCACCGAGTTGGGCACGATCACGGTCTGCCCCATCGGGTCCTTGATCGTGGTGTGGCGCCAGGAGATGTCCTGCACCACGCCCTTCTCGGTGCCGATTTCGATGTTGTCGCCCGGCTTGATGATGCCCATGAACGTCATCTGGAGACCGCCGATCAAATTCGACAGCGTGTCCTGGAAGCCGAGCGACACGGCGATACCGCCGACGCCGAGGGCGGTGAAGATGGCGTTGGTGCTGTATCCGTAAACCCCGTCGATGATGATGCTCGCCCCGACGATCCAGATCACGGCGCGCACGATGTTGACGATGATGCTCGACGAGGGCAGCGGGTTGCTGTCCATGTTGAGCAGATGGCGCAGCGCCCGCGCGGCGATGCGCGCGACGATGATGGTCGCCGCTCCGAGTACGACGGTCCAGAAGATTTGCTGGACCAGGGGGTTCGTGGCAAAGGCGAGCAGATACTCGTTGATCTCCATGGCTCCTCCGCGAAAGCAGGTAATCAGTGTTTCCCTGGGGTTATTTACCCACTCGAATCGCTCCGCGGTCGCAGCGATTGCCCCACGAGTCGATCAGGTCGTCATCTTTGTAGACGCAGATGATTTCGCAGTGGTTGGCGCAGCGGCTGCAGACGACCTCGCGCGTGCGGAACTCGAAGTCGTCGACATCGAAGGCGAAGGGGCGGCGCTGCGAGGTCGGCACGTCTGCCGCAAGCAGCGCGGCGCCGAACGCGCCCATGAGATGGCCGTCGGGGTCAGCGAGGACCTCCATGCCGAGCGCGTCCTCGAAGGCGCGCACCACGCCGATGTTCTTGGATACGCCGCCCTGGAACACCACCGGCGCGACGATCTTTTTGCCCTTGCCCACGTTGTTGAGATAGTTGGTCGCCACGGCGCGGCACAGTCCGGCGATGATGTCCTCTTTGGAATAGCCGACCTGCAGCTTGTGCACGAGGTCGCTTTCGGCGAAGACCGTGCAGCGCGCGGCGATGTTCGCGGGCTTCTTGCTCGACAGGGCGATGGCGCCGAACTCCTCGACCTCGACGCCCAGACGATGCGCCTGGCTGGACAGAAACGAGCCCGTGCCCGCGGCGCACAGCGTGTTCATGGCGTAGTCGACGGCGATGCCGCCCTCGACGCAGATGATCTTGGAGTCCTGGCCGCCGATCTCCAGGATGGTGCGGACGTCGGGATGCAGGAAGGTGGTGCCCACCGCATGCGCGGTGATCTCGTTTTTGATCACCTGCGCGTCGAGCATGGCGCCCACCAGGCGCCGGGCCGACCCGGTCGTCCCCACGGACACGACCTGGACCTCGGAGGTGTCGATCTGCGAAGCGAGCTCGTCGACCACGCGCCGGGCGGCATCGGTGGGATCACCCTCGGTCCACAGGTAGGAGCGGGCGATGATGTTCTTGTCGGCGTCGATGATGACGCCCTTGGTGGAAATGGAGCCGGTGTCGACTCCCAGATAGGCTTCGATCATGGTTCTTCCTTTCGTCGCGATCGGGCGGCGCCGTCGCGCTCGGAACGCGGGGCAGGCTGCGATCAGCGGGCCTTGCGCATGGCGATCATGTCGTAGAAGGCCTCGAGACGCGTGTCCAGACCCGTATCGCTTGTCTGCGAATCGTAGGAGAGGAACAGCACGGGCACGTGATAGTCGCGCGAGAGGCGCTGCAGCACGGGCATGACGTCGATCTCGGGCGTGCAGCCCGAGGACTTGAGGTGCACGATGCCATCGAACCCCTGCTCCATGTAGCGCTTGGCCGCGGCGATGGTGAGCGTGCTCGTGGGCCCCATGTCGTAGGCGACGTACTCGGAGATGCTGCGCCGCAGGTTGGGCTCGTTGTAGTGCAGGTGCCTGCTCGTCATGTTGAGCGCGCGGGCGAGCTCGACGTGCATGGCGAGCAACTTGTCCTCCAGGTGCAGGTTGCTCGGAGCGTCCTGGGCGGTGAAATACTCGCCCACGATGCCGACGCGCACGGGGTCCGCCGGCTTGTCGATGGCGATGCCGCCGAGCTCCGCCATGCCGCGACGGTAGGCCTCGTCGATGTCCGCCGCGCACGTAGCGTCGCGCATGTCTTGGAAAAAGCGCTTCTGGGCGGCCGCGAAGCTACCGTGCTCGACTTCGAAGCCGGCGCGGGCCAGGTAGGCGTCGTTGTAGCTGTCCATGCGCTCGACCATGTGCAGGCACGCGAGCAGGTTTGCCACGCCCGCGGGGATGGACAGGTGCGGATTGACCACGCGCTTGCAGTACGCCGCGTACTCCTTCATCGAGCCGCTCGGCACGTTGGCGAAGTTCAGCATCTCGAAGTCGTAGCCCATGTCGCGCAGGATGGACTCCTGCAGCTCGCCGTAGTACCCCAGACGGCACGGGCCCGTGAACTGCATGAGCACGTCCGCGCCGGCATCGAGCGCCTCGATGTAGGCGCCCATGATGTGCTTGAACGGCGCGCAGACGTAGTCGTTGCTGTGCTGGCTGCCGATCTCGAGCGTGCGGCGCGTCGGCTCTCCCATGTCGAGATACTCGGCGTTCAAGACCTGCTCGACAAAGTATTTGAAGACCGGGCCGTAATAGCTGTAATGGAAGAAGGCGACGCGGCGCGCAGCGTGATGCTTGTCGCGTCGACGGAGAGCGAGTACAGGCCGCGCAGCGGGTTGGCGTTCATGGTCTCGTAGAACGCGCGCTGCGCATCGAGCACGCAGGCAGGGCGCTGGGCGGTGGCGCCGCTGTCCAGAAACGCGATGTCGGGCTTGCCCGCAAGCAGCGGGAAATCCGCCTTATAGGGATTCACGTCGATATCGATCATGCGATCTCCTCCTCGAAACCATCGATGAGGGCGGAACCGAGGCGCACCACGTTCTCGCGGATGTCGTCAGTCGGTGCGGAAAGGGCGGCGTCCTCGAGCTTCGCCGCCACGAACAGGGACTCCGCCTGCTCCTGGGAAAGGCCGCGGCATCCGAGGTAGAACAGCTGCTCGGGACGCACGTGCCCGATCGTGGCGCCGTGGTTGCCCGCCACGTCGTCCTCGTCGCACAGGATGGTCGGGACGGTTTTGTTGTCCACGCCCTGGTTGGCCAGAAGCACCGTCTCGCGCTCGGAGCCCTCGGAGCCCTTGCACCCGTGGACGAGGTCGATCGTGCCGCGCAGCACCTTGCGGGAGGTGCCCGTCAGCACGCCGTTGGCGTCCATGTTCGAGAAGGTCTTGCGACCGCGATGGCGGATGATGTAGTTGAAGTCGCGCGCATCCTCGCCGGAGGCCGAGGTGGAGCCGCTCTCGGCGGTGTCGCCGCCGCAGGTCGGAGGCGAGGCCGGTGTAGGTGCGGCCGCCGCCGAGCACGATGTGGCGGACGTTCACGCGCGCGCCCTCGTCGAGCACGTAGCCGGAATCGTCGATCACGGTGAACGGCGCGTCGGCGGTCACGTAGACGACGACGTTCACACGGGAGCGCGCTCCGGCGAACACGCGCAGCTCGAAGCCGAGGCCGAAGCCGGCGTGCTTGCAGCTTCCGCAGCGGCGCCATCGAGCGAGATGGTGACGTCGAGCGTGGAGTCGGGGGCAGTCACCACGTCGACGGAGGCGCCCGCCGCGTGGCCGGGCTCGCCGTCGACGCGGACCACGGCGCTTTCGGTCTCTCCCTTCTCGGTGGCGAGCACGACGGTGCTGCCGGCGAGGAAGTTCAGATACGAGCGCGCGTCGATATGGATGCCCGTCTCGAAGGAGGCGGCGACATCGCCCGCGATCTCCTCGCGGGTGGCGCGCTTCTGGTAGGCGGACAGCGCCGGGGTGTCGAGGTCGTTGACGCCTGTCCCTTATACACATCTAGATGTGTATAAGATACAGCGCCGTACTCGAAGACGCTGCAGACGTCATAGCCAAGGAAACGGAGGAGTGTGGGAGGGTATGATCTGATACGTGTGCTGTGTCTCTGGTTGTGGTGATTTAGGATACGGCCACCACCGAGATGTACACTCATTCCCGGCTCGACGCTCTTCCGTGCTGAACCCCGGCGTGTATGCTCCTGTCGCTTATGCACATCTAGATGTGTATAAGGGACAGCGACGAAGCTCTCGATGCGGGTCTCCACGCCGGCGGTGCCCGACTGCGCGTCGACGGTCAGCGCCAGGATCGGCTTGCCGTGGACGCAGCGCTGCACGGCGTCATCGGTCATGGAGTCGGGGCCGCACGGGAATGCGCTCATGATCACGATGCCGTCGACGCGGTCGTGCAGCGCCAGGATGGCGCCGACGAGCTCGCGGTTGACGATCCAGGGCAGCGTCGCCGAGAACTCGAAGCTCTTCTTGTAGGCGCGCTCGCGGTCGTATTCGTCGGCATAGATGACCTCGGCGCCCGCCGCGCGCAGCGCGTCTTCGACCGCGCCGCCGACGAAGGGGTCGTGCGCCACATAGGGGTGTGCCGCCACGAGGATGGTGAGTGGGCGTCCGGCGCGCGGCAGGCGCTCGATGCTGTCGAGCAGGTCGCGTTGGGCGCGGGCGAGCATCTCCTCGGCGCGCTGCTGCTCATGCAGGGCGGCATGGATGGTCGCCTTCACGTCGCGGGGACGCTCGCCGAGGCGCGCCCCGAGCTCCATGAGGCCCTCGCGCAGCGAGATGTGCGCTTCGAGCTCGTCGACCGCGAAGGACAGGATGCGCGGATGGCGTTCGTGGAGCGAGTTGGCCACGAGGTCGGGAAGGGCCTGGAACTTGGTGCAGAAGTGCTTGAGCTGGCCGAAGTTGGCGGTGCTGGGGATGAACAGGGCGTCGACGGGACGGGGGTTTCCCGCAGGGTCGAGCCCACGGCCGTCGAGCAGCGCAAGGACGTGGCCCATGTAGAGCTTGGACGCCAGGCAGCATTCGTCGACCGAGACGGCATCGCCTGCGGCGAACGTGGCGCGCGTCGAGGGCTGGTCGACGATGACCGTGCGGCCGAGGCGTTCGAAAAACGTGCGCCAGAGGGTGTGGTAGCGGTAGTACAGCAGACCGCGCGGAATGCCGACGGTGCGAACGTCGGCGGCATCCGTCTCGCGGCTTTTGATGAGCTTCGGCATAAGCCTCCTTGGATGGGACGGGGCGGGAGAGCGAAGGCGCCGGGCCTTGCGCTCTGCCCGAATAAGAACGGCCCCGGTGCTGGGACCGGGGCCGAAAGAAGCGCTCGTGAGGGCGGTTGGGCTACGACAGGAGCATGCGGTCGTTCGCGAGCTCGCCGCCGGAGACCTCTTCGAATTTCTGCAGGAGGTCGGGGACGGTCAGCGCCTTCTTCTCGGCGCCCTTGACGTCGTAGATGATGCGGCCCTCGTGCATCATGATGAGGCGGTTGCCCAGGCGGATGGCGTCGTTCATGTTGTGCGTGACCATGAGCGTGGTGAGCTGGTGCTCGCCGACGATCTTCTCCGTGAGCTCGAGCACCTTTGAGGCCGTCTTGGGGTCGAGGGCGGCGGTGTGCTCGTCGAGCAGCAGCAGCTTGGGCTCGGTCAGCGTCGCCATGAGCAGCGTGAGCGCCTGACGCTGGCCGCCGGACAGCAGGCCCACCTTGCTGGTGAGGCGCTTCTCGAGACCCAGGCCGAGCTCGGCCAGGCGCTCGGTGTACTCGTCCTTCTCGGATTTGGTGACGCCCCAGGCGAGCGTACGGGTCTTGCCGCGGCGCTTCGCCATAGCGAGGTTCTCGATGATCTGCATGTCGGCGGCGGTGCCCATCATGGGATCCTGGAACACGCGGCCGAGGTACTTGGCGCGCGCGGGCTCGGACAGCAGCGAGATGTCCTTGCCGTCGAGCTCGATGACGCCCGAATCGATGGGGTAGACGCCCGCGATCATGTTCATGAGGGTCGACTTGCCGGCGCCGTTGCCGCCGATGACGGTGACGAAGTCGCCCGCATCAAGCGTGAGGTTGACGTTTACCAGCGCGCGCTTCTCGTTGATGGTTCCGGCGTTGAAGGTCTTGCAGACATTGGTGATGTTCAGCATCGCCTATCGCCCCCCTTCCGAGCGTGCGGCACGGGTGTAGGACCGCTTGAGCTGGTACTTCTCCCACACGACGGGGATGCACAGGGCGAGGGCGACGATGATGGCGGACAGCAGCTTCATGTCGTTGGCATCCATGCCCATCTGAAGGACGATGGCGCGGATGAGGAAGTAGACCACGGAGCCCACGACGGCAGACGCCAAGCGCCCGCCGAAGGAGTGCAGCTTGGCGCCGGGCAGGACGCGCCACAGGACCTCGCCGATGACGATGGCGGCAAGGCCGATGACGATGGCGCCCGTGCCCATGCCGATGTCGGCGTACTTCTGGCTCTCGCAGATCAGGCCGCCGGACAGACCGACCAGGCCGTTGGAGAGCACGAGGGCGATCATCTTCGTGACCTTGGTGTTCACGCCGAGCGCGCGGACCATGGCCTCGTTGTTGCCGGTGGCGCGGCAGGCGGAACCGATCTCGGTGCCGAAGAACCAGTAGAGCACGACGATGATGAGGACGGCGGCGACAAGGCCGACGACGATGGCGCCGGCGTTCGTGGACAGGCCCGTCATGTCGGTGACCTTGGAGAAGATGGTCTCGTTTTTCAGCAGCGGCGTGTTGGACTTGCCCATGATGCGCAGGTTGATGGACCACAGGCCGATCTGCGTGAGGATGCCGGCGAGAATCGCGGGGATCTCGAACACGGTGTGCAGAAAGCCCGTGACGGCGCCTGCAACCATGCCGGCGAGCATGGCCGCCAAGATCGCGACCAGGGGGTCCACGCCTCCCACGACGAGCACGGCGCACACGCAGCCGCCGAGCGCAAAGCTGCCGTCGACCGTCAGGTCCGCGATGTCGAGCAGCTTATAGGTGATGAAGACGCCGAGGACCATGATGCCCCAGAGAATACCCTGGGATACGGCGCCAAGTAGGGCGAGCCCCATATCTCTCCTCCTTTATTCAGCCAAATGAACCCCGACGGGTATGCTCGCCGGGGTTCATCGCGAGAACGATGTAGATACATCCGACAAGTCTAGCACGGCGACTTGCCCGATGGAGCCAGAAGGTATCTGTAATGGAGTTGAAACGTGCGAGCTCCGGGGTACCGGGCTCCGGCGCGAACGAAAAAGGGCTGGAGACGTAGGTCTCCAGCCCTGAGGTGCAAGCTGTCTGCAGGGAGGGTTACGCCGAGACGTCCTCTCCGCCTTCATCTGCCAGGAAGGACACGTCGATGCCGAGCGTATCGGCCGTCTCCTGGTTGTAGACGAGGTCGCACTCATCGGCAGTCATCTGCTCGATGGGCATCTCGGCGGGATCCGCACCCTCGGTGAGGATCTGGACGGCCATCTCGCCTGCGCGGTAGCCGAGCTCTTCGTAGTTGATCGACACGCTCGCCAGCGCGCCGCCCTCGACCATGCCGACCTCGCCGACGACCGTCGGGAGGTTGTTCTCGTTCGTCACCATGGTGACGGTGGAGATACCGGCGGAGATGGTGTTGTCCGTGGGGATGTAGACGGCGTCGACCTTGCCGACCATGGACTCGGAGACCTGCTGGATCTCGTTGGAGCTCGAGGCGGTGTAGCGCTCGTGCGCGATGCCGAGCTCGTCGAGAGCCTCCTCGGCCAGCGCGACCTGGATGTCGGAGTTGGACTCGGCGGTGCAGTACAGAAGGCCGACGGTCTTGGCGTCGGGCACGAGCTGCGCCAGCAGGTCGATCTGGTCGGACACCGGGTTCATATCGGAGGTGCCGGTCAGGTTGCCGCCGGGGGCGTCGTTGTCGTCCACCAAGCCGGACGCGGCGAAATCGGTGATGGCCGTGCCGATGATGGGGATGTCGCTCGTGGCGCCGGCGACCGCCTGGGCGGCGGGCGTCGCGATGGCCAGGATCAGGTCGCACCCGTCGTTGACCAGCGTGGAGGCGATGGTCTGGCAGGCGGACTGGTCGTTCTGCGCGTTCTGCTGCTCGATATCGTAGGAGATGCCCGACTCGTCGAGCGCGCGGACGAAGCCGTCGTTCGCCGCGTCGAGGGCGGCGTGCTCCGTCAGCTGCAGCACGCCGATCTTATAGGTCTTGCCGTCGCCGGAGGCCGAGGTGGAGCCGCTCTCGGCGGTGTCGCCGCCGCAGCCTGCAAGCCCGAGCGTGCCGGCAGCGGTCAGCGCCGCCATGCCGGCGAGCCCTTTGGAAAATGTGCGGCGGGAAAGCGTGGTGCGTTCCATAGTTATCTCCTCATATTGCCTTGCGCGGAGCGCAAGGGGGATGCGACGCCGGGGTCCAGTCATTCGGCCCCGGCGCGTGAGCCGTATCGTGTTCGGTAATTCTAGACGATTTCAGCATCTTCGAGGCCGGAGATGTCGATGCCGACCTCATCGGCGGTCGCCTGGTTGGCGATGAGCTGGCAGTCCTCAGCGGCGAGGTACTCGATGGGCATCTCGGCGGGGTCGGCGCCCTCGGTGAGGATCTCGACGGCCATCTCGCCGGCCTTATAGCCCAGGTCGTAGTAGTTGATGGAGTAGGAGGCGAGGCCGCCGTCCTCGACCATGGTGTCGCAGCCCACGATCACGGGCAGGCCGTTCTCGTTGGCGACCATGGAGACCGTCGCCATGCCGGCGGCGATGGTGTTGTCGGTGGGGGTGTAGACGGCGTCGACCTTGCCGACCATGGACTCGACCACCTGCTGGATCTCGTTGGAGGACGACACGGTGTAGCGCTCGTGCGCGATGCCGGCCTCATCCAGCGCCTCCTCGGCCATGGCGATCTGGACCTCGGAGTTGGACTCGGCGGTGCAGTACAGAAGGCCGACGGTCTTGGCGTCGGGAACGAGCTGCTGGAGCAGGTCGATCTGGTCGGCGACGGGGGTGAGGTCGGAGCTTCCGGTCACGTTCCCGCCGGGGGCCTCGTTGTCGGCGACCAGGCCGGACTCGGCGAAGTCGGTGATGGCTGTGCCGATGATGGGGATGTCGCTCGTGGCGCTCGCGACCGCCTGCGCTGCGGGCGTGCCGATGGTGAGGATCAGGTCGTCGCCGTCGTTCACGAGCTTGCTCGCGATGGTCTGGCAGGCGGACTGGTCGTTCTGCGCGTTCTGCTGGTCGATCTCGTAGTCGATGCCGGCGTCATCGAGGGCGGCAACAAAGCCCTCGTTGGAGGCGTCGAGCGCGGCGTGCTCGGTGAGCTGCAGCACGCCGATCTTGTAGGTCGAGCCGGTTGCGGCCTCGGCAGTGGAGCTGCCTTCGTCGGTGGTTTCGGTCGTGGCGCCGTTGCCACCGCAGGCGGCAAGCGCGAGCGCAAGCGTGCCTGCAATGACGGCGGATGCCAGGGTCTTGAGCCGTTTCATGGCGAATCCTTCCTCTCTTCGGTTCCTTCCCGAACGAATATGCAGATAGATAGTTGTTGATGATAGAGGGCACCGCCGCGGTGCCCATTAATTCCGTCGCGCAGGTTACACAGTATTAACGTTTGCTCCGGCGATAGGAAAAATCTGCCCGCCGACCGAATTGCCCGGCGCGGATCTTCCCGGATCGGTTCAGCGGAGGCTTCGGCCCCAACTTTTGCTGAAAAATCGACGTTGTGGACGAGTTGGTTTGGAACGCTCGCAAAAGGGCACCTGTCGTACGGCCGTTACCTGCGGAAACGTTGACACCGAAGATGCCATTTCACGCGGGTCAGGATTCTACCCGTCCACAACGTCGATTTTTCAGTAATTCTTGATGCCGGAGCCTCCGCTCCCGCCGGTCTCGGTGGCACAACCGTGTTCCGATCCCGCCGTATGTCAGAAAATCCTGTTTCCATGGAGCTTCTTCCAGCGCCTCCAGAGGTGCGCCGCCCGCACGGCGTCTGCTCCGCGGATGCGGCCGGCGCCGCCAAGAAGGAGAACGAGCCGGTAGCCCCTTCGCGCAAGATAGACCCGATGCCTCGCCTCGTCTCGAAACCTCAGCTCGAACACGCCGTTGGCGACCTGCTTCCAATCTCCGAGCAGATGCCCCTCGCGTGCGATGGCGCGGATCCTCCGGATGATCGAGAAGCGCACCGGCCTGTTAGGTACGCGGTTGAGCCATCGATCGAATTCGGCCGTGCTTTCGATGCGGTACACGTCAGTCACCCTTCGCCGTCGTGTCGCACCGGTTATGCAGGGAGGGACGGCATCGGCTGGCGCGGGAAAACGCGAAAGCGTGCAGATCCGCTTGGCGCCGGCGGAACAGCGGCGTGTCTTCGGGCAGGTTCTCGCCGAGTGCGGCGGCGAGCCGCTTGGCGAGCGCGCGGAATGATTCAAGGTCGCTTATCTCGGCGACGGTTGCCTGGATGACGGTCGCGTCGGGGTCGGACGCGCGATCGAAGGGGCGGGCGTGTGGATCGTCGACGATTTCGAGGGCGACATGCTGTTCGGGCCAATAGAGTGCCATGGATACCTCCCGTAAGACGGCTGATGATGGGCCCAGCCTAGCAAAGGGGGTCCAACAGATTTCCAACAGGCATCCTGATGGTGGCCAACGCAGCAGATAATTGCTGTATACATAGAAAGATAAGCAAAATATATATCGGCGAACGATACAAAAGCAGCCCCCAGCGGACTGGACGTTCGCTGGGGGCTGAGCGGTCGCAACGTGTTTTGAAGATTAGAACTCCGCGTTGCCCACGGTGCGCGGGTGCGGGATGACGTCGCGGATGTTGCCGACGCCGGTCAGATACATGACCATGCGCTCGAAGCCGAGGCCGAAGCCGGCGTGCTTGCAGCTTCCGAAGCGGCGCAGGTCGAGGTAGTACTTGTACTGGCCCTCGTCCATGCCGAGCTCGGCGATGCGGCGCTCGAGCACGTCGAGGCGCTCTTCGCGCTGAGAGCCGCCGATGATCTCGCCGATTCCGGGCACGAGGCAGTCGGCTGCGGCGACGGTCTTGCCGTCGTCGTTCATGCGCATGTAGAACGCCTTGATCTCGGCGGGGTAGTCGGTGACGAACGTCGGGCACTTGAAGTGCTCCTCGGTGAGGAAGCGCTCGTGCTCGGTCTGCAGGTCGATGCCCCAGCTCACGGGATACTCGAACGTGTGGCCGGCGGCGACGGCGCGCTCAAGGATCTCGATGGCCTCGGTGTAGGTCACGCGCGCGAAGTCGGAGGTGGCCACGTGCGTCAGACGCTCGATCAGGCCCTTGTCCACGAACTTGTTGAGCATGTTGAGCTCGTCGGGGCACTTCTCCATGACGTAGGTGATGATGAACTTGAGCATGTCCTCGGCGAGGTCCATGTCGTCGTTGAGGTCGGCGAACGCGATCTCGGGCTCGATCATCCAGAACTCGGCTGCGTGGCGCGTCGTGTTGGAGTTCTCCGCGCGGAACGTCGGGCCGAACGTGTACACATCGCCGAAGGCCATGGCGAAGTTCTCGGCGTTGAGCTGGCCGGATACGGTGAGCGATGCCGCCTTGCCGAAGAAATCCTGGCTCCAGTCGACCGTGCCGTCATCGAGCAGCGGCGCGTGCGCGGGGTCGAACGTGGTGACGCGGAACATCTCGCCGGCGCCCTCGCAGTCGCTCGTGGTGATGATCGGCGTGTTCACGTACACGAAGCCGCGGTCCTGGAAGAACTTGTGGATGGACGCGGCGGCCACGGAGCGGATGCGGAACACGGCGCGGAACAGGTTCGTGCGCGGGCGCAGGTGCTGCTGCGTGCGCAGGAACTCGACCGTGGCGCGCTTCTTCTGCAGCGGGTAGTCCGGGGTGGAGGTGCCTTCGACCTCGATGCTCTCGGCGGTCAGCTCGAAGGGCTGCGGCGCGTCGGGCGTCAGCTTGACGGTGCCCGTGCACACGAGCGCGGCCGACACGTTCTGGTGGGAAATCTCGTCGTAGTTGGCGAGGTCCTCGCGGTTCATGACGACCTGCAGGTCGCGGAAGCAGCTGCCATCGTTCAGGGTGACGAAGCCGAAGTTCTTCATATCGCGGACGGATTTGACCCATCCGGCGACCGTGACCCGGCTCCCGCCGAGCGACTCGGCATCGGCGTAGAGCTGAGCGATCTTGGTGCGGTTCATAGATGCCCCTGTTCTTGGGTTAAAGCGAATTACAGACCATCGACCATCATAGCAGGCAAACGGGGGACGGGTGCATGTTGGCCATTGCCAATATGGGGAAGAGGTGGCCGGCTGCGTCGTCGGCTCCGTTCCCGCGTTGCGGGCGGCGGGTTTTTCGGTGCGCAGGATGTGTCGCCGCTCGGTTCTGCGCGGATTGATTACAATCCGAGGCACGAGAGCACAACGACAGGAGTCTCCCCATGAAGACAGATCGCGATCTGGCGCGCCAGCTGGCATCGATCGAGCGCCGAGGGTATCCGGCCTACAAGAGCTTACGCGGAAGCTACGACATGGGCGGCTTCACGCTGTCGATCGACCATGTGCAGGGAGATCCCTTTGCGGCCCCGTCCCAGCTGAGCGTTGTCGTTCCGGCGCGGACCGCGGGGTTTCCCCGGCCGCTGTTCGATGCGCCCCACCGCAAGGTTGCGCTCGAAGACGTCTTGATTCGCCGGTTCGCCCAGGCCGCGTCGCGCGTGAGCTTCAAGGTCGGCGGTTCGGGCAAAAGCGGCCTTCTCGCCACAAGTCGTCCCGGACCGGAGGTGCTGGCGCGCTCTGCGTGCGAGGTCTCCCGCGACGGCTCGATCACGCTGCGCTTTGAGGCGGGCCTTCCTGCTCACGGGCGCACGGTCGATGCGCGCGCATGCGAGCGGATGCTGCTCGACCTGGTGCCGCGCTGCGTCGACGAGGCGCTTGTGTGCGATGACCGGGCGCTTGCCGTGGCGCAGCGTGCGGTCGATCTGGCTGATGACCAGCAGGCCGTTCGCGACGAGCTCGGGCGCCTGGGCCTGGTGGCGTTCGTGGCGGACGGGTCGGTGCTGCCGCGCGCGACGGGCGTGTCGGCAAAGCCGCTGAAGGGTGCGCGCCCATTTGCCGCGCCGGCATCGATGCGCGTGACGATCGATCTGCCCCATCGCGGCCCCACGCCCGGCATGGGTATCGCGCGCGGCATCACGTTGATCGTGGGAGGCGGCTATCATGGCAAGTCGACGCTGCTCCGCGCGCTGCAGGACGGCGTGTACAACCATGTCGCGGGCGATGGCCGCGAGCTCGTGATCACCGATGCCACGGCGGTCAAGTTGCGCGCCGAGGACGGTCGTCCCGTGCACGATACCGACATCTCGCTTTTCATCGGCGACCTGCCCGACGGGCGCGACACGCATCGGTTCTCGACTGAGGACGCCAGCGGAAGCACCTCGCAGGCGGCGGGCGTCATCGAGGCGCTCGAGGCGGGCGCGCGGGCGCTGCTGGTGGACGAGGACACGTCAGCGACGAACTTCATGGTGCGCGACGCTCTCATGGAGGCGGTCGTGAGCGGCGAGCACGAGCCCATCACGCCGTTCGTGGAGCGCGTGCGCGACCTCTGGGAGCAAGCGGGCGTGAGCTGCGTGATCGTGGCGGGAAGCTCGGGAGCGTTTTTCTCGGTCGCCGATGCCGTGATTCAGATGGACCGCTACGAAGCGCACGATATCACCGAGCGCGTCCGTCGGGTGTGCGCGGACCTGCAGGCTCCCCAGACCCCGCGTGCTGCGGGGTTCGCCCTGCCGCAACGGGAGCGGCGCGTGCGCATCTTTGGCATCAAGCCGCAGGTGCGCGGAGGCCGTCGCGGTTCGGATGCGAGGATCAAGGTGCGCGTCCGCGGTCTGGACGAGTTCTCGGTGGGCGGCGGCTCGGTGGACGTGCGCCTTGTCGAGCAGCTGGTCGACGAGGAGCAGACGTCCGCGCTGGCGCAATGCGTCCGCTGCGCGGCGGCGCGCGGCCTGCTCGATGGCGCGCACACGGCGGGCGATATCGTGGCCACGCTCTACGCCATGATCGACGAGCGCGGTTGGAGTGCCTGGTCCGAGCACGGCGATGCGTCGTGCGGCTTGGCGCTTCCGCGCCCGCAGGAGCTGTTCGCCGCGCTCAACCGCTGGCGCGCCGCGGGCTGAGGCCGGGGGCTTCGGCCTGCAGATTCCCGAACATGATGGGGCGTTCCGCTGTGGCGCCTCATCGTGAGCCGGCGATCTGGATTTCTGGCTAGAAATTTCTATTTTGCTGTAGACCGGTTCGGGCAAGAGCGGTCGTGTTGGCTGTTCTGTCTTTATTGACCGTTTGAAATCCCGGATTCGAAGGCCCGATCGTTCCAAATCGAGGGCGTTTTGGGAGCATACGGCGCCAGTGGCGGAATCTGGGCCCGTTTTCACGGGTCCCCAACAGCAAATCAGAACTTTTTAGCCACTTCGAGAATATTGACTGGAAGAGATGACGGGCGTGGCGGTTGGGCTGTCGACCTGTGTCCGCTTGGCCTCTCGCGCCGCGCATCGGCTGGCCGGCCGCGCAACCTTACCAAACCGTCATGCAACCGTAAGGCAAATCGATGGCGGCCGACCTGCCGCCTGCAGGAACATATATATGTGCGATTTCGCACCTGTTGCAGGCAATTCGGCAGAAGGCGGCATCGATGTCCCTCATCAAACGGTTCTTATCGGGATACAGCGACAATTTCCTGCTCGCGCTCACCTTGTGGCCTGCGGCTTCGTTTGCGCTGACGCTCCCGATCCTGGCGTACCTCTACCATCGCGACGGTCGTCTCAAGTTCGCATCGGTCGTCTCGACGTACCTTGCGGTGCTCTATGTGCTTGGCCTGGGGTGCTTCACGCTCTATCCGCTGCCCGACGGTACGTCTGGGCCGGGCATCACCTACGGCGTGCCCTGGCAGCTCAATCCCCTGGCGCCGATCAGCGACTTTGCGCGCGAGGGCCTGTCCGTCCTGCCGCAGATCGCCTTCAACGTCGTGTTCTTCGTTCCCTTGGGCTTTATTGCGGGGCGTCTGCTCCGTCTGCGCTTCGTGCCGTCGATCGTCTTGGGTTTTGCCGCATCGTTGCTGATCGAGGCGGCGCAGGGCACCGGATTGTTCGGCGTCTATCCGTATGCCTATCGCACGGCGGACGTCGACGACCTCATCTACAACACGAGCGGGGCGGCGCTGGGTTGGCTGTGCGCCGCGGCCCTCGCCCGCGTGCTGCCTCCCGGGGCGCTTGCCGAGGAGGGCGAGGTCACCCATGCGCCGGGCTTCATCCGTCGCTGCGTGGCGTTCTGGCTCGATACGCTGATCATCGGACTGCTGTCGCTTGTGGTGAGCGGTGCGGTGTCCATCATGTTATGGAACCTGCCCGAGGGCATCGCCCGCGACCTGGCGGGCACGCCTTGGATGCTCGTCGTGATGGCGCTTCTGTTTGTGCTGGTGGAGGGCGTGCTGCCCTGGATGCACGCGGGTTCCACGCCGGGCGGCGGCTTCGTGCGCATGAGCTGCGAGACTCGCGAGCGCACCGGTGCGCGGCGCGTGGCGTTTTACCTGGCGCGCCTCGTCGTGCTGGGCACCGCGTACCTCTTCATCCCGTTCGCGTGGTTTGCGCTCGCCCTGTTCTACCTCGTCGCTCGCCGCATGCCCTACGACTACCTCTAGCCCTGAAATTATAGGGACAGTCCCTAGAATTTCAGGCTTGACCGATGAGCCGCGAAACCACGAGGGCGGCCGCGGCCGCGCACCCCATGAATGCAAGGGGCAGCATGACTGCGGGCACGCAGGCGGACAGGACGGCGAGGACGATGCCGCAGACGGCTATCGCCGCCTCGCAGCTGAGATGAGCGACCCGATGCCCCCATGATGGCACCGTTGGGCCGGAAACGCCAGGTGGGACTTTTTGGGACGGGCCCGGCTGCCGGGGCAAACGATCCGAGAAGTCGCACCTTACAAAAGCGTTAGCCCCAAGCGTCCAACCGTAAGCCGCCCGTAAGACATCGGCGCGCGCGACGTGGAACCATAGAGGTCGTCCTGTCCCCGACCGTGGAGGATCCCATGCTCATCAAGCTTGCCCTCGGCAACGTGCGGCGCAGCGCGCGCGATTTCTCGGTCTACTTCATGACCCTCGCCTTCGCCGTCTGCCTGCTGTACTCGTTTCTGGCATCGACCGACTATCTGCTCGCGCTCGACCTCACGGCCGAGCAGCGGCTCTATTACGCCAAGTCCGGCGAGGTACTCGTCGCGTTCGCGGTGTTCGTGGCCGTGATCTTCGCGTTTCTCATCGGATACGCCAACGTGTTTTTGGTGCGCCGCCGCAAGCGCGAGTTCGGTCTGTACGAGCTGCTGGGCATGGGGCACGCTCGGGTCTCGTGCGTGCTGGCGCTCGAGAGCGCCTCGGTGGGCATCGTGTCGCTTATCGCGGGCATGGCGCTCGGTGTGGCGCTCTCGCCCCTGTTCGGCCTGGTGACGGCGTTCGTGTTCGGCGTCCCCTGGACGCCGGTGGTGACGGTCTCGTCCGCGGCGGCCGCGCAGACCGCCCTCGCGTTCACGGCCATCACGCTGTCTCTTATACACATCTAGATGTGTATAAGGGACAGGCTCTATGTGCTTGGCTTGGGGTGATTCACGCTCTAGCCGCTGCCCGACGGTACGTCTGGGCCGGGCATCACCTACGGCGTGCCCTGGCAGCTCAATCCCCTGGCGCCGATCAGCGACTTTGCGCGCGAGAGGAGGAGGATGAGGGGGGGGGGAAGAGGGGGGGGAGGGGGGGGGGGGAAGGGAGGGGGCGGGCGGGGGAGGAGCGAGGGCGGAGGGTGGGTGGGAGAGAGGCGGGGGGGCGAGGGCGAGGAATGCGGGGAGGGGAGGGGTGGGAAGCGCGACTAGCTCACCCGCGTCGGGGCGGGTCGCCGTGGGCGCGCAGCGGCTGCTCGCGATCGCGCTGCTGGCGCTCGTATGGGGCGCGTGCCTGCTCGCCCCCGGCTACTTCATCGTGTTCATCATCCCCATGGGGTTCATCGCGCTGGGCGGCACCTACTTCGCCTTCCGCGTGCTCGCGGCGCACGTGCCCGAGCGCCTGCGCGCGCGTTCCGAGCGGTACTACACGGGGCTCGTTCCGTTTACCGTGCGACAGGTCGAGGCACGCATCGAGAGCGGCTGCACGGCGCTGGCCGCGGTGTGCGTGTTGCTGGCCGCGGGGATGTGCATGATCGTGGCCGGCTTGGTGTTCAGCGTGGGCCTGCGCTCGGGAGACCTGTTCGAGAGCGCTTGGGCGCTCGCCCCGCTCGCCTACGCCTGCGTGTTCTACGGCGCGGCGTTCATGGTCGCCGCGGCGGCGGTGCTCGCCTTACAGCAGCTCTCGCAGGCGGCCGACGCGGACGTCGCCTACCGCACGCTCGACCGCCTGGGGGCCGATGCCGCCCTGATGCGATCTTCCGTGCGCGCGCAGGTGGGGGTGAGCTTTGCCGTTCCTGCCGTCATGGCGTGCCTGCACTGCCTCTTTGGGTTCGCGCTGATCTTCGTTTTGTCGATCATGTTCGCGTCGGAGGGCTTCGTGCTGTTCGCGGCGGCGACGGTCGGGCTCACGCTGGCGATTCTGATCGCCTATTACCTGGCGACGAGCTCGACGTGCATCCGCGCGCTGACGCGCCCCTCCGCGCGGCGGTAACGTGCAAATCGGGGGACGTACCTGCTGCGTGCAAAAATGCACGCAGCAGGTACGTCCCCCGATTTGCACCCCTGAATTATTAGGGACAGTCCCTAGAATTTCAGGTCATGGGCTATTCGGCGATCCCCAGCGTCTCGACGCAGCGTGCGAGCTCGTCGGGAATCTTGATGTGCTGCGGGCATGCCTGCTCGCACGCTGCGCACGCGATGCACGAGGTCGCCCGCTTGTGCCCGTGCTTGCCGACGAGCCATGCCTCCTCGTCCTGTGCCTTCTTGAGGTCGCCGTACAGGGTCAGCATGTTCATGGCCATGAATGTCCCCGAGATGCCGACGCCCATGGGGCACACCTTGGCGCAGTAGTTGCAGGCGGTGCAGGGGATGAGCGGGATGCGGGCGAGCTCGGCGCGCGCCTTGTCGAGCGTGGCGCGCTCGGCGTCGGACAGGCCCGTGAAGCCCTTCATATACGAAAGGTTA
Source organism: Collinsella ihumii (assembly GCF_900046475.1). Classification (GTDB taxonomy): domain Bacteria; phylum Actinomycetota; class Coriobacteriia; order Coriobacteriales; family Coriobacteriaceae; genus Collinsella; species Collinsella ihumii. The sequence goes on along the minus strand of NZ_FCOU01000003.1, from coordinate 355,291 downwards.
TCCTCCATCTGCTCGACGCTGCTCATGCCCGACAGCACGGTGATGACGCCCGGCAGGCTCGCGGCGAAGCGGACCGCCCAGCTCGCGGCAGAGGATTCGGGCTCCGCATCGTGCAGCACGCGCGCGACGCTCTCGGGCGGGTCGGCGAGCATGCCTCCCTTGACGGGCTCCATGATCACGATCGGCATGTTGTGGGCGCGCGCCACCTCGTAGCATCCGCGCGACTGCACGGAGGGGTTCTCCCAGTCGGCGTAGTTGATCTGCAGCTGGACGAACTCCATCTCCGGATGGGCGGTGAGCAGCGCATCGAGCTCCTCGGGCGTGGAGTGGAAGCTGAAGCCGGCGTGCTTGATGCGCCCGGCGGCCTTCTGCTCCAAGATCCAGTCCCACAGGCCGAACTCGTCGAAGAGTGCCGTGCGATGCTCGCCCAGGTTGTGGAGCAGATAGAAGTCGAAGTAGCCGGCCCCCGTGCGCTCAAGGGACGTCTCGAACTGCGCGATCGCGTCGTCGCGCGTCTTGCAGTCGATCCACGCGGCGCATTTCGTCGCGAGCCGGTAGCGCTCGCGCGGATAGCGCTCGACAAGCGCCTGGCGAATGGCGTCCTCGCTGCCCTTGTACGCCCAGGCGGTGTCGAAATAGGTGAAGCCCGCATCGAGGAACATGTCGACCATCTGCTTGGTCTGCTCGATATCGATGTCCTCGCCCTGCTTGGGCAGGCGCATGAGGCCGAATCCCAGCTTGCCGATCATATCGAATTCGTTCTCAGACATCTTGTCTCCCATCTGGCCGAACGTCTGGCAAAAACAGTTCGCGCCCGGCTCCTCCGTGACGGGCGCCGGGCGCGAAGGCAATCGGTCGGTGCTCCCTAGCTGCGGGTCACCAGCAGCGGGTCGCCGATCTTGACGAGCGGGCGCCCCGCGATCATGGTGTTGGAGGATCCCACGTGGTCGATCTTGCGGAAGTTCTGCGGGTTGCTGATCACGACGGTGACCATGTCCTCGTAGCCTGCGGCCTTGATGGCCTCGGGGTCGAACGAGAGCAGCGGTGTGCCGGCGCTCACCTCCTGGTTGGCCTCGACGTGGCGCACGAAGCCCTTGCCCTCCATGTTGACGGTGTCGATGCCCACGTGGATGAGCACCTCGATGCCCGTCTTGGTCATGATGCCGACAGCGTGGTTGGTGACGGTGACCGTGTCCACGCGGCCGTCGGCGGGCGCGTAGATGGTGTTGCCGATGGGGATGATGCCGTAGCCGTCGCCGAGCAGGCCGGAGGCGATGACCCCGTCGTTGATCTCCTGGATGGAGACGAGCACGCCCGAGGTCGGCGCATAGATCGTGTCGGAGCGCGTGGCGAACGAGGCGGGCTCGGGGGCGGCCTGCGCGTCGGTCGAGAAGAAGGTGCTCTTGATCTTCTGGAGCAGGTTCATGGGTCCTCCTAAAGGTTGAGGGGCAGCTGCGGTTCGCAGCTTATCAAGCTCATCATACCCAAATACGCACCGGATGGCTTGGTATGAACCCAAGTCCGACCTCGGAGCACATGTTTGGGGGCGCGGGCGGCTTGCGGCATCCTCAAGCATGTGCGGAGACCGTGCGCGAGCCAGGCGCACGGCGCGGGAATGCCCTAAGATAAGCAGACATGCGCCGCGCCCGCGGCGCGCAGAAGAGAATGAATGGAAAGGGCCTTCATGGTTATCGAACAGCATGCCCTTTGGGGAGACGATCCGACCGACGAGCATCCGGCGACGTTTACCGCCTATCTGGCGGACCCGGTTCCGGCGCGCGAGCATGCGCCCCGCCCGGCCGTGGTCATCTGCGGCGGAGGCGGTTTCACCAACATCGCCGCTCATGAGCAGGAGCCGGTCGCGTTCGCGTTCTTGAATCAGGGCTATCAGGCGTTCGTGCTCGACTACGTGACGAGCGCCACGGGCAACGTGTCGTTCCCCAACCCCGAGGCCGATCTTGCCAAGATGGTCGCCCGCGTGCGCGCCAACGCGCAGGCATGGCACGTCGACCCCGAGAAGGTCGCCGTCGTCGGCTTCTCCGCGGGCGGCTTCATCTGCGCGTCGCTGGCGGCCCAGTGGAAGACCGGCCCGTTCGCCGCGCTTACCGGCGAGCGTCCCGACCATATTCGCCCCGATGCGGTCGTGCTGGGCTATCCGCTGCTCGACATGCGCGTGATGCGCGATGAGCGCACGCGCGATCCCCGCATCGACCTGCGCGTTCCCAAGACGGGCGGCAAGACGGGACGCGACCTGCTCAACGATTTCATCTCCATGGTCATCGGCGGGGAGGCGACCGACGAGCGCATGGCGGAGGTGTGCCCCACGACGCACGTCTCGCGCGATATGCCGCCGACGTTTGTGTGGGGGACCAGCGACGACCGCACCTGCCCGATCATCCAGGCCTACGATTTCGTCTCGGCGCTTGCGCGCGCCGGCGTCGCCCATGAGCTGCACGTCTTCGACCGGGGCGGGCACGGCCTGTCGGTCGCGAATATCAACACCTGCGCCGATAACGCCGAGGAGCAGACCGTCGTGCGTCCCTGGATCGGTCTTGCGTGCTCCTTCCTGGAGCGTTGCGGGCTGTAGGGGACGGCAGGGGCGCGGACCATCTCGAAAGGACGAAAGAACATGGATGTGCATCTGATGGGCCTTGTGCTCGCCGTCGTGGCGCTCGCGGTGCTCGTCGTGACGTTCCGCATGGGGACGCGTGCGTTCGGTCGCGCTTCGGTGCCTGCGGGGTTGGTGCTGTTCGCGGGGCTCGTGATCGCCACCTGCGCGGCCTCCGGCGGCTTCACGGTGACTTCCGGCTCGCTCATGATCGTGTTCGTGCTGGTCGCGGTCGAGCTGTTCGCCATGAACGGCGTGCTGCTGATCTCGCGCGACGGGGGCGTCCGCGCGGCGTCGGCGGTTCCTCTGGCCATCGCCGTCGTGCTCGCGCTGCTGTTCACCGTGGTCCCCATGGTCGTGGAGGGGGCCGGAAACCAGCTGGCGAGCGCCCTGCTCGGGCTCGTCTCGCTGGTCGGGCTGTGGATGTCGTTCTCGCTCGCCATGGTCGCGCTCGCATCGTTCGTCTATCGGGTGGCCGCGCGCGAAGCCGCGCCCGACCGCAAGAACGCGTACAAGTTCATCGTCGTGCACGGTGCCGCCATCGAGGGCACGCGCCCCTCGCCCGTGCTCATGGACCGGCTCGACTGCGCCTTCACGCTGTGGGAGCGTCAGGGCAAGAAGGGCACGATCATCGTTTCGGGCGGGCAGGGTTCGGACGAGGAGCTGAGCGAGGCCCGCGTCATGCACGACTACCTGCGCGATCGCGGCGTGCCGAAAAAGCAGCTCGTCGAGGAGGACCGGTCGTCCACGACGCGCGAGAACCTCGCGTTCTCACGTGAGGTCATGGGCGGCCTGACGACGGCGGAGTCGTATCGCGTGGCGCTGGTGACCAGCGATTTCCATGCGTATCGCTGCGGCTACCTCGCATGCCGCATGGGCTTGGACGCCGACGTCATGGGCGCGGCGACCGCAGGCGACACCTGGGCGCGCTCGATCATTCGCGAGTTCGGCGCGGTGACCAAGGATCTTCCCTTGACCTATCTGGCACCGATCATCTTGTGGATTGCGGGCCTGTTGCTGCTGTAACATGCGCACTTGCGCAGGAAAGGAATGAAGACATGTCGTTTGACGTGGCAAAAGCATATCTGGACAGCATCGGCCTCGGGGACCGCGTGATCGCGACCGAGGCGCCGAGCTCGACGGTCGAGGAGGCCGCCGCGGCGCTCGGGTGCGAGCCCGCGCATATCGCCAAGACCATGGCGTTTTTGGTGGACGATGCGCCGGTGCTGGTCCTGTGCGCCGGCGATGCGCGCGTGAACAACAGCATGTTCAAGCAGTTCTTCCACACCAAGGCGAAGATGGTCCCCGGCGATGTCGTCGAGCAGCTTGTGGGCCATGCGCCGGGCGGCGTGTGCCCGTTTGGCGCCAAGCCCGAGGCGCGCGTGTATCTGGACGAGTCTCTGCGCCGCTTTGACGTGGTGTATCCCGCCTGCGGCGATGACCACAGCGGAGTGCGCCTGACCATTCCCGAGCTCGAGCGCGCCACGCGCGCGGAGGGCTGGGTCGATGTGTGCCGCGGGTGGCGCGCGGAGGAATAGCGGCGGAGGGGCGCCCGCATCCCCTCATGGAGGAGGCGGTGCGCCCCGTAGCTGGAAACGTGGTCGAGCAACCACTTTTCTGGTTTTGCCCTGTGCGATGGGTTGGAACAAGCACGTCCCCAAATGACCCATTCTTCTCAAAACGGGTGTCATCTGGCCGATAGCGCGCCTACGCGGCGTTTCCCTTGAGACCCTCGATGGTCTCGGTCAGGTAGTCGGTGAAATCGGCCGAAGTTGGGCCGTCGCCCATGCCCATGACCACGCGCCGCTCGGTGGTACAGCAGATGTCGAGCGCGCGCTCCAGCAGGGCGCGGCGGTCGGCGAAACCGATATGGCCCACGAGCAGGCCGGCGGCGCGGATGACGCTGCAGGGGTTCGCCCACGGTGCCAGGCCGCGTTCGGCGAGCGTGGGTGCCGTGCCGTGAATGGCCTCGAACAGCGCGTGCTGCGTGCCGAGATTCGCCGAGGCCGCCGAGCCGAGGCCGCCCTGGTGCTCGGCAGCGATATCGGTCACGATGTCGCCGTAGAGGTTGGGCAGCACGATGACTTGGAAATCCTTGTTGAAGTCGGGATCCATGAGCTTAGCTGCCGTCGCGTCGACCAGGCGCGTCTGCACGGTGATCTCGGGGTACTCGCGCTCGGCGACATCGCAGATGGTCTTTTGGAAGTTGCCGTCGGCGTGCTTGACGATATTTGCCTTGGTGACCACCGTGACCGTGGTCTTGCCGTTGTCGCGTGCGTAGTTGAGCGCCATGCGCGCCAGGCGCTCGGTGCCGGGAAGCGTGCACACCTTGAAGTCGACAGCGAGGTCGTCATTCACCTGGATTCCCTTGTCGCCCCAGATGTACTCGCCCTCGAGGTTCTCGCGGAAAAACGTCCAATCGATACCCTGGTCCGGCATGCGGATGGGACGCATACCGACGAACAGGTCGAGGCCGCGGCGCAGCAGGCTGTTGGCGCTCACCAGGTTGGGCCAGGGGTCGCCGGGGCGCGGGGTGACGAGCGGGCCCTTGAGCAGCACGTCGCAGGCAAGCGCGGCTTCGAGCACGTCTTGGGGGAGCGACTCGCCCAGCTCCGCGCGGCGCTCGATGGTCAGGCCGTCGATAGGACGGATCTCGATGCGCTCGGATGCGATCTGGTCGGCAAGCAGGCATTCCAGCACGCGGACCGCCTGCTGGACGATGGTGGGGCCGATGCCGTCACCGGGCAGGATGCCGATGGTGATGTGGTCGAGGCTCGCGTAGTCCTTGGGCTTGCCGCCCTGTTTGACGCGTTCGATGCGCTCGAACTCTCCAGCGAGGAGCTCGCCGAAACGTTTGGTTGCGCGCTCGATGGCCTGTGTGTGCAATGCGTCCATGATGCCTCCCAGATGTGAGATCGCAGGCGTTTACCATGTCTTCATGGTGCGCCCGGCGCGCGCCGCAATCCAATTGAAAGCCGGCATGGCCCCATGCCGGCACGGCATGGTGACAACCGTGGCGCATCTCTGGGGACAGTCCCTTAATATTCACCGAGGAGGCATGTGCCTCCTCGGTGAATATTAAGGGACTGTCCCCAGAGATGCGCAGCACCATTCCTACGGCAGGGGATCGGGCTCCATGACATGGGCGATGGCGTCCTCGAAGTAGCGAAGCATCTCCATGTCGGCACGGGAGAGCGAGCCGTTCGCGAACGTAGCGATGCACAGTGCCCACGCGGCGTTCAGGCTGTTGTCGAGCGACAGGAACTGGGCCTCGCCCGGCTCGATCTTCGAGAGCGCCGTATAGCTCTGCGGGCCGATGGTGTAGCCGATACCCTTGGCGGCAAGGCTCTGCACCGTCGTGTAGTCCCGCGATTCCAGCAGGATGTTGGGGCGAATGCCCGTCCGCATGAACACGGTGTCGAGCACTTGGCGGATGCGCTGCCCATATGGCACGGTGAGCAGCGGTTCGTCTGCCAGGTGGCGGATGTCGATGAGCGGGTAGGGGTAGGCGGGGTCGTTGGTCGCCTTCCGCGCGATGGGGCTGTCGGCCGAAACGGTGACGACGAAGGGATCTTTCCAGAACACGTCGTAATCGATATGGCGGCTGCCCTCGCCCACCAGGCGGTGCATGACGGCGAAGCTGATGTCGCACGCCGTGAGCGCCCGGTCGAGCTCCTTGGAGTTCTTCTCCAGAATCGAGATCTTGATGTTCGGGTACCGTCTGTGAAAATCGGGCAGCACCTGCGGCAGCAGGAACTTCGCGAGCAGGCGCGTGATGCCGAAATTGATGTTTCCCTCCGAGAGGGATTCCATATCGGAGAGCTCGGCCAGCAGGTCGTCGTAAAGCTTGAGAACGCGGTTTGCCATGGCGACGTACTTCTCGCCCGCCTGCGTGAGCTTGAGGCCGGAGGGCGTGCGCGCGAAGAGCTTCGCGCCCAGCGACTCCTCGATGCGCTGCAGGGACTGGGAGAGCGACGGTTGCGCGATGAAGAGCTTGCGCGCCGCTGCGGACACGCTTCCCTCTTCTGCAATGGTCTTGACGTACGTGAGTTCTCGATCGTTCACGTGGGCTCCCTCGGCGGCTTCCATCGAGATTCCTTCTGGTACGTAAAACAGTATCTAAAAAACGACTATTGCGAGGGACAACTTTTACTCGGCCTTAAGGGTTTCCGTTAACAAACACCTAAAGTACCTGCGGTTATAGGCAATTCTGTATAGAGTCTATTGAAAGATAGTATTTGTTGGACGGGGTCAATGGAACAAGAATGAAACCATCGAACGTCCACACAACCAGGAGGAGAGTGCCCATATGGATGCAGTGAAGCTGTACGAAGGCGGCGTGTTTCTCGTCGACGGCGAGACCGTTGTCCCGGCCAGCGAAGGGGACGCCATCAAGGCCATGACCGGGGGCGAGGTAACTGCCGAGGCGGCGCGCCGCGGCACGATCGCCTATCGCATCATGCAGGAGCACAACACATCCGGCGACGATGCCAACCTCAAGATCAAATTCGATGCGCTGACGAGCCACGACATCACCTATGTCGGTATCGTCCAGACCGCCAAGGCGTCGGGTCTCACCAAGTTCCCGATTCCCTACGTGCTCACCTGCTGCCACAACTCCCTGTGCGCGGTCGGCGGCACCATCAACGAGGACGACCACCTCTTCGGTCTGTCCGCCGCCAAGCACTACGGCGGCATCTTCGTGCCCCCGCACATCGCGGTCATCCACCAGTACATGCGCGAGATGATGGCCGGCGGCGGCAAGATGATCCTCGGCTCCGACTCCCATACCCGTTACGGCGCCCTCGGCACCATGGCCATCGGCGAAGGCGGCGGCGAGCTCGTCAAGCAGCTGCTGGGCCAGACCTACGATGTCGCCACGCCCGAGGTCATCGCGATCTACCTCGAGGGAGAGCCGGCGCCCTTCGTCGGTCCGCAGGACATCGCGCTCGCCATCATCGGCGCGGTCTACGAGTGCGGCTACGTCAAGAACAAGGTCATGGAGTTCGTGGGCCCCGGTGTCGCGAGCATGACCACCGACTACCGCAACGGCGTCGACGTCATGACGACCGAGACCACCTGCCTGTCCTCCATTTGGCGCACCGACGCCGATACGCAGAAGTACCTGGCCGACCATGGTCGCGCCGACGAGTTCAAGCAGCTCGATCCCGAGGCCATCGCCTACTACGACGGCTGCGTCCGTGTGGACCTCTCCAAGGTCCGCCCGATGATCGCGCTGCCGTTCCACCCCTCCAACGTCTACACCATCGACGAGCTCAACGCCAACCTGGATGACATCCTGGCGAGCGTCGAGAAGCGCGCCGACGAGATCGCCGGTCGTGCGGGCGCGCTGGATCTGCGCGGCAAGGTCGACGCCGCCGGCCTGCACGTCCAGCAGGGCACCATCGCCGGCTGCGCGGGCGGCAACTACACGAACGTCATCGAGGCCGCCCATGCGCTGCGCGGCAAGAGCTGCGGCGACGGCGTGTTCAACCTGTCCGTCTACCCCTCCTCCCAGCCGGTCTTCGCCGACCTGGTCAAGAAGGGGGCCATCTTCGACCTCATGCAGGCCGGTGCGATCATCCGCACCGCGTTCTGCGGCCCGTGCTTCGGCGCCGGCGACACGCCCGCCAACAACACGCTGTCCATCCGCCACACCACCCGCAACTTCCCCAACCGCGAGGGCTCCAAGCCCGGTCAGGGCCAGATGTCCGCGGTGGCGCTCATGGACGCCCGCTCCATTGCGGCCACGGCTGCAAACGGCGGCGTGCTGACCTCCGCCGAGACGCTCGACTGCTGGGGCGACGTGCCCGAGCACGAGTTCGACGCCTCCTCCTACGAGCACCGCGTCTTCAACGGCTTCTCCAAGGCCGAAGAGGAAGAGCCTTTGTGCTACGGTCCGAACATCAAGGACTGGCCTGAGATGGAGGCACTCGGCGAGAACGTCCTGCTCCAGGTCTGCTCCAAGATTCTCGACCCGGTGACCACCACCGACGAGCTCATCCCCTCCGGCGAGACCTCCTCGTTCCGCTCCAACCCGCTGGGTCTGGCGGAGTTCGCGCTGTCCCGTCGCGATCCGGCCTACGTCGGCCGCGCCAAGGCGACCGCCGCTCTCGAGGCCGAGCGCAAGGCGGGCACGGTTCCTGCCGACATCGCCGACGTCTTCGCCGCCGCCCAGGGCGTGTGCGCCGACGCCGACGCCGCCAACACCGAGATCGGCTCCATGGTCTACGCGATCAAGCCCGGCGACGGCTCCGCTCGCGAGCAGGCCGCAAGCTGCCAGCGCGTGCTGGGCGGTCTTGCGAACATCTGCCAGCAGTACGCCACCAAGCGGTATCGCTCCAACGTCATCAACTGGGGCATGCTGCCCTTCCAGTCCGATGACGAGCCCGCGTTCGAGCCGGGCGACTGGATCTTCGTCCCCGGCGTGCGTGAGGCGATCGCGACCGGCAAGAGCGAGTTTAGCGGCCACATCATCCGCGACGGCAAGGTCGCCGGCACCATGGCCCTCTACACCGCGCCGCTCACCGACGACGAGCGCGAGATCATCCTCGACGGCTGCCTGATCAACTTCAACCGTCGCAAGTAGGGTGATGCACGAGTGCGCGGGTCAGCTTCAAGCTGCCAGGCAGGCCCGCGCACTTGGCTTCATATAAGGAAGGAATAAGGGGTGATTCCCGCAGGGGAATCTCTCACAACGGTAAAGGAGGGAATTCATGACTCTAGCTGCGGCCGTTGGCCTAATCATGATTCTCATCTTCATCATCGGCGTCATGAAGCGCTGGCTGAGCCCGTATGTCGGCCTTGCCGTCGTTCCTCTGGCCGCCGGTATGATTTACTGCCTCTTGACCGGCCAGAACGTTTTGGACGTATTCGAATGGGTCTACAGCGGCGTGTTCTACGCCGTCGAGGACGGCGAGGTCTCCGCAGGCACCGTTCGCTCCGCGATGATGGTCCTGTTCGCCTGCACCTACTTCACGCTCATGATGCAGGTCGGTCTGTTCGATCCGTTGGTCATCGCGATGATCAAGCTCGTCAAGGGCGACCCGATGAAGATCATGGTCGCTTCCACGCTGGTTGCCGCCGGCGTGTCCCTTGACGGCGACGGCACCTCCACGGTCCTGATCACCACCGCGGCCTTCGTTCCGCTGTATAAGCAGTTCGGCATCAAGACGCCGTACCTGGCGCTGCTCATCTGCCTGCCCACGTCGGTCTTCAACATGTCTCCGTGGGGCGGCCCGCTCGCTCGCGTGCTTTCCGCGCTGAACCTCGACGTGACCGAGCTCTTCCCGCTGCTGCTTCCCGGCATGGGCGTCGCGCTCATCTACTGTGTCTTCGTCGCCTGGTTCCTGGGCAAGAAGGAGCGCAAGCGCCTCGGCTACGATCCTGCGAACGCCAGCCACATCACGGCTGAAGAGCTTGAGAAGATGTGCGACATCGTGCGCAACAACGATCCCGAGTACAAGCGTCCCAAGCTCGTGTGGTTCAACCTGATCCTCTCCGTGATCATCATGATCCTGCTCATCGGCGGTTACGCGAACTCTGCGGTCCTGTTCGGCGGCGGTCTCGCCCTCGCCCTGCTCGTGAACTTCGGCTTCGATTTCCACCTGCAGAAGGATCGTCTGGCTGCTGCCCTTGAGGACGGTATGCCCGCTGCGGCCATGATCGTCGCGTCCGGCTTCCTCATGGGTATCCTCACCAACTCCGGCATGGGCGACGACATCGCGATCTTCCTCGCGAGCCTGGTGCCCTCCGGTATGGAGAACCTGCTGCCGCTGTTCGTGGCCATCCTCGGTATCCCGGGCATGATCTTCCTGTCCTCCGACGGCTACTACTTCGGCATCCTCCCCGTTCTCGCCGGCCTTGCCGCCCAGTACGGCATCACCGCGACCGCTATGGGCGTCGGCGCCATGATCCCGCTGGCCACCTACTACGCAACCCCGCTCATCGCGTGGATCTGGATCCTGATCGAGCGCTGTGAGGTCGACTTCGGCGAGCACCAGAAGCAGATCCTCAAGTGGGGCCTTCCGATGTTTGCCATCTACTGCGTCGTCGCAGTCCTGACGGGCGCCATCCCCCTGTTCTAAGCGCCCCCTCTTGCCCGGATGCCGTTCAGGCAGCATGGCATCCGGGCATTTGCGCACCTCGGTGTGCTCACAATATGCACCCTTCTCTTTTCCCTTTTCCAGCCCCGGCACGCCCCGCTCAAGCGTGCCGGGGTTCTTGTATGCGAGGGGAGTGCCGATCGGGTGATCTCGGGTTCCGTGCTCCGTGGGGTCGCCTACCTTCGGTGCGCCGATGCCGCGGCTTCCTCACCGCGTTTCCGCGCCATCCCATCGCGGCGCTCTGGTGCGCGAGGGCAATCGACCGAAGCTTCTCGGGGATGAAGCGTATCCCTGTAAGGTTTTCGGCTATAGGTACAACATTATGAGATCAATTGAATTCTTATATTTGAACTATGGCATGGGGGATTCGATAATACGGGCTAACGCACCATCGAATATCGATGCATGCCATTGCGGGGGCTGACCTGAACGGTTGGCGGCAGCTCCGTCCGCTCGGGTCATTCCCCGCTGTGGCATGTGGAGGCGTCGCCATGCCGTCGCGGCATACGGTCATGCGACGTTTCAATTGGACCAAACCTGGTCCGGGGATGCACGATGAAAGCATCTCTCGGGCCGGACGTGCTGTGCGCACGTGTGATTATCGACGTTTGATTGGGGTGTTCGATGGATGCGGTGAAGCTGTACGACGAGCGCGTCTATCTGGTGGATGGCGAGCGCATCGTTCCCGCGCATGAGCGCGATGCGGTCATGGGCATGGCAGGGGACTCCGTTTCGCCCGAGGTGGCGCGACAGGGGACCATCGCATGGCGCATCCTCAAGGCGCACGCCCTGGGCGATGGGGACCAGATCCTGCGCATCCGCTTCGATGCGCTCGCTTCGCCTGACAACGCGTTCGTGAACATCATCCAGACGGCGCGCGCCTCGGGGCTCAAGGAGTTCCCGCTTCCTTATACGCTTACCTGCTGCCACAACACGCTGTGCGCCGTGGGCGGCACGATCAACGAGGACGACCATCGATTCGGGCTTTCGGCGGCGAAGCGCTACGGCGGCATCTTCGTGCCCCCGCATCTGGGCGTGCTGCATCAGGTGATGCGCGAGACGCAAGCGGGCTGCGGCAAGATGATCTTGGGATCTGACTCGCATACGCGCTACGGCGCGCTCGGCACGCTTGCTATCGGCGAGGGCGGAGGCGAGCTCGTCAAGCAGCTGCTCGGAAAGACCTACGATATCCCGACGCCTCAAGTAATCGCCGTCTTCCTGGAAGGCAGGCCGGCGCCGTATGTCGGGCCGCAGGACATCGCGCTCGCCATCATCCGCGCGGTCTTTGCAAACGGCTACGTCAAGAACAAGGTCATGGAGTTCGTCGGCCCCGGCGTGGCGACCATGCCGTGCGATTACCGCAACAGCCTCGACGCCATGATGACCGAGGCCGCCGCGCTGTCCACCATCTGGGTGACCGATGACTCGACGCGTCGGTTCCTCGCAGCGCATGGCCGTGAGGAGCAGTACCGGCAGCTCGAGCCCGCGGCGGTCGCGTACTACGACGGGTGCGTGCGCATCGACCTATCGCGCATCCGCCCCATGATCGCGTTGCCGTTCCATCCCTCCAACGTCTACGCCATCGACGAACTTTACGACAACCTGAACGAGATCTTGGCATCAGTCGAGTGCCGTGCCGACGAGATCGCGCGCCGGCACGGTGCGCTCGACCTGCGCGGAAAGGTCGATGCCGCCGGGCTGCATGTGCAGCAGGGGAGCATCTCCGGTTGCTCGGGCGGCACCTATACCAACATCGCGCAAGCAGCATGCGCCCTGCGCGGCAAGGGATGCGGCAACGGCGAGTTCAGCCTTTCGGTGTATCCGGCATCTATGCCGGTCATGTCGGTGCTCGACCGTCGCGGCATCCTGCGCGACCTGATGCTCGCGGGCGCTGTCGTGCGCACGCCCATGTGCGGACCGTGCTTCGGTGCCGGCGATACGCCTGCTAACGGGGCGCTTTCCATCCGGCATAACACGCGCAACTTCCCCAATCGCGAAGGCTCGTATGTCGGACAGGGCCAGATGGCGGCGGCAGCGTTGATGGATGCGCGCTCCATCGCGGCGACCGCGGCAAACGGGGGTGTGCTTACGAGCGCCGAGGCTCTTTCGTGCTGGGAGGAGATCGACGATTACGAGTTCGATCCGCAGCCGTATGAGCACCGCGTCTACAATGGCTTTGCGCAGCCAAGACCGGATGAACCGCTCGTGTACGGCCCGAACATCCAGGATTGGCCCGAGCTGGAGCCGCTGGCCGAAAACATCGCGCTTCAGGTCTGCACGATGATTATGGATCCCGTTACCAATACCGACGAGATCATCCCTTCCGGGGAGGCGTCGTGCTATCGTTCCGACCCCTTCAAGCTAGCGGAGTTCACCTTGTCCGGTCGCGACCCCGCCTACGTCGGGCGCGCCCGGCAGGTGCGCGAGTTCGAGATGGAGCGCCTGTCGGGACGCGTGCCCGCCCGGTACGTCCACGTGCTGAACGCCATGTGCACGATTACGCCGGATGTGCAGCCCTTCGATATCGAGATCGGCAGCCTGCTATATGCAAACAGGCCCGGAGACGGATCGGCGCGCGAGCAGGCGGCGAGCTGTCAGCGTGTGCTGGGCGGCCTTGCCAACCTGTGCCACCAATACGCCACCAAGCGCTACCGCACGAATCTCATCAACTGGGGCATGCTCCCGTTCAGACTCGAGGGAGAGCCGAGCTTCGAGGTGGGGGACTGGCTGTACGTTCCCGGCGTGCGCGGCGCCGTTACTGCGGGCGCGGGCGCGATAGACGCCTATGTGATTCGGGGGGACGTGCAGGTGGGAAAGGTCGAGCTGCTGCTCGACGAGCTGACCGACGATGAGCGCCAGATCATTCTGGACGGGTGTCTCATCAACAACAACCGCATGTGAGGGGTTGTACCGACGCGCCGCTATGGCATGCTTCATATCGGGCAGGCACAGGCGATGCCCCGGCTTTGAAGATGATCGAGCTATCGGTTTGCAGGAGTGCTACCAAGGAGTTGATACCCATGGAAGTCAAGGACTGGACGTACGAGGAGATGCCCGAGTTCACGCAGGACGTTGAGGGCGCCACCATCGTCGAGACCTCGGGCGACGAGATCGAGATCAAGTACCTGCATGACGTTGCATATCAGAGCGCCGACGGGACGACGCTTCGGCTGCAGGTGCTCGTTCCCACGTCGCGCAACGGCGTCGCCTGCCCTTTGCCCTGTATCGTGTTCGTCAAGGGGTCGGCATGGCGCACGCAGAAGCTGTACATGCTGATTCCGCAGCTCGCACAGATCGCGCGGCACGGGTATGTGGTGGCGGAGGTCGAGTATCGCCCGGCCTCGCAAGCCGCGTTTCCCGCGCAGATCCAGGATTGCCAGAACGCCGTTCGCCATATGCGCGCGCATGCGGATGAGTTCGGCATCGATCCCGAGAAGATCATCGTTGCGGGCAATTCATCAGGTGGGCACACGGCGGTGTTCGCATCGTTCTACGACGCGGGAGGTAGCGCCTATCCAGGGGTTTCTTCTCGGGTGCGCGGCGTGATCGACCTCTACGGCGCGGTGAGCCTTTTGCCTGACGATGCGTTTCCCATCACATCTGATCATCACACACCCGAGAGTCCCGAGGGCGTGCTGATGGGCGGGGCGGATATGCGCGCCGACCCCGCGTTGCGCCGCGTTGCGACCGCATCGTGCTATATCACGCCCGAGCTCGATATTCCCCCGATGCTAATCGCCCACGGCACCAAGGATCGTAAGGTCAACACGGAGGTGTCGGTCGACCTGTACCGCCGTCTGCGGGAATGCGGCAAGGACGTCGAGCTGTACCTTGTGCGCGGCGCCGATCATGGGGTCGCGGAGTTCTACACCGAGCGCATGGTCGACATCTACGACGCGTTTATCCGCCGTTGCCTTGCGCCGTGTCATACGTGGGCGTAGGGGGTCAATGATACAGAATGGGCAATTTGACACGCTAGGAGGGGCCAATAGGGGCTCTTAGCGTGCCAAATTGCCCATTCTGTGTCATTGACCCCCTCGATCATTCGGGGACGGGTTCGTTCCAACCCATCATGCCGTCCGGGCATGGGCTTCATGCCCGCTTTCAATTGGATAATGCGCCCTGCCCGTTGCACCATATGCATGAGGTACATCACGCTGCAGAAAGGGTACGCACCATGGGATCGTCTCTTGTCCATACAATCATCGAGTCGCATCTCGTCTCGGGCACCATGAAGCCCGGCGAGGAGATCTTGCTGCGTGTCGACCAGACGCTGACGCACGACATCAACGCCGTCATGACCTACTTGGCCTTCGAGGCGCTGGGCCTTGATCGTGTGCGCACCGAGCTCTCGGTTTCCAATCTCGACCACAACCTGCTCTATATCGACAACAAGACGCCCGACGACCATATCTACCTGCAGTCTGCCGCCAAGCGCTTCGGCGTGCACGTGTCGCGCCCCGGCAACGGCATCTGCCATGCGATCCACACCGCCCGCTTTGCAGTGCCGGGCAAGGTGCTGTTCGGCGGCGACTCGCACACCCCGCACAGCGGTGCGGTGGGCATGCTCTCCATCGGCGTGGGCGGCATGGATGTCGCGACCGCCATGGCCGGTCAGCCCATGCGCCTTGTCATGCCGAAGGTCGTGCAGGTCTACCTGACCGGCTCGCTCAAGCCCGGCGTGAACGCCAAGGACGTCATCCTCGAGATGCTGCGCCGGGTGGGCGTCAAGGGCGGTTTGGGCCGCGCGTTCGAATACGTGGGCCCCGGCGCCGCGACGCTCGAGGTTCCCGAGCGCTGCAGCATCGCCAACATGGGTGCCGAGATGGGCGCCACCACGTCGATCTTCCCGGCCGACGAGCAAGTTCGCCGCTTCATGGAGGCGCAGGACCGTGCGGACCAGTTCGTCGAGCTGCTGCCCGACGAGGACGCCGCCTACGACGAGCGCATCGAGCTCGACCTGTCCGCCCTCGAGCCCCTCATGGCGTGCCCCGACCTGCCCGACAACGTGCACGAGCTCGAAACGGTGGAGAAGCTGCCCGTCCAGCAGGTCTTCATCGGCAGCTGCACGAACGCGAGCTACTCCGACATCGCCAAGGCTGCGCTCGTGTTGCAAGGCCATCATGTGAACGAGAACGTGAGCTGCACCTGCGCCATCCAGTCCAAGCAGGTCTACAAGCAGCTGCTGCACGACGGCTATATCGACATGCTGCTCGACGCGGGCGTCCGCCTGCTCGAGTTCGCGTGCGGCCCGTGCTGCGCCATCGGTCAGGTGCCCGCCACGAACGGCGTTGCCGTGCGGACGTCCAACCGCAACTTCCGCGGTCGCGCCGGCAGTCCGACGGCGAAGATCTACCTGGCGAGCCCGGAGAGCGCCGCGGCGACTGCCATCATGGGCACGTTCGCCTCTGCGCGCGACATCATGGGGGTCGACGTCGAAAAGCTCGGAGCCATCCATGAGCCCGACGCCTATCCTATCGACGACAGCCTGCTCATCGCGCCGCTGCCCTCCGAGGAGGCCGAGCAGGTCGAGATCGTGCGCGGTCCGAACATCAAGTTCCTGCCGATTCCCGAGGAGCCGACCCAGCACCTGCGCGTTCCCGTTTCGCTCAAGGGCGGCGACAACATCTCGACGGACGACATCACGCCTGCCTCGGCCGAGCTCTCCAGCATGCGCTCGAACATCCCCCTGATGTCCAAGTACTGCTATATGCGCTACGATCCCGAGTTTGCCGAGCGTGCCCGCGAGATGGGCCAGTCCATCATCATCGCCGGCGAGAACTACGGCCAAGGCTCGAGCCGCGAGCACGCCGCCATCAACCCGATGTATCTGGGCGTGCGCTGCGTGATCGCGAAGAGCATGGCGCGCATCCACAAGGGCAACCTCATCAACCACGGCATCATCCCCATGCTGTTCGAGGACCCCGCCGCCTACGACTCCATCGAGAT
Organism: Collinsella ihumii; assembly: GCF_900046475.1. Classification (GTDB taxonomy): domain Bacteria; phylum Actinomycetota; class Coriobacteriia; order Coriobacteriales; family Coriobacteriaceae; genus Collinsella; species Collinsella ihumii. Next base: position 338,629 of record NZ_FCOU01000003.1, on the reverse strand, counting down.
GGGCGACGAGCTGGAGATCGAGGGCCTGCTCGACCAGATTCCGACGCGCCGCGTCTGCGTGAAGAACGTGACGCGCCATTTCGAGTTCAACGTCGTGCTCGACCTCTCCGATGCCGAGATGGAGGTCGTGCTCGCTGGCGGCCAGCTTCGTCTGCTCAAGGCCAAGCTCGCCGAGCGGGACGCCTAGGCTCACCTGGGCCACATATATGCAAATCGGGGACGTACCTGTTGCGTGCAAAAATGCACGCAACAGGTACGTCCCCGATTTTGCACTATGGTTGATAATGGAGGCATGCGTTGGGCGAGCACGGGAGGTGCCGATGTGAGGGACTTCGATTGGGAGATTATCGACGAGCTGCACCGCAACCCGAATGTGTCGCGTGCCGCCGCCGCTCTCTATATGACCCAGCCCACGCTCACCAAGCGCCTGCAGCATATCGAGCGGGAGCTGGGCGTGCGCATCGCCGAGCGCACCCCGAAGGGCCTCGCCTTCACGCCCGAAGGCGAGTATCTGGCGAAGCGCGCCGCCGAGCACAAGGAGTTCGTCGAGCAGACGCATCGCGGCCTTGAGGAGCTTCGCCAAACGGCGAGCAAGATGATCACGGTCGGCTCCTCCTACACCTTCAACAAGTACAACCTATGGGACGTGCTGGGCGGGTACGCCGAGGCCGGCGATCCCGAGGTGCGCTTCACCGTCGTGAACGACCAGAGCGACGCGCTGTTTCGCATGGTGCTGGACGGCAAGCTCGACCTCGCGTTCGTGCGCGGCGACTACGAGGGCCCGGTTCGGCGGACCCTCGTCGACTGCAACCAGGCGTACCTCATGAGTCGCGAACCCGTCGACATCGATAATCTGCCGACCCTGCCGCGCATCGATTTCAGGACGAACGCCCAGTCGACCGAGCTGCTCGAACGGTGGTGGCTCGAGCGCTATGGATCGAAGATGGTCCCGGGGATGAGCGTCGGGTACATCGACTTCGTCTGGGAGCTCGTGGCGCAGGGGCGCGGCTATGCGCTGTGCTTCGTCTCGTCGAAGTTCGAAAACGAGCGCGGCCTCTGCTTGACGCCTTTGACCTGGGCGGACGGGTCTCCGCTCGTGAGGCGCACATGGTGCGTCTGCCCGAAGGCGGCGCTGCCCGCCCACGTGGAGAGCTTCATCCGTTACGTGCAGGAGGATGTGGCGATCTCCGAGGGGGCGGTGCTGCGGCCCGCCGTGCCCGAATGAACCATTTGAATATATGCTCGAATGTTCAGATGAAGATTGAGAAACCACCTCAGACCGTTCGGCTCCACGCTATCATGTCTTGGAACGTCATGCATGTACGGCGATTCAGAGGGGAAGAACGGTACGCATGAGACTAGACACGCTCGAGATCGGCAAGGACGCGATCATCGCGTCGGTCGATTCTGATGACGCTGCGCTCAGGCAGCATATTTTGGACATGGGCCTCACGCCTGGCACCGAGGTCACCATGATGAAGTACGCCCCCATGGGCGATCCGCTGGAGATCCGCCTGCGCGGGTACGAGCTGACGTTGCGCAAGGATGACGCCGCCCGCATCGAGCTGCGCGACATCCACGATGCGCATGCGCTCAAGCGCGCCGACGTGCGCACGGGCACCACGGCGCATCCGGCGCTCGGCGAGAACGCGGCGCGCCCCCGCTCCGGCGGCAGGCCCATCCCCGAGGGGCAGGCGCTGACCTTTGCGCTGGCGGGCAACCAGAACTGCGGCAAGACCACGCTGTTCAACCAGCTCACCGGCTCCAACCAGCACGTGGGCAACTTCCCGGGCGTCACGGTCGACCGCAAGGACGGCCAGATCAAGGGCCATCCCGAGGCGACGGTGACCGACCTGCCGGGCATCTACTCGCTGTCGCCCTACACGAGCGAGGAGATCGTCTCGCGCGAGTTCATCCTGAACGAGCAGCCCGACGGCATCATCGATATCGTGGACGCGACCAACATCGAGCGCAACCTCTACCTTACGCTGCAGCTCATGGAGCTCGACCGGCCCATGGTGCTCGCGCTCAACATGATGGACGAGGTCGCGGCCAACGGCGGCACCGTGGACGTCAACCGGCTCGAGGAGCTGCTCGGCATCCCCGTGGTGCCCATCTCCGCGGCAAAGGGCGAGGGCATCGGCGAGCTGGTGGAGCATGCCATGCACGTGGCGCGCTACCGCGAGCATCCGGGCCGCCTCGACTTCTGCGCGCAGGATGGACCGGACGGCGGCGCGCTGCACCGCTGCATCCACGGCATCTGCCAGCTTATCGAGGACCACGCGGCGTCGGCCGGTCTTCCGCTGCGCTTTGCCGCCACCAAGCTTATCGAGGGCGATGCGCGCGTGATCGCGGCGCTCGCGCTGGACCAAAACGAGCTCGACGCGCTCGAGCACATCATCGTGCAGATGGAGGACGAATCGGGTTCCGACCGCCTTTCCGCCTTGGCCGACATGCGCTTCACCTTCATCGAGGAGGTCTGCTCGGCGAGCGTCGTGAAGCCGCATGAGAGCCGCGAGCACATGCGCTCGGTCGCCGTCGACCGTATCCTGACGGGCCGCTATACGGCCATCCCCGTGTTCATCCTCATCATGCTGGCGGTGTTCTGGCTGACGTTCGATCTGATCGGCCAGCGCCTGTCCGACCTGCTTGAGCTGGGGATCGAGTCGTTCACCGGCGTGGTGGACGCATGGCTTACCGACTTCGGCGTGAACCCGGTGGTCCATTCGCTCGTGATCGACGGCATCTTTGCCGGCGTGGGCAGCGTGCTGTCGTTTCTGCCCATCATCGTCGTGCTGTTTTTGCTGCTCTCCATTCTCGAGGACTCCGGCTACATGGCCCGCGTCGCCTTCGTGATGGACAAGCTGCTGCGCAGAATCGGCCTTTCCGGCCGCAGCATCGTGCCGATGCTGATCGGCTTCGGCTGCAGCGTGCCGGCGATCATGGCGACCCGAACGCTTCCGTCCGACCATGACCGCCGCATGACCGTGATGCTCACGCCGTTCATGAGCTGTTCGGCCAAGCTGCCGGTCTACGGCCTGCTGACCGCGGCGTTCTTCCCGCGCTACGGAGGGCTGGTCATGGCCGCCATGTACCTCATGGGCATCCTGGTCGGCATCCTCGTGGCGCTCGTGCTCAAGCGCAGCGCGTTTCGGGGCGATCCGGTGCCCTTCGTCATGGAGCTGCCGAACTACCGTCTGCCGAGCGCGGGGACGGTGGCGCGCCTCGCGTGGGACAAGGGCAAGGGCTTCGTGCGCAAGGCGTTCACGATCGTGTTCGTCGCGACCATCATCATCTGGTTCCTGCAGACGTTCGACATCCGCTTCAACGTGGTCACCGATCAGTCCCAGAGCCTGCTTGCCGGCGTGGGCCAGGTGCTGGCGCCCATCTTCGCGCCGCTCGGCTTTGGCGACTGGCGCGCCTCCACGGCGCTCGCTGCGGGCTTTGCGGCGAAGGAGAGCGTCGTCTCCACGCTGACCGTGCTTTTGGGCGGCGACGTGTCGGCCCTCTCGACGCTGTTCACCCCGCTGACGGCGTTTTGCTTCCTGACGTTCACGCTGCTCTACACGCCGTGCGTCGCGGCCGTGTCGACCGTGCGCAGCGAGCTGGGGACCCGCATGATGTGGGCCGTGGTCGGCCTGCAGTGCGGCGTCGCCTGGATCGCATCGTTTGCGGTGCACCTGATCGGCATGGCTGTCGGATTGGGATAGCGGCACGTCTCGCCACTTCATGGAGGACGGGCCATTTAGGGACGGGGCCATTTCCACCCATGGCAGGCACTGCGCCGCCATGGACGGAAATGGCCCCTCCCCATATTTAGCGCACTTCGACCTGGCAGCTCTTCATGGTCGTCAGCGCCGCGTCGTGCGAGGCGGGGGTGACGCCGGCGCAGAGCGCCGAGTTGACGCGCACGGGGATCTCGGGGAAGTGCGCCTTGATGAGCAGGGCGTTGCTCACCACGCAGATATCGGTGCACAGGCCGATGAGCTCGATGGAGTCGATCGGCTCGGCGTCGTTTTCCTCGGCGAGCCACCAGACGAGCTGCACGGAGCCGAACGTGGGCTTCTCGAACACGAGGGCGCCGCGCTCGGTGCGAACCTCCTCGAGTTCGGGCACGAGCTCCCAGCCCGGGGTGTCGCGCACGCAGTGGACGACCGGCAGGTTGCGTCCCTCCTGCGTCTCGAGGTAGCCCTCCTCGTGGGTGTCTTTGGTGAACACGACGGTCCCCTTGAAATCGCGCGCGTAGGCGGCCGCGTCCGCAACGATCGCCTGCGCCTCGGGCGTTCCGAGCGCGCCGGATACGAAATCGTGCTGCATGTCGACGACGATCAGGTAGTTGTTGGCCATGATGGTGTCCTTTCGTCAGCGGCTGGCGAGCGCCCTTCACGGCGTTCGTGTTGAGACCATGATGATACCGCGCCGACGAACTATCCGGGAATTCTCGGCAAGTTCAATTTCTTTCTGTGGTAGACTGCCCATAAATTGAACTTTGAACCTGATTGCACATATCGCAAGCAAAAAAGTTCAATTCTGATTCGAAATTGAACTATTGGAGGCGAGATGGCGCAGAACACCGAGCACGAGTCGTTTGCCGACCGTCTCAAGACGGCCATGGCGCATCGCGGCCTCAAGCAGAGCGATATGATCCGTGCGGCGTCCGAACTCGGCAGCAAGTTGGGAAAAAGCCAGGTCAGCCAGTATGTGAGCGGCAAGACCGTTCCCCGCCGCGACGTGGTCGCCCTGCTGGCCCGCATCCTCGACGTCGACGAGGGCTGGCTTGAAGGCGCCGCTTCCCTGCAGGCGGAACCGAACGCGCCCGTCATACCGAGCGACGAGCGAGCTAGCGCGCGGCATGAGGCCGCCGACCAACCTTCCGATTCCGACCGTCAACATGACGCACCAACGCAAAGGAGCACTTCAATGCGCGAGTTCAATAAGTCAAGCAAGCTCGATAACGTCCTGTACGACGTCCGCGGCCCCATCACCGACGAAGCGGCCCGCATGGAGGCCGAGGGCCAGCGCATCCTCAAGCTGAACATCGGCAACACGGCGCCGTTCGGGTTCCGCACCCCCGACGAGGTCATCGAGGACATGCGCCTGCAGCTGACCGACTGCGAGGGCTACTCCGAGGCGCGCGGCCTGTTTAGCGCCCGCAAGGCGATCATGCAGTACGCGCAGCTCAAGGGCATCCCCAACGTGAGCATGGACGGCATCTACACCGGCAACGGCGTCTCGGAGCTCATCCAGCTGTGCATGAACGCGCTGCTCAACAACGGCGACGAGATTCTGATCCCCATGCCCGACTACCCGCTGTGGACCGCCTGCGCCACGCTCGCCGGCGGCACCCCGGTGCACTACGTGTGCGACGAGCAGGCCGAGTGGAACCCCGATGTCGCCGACATCGAGTCCAAGATCACCCCGTGCACTAAGGCGATCGTCATCATCAACCCCAACAACCCCACGGGCGCCGTGTACCCGCGCGAGGTCCTCGAGCAGATCGTCGAGATCGCGCGCAAGCACCAGCTCATGATCTTCTCCGACGAGATCTACGACCGCCTGGTCATGGACGGGTTCGAGCACGTTTCCACCGCGACGCTCGCCCCCGACCTGCCGTGCGTCACCTTCTCCGGCCTCTCGAAGTCGCACATGGTCTGCGGCTTCCGCATCGGCTGGATGGTGCTTTCGGGCAACAAGCGCTGCATGAAGGACTTCATGTACGGCGTCAACATGCTGTCGAACATGCGCCTGTGCTCCAACGTCCCCGGCCAGTCCATCGTGCAGACCGCGCTCGGCGGCCACCAGAGCGTCAACAGCTACATCGTTCCCGGTGGGCGCATCTACGAGCAGCGCAACTACATCTACGAGGCCCTCAACGCCATCGACGGCGTCACCGCGGTCAAGCCCAAGGCGGCCTTCTACATCTTCCCCAAGCTCGACGTCGAGAAGTTCAACATCACCAGCGACGAGCAGTTCGCGCTCGACCTGCTCCACGAGAAGCGCATCCTGATCACCCGCGGCGGCGGCTTCGCCTGGCCGGAGCCCGACCACTTCCGCATCGTCTTCCTGCCGCGCATGGGCGTGCTGCAGGAGGCCGTCGAGGATCTGGCGGACTTCCTGGAGCACTATCGCCAGCGCTAGTCATGGTGCCCGCAGACGGCCCCCACACATCGACTCGGCAAGGCAGCGGCACCTCGGTGTCGCTGCTTTTTTGTGCAGACATTGATTCTCTACATCTGTTGCCTGCGGAAACTCTACACTAGCTGACGGCCGGAAGGCCTGTATGTGATTGCGGTCCAAAAAAGAGGCCGCCTGTTGAGCGCCGAGGGCGCAGGAGGAACGCATGTCTGAGTACAGCGAAAACGATGTGACCATGACCGAGAACGATGAGATCGCCGTCGAGAAGACGGCCGAAGCGGACGCCGTGTCCGCTGACGTGACGGCTGAGGTCGAGGCCGAGGAGCCCGTGGCCGAGACCGTCGTTGAGTCCGAGGCTGACGTCGAGAAGGAAGAGGACGCCGAGGATTCCAAGATTGCGCCCGAGAATCTGGATGATGAACTGTTTGACAAGGTGAACCGTGCAGCCCGTCTGCTGCGCGGTCGTCGCGATATGATGCGCGAGGAGGCCGAGGAGGACGCCAAGCGCATGAACGACCTCATGCGTGCGCTCAAGCTCCTGGAGCTTAAGCCTCGCATGGAGCAGAAGGAGATGGCCGAGCTCATGGGCATGCGCCTGCGCGAGCTCGACGGCATCCTGGCCGAGGCGGAGAAGAACGACATCGTCGCGCGCATCGAGCCCGAAGAGGAGGATATGCGCAAGATCGTCGTCATCGCCAGCGAGGACGCCGAGGAGCTCATCGCCGCCCTGGGCAACAAGCGCAAGAAGCTCGTTCCGCAGCTGTCCGCTGCGACGGCCGAGAGCCTGATCGAGATGCTCGACCAGGTCGTCGAGCCGCTGGTCGCCATGGGTCTCGACTCCGACCGCGGCCCGCGCGGCGGTCGTGACGACCGGCCGTGGCGGCCGTGACGACCGCGGCGGCCGTGACGACCGCGGCGGTCGTGGCGGCTTCAGCGGCAACCATCGCGGCGGTCGCTTCTAAGCGATACGGCATATATGCATGAGCCCTTGGCGGTCTTCTCGTCCGCCAAGGGCTTTTTTGTTGCCGGTCTCGGCGGGCTTGCCGAGGCCTGCGCATAGGAGAGGCCCCGACGACGCGCCGTCGGGGCCTTTCGCCACCCGTTGGAATCGAGGATCGTCCTTACGCAGTTGTGACGGTGTCGGACGCGGCTCCTCCGTCGATACGTCCGGAGTCCTCGGGCGTGATCGTCATGCTCTCGAAGCGATGCTCCATGTAGTCGTTGTCGAAGTGCTCGGCGTAGAACTGCTCGACCGGCGTCGCGCCCGCCACGCCGGAGAGGCGCTCGAACCAGCAGTCGAGCGCCTGCAGGGTCATGACGCCGTTGACAACCATAAGCACCGTGCACAACGCGGTGAACGAGTAGCGGAGCTTCCAGGGAATGATGTTGATGAGCTTGAGCAGCCACGGTAGGCAGAGCTTGATCCATACGAATCCGAGGGCGCCCCACATGCACATGAACAGCGTGCTGGTTCTGCCGCCGAACAGCACGGCGATTGGATCGGGGAACAGGCCGAAGATGGTCGAGCCGGAATAGTCCCATGCGACGGCGCCGAAGCCCGTCTGCATGAACCAGCTGACCGCCGCCTCGAACAGGCCGCCGATGACGGCGGACACCACGAAGATGATGACGGGGTTCGAGCGGTAGAAGCGGTTGAGCGCCACCGTCATGAGCACGGCGCCGAATCCGTAGATGGGGGAGAACGGGCCGAACAGCATGCCGGCGCGGTCCTGGTAGACGCCGGGCTCCACGATCACCATGTGATAGATGGTCTCGATGATGAGGCCGAGCACGCAGCAGACCACGAAGACCCAGAACAGGTTGAAGAAGTTGAGCTGGATGTAGCCCTCGCCCTTGAGGTCGCGGCCGAGCATGCCGATGCGCGCGGCCTCGCGATCCGACAGGTCGCGGGCGGTGCGCTCGAGATGGCGCTCGTGGCGCAGCGAGGGATCGACGGTGACCGACAGCGTCAGCAGGATGACCAGCTGGATGGTGTCGGGGATGAGGCTCGTGCTGACGCCATCGAGCATGATGCGCAGGATGATCTGGACGAGCGTCGTGGCGATCAGCGCGTAGGACCATCGCGCGGCATGGCGGCGGCGGTTCTTCAACAGGGAGCGGCCGAACACGATGAGGCCGATGGCGTTGCCGAACGTGGTGACCAGCGAGATGACCAGCAGGATGACCGGCAGCGTCGGGTCGGTGCCGACGATGATAGCGCTCGGGTCGGTCTGCAGGGCGAACAGGAGCAGCAGGCCGAAGACCAGCACGGAGAAGACCGTGAAGATGCCGTCTGCCATGCAGAGGAAGCCGTATACCTTGAGGATGAGCGGAATCTTCTTATCTGCTTGGGGCTCAGGTGGGAAGACGCCGTGCTGATCGAGTGCGGTTTGTGCCATGGATGTCCCTTTTGGTCGCGTTGACGGATGGGCCATGCCGGGGATGCGCCGAGCTGCAGCGTGCATTCCGGGCATGCGCAATACAGCAAAATCATAGCCTATGCGCTGCGGCGCAGCAGGATACGGGTGGTGTCGGGCCACCCTTCAAAGAACGGTTGATGCGATGCCCCGCTTATTGACGCCCCAGATCGCTACTCAATATAATCGCCCAGTTTGTTACTGCCAGCTATATGTCGCCTTCCGTGTGGCCGGCATGCGGCGGCGATCGATGTGAAAGGACGAAACCATGGCAAGTCAGTCTAAGGAGTGCGCGATCGTCAAGGGCATCAGCGTCTTCTTCTTGGTGTTCGGCATCGCGGCCATCGCCGTCGCCGCCCTCATGTTCTTCGGCGCTCCCCACGTCGATCTCAACATGGAGGATGGCACCCAGATCGCCCAGCTCTACGCGGTCATCATGGCCCTCATCGGCCTCTTCGAGTTCGTGACCGGCTTCGTCGGCATCCGTGCCGCCAAGAAGCATTCGCTGCTCAAGCCCTATGTCTATCTGTGCGCCTTCATGGTCGTGGTCAACCTCGCCGAGACCGCTCACACCTTCATGAATGGCGGCGGTTCGGTCTACATGTATCTCGTGTACGCGGCGACCGCGTTCGCCGGCATCGTGTTCGCCTCCCGCGCCATGAAGAACGAGGGCGTGAACTAGGGAACGCTGACCGATGTGCTGGCCGACGTCAGCCGGGGCCTGCGTTGCGGCGTCGTCCGCATCGACGGTACGCTATAGGCACGTCACTCTGTTGACAGTACGCTATAGGCACGGTTTTCGCCCGAAAACGTGCCTATAGCGTACTGTGGATGGGACGGCGTGCCTATAGCGTACCGCCGATTTCTTGCTTCGCCCCGCCTGCCACGGGTGTGCACGGCGCGGGGCGCATCAATCGGCGCCTGCGGGAAACATCGAACCATGCTTTCAAGCCCGCCTGCATGAGCAGGCGGGCTTTTTCATGCCGCGCGTCAAGCTGCATGCTCAACTCTTCGTTGATGCGGGATGGATTTCTCCGCGCGGGGAAGTGCGAGACGTATTCTATTCTGATGGGCCATCGCGCCGGGTGGAGAGCGTTCCCGCGTATGGGCCGGGGATGTCTGCTGCCGAGCGGTGTTGTGGGGCGTGATTGTGAACATACGACAGCTTCAATATTTCTATCTTGCCGCATGCTGCGGGAGTTTTTCCGAGGCGGCCCGTGCGGAGAACGTCTCGGTCCAAGCGGTGTCCAAGGCGATGCTCGACCTCGAGGAAGAGGTGGGCGCCCCTTTGTTCGTGCGCGGGGGAAGGACCGTGAAGCTCACGCCGTTGGGAAAATCCCTGGTCGGTCCCGCCCGTGAGGCCGTGGCGAGTTTCGACGCGTTCGGCCGGGCGGTCGAATTGCGCACGCAGGCGGAGACCGGTAAGAAGCAGGCCGATGTGCGCCTGGCGCTGATCTCTCCGCCCTTTGCCAAGCATGAGCTTGTATGCAACGCGTTTTCCCAGCTCATCTCCCATATGGCGGGAATCAAGACGCAGCTCGAGCTCGCCATGGGGACCCAGGCGCTTGCGGATCTGCGCGCGGGGAACATCGATGCGATGATCACCATCGGCGCCTTCTCCGATCCCCGCTGCAGCTGCCTGGTGCTCGGTACCGTATCGGTCGGCGCGTTTATGGGCAAGAACCATCCGCTACGCCGCAAGCGCCTGCTGACGTTCGCCGATCTCGAGCGGTATCCGGTGCTCTACAACGAGGAGATCGATTCGTTCAACGAGACGATCCTCTCCTCATGCCGCAAGCGCGGGCTCGCCTCGCCGCTGATAAGCGTCGACACCGATGAAGGGGTCGCGGAGTTTCTCGAGCAGAAAGACGGGTATGTCCTGGGCATCCACCTGAAGGCGCTCGATATCAAGCCGCTCGCCATCATGCATCGCGTGGACCCTTCAGATGCGCCGCCCGTGCCGATATGCATGGTGACGCTGAAGGGCCGCCAGAGCGACGCGATCGATCGCCTCAACCGATTCGTCCGCAACGAGTTCCCGTTCATGAAACGCGTGCTCTCGAGTACGTAAAGGCATCCGACATGGCAGGTGCAAAAGAAAACGGCCTGGAAGCGCGTGCTTCCAGGCCGTTTGCGTTACCGCTTCTCGCAGCTATCAGTGGCGATGGGAATCGTTGAACTCGTCGAAGTCCTCGTTCTCGTCCACGAAGTTCTTGAACGCCTCCTTCTGCTCCGCATTGAAGGCGTCGGCGGCGCGCTTCTCGGCGGCCGTCGCCTTCTTGAAGACGGTCGGCTGGTTGACCACGACCTGCGGGAAGGGGATGGAGATCCTGTACTTGTCGAACAGCAGCTTCATCTCGCGATTCAGGTCGTTCGTCAGGCCGCCACGGTCCTTCTCGTTGCACTCTGCCACGATCTTGATGTTGACCGAGTTGTCGGCGAGCATCGTGACGCCGCGGTAGAACGGGCCGTCGATGATGGCGGGCAGGCGCTTCCTGATGTTCGGCAGCTCCTTGGAGAGGATGTTCTCCACGCGCTCCAGGCTCTCGCCGTACTCGATGCCGACCTCGACGGCGGCGAACGAATGCTCCTTGGTCATGTTGACCACGTTGGAGATGCCGGAGTTGCGCAGTACGAGGATGTTGCCGGAGCCGTCGTTGATCTTGGTGGTGCGCACGCCGATCTCCATGACGGTGCCCTTGCTGCCGCCGACCTGGATGATGTCGCCGACGCGGAACTCGCCCTCGAAGATGATGAACAGGCCGGCGATGATGTCGGCCACGAGGTCCTTGGCGCCGAGCGAGATCGCGAGCGTCAGCAGGCCGGCGGAGGCGAGCAGCGTCGCGGTGTCCACGCCCAGCAGCGCAAGGCACCAGTACAGCATGCCGATCATCGCCGCGTACTTGACGATGCTCGCGGCCAGACGGCACATGGTGACGCCGCGGGCTTCCACGACCTGGGCGATCAACATGAAGATCTTCTGCAGGATCGTCGCGACGGTCATGATGACGCAGGCGGACATGAGGCTGGCCGTGATGGCGAAGATGTTCGGGCCGTGCTGCCAGGAGCCGCCGAGGATGTAGGCGAAGATGGAGTCGGTGCCGAAGATGGCGTCCTTGAAGATGACGGCGAGGCACACCAGGATCACGGCGACGCCCATGAGCCAGCGGAGCACGGTGCCGAGCTTCTGCTCGGGGGTCATCTCGTCCCAGCTGAAGGCGCGGTTGAGCCAGCGGCTCGCGGCGCTCTCGGTCTTCATGGTGCGACCGCCCACGGTGACGTCGACCATGCGCGGGTCGTCATCGGACTCTTTGCGTGCGGATGCGACGGCCTGGTCGGCGCCGGGCTTGGGCTCGACGACCATGAGGCAGAAGATGACGGCCAGGCACACGAGCGCGATGCCCGCGGTCGCGATGGTCAGCGGCACGCGCTCGGCCATGAGGGCACCGTCGGATCCGACGGCGTAGACGTAGTAGTCCGACGTCTCGGCGGAGGTGGCGAAGTACTGCTCGCCGTTGACGGTGATGTAATCGCTGTAGCCGTCGATCAGCTGGTTTTCGGTCATGCCGCATGCGGTGGCCGCCTTGCCCACCGTGTTGGCGTCCGGGTAATAGGCAAACGTCCCGTCGCTCTTGTCGATGGCGAACGCAAAGCCGTCGGCGCCCACGTGCACGCCGTCGAGCACATGGTCGATCTGGACGGACTCGAGCAGGGACTCCAGGCGCGTCGGGCGGATGCCGAGCTGGACGAAGCCGTCGATGATGCCGTCGGCGTTGTGCGTCACGACGCCGATGTACTGGCGCAGCTCGCCGGAGACCTCGTCGGGGCCGGCGGGCTGGACGTAGGACTCGACGCCCTGCAGCAGCTTGCGGAACTCATAGGACTGGTCGGCGGAATCCTCGGACAGCACGAAGTTCGTGAACGTGGAGTTCGTGGCGGTCACGCGGCCAGAGGAATCGAACTTGAACAGATACTGGATCTGCAGCGCGTCTGCGAGCTCCTGGAGCTTCTCGCGCGTGGCGAGCTCGGGGTTGCGGTCGAGGATGTAGGCCGCGACCTGAGCCTTGGAGAGGTAGCGCTCGTTGTACTGGTCCTCGAGGTCGGAGGCGCGGTCCTGGCTGGTCTGGATGGCCTGGGTGATCTGCTCGACGCGCTCGGTCATGGTCAGCGACTGCGAGGACAGCGCGAACAGCGTCTGCATGTAGAACGAGATCACGATGATGCCGATAAAGCCGACGGCCGAGAGCACGGCAGCCTTCTTGGCGATGCGGCGGTTGATGCGCAGGCCGCCTGCCTTGGACCCATCCTGCTCCGTCTCGCCGCGGCGCTCGTCGTCGCGCAGGACGAAGATGCCGTACAGGGCGACGGCGGCCACGACGGCGGTGAAGGCGAACAGGATGACGCCCACGGTCACCATGGTCGAGGCGTTCATGTCGGAGGCGGGGACGGCCTGGATGTAGTACATGTCGTCGATCAGGCTGACGTGGCAGTACAGGGAGTCGCCGTCCAGGGTCATCCAGCTCGTCGTGCCATCCTCGAGCTTGGCGACCTCGATGCCCGCGTCGATCGCGTCGGTGCCGACGAGGTTCTCATCGGGATGGTACTCGATCAGGTAGGTCTGGGCGGACAGGGCGAACACGTAGCCGTCCTGGCCGACCGTGATGTTTCTGAGCACGCTCGCGGTGGAGCTCGTCGCGGCGTCGAGCTCGTCGAGTTCGACGGGGCTCTGCTCGATGACGGCCATGGTGTCGTTGTCGATCTTGGCGGCGTAGTAGCGGTACAGCCACTCGCGGTCGGGCAGATCGATCTCCACGGCACGGCTGGGCTCTCCCGTGTTCAGGGATTCGCGCAGGTAGTTGAAGCGCGCGTGGGAGAAATCGGCCTCGGTCTTCTGGGCGCACGCGACGACGGAGCCGTCGCGCTTCACGATCAGCACGTTATCGACGCCGAGGAGCTCCTGGTACTCGCGCATCTTGGCGTCGGTTGCCTCGTAGCCGGTGTTGTTGTTGGCCATGAAGGCGATGCTTTGCGCCTTGGACTGGTAGATGGCGTCGAACGTCTCCTTGTTCTGGTCGGCCTCGGAGGCGGCGTCGGCCAGCAGCGTGTCGAGCTGCTCCGCCTCGGCGATCATCTCGGAGGCGTAGTTGCTCTGCGTAAGGGTGTTCTGCATGTTGAACAGCAGGACGCCCATGACGACGATGCTGGCGATCGCAGCGACGATGATCGCTGCGATCTTGATCTTCAGGTTGCGTGTCATCTTCATCGGGCGGCCTCCTAGTCCCACTTGTCGATCAGGGTCTCGATGGTGCCGTCATCGAGCATGGCCTGGATGGCGTCGGAAACGGGGGCGGAGAGGTCGGAGCCCTTCTGCGTGGCGACGCCGAAGGACTGCTCGGCGACCACGAAGCCGGGAAGGATCGAGCGCTTGTAGTTCATATAGGTCTTGGCGATGGCGCCGTCGAGCACCATGGCGTCGACCGTTCCCTCCTCAAGCGCGTCGGAAAGCTCCTGGTAGGAGGGATACTGCAGCAGCGTCCAGGTATCGAAGATGACATGGCTGTTGTCATCTTTCACGACCTGCTTGATCTCTTTCGAGAAGTCCATCTCGGCGAACTTGTTCGTCAGCAGCGGAGCGGCGTTGGCGCCGGACATGGTGCCGAACGTCATGCCCTTCATATCGTCGATGCTGTCGAACATGGAGCTGTTCTGGACGACCGCGATGACCTGGTCATCGTAGTAGGCGGGGGAGAAGTCGAAGTTCTCCTTGCGCGAATCGGCGATGGAGTAGCAGGCGATGATGCAGTCGATCTGGCCGTCGAGCAGCATCTCCTTGCGGTCATCGGGCGTGACGGTCGTGAACTCGACGTTCGACTTGCCCATGCGGTCCGCCATCTCCTGGGCGATGTCGATTTCCAGTCCGTAGTACTTGCCGGTCCGATCGTTGAGGTAGCCGAAGCCGACGATGTCCGAGCGGACGCCGACGCGCAGCGTGTTCCCGTCGGAGCGGGACGTGGTCGTCGCCGAGCTGCCGGCGGCCGTGCCGGAATCCGTGCATCCGGTCAACCCGGCGAGCGCACAGGCGACGGTGCCCAGCGCCAGCGCGCCAAACTGCCTCCTTGTGATGACGTGCATCTTCCCTCCTGTTTCAAGAGCAAATCTATATTTCAAACTCGTTAATTATGCAGGTCAGAGCACGAAAAAGCATTGATTTTGAGCTGCGGTAAACGAACAGTTGAAACCACTTGAAAAGAAAGGGGCGCACAGATAGCGGGCAGGGCGCTTTCGCCGTCTCCTTGCGTATCCTTACACGAATATGACAGCCCCCTCACGCAACGTTGCCAATCGGCGATTACGTTAGTACTTGGTAAGGCATGCGCGGTCTGCATGCCGACCGTCCGATGAGGAGAGGGTGCCGTATGGATGCGATGAGTGGGTTTGTTCCCGAGCGTGAAAGCGAGTTCACGGGACTGAAGGGGACGTTGCTCAAGTACACGGGGTGCACCTATGCGCTGGTGATCGCAAGCCAGTTCATCGAGGCGCTCGCATTGTCCGTCGGCGACGCGACGGGCGCGCTGTTTGCGGCCTCCCGGGTTGTGTTCGTTGCAGCGTTTGTTGCATATCCCGTGGGGGCGTGCATCGCGCGTGCGATGCGGTCGGGAAAGCGCGCATAGGAGCTACGGTACGCTTGTGCAAATCGGGGGACGTACCTGTTGCGTGCATTTATGCACGCAACAGGTACGTCCCCCGATTTGCATGACCCCCTTGTGACGGGTTGAAGCGAACCCGTCCCCAAACAACCTATCCCAAACCGGCCTGGGGCAAAAGAAAGACGCGCCCCCGGAGAACCGGGGGCGCGTCTGGTGCGCAGTTACGCAGGGTTCGGCTTAGCCGAAGTAGCGCTTGAGCAGGCCAGCGAAGGCCTTGCCGTGACGGGCCTCGTCACGAGCCATCTCGTGCACGGTGTCGTGGATGGCGTCCAGGTTAGCGGCCTTGGCGCGCTTGGCAAGGTCGGTCTTGCCGGCGGTGGCGCCGTTCTCGGCCTCGACGCGCATCTCGAGGTTCTTCTTGGTGGAGTCGGTCACGACCTCGCCGAGGAGCTCGGCGAACTTGGCGGCATGCTCGGCCTCCTCGTGAGCGGCCTTCTCCCAGTACAGGCCGATCTCGGGATAGCCCTCGCGATGAGCGACGCGAGCCATGGCCAGGTACATACCGACCTCGGTGCACTCGCCCTCGAAGTTGGCGCGCAGATCGGCGACGATGTCCTCGGGGACCTCGGGCAGCTTGCCAACGCCCACGACGTGCTCGGCAGCCCAGCTCATCTCGGTCTCGCTCTGCTTGATGAAGCGGTCACCGGAGACGCCGCACTGGGGGCACTTGAAATCCTCGGGCAGCTGATCGCCGTCGAACTCCTCAACGTAACCGCAAACGGGGCAAACGAACTTCATGATCTTCCTCCGATCATAGGCGATTGCGCGATTCCCGGTCCCTTCGGACCCTCTCCGGGATGACCGCGCCGTACATTTAGGATTATGACCAAATGTTGGCGCTATAGGCCCATATTGAGACTGATTCCTAGAAGTTCAAAGGACCTTCACAGTATGTTTAATATAGCTAACTCAGTGGGTTGAACGAACGCGTCGTTATGGCGCGGAACGGGCCGACCGGCACCGCTCTACCGCATCCAGCATGTGGTGCATGAACCGCAGCCGTTGCAGATGAGGAGGCTGCCGCATTGGGCGCATTGCTCGTGGTAGTCGGGCTGGAACAAATCCCGATCGGGGATCTCGAGCCCCAGCCGGTCGGTAAGGCGCCAGGCGATCGGGCGTCCCTGGTAGCCCATCCCGGACTTCCAGGCCTGCTGGCTTTGAAGCTTCTTGCCGCGTAGGTGGTAGGTGCGTCCGTCTTTGATAAAGACGCTGCCCGTCTCGATGAAGGCGAAGGTGACATGCGCCGCGACGCATTCGCTACGCAGGGCGCGAACCCAATCGAAGTCGCAGGGGCGCGCTCCGCCATAGTTCTCGCCGCCGCATATGACCTGCTCTATTCCGTGCGGACCGAGACTTCCCGGAACGACGTGCTCTATGGAGACCGGTCCGATAAACGGAGCGCACATGATGCCGCGGTGTTTGGCGGGCGTGGCGAGCAGCGTGGGGATGCGCTCGTCAGCGCGACGCTGGTTTTCGCATGTAACGTTCAGCATGACGTTGTCCCAGCCGTCGCCCCAGTCTGCCGGAAGGCGGCCGGCAAAGCGCTCGGGCCGCTTGGTGAGGATGAAGAAGCGCACGTCGGGACGCTCGCGGATGATGTCCCATGCCTTCTCGCGCCATGGATCGGCCTCGGGTACCAGGAAGTCCGACGTCATGCAGACGCGGATCAGCTCGCCGGGCCGTATTCTGTACGACCCGTCGCGCGTCCGCTGCAGGGGGTAGTCGAAGTTCTTGGTGCGCGCGATCTGCGAGGCGTCCAGGCCGCGCCGCTCGTCGTTGTAGTACATGTAGCAGTTGTCGCACCCCTCGCTCACGCGCGTGCAGCCGTGCCAGGGGTTCCATATGTCGTGCACGGGTTGCCTCCTTTCGCACGTGGCGGGATGTGCGGTATCGATGGTACCCGATTGCACGGACATGCCGTGTGTTCTGCTATGGCTGGCAAGCACCTTTTTGACAGTGCTTGTGTCATCGTGCTCCAGGATTCCTGACGCATCTCTCGTCTGCCTGTTAATTCATGAATTAGTACGGTGTCAAACAGATGAATCCTGGGCAAACGCCGAAAATGCCTCCGGTAATTCATGAATTAGTGAAGGCCTGGGATCGGGGGACCGCCGACCGGCTCGTCCCGTGCCGTGCGCCTCGTGCCGTGCGTTCGGCGCGATAGCAATCGATTGACGTTTCTAGATAAGAATCCCGTTGTAGTGATCGATCTCGTGCTGGATGATCTGGGCGGTGTACCCGGTGAATGTCTCGGTGCGCGGGGCGAAGTCCTCGTCGAGGTAGCTTACGCGGATGCGGCGCCAGCGCACGGCCGGGCGCGTGCCGGAGAGCGACAGGCATCCCTCTTCCGTCTGGTACTCGTTGGCACAGTCGACGATAACCGGGTTGTACATGAGGCGCGCACGCGGGCCGTCCTGCACGACGATGACGCGCTTTCGCTGCCCGATCATGTTCGCCGCCATGCCCACGCATTCATGCGCATGGGCTGCAAGCGTGTCCAACAGATCCTGCCCGATGGAGGCATCGTTCGGTGTCGCGTCGACGCTCGGCATACGCAGCATGAGAGGGGAGGTGACGATGGGTCGGATCATGGGGCTCCTTGGACGAGGACGAGGCTTTGGTTTCGCTTCGAGCTTACCATCCTTTAGCCGGGAAGAACGGCCATCGGGCTTCGATTCGGTGCATGACTCTAGCGCTAGCAGCAGACATGTCCACGCAGCAAGTGGGCTCCGGCAACGAAATGGAAAAGCGACTTTTGGGTACTGGTTTCCCGGACCGCTAGGTAGACGCACTTGTTAACAATATAGAACAATTAGTAATAAATATATTACTATATTAATAGAGTGGGCTTCCGGGCCGGTCCAGATCAGTGTACCCAAAAGTCCCATGTCCGTTTAAGAGACAATATAAAAGACGCTGTGATTATTGTAATACATATATTATGTTGTGAAATCCCGTCTATCTCGGCACTTCGCCCATGCTTTATGCAGGGCTCGACACCGCTTATGCAGCCATGTAGGTCGAAAGCCCGCGATTATACGTAAAGCAGGGGCCATGTTTCCATTTCTGGCATGCGTTAATCCTATCGAAGCGCTTTGAAGGTCCGGGCGCGAAACGCAACGCTCACAGAATGGTGGGCGACTGGTCGGCGTTTAGTGGAGCCGATCGAGTAAGATCGGATCGAATTAACCATAGGTGTCACTTATTGGGGCTTGGGATGCAAGAGGTTTATCAACGGCTGCAAAAAGAGGCCGGCTTGTGCATTGGCATAATCGATGCAGATCTCGTTGATCACGGTACGCGACATCCCAACCTCGCTCTTCTAAAAATAAGTTCCTACTGCAAGTCGCACGGGCACGAGGTAGAGCTTTTGCTCGAAAATGATCTTTTGCACAGTGTGGATAGATTCGCCGTCCCGACTGCCTCGGTCGTATAATCCGAGATGACATAGCACGCCCGCGAGAGCGTCCCGCGGGGTGCCGCGCTCTCGCGACGTGGTGGTCCGGATCGCGCGGCATCCCGCGGGACGGGATCGGACCACCACCATGCGCGCAAGGAAGAAGATGCCCTCGGCGTCCGCGACGCCGTGGGACGGCGTCCCCGAATCGGACGTCACGCCCGCCCAGGCGCTCGTCGCCCGGGCCCACCGCGAGGCCTACGCCGCCAGGCACGCCCCGACCGCCGGGGACGCGGAGTTCCTCAACGGGTACGAGCGGGCATCCTGCCCGCGGTGCGCGTCGCCCGACATCGTGCGCGACGGTTTCGACTCGCGCGGCGTCAGGCGCTGGGCCTGCCGGTCCTGCGGCAGGACGTTCACGCCCGCCACGGGGACCATCTTCGAGGGGCGCAAGGTGCCGGTCTCGGATTGGTGCGAGTTCGTCATCCAGCTGCTCTCCTTCGACAGCGTCCGCGAGATAGCCCGCTCGAACCGCAGGTCGCCGACCACCCCGCCCTGGTGGCTCGCCAAGCTCTTCCTCGTGCTCGACGGGATCCAGGACGGCACCGTCCTCTCCGGGCGCGTCCAGATTGACGAGACGTACTACCCGGTCCCCGCGGCGGAGGCCGAGCGCAACGCCGACGGCTCCCTCAAGCGGGGCCTGTCGCGCAACAAGCTGTGCATCGCGGTCGCGACCGACGGCCGGGGCCGGTCCGCCTTCGAGCCGTGCGGACGGGGCAAGCCGAGCGCGCGGAGGGCGCTCGCGGCCTACTCGGGCCACGTCGCGCGGGGCTCGACGCTCCTGCACGACAAGGAGAAGTCCCACCGCGCCCTGGTCCGCGAGCTCGGGCTCGCCAGCGTCGAGTACGACTCGAGGCGGCTGAAGGGCCTGCCCGACCGGGAGAACCCGCTGGCGGACGTGAACCGGCTGCACTTCCTGCTGAAGTCGTTCCTGGACGCCCACAAGGGCTTCGACCGCGCCGACCTGAAGGGATGGCTCGACCTGTTCAGCGTCATCGCCAACCCGCCGTCAGGCGCCATGGAGAAGGCCGCGATGGTGCTCGGTCGCGCCATGGAGTGCCCCGGTACGCTGAGGTACCGGGACTTCTATGGAGGAGGCCGCAGCTAGGCGGCATATATGGAGTCAAATCTATCCACACTGTGCAAAAGAGCATTGTTGCTCGATTACGAAGGCCTGGAGAAATACGACGCCGTGTTTCTGTCATGCGTCTTCTCGTTCACGAAGGTGAACGAGGCGATCTTGAAGATGCCAAACGTCTTCTACGGCGGCACGGGCATATTTCCTGACGGGGGTGAAGATCTTCCGTTTGAGGTCGAACACTCCTGTCCCGATTACACGCTGTATGATCCCTATGTCAATCGTGAGCTGGACTTGGGCAGGCGCAGGAGCGTCCTGTCCGACTATCTTGACTACTCCATTGGTTTTACGACAAGGGGGTGCTTCAGGAAGTGCTCATTCTGCGTCAATAAGAAGTACGATAAGGTCCACTTCCATGCGCATGTAAACGAGTTTTACGATCCTAGCCGTCCGTTCATATATCTGTGGGATGATAACTTCCTGGCTTTTCCGCGCTGGCGTGAGGTGCTGGAAGAGCTGCAGGAGACCGGCCGTCCTTTTCAGTTTCGACAGGGGCTCGATATCCGTCTTATGACCGACGAGAAGGCTCGGGTCCTGTCGCGCTGCCGCTACCATGGCGACTTTATCTTTGCGTTCGATCACGTTGAGGATAAAGAACTGATCGAAAAGAAGCTGCTCGTATGGAGGACTTGGGCAGATAAGGGTACGAGATTATACGTTTTGAGTGCATATGATTCCCAAGATGAGCACGACATAGAGTCGGTGTTCGTTCGCATCGCCACGCTCATGAAATATGATTGTATCCCATACATTATGAGATATGAAAGCTATAAAGATAGCTACTGGCGTCCTCTGTACGTCAATATTGCCCGTTGGTGCAATCAGCCGCAATTCTTCAAGAAGAAGTCTTTCCGAGAATTCTGCGAAGCAAATCAGGCTTACCACAAGAACAAAGAAACGATGTGTTCTGCATACAAAGCAATGACTGATTTTGAGAGCAGATTCCCTGACATAGCAGCAAAGTACTTTGACCTGCGTTTCGAGGAGGTGAGCATTTTGAGGCGTTTTGGACGTCCCTTCTTCAACACGCCCTCTGCCGATGAGATGAATCGCCAGCTGTCAGTATGGTCACAATTCGCATCGGGGGAGTTGGACCGCCAGTCTGCGCTAACTGCATACTATGGAAAGCGCCTTGATATCGTGTGCGGGAGCATGCTGCGGGAGTCCGGAAAGTTGGGCGGGGGGGGGGTCTGTCGAAGACCTATTCTCTGTCATTAAAGAAGCATCTTTGGACGACATTTATCATGCGGTGTTAGCCATAGACGAGCCCGAACTTGTTACCACATCCAACGTTCCTCAGTTCAGCAAACTAGAGGCAGCTTTCCAGATTCCTGGGTTGCTGAATGCACTTCAAGATGTTCAGACCTTTGAGGCGCTTGGCATCTATCTCGATTATGAGATGGACAAAAAGGCGACGGCAAACAAAAAGTACGGCGAAAACCACGCGAAGCTCGCCACTCTTCTCGACCTTGTCGAGATTTCCTCGTCGCACACCATGCAAGTTTCTGAGACGTGTTTTGGAAATCTGTTTTGCATGCTGAGCGACGATGAAAAAATGAGGGTCGCGGCACGTTTGGCTTTCCGCATACCTGTGGTGCAGCGCGTCCTCATCGACGCTGCGTCCGGTGAAGTCTGCATAGCCGATTACCTTAAGCCGTTTTCCGAAAGCACAAAGAAGCGGAGACTCCCCAATGTTCGGTCGCTACTGAATCTCATCGGCTCTTGCACGGGCGAGGCGGACGTCAAGCTTATTGCTTCCCTGCGCAATGTGAGGGGGCTGCAATGGGATTAAGTGATTTGGATATTCGGCCTTCCTATGAAACGCTGGGAGACTGCGACCCTGTATCCGAGTTCTATATACCCGCGTTGGCGGAGTCGATGGAGTATGACCGCAGCGTAGGCTTCTTTTCATCTGCGAGCCTTGCACTCGCAGCAAGGGGAATTGCTGGTCTTATCAAGAATGAAGGAAGGATGCGGCTTGTCGTGAGCCCGCACTTTTCCGAGGCAGACCTCAAGGCTATTCAAGATGCTGACAAGGACAGGGACGACGCAGTAGAAGAGGCCATGAGCGCTGCAATGATGGACGTCGAGACGCTCGCCGATGAAATCGAACGCGATCATGTGCGGGCTCTTGGTTGGATGCTCAGAAGCGGCTATCTCGATTTGCGGATTGCATGCGTAGTCGACGGGGATGGAAATATAAAAGGAGACCAGCTGTTCCACCAGAAGGTGGGCATACTGCGCGATGCCGACGGGATGGCCGTTTCATTCAGCGGTTCTATAAATGAAACGGCTTCTGGATGGCTGTATAACTCCGAGGAATTTAAGGTTTTCAAGAACTGGGAGAGCGGTCAGATGACTTTTTTCCAGTCCGATGAGAAGAAGTTCGAGGAGATTTGGAATAACCGGCGATCTCTGGTTAGGGTGTTCGAGCCTCGTGGCGCTTTCTGCGAGTACCTCGTAAATGAGGGAAAAAACTTCGATATAGAGTACAACTCGCTCGGTCGGTATGGCGTCCAATCGAAAGCGAACCGCGTCTCTTTGTTCCCATATCAGGAAGAAGCGGTTCAGAAGTGGCGTGAATGCGACGGCAGGCTTCTTTTTGAAATGGCTACGGGTACGGGGAAGACAAGGACCGCCCTTGCCTGTCTAAACGAGGTGCTGCAGAAGGAACGAAGGGTCGTTTGCGTCATCGCAACCCCGCAAAGCACGCTTTCGAGGCAATGGGAGCGCGAGTTAAGAGCGCTTTCGATACGTTGTGATTCCACCATATTTGCCGACTCCTCTACCGGCACGAGCACCGAGTGGGCAAGGGAGCTTCAGGAGAATATCAGCCGAATTCTGATCGGAAGATCAAATTCGCTTATCGTTTTCACGACGCATGCGAGCGCCTGTTCCTCAGAACTAGTGGGCGAAATTGAGTCGTTGCCCAGCTCCGTATCGACATGCTTGATCGCTGACGAGGTGCACGGGCTTGGGGCTGCGAAGCAAAAGCAGGCTTTATCTGGGCGCTACGATTATCGGATTGGCCTTTCGGCCACACCAAGTAGATGGTTTGACGAGTCAGGAACCAGCTTGATCCGCAGCTTCTTCGGCGATTCTTTCGTTTTCTCGATTCGGAGCGCGCAGAATACTATCAACCCTTTGACGGGAAAGTCGTTTCTGTGCCCTTATAGATATCATCTAGTATTTACTTCGTTGACCGATGAGGAATCAGAGAAGTATTGCGCTTTATCTCGAAGGATTGCGCAGCTTTCGCATAGCGACGATCCTGACAACCAAGATAGACTCGAGAAGCTTCTGTTGGAGCGAGCGCGGGTAAAAAAGGACGCAGAGAACAAGCTGTTTGTATTTAGACATCTGATCGATTCGGAAAACTTGGCCGGGGGCATCGTCTTCACGTCTCCCAAGCATATCGGCGAGGTGGAGTCCATGCTGGGACGTTGCGGAATCGCGGCTCATCGCTATACGAGCAAACAGGGCACGGTTCGTAAGGCTGAGTTTGGAGGCTTGAGCGAGCGAGAATACATTCTCAAGCTGTTCAGGCAGGGCGATTACGAGATGCTCATCGCGATGAAGTGCCTCGATGAGGGGATTGATATCCCTGAAGCGCGTGTTGCCGTGTTGCTGTCCAGTAGCACCAACCCGCGTGAGTATGTCCAGCGCATCGGTCGGGTCATTCGACAGTCGCCCGGCAAGGAGGTTGCAGACATATATGACTTCGTGGTCGAGCCCGATTGGAACAGGCTGCGAGAAGTCGGTGACCTTCAAGAGGAGAAGAGGCTCTTTGAGCAGGAAATGCGACGTGTCGAGGATATGCGGAAAAACGCACTGAACTCTACGGAAGTCCTGATAACGATTCGAGAGCGATTGGGGAGGGCTTATGGCGATCAATAGGAGAGCTTTGGAGAAAATCGAGGAAGCATGTCAAGACGATAAGAACATGTGTGATTTCTTACGCAATCTATTGATTTACGAAGTAAATGAACCTAGTCAGTACACGGCTGAATACGAGCGTTTGGTTAAGGAGCATGCAAAGGGGGTAGAGAAGCATGCGCTTTGATTACATCAAGATAAGCAACTACAGGCAGTACCGCAATGCCGAAATAACGTTTCCGCGTTCAGCTCATGATCTGCAGATCATTATTGCGGACAACGGTGTTGGGAAAACAAATCTTTTGAACGCGTGCACCTGGTGCCTCTATGGTGAAGAGCCGCATCTTGGGCTGACGGATAAGTATGTGGGCGAGCCTATCCTTAATAAAGAGGCAATCGAAGAGGCGCAGGCTAAAGGGCACTCCCAGGAGACCGTATCGGTAAAAATTGGCTTTTCCAATGCTGGACGGTCTCGTTTCGAAGTGTCGTATTCGATGCCTATTGTCATTTTGAAAAACGGCAAGGTCCTTGAAAAGAAGGCGGAGGCCCGTCGCGTTGTTCGCGTGTTTGGTGATTCCGGTGCCTGTGAAATCTACGAGAACTGGCGCGCCACTGATTATGTCAATAGGTTTCTGCCCCGTTCGATTCGCGAGTATTTCTTCTTTGACGGCGAACAATTGAATACTTATTTCAAAGAGGGTCATGGCGATCGGGTGAAAGATGCCGTCTATCAGATTTCTCAGATCGATGTGTTTGTACGGATGATCTCTCGCTTAGATCGCGTGGTTAAGAGTGCGCGCAAGAATGCCAGCAAGTTGGACCCCAAAGCCGACGACTACCAGAAGAAGATGGAGGATATCGAGCAGACGCTTGCGGGCTGCCGGAAATATATCGAGAAGTGGGAAAACGAGATAGCCGATCTCGACCAGCGCATCGAGCAGATAGACGATAGGCTGAGAGATACACCAAATGTCGGTGCTCTGGAAAAAGAGAAGGAAGGACTGCAGCGGCAGCTCGATGGGCTGCAGAGTGAGCGCCAAGATACTCTTGCCGAGTATTACTCTTTCGTTCGCAATAAGACGATCGATTTCAACCTCTATTCTGTAGCGCATGTTGTCTACCGTTTGATTCGCAAGATGGAAGACGAGGGGCAGCTACCGCCTCAAATTGATAAGCAGTATCTTGATGAAATGCTGGCTGTTGGAGAATGCAAAGTTTGCGGGCATCGACTGGATGATGAAGACAGAGAGCGCATTCAGAAGCTATTGGATACGTTTCGTGTGGGAACCGAAACATCGACAATCTTATCGTCGATCAAGTACGAGCTGTCTCGCATTATTGACAGCGTTAAATCCTATCCTACTGAGAGGGAGAGGCAAATTAAGCGCCTGTCGTCTATTGACGCGCGCCAGAAGGACCTTGCCGATGAGCTGAGTTCGATCGAGACGAGATTGTCAAAGTATTCCGGTACGAGTGGGGAAATCAAAAAACTATACGATGATCGTCGGTTGTACCAGCAGCAAAGGAGCGAGCTGGATCAACAGATCGGCATACGGAGGGGCACTGTAAATAGGCTTGAGCCGGATCTCGCCAAGTTTAAAAAGAGGTTGGCTTCTGCCTTGGCAAACAACGCAAAAGCGAGTGGATTTCAGAATGAAGCTCGATTTGGTGAACGCGCGCTTAAGATCTTGAAACAGGTTGAAGCGTCGATTGTCGGCGAAGTCCGCAAGGAGATGGAACGACGGACGGAAGAACTCTTTCGTGGGCTGGTGTGGAAGAATTCAAAGTGCGACCACATTTCGCTATCGGACCAGTATCAGATTTCTCTGTACGATAAAGCCGGATATTCTTGTGCGGGGACGTGCTCTGCAGCAGAGAGGTCGCTTCTTGCTCTGTCATTCACCTTGGCAATGCATGAGGTGTCAGGATTTGAATCCCCCTTGTTCATCGATACGCCTATTGCGCGAGCCTCGGGAGAAAACAGGGAGAATTTTGCGCGAACGCTTGTTGGGATCAGCGAATCCAAGCAGCTCATTTTGGCATTTACCCCTGATGAGTATTCCGAGATGATATCGCGCGAGTTCGAGCCTGCTCTTTCTGCGTACATTAGGCTCGAGCTGGACGACCAGGAAAAGCATGTCGTTGTAAGGGAGGAGAAGCGCCATGGAAAGCAGTAAGATGCCAGCGGTAATGGGCGTTGACGAACAAGTATTTTCGGATGTCGTACCGCGTATGAAGGAATTTGACTTCTTCAAGAATGCCAATAATTCCGAGCTGCTTCTTTACGCTTTTGCTTTGGGCGCAGCCCATGGAATGGAAGTCCCTATTGCTCACATGCATAGTGGCGGCTTTGCGCGAACCGAGTCCTTTTCCGGGAAGTTTACTTCGGTGATCAATGCGCGTCACGTTGCGCTTGCTGGAGAAGCGAACCCTGATGTTGTTTGCAACCAGGCTGAGGCTTTTGGGGAAGCGGAGAGGTGCGCCAATGGAGGGTTTCAGATGATTGCTGGCGATCTCGAGAGGAACCCGACATCTGAAACGTACGCAAATCAACTGCTTGCCGAACTTGATAAGAAGTATGACCTTCTCAAAAGGAATCCAACTCAATAACTCCTTATTTGTTTGTCGGCGGCTCCTCTGCCCGCCCCGTCTTGCAAAAGGCCAAGCCTCCGTCAGGCCGCCGTGGATGCGGGCCTGACGGAGGTTTTTCATGAAAATGCACGGGATCAGGGGGTGCGGCAGGAATCCTGGAGCGCCGGGGCGGGAAGGAACTGCGATGTTCACACCCGAGGAGAGGGAGGCGGCGCTCGGGCTCTACGACAGGCTCGGGAGCGTCCCCGCCGTGGTCGCCGAGCTCGGCTACCCCAGCGAGCGCTGCCTCTACGGCTGGATCGCCCGCCGGGACGGCGCCTGCACCCGTCCGCGTGCGGTAAGATACCCCGCGCAGGAGAAGGCGGCGGCCGCCAGGCGCGTCCTGTCCGGGGAGAGCTGCGCCGCCGTCGCCGCCGACGTCGGGGCCTCCGCCTCGGCGGTCCTGCGCTGGCGGGACGCCTATGCAGAGGGAGGGATCGGGGCACTCATGGCCAAGGGGGACGTGGTCGCGCCGGGGCCGCGCGCGGACGCGGGCGCGCTGCCCGACGACGCGGGGGAGCTCAAGCGGATGGTCCTCGAGCTCCAGCTCGAGAACGACCTCATGCGGCAGGTGGTCGAGCTCGTAAAAAAAGACCCCTGCGTCGACCCGACGCGCCTCTCGAACAGGGAGAAGGCCCAGGTGATCGACGCGATGAGGGGGACGTATTCTCTGAGCTGTTTGGCCTCTAGGCTCGGCATCGCCGCGTCCAGCTACCACTACGCCCGGGCCGCGGCCGCCGCGCCCGACAAGTGGGCCGAGGCGCGCGCGGCGGTCGTCGAGGAGTTCGAGGGCGCCGGGCGCTCGCGCGGCTACCGCTACGTCCACCGGCGCCTCGCCGAGCTCGGGATAGCCCTCGCGATGAGCGACGCGAGCCATGGCCGAGGAGGGCTGCGTCGTCGTGTACCTGAGGCGGCCGAAGAGGTGGAGCTCCTACGCGGGGGAGGTCTCCGAGGCCCCGCCCAACCTCGTGGAGAGGTCGTTCCGCGCCGAGGCCCCCAACAGGCTCTGGCTGACCGACATCACCGAGTTCGCGCTGCCGGACGCGGGCGAGCCGAAGGTGTACCTCTCGCCCGTCGTCGACTGCTTCGACGGGATGCTGGCGTCCTGGTCCATCGGCACCTCCCCGAACGCCGAGCTGGCGAACTCCAGCCTGGAGCGCGCGTGCGAGGGGCTCGCCGACGGCGAGGCGCCCGTGGTCCACAGCGACCGGGGCGGGCACTACCGGTGGCCCGGCTGGATCTCGATCTGCGAGGAGCGCGGGCTGACCAGGTCGATGTCGAGGAAGGGCTGCAGCCCGGACAACGCGGCCTGCGAGGGCTTCTTCGGCAGGCTCAAGAACGAGTTCTTCCACGGCCGTGACTGGCGGGGCGTGGGCGCGGAGGAGTTCATGCGGAGGCTGGACGCGTGGCTGAGGTACTATAACGAGGTCCGCATCAAGGAGTCCCTGGGCTGGATGAGCCCGAAGCGGTACCGGGAGTCGCTGGGCCTCGCGGCCTAGCCCGATGTTTGCCCCGGCGCTCCAGGATTCCTGCCGCACCCCCACGAGATCTTCTCATTCATGAAAAAGTGCAGGGTAGAAAGACGCGATCCGTGGTAGCGTTCTAGGCGGCAACTCGAGAATGGCGCCAACTATGACCCCTACCACCTGCACCGTTGCGTATTTCACGGGCGCTGGGACGACGCGCGTCGTCTCTGAGCGCTTCGCCGCTGCTGTCGAGAAGGCCGGCGTCTCCGCGGGCGCCGTCGACATCACGCCGCATGGCTCCGAGGTCCCCGCGTTCGGGTCCGACGACCTGGCCGTCTTCGCCGTTCCCTCCTATGGCGGGCGCGTGCCGGCGCCGGCGCTCGAGCAGATCGCGCGCTGCGAGGGGCGCGATACGCCCGCCGTGCCCATCGTCACCTTCGGCAACCGGGCGGTGGACGATACGTTTCTCGAGCTTGCGGACACCGTGCGCGAGCACGGTTTCGTGCCGGTCGCGCTGGGCGCCATCGTCGCGCACCATTCGCTGATGATCGACGTCGCTCAGGGTCGCCCCGACGCGACCGACCTCGCTGCGGTCGATCGCCTCGCCCAGGGCGCGCTCGACAAGCTGGCTCAGGCGCCGACGGCGCGTGATGCGGGGCTCCTGGATATTCCCGGCAATCGTCCGTATCGAGATTTCAACGGCGTGCCGTTTCGCGCGCAGGCCGATCCCGGCGTCTGCATCGGCTGCGGAGCCTGCGCCCGTCAATGCCCGGCGGCCGCGATCGACCCGGCGAACCCCGCGCAGACCGACGCCGACGCGTGCGTCACGTGCATGCGCTGCATCTCCGTCTGCCCCGCTGGCGCCCGCTCGCTGACCGGCGGCGACGCCCTCGCGGCCCAGCGCGCCGCGTTCACCGAGCGCTTGGCGCAGCGCGTCGAGTCCTACGTTATGGCGTAGGGGAGAAAAGGAGTACTCCGAAAGCCTTTCGAGACCTCACGAGAAACGTCGGCAAGAGCGCTTCGCGCGGACTGCCTAAGAGCGACCCATGCCCTTGCCTTGGGAGGACGTCCAGCGGAGGTTTTAAGGACCGGAGTCGCTGAAAAATCAACCTTGTGAGCGAGTTGGATTCGAGACGGCATAAAACGGCACCTCCGGGACCGACGTTTCCGCAGGTGGCGCCCTTTGCGACGGGTGCGCTTTCCCGGGGTCTCGATCCGAGCCACTCAAAAGGTCGATTTTTCAGCAAAAGTCTGTGCCGAAACTTCCGCTGGGGCTGTTTGCCCGTGCGTTGTCTCTCAAAGCGTCTCTGTGACAGAGCGGCTTGTGGGGCTGTCGCTGCAAAAGCCTTTTCTCATCATCCGGGCGAGGCCTAAGGGACAGGCGCGCGAGGTTCCAAACGTTCCGCAACCTCGCTATATGCAGCCCCGTCTGCCGGGAGCTGACCTTTCGCCGCGGGTCGTTATGCCACAATAGTGCCGTTCGAGCACCTGCGAGCCGCTTCGCCATTGCCACCCACGTGCGCAATCGGCCGAGGAATCGCTAGGGCCTCCTCTCGCGAGCTGGTTTGGCGCTCGGCCCCCGTCGCGTCGGCTGGCCTCAACGCAAGGTTGAGGAACGCGCCCGCAGGGGGCGTGTTGGAGGGGATAACCCCGTTGTCCTGCGTGAACGTGCGGCGCCCACGCTATACTTCCGCCGTACGAGCGTTGCGGAAGGGATGGCGCCATGGCACGGGATGGACAGCGGGGACGTCACGACGAGGAGACGGCGGCAGGGGCCTCGGCACCCGATCGCGCGCCGTTTTATCGTCGTCATCCTTGGTTCGTCCGTATCTCGGCTGCCGTCTTGATCGCCGCCGTGGGCATCGGCGTTGCGCTTGCCGTCGCGGTGCATAACCGTCAGGAGCAGGAGCGCTTGGGGCTCGGAGCCGTCGAGCCGCCGAGTGCGCCCGTGAGGCTCGAGGGCTCGACCGAGCGCACCGGCGCCTTCACGGCGCATGTCGAGTACACGAGCATGGCCGCAACCGACGGCCAGCGGGTGGCGACCGACATCGTCTGGGATGACAGCTGGTTTTTCCAGGACCCCACCGTCTACAACCATGAGCTTGCGACCACGTGCTCGGTCCTCTCCGCCATCGCCAACTCGGAATCCGGGTACTACCAGGCGGGATCCAATGCGCCTGCCTATATGGAGGACGCGCTCGCCAAGCTCGGATTCCAGGATATCTCGACCGCGTCCTATCGGTACCGCAGCGAGATCTTCGACGAGATCGTCGACTTCCTTGCCGGGACGGATGACGTCGTGGCCTATTCGGTGGCCACCAAGCACCTCAGGCACGCCGACGGGCGGGAGAAGACCCTCTACCTGGTGTCCATTCGCGGCAGCTACGGATCGGAGTGGCTGAGCGACTTCAATATGGGCGATGCGTCCGATTACGACATGGAGGCCATCGACCACGAGGGCTTCATGCGCGCGGCGAGCGAGATCGTGGACGACCTGGCCGGTCGCTTGTCCGAAGACGGTGGCAGCGACGAGGTCGCGCTGCTGTTCTGCGGTCACTCGCGTGGCGCCGCGACGGCGAACCTCGCCGCGTCGTACGCCGACGACATGACGACGGGCCTGCGCGCGCTCGCGCCGCTCGACAGCATCTACTGCTACACGTTCGCCACACCCGAGGTCACCGAGTTCGGCAACGTCCGCGACGAGCTGTACGACAACATCTTCAACATCATGAACCCGAGCGACCTGGTGCCGCGTCTTCCCCTCGCGTCGTGGGGATACGCGCGCTACGGTCGCGACCTGTGGCTTCCCGGATACGGCGACGAGGCGTTCGACGCGCATTACGACGAGATGCGCGCGGCGTTCGAGGAAAACGTGGGCGCGCCGTGCCCGTATGTTCCCGAGGACCGTGAGCGCGTCGACGCCTTGGTCGACGAGCTCGCCGCCCATATCCCCACGGCTCGAGACCTTGCTTCTGCGGGAGGGCTGGCGTCGCTTGTGCACGACGTCGCCGCGGATATCGACCCCATGCAGGTCCTCTACGGTCATTATCCCAACGTCTACATCGCGTGGATGCAGGTGATCGGTGCGCATGAGCTGCGTGCGGGCGACGCCGCGTGATGCGCTGAGCGCCGGCCCATCGCGCACGACACCGTGCTTATCTCGAGCGGGCAAGCTTCGGGCGTGAAGCTTTACAGGCGGGGACAAACTTTGCTCGGAGTTTCCCATGGTGCCAAAAGGGGAGACGCAAAGGGGTACGTTGATTGGTGCGCGCCTTCGCAGACGGCGCGCAACGGTATCCGCACGTGCAAAGGAGCGCTCTATGTCCATGCTCGAGGCCATGCTGCATCGTCGCAGCGTCCGCAGCTATACCGATGACCCGGTGTCCCGGGAGCAGGTCGAACAGATCCTGCATGCCGGCCTGACGTCGCCCACCGGCAAGAACCTCAAATCGTGGGAGTTCGTGGTGGTCGACGACCGCGAGAAGCTCAAGCAGTTCGCCGAGGGCCGCAAGGGTGGCTCCATGAAGATGCTGACGCGCGCGGCTGCCGCCATCTTTGTGTTCGGTGACACGGGCGCCTCCGACGTGTGGTGCGAGGATTGCTCGGCCGCCATGGCCAACATGCACCTCATGGCCGATTCCATGGGGTTGGGCAGCTGCTGGATCCAAGGGCGCCTGCGTGAAGCCGAGGACGGTCGTTCCACCAGCGATTTCTGCCGCGAGCTGCTCGGTGTCCCGGAGGGCTATGAGATGGAGGCCGTGCTGTCCGTCGGCGTTCCCGACGATTCCGCCCCGGCGCCGCACGTCCTTGATGAGGCGGATACGAGCAAGGTCCATTGGGGCGTGTTCTAGGGAGCGCTGCCCATTGCCAATGGGTCATGTGGGGACGGGTTCATTCCAACCCATCCCCGCACGACCGATCGCCGCCGAACCCGTTTGACGGGTTCGGCGGCTTTTCTGTGCCGATATGGCATGGAGGCCAGGTGCCGCGCGTGAAAACCGAGCGCGAGGACCGCGAAACCGGCGCGCCGGGGTCTTCCGGGCGCATCAGTTGGACCTGCTGTCGAATTTGGTATCAAGTTCAAAGGTATAGAGGGGTATGCGTTGCGATGCGCGGGACGCGAAGCGGCTTTTCCGACGTTTTGGTTCTGAGACCGAGAACAAAATCGCAGGTCACAGCTGTCTGAACGAGGATGTTTCGCGTACCATATCTCACGAGTTGATACCAAATTTCTCTGAGGCGAATCGAGAGGGCATGAGCCGTATGGGCGCAGGCCCTTTTTGCGTCGCGCGCACTGTCTGTCCACGCGACGGGGTATCGTATAGGGAGATCACGAAGCCCGTCAGCGGCGGTGCATGTTTGAAGGAGAAAGCCGCATGAACGAGATCAAATGCCCCAACTGCGGAACCGTTATCCAGGTTGATGAGAGCGACTACGCAAGCATCGTGCGCCAGGTGCGCGACGAGCAGTTTGCCTCGGAGGTCCAGGAGCGCGAGGAGGCTATGAGGCGCGACCGCGACCATGCGGTCGAGATGGCCCGCGCCGAATCGAGCAGTGCGCTGCAGAAGCTCGCGGCGGAGCGCGACGCCCAGATCGCAGAGCTGACGGCAAAGCTGGAGGCGGCGAACCACGAGCGCGAGCTCGCGGCAAAGCAGGCGGCATCGGAGGCGCGCGAGGAGGCGAACAGGACCGCGACCGACCTGCAGCGCGAAGTCGATAGGCTGCAGGCCAAGCTCAAGCAGCAGGAGGACGCGTCGGTCATCAACGAGGGGGCCATCCGCCGCACGCTGGAGCAGGACGTGGCCGAGCGCGACACGCAGATCGCTCAGCTCAAAGCGCAGCTCGATGCCGCCGAGCGCGCCCAGGGCCTTGCGGTGCAAAAGGCGGAAGCGGAGGCGCGCGAGAAGCTCCAGGCATCTGAGGCGGAGTCCCAGGCAAAGCTGCAGGAGGCCGTCGAGGCGGCCCGCAAGGAGGCCGAAGACCTGCGCATCCAGCTCGCCCAGCAGCAAAGCGCCCTCGATGCGGCGAAGGAGAGCGTTCGCGCCGAGCTGCAGCGCGACCTCGCATCGAAGGATGGCGAGATCGCGACCCTGCGGCAAAAACTCGAGGCGGGCGAGACCGAGCGCGAGCTTGCGGTCACCCGCGCCGTTGCGGAGGCGGAGCGCGAGCGCGACGAGGCGCGCGCCGAGCTCAGCCGCGAGCAGGCGGTGCGCGATGCCGAGCGCCAGCAGCTTGAGACCGCCCACACCCTTGAGCTCGACCAGGTCCGCAGAAACGCCGACGAGCTGCTGCGCTACAAGGACGACGAGATCGAGCGCCTGAAGGACATGAAGATCCGCCTGTCCACCAAGATGGTGGGCGAGTCGCTCGAGCAGCATTGCGAAAACGAGTTCAACCGCCTGCGCATGACGGCGTTCCCTCGCGCGTACTTCGAGAAGGACAACGATGCCTCAGAGGGCTCGAAGGGGGACTTCATCTTCCGCGAGTGCGACGAGGAGGGCAACGAGATCATCTCGATCATGTTCGAGATGAAAAACGAGAACGAGGACACGGCGCGCAAGCACGTCAACGAGGACTTCTTCAAGAAGCTCGACGTCGACCGCACCAAGAAGGGGTGCGAGTACGCAATCCTGGTGAGCCTGCTGGAGCCGGAAAGCGAGCTGTACAACGCGGGCATCGTCGACGTGAGCTACCGGTATCCCAAGATGTATGTCATCCGCCCGCAGTTCTTCATCCCCATCATCACGCTGCTGCGCAACGCCGCCATGAACGCGCTGACCTACAAGCAGGAGCTCGCGGTGGTGCGCCAGCAGAACATCGACGTCACCAACTTCGAGGAGAAGCTCGGCAAGTTCCAAAACGGATTCTCACAGAATTTCGAGCGCGCGAGCCGTAAGTTCAACGACGCGATCAATGAGATCGATACCACGATCAAGCATCTGCAGAAGGTGAAGGACAACCTGATCTCGTCTGAGAACAACCTGCGCCTGGCGAACGACAAGGCCCAAGGGCTCACCATCCGCAAGCTCACGTGGGGCAACAAGACCATGCAGGAGAAGTTCAAGGAGGCCCGCGCCGCAGCGGAGGCCGAGCAGGCAGAGGAAGCGGTCGAGGTCGAGCTCGAGGCGGAGGAGGCCGTGGTCGAGGTGGACGAGACCGCTGAGGCCGTCGACGTTTCGGAAAACGGGGCCGGTGCCGCCGAGACCGAATAGGCACGGCGGCAGGGGACGGCGAGCTGTTCCCATGCGCGCTAAGAAGGGGGCAGAGCGCATCGAGCGCTCCGCCCCCGGCGTGTCTGGGCGATGGGCCTGCGCAATGGGTCTGCGCAGGTGTTGCCTCAGCGCGTTACAGGTACGGGCTGACGGGGTGGCGGCTGGGAAGACGGACGCCGCCCGTCACGTCGTCGAGCTCCTCCGGCGTCAGCTTGCGCTTGTCGTCGGTGGCTTCGGCGGTCTGCGCCTGCTCGTTCTGTTGCTGGTCGTCGGGCTTGATGGTGGGTTCGCTCACGGTGTGTCTCCTTGATGCGACGATGTCTCGGTCGTCCTTACGGTTGCAGTGTATACCGCGCGGGGGCGTTTGTCTTCATGAGGGAACGGGGCGCCGGTTATTGGGGCGAAGCGTCTTTTGCCCCTCGGGCCATCCGGGGGCGGGAGCGTACCCCTTGCCGCTCTGTTGACCTGCCCTGGGATGGGCTTGGATACAATCCGAGGTATAGGTCCCATGGCAGCAAGGAGGAGTCTATGGATCCCAACAAGCGTCCCGACGATATGGAGCGCATCACCACACCTGAGCAGGCACGTGCGTTTATCGACCAGCAGGTTGCCACCTGCCGCGAGCAGATCGGCGACAAGAACGTGCTGCTTGCGCTTTCCGGCGGCGTCGACTCGTCGGTCGTGGCGGCGCTGTTGATCAAGGCCGTGGGCAAGCAGCTCATCTGTGTGCACGTCAACCACGGGCTCATGCGCAAGGGCGAGTCCGAGCAGGTAATCGACGTGTTCAAGAACCAGATGGATGCGAACCTGGTGTATGTCGACGCGACCGACCGCTTCCTCGATCTGCTCGCCGGCGTCTCCGAGCCGGAGAAGAAGCGCAAGATCATCGGCGCCGAGTTCATCCGCGTGTTCGAGGAGGAGGCGCGCAAGGTCGCAGGCGACGTGAGCTTCCTGGCGCAGGGCACCATCTATCCCGACATCCTCGAGTCCGATGGCGTCAAGGCGCACCACAACGTGGGCGGTCTGCCCGATGACCTGCAGTTCGAGCTCTGCGAGCCGGTGAAGCTGCTGTTCAAGGACGAGGTGCGCGTCGTGGGCCGCGAGCTTGGCCTGCCTGAGTCCATGGTAGAGCGCCAGCCGTTCCCGGGTCCCGGTCTGGGCGTGCGCTGCCTGGGCGCCATCACGCGCGACCGCCTCGAGGCCCTGCGCGAGGCCGACGCCATCCTGCGCGAGGAGTTCGGTAACGCTGGGCTTGCCGGCAAGGTCTGGCAGTACTTCGTCGTGGTGCCCGACTTCCGCGCCACCGGCGTGCGCGACGGCAAGCGCGCCTACGACTGGCCTGCCATCATCCGCGCCGTCAACACCGTGGACGCCATGACCGCCACCGTTCCGGAGCTCGATTGGGCGCTGCTCAAGAAGATCACCGATCGCATCCTGGCCGAGGTCCCGGGCATCTGTCGCGTGGTGTACGATCTGACGCCCAAGCCGGTGGGAACCATCGAGTGGGAATAGAACAGATGTTCGATATAATAATATAGTATCAGATAGCGGGCACGGTTTCAATCGAATCCGTGCCCGCTGCTGTATGTGCGTCCTTGCACACCCAATATGCGCCGTAAAAGCCGTCTTCTTCAACGTTAAAGTGAATGCGCTTCGTTTTCGCCTCTCAAAATCTTATTTTCACGATTTGCATTTTCATCCCGTTGTCACCGACCCTTGCGAGAAACCGGAAAAAGCCGCCGACAGAAGGGTCCCTCAAATCGTTGTAGCCCAGCATATAGCCGCGACTCGTGACCTGCAGACGGCTGTCCCACGTGCCGATTTCCTTGACGGCATCCGAAACCGCAAAATATGCCCCCACATCCTTGATTTTTGCAGTCTTAAGCCATGTTTTTGCGATCATCTTCACTGCCGTCCGATTGGCAGCATCAAAGACCAGCACACCGCCGGGGAAAGCGTCCGCCATCCCCCGCACCAGTTCCCGGACCTGCTGAGCCAGAAAGTAATAGAACACCCCGGAGGCAAAGAACACCGCCCCGCCGGAGGCATCGATTCTGCCGAACCATGCGGTGTCTTTCAGGTCGCAGGGGATATTTTGCTCCCGATCCCCGGCGGGCAGTAGCTGCTGCCGCAAGGCAATCACATCCGGGAAGTCCAGATTGTAGATCTTGCATCTACCGTTGTCGCAGGTTCTGCCGGTGTTGTCCAGCCCGCAGCCCAGATTGACCACCGCCGCATCGGGGTGGCCTTTCAGGTAATCCCGCACCTCGAAAGCAAGATCACCCTGCCGCATGGCCACCTCCAGCGCACCAAAGCGCTGCATCAGGCTGCGGGAGTTTTTCTCTGCCTCTGAAAAGTCGTAGTCGATCTGGTCGAGCAGACGAACCGCTGTTTCATCCCTGTAAAGGTTCGGGTACAGCTCCGTACACAGCTTCCGGGAATACAGCGGGAGGATCAGCGTCTCCTGCACGGTGTTTTTCTCAATTTTGCATTTCATAGGCTCCTTCCTCAGTGAATTAAAACTGTCGTAATTGCCGCCAGCACAGCCGCTATGACCGTCATGCCTATCGCCATGTGCAGGATGGATGCAAAAATGCCCGTGCTCGATGCCCTTACTTCCGCGCCGTGACGCAGAGCCACTTTTTCTTTTTGCGTATCTGCACCTCGTGAAAACCCGCCTGCTCCAGGCACGCCTTCAATTCAATGTCCTTGTAGATGGTCATGCCGCCGATGATCCGCGTCCACCTCTCGTCCTTGTCCGTATCGCCATTGCTCTCGTTGCAGATAAGAATTGTCCCGCCTGGCTTCAGCGTCCGCCAGACCTCACGGAAGCATCGGGGCAAATCAGGCCAGAAATAGACGGTCTCGAAGGCCGTGGCAGCGTCGAAGCAGCTATCCTCAAACGCCATATCCGCCACACTGCCTTGCAGAACGGCGCAACGCCCCTCCTGAATTGCAGTTCGGTTGAGCTTCCTGGCCTTCTCCACGCTGACGGGCGAATAATCGACGCCCTTGACGACGCCATGCGGGCATTTTTCCAGCAGCCGTTTTATGTTCGCCCCGCCGCCGCAGCCGCAATCCAGCACCTTGGCGTTTGGCGCGAGTCGTAGAAATCGAAGTCCCCACCGCGCCACAGGGCTGTGGCCCAGGTTCATCATGGCAACCATAAGTTTTCCGCCGAGGCCCACGGGCTTGCGGGTGTTTTCAAAGAACGACATCCGGCCCCTCCGATTTCGTGCATTCCGCATAGGTCAACGGGAACGAGGCCTTCAGCACCGCGCTTTTCTGCACCGCCCAGCCGTTTTGACGCGGGAAACGCAGGTGTTCCTCGCTTGTCCACCTGCTGTGGAGGGGAAATCCGCCCATGCTCATGAAAAAGGCTTTTGCCTTGCCGGAAACCGAGTTCCCCGCGTGGGTGAAGGTTGGCGCGATGAGCACGCCGTCGTCCTTCAGCACCCGCCTGATTTCTCGTAGGGCCTTTTCCGGATGCGGCACTATGTGAAGCGCGTTGGACGCGATCACCACTTCGAAGGACTTCTGTGCATAGGGCAGGCGGAACATATCTTGTACGGAAAAGTGCAGCTTCGCGGATTGATTGCCCCGCTCTGCTTCAAGGATCATCTTTGCAGAGGCGTTCGTAGCCTCGATGTGCGC
Organism: Collinsella ihumii; assembly: GCF_900046475.1. Lineage (GTDB taxonomy): Bacteria > Actinomycetota > Coriobacteriia > Coriobacteriales > Coriobacteriaceae > Collinsella > Collinsella ihumii. The sequence continues at coordinate 300,936 of NZ_FCOU01000003.1, read as the reverse complement.
CGCCGCATCCACGATGCTCTTTGCGATAAGCCCCGTGCCGGTGGCAACCTCCAGCACGGTTTTTGCTTTCACCACCGGCCGGATCAGCCCATACATCTTCTCATACGCCGCCCGGTCCTTTCGCATGAAACGGTCGTACCGACCGGCATTCTTGTCCCAGAAGCCCTTGCGTTCGTGCATGGCTATCGCCCCCAATCAGTTAGAGTTATCTAACAATAACACGCGAATCATGCAGTGAGATAAGGCTAACCTTATTTTCTTGGCAAAGACGCATCTCTTCGGTTTTCGCTTATAACGGCGCGAGTCAGATGCTAGGCTGGAGCTGAAGAAGGAGCTTGGCGGACAGGTAGGTCGATACTGGTTCCCGGAACGGTGATCCAGCCAATTACACCAGGGCTCTAATCATGCTGGTAAACCCAATCCATGACGGGAAATAGGTCCTTTTCTCTAGCTCGACGTCTTTCGCGGGCGACGGGTTAATGTGGCTGGCGGGATTCCCTGCACGAAGCCGTTGTCGCTACCGCCTCCAGGCGCGGTTCACTCGGCAAGATGGGCGACTACGAGGCCGTGCTCGGCGAGGTCAGAAGATCCGATATGATGCGGGGCATCTGGTCCTCTTACGTCTCGGCATCGCCCTATGCGGAAGGCGTCGATTTCGAAGAGGCGGTCGATTCGGCCATCGAGCTCGCAAGGCTTTCGGAGCTTGACGATTTGGACTGATGGAGGCGAGAAGTCCCCCACCGCGCCAATACCAGACGATTGCGCTATAGGCATCTCTCCGACCCTTTGAATCACCCCTTTTCACGCCACCCGCTACGAACCCCGGCGGAAACCAGGGAGTGATTAAAGGAGCGACCTGCGGTTTCGCGAATCAATTGAGTCATTCCCGAAATCGCGAATCAAGGGGCTGATTCGCCCAAGTTGCGCGCGAATCGGCCCTTAGGCGGTACGACGCGACTCGCATCTGCAGCACCCGTACAGGATCAGTCACTGAGTGGGAGTGAGTATTAGGAGTCTAGCTCCTACATTCGATCGCTTTTCCTGAGCATGAGGATGCCCCCTTCCTAGTCGGTAGGGGGCATCCGCGTTTACTCACCGAGAAGTCGAGGGCGCCATTTACGGGATGCCCGAGCAGTTCGAGGTGGTTCCCGTCGCCGGGTCCGCTAAGTGGGCAAGGTCGGCCTGGGAGGGTCTCTATCGCAAAAGGAGTATAGAGGCCTGGTGAGAGGCCTGTATGGCGATTTTGCGGGTTGACGTGCCGCCCTCTACAGTTGGAGGATTTCGGCATCGCTCCGCTATTGCCGAAAATGCCTCTGTGGTCGCGTCGTCTGGCAGAGGGCAGCTGTTGACTCAGGGGAGCCTGGCTCCTATTTGCGCCAGGATGTCTTCGTTTGTGATATCCAGCCCGTACTCTGCGATGATCCGCACGATCTCTTCATCAGAGCAAGTGATTGACGGCGGCGCCCAGTAGCTATAGTTTTGCGCCACGGCTGTGTAGCCGTCTCCCGGGTGCTCATCTGAAGGGCGTACCGTATCGCCGAACCAGCGCCCCTCGATCTCATTTTCAGGGTCATCCAGCCAACCCGTCTGCGAGCACATGAGCTCAGGAAAAGGGTCATAGCGGACAATTTCGCCTGTGCTCTCGTCGATATGTCGCACCGCAGTGCAAAAGCGGTCCACGAACTCCTTTTTCGTTTCGTTCACCACGTAGCGGTAGCAACGGATGACGACATCGAAGGGCCCGTCATAAGGAACCCAGGTCTCGTATATGCTGTCATCTTCGTAAACGGGATGTCTGATCTCCGGATGGTCGCGCGTGTAATCAAAGCGACCGCAGATGTCGGTGCAGCTATAGATGTAATCCTCGCAGCATGTCCCGTCTAGGCGGAGCTCCGCCTCGCGCCTCTTCGGATGTGTCTCGTTCTCGAATTTGGCATAGTCGCCGAGGAACGCGACGAAATCCCCCGCCCAGTCACCGGCAAGCATGGTGAGAGCGGCGTCGGTCTCCTCGCAGCCTAGGTATGCGCTTTCATGTAGCTTGTTGCCGTTCGACCACGGCCAGTCCTCGATGATTTCGTTCTTGTCAAAGTTGACCCAGTTGAAATACTGTCCCATGTTCGCCCCCTAGCCACTTTTAAAGAATTGTATGCGCATGGGACGCTGGGTCCATATACCAGCGGCGTATCGTTCGAAATCGCGATGCACGCGGCATTGGTCAAGTAGTTGTTGATTGGGATATCGCCAGTTATGTGCTCTTGTGGTTATGCGCGCATCCCCCAGCCGATATTTCTTGAACGCCAGTGGCTTCTCGGGTTGATACAGATTCGCATAGCTCTGCCACTCGCTCGTATCGATGTGGCGCGGAGCTAGCTATTGTCGTTGCTGCGGTAGCGCTCGGAGTATTCATGGAATACTGCAGCTCTAAGCCCACACGCTCCTCGTCGCCGGCGCCCTCAGCGGCGCGTGTCGCCGCGGCGTTTCCCGCCTCGAGCTCCGCGATTCGCACGCTGCGCTCGGCGAGCGCGGCCTCGTACGCCGCCTCGGCGTCCGGGGCTGTCGACGCCCGGCCGGTATTCGTCTGCTGCTGGTTTTCCTCCTGTTGCTCCGGCACCTCGGTGCCGGCCACCTGCTTCTTCGGCTTGGGTCCTCCCGCAGGTCGGGCGGGCGCGTCACAAGGTGGAAATCGAATAGTTGGTTAGTAAAAACCAAAATCATGGTTGCGGATAACCAAACTTCTGCTATCCTTATCTCAAGTTGGTTATCAATAACCATTGTTTGAAAGGAGCCGACATTGATTTTCGGGAACAAAATGAACGACCGCGCCATCTCCGGAGTCGCCAACATCATTCACAGGTCTTTCGACACCCGTGACGAGGTGCAAACCTACCTGTGCGCCTATCTCGTGCACACCATCAAAAGTAGATCTCGCAGGTTCACGACGCCGGAGGATGCGATAGCCTGCGCGGCAGACGGCGACGACCTCATCGAATCCGCCCTCCGGAAGGCAACCGCCGGTATCGACAGCGAGGGTATCGAGGAGATGCTGGGCAGGATCGACGCTGGCGCGCTGGAGGCATTTCTCGCAGCCGGGCTCAAGCCGGGCTCGGCGATGAACGGGGCGCACTTCACGCCTGACTGCATCACGGATCTCGCGCTTCGCATCCTGGATGTCAAGCCCGGCGACAAGCTCGTCGATTACGGGTGCGGGGCTGGAGGCTTTCTAGAGCGTGCCGCCGAACTGGGCGCGGGAACGCACTCCGAGGGCGTTGAGATCGTACCGAGCTTCGTCGCCGCCGCCCGCGTGCGGGCGCGAATCACCGGATCTCAGGTCGCCTACAGCGAGGGGGACATGTTTTCCTACTACGAGGACAGCGTCGGCACGCGCGGCGCGGACAAGGTCTTCTCCAACTACCCGTGGGGCATGCGCACCAAGAAGCTCAGGAGCGACTCCGGGTTCGTGGGCAGGGCGCTCCAAGGCCTGCCCGAGTACGGACGCCCAGTCTCCTCGGACTGGGTGTTCAACCGCCTGCTGGTCGACTCCATCGACCCTGCGGCGGGGACCGCGGTCGGCATCTCATCGAACGGCGCGCTGTTCAACGGGGCCGACGCGAGGATTCGGAAGTACTTCATCGAGAACGGCTGGATCCGTGCCGTCGTCGCGCTCCCCGAGGGACTCTTCTTCCCTTGGACCAACATCGGAACGGCGCTCATCGTCTTCGGAGGCGGAAGCACCTCCGCGGTCAGGCTTGTCGACGCGACCGACCTCGGCACCAAGGAGCGCAGGGGGTCAACGCTCGGGGAGGACGCGATCGACGAGATCATCCGCAGGCTCGAGAACGACGGGGAGAGGAGCTCCAGCGTCAGCATCTCCGAACTCGCCGGACACGGCTACTCCCTCCTCGTGTCCCAGTATTTCGAGGAGGCCATCGAGATCGAGAACGCGGTGGAGCTCGGGAGCCTGGCCCTCGACATCCGGAGGGGCGCCGGCATCGGCGCCTCCGCGCTGGACGCCATCTCCTGCACCGAGGATACGGGTGTCGACTACCTCAACCTCTCGAACGTAGCCGACGGTGCCATCGAGGGGGAGCTGCAGCATATCGGCAAGCTCGACGGCGGGCTGGAGAAGGGGTATGTCGCCACCGGCGACCTGCTCGTGTCCAAGAGCGGCTCTCCCTTTAGAATCGCCGTCGCGGAGGTGGCGGATGGCCGCAAGCTGATCGCCAGCGGAAACTTCTTCATCATCAGGCTCGATGCGCAGCGCGCCGACCCCTACTACGTGGCCTCCTTCCTCAGCAGCCCGCGGGGGGCGAGGCTGCTCGAAGCCGCTTCGCGGGGGACCACGCTCCGGGCGCTCTCGCTCGGCGCGCTTAGGGGCATGCCGGTCCCTCTCGTGGACCTCGATGCCCAGAGGCGCGTGGGGACCGCATACCGTGCGAAGCTCGACGAGATCGGCATCCTCAAGATGCGTCTCGAGCGCGCGCGGGCAGAAATCACCGACCTGTTCGACATGGAGGCCTAGCATGCCGCCGCTGACGAAACAGGAGCTCGATGATCTTGCGTCCGCCATGCTCGAGCGGATGGAGGACGAGCTGCTCCCTGCACTCACCATAGCGAACCGCACGGGCGAGCTCGAGGGCCTGCTTGCCTCGCTCGGCATGGACGACCTCCTCGACAGGGGCGACCGCGACGATGCGGACGCCGCGGGACGCATCATCGTGATCGGGCAGAGCATGGTGCCGGAGGACAAGCTCCGCAGCATCGCGAGGAGGAGGGGCTTCGACCCCGACCGCTTCGAGTTTCGCCTCGAGTACGAGCGGCTCAAGCACTTCGATTTCGGGAAGATCAGGGGCAGCATGGGGTATGCGGCCATCCTCGCGGGACCCATACCCCATAGCACCCCGGGCACCGCAGAGGCAAGCAGCTTCATCGCCAGGGTGGAGCGCAACCCGCAGGACTACCCCATACTCATCAGGCTCGGTCGTCCCGGCGCGCTCAAGATCTCGAGCAACAGCTTCAAGCGCGGCCTCATCGAGCTCGAGACCGCCTGGTGCTAACCATTCGCACCCATATCCGGCTATCTCCGCCTGCACGGGCCCGGACGTGCGGACATAATCGGCGGCAAGGACAAACCCGATTCACATCAAGCGCAACGCCGCCCTTCCTGTAGCGAAGCGGCACTGGGATAATCAAGGGGAATCCGGGCTTACGCCCGGTCTTCCCGCACAGACAAGGAGTGAGCCTCCGTGGCAGATACCACCAAAGAGCAGCAGCGCTCCGAGCTGCACAAGACCATCTGGAGCATCGCCGAAGATTTGCGAGGCAGTATCGACGGATGGGACTTCAAACAGTATGTACTCGGCATGTTGTTCTACCGCTTCATTAGCGAGAACCTTTGCGACTATCTTGCCGAGCAGGAGGACGACCCCGACTTCGATTACGCGGCGCTTTCGGACGAAGACGCCGAATGGGGGCGTGAGGACACCGTTAAGGAAAAGGGCTTCTTCATCCTTCCGAGCGAGTTGTTCTCTCGCGTCCTCGAGACTGTCGACAAAGACGGTATGAAACTCAAGGAGGACGGCGAAGACATCAATGAAAGCCTCGCACGCGTCTTCAAGAGTATTGAGGGGTCAGCCGTAGGCACCGACAGCGAATTCGCCCTCAAGGGCCTGTTCGACGACGTCGACGTCAACAGTCCCAAGCTCGGCACCACGCTCGAGGAGCGCAACAAGAAGCTCGTCAAGCTCGTCAACAAGATCGGCGGCCTCGACTTCGGCGGCGGCCTCAAGGACAACGAGATCGATGCCTTCGGCGACGCCTACGAGTTCCTCATGACCATGTACGCGAGCGGCGCCGGCAAGTCGGGCGGCGAGTTCTTCACCCCGCAGGAGGTCGGCGAGCTCCTCGCGCGCATCGCCGCGGCGGGCCGTTCGAGCGTGAACAAGGTCTACGACCCCTGCTGCGGGTCGGGCGGCCTCATGCTCAAGTTCGCCAAGGTGCTCGGCGCGGACAACGTCCGAACGGGCTTCTTCGGTCAGGAGAAGAACCTCACCACCTACAACCTCGCCCGCATCAACATGTTCCTGCACGACGTCAACTTCGACAAGTTCGACATCGCCTACGGCGACACGCTCGTGCATCCCGCCCACTGGGACGACGAGCCGTTCGACGCCATCGTCTCCAACCCGCCCTACTCCACGAAGTGGGAGGGCAAGAGCAACCCGCTGAACATCAACGACCCGCGCTTCAGCCCGGCGGGCGTTCTTGCGCCCGAAGGTTTTGCCGATCTCGCCTTCACCATGCACATGCTGTCCTGGCTCTCCACAGAAGGGACCGCGGCCATCGTCGAGTTTCCAGGTGTTTTGTATCGAGGCAGAGCAGAAAAGAAGATCCGCGAGTACCTCGTCAGGAACAACTACGTCGACGCCGTCATCCAGCTGCCCGCCGACCTCTTCTTCGGCACGAGCATCGCCACCTGCGTGCTCGTCCTCAAGAAGTCGAAGACGACGAGCGACATCCTGTTCGTCGACGCAAGCTGTGAGTTCGCCCGCCAGGACTCGAAGAACAAGCTCATGCCCGAGCACATCGACCACGTCGCAGAAACCGTGCTCTTCCGTAAGGAAGAGGAGTATTTCTCCAAACTGGTTGCCAACGACGAGGTGCTTGCCAACGAAGCCAACCTTTCCATCGGAACTTACGTCGAGAAGCCCGACACCCGCGAGAAGATCGACATCGCGGAGCTCAATGCCCGTATCAAGGGAATCGTCGCCCGCGAGCAGGAGCTCCGCGAGCAGATTGACGCCATCGTGGCGGAACTGGAGGCGTGAGGCTATGGCATCGACGATTTGTTGGCACTGCCATGAGCGCGCCCAGATGGTTGCACCAAGAAACGGGGCAGACTCGATGCGTGCATTAATGAGCTCCTACGATATGCCCATCTTGTTTCCCGATCCCCGTTTTGCAAAAGATGACGAGTTCAGCCCATTCGAGGGATTATTCATCTACTCCTGCGTTAACTGTGGATTCCCAAACATCGCCGAAGTCCGTGTGACACTAGAAGAAGCGAGAAGTAGTTACGACCCAGAGGACCACATCGTTCGCTGGCTTCCAATCGAACCTATGGGCAAAGACTATCCAAATGTGCCCGATGGTATCGCCTCAATAGCGAACGAGGTTCACAAATGCCGGGAAATTGGAGCAAATCGTGCAGCAGTGATACTTGCGAGAAGCGCCGTTGAAGGCATCGTTGCCGATCAAGAGGAGATGCCATCCAAGAAAAAACTGTACGAACGCATAGAGGACCTAAAGAAGGCGGGAAAGATTACGTCACGCACGGCGGAGGCGGCAACAGCCATACGTCTCTGCGGCAACGATTACGTGCACAACGTGCTCGAGCCGGTCGATAGGGAGTACACAGAAATCGTAATCCAGATCCTTGATTCCATAATCGATGACCTGTACTCAAACCCATCCCTCGTTTCACAGGCAATGGCTTACGCTGAAAGACGGAAGAAAGCGCAGCGGGAGGAACACAATGAGTCGAATCGATGAGATAATCAGCAGTCTCTGCCCGGATGGGATAGAGTACCGCTCTATCAGAGATATAGCGGCAATCAAAAACGGAAAGGATTACAAAGGTCTCGGCGAGGGCAAGGTCCCTGTTTACGGCAGCGGAGGCCCCATGGACAAGTTCGTCGACTCCGCATCACATGTGGGTCCGACCGTTCTGCTTCCCCGAAAGGGATCAGTAAGCAACATTTTCTATGTTGACGGGCCAATTTGGAACGTTGATACGGTGTTTTATACCGAGATAGATGAATCAAAAATGCTGCCGAGGTTCTTCTATCACGTAATGCTTAATGAGCATATTGAGAACCTTGCTACAGGCAGCGCGGCTCGCCCTTCGCTCACCCAGAGTGCGCTGTATAAAGTGCTGATTCCAGTACCACCTCTAGAAGTTCAAAGCGAAATCGTTCGTATGTTAGACGCCTTCGCGGAGCTGGAGGCGGAGCTGGAGGCGGAGCTGGAGGCGCGCAAGGCCCAGTACGCCCACTACCGCGACGAGTTGCTGTCCCGCGAGAGCCTCGAGCAGATGGCAGGAAGTGAAGTCGCTCTTTGCAAAGTTGGAGAGCTGTTTGAATTCAAGAACGGAATCAACAAAAACAAAGAGTTTTTTGGACGCGGCGTACCAATAGTCAATTACGTTGACGTATACAAGCGCAATGCAATTACCCGAGATTGCCTAAAGGGTCTAGTGGATGCAAATGAGGCAGAACGCAACAGATACGATGTCAAAAGGGGCGACGTATTCTTTACCAGAACATCGGAAACACAAGAAGAGGTCGGCATCGCCTCCGTTGCATTGGAGGACGTCCCAGAAGGCGTGTTCAGCGGATTCGTCTTGCGGGGCAGGCCGAAAGATAATCGCTTGCTTCCAGAGTATTGTGCCTACTGTTTCTCATCGTTTTCTGTAAGAAGTCAGATAGTCAGGTACAGCAGCTTCACAACAAGAGCCCTTACGAATGGCAAAAGCCTATCGAAAGTCGAAATCCCGCTTCCGCCCCTCCACGTCCAGCAGCAGGTCGCCGACATCCTCGACCGCTTCGACGCGCTCACGACCTCCCTCGCCGACGGCCTCCCCGCCGAGATCGAGGCGCGCCGCAAGCAGTACGAGTACTACCGCGACAAGCTCCTCGACTTCCCCCGCAAGGAGGCGTAAAGCGTCATGTCCAAGGGCGTCATCTACATCCTCACGAACCCCAGCTTCCCGCAGTACGTCAAGATCGGCTACGCGTCCGACCTGCAGCGGCGCCTTCGCGAGCTCAACCGCTCAGAAGCCCTGCCGTACGCCTTCCGCGCCTACGCGACCTACGACGTCGACCACAAGCTGACCGACAAGGCCCTCCACGAGCTCATCGACCAGCTGAACCCCGACCTGCGTACCATCGAGACGTTCAACGGCCAGAAGCGCACCAAGGAGTTCTTCGAGATGGCGCCCGAGGACGCCTACGCCATCCTCGAGGCGATAGCCCGCATCTCGGGCACCGAGGACAGGCTCCACCGCGTCACGCCCACGGGCGAGCAGATCGAGGAGGAGCGCGAGGCAGAAGAGGCGCGCCAGGACGCCGCAACGGGCAGGCGTACCCGTTTCCGTTTCTCCATGGTCGGCATCAAGCCCGGCGAGACAGTGGCCTTCGCCAACGATCCGTCCAAGGTCGCGACCGTGGTCGACGATACCCGCGTCGAATACAAAGGCGTGACCACCTCGCTCTCGGCGCTCGCCAAGGAGCTCCTTGGCCGCAAATGCGGCGTTCAGGGCCCGCTCCACTTCACCTACGGCGGCGAGCGCCTTTCTGAAAGGCGCGACCGCATGGAGCGTGACGCGGACCGCTAGGCGACCACCGGCTATCCCGTGAGACCGCCGGCGCCCGCCCCACAGTTATCATGACGACAGTACCAGCATCTAAGATGAAAGCAGCGTAGAGAATCATGAGCATAGGCCCCGAGTACACAACGCCCCTCGCAGACGACCTGCCCGGATCGGTCAGGTTCGACGTCATGGCCTTCGGCGGGCAGGCCACGGTGTGCGCCGCCCAGCCGGCGGAGGGACCACGATCGTCGGCCTACCAGTCCGAGGCCGCGCTCGAGAAGGCGTTCATCGCGCAGCTGACCCGCCAGGGCTACGAGCGCTTCACCCCTCAGACCGAGGGCGACCTCGTCGCGAACCTGCGCGCTCAGCTCGAGGCCCTCAACGGCATCACCTTCACCGACGGCGAGTGGCGCGGCTTCTTCCGCGGCGTCATCGCCTCGGAGGGCGACGGCATCACCCAGAAGACCCGCCGCATCCAGCGCGACCACGTCCAGGTCCTGCACCGCGACGACGGCTCGGTCAAGAACGTCCGCCTCATCGACAAGCGCAACATCCACAACAACCGCCTGCAGGTCATGAACCAGTACACGCAGCTGGGCTCCTACGAGAACCGCTATGACGTGACGGTCCTCGTCAACGGCCTGCCGCTCGTGCACGTGGAGCTCAAGCGCCGCGGCAAGCCCATCGAGGAGGCCTTCAACCAGATCGAGCGCTACCAGCGCGACAGCTTCTGGAGCGGCTGTGGCCTCTACGAGTACGTGCAGATCTTCGTCATCAGCAACGGCACGCACACCAAGTACTACTCCAACACCACACGCTCCAACCACATCGCCGAGATGGCGGGGCGCGCCCGCTCCGGCAAGAAGTCGTCGAACAGCTTCAAGTTCACCAGCTGGTGGGCGGACGCCGACAACCTGCCCATCCGCGACCTCGTCCCGTTCACCTCGACGTTCTTCTCCAAGCACGCGCTGCTGAACATCCTCACGAAGTACTGCGTGTTCGACGTCGACGAGAACCTGCTCGTCATGCGCCCGTACCAGATCGTCGCCACCGAGCGCATCCTGAACCGCATCCTCATCAGCGAGAACGACAAGAAGATGCTCGGCACCCTGCGCGCCGGCGGCTACGTCTGGCACACTACGGGCAGCGGCAAGACGCTCACCAGCTTCAAGACCGCCCAGCTCGCGAGCGGCATGGAGGGCGTGGACAAGGTCCTGTTCGTCGTGGACCGCAAGGACCTCGACTACCAGACCATGAGGGAGTACGACCGCTTCGAGAAGGGTGCTGTGGACAGCAACACCTCCACGGCGGTGCTCACCCGACAGCTCTCCGACCCCGAGAGCCGCATCATAGTGACCACGATCCAGAAGCTCTCGAACTTCATCAAGCGCAACGCCAAGCACCCCGTCTACCAGGCGCACGTCGTCATCATCTTCGACGAGTGCCACCGCAGCCAGTTCGGCGAGATGCACATGGCCATCACCAAGCACTTCAAGAACTACCACCTGTTCGGATTCACCGGCACGCCCATCTTCGCGCAGAACGCCGGCAGCGGCGGCAACCCGCAGCTGCGCACCACCGAGCAGGCGTTCGGCGACAAGCTGCACACCTACACCATCGTGGATGCCATCCGCGACGAGAACGTCCTGCCGTTCCGCATCGACTACATCAAGACCATCCGCGAGCGCGACGACTTCCCCGACCAGAAGGTCTACGACATCTACCGCGAGGGCGCCCTCAAGGCGTCAGAGCGCGTCGACGCCGTCGTGAACTACGTGCTCGACCGCTACGACCAGAAGACCAAGCGCAACCGCAGCTACGTCTTCAAGGGCAACCGCGTCATGGGCTTCAACTCCATCTTCGCGTGCGCCTCGATCGACATGGCCAAGATCTACTACTCGGCCTTCAAGCGCATCATGGCTGAGCGCGGCGGCGAACCGCTCAAGATCGCGCTCATCTACAGCTTCGGCCCCAACGAGGCCGACGACGGATGCGGCCTTCCCGACGAGTCGTTCGACACCGAGAGCCTCGACACGCCGAGCCGCGACTTCCTCGAGGCCGCCATCGGCGACTACAACGCCATGTTCAGCACGAACTACGACACGTCTTCGGAGGGCTTCCAGAACTACTACAAGGACCTCTCCGACCGCATGAAGTCGCGCCAGGTGGACATGACCATCGTGGTCAACATGTTCCTCACCGGCTTCGACGCCACGACCCTGAACACGCTGTGGGTCGACAAGGACCTCAGGAACCATGGCCTCATCCAGGCCTTCAGCCGCACGAACCGCATCCTGAACAAGGTGAAGTCCTACGGCAACATCGTGTGCTTCAGAAACCTCGAGGACGAGGTCAACCGCGCCATCGCCCTGTTCGGCGACAAGGACGCCGGCGGCGTCGTGCTGCTGCGCCCCTACGCGGAGTACCTCGTCGAGTACACCGAGAAGGTGAACCAGCTCTACGAGGAGTTCCCGCTCGGCCAGATCATTGAGGGCGAGGGTGCGGAAAAGGCGTTCATCGCCCTGTTCGGCGCCATCCTGCGCCTGCGCAACATCCTCACGGCGTTCGACGACTTCCAGGCCGACGACCCCATGACGCCGCGCGACGAGCAGGACTACCGCAGCGAGTACGCCGACCTCTACCAGAAGTACCGCGTGACCGACGTCGAGTCCACCATCATCAACGACGACCTCGTCTTCGAGGTCGAGCTGCTCAAGCAGGTCGACATCAACATCGACTACATCCTCATGCTCGTGCAGAAGTACCACGACTCAAACGGGACCGACAAGACGATCGCCGCCGACATCGAGCGCAGCATCATGTCGAGCCTCGAGCTGCGCGACAAGCGTGACCTCATCGAGCGCTTCATCGAGAGCCTCGACGCGAGCGTAGATATGACCGCCGAATGGCATAGTTACATCGCTGTGGAATACGACAGCGAGATCGCTAACATTATCGAAGAGGAGAAGCTCAAGCCGGACGAAACGCGCGAACTCATGGCGCGCGCGTTCAAGGATGGTGGCGTTCCGGAGACGGGGACCGCTATCGCAAACCTCATGACGAAGAAGCCGTCCCGATTCGCTCCGCAGAACGCCTACGCGACGATGAAAGCGCGTGTCGTCGATCGCCTCAAGGTCTTTTACGAGCGCTTTTGCAATTTGGGTGTAGACTAGGGGCCTCGATGGAAGCGCAGCGAGTCCATTGGGTCTTAGCTAATCCGTTGCGGCTGCAAGCGGGGTGCCTGCCTAGCTAACATAATGGACTCTCATGCCCTTGGGCAGCTTGCCGGGGTCCTTGCATCTGCCCGTGACGAGCGTCTCGCGGATAGTGACGATTTTTACGAGACGGTTACCGGCTCCGTAGTGCTGCCTTCTGGTGTGAGCGCGCCGTGTGTAGGGGGCGCTTATCGATTCGCCTCGGTGCAAGCGCGTCGATGGGGCAGCCGTGCCGCTAACGGTGCCGCTCGCGACCCTGTGCACCCGGTCGCTCGACTTGGTGCTCTGACCGTGCGGAGCACCGTTCCTTTGCGGCAGGCTCCTGTAATCCGTCGTCCCGTCGTCGTGCGGGCGCGGCCTGCAGAGGTTCTCGACGTAGGCGAGCATGTTGCGCGCGATGTCGGTAAGTCCTCTGCTGCCGATGGTGACGAGGATGATCTCGTCCCCGTCCTGCAGCGCGGCGACCCCCCAGCTCTCGCCTTCGTGGCCGGGTATGCGGACGAGTGTGGTTTTATAAGGGATATAGGTGAGCGGATCCTCACAGGCTGCCGCCTCATCTATGCACGACTCGGAGAAGACGAGGGTATGCTCGCTCTCCGCGAGGATGCAACGTGCCGCGTGACGCTTGGGGCCCGCAGTGTCCTCGCAGTGGTCGAGGGCCCAAGTGAGCGGTTCCGTCCCGTAGGTTGCGCCCATGTCCCCTGCGCGCTCGATCAGGCCCGCTAGGAAGTCGAAGCAAAACGTGCGAATGAAATTGCTTTGGCAGTAGAAGTTTCTCAAGCGGGCGGGGTCGGCATCGGGGGAGAACCCCCTCGGAAGGGTGAGCCCCGGTTGGAGCCCGGCGACGGTCATCACCCTAAGCACAACTCCCTCCATGGTTTTTCTTTTCAGAAGCTCTGCAACCTGTGCGCAGGCACCCTCCTCGTGGCGCTCCGTGACGTGGGCGAGCAGCTCTTCATCGCGGAGCCTAGCGTCCTTGCGAGACTCTTTTTTGACAAAGGGGACGGGGCCATCAACGGCGGGCGAAGAGACGGTGGGGCTTTGCGGGGTTGCCTCTGGGTGGAGCTGCCTGATTCTCTTCTCGCGCTGTGCCCGCTGCTTTTCCTTCTGCTTCAGCTCGCGCTTGCGGGCCTCCTGCATCGCCCCTTGGGAGTTGACTTCCCTCCACTGGCCATTCATGGGAGCGGGCCGCTTCTCCTGACGGGGTTCCTTGCGGGCAGTACCGGTGCGTTGGGCGCGCACCGTCTCCTGCTGGCTATCACCGGTTTTTTTCGCCTTTTGTTCGCGACGGCGCGCAAGGATCTCCTGGCGCTCGCGCTCCATCTCGGCGCGCAGCTCTTCGCTCGCCCGCTCTCGCTTCTCCAGCGCTTTGAGCTCGCTTTCGCTCAGCTGACGCCGACGTGACCTCTTAAGGCTGGGCTGCTTGCTAGGGTCTCCCAGCGTGGAGGTAGAACTGGTCCCTCGGCTTTGTTCGTTCCGCATCTGAGAGGGGCGTTCCCTGACGGTCTCTCGCTCGACATCGTTCCATGTTGGGGATTCGGATCCGGTGACGAGTCGTTGGAATCGCGACTGAAGCTGGCGCTTCCGTGCCCATCTGATGTCCTCGCGGCGGCGGATGGTCGAGTCGAGCTCGACCCCGAACTCGCGTTCGAAGGACTCGCCGTCCCAGAGACTGTAGGTGCCGTCCGTGTTCCTTATGTACCTCCAGCCGTTTTCGACGGTCATGTCGGCAGCCACTTCGTCTTCGACGAGGATCTGCGGGAGGTCGATGCACATGTGCCCGGCGAAGAGGCGCTCGGCCTCCTCGATACTGTAGTATCCGATGAATCGCCCAGATTCCGTGACCGCGGGATGCATTGCTCCTCCTGATATGGCGAATTGTCGTCGTCAACCATTCTAGGGACGTTGGAGGGTGACCGCTGCTACTTGTCGGCGAGCGCCCCTATGATGGCTCTCACTTGAGGTCCCCCGACGCGAGGCGCGAGGTCAACTCCTCGTCCGTGGCTGCGTCTAGTAGGCAAAGCGCTGCTGAAGGGCTCCGAAAAGATCTTGGAGAAGGCTGAGTCTCAGACCCGGATGCTGTGAGAAAACGGCGTTGCAGAGTGCCCCTTGGTCAAGGAGAGAATTAGGCCAAGAATCCCGGTGCCACCGCTACGCGCTGCGGTCGAGTCAAGCCGGTCATGCCGTTTGCGAGGTGAAGGAACCTTCTTACCATCTCAAATCGGATTTCTCGGGCCCAGTGGTTCCGAAGAGGTCGAGTGTGCGCTCGGGTACGTCGACGATGAGGAGGGCGTCTATCGCGTCGGTGCTGATTCAAAGATGGGCTATTAAGGCCTTGGTACAATGGTACAGCCATCAAGCAGCTTATGGAGAAGGGAGATCAGGTTGAGGACTTCGACGGCGTCCCGCTCATTGATGTCCCAATGGATTCTAAGCTCGT
Source organism: Collinsella ihumii (assembly GCF_900046475.1). Classification (GTDB taxonomy): domain Bacteria; phylum Actinomycetota; class Coriobacteriia; order Coriobacteriales; family Coriobacteriaceae; genus Collinsella; species Collinsella ihumii. The sequence continues at coordinate 285,914 of NZ_FCOU01000003.1, read as the reverse complement.
GTGCCGTTGGGTTGCGAAACAGGTGCATCACGCCGTTGAGCATTTCCCTGAGGCCATTTTGCTGATTACGTTCCGATTCAGTCCGCAGAGTGTTCAAGGCTATATACGGATCCTTGACGTTCAGCGCTTTGTCAAACAGTCTTGATCCATCGAGGTCGAGCGTGGACATTGCTTTTATACGGGCGCAAAGGCTCTTCGACGCTTCTAGGACGGCATGGAAGTAGTCATCAACGAGAAGTTCTTCGCGGCAGCAATTCAGGACCTCAGAATGGGCACCGGCTGCGACAAGCGCTTTCCTGAGGTTTTTAGTTCGGCGCCCAACTTCATTCAGCGTTTTCGCCACTTGGACTTTGTGCAACTTGCCGTCATCGCGCACTTCGATGCCTAAAAGCATGAGGACTTGATTCACTTCGTTCATCATCCATCTGTATCGCGTGCCGTTGTCGATGCCACGCGCAGGATCGAAACAATATTGTACGAGGCCATACACGGCAGTGGTCTTTCCGGTGCCGTTCGCTCTGTCGGCGAGCGCATTGTACAGTCTCTTCCATTTCGTATTGGAAGGGTCTGTATCCGCGATACTTAGTACGGAAAGCATTCTTCCAATTTCAGATCCAGTGAGGCCGTTGTGTGTATCGCCGAGAACTTTGCATATTTGCTCCACTTGGGCCGAGGTCGGTGCGGGCGCTATGGACATCGCAATCCCTTCTCTCGTCGGATGTTGGGGACAGGTTGCTCCTTCGTCAGAAGATTATCCCAGCAACCCGATGCCTTGATGCCGTTTTCATAAGCGTGCCGTACACAAAGACCTGGATGAGAACTTTGCATCCGAAGAGTTCGAGCAGTTTGGCGATGTGGTCGTGCTAATCCGTTCTGGTGCTTTTTCATGCGCCCCCGCGAGCATGCCGCCGCCTCCGCCTTCGCCGCCTCCCGCTCCTCGACGGGATAGGGCTCCCCGAACAGCCGGGAGCGCGACCCGCCCCACCTCCCGACGGCGACGAGCGCGATCAGCGCCGACAGCCGCTCCCGCGCCGCCCCCGGGCCCCGGAACCCCGAGTGCCAGGAGAACCAGTCGAGGTAGAGCTGCGCCCTGCGCGACGAGAGCCCCCTGAACCGGGCGAGGAACCCCTTCATCGCGCCGTGCACCGCGTTGAGGGGGTCGGGCCTCCGCTCCCCGGAGTAGCTCCTCGCCACCTCCATGCCGAGGGCCGCGGCCGCCGACCCGACGGACGACTGCATCTCGCACTCGATCCTCGCCGACAGGGGGACCGCCGAGCCGAGCTGGCGCATCGCCTCCCCGCGCCTGTCGCCGCGGACGAGGCTTGCGTAAGACCTCTCCGCCGGCGCCTTCCCCTTTCTGGCAATCCCGGCCCCCTCTCTCAACCTGCAAATCAAGTCACGAAGAGGCATGAGCCCCGCGATGCGTCTATCCTGTCCTTACCCGAGCAATCGGCTGATACAATGGAAGCGGTCAGATGGGTCCATTGCGATCAGGCACGAGGGGAGGCGCTCAAATTGACGAGGATTATCCCTAATCCCGAGGTAATTGCTTGGGCAATGGAGCGCGTCCGCAAAGAGCCGCGCGATTTCATTGGCATCAGCAAGTGCGCGGAGCAATGGGTTACCGGCGAGAAGGTTCCGACCGTAAAGCAGATGCAGAAGTTGGCGGGGAAAACGCATGTGCCGCTTGCGTACTTCTACGATGACACTGTTCCGAGCATGTCCCTGCAGATACCGGACTATCGCACCACCTATTCCGGCAGTGCGGAAGAGCCGAGCCCCGAGCTCTACGATACCATCAATCTCATGCAGTCCCGACAGGACTGGCTCAGTGCGTATCTGGAAGACTCCGGCAACGAGCCGGTGAGCTTCATGGGAACATGCGCTGGCGATCGAGATGCCAAGAGAGCCGTGTCTATGATTCGCTCCATCCTCTCCCTTGAGGACGGTTGGGCACGTTTCCTAAAGGCGGACGAGACGGTGAGGCTTCTGCGCAGGAAGATTGAATCCACCGGGGTGTACACGTGCGCCGGCAGCTTCTTTCATCATGGCAGCAGACCCTACGACGTGAACGAGTTCCGAGGCTTCGTGCTGGCGGATGATTACGCGCCTATCATCTTCCTCAATACCCAGGACGCAAGATCGGCCCAGCTCTTTACCCTCGTCCATGAGTTCGCGCACCTTCTCTTCAATGAGACGGGCGTAGACGACATGGTCTACGAGATGCCGGAGAAGGAGGATCTGTGCGACTCCGTGGCGGCGGAGGTGCTCGTTCCCGCCTCCCTCGTCTTCACCTTCTTCGATCAGGCGCCGACCGAGGAGGCGGTCGCCTCTCTCAGGAAGGCGACGAAGGCGAGCGAAATTGTCTGCCTGCGTAGAGCGCACGAGCTTGGATGCATAGCCCGTGACGATTTTTTCAGAATCTACGGCGCCTACAAGCGTAGGCTGGAGGATATCGGCTCTGCGAAGCAGAAGCAAACCGATCGAGGGCCTTCCTACTACATCGTTCAGAAGAGCATGTTGGGTGACCTTTTTGCCGACACCGTGTTCGAGGGTGTCAAGTCCGAGTGTCTGCTGTTTTCCGATGCCTACAGGCTCACCGATATGAATGCGAGCAGTTTCAAGAAGTTCTACGCCGAGGGAGGCAGGTACCTGTGACGCCATCATCCGAGGCGTTTCTCCTCGATACGAACGTGTTCATAGAACCCAAGAATACTTGGTACCCGTTTGACGTGGTTCCGGGGTATTGGGACTTTCTGCGGATGGAGCTCGGCAGTAAGCGCGTTCGGAGCATAGTTCCTGTCTATGAGGAACTCCAAGGGCATAAGGATGAGCTATCAGAGTGGGCGAAGGAACTGGGGAGGAATCGCTTCGAAGATTGCGTGGAGAACACAGCCGTCCTCGAACGCTACCTGGCGGTTGCTGCGTATGTTCGCTCGCTAGAAGGCAATGATCAAAGACAGAAGCGCCGCAGCGCTATCGAAGGCTTCCTCCATGAAGGCGTGGCTGACCCATGGCTCGTCGCACATGCAAGTGTTTACGGGGAGACGGTTGTCACCCATGAGGTCTCGCGCGCTTTGCGACCCACTAAGGTCTCGCTCCTCGACGTCTGCGATCACTTTGAGGTGCGGCATATCGAAGTGGTGCCTTTCCTGAAAAAGATGAGCGCTGCATTTGAGCTCAGGAGAACCGCGTGACGGATCCACCGCCGGAGATCCGCTCCCGTCAATCGGAAAGCAACTCGGCCTCGCCCAGGTAGTCCACGAACGAGTCGATGATCTCCGCTGTGCGCGCCTCGATATTCTCCTCGGTGAAGTCGTCGCGCGTCCCTGCCAGCTCGGCGAGCTCGCGGCCCTCAAGTACCAGGGCGAAGTGTCCGCAGCGGCCGACGAGAAGTCTTTCGGTGGCTTGTTGCAGTTCAAGAAGGTTCCTCTCAGAGAAGTGAGGGGCAAGCACATGTTCTTCAGGTAAGAAATCGACCCCATTGGTACCAGAAACCGCGATTCCCGAAGAGTGTGTCTCCTTGACCCGCGAAAACAAGATCGCCAGAACCAGAGCGGGCAATCGAGTGGGATTATTGTTCGGAGCGCGCCTCATAACAACTCCGCCACTGGTGCACTCGGATCGCAGCTGTCGCGCCTAATGACGTTGAGCAGGCCGTACGAGCACCAGCCCCGTTAAGTTTCTCGACTTACTGTGTGAGGAAATATACTTACCCTGAAGGACATGCGTCGAGTAAGGCGCCAAGCGCTCACAACAGGGCCGCCGGATGCAATTTGGGCGCGTAGCAGCATTGAAATATGAAAGGAGCGGGCACATGGGCCTGAGGACATTTATAGAGGAGAACAGTCTTTCCTCAGAGCAGCTGCACCGCTTCTTCAGGGGCGTAGGACGTAAGTTTGCCGAATTGCCTCTTGAAGAATTCGACGACAATTTCAGCGTTTTCAAGATGAAGCTTGCGAGGCATGCCGATACCGAGCTTTGCGGCGATGATCGCCTGGAGCTTTATCGTGAGGTGTATGATTTAGTGGTTGCCTTGCGTGGCGAGCGGCGTGGGGGCGCCGGCTCGACAGGACGACTCCGCATCAAGGCTACCTACGACTTGGAGAAGTCGTTTTTAAACGATGCCGAAATCAATCTGGCCATTCTGAAGGCTCTGCATACACCTATGACACAGGAGCAGATTGCACATGGTGTCCTGCGATGCACCCGGAACGCTATCGGAACCCGCCTCAGCGCGTTGCAGAATGGTTTTCGTCTGGGAGATATGCAGGTCAAAATCGCGCCCCCATGCCATAGACAATATGGGTCAACCGTGCACCCGATATTGCTGCCGCTTAATCTTACCGAGGTATATGTGCTGCTCAGCGTGCTTGGTGAGGCGTGGAGCGGAAGGGACAGTCTGGATCCGCATGCGGTCATCGCGCGCGATCTCGCCGAGAAAATATACTTTCAGCTCACCGACTATGCGCGTGGAAAGATCGATGCGCGCCTGGAGGAGCGCGGGGCAAAGCCGGAGAAGGGGGAGGCACCCTGGTATGACTTCGAGACGCATCGCGTTGGCGACAGAAAGAAGATGACAAAGGTCCGTCGTTCGAGAAATTGGATGTATCTCGAAAAAAGCAGGAGGCGTGTTTGCATTACGCTGGCTTGTGGCGATGCCGAAGCAGGGGATGATGAGCATGGCGAGAAGAGTACGGAGGCACCTAAAGTCTATGGTCGCCTTGCACCTGGGAAGGACCCTGCCTTCTATCTTAAGGACAAGAGCAAGAACCCTGCATTCTGTTTTGTCGTGGAGCTCGATGACGGTTCCCTCGTTTCGCTCAGCTGGGAGGACGTTGTCGATATCGAGGAGGCTTCTGAATAGGAGCCCTGTCCTGAACCGGACGGCTTGCCGGCGCGTGTGCGGGTGGAATCTGGCTGTACCCGCACGCGCGCCGCATGCAATGTCTACTTCAAATGCTCTGCAAGCAGAAGCTCCGGATCCTCGGCGCTGGCATAGCCGGGGAACGCTTCGCTCATGCCGAGGCGCATGGTGCTGAGGTACGCCTCGCTTGGAGCGTTGTGCGGACGCTTATCGGCGCTGGTAAACGTGAGCATGGGGATGCCTGCGCGCGTGCCCAGCTCCACCTCACGGCCATACCACTGGTCGCTGCGTCCCTCCTGGTCACGAACCTGCTCGTATTGCTCACGCGAGATGAGGTATGCGCGCGCGTGGGTGAAACCGGGGTTGTCGACGTCAAGAAACGCTACTCCCGCGCCGCCCCATGAGCGGCTTTCGTTGCCGAAATACACATCGTGGAAAAGGGGCATAGAAGCGGTGCAAATCGGGGGCGTAGGGTCACTGCATCCCTCATAGGTCCGACCGTTGTCCTTGCAGGTTCCGCCCGCAAGGTAGCACATAAAGCGCTCGTAGCTCATGCACGACCCGTACGCAACGTACCAAACATGTGTTTTGCGCAGGGCAATCGTACGGGACCACGGTTGCAGCTGCTCGGGCACGCGGGACGCACTCTCTACTTCACCGAGGTATTCGTAGGTCCAAGCCTGACATTTGTGGTCGTGCGCGTGGAGCATGCCCTGCATGACGACTTCGACCCCCGTTCGGCGGTACAGCTTGCCGTTATCCTCGAGCTCATCAAGCTTTTCCAGCGTGCGGGCGTCCACCATACGAACCTCACCAAGCGTGCATCCTCCGTCATCACTTGGTTTGATGCCGGGGAACGAGCCAAGGCTGTAGAGGGCGTATCCGTTCAGGCGCGCAGGGCCTCTGTGCGCGCAGCCTTTGAGTGTGCCCGCATTTCGCATCCCTTCCATAAGCGAGCCGTACACAAAGACGGGAATGAGGGCTTCGCGTCCGAAGAGTTCGAGCAGCTCGGCGACGCGGACGGTTATGTCGGTCCCAAACCCCACGATAGTGCGGCATCCCGACAAGCGCTGCTCGTATCCGGAGATAATCGATGCGACCATTGTGCAGAAGTCCGGGCATATGTCGGAGAGGCGGTCGGCGAATTCTGGATAGCCGGCGCTCGCGAAATTGCGGAGATCATCGATCTGTTGGACCTCGCTATCAAATCCGTGGCCCGCAAGTCCGCGCCCGCAGCAGAAGGTGAGCCCGCGCCGCAGCGCGTCGTAGAGGCCGGACTCAGGGCTCGGCGGTTCGTGCATAGCAAGAACGGCACGCATGAGAATCTGGCAGCACGCGTAGCTGGGACGGTAGACGAAATCGACGCGGCAGTCAGAATCCATACGGTAATCGCTGAAGTACGAGAAGCTTCCGTCTTCACGCTGGAAGTCTAGGATCTGGTCGAGTGCGGTCGCAAAATCATCGGAGTTCACGGGCTCGCTATCACGGAAATGGGCGAGCGCGGCGTCCATGCGGTCTATCTGCTCGGTATCGGGGCGGCGGTACATCTTTTCCTGGGGGCCAGCGGAATTGACTTGAATGAAGGGGTCGCGGATGAGCTTGAGTTCCATGGTGAATCCTTTCAGTCTTGGGGTGATAGCCGGCGCGCCTTTGCTGATTACATTTTCTGGCAGATGCGCGTTTGTGGCTGCCAAGCGGTGCTTGGCAATTTGAATAACGAGCAAATGGGTCTCTGTTGGTGACTGTGCGGTGCTTGTCGCCTTCGGTATGTACACCGCATTGCTTACGAGAAGGGGCGTACTGCGAGTAGGGATGCGTCAGGCGAGGGGCGATACTTGCCGTTTGGTCAGCTAGATGCATCAAAGAGATGGAATGCATAGGCTGATATGACATGGTTTTGTTTCTGTTGCGATAGAGGGTAGAAGGATCGCGCACAGCGATGAGTGCTAGGGGCGCTCCAAGTTCCTTCAGAGCTTTTCGGCTGGACGGTGGCTGGGCGGGTACTTGTTTTTAGCAATTGAGTTTTTGCGCCTCGCGGGGTGGGGACGAGGGTTGTTAAGCTGATCCTGCCGTGGTGGCGCCGCTATTCGTTGGACGTCTTGCGAGGGCGACAGACCTGCGGGAGGGGGCATTCCCGGACCCATCGCGCGCATCTTGCCCGCTTACGCAGGATTTATATGGGAGCTCCTGGGGCGCAAGGATGCGCGCCTGCTGTGCTCCAGCACTTCCGATGCGGTCGCAAGTTGCGGCGAGGGGCATGGAGCTCCTCCCGCCCAGGGAAGCGCCGTTTTACTGGCCAATACGGCGTGCGGCCTTCCGGGGGCGCGCCTTTCGCGCCTCGACAGCGTGACGGGCTGATCTCGAGGCTCCGTATACGCGGTGGGAAGACCGCGCCTCGCCTACAGCAGAATGGAAATTTCTAGCCACTTTCGCCCGGGAGGACGGTGCCGTTGGTCGGCGCTTGCCCAGCAGGTTACCCGCTAACGGTACCCAGAACTGCGAGGGAGGGCTTCAAAATGGACCCTCTCTCGCAGTTCTGGGTACCGTTAGCGGGTGTTCAACACTGTGGCATGTCACGGGCGGGAGGGCGTCCGTGATGTGCCACCTTTCCTCAAACTCGCTATAACGCGCTCAGCAGATCGTATAGAGCGGTCGAGCTCGACGATTTCCAAGCATTGATGATTCCGACTGTCTGTTCAAAAGGCGGTTCATGTGCCATATATCCTCCTTTTACCGCCATTATTTAACCGCCACTGGCGGTAAAGATGGCTCCGAGCAGCCGTCCCTGGTAGTGCGGAGCTGGCGCCCGCAATGCAATGTGCCGCGCATCATCGGGCGGGCTCGTCATGAGATGGAAACATAGCGCGTGTACACTAGCACCCTATGGCTTCGCCCATGACCTGCATAACGGGACCTGCCGAGGGGAAATACATGTTCGATTCCATCATGTCCGTACTCGCCACGCTGAACAACAATGTGCTGTGGGGCATCCCCATGGTTGTGCTGATGATCGGAACAGGCGTGTTCCTGCTCGTCGTCACCAAGGGCGTCGTCTTCACGCGCTTCAACGTCGTGATGCGCTACACCACCAAGACGCTTTTCCATCGTCCCAACAAGGACGAGCTGGAGCACGGTGCCATCTCGCCGTTCCAGGCGGTGTGCACCGCGCTTGCGGCGACGCTCGGCACGGGCAATATCGTGGGCGTGGCGCTCGCGGTGGCGACGGGCGGCCCGGGGGCGATCTTCTGGCTGTGGCTGAGCGCGCTTGCGGGCATGGTCATCAAGTACTGCGAGGTCACGCTTTCGGTTGCCTATCGGACCCGCAACGAGCGCGGCGAGATCGTCGGCGGTCCCATGTACTACATCTCCCGAGGCCTGGGAACCGGCTGGCTCGCGGTGCTCTTCGCCATCTTCGGCTTCCTGGCGTCGTTCGGAATCGGGGCGAGCGTGCAGGCGAACTCGCTCGCCGGCAGCGTGAACGCGACGTTCGGCATCCCGCTGCCCGTCATCGGCGCCGTCGTGGCGGTGCTCGCCGGACTCGTCCTCATCGGCGGCATCAAGCGCATCTCGCATATCACCGAGGTGCTGGTACCTTTCGCCGCCGTGTTCTACCTCATCGCGGCCTTCGTGGTGCTCGTCATCAACGCGGCCGAGATCCCGGCGGCCATCGGCATGATCTTCCGCGACGCCTTCACCGGCACGGCGGCCACGGGCGGCTTCGTGGGCGCCACGGTCATGTACGCCTGCCGCGTCGGCATGTCGCGCGGCGTGTTCACCCACGAGGCGGGCATGGGCTCGGCGCCCATCGCGCACGCCTCCGCCGACACCGACCATCCTGCGCGCCAAGGCCTGTGGGGCACGTTCGAGGTGTTTTTCGACAGCATCGTCATGTGCACCATCACCGGGCTGGTGATTCTCACCTCGGGGCTCTGGTGCGCCGACCCCATGATGTCCGAGGGCGCCATGAGCTCTGCGGCCTTCGGGCAGAGCATCCCGGGCGGTCAGTACGTGGTGACGGTGGGGCTGATGCTTTTCGCCTTCGCGACGCTCATCGCGTGGTACTACTACGGCGAGAAGTGCGTGGAGTACCTGCTCCGCGGACGTCGGGGCGGTCGCGTGGCGATCCGCATCTACCAGGTCGCCTATGTGGCCATGGTGTTCGCGGGCTGCGTGGCGAACCTCGATGCCGTGTGGGAGTTCGCCGATTGCTTCAACGGCCTGATGGCGATTCCGAACCTGATTGCGCTCATCGCGCTTTCGCCCGTGATCAAGCGCCTCTCGCAGGATTTCTTCCGCGATCCCGACCTCCGTCGCCCGCGCAACGAAGACTACAGCGATCTGCTGACGTTCCGCGAGAAGTAGTGCGGGTGCGCCGGGTGCGGCGCCCCTCGCGTATTCCTGAAGAAAGGGCAGGGGGTTAATGACACAGAGCGGGCCGCTTGGCACTCTAAGGGCTTTTACAGACCCCCTTTAGCGTGCCAAGCGGCCCGCTCTGTGTCATTAACCCCTCATCGCTCACCATGCTCGGTAAGCTCGGAGGGCGACTATAAGGCTCCCAGCCAGAGCGCCTTACATGACGCATACCGTTATTCTGCCTGCTCAAAGCCCCTTCCATATCCTGGTCAACAGGGTAGCCTTGTTCTTGAAAGTCGAAGGAGGGCAAGGCTTCATGTCAGACAGGTTCGAGCGATTCGAGAATCTTCCCGAGGACCGCAGGCGCGCCGTCGTTGACGCCGCTGCCGAGGTGTTCGGTGACGAGGATTACGCCCGCGCGTCCACGGCGGACATCGCCAGGCGCGCCGGCGTGTCGAAAAGCCAGCTCTTCTTCTACTTCAGAAACAAGCGCGATCTCTATCTCTACGTGCTCACGGCGCTCACGAGGCGCGTTGCGGACGCGGTGGTCGACGATCGCTGGTACGAGATCGACGACTTCTTCGAGATCATGCGCTACGCCGCGACGCGGAAAGCCGGGCTCGTGGGTTCGAGCCCGCGCATCATGGACTTTTTCGTCCGCGCGTTCTACCTCGGCCATCGCGACGTCTCGGGGGTGCTCGACGCGTTCATGACGGATGCGGTGCCCGCTATGGTGCAGACGTATCTGGGCCACGTGCGCTGGGAGCGCTTCCGAGAGGACGTCGACCCCATGCGCGCGGTGCGCATGCTCGTGTGGTGCGGCGACGGCTACCTGCACGAACAGCTGCGCGGTGGAGGCGAGTTTGACTTGGAGGCGATGCTTTCCGAATTTCTCGTCTGGCTCGATTGGCTGAAACGGGCCACGTACAAGGAGGAATACCTATGACAGCGAACGGCACGGCGCCCGCGATCAGCGTGCGCGGGCTCACGAAGGATTACGGCCGCGGCCGCGGCGTCTTCGACGTCAGCCTCGAGGTGGCGGCGGGCGAGGTGCTCGGCTTTCTCGGCCCCAACGGGGCGGGGAAGACGGTCACGATGCGCCATCTCATGGGGTTCGTCAGGCCGCAAAAGGGGACGGCCGAGGTCCTCGGGTACGACTGCTTCCGCGAACGGCCGTCGGTGCAGACGCATCTGGGCTACCTTCCAGGGGAAAGCTCGTGCATGCGGGAGATGACCGCGCAGTCCTTCCTCGACCTCATGGCGGGTATGCGGGGTATGCGCGACCGTTCCCGGATGCTGGAACTCGCCGATATCTTCGGGCTGGATCTCCGTGCGCGGATCGGCGGGATGTCCAAGGGGAATCGGCAGAAGGTTGCCATCGTGGCGGCGTTCATGGCCCGTCCGGACGTGCTTCTCCTCGACGAGCCCACGAGCGGTCTCGATCCGCTCATGCAGGAGCGCTTCCTCGATCTCGTGGAACAGGAACGAGCGCGGGGCGCCGCCATCCTGCTCTCTTCGCACATCTTCGAGGAGGTCGGGCGGGCGTGCGACCGGGTTGCGTTCATCCGTGCGGGGCGCGTGGTCATGACCTGCACCATGGACGAGGTGCGCTCGATGCGGGGCCGCGGCTACACGGTCGAGTTCTCGAGCGCGCGGGAGCGTTCGCGTTGGGAGCTCGCTCACGGGGATGGTCCCGCGGAAGGGGAGGCCCGCAGCGTCGAGATCCGCGACGTGCGCGACGTGAACGCGCTCATCCGCGAGCTCTCCTCATACGACGTGGCCGCGATCACGTCCCGCGAGCAGACGCTCGAGGAGCTGTTCTTGCACCTGTACGAGGGCGGCGAGCCCTCACGGCACAACTAGGGGGTTTCGATGATCCTTCCTCTGTTCAAACACGAGCTCCGCTCCTGCTTGCTCCCGACCTCCATCATCGCCGCAGTGGTCGTCCTCTACGCCGTCGTCATCATCGGCATGTACGATCCCGAGCTCGGGGAGTCGCTCGCCCTTATGCGCGACGCCATGCCCGAGCTCTTCGCGGCCTTCGGTATGGCCGACCAGGGGACGACGCTGTTGGAGTTTGTCGTCAACTACCTGCACGGCTTTTTGCTTGTGGTGCTCCCCCTCGTTCTTGTGGCGGTCCTCGTCAGCCGGCTCGTGGTCCGACACATCGAGCGCGGCAGCATCTCCTACCTCCTCGCGCAGCCCGTAAGCCGCGCAAGGCTCATGCTCTCGCAGGCGGGCGTCCTTGCTCTCTGCCTCGTTCTTCTCATGGCGGTGCTGACCGCGTCCGAGCTGGCCTGCGCCTACGCCATGTTTCCCGGCGAGCTCGGTGCCGCCGATCTCGTTGCCGTCAACGTGGCGACGCTCTGCCTGTGGGTGTTTCTCTCGGGCGCATGCTGGGCGGGCGCCTGCGCCCTGCCGGGTGTCACGGCCGCGCGATGGGCGGGCGTCGCCGTGTGCTCGCTGTTCGTCCTCGTGCAGATGCTCTCAGGGGTAGGGGACGAGCTCTCATGGCTCGGCGACATCACGCCCCTTGCGCTTCTCGACCCTCTTGGGGTGGCCTCCGGGGAGGCCGGGGCCGTTGCGGGCGCGGTCGCGCTCGCCATGTCGGGGGTCGCGCTTTTCGCGTTGGGGATAGCCGCGTTTGCGCGCCGCGACCTGAGCGTGTAGAGGGCGTGCCGCCATCTTCCCGCCATGTCGGTTTTGCGTGCGGAAAAGTCGCTCTCTGTTGGTGGCTTCGGCATCCCCTCGGCTGGGATAATCCTTTTGGCAAACGATGAGGTCAAGCCGCATCGCGCGCTCCAAGGTGGTCGCGCGGCACGCGGAGAGGAGAAAACCACATGGTGCTCGGCAACAGTCTGTTTCACGCTCGAAAGAAGGCCGGCCTTATTCAGGAGGAGGTGGCCGAGCGTCTGGGTGTGTCCCGTCAGACGATTGGGAAATGGGAGGCCGACGAGACGCTGCCCGATATCCGCCAGTCCAAGCGCCTGGCCACGCTCTACGGCGTGACGCTCGACGAACTCATCGAGTTCGATCTCGACGTGAGCCAGGTTGAGGAGGCCATCGAGCGCTCGAGCGAGGAGCTTGAGGAAAAGATCGATTGGACGAGCGCCTGGGCAAAGAAGTACCCCATCCTTGCCAAGTACCAAGGTGAGGTCAACATCCCTCTGTACGCGCGCCGCATCCGCCAGATGCTCGACGAGCTCAAGGCGGAACACGGCTACAGCGAGCTCGATGCCATGCTCGCCTTGAAGGATATTCTCTATGGGGTCTGGAAGCAGGCCAAGGCGGCAGGGGAGAAGTAGGCCCCGCCTTCGCGTTTCGGCGGCGGGCGTCGCCGCCTCTTCGTGGCGGTAGGCTTCTCTATTATCCTATGTAAATGCGCAATCTCAGCACGTTTTATCCTCGGAATGCATCTGCTGCTGGCGAGATGCCCATTCGCTATTGGGTGAAATTTCGGTATAATTCAACCATAATTAGGAGGTAATTATGGCGACTTGCGTACCGATTAGTGAACTTAAGGACAGTGCGGCGTTTGCTGAGAAGGTAGCACGAGCGGGCGAGCCGGTCATCGTGACGAAAAACGGCTATGAGAAATTCGTCGTCATTGATGCTGACTTGTTTCGCGAGTATCGCCGAGAAACACCTGAAGAGCATCTGGAGCGTTTACTTCAAGAGGCGGATCGCGACATACGTGCTGGTCGCGTTTCCGATATGCGCGAGGGCTTAAGCGAGATTCGAGCCAAATATGGCCTGTGATGTTCTATGGACCGAGCGGGCTCAGCAGGACGTTGATGACATCATCGGCTACATCGCGGTCAAGCTGGCGAGTCCCCACGCTGCACGCGAGCACCTGATTGCGTTTGAGGATGCTGTAGATCGCATCTCGAATAACCCTAAGCTATACGCCATCTCTCGACAGCTGTCATGCGTTGTGCGCGGTCTACGTGCATGCTTTGTGAGGCGGTATGTCCTGCTCTATTCCTACAATGATAAAGATACCGTTTTTGTATATCGCGTGTTTTCTACCCTGCAAGACTACGGTTCGATTGTCGAGCGCGGCGACAATCGGCATGGCTCCGCGCTTTGACGGAGGTTTTGGAGGTTACCGCCTGCTTTTGAATTGCCCCCGCGACGCGGTTCTCGCCCAAGAACCATGACTCTCAGCTGGAATGCACCATATGCGACGTGCTCGTTTGACGTGACTACGGTGTTTCCGTCGGTGCTTTGCGAGCAGGTGAAGTCGACTTCGTGGCAAATGGACACGCGGGCAAGCTGCACGTAACGCAGGCGTACGAGCGCCACTCCAGTACAAAGCGGACCGTTTGGCGCGCTAAAGGGGGTCAATAAAAGCTCCTAGCGCGCCAAACGGTCCGTTTTGTGTCGCAGCCCTCCGTCGCATGTCATTCCCGGCGCAACGTCTCGCCCTCGTCGAGCGACGGGGCGGCGAGGGCGGAGATAGCGCGCCCGAGGCGTGCGAATCGCTCGGGGGCGAGCCGGTAATGGGACCAGCGCCCTTCTTTGCGCTGGAAGACCAGGCCCGCCTCGACGAGGATCTTCATATGGTGTGAGAGCGTGCTTTGGCTTACGGCGAGATGTTCGAGAAGCCTGCAGGCGCACAGCTCCCCCTCCCGCGAGAGGGCGGCGACGATTTCAAGGCGGGTCTCGTCCGCAAGCGCGCGCAGGACCGCCACGCTGAGCGTCCGGGACGCGAGCTCACCGGCTCTCAGGCGCTGGGCGAGATCGTCGACCCGTTCCTGAATGGCGAGCATGCACGCCTCCATCGCCGCATCCCCCTTTCCCGTCGGGTCGTCGAGCCCCCAGTCCTCTCGATGTTTGCACGGCAGGGTGGGGCAGCTGACGCCGCAGCCCATGGTCACCACGATATCGACTGCGGGAATCTCACCCAGCGCCTTGCTGCGAAGGCCTGCGGTGTCGACGCCGCGTGCGGCAAGCAGACGCAACGCATCGGGATGCGGGGCGTCCACGGGATCGGTTCCCGCCGAGTACGGCTCGATGATGTCCGAAGCGCGCAGGCGCGCGAGCGCCTCGGCTATCTGGCTTCGGCATGCGTTGTGCGTGCAGATGAACGCGACGCGGGTTCTAGCTGTCATGGTGCGCTCCTCCAAGACGGTTGGGTCAGCCAGATTGTATCCTATACATTGACGGACATCGATCTGACAGATAGGCTGACAGACATCGATATGAAGATGAGAGGGGCTGATCATGGAGCATAACGGGGCGTCGTGGGCGAAGGAGATCTGCCTGCGCAGCACGTCGACATGTCCTGCCGATCTGCTGGAGGAGCTGATGGCGGCGTCGGAGTGCCCCGCCTTCGGCCCCGTTCACCACTATCTTACTGGCGCGGCGCTGCTCGCCTGCGCCAAGCGCGCGGGAGCGGACGGAAGCCTCGAGGCCCAGCTCGACGAGCTGGAGGAGCGCTCCTCGGGTGTGCCGGGAGGGGCCTGCGCGCGCTGGGGCGTGTGCGGCGCGGCCGCCTCATGCGGCATGGCGCTCGCGATCGCGCAGGAAAACGCGCCGCTCAAGGAGGCGGGGTGGAGCGAGACCCAGCTCATGGTGGCAGATCTGCTCGAGAAGATCGCGCGTGCGGGGGCGCCGCGCTGCTGCAAGCGCGACTCCCGCATCGCGGTGCGCGAGGCGATACCGTGGTTCTCGCGCGCGATCGGCGTCGAGCTGGAGCTGCCCGCGTCGCGCCCCGTCTGCACGGTCTCGAGCAGCAACACCGTCTGCATCGGGAGCTCCTGCCCGTATTTCGGCTAAGCGCTCCACAGGGGCGTCGATTGGTTCGTTTTGCGCCCAGATGGGCACTTTTGGAACGGGGCGGCTTTCGCTCATCGTAAGGGCGAAAGCTGCCCCGATTCGGGATAATCCGTCCATCCGAAACCTGACCGATGGGCGCTCGTTCCACCTCGCATATGTTAGAATTAGCTAACTTTATAAGCGCCGAATCCGGGAGACCACCATGACGTCCGCAATTCCGCTCCTCGCAATCGGCCTCGTCGGTTCGCTCGTGATGTTCGCCGGCGACATGCTGCTGTACTTCACGCCCGGCGCCTACGACATGGATGGCACCTTGAGACCCTATGCGAGAATCATGCGCGACCTGCCCGAGGGGCGCGTGCGGCTGGGCGGCATGCTCGGGCCGGTCGCCTCCTTTTTCTATGTCGTCGGGTTCGCAGGGCTGCCGATGCTCGCGACAGGCGGGTTCTCTTGGCTGACCTGTGTGGTTGCCGCCCTGCTCGCTTTCGCGCTCATCTGTGGCGGCGCCTACCACGCCCAGTATCCGTATCTCGCCATTGCCGCGCGTACGGGGGATGACGGACTTGTCGATCGGGTAGCCGGCAACATCATGGCGCTCCAGCGTCTGGCCACCATCCCGATGTACGCGGCATTCGTGCTCCTCGGCATGCTCGTCGTGCTTGGCCAGACGCAGCTTCCGCCGTGGATGGTCGTGACCACGCCCCTTGTGACGTCGTTTCTCGGTTTCGCGTGGCTGCGTGTGCCCCAGCCGGCCCGCTGCGTACTGTTCGGCGGTTGGAGCAACCTCGTGTTCACGATCATGTTCGCGGCGATGATTGCCTTCGTCCTGCTGTAGGAGGGGGCGGTGCGCATGGAGTGCTTCGATGTCGGGCAAGACGGCTTTCACGGGTTCCTGCATACGCCTGCAGCAGATAGCGATCGTGCCACCCGCTTCGCCGGCAAGGCGCTCATCGTTATGGGCGGCAGCGAGGGCAACGAGAACATCCCGCGCGACCTCGGGGCGCGCTTCGCACATGAAGGCGTGACGGCGCTCGGGCTCTGCTATTGGAACGCGCCCGGTCTGCCGCGCGAACTCGTGGAGGTTCCCGTAGAAAGCGTCGAGCGCGCCGCGGGGCTCTTGCGGTCGCGGGGCTTCGAGAGGATCGGCGTCTACGGCATCTCCAAGGGCGGGGAGCTGGCGCTGCTCGCCGCCTCGCTTATGCCCGATATCTCATGCGCGGTGGCGCTCTCTCCGCTCGACCACGTGATGCCGGGTATCACGGGCAGCGGCAGTCTGCTGTCGAAAGGCGTGGCCGCGCGCTCAAGCTGGACGTGGCGCGATGAGCCGCTGCCCTGCGTCCCCGGCGGGATGCGTCTGCCCTACGCGAGCATCGTCCTACGGTCGCTTCGCGGGCGTCAGCTCGACATGCGCTTTGTGTACGAGCGGATGCTCGGCGGCGCGACGGAGCAATCCGCCATCAAGGTCGAGCTGATCCGCGGTCCCGTGCTGCTGGTGAGTCCTGCGCGCGACTCCATGTGGCCGAGCGACGAGGCGTGCTGTCGCATCGAGCTTCGCCTTCGCGCCCACAGCCATCCCTGGGAAGTCGAGCGCCTTTCCTATGGGCATGCGAGCCATATCATCGTGCCCATGGACACCGGCATGCTCAAGCTGTTTCGAGAGGAGCGGCAGTTTCCCCTGGAGTGCGCAGCCAGCCGCGAAGATGCGTTCAGCCGCGTCCTCGATTTCCTGGAGCGGTGGCGGTGATTCGGCCCGCATCATAATGGGTCATTTGGGGACGTGCTTGTTTCAACCCATCGGCGTGCAAGCGGCCACGTCCCAAAACGTGCTGCGCGTTGTTTCGGAGTCCCTACTTATCCATCGAGTGCCTGGGCGCCCCCGACGTTTACCGCCTGCAGGCGCGCAAGCTCTTTGAACTGCTGGGGCGACACACCGTACGCCCGTGCGAACGCCGCCGCGAAGCTCGTGGGGGAGCGATAGCCCGCAAGCTCCGCCGCCTCCCTGACCGTGCGCCCCGACGTGAGCAGCGACCGTGCCTCCTGCAGGCACATCTCGGTGAGGTACGCGCCCCATGAGCGCCCGGTCGCCCGCCGAAAGAGGCGCTTGAACTTGGTGAGGCCCATCCCCGCGACGGTTGCGGCCTCCTGCTGGTTCGCGCCGTCGCGCCACCGCGCGTGCGCGAGCTCGATGGCGGTGAGGATGCCTGCCCGGTCGCCTTGGTCTCTTGGCAGGGCCGCAGCCGTCGTTCCGACGAGCGCGCCGAGCAGCATCTTGGCGGCGCCCTCGTAGACGAGGGAGGCGCCGGGTGCCATCGGATCGGTACGGGCTATCTCGCCGAGCGCGGAGAGGACTCCCGGAGCCCAGCCCACGCTGCGGTGCATCTCAGCGAGAAGCGATGATATCTCGTCGATGGAGTCTCGGCCGAGCTCGGCGAACGCGTCGCGAAGGGCGTCCTCGAAGTACTCCACCTCCGTATAGGAAAAATGAGATCCCGCCAAAACGGGGGAGGTGACCCATCCCTTGCGCGTCTCGATGTAGGCGATCGCGGCGGCCTCCGTCGAGGCTTCGCGGTCATAAGGGCGCGCCATCGGGCCGCGCACGGTGAGATAGCGGCGCGTGTCGATGGCGAACAGCGTGTCCTCGAGAATGGTGAAATCGCAGGTGGCCACTGTGAAGTCCCCACAGGTCCAAGCGCGGTACCAGCCGTCTGCCCGAACCCCGTCGCCCGAAAAGAGCGTGCCGGCCCCCTCATCTTGCTTTGCGGGCAGCATCCCCATGCGCTCGAGCTCTGCCGCCTGGAAGAGCTCCGGCTCTCCGTCCGGTCGCACGGCTCTCGCGTTGGTCGTTTTCCCCATGGCCGTCTCCCCGTTCAACGCATCAGTTCAGAATGACTGTAAGTCTAATCTAACTTGTTGCGCCTGTACGGGGACTTCGTCCAGCCGCGACGGAAAGGGGGCCATATGGCACATCGGAAGGAGGATGCGGGCAAGGAGACGTCCTGGGTCGCCCGCGTCATCGGGTTCACGGGAGGCGGGAGGTGGCTCATCTACCTCTCCATGGTGCTTTCGGCGCTCTCCTCCCTCTGTTCGTTCGTGCCGTTCATCGCGGTGTACCTCGTGGTTGCGGATGTCGTTGCGATCTACCCCGATTTCGCGGCGCTGGACGCGGCGCGCATGGCCGGTTTCGGCTGGATGGCGATCGCGGGCGTGGTGGGGAACATCGGGCTCTACCTCGCCGCCCTGCTCTGCGCGCATTCCGCCGCTTTCGATGCCGAGTACAACCTCAAGCTGCAGATGGCCGAGCATCTGGCGCGCATCCCGTTGGGGCGGCTCGAGGCGCTTGGCAGTGGGCGCGTGGGCAAGGTCATGGACGAGAGCGTGGGCGCCATAGAGGGTTTCTTGGCCCATTCGCTGCCGGACACGGTGGCGGCGTTCACGGCGCCTGCGGCCATCGCGGTGCTGCTGTTCGTCTTCGACTGGCGCTTCGGCCTTGCCGCCGTGGCGTGCGTGGTGGCGGCTTTCGGCGTGGAGGCCGCCGGCTTCTCCAACAAAGCGGTCACGGAGAAGATGCGGCGCCACCTGGTCAACCAGGAGCACATGACCAACGCCACGGTGGAGTACGTGCGCGGCATGCCCGTGGTCAAGACGTTCGGTCAGACGGCGGAGTCGTTCGGGCGCCTTTCCGCCGCGGTGCGCGCCTATACGGACCTGGCGCTCGACGTGGCGCTGTTCTGGCAAAGCCTCATGCCCGCCTTCACGGCCATCATCAACAACGCCTACCTGTTCATCCTGCCGGTGGGCATCATCCTCGGTACGGGGCTTGCGGGCTCCGACTTTCGCGCCTTCGCGCTCGACTTCATCTTCTACCTGCTGTTCGTGCCCTCCATCGCGGGCGCGCTCAACAAGATGATGTACATCTCCGAGGACAGCATGATCATCGGCGCGCAGCTCGCGCGCATCGACGAGCTGCTCGGCATCGATCCGCTTCCCGCGCCGCGTCCCGAGGCGGTGCGCGCGCCCGAGCGTTTCGGCGTGGAGCTCGATTGCGTGTCGTTCGAATATGGCTCCGGTGGCGAGGAGGGCGAGGGCAGCGGCGCGCTCGCGCTCGACCGGGTGAGCCTTGCCGTGCCCGAGGGCACGACGCTCGCCATCGTAGGGCCTCCCGGCGCGGGCAAATCGACCGTGGCGAGCCTCGTGGCGCGCTTTTGGGACGTGGATGCCGGCGCGGTGCGCATCGGCGGCGTCGATGTGCGCGACATGGATCCCGACGACCTCATGGGCTGCGTGAGCATGGTGTTCCAGGGCGTGCACCTCTTTCGGACGAGCATGTTCGAGAACATCCGCATGGCTCGCCCCGACGCCACGCGCGAGGAGGTGGTCGAGGCTGCGCGCGCCGCGCAGGCCGACGGCTTCATCCGCGCGTTGCCCCAAGGCTACGACACGGTGTACGGCAGCGCGGGCGTGCATCTCTCCGGCGGAGAGGCGCAGCGCGTCTCCATCGCCCGCGCGATCCTGGCGGACCGTCCCATCGTGGTGCTCGACGAGGCGACCGCCTTCTCGGATCCCGAGAACGAGCATCTCATCCAACGCGCTTTCGAACGGCTCATGGCGGGCAAGACGGTCATCATGATCGCGCACCGGCTCTCCACCGTGGTGGGGGCCGACCAGATCGCCGTGATCGACGGCGGGCGCGTGGTGGAGCGTGGTCGCCATGGGGAGCTGCTCGCCGCGGGCGGCGCCTATGCGCGCATGTGGAAGCGCTACACGCAGGCCCTCTCGTGGGGTATCGGCTCGGATGTCAAGTCGGAGGGTCTGGACGCGCCGTGCGTTTCGGCCGACAAGGAGGTGGTCTAGATGATGGATGCGAACGGAAAGCCGCGGGTGCAGCGCGCGCTCGCGCTCACCGACGAGGGATACCGCAGCCTCAAGGGAGCCGTCGCGGCATGCACGCTCACCAACCTGGTGCTCATGGTGCCGTTTACCATCACGGTGATGGTTTTCGGCACGGTGCTCATGCGCCTCACGGGGCAGGATGTGGATTGGCAGGCGCTCTGGGGACTTTTCGCGGCTGGTGTTGTGGGGCTCGTCGCGGTCTTCCTTTGCGCGCGCAACGACTACCGACGCACCTATGTGACGGCCTACCGCGAGACGGAGGCCACGCGTATGGGCTTGGCCGAGCATCTGCGCCGATTGCCCATGTCCTTCTTCAACCAGCGCGACCTCTCGGAGCTCACCGAGAACCTTATGGGCGACGTGTCGAGCCGCGAGTCGCTCATGTCGAGCACGGTCCCGCAGCTCGTTGCAAGCTGCGTCTCCACGGCGGTCGTCTGCGTGATGCTCGCGTTCTTCGAGTGGCGGCTCGCGCTCGGCGTGTTCGCGACCCTGCCGGCGGCGCTTCTCATCGTGCTCGCCGCGCGCGGACGCGAGCGCAGGCTTTTCGAGCGGCAGACCGAGGCACGTCTTGCGGCCTCCGCGCAGCTCATGGATTACGTCGAGGGCATGCGCGACATCCGCGCGTGCCGGCAGGTGGGGGCGCAGTCGGCGCCTATGCGCGCGGCGCTTCGGGCCCTGCGGGACATCGCGATGAAGGTGGAGCTCGCGGTGGACGTATGCGTCTCTGCTGCGACCACGGTGCTCCAGGCGGGCGTGGGCATCACGGTTTTCTCGGGCTGCGCGCTCCTTGCGGGCGGTGAGGTCGACTTCCTCACGCTGCTCATGTTCCTGCTCATCGCCTCACGCGTGTACGGACCCATCACGTCGATCCTCTCGCAGCTGCCGAATCTTTTGCAGCTGTCCGGGCGCACGGCGCGCCTGCGGGCGCTCGCCGACGAGCCGGTCGCTGCGGGCACGGGCGATGCGTCGGGTTTGGGCGTAAAGCCCATTGACCTGCGCGACGTGCGCTTTTCGTATGCCGGCGGCGACGATGAGGTCCTGCGCGGCATCTCCTTCCGCATGGAGCCCGGCACGGTGACCGCGCTCGTCGGCCCTTCCGGTTCGGGCAAGTCGACGGTCGCCAAGCTCGTCGCGCGATTCTACGCTCCCTCGGCCGGCTCGATACGCGCGGGCGGGGTGGACCTGGCGGGGTTGGACGAGGAGTCGTGGCTGCGCAACGTATCCGTGGTCTTCCAGGACGTGACGCTTTTCGACGACACGGTGATGGAGAACATCCGCATGGGCCGCTCAGGTGCCACGGACGAGGAGGTGCGCGCGGCGGCGCGGGCAGCCCATTGCGAGGAGTTCATCGAACGGTTGCCTGAGGGCTGGGCCACGCGTCTCGGTGAGAACGGCGCGCGTCTTTCCGGGGGAGAGCGGCAGCGAGTATCCATCGCCCGGGCCCTGCTAAAGGACGCTCCCGTCGTGCTGCTCGACGAGGCGACGAGCTCGCTCGATCCCGAGAACGAGACGCTCGTGCAGGACGCCGTGGGACGGCTTTGTGCAGGCAAGACGGTTCTCGTGATCGCACATCGCCTGCGCACCGTGGCCGGTGCCGACCGGATCGTGGTGCTCGATCGCGGTCGCGTGGCCGAGCAGGGCACCCATGCCGAGCTTATGGCCGCAGGCGGTCTCTATGCGCACCTTGTGCGCATCCAGCAGGAGAGTCTCGGCTGGACTGTGGCTCGCCCGTAGCTTTTCGGGGAGCGCCGATGTAGGTTTCGCGCCCGTTGGCAGCTCCGAAAAGGCATGCATACGAGTTTGTCATTGTTTTTCGGTGCCCTTTTCCCACACGCGCTGCACCCGTTTGCATTTCCGCAGGATTCAACTGGGGAAATGCTAGAGGGTACGGCGCATGTGGCGCGGGGGCACCAAAAAACAATGACAAACTCGGTCCCTCCCTTTTCGCGCTGCCCGCAGGCCCCCGAATTCCCCGTTTTTTATGCAAGATCGTCACGAGAATATGCGGTTTGCGCCACGAGGGCGCATTGACAGGCGCTTCTCCAGGGACGCGCCCGGTCACCGAGCGTGCGCGGCGAGCTGCTACGGTAGGCTCGGAATGCGAGCGCCCGCGCGCAGGGGAGCCGTTTCCCTCTGCGCGCGGGCGCGTGCTTTACTGCCGTTTGCCGAATCTCGAAGCGATCGCGGCGCCGGCAAGGGAGAGGACGCCGCCTACCGCGGCGACAAGAGGTGCGAGGAGGGAGGGGTCTCCCGTCTTGGCAAGCGTCTTGTCCGAGTCGCCTGCCGATGCGGTCGATCCGCCTTGGGGTGTGCCGGGCTGCTGCCCGATGTCCCCTGAGGGGGCGCCCCCATCAGAAGGATCGTTGCTGCCGTCTCCAGCGGATCCTTCGTCGTCCTGGCTCGGGTTGCCGGCAGCGGGGTCGTTTTCCTCGCCGCCCTGGCCCCCGTTCGAGCCTCCGGCATCTTCTCCGTCTTCGGAATCGTTGCCGTCGTCGCCATCGGGGCCGCCGTCATCGGGCGCGTTCGAGTCTCCGGATCCGTCGCCGTCCTCGGGCTTGCTCTCCCCGGAGTCGTCGCCATCGCCGCCTTCGGGCTGCTCCTCTTCGGAGCCGTTTCCGGGCTCTTCGCCCGTGCCGTCGTCTCCGGGTTCGCCGTCGTCACCTCCGGGCTGCTCGCCCGGGTCGCCGCCTTCGTCCGGCTCGCCGTCGTCCGTGCCGCCGCCGGGCTCTTGGTCCGTATCGCCGTCCGAGCCGTCTTCCGGCCCCTCTGTGCCACCTTCGCCACCGGGCTGGTCTCCGTCACCGGCGTCTCCGCCCGTGCCGTCATCGCCGGGGCCAGTGTCTCCGCCGTTTCCGGGCTCCCCGCCGCCGGTGTCGCCGCCATCGGTGTCCCCGTCGTCGGCGTCTCCGCCCGTGCCGTCATCCCCGCCGCCCGGCTTCTCGTCCGCACCGCCGGAACCGTCGCCGTCTTCCGATCCGTCTCCGGGCTGATCGCCCCCGGTGCCGCCGCCATCGCCGGTAAACTCCGTGCTGGGGTTCAGCCGCACGTCGTAGGCCACGACGCTGAACGAAGCCGGGTCGCCGTCTCCCACGTCGCCGGTGAGCTCGAAAGCGCCGTCGCGCGAGAATCCCGCGAGCTCGCCGTCCCGGTAGAGCTCCCATGCCGTCGTGGCGCGCGCGAGCTCGTCGCTGGGCATCGATGCCGTCACGCGCAGCGCGTTGCCCACGATGGCGACCTCGAGCTCGGGCTCGACCGCGCCGCCGGCCCCGACGATCTCCTCGTAGGTCTTCGCCCCGTTGACGATCGCGGCGTCGGTGTTCAGCGAGAAGTAGCGTACCTTGCGCGGCATCGAGGGGTAGCGCGCGCACCACTCCAGCACCTGGGGCGCCAGGTCGCGCTCGCCCAGCTCGTAGAGGTACTCGGCGAAGTTGTAGCCCGTTCCCATGGTGAACGCCACGGCCATACGGTTGTACTTCACGCCCGTCGAGGCGTTCGAGGCGAGGTCCTCGATGGTCTTCACGGCCGCCGGATCGCCGCGCAGGATGCGCAGCGTCGCTCCATAGGCTCCGTAGCGCTCCACATCGGCTGCGGTCTTCTCGGAGTAGGGGCTTGCCGAGAAGGCGTAGCCCGAATAATCCCAATCGTCGAAGAAGTGCAGGCCGTTCCACCAGGTAGTCACATGCGTCCAGATGTAGGTGCCCCAGTCTCCGCCGCTCATCCAGTCGGGCACGTACTGTGGGTCGGTGGCCATCTGCGCCAGCTCCGCATCCCTGCGCTTCGTGGCGTTCATGGCGTTCACGTGGTAGTGGGCTGACGGGTTGAACGCCGTGCCCGCCGCGCGTGCGGCCTCGATGCCGCCGTGCCGCGCGCCCGCGATGGAGTACAGGTTGTTGGTCTCCTCGGCCACTGCGATCACGTTGTTGTCGAGCATGTGCCCGTATTCGTGCGACATGCCCCAGCCGTACATGCTCTCGCCCGAGAGAAACGTTGCGGCGCTGCTCTCGGGCATGTGGAAATACCGTCCGTACGCGTACATGGTGGAGGGGCTGGACACGGTGCGGGTGAAGGCCGTGTGCACGCGCGCCGTCGTGATGGCGTTGGGGCCGGTCGCCTCGCCCGCGTCAAAGCCGTCGAACGCCCAGTAGAACTCCAGGCGGTCCTGGATCGCCCGATTGGACTTCTCGATATAGGCGACGGCGTCCGCCTCCGACGCGATGCCCGCGTACGCCTTCGCCATGGCGGTGGCGCTCACGGCGAACTGCGCGTGCCCCGCATCACCCATCTGGATGAGCGTCATGTCCGCCGCCTCGCCCGCCTGCGCCCGTGCGGCATGGGCGCGGACCTGCTGCACGTAGTCCCAGAAGCGCTCCGGATGCGTGGGGTCGTGCTCGTAGAACGGGTGGGCGCCCAGGCTGGTGCCCAAGATGGGCTCGCTCCCGGCGTCCGGCGCGTCGGCCGACTCGATGCGCACGCGGGCCTTGTTGTCCGTGGAGTCGTTGCGCAGGTAGAGCATGGAGCCGTAGGTCTTGCCCGTCAGGTCGACGGTGATCTGGTTCGCGCCGTTCACCAGCCGGGATCGCTGCTCCAGGTTGAGGGAGGGGTAGTTGTTCGTGTCGGTGACGCCCACCTGGCGCCATGCCACCGAGAGCTTGCTCGGGTCCTCGGCATCCACATAGACGGTGATGCGCCTGGCCTCGCCCGGCTTGAGGTAGAGCCCGGTTGCGTCCAGGTTGTCGAACTGGTAGCCCTGCTGGGTCCGGCGCGCCTCGGCGCCCGGGTCGCCCAGCTGGGAGAGCTCGCGCACCGAATCCTCGAGAACATCCCCGTGTTCGGCGAGGTAGGCGGCGTAGCGCTCGGCCTGCTCGATCTGCTGCAGGCGAAGGCGATGCTCGGGCGTGTCGATGCCGCCGAAGTGCGCCTCCACCGCCTCGCGCATCCGATCGAAGGCGCCCGGCTCGTCGAGCTCCTCGCGCATGGTGAGGCCGAGACGGTCGGCGAAGGGGTTGTCGAGCACGTCGAACAGCGCCGTCACGTCCGACGGGGCGAGCGCGAGGTTGCGCGCGTCGGACTCGTCGATGCTCACCGAGGCGATCTTCTCGGGGGTGCCGCTCGTGCGGACGGAGAGCCGGGACAGCGTGTCGCGGGCGACCTCGGGGGAGGGGCTGGACGCCAGCAGCGTCCCCGGGTCCCATGTGCCGGAGAGCACCACCTCGATGGGATCGTCGGCGGTGTGCTTTTCGGGCGCGTCGGCAAAGCTGAGCGAGCCTCCCTGCGCCAGGTTGATGCGGTCCGCGCCGTCGAAGCGCGCGGCTTTGCCCAGCTCGAGCGAGCCGCCCGCGTCCACGCGCACGCCGAAGGTGTTGTTGGGGGCGTTGTCTCCGATGGTGCCGCCCGTGAAGGAGAGCGTTCCGCCGTCCAGCACGTGGACGACGCCATCTGACGACACGTTGGACGAATTGCCGGCGATGACGCCGCCCGTCATGCGCACCGTGCCCCGCGTCCACACGATGGATTCCGAGTAGCTGGTGCGCATGCCGCGGATGGCGCCAGCGCGCATCTCGAACGCCGCGCCGCGCTCCACCGCCACGGCCGCGTTGCGCATGGCGAAGCCGTCGAGCAGCTCGCCGCCGTCGAGGACGAACGTGCCGCCGTGCACGTAGACCGAGGCCCACGGCTTCCAGGAGCACAGCGCGCCCTCGATGGCCGTGCCCGCGCGCATGGTGAAGGTCGACTGCTCGCGAATGGCCACCACGGCCTCGTTGGAATCGACATCGGCGCCGTCGAGCACGAGCCTGCCGGAGGCGGGGTCTGCCGCCTCGAGCGTGAGCGATGAGCTTCCGAGCAGGCGGAACATGCCCGCCGTCTTGCCGCCCTCGAGGGGGAAGCCGGTAGCGCGGGAGATGGTGGCCGCCCCTGTCGCGCGTAGGGTGATGGCGCGGCCCGCGTCGAGCGCGACGGGTTCTGCGATGGCGATGTCGCCGGCGACCTCCACGACGTCGCCGGTCTGGGCCGCCTGCACGGCGGCGTTGAGCGTCTCGAACGCGATGCGCGCACCGCCCCGGACGATGGCGATCGGAGCCTGCGAGGAGTCGGCCGAGCCGTCAGATGCGGTGCCGTCTGAATCCGAGGGCGTTGTCGGAGCCGCCGGCGCGTCGTCGGTGTCCGCGGCGCCTTCGCCGTCCGTCTCGTGCTCGGCGCCGGCTGCAGGGGAGGCCGCGTCCTCGGTATGGGCCGTGTCGGGAAGGGCGGGCGCGGCCGGTGCGGCCTGCGCCTTGGCTCCCGGGAGCGCAAGACTCGCGGCGAGGACCGTTCCCAGAACGGCGGGTGCTATTGGGTTGGGCATTGCTGTGTCCTTTCGATCTCGCGCCCAAAGGGGCGTGGGGTCGTTGCAGGCAGGGACGTTCGTGAAATAACCTACCATCAAAGTAGGTTAACCGATGACCACGTTCGTCCCCCAAGAATCCACAGATGTGGACATGGGTTCGTTGGGTGGGTTCATGGGGGACGGGTCCGTTCAAACCCATTTCCAGTGCTAAACAGTCTTCCTTCCGATGGACATGCGGTGCCTGACCGGTACCGACTTTGGGGAATCGGCGACCGGTTCATGCCGTGCACGGCGCCCGTCGTGAGACGGGTCTGCGGAGGCGATCGATCGCCGTCTTCCTAGTATTCCCCGTCAGGCGCGCGCGGGACCCAGCGGAGGGCGATGCGGTGCGCACTTTTGGGAAGCGGGCTTGTACCGCAGGGTGTACACGGTGCCGTGTCGCGGGCGCCCAGGGCCCTCCTCGCTGTGGCGGCACGGACCGTCCACCGATGAAATCGACCGTTCACGGGCGGTTGGGAACAGGCAGATTACCTGTCGAGATGCGGGAAATAATCGAAGTGAGCAAAGAGCTCGAAGGATCCAAAAGGGGATCGGACGTATCGAGTAAGGGGGTGAGTCCAACGGGCACAGAAGAGACATCAGCCTTTGGGCCCGCTCTCCACGCTACTGAGGTTCGATAGCATTTGGGGCGAGCGGACTCGCCCAACGCAGAACGGCGCGTATCCGTGAAAGGCCGTTGAAGGGCGCCAGCGGGCCCAGGTTGAACAAGTGAATTCGCATCTGTTCCTACGGTAAAAGGTTTGAGGCGAGTCCAAAGTACAGAGCATGCGGGCGGGACGAAGGTCCCGCCCATTTTTTATGCGCATGGGTCATGTGGGGACGGGTTCGTTTTGACCCATCAGGAGCGCGGTGCTTTGGACGTGAGGTGCCAGCCGTTGCAGTAGGGGCATTTGTACACATGGAGGTCGCGCGTACCGTGGTTCGCGCAACGGGCGGCGGCGTCGAGCGCGTCGGCGCGCGTGGCGTAGCGGTTTTTCGACGCGCAGGCCTTGTCGTACAGCGCCTCTTCGCGCTCTGCCGCCAACTCGTCGCGGCGTGCCTGCTCGCGTTCGAAGAGGTCGCCCATGTCGCCCAGGGATGCCCTGAAGGCACCGAGGCGCTTGGCGTTTGCCGATGGCTTCCTGCTCGACATGAGGATCCTTCCTTCTTGGCGCCGCGACGCGTTGTGCGACGGGCGGCATGTTGCGCGATCTTCTGCTAGTGTACTGTGGCGGAGGTGCCGGATATGCCCAGGGCCAAGGACAACATGATGATGCCAACAACGGCGGTGGACCCGTCCGACCTGCTGGTGGTCGCTGCCGCGCCGGAGCATCTTGCGGCGGCGCGACGTCTTGCCGAGCACCTCGGTGCGCGCCTGGGGGCCTCTGCCGACGAGCTCGCCGATGCCCCCTTGGGGCTGGTTTTCGATGAGGAGGGGCTTGCGCTGGCGGGGGCGGGAATGACGCTGCGTGCCGACCTGAACGACATGAAGCCGCGCCTGAAGCCCGCGAACCTCAATCGCGAGCTGCTGGTCAAGGCGGCAAAGATCAAAGGGGCCGTGCAGGCTCCGCTGGCGATCGATGCCACGGCGGGGTTCGGGCAGGACTCCCTGCTCTTGGCGGCGGCAGGGTTCAGGGTCAGGCTGTACGAACGCGATCCGGTGATCGCCGCGTTGTTGGCGGATGCGGTGCGCCGCGCATCGTTGGACCCCGACCTTGCCGAGATCGTCGCGCGCATGCAGGTGGTCGAGGGGGATAGCGCATGCGCCCTGAGGCAGCTGCCCGAGCCGCCCGATGTCGTCTACCTTGACCCCATGTTTCCCGAGCGCCGCAAGAGCGCCGCGGTCAAAAAGAAGTTCCAGCTGCTCCATCTGCTCGAACGCCCTTGCATGGACCAAGACGAGCTCATGGGGGCGGCCATGGCTGCCGCTCCGCGCAAGATCGTCGTCAAGCGCCCGCTGAAGGGTCCCTACCTGGCAGGCGCCAAGCCGAGTTACAGCATTTCGGGCAAGGCAATCCGCTACGACTGCCTCGTGATGAGCCGTCCGGCGGGGTAGAGAGCCGCCTGCCATGGGCATGCGATTTTGGCGTGCATACAGTCCCAGAAAAACCGCAGGTAGCGAAAATCCCTATGCTTAAAAATCCGGCCGAAGTAAAACCCATCGATGAGGTAGGCTGAGTTTGTCATTGTTTTTGAGTGCCCGATTCCCACAGGCGCCATACCCCTCAACAAAACCGCAGGATTCAACTGGGCAAATGTCAGAGGGTATGGCTCGTGCGAAGAAATGGCACCCAAAAACAATGACAAACTCGTATGCATGGATTTTCAGGGTCCCGCGGGGAGCCTATCGTAGCCGATCTGCCTCCGCGGCCGGGTCGTGCGTCGAGCGCCGTCCGGGCTCCTATCCCATGGCCGCCTGGGCAACCGCGATGATCAGGGCGAACAGCGGGGTGACGGCGCTCACGACCACGCCGGCGATGGAGCAGATGAAGCCGACCGTTGCGGGCATGTCCTTGCGGTAGTCCGCTTTGCGCGCCCGCCGCGATACCACGATACCCGCGATGCCCGCCGCGACGCCGATGAGCTGCAGAGGGACGATGGGGGCGAAGCCCAGCAGGATGGCGAGGGCTCCCAGCAGAATCGATGCGTACTCCAAGGGCATGGCGATCTCCCAGATTGTCGTTATTGGCCACGTTGACGTGCGGCGATGGCATCTATCATACGACGCGGCAGACGGGGCGCCACCATATGTCGCGTTCCTCTATATCCGCATCGCGTCGCGCAATATCCGCCGTAGGCAAGCCTTAAGAATTAAGGAACTTTCAAGGCTCCGTGCGCCGTGCGGTCATGAGCGCCCTGCATGATGGGAATACACAGCAATATGCGAGAGGCGAAAGGATCGACGCATGCGCGTGGTGGGCAACATCATCTGGATTCTTCTGGGCGGCATCTGGACCGCATTGGGCTGGCTCCTGCTCGGCTTGGTGTTCTGCATCACCATCATCGGCATCCCTCTAGGGCGGCAGTGCCTGAAGATGGCCGGCCTGACGCTTGCGCCGTTCGGCAAGCAGATCGTCTATGGCGGAGGCGCGCCCTCGTTGGTCGCCAACGTCATATGGGTACTGCTCGCCGGCATCCCGATGGCGATCGCATACTGCATTGCCGGTGTGCTCAACTGCATCACCGTCATCGGCATCCCGTTCGGTCTGCAGAGCTTCAAGATGGCAAAACTTTCGCTGCTGCCCTTCGGTGCCGAGGTGAGATAGCGCGCGGTCGTCCCGAGGCGCCGCGCGCTCGCGTAAACAAGGAGCGTGACAGTCATGAAAAAGATCCTGTTGATTTCCGGTTCCCTGCGCAGGCAGTCGTTCAACACGCAGATGGCGCATGAGGCAGCCAAGCTGCTTGAGGGGCGTGCACGCGTCAAACTGCTCGATTTCTCCGCGCTGCCGTACATGAACCAAGATCGCGAGCAGCCGGTGCCCGAGGTCGTCGCGCGCGTGCGCACAGAGGTCCAGTCCGCCGACGGCCTGTGGTTCTTCACGCCCGAATACAACTACAGCTATCCAGGCGTTCTCAAGAACATGCTCGACTGGATGAGCCGACCGGTCAAGCCGGGGGAGACCGCAACAGCCATCGCGGGCAAGAAGGCGGTCATCTGCGCCGCGGCGGGCCGCTCCGCCGGTGCCGGCGCCCGCGCCAAGCTCAGCGAGCTGCTACAGGCCATAAAGGTCGACCTGATGGCGGAGCCCCAGCTCGGCGTGGTGCTCGACCGCGAGGCGTTCACGAGCGACGTGCTCTCGCTGACCGACGAGCAGCGCGCCGAGCTGGCAGAGCAGGCCGATGCGTTCCTGTCGTATTTGGGGGAACACTGATCAATTCATTCCGCGCCGGTCGGCCCCGTGCCGGGCGCCTGCGGGCTCAGGCCTGTCTCTTATACCCACCATGCCCGCATGTTGCGGCTGTGGCGGAGAGGGTGGGTGGGCGCTAGTGTCCCACTCGTGGTCTTATCGAGAGCTGGGTGGGGATGAGAGGCAGCCGGCTGCGTCGGCGCAGCGCAACTGCGCCTTCCTCGCCTTCGCCCGCATCCGCCTCGCCACGGAACCGACCGCCGCGAAAGCAATTGACCAGTGTTCCCCTGGAAGAGTAAGGCGTAAAAGCCCCTCTACGCCTCTCGCACCTTCGGCGCCCTCGTCGGCACAACATGCCGCCGAGGGCGCCTCGTCGCGTGCCGCGGGAGTATACTGGCGAGTCTGAATCGAGAGGGAGGTTGCTTCGTGGCGGCGACGGAACAAGGTGCGCGTCCAAGCGTGGGCGTGGTGCTCGAGGGCGGCGGATTTCGCGGGATGTACACGTCGGGCGTGATCGACGTGTGGATGGAGCGCGGGCTGACCGCCGATGCGACGGTGGGCGTGTCTGCGGGCGCGACCTTCGGCTGCAATTTCAAATCGAGGCAGATCGGGCGCGCGCGGCGCTACAACAAGAAGTACTGCGCCGACCCGCGCTATGCGAGCCTTCGCAACTGGATACTCAAAGGCGACCTGTTCAGCCGGGATTTCGCCTACGGCGAGCTGCCGTGGAAGCTCGATGTGTTCGATAGCGCCACGTTCGCGGCGGACCCCATGCGCTTCACGGTCGTCGCGACCGACATCAACGCCGGCTGCGCCGTCTACCACGATCTTGGTCCGGGCGATGTCGGCGATATCGAATGGATCCGCGCGTCGGCCTCCATCCCCATGGTGTCGCATCCGGTCCAGCTCGAGGGCCGAGAGCTGCTCGACGGCGGGATCGCCGATTCCATCCCGGTGGCCTGGATGCTCGAGCAGGGGTATGACCGCACCGTCGTGGTGCTGACGCAGCCGGAAGGGTACCGCAAGGAGCCCAACAGCCTCATGCCGCTGCTGCGCGTCTGGCTGCGCCGCTACCCCAAGCTGATCGAGCTATTGGCCGACCGCCATGTCCGCTATAACGAGACGCTGGACGCGATCGCGCGCCTCGAGCGGGAGGGCGCCGTGTTCGTCGTGCGGCCGAGCGAATCGGTCAAGATGCCGATGATGGTGCGCGACCCCGAGATCCTTGAGCATGCGTACCAAGTCGGCCGCGCGGATGCCCAGAAGACGTTCGACAGCCTGCTCGATTATTTGTCATAGAGACCATGGCGCGAAGGGCTCCGGGAGGGTACAAAGGGGCTGGCCGCATTCTGGTTCGCGCAGGTGCGGCGCACTCGATATATCCAGGTGAGGAGGAATCCCATGTCTGATTTCGTGACGACGCAGCGCCATGTGGTGACCCTGGCGAACGGCGACCGCGTGCCCGCGCTGGGTCAGGGCACATGGTATCTCGGCGACAGCCGCTCGACGCACGACCGCGAGGCCCAGGCGCTGCGCGCCGGCGTCGCCTCCGGCATGACGCTGATCGATACGGCGGAGATGTACGGCAACGGCCGCAGCGAGCGCCTTGTCGGCGATGCGCTCGACGGCGTGGCGGTAGCAGGGGGCCAGCTGCGCGAGGCCGACGGCACGCGCGCCAAGACGCTCGACCGCGACGAGCTGTTCATCGTCTCCAAGGTGCTGCCGTCGAACGCCGGGGAGCCCGACATCTTCGACAGCTGCGACGAGACGCTCGAGAACCTGGGCGTGGACTATCTCGACCTGTACCTGCTCCACTGGCGCGGCATGGTTCCGCTGGCCGAGACGGTGGCCTGCATGGAGGAGCTGATCGCTGAGGGCAAGATCCGCGCGTGGGGCGTCTCCAACTTCGATACCGACGACATGGAGGACCTCTGGCGCGTGCCGGGCGGGCAGAACTGCCAGGTGAACCAGGTGCTCTATCACCCCGGTTCGCGCGGCATCGAGTTCGACCTGCTGCCGTGGATGCGCGATCACGGCGTCGCCCTGATGGCGTATTGCCCGCTCGCGCAGGCGGGCACGCTGCGCGGGCGCCTGTTCCGCTCGCCGGAGCTCGCCGAGGTCGCCCGTCGCCACAACGTCACGGTGCCCCAGGTCATCTTGGCATGGGACATCCGCGGCGGCGATACGATCGCCATTCCGCGCAGCTCGCGGCCCGAGCACACGCTCGAGAACGCGGCGGCCGACGCTATCGAGCTGACCGAGGAAGACCTTGCGCTCATCAGCCGCGCGTTCCCGGCGCCTTCCTACAAGATGCCGCTCGACA
This sequence comes from Collinsella ihumii, assembly GCF_900046475.1. GTDB lineage: Bacteria > Actinomycetota > Coriobacteriia > Coriobacteriales > Coriobacteriaceae > Collinsella > Collinsella ihumii. The sequence continues at coordinate 253,488 of NZ_FCOU01000003.1, read as the reverse complement.
TGGAGTGATCCGCCGCGCTTCGTGCACGCATGCAAGTACGTTCGATCGCGCCGCGCCCGGGCCCGTCTGCCGGTTTTCGCCGACAGGTGGGCCCGTTTTGGGATACGTCGACCGACTCGTTCCGCCCCACGGAGAGGCCCCTTCCCGCACGCTCGCATAGTGAGGCGCCCCGTTGACAGATGTTGTGCTCTGGGAAGCACTTTTAGCCCATACAATGATTTCGGATGGTGCTAGTGCAAGGAGGAGCCATGGCCGAGAATCTGGGACCCGCCCTAATTGATCCGGAGGGCTGCCGTCACAACCTGAGCGTGCGCGAGTATCAGCTCCTTGTGTCGTTTGCCGCGCATGCGGGGGTGAGGTTTGCACCGTCCGGCGAGGCCGACGCGGTGATCACCACCGGTCAGGCGGCGGATATCCTGGGCGTCTCGCGGCGCACGGTCACGCGCATGCTCGACCGTGGAGAGCTCCCGGGCATTCGGCTGGGCCTCAACCATCATCGAAGCGTTCGTCTGGCCGACGTCCTCGCCTTCAAGGACCGCGGGGTCGCCAGCAGGGAATCATAGGGGCGTCTCGGACGCAGGGCTTGAGCGAATCGCCATGTCGCCGCCCGTGCCTGCAGGTACGGGCGGCGTGTTGCATGGGTGCACGTTGCGCGCAGGAGATGGAGGCGGGGGATCATGAGGGTTTTCATAGCGCTTGAGCTGCCAGAACCGTTCGTCGACGACCTCGCCGCCGTGGCGCGCCAGCTTGCTGTCCACGTTGCGGGCCGGTACATGAAGCGCGACACCTACCATGTGACCTTGGCGTTTTTGGGCGAGATCGACGAGGGGACGCTGCGCGCCGCCCTCGATGCGGTCGACGAGGCGTGCGCCGGCGCAGGGCCGATCCCGCTTCGCGCGTCGGGTCTGGGACGGTTCGGCGCGCCGAGCGATGCGACGCTGTGGCTCGGTCTGGATCCGGTGGGCGAGCTCACGAGGCTCGCGGAAGGGGTGCGCGAGCGCTTGGGGTCTCACGGGGTCCCGTTCGACAAGAAGGCGTTCCGCCCGCACATCACGCTGGCGCGCCGGGCGAGGATCGCCGGCCGTCCGCTGCCTGCCCTCGCGTTCCCGTGCTCTGACGAGGCGTCGCGCGTCACGGTGTTCCGCAGCATATTGGATAGCTCGGGGGCGACGTACAAGCCGCTCTACACCGTCGAGCTCGCATAAGGTCGCCCGCATCCGCCATGGCGGATGCGGGCGAGATCTTAGAGGGGATCGGTCGGGGGCTTCCCTTAGCCTTCCAGCAGCTCCTCGATGAAGCCGACGCGGTAGTTTTTGAACACCGCCTCGCCCTCTTCGGCCGTGGCGTCCAGATCGAGGTCGGCCATGATGCCGAAATCGTGATCCCCGTCGCTATCGGAGAAGATCTGGTGGACGTGCCAGACGTGCTCGGTCTTCTCGTCGCGCTCATCGATGGCGATGAACGCGGAGGAGCGGGCGTCGGCGTCCAGCAGCAGCTCCTCGTGCGCCTCGAAGAACGCATCGAGGGCGCGCTGCCAGCGCGTCTCGGTCATGCCCCAATCGGCATCGAGGGCGCCCAGCTCGTCGACGTTGCCGGAACAGGCCAGCGAGACGCGGCGGATGAGCGCGTTGCGGACCAGAAGCGTCATGCCGCGACGGTCGGAGACGACCGCGTCGGCGTCCGTCGGGGGAGCGGCGTCCAGGGCGACCGGGTCGCCCGCCGCCTCCCATTCGTCGACCAGGCTCGAGTCGACGGACCGCACGACGAAGCCCAGCCAGGAGATGATGTCGGTGAGCTGCTCGTTGCGCTTGTCGATGGGGACGGTGCGGTCGAGCGAGCGGAAGGCCTCGGCGAGGTAGCGCAGCAGGATGCCTTCCGAGCGCGCGATGCCGAGCTTTTGGATGTAGCCCTTGAAGTCGGCGGCGCTTTCCAGCATGTCGCGCAGGACCGATTTGGGGCTCAGTGCGTAATCGTTCGCCCAGGGCACCTTCTCGCAGTAGCTCGCGAACGCGGCGTCGAGCATGTCCTCGAGGGGCTTGGGGTACGTGATGTCGGCGATCTTCTCGAGACGCTCCTCGTAGTCGATGCCGTCCGCCTTCATCTCGGCCATCGCGTGGGCGCGGGCCGCGCGCTCCTGCGCGCGCAGCACCTGCTTGGGGTCCTCGAGCGTGGCCTCGACCATGGAGATGAGGTCGAAGGTGTAGGTCTCGCTCTCGGGATCGAGAAGCTCGAGCGCGGCGAGCAGGAAGGGGGAGAGGGGCTGGTCGAGGGCGAAGTCGTCGGGCAGGTCGACGGTCAGCGAGTAGTCCAGGCTGCCGTCATCGAGCTCCTCGCGCACCACGACGCCCGAGTCGATGAGGGTGGCGAAGATCTCGTCGGCGCGCGCCGAGAGCGCAAGCTTCTCCTCGGGGGTCTGCAGGGAGCGCTCGATGAGCTCCTCCACATGCGCCCGGGCGTCGCCGCCCTGCTCGACCATGGAGAGCACCATGGAGTGCGTGATGCGCAGGCGCGGCCTGAGCGTCTCGGGGGCCGATTCGATCAGGCGGTTGAAGGTCTGCTCGTTCCAGGTGACGAAGCCCTCGGGCGGTTTCTTCTTCTTGATCTTGCGCAGCTTCTTGGGGTCGCCTCCCGCCTTGGCGACCAACTTGGCGTTCTCGATGTCGTGCTCGGGGGCCTCGGCGATCACGCAGCCCTCGGTATCGAAGCCCGCACGGCCCGCACGGCCGGCGATCTGATGGAATTCGCGGGCGCGCAGGCGGCGCATGCGGCGGCCGTCGAATTTCGTGAGCGCCGTCAGCAGCACGGTGTGGATGGGTACGTTGATGCCGACGCCCAGCGTGTCGGTGCCGCAGATGACCGGAAGCAGGCCCTGCTGGGCGAGCTTCTCCACAAGCAGGCGGTAGCGCGGCAGCATGCCGGCGTGGTGCACGCCCACGCCGTTCGACAGCAGGCGCTTCAAGATCTTGCCGAACGCCGTGGTGAAGCGGGTCCCCTTCGACGCCTCCTTGATGGCTTCGCGCTGCTCCTTGCTGGCGACGCCGAAGTTGGCGAGCGAGCTTGCGGTCGACAGCGCTGCATCCTGAGAGAAGTGCACGATGTACAGCGGGGCCTCCCCGCGCCGAAGCGCGAGCTCCACCGTGCCCTCGAGGGCGGTGTCCACGTACTCGTAGGCGAGCGGCACCGGCCTGGGGGCGTCCGCCACGATATCGACGTCGGCGCCGGTCTGCGTGCGCAGCGCGTCGGCGATGGCGGTGACGTCGCCCAGCGTGGCACTCATGAGCATGAACTGCGCGTGCGGCAGCGTGAGCAGGGGGACCTGCCAGGCCCATCCGCGGTCGGGGTCGGCAAAGTAATGGAATTCATCCATGGCGACGCATCCGACGTCGGAATCTTCGCCCTCGCGTAGGGCCTGGTTGGCCAGGATCTCCGCCGTGCAGCAGATGACGGGCGCCGCGGTGTTGATGTGCGTGTCGCCGGTGATCATGCCCACGTTGTCGCGGCCGAGAACCTCGACGAGGTCGAAGAACTTCTCGCTGACCAGCGCCTTGATGGGAGCGGTGTAGTACACGCGCTTGCCCTGCGCCATGCCCATGAACAGCATGCCGAGCGCGACGAGCGACTTGCCCGATCCGGTGGGCGTGCCCAGGATGACGTGGTCGCCGGCGGCGAGGTCCATGAGCGCCTCCTCCTGATGAGGCCACAGCTCGATGCCCTGCTCCTCGGCCCAGCCGAAAAAGCGCTCGAACGCCTCGTCGGGCGTAAGCCATGGTTCGGGCTCGCTGCCGTCCTCGGGCTCCCACCAGCTGGGCGAAAGGGTGCCGAGGGATCCCGCCGCGAGCTCGCCGGTGCCCCCGGCAAATGAACTCGCCGAGGCGGTCGGTGCGGATGTCGTTGCGTCTGTCACATCGTCTTCTTTCGTGAGGTCCTTGTCTGCGTGTCCACCATTATGTCGCAAGGTCGCATCTGAGGGAAACGCCGAGCAGCCCATTCCTTGGCGGGCGACCCCGGCGCCAACATGACGGGCATGGTTGCGACTTTCTACATAACCGCAGGTAAACGGTTTGCCCAGCGGTGTGTGCGGTGCCTGGTTCTGCGTGAAGTCGGGTGTAGTGCCGGGAATCCCGGCACTACACCGCCGATGCTAAATAATACGATAAACAGAACATATACTATGCTGTTGCTCAAACGGATTTGGGGCTTTTGGGTACATAGTTTCGGAGCAGCCCAGTAGCCCCTATTTCGTTTCGCCGCTGCGCCCGGGCGTGGTCCTCGCGTCGGTTTGCGGCCCGCGCTCGCAGCGGAGATCATGCGTGAGGTCGCAGAGCATGATGGCGGGAATGCATAGGGCCATCGAATCCGTGCCATATGGCACAAGCCGAATCTGTGCGTCGCGCTATCGAGGCGATCGGCGCTATCTGGTCGCTTGGGGGATGCGCGACTTGCCTTTGAGCTGACGGTTCTTGAAGTTCTCGACGGCCGCCTCCATGCCGAGGGGCACGTAGTCGAGGGCGAACAGGTCGTCGGGCAGGTACAGCATGAGGCTTTGCTCCGCGTCGCGCCCCGCTTGGATCTGCGCGGTGTCGGGCTGCGCCCCGGGCGTGGCGCAGATTCCGTAGACGGCGGCACCCCGTTCGGTGAGCCGCTCCTCGTACTCCGTCTGGGGATAATCGGGATGCTCGGCGCGCGTATCCGACGAGATCCAGAGCACGTCGTAGCCCGCGGCGGCAAATTGCAGCTTGGCGTATTCCCACAGCGGCAGGCTGTCGGTCCGCAGCGTGAGCGTGGCGCCGTGCGCGAGCAGGGGCCGATACGCCAGCAGGTGGTCGACGTTGACCAGGCGCTTTGCGGCGTGGTGGCGCTTGGGGTGCGGAGTCGGGAAATTCAGGGTGATGGCGTCCAGCTCGCCGGGCGAGAAGATCGCGGGGAGCGCCGCGGCGCCGCGCGGCACGATGACCACGTTGCGCAGATGCTGCTCCACGACGCGTTGGGCGGCGTAGGCGATGCAGACCGGCTCGGCGTCCATGCCGACGTACAGCGTATGGGGGTTCCGCTCGGCGCAGCACGCGATGAAGGCGCCCTTGCCGCATCCGAGATCGAGATGGACCGCGTCGAACGTATCGCGCCCCACCGGCTCCGAGGACGGGCCGCACGGCCAGCACGCGTGCGCCCATCTGCCCGCGAACGTCTCGGCGTGCTGCTCGATGGCGTCCGCGTAGCGCATCAAGCGCTCGTCGAGGTCGAAGTTCTTGGGGAGGCGGATGTGCGTGAGGCCCATGATGTCCTTACGGTCGGCAACGGTTGACGACCGTGGATTGTAAACGATTGGACGGGCCGGCCCTCGTGCGTCACGCGCCGGTCACGAGGTATGCATCATACGCATGGTCGAGGCGGTAGCCGAGCTGGCCCGCAAGCGCGAGCGAGGCCGGCGTATGTGCGTCCCAGTTGGGATAAAGGTCCCGGTCGAGGCAGGCGAGCATGAGGGCGGCGGAGCAGGCGCGCGCAAGGCCGCGCCTGCGACGGTCGGGGCGGGTGTCGACCTCGATTTCGATGGCGCCCGCACAGCGCGCATACGTCGACGCGCCCGAGACGACGACCCTGCCCTCCAGGGCGATGACGCCGACGCCGAGCTCGGCAAAACGGGGATAGGGGTCGAGCTGGGCCACAAGGTCGCGGCTCCAGTCCTGGTCGAGGCACGCGTGCCACAGGGGCTCGTCGATGGCGCGCAGGGCGACGCCGGCGGGCAGGGCGGAGGCGAGCCGGTGCAGGTGCATGCGATCGAATGCGTCTGGATCCTTGGACGTCGCGTAGCGCGTGTGCGGTTTCGCGCGCCGTCCGGGCATCCGCTCGATGAGCCGGCTCCATGCGGCATCCTGGGGAACGACGATCGAGAGGCCGGACGTGCTGCGCGAGCACGCGGCTTCGAGAAGTGCGGGGTCGGGCTCTCCTCCTGTGAAGACGAAGTCTCCGACCATGGCGACAGCGGATGTGGGGCGGTCGGCATCGTTGGCCATGATGGCGCCCATGGTGCCCTCGAGGCATGCCCGCACGCTCACGTCATCGCGCCCGGAAAACAGCGCCGCGGTGCGTGTGGGATCGGAAAGCACGGCGTTCACGAGCCCTCCTTTCTGCAGACGAGGTAGCGGTTGAGCGCATGGGTGCGGCCGTCTGCCGAGAAGCGGGCGCACTCGTGCATGCCGTGCTTCGCCAGGTGACCGGCGAGCGCGTCGATCTCCGTCTCGTCGAAATGATGGCAGTAGCGTCGCGCCTGTACATCGTCTTGCCAGCCGAGGAAATGGTCGCCCGCCTCGAGCTCGTCTGTGGGCCACCCGGCGCGGCGCGCCCCTTCGTCGGCGACGCGCGCCTTGGCCGATAGCCTCGCATCGTCCATGAACTGCCAAAACGAGAGCACGAGCAGGCCCGAGGGGGATACGCGCGCGGCGAGGGAATCGAGAAGGGCGCGGCGCAGCGAGCCGCCGGGGACGTGGTGCATGAAGCCGAACGAGACGACCAGGTCGCATGTGGGGATGTCGCCGAGGGGGTCCGTGCCGTCGAGCAGGCCGCCGAGGATGTCGCGCTCGACGAAGCGCACGCTTCCGTCGCCGGGGAGGTTCGCGGCGAGCTGGGGCGCGTTGTCGACTGCGACGCAGCGCCAGGACTGCTGCGGCGTTCGAGAGAACAGAAAGCGCGGGAACCGGAGATTGCCGCACGCGACGTCGAGCACCGTGCGCTGCTCGGCGCATGCGAAGGTGTCCTGGACGATTTCGGCGACGCGCTGCCAGCCGTCCCACGGCGCGGACCTCGTTGCCGAGAACGACGCGGCGTGGTCGCGGTAAAACGCGCTGTTGCAGGCGATGAGCCGTCGCGCGAGCTGTACATCCATGGAGGCGCCCCCAGACCATATGCAGATGGATCCGCTGCTTCCCGAAGCGTCATTGTACAATGCGGGGCATGGAAGACATCATTGTGAACATACTCGCTATGCTGCGTCGCGGCGAGGCGGTGGATGACGACGCGCTCGTCATGCTCGTGCACGCGCAGGCCAAGCGGACGGGTGGCGACAAGCGCGCGTTCGCCAAGCGCCGCCTGCTGCCGTTCTATCAGAGGGTCAAGCGCGAGGAGCCTGAACGCTGGGAGGCGTGGGGCGTCACGCCCGAGCTCGAGGAGGGGCTGCTTCGGGTCTTGCGCATGAAGCCGCGCCGCTCCGCATCGGGCGTGGCCACCATCACGGTCATCACGAAGCCCTGGCCCTGTTCGAGCGACTGCCGGTATTGCCCCAACGACGTACGCATGCCCAAAAGCTATCTGCACGACGAGCCTGCCTGCGCGCGGGCGGAGCAGAACTGCTTCGACCCCTATCTGCAGGTCTCGACGCGCCTGACGGCGCTCACGCAGATGGGACATGCGACCGACAAGATCGAGCTCATCATCCTGGGCGGCACGTGGAGCGACTACCCGCGCCCGTATCAGATCTGGTTCGTGAAAGAGCTGTTCCGCGCGCTGAACGACGGCGCGGTGTCGGGTGTGGCGGCAAACCCCATGCTCGCGGAGCCGGGGCAGGATAAGGGGGCCGTGCTGGCGAGCACGACGCACGTGCCGGCGGAGGTTGCTCGGCGGCGCGCGTGGTACCGCTCGTGCGGCATCGCGTCGGATCCACAGGAGCTCGCCGCGTTCGCGGGCGAGGCCCAGCGTGCGGTGGATGCGGGCGAGACCGGCTACAACCAGGCCGTGCGCGCCCTGTTCGGCTCGAGCGACGCGTGGTCGCGTGCGGCCGCGGGACAGACGGCGACGATGGAGGAGCTTGCCCGCGAGCAGCGCGCCAACGAGACCGCGCGCCACCGCGTGGTCGGCCTGGTCGTGGAGACGCGCCCGGACGCCATCACCCCCGAGGCGCTGACGCTCATCCGGAGGCTGGGCGCCACCAAGATCCAGATGGGCGTGCAGAGCACCGACCAGCGCATCCTCGACCTCAACGAGCGGCACATCACGGTCGGGCGCATCGGCGAGGCGTTCGACCTGCTGAGGGCGTTCGGCTTCAAGATCCACGCGCATGCGATGGTGAACCTGCTCGGCTCCACGCCCGAGTCGGACCGGCGCGACTACGAGCGCCTCATGACCGATCCGGCGTTCCAGCCCGATGAGATCAAGCTCTACCCGTGCGCCCTCATCGAGGGGGCGCGCCTGTGCCGCGATTTCGATTCCGGGGCATGGGTGCCGTACGCGGAGGACGAGCTGCTCGGCATCCTGGTCGACGACGTGCTCGCCACGCCGGCGTTCTGCCGCATATCGCGCATGATCCGAGATTTCTCGACCAACGACATCAAGGCGGGCAACAAGAAGCCGAACCTGCGCCAGCTGGTCGAGGCTCGCCTTGCCGCGTCGGGCGCGGCGGAAGACGGCCGCGCTGCCGTGCGTGAGATCCGCTACCGCGAGGTCGGCACCGCGGACATCGATCCGGACGACCTGCGCATGGAGACGGTCGCCTATAAGACGACGAACACGCGCGAGCGCTTCTTGCAATGGGTGACCGCCGACGGGCGCATCGCCGGCTTCCTGCGCCTTTCGCTGCCCGACGCCGCGTACGTGCGGGAACATGCCGGAGAGCTGCCCATCGCTGCGGAGGAGGCCATGATTCGCGAGGTGCACGTGTACGGCATGGCGACGCGCGTGGGCGAGGAGGGCCATGCCGCCCAGCACCTGGGGCTCGGCCGCCGGCTTGTCGAGCGCGCATGTGCTCTGGCACAGGATGCGGGCTATCGCCGCATCAACGTGATCAGCGCGGTGGGGACGCGGGAATACTATAGGCATCTTGGTTTCACCGATTGCGGACTCTATCAGCAAAAGGAGCTGTAAATGGACGAGCGATGGACGCCGCGGCCCACGGCCGAGCACAATATGTCGGGCGCCTCGTGCCCGCGGCCTGCGCGCGGCGGCATGCCGGAAGAGGCCGTCGACGTCGTCGTGATCCTGGCGATCGCCATCGCGTGCACCATCGGCGGTGCCTCCGGCGACGCGGCCGGCCTCGCCATGGCGATCCTGTTCGCCCTGGCATCGGTGATCGCCATCGTCTACCTGCGGTTCGATCCGCACATCACCCATACCGCGAACGGTTTCGCCCTGATTCGCACCCGCCGCATGCGCGACGGGTCGCTCGCCCGCGTCTTTCGCCAGGGCGGGGTGTACCAGTCGGCGACCTATCTCGATGGGCGCAGGTTCGAGCCCGTATTCGCCTACCAGCGCGCGTTCGATATCGTCTTCGACCTCGAGGGGCAGAAGTTCGAGCGCACCGACCGCGGCGTCGTCGACGTGCTCGCGCTTGGAGGGGGCGGCTACGCATGGCCCAAGCACGCGCTCATGAGCCATGACAATCTGCATATGGACGTGGTCGAGATCGACGAGGCGGTGACGCGGGCGGCGCGCCGCTGGTTTTTCGTGGACGAGCTCGAGGCGCGGGCAGGCGACCGCCTGCATATCATCACGGCCGACGGGCGCGCCTATCTTGAGGGCGAGCGGGATGCCGGGCGCTACGACGCGATCGTGAACGACACCTTCTCCGGTCATGAGCCGGTGCTCGCCTTGGCGACGGTCGAGGCCGCGCGCGCCGTGCGGAGCCTGCTTGCGCCCGGCGGACTGTACGTCGCCAACGTCGTCTCCCATGAAGGCGGGACCGAGCTGACGTTTTTGCGCGACACGGCGGCGACGCTCAGGCAGGTGTTTGCGCGCGTCTGGATCGTCCCCGCGACCGATGAGCAGTTCGACGGCGAGGACAACTACCTGGTCATCGCATCAGATGAGCCGTATGCGGTCGTCGGGTCGATTCCGTTCGACGAGGAGTTCCTCGGCACGCCGATGACCGATGCCTAGGGAAGCACCGACAATTCATTCCGCGGCGGTCGGCGTTTCCCTAGCCCATCCCGAAAAAGCACCGGCTCCCCCTAAAGCACGGCGCGGCCCCAGCGATCGCGCCATTCGAGGACGCGTGCGCGCATGCCGGAGATATCCAGCACGCCCTCGGCGAACCCCTTGCGCACGAGCTCTGCAGGCAGCAGCTCGTCATACTTGTCGAAGTAGGGCACCTCTCCGGGGTACACGAGCTCGATGGGGTCGAAATCGGCCTCGGCCTCGGCGGCGACCACCTGGTAGAACGTGTCCTCATCCGCCTTCATGCGGAACTGCATGAAGTAGGGGCGGGACGGGTCGAGGCCCTTTAGGCCGAGCTCGCCGGCGCATTTGATCTTGAGCAGGCGCTCGAGTGCCAAAAACGCGTAGCTGCCCAGCCAGGGAAGCAGCGCCCACGTGTCGCCGCCCAGATTGATGAGCGGTCGCTCGGTCAGGTGCGCGTTGGCGGCGACATGGCGAGCCTGGAGCAGGCGAGCGCGCGCATTCACCATAAGGTAGGGGTAGTCGCAGCGCTCGGTCAGCACTTGGCGCATGCGCTCGAGCACGCGGGTGTCGATGTCGCCCGGGCAATCGCCGAAATACGCGGGCACGCGTCCTTTGACCTGCGTGCAGTACACAAGGTGGCGCTTCCAGTCGACTTCCTCGACGATCCAGCAGTGTCCGGCGATGGCGATGCGCTCGCCTGCAGGCGGCGGATTCACGATGGTTCCGAGCTCGGCAGATTCGGAGCGCACCGTGAACTCCTCGTTTTCCTGGAACACGGCGTAGAACTTGAACGAGTTGGTGACGCGTTCCCCGGCGATGCCCACGATGAGCCCGCCCGCCTCGGTCTGTTCGACGTGATCGATTTCGATGAGATGGCGCAGCAGCACGCGCAGGTCGTCGGCGCTCACGCGATGGAAGTAAGACAGCGTGAGCACGCGCCCGGCGAGCTCTGCCGGCGTGAGTTCGCCGCAGCTTGCGAGCGTGGCCATGACCTGGTGGTAGAGCAGGCTGTAGGGGAGACGGTCGAGCCGTGGGGGCTCCACCCACTTGTCCTCTCGGTAGAGCTGGACGAGCGAGATGCCCTGCAGGAGCTTCCAGGGGATGGTCTCGGGCAGCATGGCGCGCGGCTCGGGCTGCTCCTCGCGCATGACGAAGTGCATCTCGGGCGGGAGGTCGCGCCGGCCGGTGCGGCCCATGCGCTGCAAGAACGACGACACGGTGAACGGGGCGTCGATTTGGAAGGCGCGCTCGAGCCGTCCGATATCGATGCCGAGCTCGAGCGTGGCGGTGGTCACCGTGGTGAGCGCCTGCTCCTCGTCGCGCATGAGCTCTTCGGCGGTCTCGCGGTAGGATGCGGACAGGTTGCCATGGTGGATGAGGAATCGGTCGGGTTCGCGGTTCGCCTCGCAGTACTGGCGCAGCACCGTGCAGACGGCCTCGGCCTCTTCACGGGAGTTGACGAACACGAGGCATTTTCGGCCCCGTGTGTGCTCGAAGATGTAGCCGAGTCCCGGGTCCGCATCGCGCGGAGCGGTGTCGGTTGCGGTCATGAGTTCGGTTTCCGCCACGGGAGGGATGCTGACCTCGGGCTCGTCGGCGGGCGTAGGGTCCTCCGAGGAGCCCGACGCCCGGTGCCCGGCCTTTGCGAGCGCCAGCGCGCGGTCGCCAGGGGTGCTGTCGGCGCGCTCCAAAAGCTCGTCGAGCGTGGGCGCCGCGGGCCCGATGCGCTCGCAGCTCACCACCTCGGCCTCGACGGTGCCTGCGGTGACCGTGGTGCCGGTCGCCTGCGCGACGCGCTCTGTCGCCTGGGGGCCGGTGATATAGAAATGCTCCATGGAAAGGCGCCACGTGCGCCGGGGCTCCTCGAAACGCGGGATGATGCATCCGCGCCCGGTTCCCGAAGACAAAAACTCGCCGGTTCGCTCCGGGTCGCCGATGGTCGCCGACAGCCCGATACGGCGGGGGTTCACGCCGGCCATGCGGGATAGGCGCTCGATCAGGCAGAGCGTCTGCCCGCCGCGATCGCCGCGCAGAAGCGAGTGGACCTCGTCGATCACCACGAAGCGCAGGTCGCCGAAGAGCCTCCCGATCGCCGAATGCTTGTGGAGCAGAAGCGCCTCGAGGGATTCCGGTGTGATCTGCAGGATTCCGGATGGCTGCTTGAGCAGCTTGCGCTTATGGGACGAGGCGACATCGCCGTGCCAATGCCAGACGGGGATGTCCGCTTCCTCGCAGAGGCCGTTGAGCCGGTAAAACTGGTCGTTGATGAGGGCTTTGAGCGGTCCGATGTAGAGCGCGCCCACCGAGGCGGGCGGATTCTCCCAAAACAGCGTGAGGATGGGGAAGAACGCCGCCTCCGTCTTTCCCGAGGCGGTCTGGGCGGTGAGCAGCACGTTCTCGTCGGTGTTGAAGATGGCGTCCGCTGCCGCCACCTGGATGGATCGCAGGTTCTCCCAGCCGTGCCCGTAGATGAAGTCCTGCACGAACGGCGCGTAGCGGTCAAAGACGTTCACGAATCCATCCTCCTCACATCCTCGGGGCGCTTGTCGTCGCCCAGCATGCCCGCGCCCTGCCTCGCCATCCATATCCCTCTGCCCTCAACGTGTCACGAGGATACGGGGCGGTGGAGGGCGTTGCCCTTTCGGCAGCGTCATTGTATCATAGAATCAGAACATATGTTCGTATGTTCTCGCCTAAGTTGCGCAACAGGTTCGGCTGCTTCTCTGTCAGCATACAATACAAGGGGAACCACCTGCGTCAGCGAGGCGAATGGAGGAGTGATGGGTATGCTCAAACCTTTGCATCGAGGTGCGCTGCATCGTTTGGCGGCAACATGCCTGGTGCTCGTAGTACTGTTCGGCTTGAGCCCGATGACGGTTCGCTCGGCATGGGCGGATCAGCCGTATCAGTCGAGCAACGCCGGGGACCAGGACTACTTCCGGTGGGCATCGCCGGTATCAAGCCATCTGGTCGAGACGTCGGCGGGCGATCTCATGCGCGTCGAATACGACGAGGGCGCTGACGTGCTGCGTATCGAGGAGTATGCAGACGACGGCACGCTGTTGTCCGCGCGCACCATGGGCGCGCTCGAGCTCGCTCCCGAGGGCGTGACGGCGGCGCAGGACGTGCTGTGGGGCGGCTTCCTCGCCGGATCGCAGAACTATTTCGTGGCGACGGGTCAGGCGAATCCCACCGAGAGCGATGATGTGCACGTGGTGCGCGTCTCCAAGTTCGACCATGCGTGGAACTACATCAGCGCTGTCGACCTGTCCGGCATCAACACGCGCGTTCCGTTCGACGCCGGCTCGCTGCGCATGCTGGAGGCCGGCGGCGAGCTCTACATCCGCACGGCCCACACCATGTATGCCTCGGATGACGGGCTGAACCATCAGTCGAACATGACGTTTGTCATCGACGAGGCCACCATGCAGCCTGTCGACGGCTTCTGGGACGTTATGAATATCGGCAACGCGTTCGGATATGTGAGCCATTCGTTCAACCAGTTCGTGACCGAGCTGAACGGCACCGCGTACGCGCTCGACCACGGCGACGCCTATCCGCGCGCCGTCGTGATCAAGCGGCTGGGGGCCACCGGCTCGAGCTCGTATACCGAGGTGCTCGACATCTACGGCGAGATCGGAGACAACAGCACCGGGGCTACCGTCGGCGGATTTGCCGCTTCCGAAACGAGGGGGACGTTGCTCGCGGTGGGCACGAGCGCGCCTCAGGACGGCAGTGTCCGCCCGGGTGCGGGCTCGCGCAACGTTTGGCTGAGCGTGACGCCCTCTGATCTCGGGACCACGAGCTTCACGTGGCTGACCTCGTTTGCAGCGGATAGCACCGAGGAGGCGCTCAACCCGGTTCTCGCCAAGGTGAACGACGATCTGTTCATGGTCGCGTGGAACACCTCTGCGGGCCAGCTCAACTACCTGTTCGTAGACGGTACGGGCGCGCGTCTGGGCGATATCGCGACTGTCGAGGGCAGCGTGTCGGATTGTCAGCCGATCGTTCACGATGGCGCGCTCGTGTGGTATGCCACCGGTTCGGGCTACAGTTCGACGGCGCCCGTGTTCTATCGCATCGACACGGCAACGCGCGAGCTCACGACGGTGGACACCACGCCGGGCCTGAGCGTGGGCGGCATCGAGCCCTCCTACACGTATACGGGCTCCGCGATCGAGCCCAAGCCCGTGGTGACGCGCGGGGATGCGACGCTTGCCGAGGGTGCGGACTACACGCTTTCCTACGAGAACAACGTGCACGTCGGACGCGCGACCCTGAAGGTCACGCCCTCCGACGGAAGCGAGGCGGCCGTCGTGCACTTCACCGTCATGCCGGCAAGTCTTGAGGATGCGCAGATCTCCGTTCCCGAGGCGTATTACACGGGGCGTCCCCTGGAGCCCGCGCCGTCGGTGTCGTTCAACGGCATGGCGCTGGTGGAGGACCGCGACTTCGTCATCGTGTCCTATGACGACAACGTCGAGATCGGGGAGGGCAGCGTGCGCCTGCGCGGGACCGGTGACTTTACGGACACCGTCGAGGTGGCGTTCACCATCGCCGAGGAGCCGAGCGACTACGGCTTCCCCGATGTTACGCCGGGTGACTGGTACGCGACCCGAGACGTGCTGGGATACGCGCTGAGCCATCGTCTCATGAACGGCTACGACAACGGCCTGTTCGGGCCCTACGACTTCATCACGCGCGGACAGGTGGCCTGCATCCTGTACAACATGGCCGGTCAGCCCGCGGCGACATCGCCCGATTTCGCGGACGTCGACTACAGCGAGTACTACGGAGGCGCGATTCGCTGGGCGCGTGCGCACGGCGTGGTCAACGGGTACGGAGACAATACCTTCGCGCCCGAGCGGATCGTGTCCCGTCAGGAGCTGTGCGCGATGCTCGCGAACTACGCCGAGAAGATCGGCGGCATGACCATCGAGTCGGATTGCACGGCGCTCGACGCTATTAGCGGAGCCGACCAGGTTGCCGGATGGGCGCGCACCGTGGTCGGCTGGGCGGTCGACCACGCCATCATCAGCGGCGAAGTCGTCGACGGGGTGGCCCAGGTGAACCCCGAGGGCGGCGCGTGGCGCGCATCGGCGGCCAAGATGGTGAGTGTGCTGCACCGCGACGTCCTGTAGGCCATGCAGAGCGGACGCGCGCAATGAAAAGGGCGCCCCAAGGGGGCGCCCTTCGTTTTGATGCCCAGTTGCGGCATCCGCCGGGTTCTTCGCATGCACGGCAGCGGAAGCGTCCGTTCGCATTCCTCAGCGGAGGTTCCGGGGTCAGAAATTGCTGAAAAATCGACGTTGTGGACGGATGGTTTCAGGACGCCCGGAAAAGCGCACGTGCCGCACGGGTGTTACCTGCGGAAACGCCGGCGCTCCACGTGCCGTTTTGGGCGGGTTCGGAATCAAGCCATCCACAACGTCGATTTTTCAGCAAAACTGCGGCTCGGAACCGCCGCTCTCCTATGAGATGGCAAGAATCTTGCCGCCGAGAGCCAGGGCGTCCTGCTTGTCATGGGTGCTGATGATGAGGGGTCGCCCGTCGAGATGGCGCGTGACGAATGCGAGCGCCTCCTGATGCGTCTTGCCGTCCAGACCCGTAAACGGTTCATCGAGGAGCACGACGTCGGCGTCGGCGGCAAGGGCGCGCACGAGCTCGACGCGGCGGCGCTGACCTCCTGAAAGCTCCCGGACGGGTGATCCAAGAGCGTCTTGGGGCAAAAGCTCGGCCAGCATGGCGCGCGCGTTGCGCTCGCGCGGCGCGAACAGGCGAACGTTCTCCTCGGGCGTCAAATCGTCCACCAGGCGCGTTTCCTGGAACACGGCGGCAAAGCGGGTCTCATCCGGTATGGACAGGTTTCCCGAGACGGGAGAAAGCAGCCCCGTGATGGTGGAGAGCATGGTGGTCTTGCCGGCGCCCGAAGATCCCATCAGGCAGAGGATCTCCCCCGGAGCGACCTCAAAATCAACGGCTCTGCATGCGGCCGTGCCGGCGTGGCCGGCGCGCAGCTGCCGCGCGACGATGGGAGGCATAGGTGGACGGGTGTGTGGTTGGGGGCTAGGGGTGGAGGGCGGATCCCTGCCGCGAGTGCCTGTCTCTTATACACATCTAGATGTGTATAAGAGAGTGCGCCTGTCCTGATGCAGGGCCGCCCAGCGCCCGGCGGCGGGCCAGCATGCGTTGAGCGCCGAGAGCACCGCGCGCTCGAACACCCAGGCGACCAGCACGACCACGATGGTCCAGGCAAACAGGTCTGCCGTCTCGAGCAGCAGCTTCGCCTGGTAGATGCGCTCGCCGATTGATCCGTCCGGCACGCCGATCAACTCGGCCGCCACGCCGGCCTTCCAGCTCATGGGCAGCACGGTGGCGCTCGCCGCAACAAGATAGGGCATGACCCCGGGTACGACGTGCGCCAGCAGGCGCGTGCGCGCGTCGGCGCGATAGAGGCAGAACAGCTCCTCCATCTGCGGATCGAGCTCGTCGAGCCCTTTCAGCACGGGGAAGTAGATGCCGGGCAGCGCCATGAGGAACACGGCGATGGCGCTCACGTTGCGCGAGCCGAACCAGATGAGCAGCACGACGACCACGCAGGCGACGGGCGTGCTCTTGATGGCGGAGAGCGCGGGCGCGGCAAGCGTGCGCACGAGGGCCCACCGCCGCGCCGCGGCGGCAAGCGCGATGGCGAGGGCGTAGGCGACTGCGGTGCCTGCGGCGATCCGGAAGAATGAAAACGCGATCTGCCCCCAGAACGCCGCGGTGGGCGCGAGGCGCGCGAGCGCGCGCAGGGCATCGAGCGGGCCGGCCAAGATGAACTCGCTTGCGACCGCCATGCTCGCAAGCTGCCACACGACGATCCAGAAGAGCACGGCGAGCATGCCGGAAAGCCTTCGGGGCAAGGTGTTCTGCGTGGTCGTGCGGCTCAAGGGTCGATGCCTCCAAATGGCTTTGGGATAGAGAGAGGGGGCCGGTGGTTCCAGCCCCCAAGCAAGGCGACCGCCCCTGCACGGTTCGGACGGGCGGCCTGCGGGTTTGTGCGGTTACACGTCGATGGAGAAGTAGAAATTGTCCTCCGGCATGGTGCCGCCGACCGCCTCGGGGCTCGCGGCGTGAAGCACCTCGAGGTATCCGGACAGCGCATCTTTCATCTCCTCGCCGGTGAGGCAGACGAGATGGCAGTTGGGGATGGCCGCCTCCGCGACGGCCTCGGACTCGATGATGCCCGCTTCGACCACGAGCGGAGCCGCGGCGGCAGGGTCGTCGTTGACCGTGGCGACAGAGGCCGCCTGCGCGGTCAGGAACTCGACAACCGCCTGCTCGTGCGCCTCGGCGAACTCGCGGCGCACCACGGTCACGCCGGTGACCATCTGGCTGCCCTCGTCGGCGTACCGTGCCCACACGTCGGTCAGGTCGACCGGCGCGTTCAGCGCATCGTTCTTGGCGAGCGCGGCGGTCACGAACGGCTGGGGCAGCACGCCCACGGCGGATGCGTCGGCGGCCAGCGTGCTGACGACCTCGGTCGCTTCGCTCTTGAACTCGAGCGTGACGGAGTCGGCGATGCCGGCGGCGTTCAACAGGTAGTTCATGGTGTACTCGGGGGTCGTCCCCTTGCCGGTGAGATAGACGGTGCGGCCGGCAAGATCCTCGAAGGAGGTGACGGACGCGTCTCCGGTCACCACGGACAGCACGCCGAGCGTGTTGATGTCGATGCACGCGATGCCCTGCTCGGTCTTGTTATACAGGACGGAGGCGGCGTTCGCCGGGATGAGGGCGATGTCGATATCGCCCTTGATGACTTGCGGCAGGATCTCGTCCGCGGCCTTGTAGATATTGAACGTGTAGGTGTTGTCGTAGCACTCGGCGTCCTTGGCGAGCTCCATGAAGGAGACGAGGCCGATGGACGTGGGGCCGGAGAGGGACGCGACGCGGACCTCGACGCTCTCGACGGGCTCTTCCTCGGCGCTTCCTGCGGCGCTCGAGGAGCTTCCGGTCGATGTCGAGCCGGCGCCGGCCGTGGAGTCGGAGCACCCGGCGAGAGCGGCGACGGCGCCGGTGACGCCCATGCCCGCTGCAGCGAGGAAGGTTCGGCGGCCCATCGGAATCCTGAGCTGCTCGGATATGCGTTTCATGGTGAGACCTCGATTCTTTGCATATGGTACTTCGGCACACACGATACCCGTGCGCGTGCATGTTGCGTGCACTATTTTGCGAATCCTTGCGTCAAAGTACGGACAAAACGCAGGGTTCAATTATAAAATATGGGCACGCCTGACAAACGTCCGAGAGGGGACAACTATATGAGCAACTCCATGCGAGGTGTGTACACGAACATCACCAAGATTCGTCGTACCGTCTTCAAAGAGGTCGCGCGCATCGCCTACCAGGGCGGCGTCGACGTCGATGGCGACGGTGTGGTCGATACCGATGATTACGGCTGGGTCGACAACCTGCCCTACGAGATCATTCCGGGCGATGTCGCGACGTACCGCGAGAGCGTGTTCATCGAGCGCGCCGTCGTGGGCGAGCGCATCCGCTTGGCGATGGGCCTGCCCCTGCAGGGTGTCGATAAGCCCGCGATGCTTTCCGAGGGCGTGGCCGAGGCCGCGAAGCCCGAGACCTATTACGAGCCGCCGCTGATCAACGTCATCAGCTTCGCGTGCAACGCCTGCGAGGACAACGTCTACCGCGTGAGCGATGCGTGCCAGGGCTGCATGGCGCATCCCTGCCGCGAGATCTGCCCCAAGGGCGCGATCTCCTTTGTGGACGGCAAGGCCCACATCGACCAGTCCAAGTGCATCAAGTGCGGCCGCTGCGCCTCCGTGTGCCCGTACTCGGCCATCCACCACTACGAGCGCCCCTGCGCCGCCGCCTGCGGCATGAACGCCATCGGCTCCGATGAGCAGGGCCGCGCCAAGATCGACTACGACAAGTGCGTCTCCTGCGGCCAGTGCCTCGTGAACTGCCCGTTCGGCGCCATCGCCGACAAGAGCCAGATCTTCCAGGTTATCCACGCCATCCGTGAGGGCGAGGAGGTCATCGCCGAGGTCGCCCCGGCCTTCGTCGGCCAGTTCGGCGGCAAGGGCAACGTCGACAAGTTGCGCCAGGCGTTCAAGGAGCTCGGCTTCTCCGGCATGGAGGAGGTCGCGCTCGGCGCCGACCTGTGCGCCGTGCAGGAGGCCGGCGACTTCATCGAGGAGGTCCCCGACAAGATGCCGTTCATGGGCACCTCCTGCTGCCCCGCCTGGTCGGTCATGGCCAAGATGGAGTTCCCCGAGCATGCCGAGTGCATCTCGATGGCGCTCACGCCCATGACGCTGACCGCGCGCCTGATCCGCAAGCAGCACCCCAACGCCAAGATCGTGTTCGTCGGCCCCTGCTCCGCAAAGAAGCTCGAGGCGCAGCGCAAGTCCGTCAAGTCCGAAGTCGATTTCGTCCTCACCTTCGAGGAGATGGCGGGCATGATGGAGGCCAAGGACATCGACTACACCAAGCTCGCCGGTGAGGGCTCGAGCGACTTCGAGGTCGCGTCCACCGACGGCCGCAACTTCGCCGTCGCCGGCGGCGTCGCCAACGCCGTGGTGAACGCCATCCATCGCGACGACCCGTCGCGCGTCGTCAAGGTCGCCAACGCCGAGGGCCTCGACAACTGCCGCAAGATGATGAAGGACGCCGTCAAGGGCAAGTACGACGGCTACCTGCTCGAGGGCATGGCATGCCCGGGCGGCTGCGTGGCCGGTGCCGGCACGCTGCAGTCCATCACCAAGACCGCGGCCATGGTGAAGGCCTACGCCAAGAAGTCCCCGCACAAGAACGCGCCGGACGACCAGTACATCGATTGGATCCCGGAGCTCGAGCGCCCCGAGGACGGCCAGCATGTCGATGCGGTCGCCGAGGCCCACGACGCGCTGAAGCCCGTCGAGTAGCCTGTAATCCGTCGCTGGATATGAACGCGGCCGGTCCCTCGGGGCCGGCCGTTTTTTTGCGGCCTCACTCCGTGCAAGCCGGGGACGCACCTTCCGCGTGCATGCATGCACGCGGAAGGTGCGTCCCCGGCTTGCACGGAGTGAGGCGATCGGTGTTTCCCTAGATGGTGAACTCTGCGAAGGGGGCGTCCCCGCCTGCGTCTGCGGGCTTTCCCGCATCCGTCACGGCGCCCTCGTCTCGCAGGAGGTTCGAGATGTCCATCTCCGGGTTCTGGAACGCGATGTCGAGCAGCTCGATGAAGTCGCGAATGACCTCGCGCGGCGTCAGGTGCGAATCGGCGCCCACGCGGCCGAACTCGATCTGCAGAAACGCGGCGAGGTCCTCGTCGGTGATCGTGCTCGTGTAGCCAAAGTACCCGGCGTGGATCTGCCCCAGCTTCTCGATCAGCACGAGCAGCTCCTCGTAGGTGAGCGGGTGCAGGCGGATGATGGGCGCCAGCATGTCGCGCATGTCCTCGCGGGCGAACCGCCCCTGGGTGAGGCGGCTGCGCAGCGCCTCGTAGGAGAACACGCCGCGGCGCCGGTCCTCGATCGACGTCGGCGTTCCGCCCATGATGATGCCCAGGTAGTGCGCCTTGCCCTGCAGCGTGTCGTTGTACATCGTGAGGATCTTCTCGTAGTTGTACTGCCGGGTGATGGCGTTCGGGATCTTGTACAGGTTCACGAGCTCGTCGATGAGCACGAGCATGCCGCGATACCCCGCGCCGCGCAGGAACGCGGCGATGAGCTTGATGTAGTCGTACCAGTCGTCGTCGGTGATGATGACGGAGGTCCCCAGCTCGGATTTCGCCTCGGTCTTGGTGCGGAATTCCCCGCGCAGCCACCGCGAGACGCTCGATTTCGTCTCCTCGTCGCCCTCGATGCTCGCTCGGTAGTAGCGCACGAGCATACGGGCGAAATCGAACCCGTGGACGAGCTCCTCGAGGCCGGCCACGGACGCGCGGGCGCGCGCCTCGCCATCCGTCTCACCCTCGGCGTTCACGTTCGCGACCCAGCGGTCGAGGATGAGGCCGAGCGCGCCCCCTTCGGGTCGCGTCTTGGTCGAAAGGTTGCGGATGAGCTCGCGGTAGGTGGCCAGACCCTGGCCCTGGCCGCCCTGAAGCCGGCGCTCGGGCGACAGGTCCGCGTCGGCGACCACGAAGTTCTCGCCCATGGCATGGGTGCGGATGGTCTGGAGCAGAAAGCTCTTGCCGGCGCCGTAGCGGCCGACCAAAAAGCGGAACGAGGCCCCACCGTCGGCGATGAGGTCGAGGTCGGTCAGAAGCGCGCGGATCTCCACCTCGCGGCCCACGGTGATATAGGGCAGGCCGATGCGCGGTACGACGCCGCCTTTCAGGGAGTTCAGGATGACGGCGGCCACGCGCTTGGGCACGCGCGGGGCAGATGATGCGGTATCGCTCATGCGAGCAACTCCTCCAGGTCTTCTCGGTAGTCTTCCACGACGGTCGGGCCGGATTCGCCGAATTCGACGACCGTGTCCCCGATCAGGTCGAACGCCGTCTCGTTGATGGCGTCGACGAGCAGGTCCTCAGGGGTCTCGCGCACCGCCTCGGCGCGCGCTTGGGGATCGTTGGCGAGCAGTGCGCGCAGGTAGGCCGCCTGCGCAGGCGGGAAGGGGGAGGAGCCGTCCGCCGCATCGTGCGCCGCCTGCGCGGGGGCAGGGCCCGCGACGGGCGCGCGGGGCGCCGAGGGCACCTCTCGCGTTGCGACCGGCTCCGTGGCCGGCTCGGCTTGGGCTGGCTCGGCCGGCGGGACGTCTTCGCGCTCCTCGTCGATCAGGAGCGCCTCCCTCGTCTCGGCCGCCGCGCTGCGGATGCCGGAGAGCTTCGTGAGGTCGATGTCGATGCGACGGGGCGCATGCGAGCGCTCCCACAGCTCCCAGGCGTCGATCTCCCGCTCGATGATCTGCTCGAGATACCTCGGGATCTTCTCGTCTTTCAGCTGGTGCGCGCATCCCTTGCGCACCCGCATGAGCCGGTCGACGGCGCGCATCGCCTCGCCCAGCTTGCTGCTGCGGGAGCGGCTGCCGTGCACGCGCTCGCAGGTCCACAGTCCACCCTCGCAGGTGAAGCGGGACAGCGGGGTGAGATCGACGACGACGTCGGGATGAGGGGTTTTGGCAAAGAACACCGCCGAGGCGAACATGGTGTAGGGCAGCCGGGCGCGCGACCCGAAGAGGCTCTCGATGAGGCCGCACTTGCGGTGCTTGTCGTAGTAGCGGACCAGCTGGACATAGGTGGCGCAGGCGACGTGGCGCAGGCCTTCGGGCTGCTCGCGGTACATGCGCGATGTTCCGATGCGGTAGGTCGACAGCGCCTCGACGGCGCGAAGCATCCGGTCCTCGAACCCGGCATCGACGGGCAACAGCGCGCCGGACGCCTTGGCCGACTTCTTGCCGCGCACGGCGGCTTGGGGCCGCGCCAGGGCGATCTCGGTCACGGCTTGGAGCTCGATGAGCAGGCGGTCGAACGCCACGTTCTTCTGATCGGCGACGAGCTGGGGGTCGAGGCCGTGGTAGACGACGTAGTCTTGCAGCCAGACGCGCGCATAGCGGTCGATTTCGGGTGCGAAGGCGCGGTAGGCGTCCCAAAACGCCTTGAACTTCCCGAACCCGTCGAGAGGGTCCGCCACGCCGATGCCGCACAGCAGCTCGTACAGGTAGACATAGGCGAACGAGAGGGAGGTCTCCTCGATGCTCCCGCGGCGCACGGCGGCGCGCCAGGTGAAATAGCCGCGTAGCTGCCGATCGCTCATGGCGTTGTAGGTGGGGTAGAACGACTTGAACGTGCCGTGGTAGGGGCAATCGTCCTCGAAGTCCTCCATGAAGATGCCCTGGCGATAGAACAGCTCGGCTTCGGAGAGCCAGCGTCCGCGCGAGCCGTCGCCGTCCTGCTGCCACCGGGAGATGGCGCGCATCTCGCGATACCGGTCGGGAAGATAGGTGGCCATCTGGCGTGCGGTGGTGAGGATCGGCTCGGAGGTGTAGATGCGGTCGGAGAAGTGCGAGCTGCGACGCAGCTTCTCGTCGTTCATGATCTGGTCGATGATTCGCTGGACGTCTGCCATCTCGCCCTCCTCTCGTCTGCCTGCTGTCGATTGCGGTAGTACTCCATTCTACCATATAAGCAAACAAACGTTCGGGGGGGGCGTGCATATCGGTGGCAACCGCGGTGCAAGGGGCTGCAACATAAGGTCCCTAAGCAATTGAGGGGCCCGCGTCCCGCGCGGGCCCCTCCCGTATGCCCCGCAAGGCCGCCGAGGGCATGGCCATGAAGGGTAGAAATGGCCATCTACCTGCGGTTATTGTATAATTGAGGCGTCGACCGGAGAATGGAGGACGCCATGCCCGAGCCCAGGTTCCGCCCCTCCGCCAGAACCAGCCGATGCTGCTGCCGCCCGACGTCTCCGACCTGATCCCGGAGAACGCGATGGCGCGCCTCGTCGACGCGATCGTGGAGCGCATGGACCGCCGCCTGCTCGAGTCCCTCTACCCCGGAGGCGGCGCCCCGGCCCACGACCCGTCGATGATGCTGAAGGTCGTCCTGTTCTGCTACGTGCAGCTAAAAGCAGCACAATGCAGCGCAAAGAACCGCAAATCGACGGATGCGGTCTTTTCGGTTTCGGCATCCCGCCACACATCGACATGACAGCCATCTGGAACCAGGCGTCGCCACGCAAAGCAGACTGCAAAATGACCGCAAAGCACTGCATTATTTAGCGGCCTCTTGGCGCAAATCAACCGCAAAGACAGTAATATCGCAGGTAAACGCAATAAGCGCGGTTCTGACAATTAGCATTATGTCAACAAGGACGGGGAGGTGCCGATGTCGACCATCAAGCAGATCGCCAACGGCCTCGGCGTCACGAAGCCGATCGTGACGGCCAGGCTGAAGGACCTCAAGCTCTGGGAGACGCGTGTGTCCAAAAGCGGACAGGCGTACATCGTCGACGACTTCGCGGCATCGGCCGTCGCGGACGCAATCGGGAAAACGTCGCAGGACACCACAGAGCCGCCGACAATGGGATTTGGGGACGGAGGCGCAGATGCGTACCGGGTCGCGATAAAGGCCCTTAAAACGGCTCTCAGCGCCTCGCACGTGCAGCTGGCCGCCATCGCGCGCCAGCTCGAGGCGAAAGACGAGCAGATACGGTCACTTACCGCAGAGGTGTCGGCCATGCAGGCCACGATCGACCGGCTGTCATCGAGGTAGTGGCTCGACCGTCTTCTCGGAAGAGGCCTGCCGCCGGCTGACGGCAGGTAGCAGAGAGCTCTAACGGCACCATGACGATACCTGCACCACGGGCGCACTTTACAACGAAAAGATGGTTGAGGGACGCGCCGCTCCACTCGATAGGTGCCGGACAATGTTATGGGTGTTTTAACAAATGCTGAAATAATCCCATTCGCCTTCAATTTTGCAACGCCCGCCGAGCGCTATCCATCTTTTCATGGAAGAGGTGGATAGCCCCTGTGAAAATGCTAACATGGATCAACATGAACGGGAGATTACAATGTCAAACTTGTTCACAAGAAGATCATTGGTCAAAACCGTCGGTTTGGCGGCAGCTGGATTGATTCTTAACCCTCTAAGGGCCAATGCCTATCAAGGTTCAACTGTTCCGTTCAGCGAAGAGAATGCGATAAAGATAGCGAAGAATTATCAAGTAGGTTTATTCAATCGATAACGACTGGGGATGCATATTGACAGTAGACGCCTTGGCTACCGACGGAGTCGCTCACGCAGCGGCGGTAGAGGGCTACTTAAGAACTATTGAACCTGCCGGCAACCAGGGCTGGTATATGTGCGTTTACGATGGTTGGTACGCCAGCGGTCGATATCTGAGCTTGTCTCCACATGACGGATCAGACTTCAATCTTGGCGCTCATATCTTTAAGTAGATGAGATCATAGACTATGAAAAATAAATTACTAATCTTTATTTTAATATTATTAGTATTTACTTTTCTTATCTTGTCAAACGCATTCATTCCGGAATACCGCTTTGAGTGTAATCCGGAACAAGTTACAAGCCCCTCTGCCATGCCGAGGGGCTTGTACGATGATTTATAAGAAATATTATAGTATATATTAATGTTATAACGTCCCTATTCTGCTTCTTAGAACAGATCGGCGGTCGCGACCGACGAGGCCAAGGCGTCCGCGACCGACAGGGTCGCCGCAGCCGAGGCCAAGGCCGAGGCCGAGACCGCGCGCAGGCGCGGGTCGACACGCTGGCGGCCGGGCTCGACAAGGCGCACGCGGCCCTGAGCGCGGCCGAGCGCGGCGCGGACGCTGCCACGGCGAGGGCCGAGGCGCTGGACGCCCAGGTCGCCCAGCTTGTCGAGCAGGTGCGCGGCCTGATGCGCCTCGCCTCCGGCGAGGCCAAGGGCGAGTAGGCGGCCACCATGGGACACTGGCGCATTTGCACCGAAACGGAAACCGCCGGACTGCATCGGGGGGGTGTTCCTATAGTCTTGTCAAGCATTTTTCTGCATAGTCTGACGGGCACCCGGGCCATGCGGCGTCAGCGCCCGCGCTGCAGGGCGCCCCACCGTCCGCTGTCACCCCACGGGCTATGCGGGGACGTACGGCCTCCTGTCCCGCATGATCGCGTAGATCACCTGTGGTGGTTCTGCTGGGAGGAGCAGGCCAGGCGCTCCGACGCGACGAGGGAGGGGATGCTCCGCGCCCACGTCTCGACCTTCAGCATCATCGACGGGTCGTGCGCGGGCGCGCCGCCGCCCGGGTAGAGAGACTCCAGCAGGCGCCGGTCCATGCGCCCGACGATCGCGTCGACGAGCCGCGCCATCGAGTTCGCGGGGATGAGCTCAGAGATGTCGGGCGGCAGCAGCATCGGCTGGTTCTGGCGGCAGGAGCGGAACCTGGGCTCGGGCATGGCGTCCTCCATTCTCCGGTCGCCGCCTCCATTTTACCATAATCGCAGGTAGATAGCTATTTCCACCCTTCATGGCAATGCCATCGGCGGCCTTGCGGGGCATACGGGAGGGCCCGCGCGGGACGCGGGCCCCTCAATTGCTTAGGGACCTTATGATACAGCCCCCTTTAGTATCGCCCCATAGGGGCTTTTTACCACGGCGGCGGGGCCGCGGCGGGCCGGTGGCCGTTACGTCACGCCGCCGATCGGCGGCTCCCCGTCACCTACTCGATCCGGCTGCCGTCCTCCTGGTTCCGGATGTACCTCCTGATCACCGACCCGTTCAGGCCGACGGTGCTCACGCAGCAGCCCCTGGCCCGCAGAGTCCTGTCCCTGCCCGCGGCCCGTCGCCATTCCGGGCGCCTCTCGTGCAGGATTATCGAGCTCTTGCCCTTCAGCTTCCCGACGACGTCGCCGGCGCTCAGCTTGGGGGCGATCCTCAGGCATATGTGGATGTGGCCGGGGCAGGCGGACCCCTCCGCCATCTCGACGCCGTCCATGCGCTCCGCAAGCGCCCTCGGTATCTCTCTGAGTATTCGTCCGCAGAGAAGCCACTAAATATTGCCAACTGGAGCCGGGGGTATTGCGCGTGAGAGCCGGGCGCGGTGCCGCAGGGAGCCGCGCCCGGCATCAGCTCGTCAGCCGGATCCGCTGCCGAGCTTCCTCCTCATGTTGAGCTCGCCCATCTCGACCCACGCGGTGCCGTGCACGATGCGGTCCATGATCGCGTCGGCGTGCACGCCGCCCCCGAGCCGCGCGTGCCAGTCCTTCTGCCTGAACTGGGTGCAGAGAACCGTCGAGCACGAGCCGTAGCGCGCCTCCATGAGCTCGAGCAGGAAGCCCCGGAACAGCTCGCCGGGGCGGTCGAGCAGCCACTCGTCCAGCACGAGCACCTGGAAGGCGGCGTACTTGCGGGTGAGCTTGCGCTCGCCGCCCGTTCGCTCGCGCGCCTCGCGCCACGCCTCCTCGAGGTCGGGGCAGCGTATGTAGCAGGCGCGCATCCGTCGCTGGCAGGCGGCCTTCGCGAGCGCGCAGGCCAGGTAGGTCTTCCCCGTGCCCGTCGGCCCCTGGAGCACGACGTTCTGGCCGCGCTCGGCGAACCCGCGGGTCGAAGAGGTCGTGCGTGAGACCGAGCAGGCCGGGAGACCCCGCGCTCCTCCGAGAAGTCTATGGAGCGCACGTCCGCCTCGGGATAGCGCAGGCCCGCGCGCTTGGTGAGGTTGCGCACCTTGGACGTCAAGAAGGACGAGTGGGCCTCGTCCACGGCCATCTGCACGCGCTCGGCGCAGGTCATGCCCATGCACATGCCCTCGTCCTGCGCCGCGAAGGCGTCGAGCAGGTCGGATGCGCCCATGTCGCGCAGCTTGCGCCTGGTCTCCACGGAGAGGTCCATCTCCCTACACCTCCCCGTAGAAGTCCGCGCCCCGGACGTATCCGGCCTCGTCCTCGCCCGGCCCGCCGTCGTCGCCCGCCCGGGCGTCGGCGAGCCTGTCCTGGTTGCTCCTGAGTATCGGCTCCACATCCCGGTAGCGCGGTGAGCGCCTCCCCGTCGCCAGCGCCATCTCGCACGCCCTCTCGAGCCGCGGGGCGGAGTACTTGTGCGAGAGCCTCAGCACCGCGAGCGCGGCGTTGAACCCCTGCTCCTCGAACTCCACGGACTGGAATATCCGCTCGACGACGCCGGCGCACGACGGGCCGACCCTCTCCGCCCAGCGCCGGATTCGCCCGGCGTCCCAGTCCGAGTACGACCCCCCGTCCGGCAGGTCGGCCTCGTGCGTCGAGTACCTGTTGCGCGCGTATGCCGGGAACAGCGGGTGGGTCGCGAGCCGCTCTCCGCCCAGGAAGACCTCGACGGTGGACTCAGTGACGCGCAGGTCGACCGTCCTGCCGACGGCGAGATGGGTCACCGAGTAGAAGTTGCGCTTGTACGACACGTGGCAGTTGCGCTGGACCTTGCGCCCGTACACCCACTCGCAGACCTCGTAGGGGACGGCCGGCAGCGGCCTCAGGAGCGGGCGTTCCTGCTCCTCGAAGACCTGCCTCCGCGTGCCCTCCCGTTTGGAGAAGGGGCGGGAGTTGTGCTCGTCGACCTTCTTCCTGACGGCCTCCTTGAGCGCGCCGAAGTCCGTGAAGACCGTTTCGCGCAGCGCCGCTATCACCTCGGTGGCCGCCTGCCACACCTCGTTCTCCACGCTGGGCTTGTCGCGCGGCCTCCTCACGCGCGCGGGCATCACCGCCGCCCCGTAATGGGCTGCCATCTCCCGGTATGCGTCGTTGATGACGACCTCGCCCTCGCGGGGATGGCGCTTGACGCCCGTCTTGAGGTTGTCCGGCACGATGCAGGGAGCCGCGCCGCCGAAGTAGCCGAATGCGTGCACGTGGCAGCGAAGCCATGTATCCTGCTTCATGTCGAGCGTCGGCTCGACCCACGACATGCGGCTGAAGGGCAGGCAGGCCACGAACAGGTAGACCTTGGAGACCTCGCCCGTCGCCGGGTCGACGACCGCCATCGTCGGCCCGGCCCAGTCGACCTCCATGATCCTTCCCGCCTTGTGCCCGACGCGGCTCACGACGCTTTTCCTCACGGTGAACTCGCGGTAGCGCTTGCAGAAGCGGTCGTAACCCATCGACGCCTCGCCCCTCGCGGAGCACGCGTCCCGGTACTCGGCGTGCAGGCGCTTGAGCGTCACCCCGTCGCGGGCGAGCTCCCTGTGGATGCGCCCCCAGTCGGGATCGGGGTAGACGGTGGCCTCGTGCGCCCTCTCGGGGAAAAGGCGGTCGTAGACCTCGCGGTCCGAGAGCGGGCGGGCGTCCTCCCACCCGAAGCCCTCCCGCTTGGCCGCGGCGAGCACCGCGGTCACGCTGTTGCGCGACACGCCGAGGGACGCTGCGATGGTGCGCCCCGACAGCCCGGACCCGTCGAGCCTCAAGATGTCCTTGGCCCTGATTCTATTCGCCATGCTGAAAACCTCCTTCGTCTTGACTCCGACATGGCAAGACGAAGGTAGCAGCAGGCGGCTCCCTTGCGAAATATCGATGGCTCTCTATGCCAATATCTGACGTTGGCCACCAGCGGCTCCCATTCGCAATATCGCATGCTCTGAAGCGGGCGATTACTCAATCTCTCCGACCTCCCTTCGCGTCTCCCCGTACAGGACCTTCCTCCTGTACTTCGGTATCCACACGATGCGGCAGGCGCGCCCCCGGCTCGTGTGTGATAAGTTATGCTTGTCCATATGATCCCGTCCTTCCGGACGGCGCAGCCGGCCCGCCAAAATCGTCGGAATATCGATGGTGCGGGTGGGCATGGTTACGAAATCGGTGTGCGCACCATCAATCCACCGACACTGACCAAAGAGAGATTCAAAGGGTCTTGGACTCTATGCCCATGCGAAAAAAGACAAGTCGGCTGTTGAGGCTTATAGGGCAAAAAGTGTGTCCTCTTTAGAGGTGCCGATCTGCGTCGACATCTCTAAAGCGGACACACTTTTTGCCCTATAAGCCGCCGTTGAAGACGGTGCAAAGTAATCCGTCTTCAACGGCAGACTTGTTTGCGATACTGCTTTCTCCAAAAGAACGCTATCGAGAAATCGGTCTCATCTACTTGGCTCTGATGTATTTATACATGCAGACAATGCCAAAAATCATGAACACAATTTTCAGAACGTCAATGCATAGTGACATCAAAAAGGTTCCATATACGGCTAGGAGCTCCATAATCTTACCTTCATTCGGTCGCCCAGAGCGTAATGTGATCAACCGGAACTGTTGCACTTACCGTAAGGCCGGTGCTTGGGTGCGTATACCTAAAATTCGCAAACCCAACTATATGGGCTTTGACGAATTCGTTTCCATATAGATACGTCCTGCTGGTATCAAGCTTTGTCTGCTGCCACGATTCGAGGTTCACGGCATACGAAACATAGCTATAAGCATTATTGATTGAAATGAGGGTTCCAGTTTGCGCGTTGACAGTTGCCTGAACAACGTAGGTGATGTCAGCATAAGCAAGAGCGGGGACTGACGTGGCACGTATGGATTTTGTATACTCTTTACTATATGGCATAGCGCGAAATACTTGTTGATTCTGATTTTGATCCAAATCAACAATATCGACTGTTGCTAGCGCTGCCTGACGAGAAGCCTCTCTAATCTGCTCAATCTCTCGATTGAGGTCGCCAACTGTCAGCTTTGCCTCAGATTCCTGATCGCCGACAACCTCGAATTCGATACCAAAACGCTTATATTCGTTGGTTACGGCATCGATATAATCGCTTGTAGAGAAATATGTTTGTTCGTCTCTATTTTCGGCGAATGCGGCGTGTGGATTAAATAGCAAAGATGAGACTATTAGTGTGAATAATGCTGTAATCCGTATGCGCTTCATCATGTCCCTCCTTTGCCAGAGGTTTGGCTGCTATGCATATTCTCCTTTCGTTAGAAGTTGACCAATATTTAAAAATATGATAGCAATCCTTTTCTCAGTCGGTATTTTATGAATTCCTATTCATCGGTTAATGGGCATTCGAATCGGTAAAAGGTTCGTCACTTATTTCTAGATTCCTGCTAGGACATCGACAATACGTGCGCCATGAAAAATCACTGTCTCCCTATAACGGAAATCGTCGAACATACAGGGGCGCGTGTGGTATGTGGTACCTGGACCTTGCTCTACAAAAACCGGCGTTCATCGGTCTCGGCTTCGGAATCCTGATTGGCCTGTCCTATTTGCGTACGGCCTTATAGTTTTGATAGTGCCTCTGTTAGATCACCGTGGATATGCGGTTACGCCGCCTTGGCCTCCCAGTATCCCCAGAAGGGCTGGGGCTCCGTCTCGAGCGCGTGCCGGCGCGTCTCGTACCTGCCGTTTGAGCTGTACTCTTTTATCGGACAGGGAGTCCCGGGGGCCCGACCCCGGCCATCCCGATCTATAAACTTCCGAAAGAAGGTGCAGGACCATGGGACAGAACCCGGCAAACAAGTACACGCCCGAGTTCCGCAGGGAGACCGCGGACTTCGTCATAGCGTCGGGCAGGCCGATCACCGAGTACTGCCGCGAGCTCGGGCTCAACTCTAAAACCGTGAACGACTGGGTGCTCAAGAGGCGCCGCGAGCTGGGCGAGACGGCTCCCGGGCCGTCCGGCGACCAGGCCGCCGAGCTGCGGTCCGCCAGGAAGCGCATCCGCGAGCTGGAGATGGAGAACGAGTTCCTGAAAAAAAGCCGCGGCCTTCTTCGCCAGGACCCAGGGGTAGCCGAGCGCTACCTTCTGATGGAGGCGGAGAGGGCGAACTTCCCGATAGGCATGATGGCGAGGATGCTGGGCGCTGTCTCTTATACACATCTAGATGTGTATAAGAGCAAGATCAATGCCCATGCGCCGGTCGCCACGCAGTCCGTGGGCGTCAGTGCTGTCTCCTCTACACACGTGGGCCCGCCCGGGTGCGCCGCCGCTTCCGCCCGCCCGTGCCGACGACCGTGCTCGCCGGCGACATCACCTACCTCCGGACCGGCCAGGGGTGGCTCCACCTGGCCGT
Organism: Collinsella ihumii; assembly: GCF_900046475.1. GTDB lineage: Bacteria > Actinomycetota > Coriobacteriia > Coriobacteriales > Coriobacteriaceae > Collinsella > Collinsella ihumii. The sequence goes on along the minus strand of NZ_FCOU01000003.1, from coordinate 222,146 downwards.
CGCCATCGACCTCTCCGCCCGCATGGTGGTGGGCTGGTCGATGTCCGAGCGGATGACGGCCGGGCTCGCCGTCTCGGCGCTCGAGATGGCGTGGTCGCGCGGCTACGTGGCCGGGGGCGCCATATTCCACTCCGACCGCGGCTCGCAGTACACGAGCCGGGCACTCGCGGAATGGGCGGCCGCGCACGACGTGAGGCTCTCGGTGGGCCGCACGGGCAGCTGCCACGACAACGCCGTGGCGGAGTCCTTCTTCGCCACCCTCAAGAACGAGATGTGCTCGCTCCGGGGCTGGGCGACCAGGGCGGAGGCCCGGCACGCGGTCGTGGAGTTCATCGAGGCCTACTACAACCGCCAGCGCCCCCACTCCACGATCGGGTACCAGATACCGGCCGAGCGCATGGAGGCCTTCATGTCCCGCATGGAGACGGCCCTCGCGGGGGACGAGGGTCCCCGAGGGGAGGTGCCGTTGGCAGCCTAGAACCGACCGGCTGCCTGTCCGATATATTGAAACAGATCAGGGCGAGGTGCTCGAGGTCGGAGGACGCCGACCGGCCCAGGCGGATACGGGTGAACCCGACCCTGAACGCGTTCAGGGGGCGCGCCAGCGAGATGCTGCGAAGCGAGGCCGGGTCCGCCCTGAGGAAGAGGCGCTCCGTCGACGTGGAGACCGCGTTCGGCAACATCAAGCGCAACCTCGGCTTCACGAGGTTCACGCTGAGGGGGCTCGAGAAGGTGGAGCTCGAGTGGAGGCTGGTCGCCACGGGCCACAACATACGCAAGCCCTTCCTCGCGGAATCGAGGAAGGCGGGGGCGGGGGCGCCGGCGTAGGGCCGGCCCCCGCCCTTTTTCATTTCCGCGGCGGGCGCGGCCGCCGCGGGATTCCGGGCATGGAAGAGGGGCTGCACCAAAATCGCTTTCGATACAGCCCCTTGCGGTCATGCCTTCGCTATGTGGCGGTAGAGGAAGCGGGGGAGGGGGCAGGACACGGTGAGGATGTCGGGGGTGGATGGGTCGCCCGAGCCGCCGGCGAGCTCAAGCGCCTGGTCGACGTTGGTGCCAAGGCGGACTGCGGCGATAAGCCTGTCGATCGCCTGCGAGCGCGTGCGGCGCAGCGTTCCCATGCGAGGACTCGTACGCGTGCGGACGATCAGGTTCCCCGCGCCGAGCGCGATGCCTCCGCACCAGATCGCGTACCCCCTGTCGCAATATGTCTCAAGGTCGAGCAGCGCGTCGCGCGCCGCGTCGGGCGCGTAGGCGTCGGTCATGGCGATAGCGTACACGCGCGCATGCTGTTCCAAGGTGCACGCACGCCACGCGCGCTCAAGCATGTCGACGTGATGGGCGGACGACGCATCGGCTGGTAGGGATACGGCGATGACTGCCGCATCGAAACCTTTCGGTTCATCGGAATCGTCGCGAGCAACCTCGACCTGTTTGTTGCAGGCGAAACGGACCATGTCGGGCACCGAGCTGCTCGAGGACCGTGCGTAGGCGGTCAGCGCGTCGGAAAAATCGTCGAACACAGCTTGAGCTGCCGGATCGGCGGTATTCGGATTCGTGTCGATGAGCGCGATACGGCCAGGGGCATGCAGCTCGACGGGCCGTGCCCGCCGCAGAACTTGCTGCGCATGCGGGTTCGCAAAGCTCGCTGCATCGTGCTCGCCGCGACAAGAATCGCGTTTTGCCCCTCGCATCGCACCCCTCCTTTCACGGCATGCTGCACCTATGGTAGCGCATCGGCCGCAGCAGGCCTCTATGGGTTGGTTGGGGACGGGTTCGTTTCAACCCATCGGAACCGGAAGCGTCCCGCCGCTCCACGCCATCTCATGAACGCGGAGGGGCCCGTATCCACGAGGTCTAGCGGGGGCTAAGGATAAAGATTGCAGCCATGTTTAGAACACGCGTGCGGGAGGCTGTGGGCCATCGGGTGCTATGCTGAACAGCACGTATAACGGAAGGTCTCACCATGATGAAGTCAACAAGCTCGGCGTTCGCCCGGATCAAACCGTCCGGCATCCGCCGCATCAACACCCTTGCCGCCCAGCAGCCCGATTGCATCCCCCTGGCGCTCGGCGAGCCGGATTTCGATACGCCGCCCGCGATCTCGGCGGAGGTCGCGGCGGCCCTCGCGCGCGGGGAGACGCACTATCCGCCGAACTGCGGCACGCCGGAGCTGCGCCGCGCCATCGCCGCGTACATGGCGCGCCAGGGAATCCCCGCGGACCCCGAGGCCGTCACCGTGACGGCCGGCGCCACCGAGGCCATCTCGGCCACGCTCGCCGCCCTGCTCGACCCCGGCGACGAGGTCATCATTCCGGTGCCGGCCTTCACGCTCTACGAGGCGGCGGTGCACATCAACCGCGGCACGCCGGTGCTCATGAGCACGGTCGAGGCCGGGTTCCAGATCGACGAGGGCGAGCTGCGCGCGCTCGTCACGCCGGCGACCAAGGCGATCATCATCTGCACGCCCAACAACCCGACCGGCTGCCTGCTCGATGCCGCCTCGCTCGACGCGGTCGCCGCCGTGGCGGAGGAGGCCGGCATCTTCGTGATCTGCGACGACGTGTACAACCGCCTGGTGTACGAGGGGCCCTACGAGCGCTTCGCCGTGCGCCACCCCGAGCTCGCGGACCGCACCGTCGTGGTGGACAGCTTCTCCAAGCCGTGGGCGATGACCGGCTGGCGCCTGGGTTGGGTGAGCGCGGCCGCTCCGATTGCCGCCGAGATCGCCAAGGCGCACCAATATATGGTGTCCTCGGTGCCCGCCTTCGTCATGCCGGCGGCGGCGCGTGCGCTCGAGGTCGACCCGACCCCCATGCTCGATATCTACCGCGCGCGCCGCACCCGCGTGCTGGAGGCGCTCGACAAGATGGGCATGCCGCCGGCCGTCAAGCCCGCCGGCGCCTTCTACGCGTTCATCCCCGTGACGCAGACCGGGCTCGGCTCCGAGGAGTTCTGCGAGCGCGCTATCGTCGAGGCGGGCGTGGGGCTCGTGCCGGGCGAGTGCTTCGGGTGCGCGGGCTTCGTGCGCCTTTCCTACTGCGTGGCGGACGACGCGCTCGACGAGGGCCTGCGCAGGCTCGAGCGCTTTGTCGCCTCGCTGCGGGGATAGGGAGCCCGTCGACCGGGCCACGCACCGGTCGTACACGGGCTGCGCACGGCTCATGTGTCGTGGACGTGAATTTAGACCGCGCGCTTGACGCGGTCTGCGCGCCACGGCATACTACAACAGGTTCACGCACGAATCCGCTGCCAGAGACAGCCGGTGCTAAGGAGTCCCAGCGACTCCAAAGCTCAATGGGGTAACCCGCCAGCCGAGGTGGTCGAGCAGATATGTCTTCTCGCCCCCGTCGCTCTCTACAGCGCGGGGGTTTTCTTTTCTTAAAGACATGCCCCCGTCACGTCCTGCACGGGTCCGTGCCTTAAGAAAAGCGAGAAGGAGGTGTAACAATGCCACAGCAGTACAAAGTCGACATGGTTGCAGAGATCGAGTCTCGTCTGCAGGAGAACAACGGCATGTTCGTTGTCAACTACAAGGGTATGACCGTTAAGCAGGCTCAGGAGCTGCGTCACCAGCTTCGCGAGACCGGTGCCGAGATGAAGGTGTACAAGAACAACCTCGTGCGCATCGCTCTCCAGAACCAGGAGCAGCCCGCAATCGACGATATCCTCGTCGGTCCGGTCGCTTACGTGTTCTATGAGAACGAGCCCGTCGAGGCCGCCAAGTGCCTCAAGACGTTCGCCACGAAGTCCAAGGGCGTCCTTGAGATCAAGGGCGGTATCTCCGAGGGCAAGGCGGTCAACGCCGAGGAGGTCAACGCTATCGCCGAGCTGCCCACCAAGGATCAGCTCCTGGGTCAGATCGCCGGCCTCATCTCTGGTTTCGCGCGCGACATCGCTGTTTGCGTCAACGGCGTTTCCAGCGGTCTTGCTCGCTCGATCCAGCAGGTCTCCGAGCAGAAGGCAGCCTAGTTTCCAGGTTCGTCTTCAGGCGGCCGCATAGCCGCACCCGTTCCCGGCGCTTAGCGCCATCGCACACATCTCCCTGCGAAACGCAGGGAAACCGAAAGGATTTTTAAAATGGCTAAGCTTACCACCGATGAGATCATCGAGGCCCTTAAGGAAATGACCCTGCTCGAGGCTTCCGAGCTCGTGAAGGCTATCGAGGACACCTTCGGCGTTTCCGCCGCTGCTCCTGCCGCCGTCGTCGCCGCCCCCGCTGCTGGCGGTGCCGCCGAGGAGGAGGAGAAGACCGAGTTTGACGTCGTGCTCGAGGGCTTCGGCGACAACAAGATCCAGGTCATCAAGGTCGTCCGCGAGCTCACTTCCCTCGGCCTCAAGGAGGCCAAGGAGGTCGTCGAGGGCGCTCCCAAGGCCGTTCTCGAGGGTGTCAAGAAGGAGGACGCCGACGCTGCCAAGGAGAAGCTCGAGGCTGCCGGCGCTGCCGTCTCCATCAAGTAACTTCTTGCAGACGACTCGTCTGCTTTCGCGCGCCGCATAAGCGGAACGCATGCGGGGTCCGGGCAACCGGGCCCCGTTTTTTTATGGCTCAAGACGCCCGCATCGGTGCGACAGCGTGGCGCGCGGGCGATCGGTCAGAGCTTCTCCAGGTCTGGATCCCTACGACAGCGCCCGCTCGAGCTCGGCGCGCGCAGAGGACAGCGCCTGCTTGATGAGCAGTTCCTTCTCGGGCGTGAACCGGTACGCGGGGACGGAGACCCCCAGGCCGTAGCCCACGGAGCCGCGCGCGTGCACGGGGGTGGCCACGCAGGTGATCGCATCGTCGGTCTCGCGACGATCGTAGGCGAACCCGGTGCAACGGATCGCCTCGAGCTCCGGTTCAAGCTCGTCGATAGAGCGAAGCGTTGCATCCGTGAAGCGCTCGAATCGCTGCGGGAGCAGCGCCTCCAGGTCCGGACGGGCCTTCTCGCTCAGCAGGGCCTTCCCGATCGCGGTGCAGTACGCCGGCAGGGTCCCCACCTCGGATTTGAGGCGGACGGGCTGTGAGGAATCGATGCGCAGGATGTAGAGCACCGACGCGCCATCGAGGATGCCGACCTGCGCCGTTTCGTCGCAGGCGTCGACAACGCCTCTGACCACCTCTCTGAGCAGGCGCATGTCCGAATCGGTGCGGTCGTAGGCCCTGCCCGCCACATAGGTCTTGATGCCCACGCGGTAGCGCGCCCCGTGCTCGTCGAGCGCGATGAACCCGCTGCCCGCCATGGTGTGCAAGATGGGGGAGAGGCTGCTTTTGGGCGCATCGAGCGCGTGGCAGAGCTCGGTGAACGTGAGGCCCTCGGGGTGCGCCGTCAGCTGCTCCAGCACGGCGAGGACGCGTTGGGTCGCGCGATGCTGCTTGACGTCCTGCTCCATGGTCTGCTCCTCGGAATCGTGGTCCAACTCACTTGAAAACGCGTTTCGTGAGGCTATACTGAAGTTGTAATACAGAACAGAGTTCCTATATAGGAACAATTAGAAACACCACAACCCGCCTGTCTTCATGAAACACGAGCGAGCGGTCTTGCTCGGCGATCAACTGGGAGGAACGGTATGAGGAACTCCGTAGCTATCGATGCCAGGGACAATGTCGTGGTCGCCATCTACCCGCTGAGCTCGGGCGAGACCGCGGTCTTCTCGCTGCCCGACGGCAGCGAGGGGGCGGTGACGGCGGTGCAGGACATCCCGCTGTTCCACAAGATCGCGCGCTGCGATATCGCCAAGGGGCAGACCGTGGTGAAGTACGGCGAGTACATCGGCGTCGCGACATCGGACATCAAGGCGGGCGAGCACGTGCACGTGCACAATTGTGCGAGCTCCGACGAGCTCAAAGACGCCGATGCCGCCAGGCAGGACACCTCGCGCGTCGCCGAGCGGCATGTCGAGGCGGGGCCGACGCGCACCTTTTGGGGCTATCGCCGCAGCGACGGCCGCGTGGGCATCCGCAACCACGTGCTCATCCTCCCCACGAGCATCTGCGCCTCCGACACCACCGAGCGCATCGCGCGCGCGGTCGACGGCTGCGTCACGTTCCACAACCAAAACGGCTGCTCGCAGGTCGCGCGCGATCAGCAGATGACGATCGACACCATGGCGGGGCTCGCCTCCAACCCCAATATCGCCTCGGTGCTCGCGGTGTCGCTGGGGTGCGAGGGCTGCCAGAACGACCTGGTCGTGGACGCCATCCGCGAGCGCACGGACAAACCGGTCAGGACGCTTGTCATCCAACAGGTCGGCGGCTCCATCAAGGCCGTCGAGGAGGGCACGCGCATCGCGCGCGAGCTCGCCGACGAGGCGTCGCTGGAGCGGCGCGTCGAATGCCCCGTCTCCGAGCTGATCTTCGGCACCAACTGCGGAGGCTCCGACACGTCGAGCGGCCTGGGTGCCAACCCGCTGATCGGAGAGGTCTCGGACTGGATGGTCGCCCAGGGGGCGACCTCCGTGCTGTGCGAGACGCCCGAGCTCTTCGGCGGCGAGCACATCCTGGCGCGCCGCGGCAAGACGCCCGAGGTCGCCGAGCAGACGCTCAAGATCGTGTCCGACTACGAGAAGTACGTGCAGATGTTCGGCGCCGAGATGCGCGAGGGCAACCCCAGCCCCGGCAATATCGCCGGCGGCCTCACGACGCTCGAGGAGAAGTCGCTCGGCTGCATCCACAAGGGCGGTCACAGCGACATCTCCGCGGTCTACCCGTACGCGGCCCCGCTCAAGGCGGGGGAGGGCCTGGTCATCATGGACACGCCGGGCAACGACGCGTCCTCGGTGGGGGGTATCATCGCCGGCGGGTGCCAGCTCGTGGTCTTCTCCACGGGTCTCGGCACGCCGACGGGCAACGCGGTGGCGCCCGTGCTGCGCCTGACCGCAAACCGCAACACCGCGCAGACCATGGCGGACAACATCGATTTCGACGCCTCGGCGACCATCTACGGCCCCGAGTCCATGATCGAGCTGCGCGACCGGCTGATCGACCAGATCATCGACGTCTGCAACGGCAGGCCGACCCGTGCGGAGGCGCTCGGCTACACCGAGACGGCGCTGCCGCACCTGTGCAACTACATGTAAGCGGGCGCGCCGGGCGCGCACGGAGATAAGGAGCAAACCCATGGATCTGCATCTCAAGGGAAAGGTCGTCATCGTCACCGGCGGCTTCAAGGGCATCGGCAAGGGAATCGTCTTCCAGCTCGCGCGCGAGGGCGCCATCCCGGTCGTGCTGAACCGCAAAGACGGTGTCGAGGACGAGTTCATCAAGGAGATCTCCGAGATCACCGACGAGTACGACATCCACTACATCGACCTGAACGACACCGATGAGCTCAAGCCCATCGTCGAGGACGTCTACAGGAAGTACGGCCACATCGACGGCATCGTGAACAACGCCGGACGCAACGACAACCTCGATCTGGAGTCCACGAGCTGGCAGGAATTCGAGGCGTCGCTGCACAACAACCTGACGCACTACTTCGAGCTCGTCCACCAGGCGGTGCCGTATCTGAAGGAGTCCAAGGGCTCCGTCGTGAACATCTCGTCCAAGGTCGCGCTGACCGGCCAGGGCAAGACGTCCGCCTATGCCGCCGCCAAGGGCGCGATCCTTGGCCTCACGCGCGAATGGGCCGCCGCCCTCGTCGCCGACGAGGTCCGCGTGAACGCCATCGTGGTCGCCGAGGCATGGACCCCGCTGTATGCCAAGTGGATCAAGTCCTTTGGCGACGAGGAGGCCCAGCAGGCCCGCCTGAGCCTCATCACCGACAAGATCCCGCTGGGCCATCGCATGACGACGGTCGAGGAGATCGCCGACACGACGTGCTTCCTGCTGTCCGACCGCTCCTCGCACACCACGGGCCAATGGCTGAACGTCGACGGCGGCTACGTCAACCTTGACCGCTCGCTGGCGTAAGGGGGAGGGCCCATGGCCGATCTGAAGGTCATCGATTCCCACTTCCATGTGTGGGACCTCGAGACGCAAAGCCTTCCTTGGCTCGAGGGCACCGATGGCAGCATCACGCGTACCTACACGTTCGATGACCTGGAGGCGCTCTACGGCGAGCTCCCGGGCGTCGAGTTCGCGGGCGGCGTGTACGTCGAGGTGGATTGCGCCGACCCCGTCGCGGAGGACCGGATCGTCTACGATCTCATGGTTCGGCATGAGAAGATCCGCGCGGCCATGCTGCGTAGCACGGTGAGCCCCAGCATGCGCGTGCCGCTGCATGCGACGGGCATCCGCGAGCCACTGCATATCGATAGCGAGCTCCGTGGCCGCTGCCTGGAGCAGTCGTTTATCGACGGCCTGCGCGCGCTCGCCGCGGCCGGCATACCCTTCGAGTCGTGCAACCGCGTGTCCGAGCTCGAGGACGCCTACGAGGCGTTCGCCCAAGTGCCCGAGGAGACGGTGATCCTCAACCATCTGGGCAATGTCGAGGCGCTCGACGAGCCGTGGTGCGCGGTCATGAGGAAGTTCGCCGACCTGCCCAACCTGTACGTCAAGGTTTCGGGCTACCCCACTTCCGATCGCGGCTTCGTGTCCGAACTGCTTGCGTTCGTGCGCGAGACGTTTGGCGCCGACAGGCTGCTCTATGCGTCCAACTGGCCGGTCGTGGAGATGTACTCCTCCTTCGAGGAGCACTTCGGCCTCCTGCGCGATGCGTTCGGCGACGACGAGGGCTTCTTTATGAACAACGCCGTGCGCGCCTACGGTCTTACGCTGTAGGGCGCACGGAATGCGTGGGGCCGTCTGAGCCTCGCACTGGTATCCCTTGATAGGCGGGGCTGTGCCCCGAGAGGAGCGTCAACCATGTTTGAAGGTATCTACTGCCCGTCGATCACCATCACCGACGATGAGGGCAAGATCGATTACGAGCTGTGGGGCAAGCATCTCGACCATCTGGCCGATGCCGGGATCGACGGCGTGCTGCTGTTCGGCAGCATCGGCGAGTTCTTCAGCTTCTCGCTGGAGGACAAGAAGGCGGCGCTGGCGTTTGCGGTCGAGCGCGTCGCGGGCCGCATGAAGGTGCTGGCAGGTGTGGGCGACACCATGCTCGCCAACGTGATCGAGTTCACGAAGTTCGCCGAGCAGGTCGCGGCCGATGGCGTCGTGGCGGTCTCCCCGTACTACTTCGGGCCGTCCGCGCCGACCGCGAAGGCCTATTTCGGCGCCATCGCCGAGGCGACCGAGCTGCCCGTCATCCTGTACAACTTCCCCGCCCGCACGGGTTCGGATCTCACCCCTGATCTTGTGGCCAACCTGGCGCGCGAGCACAAGAACATCTGCGGCATCAAGGACACGGTCGACACCATCAGCCATACCCGCAAGGTGATCGCCGAGGTGCGCAAGGTGAACCCGGAGTTCTCCGTGCTGTCCGGTTTCGATGAGTACTACCTCGTCAACCGCGTGTCCGGCGGCAACGGCGTCCTGTGCGGTCTCACCAACGTCGAGCCCGAGCTGTTCGCCAAGATGCATGCCGCCTATCAGGGCGGCGACTTCGCGACCGCGGTTTCGTGCGCCGAGCGCATCTCGCAGCTCATGGCGGTGTACGACACGTGCGACCTGTTCATCTCGGCGATCAAGGCCGCGGTGAACATCAAGGGCCTTCCGATCTCCACCAAGATCAACGAGCCGGCCGTCCAGGCGACGCCCGAGCAGATGGAGTCGATCCGCTCGCTGCTGGCGTCGGTGCAGTAGGGCAGCGATTTCTCACCGGTCTTGGCCGTGCGGGGCGTCCGGAACGCGTGGGGAGGCCGCTGTATCCGCCCGCGTGCAGAACCGCAGAGGTAAAAGATTTTATCAAGGTGCGGAGACGCCCTGTTTTGAATTTGGTATCAACTCGCGTGCAAGAAGGGCTGCTTTGAGGCGGGTCGAAGGCCCCTTCCGGGGTCTCCGGAATCGGTCTGGCAAAGAAACCGCAGTCCACAGGCTTGTCGGATATGGCCGTTTTCCATCTGTACTTCCCGATTTGATACCAAATTCATGTTCAAGAAATAGCAACCCCCTCGTTCCTGCTGTTTTGCGGTGAGGTTTCCCCACCGTGCGGGGCCGAGGGGTTTTGCGCGACCATCTGAGATGGGTCGCGCCTCATCCAAAGGGGTACCCATGGCGCTGATCACCGTAAACTGCTTCTCGTCCATGCTCATGAGAACGGTGCCGATAAACGTGATTCTTCCTGTGGACAAGCAGGTCGAGGCGGTTCGCGCCGAGGAGGACGGCGCCCGCTACATGCCCAACGAGCCCACGGGCGGGTTCAAGACGCTCTATCTGCTGCACGGCATCTTCGGCAACTATACGGACTGGGTAAGCGGCACCTGCATTCAGCGCTGGGCCGAGGAGCGCGACCTGGCCGTCGTCATGCCCTCGGGCGACAACATGTTCTACCTCGACCAGCCCGCGGCCCACGACTACTACGGCCGCTTTATCGGCGAGGAGCTCGTCGCCCTCACGCGCGCGATGTTCCCCCTGTCCCGTCGCCGCGAGGACACCTTTATCGGCGGGCTCTCCATGGGAGGCTACGGTGCGCTCCGCAACGGGCTCAAATACGCGGATACGTTCGGCGCCATCGCCTCGATGTCGGGCGCGCTGCTCGTCGACGGGGTATCCGAGCGGACCGACGACACCTCGACGTTCTTCCAGTCCCGCAGGTTCGCGAAGGCGGTCTACGGCGATCCGGATGCCGTCGCGGGCAGCGATCGCGACCCGCTGTGGCTTGCGGGTCGGCTGGTCGCATCGGGCGGGCCGCTTCCGCGGATCTACGTGTCGTGCGGGACGGAGGACTCGCTGCTCGCCGCGAACCGGGATGTGGCCCGCGAGCTGGACGCACAAGGGTTCTCGGTGACCTACGAGGAGGCCGCCGGCGGCCATACCTGGGAATACTGGAACCGCGCCATCGAGCGGGTGGTGGACTGGCTGCCGCTCGACGAGCCGGTCATGGGCATCGGCAGCGGAAACGTGCACGTGTAGGCGCGTGCGCCGCGGGCGGCTGCGCGGCATCGTGAGGCTCTGGACGCCCTGGCGCCTCTCCGCCCGATTCTCCCGCGGGCCCTCTTACAGGTTGTCGACCGTTCGGAATTCGTATCGGTCGCCACGGTAGTGCGACAGGATGTATTCGAATGGCCTGCCGTCGGCAAGAAAGCCCACCTGCTCGATCTCGAGCAGCGGCGTGCCATACGCGATTTGCAGGCGGGCCCGTTCCTCGGTGGTGGGCATGACCGCGCGGATGGCGCGGTGGATGCTTCCGATTTTCAGCCCGAGATTGTCTTCGATGAAGGTGTGGATGGCCCCGTTGGCGTGGTCGTATTTGAAGCCCGCGGCGAGCTCCAGCGGGACATAGATGTACTCGATGAGAAACGTTCCCGTCTCGGTCTTGCGACCGCGCGTAACGAAATACGTGAAGCTCTTGCGATCGAGGTCGAGCGCCTGGCACACGGCTGCTTCCGGCTGCACGACGGTGAAGTCATAGACCTCGATGGTGATGGGTTGGTCCGCTTCGCTGCGCGCGGTCTCCTCGGTGTAGTTGATGATCTGGTTGTACTTGCTCCAGTAGTCATCGGCCTCGTTGGCGAAGCTCTTCACGAACATGCCCGATCCGCGGCGCCGTGCAATGAGTCCGCGCGCAGAGAGTTCATTAATTACCTGGGTAATGGTGCTTTTGCTGACGTTATAGGTCTCGCAGAGCTCTTTGACAGTCGGGAGCTGATCATAGGCTTTGAGGGCGCCCTCGCGTATCGCGTTCTCGATGTCCTCGGCGATCTCCTCATATTTGTACACCCTTATCCTCCAGGCCCAGTCTTTTATAGCAAACGGTATGGACCAATTTTAGCGAAAAGCACCCTAGGCAAGGTAATAAACCGTTCAGCGTCCCGAAACTACCGATTAACAGAATCGATATAGCCAAGAAATTGTATCGGGATAATATAAGGACCGTCCTGATATAGACAGAACGACTGTGCCGATATATATGCGCGCCTGGTTGCGAGTCGGACTGTCTGTCGGGCGCATCGATGCGTACGGAAGGAACATGCTGCGAGTGAGATAAGGAGCGTGGTACATGAAGCTCTTGACCATCAGAAACGGTCGATTGCTGTCGCCGTGCACCGGTCTGCACGGCGAGTTCGGCGACATTCTCGTCAAAGACGGGCGCATCGCTGAAGTGGGCACCGAGATCGAGCCGCAAGGCGAGATCATCGATGCGGAAGGCCGCTTCGTCACCCCTGGATTCATCGATATCCACACGCACTGCTACCCCAAGGCGTTTTTGGGTCTTGCCCCCGATGTGCTGGGGCTCGATCGTGGCGCGACCACGATCGTCGATGCCGGAAGCAGCGGCGCTGACACATACGACGACTTTCGCGCCAACTACATCGACACCGCGCAGACCAAGGTGTTCACGCTGCTGAACATCTCCCGCGAGGGCCTGCTGCGCGGCCATGAGCTGGACGATCCGGCAAAGGTCGACGTGGAATCCGCGAAGGCGTGCGTGCTGGCCCATCCCGACAACATCGTGGGCCTGAAGGCCCGTGCGAGCGCAAGCGTCGTGGGCGATCAGGGCCTGGAGCCCATCGCCATCGCCGCGCGCACCGCGCATGAGCTCGGCCGTCCCCTCATGGTGCACGTGGGCAACTATCCGCCGGCGCTCGGCGAGGTCATCGACCTGCTGGATACCGGCGACATCATCACCCACGCCTACCACGGCAAGCCGGGCGGCATCCTCAACGAGGACGGCTCCATCATCGAGCAGGCCGTCAAGGGTCGCCAGCGCGGGGTGCGTTTCGATGTGGGCCACGGCGTGGCGAGTTTCGCCTTCAAGACATTCCAGCGTGCCATGGACGCGGGCTTTGACTGCGATTCCATCTCGAGCGACCTGCACGTGGAGAACTGGGGCGGCCCGGTATTCGACATGGCGACGACGCTGTCCAAGCTCATCGCGTGCGGCGAGTCCTTCGAGGACGCGGTCAGCAAGTGCACCAGCGTTCCTGCGCGTTACTTCGGCTTGACGGGCCTGGGCGAGATCGCGGCCGGCATGGTCGCAGACTTCAACATCGTCAGCCTCGACGACTGCGATGAGTCGGTCCAGGACGCGATGGGCGAGAGCGTGACCCTGAGCAAGCGCCTCACGGTCCACACGACGATCTACAGCAGGGGTGATAGCAGTGCTGTCCTTAACCGAGCTTAAGAATCGCTGCCCCAACCTCGCCGACGTGGATGACGCGCTGTGCGCCGCGTACGAGGACATTTCCCGTCGCTACGACGGATTGGGCGTGCACATGGACGACAACGCCGACCTCATGTTCTCGAACCACGTGATGTGCCTGCTCAAGCGAATCGAAACAGGTGAATACGTGCCCGCGATGGACGAGGAGCTCTTCGCCGAGCTTTCCGACCGAGCGCGCGAGATGGCCTCGGATCTCATGGCGGACGCGTTTTCGAAAGCGGGCCAAGAGCCCGACAAGACTGAGGTGCTTATGCTCGCGACGCACCTCGATGTGGCAATGGCCAAGGAAAAGGAAGGACTGGAGCAATGAGTAAAGAGATCTTGGTGGTAATCGGGCATCGCCTGGGCAAGGGCGACGCTATCGCGCGCGGCGTCGAGAAGGCCGGCGGCAAGGCCTATGTCATTCCCGGCATGGCTGCCGACATGAAGCTCGGTGACGTCATGAAGGAGATGGACGCCGATCTCGGCGTGAGCCAGTGCGGAAGCGGCGGCGCGGGGGCGCTCACTGCTCAGACCAAGTATGGGTACCCGGCGCGCTATGAGCTTCGCAGCGTGGACGCCGCGTACACGGCCGTCAAGGAGGGCTGCAAGGTCGTCGGCCTCGGCTTCCTCGATACCGAGGAGCTGGGCGAGCGCCTGGTGCAGGCCTACCGCGAAGCGCACGGCGATGAGTAGCGAGACCGCCCCTATCGCCGCCGACGGTTCGGACGTGCAGCTCCTGGAGCAAAAGGAACACACGATGACCGTCACGGCCCGCGGCGAGTCGCTGCAGGATTTGACCGGGAAGCTGTTCCAGCGCATGCGCAAGCAGATCTTCCAGGAGATCACGCAGCCGATCATCCACATGGAGGCCAAGGAGGTCTACTTCGACCAGGTCGATGTGGAGGAGACCACCGAGCACTTCATGCTGTTCTTCTGGCCCCGCCAGAAGCGCACCTATGAGGTGACGGCGCGAATCGTCGTGGACGTCAAGTACCTGAACATCAACGAAAGGGAAAACAGATGATCGAGGTTCTTATCTATTCGCTCATCATTGGTGCCATCGGAGGCGGCTGCCTCGCGGCGGGTGCCGCGCGCATGTTCCGCGCTCCCGAAGTGCAGGCCATGGGTTCGTTCAGGACCCTGGGCGAGCTCAACGCCTGCGGCGGAGACCCCATCTCGCACTTCTCGTTCGGCCTGGGCTTCCTGTTCTCCTCCGCGGCCTCCGCGGTGGCAGCCGGTTCGCTCACCCAGGACGTGTTCCACCGCATCATCCCCAACTGGGCTGCGGGCATCCTGCTGATGGGTAACAAGAAGGTCGAGGAGACCCTGCAGAACCCGGCGAAGATGCTCTTTGCGGGCGCCGGCGTGGGCGCCGTGGTGGTGGCCTTCCTCAACACGCTCTCCGCGATCATCCCGGAGAAGCTCTCCACCATCGCTTCCGAGGTCCTGGTCCCCGCCACCACCTACCTCATCAACCCGGTCATGCCCGCCATCTTCTGGCTGGCGGCCATCGACGGCGGCAAGATGTGCGGCATGTGGGCCACGGTCCTGGGCGGCATTTCCGCTTTGGTGACCGGTAACGCTCTGCCCGGCCTGGTGCTCGGCATCCTGGTCGGCAAGTCCGCTGAGGAGCACGGCTACAAGTCCAACGTGGTGCGCCTCCTCATCGCCATCGTCATCATCATGTTCGTGGCCATCGCGTACTTCCGCGGGTTCTTCGACCAGTTCTTCGTCGCGGCAGCGTAAGGGGTGTGCTTTATGGAAAACGAAAAGATGTCCTTTATGGATAAGCTCAACGAGCTCCTGATGAAGGACTGGACCTTCATCCTGCTCGTGATGGGTGCCGCCGCGTCCATCTTCGCCGGCACGTATCTCTACATCAGCCACGGTACGGGAGCGTTCAACGAGGTGTCCATCGTGGCCATGCTCCAGGGCGGCCTGGAGACGGGCGACTTCAGCGCGGCAGCAGGCTTCGCCGCCGGCTTCCTGATCGCACGCATCCTCGAGGGTCCGCTTGTGGGCCTGCTCGATATCGGTGGTTCCCTCATGACCGGCGTGGGCATTGGCATCCCGGGCCTGCTGCTTTCCATGGGCTGGGATTTCCCGCTGTCCAACTTCTTCGTGGCCCTCATCTTCGGTGCCATCGTGGGTCTGGTAATCGGCGCGGTGATCATCATCATCCGCAAGCTGGTTCCCTCCGGCGTCGCCGTGGGCGGCACGGGCATCATGATGGGCGCCGGCAACGCTTCCGGTCGCTATCTTGCCCCCATGATCGTCATCTGCGCCACCACCTACAACGTCTACGCAGGTATCGGCGCCATCATCGGCTCCGCCATCTTCTACAAGTGGGGCAAGGAGATGACCGGCGGCGCAATCCTGGGCGCCATGATCCTGGGCGCGATCTTCATTCAGTAGGCGAGCGCGCCTGCCCGGTGACTTTCACCACTATGTCGATAACGCGCGCCCGGTTCATCCGGGCGCGCACGAAGGAGAGCCAATGAGCGTTTACACGGAGATAGGCCTGCCGCGCGTGATTAACGCAAGCGGCCGTATGACCAAGCTCGGCGTTTCGACCATCAGCGACCGCGTGGCGGCCGCAGCGGTGGCGGGCGGGCAGTCCTACGTGGTCATCGACGACCTCATGAAGCGCGCCGGTGAGCTGATTGCCCAGCATACCGGTGCCGAGGACGCTTGCCCCACGTCGTGCGCGTCCGCGGCCATCGCCCTGTCGGTTGCCGCGCTCGTGACGCATGGTAGGTGGAGCGATGTCGTGCGCCTGCCCGACGCGCACGGTCTGCCCAACGAGATCATCATCCAAAAGGGCCATTCGGTGGAGTATGGCGCCCCCATGCCGACCATGATCCGTCTTGGCGGAGGCGTGCCGGTCGAGGTCGGTTGTGCCAACGAGGTGGTTCCCGCCGATATCGAGGAGGCCATCACCGATAAGACGGTGGCCCTGTTCTACGTGAAGAGCCATCACTGCGTGCAGAAGGGCATGGTAGACATCGAGACCATGCGCGACATCGCGCATCGGCACGGGCTCCCGTTCATGATGGACTGTGCGGCAGAAGAGGACTTCCGCAAATACATCGCCCTCGGTGCCGACCTGGTGTGCTACAGCGGCGCGAAGGCGCTGGAGGCCACGACGTCCGGCTTCGTGTGCGGCCGCGCCGACATCATCGACGCCGTGCGCAAGCAGTACCACGGCATCGGTCGCGCAATGAAGGTGGGCAAGGAGCAGATCATGGGCCTGTTGGCGGCGCTCGACCAGTACGACGAGCGCGACCATGAGGCGCAGGCGCGCCACAACCTCGAGTGCGCCACCTGGCTCGCCGAGCACGTGGGCGCCATCGACGGCCTCAACGCGGAGGTCATCCAAGATGAGGCGGGCCGTGCCATCTGGCGCTGCCGCGTGACGCTGGACGCATCGGCTCACGCCGCCCAGGGCAAGACCATGACTGCCGTCAACGACGCGCTTCTTGACGGCGATCCGACCGTTTGGGCGCGCACCGAGTTCTTGAACCTCGGGAAGATCGATTTCGATCCTCGCCCGCTCGTCGAGGGCGACAAGGAGCTTATCGTCGAGAAGCTAAAGAAGATTATGGAGGCATAGAGCAACATGGCAACTGGAATCAACTACTACAACGACCGTGTGTGCTTGAACGTCCTGGCCGGTAGCCTGGACAACGCGCGCGAGATCTACGAGGCGGCCGAGAAGCACGTCGAGGTCGGCGTCCTGACCGCCGATTATCCGGATGTCCCGAGCGCGGTCGAGGACATGGAGCGCTACATGGACGTGCTGGAGGGCAACCTGTCCGTGGGCCTGGGCGGCGGCAACCCCAACCAGTGGCGCGCCGTGGCGGAGGTCGCCAAGACGGTCAAGGCGCACCATTTCAACCAGGCGTTCTGCGCCGTGGGCTGGACGCGCGCCAACGTGGGCAACGATGACTGCCACATCAACGCGATGGTCGCTCCGTCCGGCACGCCGGGCCTGGTGCGCGTGTCCACCGGCCCGCTGTCGCGCGAGTGCGCCGAGCCCGCCGACATCCCCGTGAAGACCGCCATCGCCATCATCAAGGAGATGGGCGGCAACTCCATCAAGTTCTTCCCGATGGGTGGTCTCAAGTGCGCCGATGAGCTCAAGGCCGTGTCCGAGGCATGCGCCGAGGCGGATTTCTGCCTGGAGCCGACTGGCGGCATCACGCCCGAGAACTTCCGCGAGATCATGCAGATCATCCTCGACGCGGGCGTGCCCAAGATCATCCCGCACGTCTACAGCTCGATCATCGACAAGCAGACCGGTTGCACCAAGATCGACGAGGTGGAGAACCTGCTTGCCGTCGTCAAGGAGCTCGTCGGCTAACAGGTTGTATGGCACGGCGCCCGTCCGTCTTCGCTTTCCTTTCCGCGGGCGGGCGCCCTTTTGCGTCATCTGCCTTCATCTGATAGCGCGGCGATGTGCATATCGTCGAAAAGGCCCGGATCGTCCGGGCCTTTTGTTGTGCGGATGAGCGGGGCCTGAGCCGAGCGATTCGCCGGCCTGAGCACCCTTATAGTGCAAATTGTATATTCTCATCAAGAAACTGCATAAAAATCTGCTCAAAATAAAACCTATAAGGGTCATAGGTTGAGTTCGTCATTGTTTTTGAGCGCCCTTTCTGCACACGCGCTGCACCCCTCAGCATTTCCCCAGTTGAATCCTGCGGAAATGCAAACGGGTGCGGCGCATGTGGCGAGATGGCACCAAAAAACAATGACAAACTCGTATACATCCCTTTTCGGGGGTGGTGAGGGGCGGCTGCGCGCCTGCGGGGGAGTGCCTGCGGGCGCGCAGCTGTCCATCGTCGCCTTTCCGGGTCTGTCCTCGCGCCCCGGCAGCGCCCCGGCGGCTTCTTGACGGTTGCCGGACCATGGCCCTCGCTCGCCTAAGGGCCGCATCGGGCGTCCCGCGGCTGTGCGATAGTCGAGGCGATTCGAGTCTGAAGTTCTATTGCCAAGGGGACAGGGTGATCGGGATGCAACGACTGTCGGAAATCTCCGGACGCGCGCGGCGCTTCGCGTTGGCGCTCATGGCGGCGCTGGCGCTGGTGATGGGCATGCCCGCAGCGCTCGCGATCGGGGCCCAGCCGGCATATGCGGCGCAGGGCGCCTCCGTCAGCGAGCAGGAGGCCTATGAGCGCATCGTCGCGCTGCGCGCCCAGTACCCGGAGGGCATGCGATGGACGAATGACGACTACTATCTCAGCCCGGCACTCTACCAGGCGGGCTATGGCTGCCACGCGTTCGCGCTCATCCTGAGCGACGCGGCCTTCGGGTCCAATCCCGGCACGACGTACGAGGACCTCTCCCAGGTTCGGGTCGGAGACATCCTGCGCGTCAATTACGACACGCACACGGTCGTGGTGCTCGAGGTGCGCGACGGGGGCGTCGTTGTCGCCGAGGGCAACTACAACGCATCTATCCACTGGGGGCGCGTCATCTCGTTCGGCGAGCTTTCCCGCGGGTTCATGTACGGCATCACGCGCTACGTCGAGCCCGAGCCTGAGCCGGACCCCGAGCCGGATCAGGGCTACTACGGGTTCTCAGACATCCGCGAGGGCGAGTGGTACACCCAGGGTGGCCTGTTCGAATACGCCGTCGACCATGGGCTGATGTCCGGATACACCGATTCCGACCTGTTCGGCACCTACGACCCCATCACGCGCGGGCAGGTCGCGGTGATCTTGCACCGCATGGCGGGTGAACCGACGGTTGCAGCCGACCCGTTCGACGACGTGGACGAAGACGCGTACTACGCCCCCGCCATCGCGTGGGCGCGTGCCACGGGCGTCATCAACGGCTATAGGGACGAGAGCGGCGCGTACACGACGTTTGGTCCGAATGAGCCGGTGACGCGCGAGCAGCTCGCCGTCATGCTGTGCAACTACGCGTCCCGGGTCGCCGGGCTGGACGTCTCGAGCGACCTCGATGAGGCGGCATCCATCCCCGGCTGGGAGAACGTGTCGGAATGGGCGCGTCCCGCCATGGGCTGGATCGTCGATCGCGGCATCATGAGCGGCAAGACCATGGAGGACGGCTCGAGGAATCTCGACCCGCAGGGGAGCGCCTGGCGCGTCTCCATGGCGACGATGGCCGCCTCGTTCCATCAGATGCTGTAAGGGGGGCTTTACATTCGTTTACACTGGTATGGAAATGGACGTAACGGACGCTTTATATCTGCGCATTTCCGGCGCAATTTTCACCCTTCTGCCCCATAAGCGGCCGCTTTGGGGTACGCTGGCTCAATAGGTATCCCGAGCGCAGAGATATGCGCTTGTTATTTAGATGCGCTTGCTTTGCATGCGCGTTTGCGAAAGGAATAGATTTCTGAGATGAAGGCCATCATACCTGCCGCTGGTCTAGGCACCCGCTTCCTGCCCTCGACCAAGTGCACCCCCAAAGAGATGCTGCCGGTGCTCGACAAACCGGTCATACAGTACGTGGTCGAGGAGGCGCTTGCTCCCGAGGAGGTCGATGACGTCATCATCGTCACGTCGCCGGGCAAGCCCGAGCTGCTGAGCTACTTCCAGCCCGATCGCTCGCTCGAGGGCCTGCTGCGCGAGCGCGGCAAGGCGGCCTACGCCGACGCCGTCGCCGCTGCCGGCAGCATGCCGGTCGACTTCCGCTATCAGTACGAGCCCCGCGGCCTCGGCCACGCCATCCGCTCCGCCGCCGACGCCGTCGCCGGCGAGAGCTTCCTGGTGCTGCTGGGCGACTACGTCGTGCCCTCGCGCGATATCTGCACCAAGATGATGGCCGTCTCGCAGGCCCACGCCGGCGCCTCCGTGATCGCCGTCGCCCCCTGCTCGCCCGAGGAGGTCAGCCGCTACGGCGTGATCGCCGGCGAGCGCGTGGGCACGGTCCCGGGCAGCGGCGAGCCGGCCGACGACGAGCCCGGTGCCGTGTGGCGCGTCTCCGGCCTGGTGGAGAAGCCCGCTCCCGAGGACGCCCCCTCCAACCTCTACATCGTAGGCCGCTACCTGCTGAGTCCTCTGGTCATGGACCTTTTGGGCGACCAGGAGCCGGGCAAGGGCGGAGAGATCCAGCTCACCGACGCCATGGCGCGCAGCCTCGAGCGCGAGGCCATGTACGCCGTGGTCATCGACCCGCTGTCCGGCTACGACACCGGCACGCCGAGCGGCTGGATGGCCACGAACGCCCTGATGGCCGCCGAGGACCCGCGGTTCCGCGACGCCTTCTGGGAGGCCATCGACGAGCGCGGCGGCCTCAAGCGCTAACGCGGCGGCAAGCATTCGATCGGTATGGACCCGGCGGCGATGGCCGTCGGGTCTTTTTCTGCGCGAAGCGGGCCCGTCTGCAGGTCCATGCCTTCAACATCTCCTTGAAGAGGGCCGAAAGGCCTTGTCTGAAACCTTCGCCGCTGGTTAACTACCGCACGTTTGCGCCGCAGGGGGCGGCGCATCTGAAGGAGGGTTTCCAGTGGATAGCAATTCGATCAAGAAGTATGGCGCCGAGGCGCTCGGCACCTTCGTGCTCACGTTCTTCGGCTGCGGCAGCGCGGCGGTCGCCGGCTCGGTGCTCGGCAACCTCGGCATCGCGTTCGCGTTCGGCCTGTCGATCGTCGCCATGGCGTTCGCCATCGGCAACGTGTCCGGCTGCCATATCAACCCTGCGGTGACCTTCGGCCTGTTCGTTGACAAGCGCATCTCCCTGAAGGACCTGTTCGGCTATTGGATCGCCCAGTTCATCGGCGCGATCGTCGCCGCGCTCGTGCTCATGCTCGTGATCAACAACTGTGCCGACCTCGGCGGCGTCGCCGCGACCGGCCTTGGCTGCAACGGCTACGGCGAGGCCTCCTCGACCGGCATCTCGATGTTCGGCGCCGTCCTCGTCGAGGTCATCCTCACGATGGTGTTCGTGCTTACCATCCTCGGCGTGACCGCCGACGGCAAGACCGGGCATTTCGCCGGCCTGGTGATCGGCCTGACGCTCGCGTTCGTGCACATCATGGGCATTCCTCTGACCGGCACGTCCGTCAACCCGGCGCGCAGCTTCGGTCCTGCGCTCGTCATGGCCTTCGAGGGCAACGCCGTGGCGCTCGACCAGGTCTGGGTGTTCATCTTCGCGCCGCTCGTGGGCGCCGCTCTCGCCGCGGTCATCTTCGGCGCCTTAAAGAGCTTCTACAAGCAGGAGGCATAAACGGCCTTCCGCCAACCGATATTTCGGGCTGGTGCTTGAGGGGACGGGGTCCGGTGCTTCTCGGGAAGCGCCGGACCCCGTCTTTTTGGGAAACACCGACCAATTCATTCCGCGCCGGTCGGCACTGTGGCGTGCTCCGCGAAAGCAATCGATCGGCGTTTCCCTAACTGCGCAAGAGGGCGTCGACGAGCTGGTTGTCCCGCGCGTCGGGCGAGCCGAGGGGCAGGCCGCAGGCCTCGAAGAAATGGCTGCCGGCGAACTGTCGAGCCCTAAACGAGTTGTGCGCCCCGTCGTCGAGGTAGCGCACGCGCGACAGGCAGTCGGTGGTGGCGCAGTACAGCGGCCCGCGCTCGTCGACGTACTCGAGGTAGAGCGGCTCTTCGCTCCACAGCACCACGCCGGCGAGGTTCTCGAGCTCGTAGGCCACGGCGAACTGCTGCCAGGCGAGTCCGCGCGCGCGGACGTAGCGGTCGAGGATCGACGCCATGCGGGTCACGCGGGCGAGGGTGTCGCTCGCGCTCATGATGCGCAGGGGCGCCTGCCCTCCCGCCCGCTCGTGGCGCGTGAGGTTGAGCCGCGCGAGCGCGTGCTCGTACTCGTCGCCTCCGACCAGCACCGCCGGCACCGAGAGCTTGATGGACTCGTCGCCGAACAGCTCGATGGCCGAGTGCGGGGTGCGCGGATCGTCGCGCGTGGGGACGCTGAAGATGAGGGAGTCGTGCGCGTGGTGGACGCGGCAGGCGAGCCCCTGCCGCTTGAAGGCGGTCCGCATGCAGGCGGCGTGCTCGTTGAGCTCGTCGCGCGACGGGGCGTCTGCGGCCCGGCTTCCCATGCGGAACACGTACAGGTTGAACAGCGGCATGTCCTCTGCCGTGTAGAACACCGTGCGGCGGCAGAACTCCCGGACCTCTAGGCGCCTTCGCGTCGCCTTGCCGTACAGCTCGACGAGCGCCGAGCTCGCCGCGGGCCCCGAGGTCGAGCCCTCGCGCACGTCCACGACGCCATCGGCCACATACGGCGGGAAGTCGCCTTCGAGCACCTGCACGATGACGACGCCCTCGTCGGGCGCGGCGGGGTCGGTCACGAAGCGCACGTCGATGCGCGGCGCGGGCGTGATGTGACGGCGGCAGGATTCGCCGATGATCTGGCTGTAGTCCGCCGAGAGGCGCGGCAAGGGGCACGTGCTCTTGTCGTCGTCGGCGATGCCGATGACGAGCCAGCCGCCTGCGGAGTTGGCGAACGAGGCGATGATCTTGGGCAGCTTCTTCAGCACGGTGGGGGAGAGGCTCCGCTTGAACTCGAGCGCGTAGCCCTCCTCGAGCTCGCGCAGCTGGTCGAGATCCGCGTAGGTCACCTCGGCAAGCGTCTTCGGCCGTCCGTGGGCATCTTTGAATGGGCTGAACATCGGTGCCGCCTTCCTCGCGCCTCTTTGTGCGGCTTATACCCACCAACCTGTTCCTTCGGGCTGGAACTTTTCGGGACGGGGCCCTGTGCCCTCAGCATCCGAGAGATCGGGCGGCGGTTCACGGAAAACTCATGAACATATGTTCGTGATAACGAGGTTTACCAGCGGCTTTAAGAACGAAAAAAATAGCTAGTCCAAAAACTTCCGTAAGTCAAGACTTTTCTTGCCGAACGGAAGGCACCTGCTAAACTAATAGGTTGCGATAACTGGCAGAAGTCTTCGTGTATGCACGGACGGATGCCGACCACCCGTTTTTCCCGCGAAGGAGGAAACACCTGGTGCAGAAGTCTACACAGGCCGTAACGGCAACAGAGCGCACCCGCGTCAATTTTGGGAAAATTCCCGAGGCGATGGAGCTGCCTAACCTCATCTCCGTTCAGAAGCAGTCCTTCGAGCGCTTCATGGGCGAGGGCCTTCGAGAGGCGTTCAAGGAATCCAGCCCCATCCAGAGCCAGAATCACGTTCTGGAGGTGACGTTCGGCGAGCACCAGTTCGGCGACCCCGCGCACACCGTCGAGGAGTGCCGCGAAAAGGACATGACCTACCAGGCCCCGCTTCTGACCGACGTCCGTCTCACCAACAAGGAGACCGGCGAGATCAAGGAGCAGCTCGTGTTCATGGGCGACTTCCCCATGATGACCGACCAGGGCACCTTCATCATCAACGGCACGGAGCGCATCGTCGTCTCCCAGCTCGTGCGTTCACCCGGCGTGTACTACTCCTCCGAGATGGACGGCGGCAAGCAGGTCTACAAGGCGCAGATCATCCCCGCGCGCGGCGCGTGGCTTGAGTTCGAGGTCGACAAGCGCGACCAGCTCGTGGTCTCCATCGACCGCAAGCGCAAGCAGTCCGCGACCATGTTCCTGCGCGCCCTCGGCATCGCCCCCACCAACGACGAGATCATCGAGCTGCTCGGCGACTCCGACGTGGTGAAGCGCACCATCGAGCGCGACACCGCGCTGACCCGCGAGGACGCTCTCATCGAGATCTACCGCCGCCTGCGTCCGGGCGAGCCGCCCACGGTCGACGCCTCCCGCAGCCTGCTCGAGGGTCTGCTGTTCAACCCGCAGCGCTACGACCTGGCGCGCGTGGGCCGCTACAAGGTCAACAAGAAGCTCGGCCTCACCACCTCCGAAGAGGTCGCCATCCTCACCGACGAGGACATCGTCGCCACCCTTCGCTACCTGCTGGCGCTCGCCGCGGGCGAGAACGGCTTCAAGACCGACGACATCGACCACTTCGGCAACCGCCGCATCCGCACGGTGGGCGAGCTGGTGGCCAACCAGTTCCGCATCGGCATGAGCCGCATGGAGCGCGTCGTCCGCGAGCGCATGAGCTCCCAGGACATCGACGAGATCACCCCGCAGTCGCTCATCAACATCCGCCCGATCGTGGCGGCCATCAAGGAGTTCTTCGGCTCCTCGCAGCTGTCCCAGTTCATGGACCAGGCGAACCCGCTGACCGGTCTTACCCACAAGCGCCGCCTGTCCGCCCTCGGCCCCGGCGGCCTCGCCGGCCACAAGTCGGGCTCCAGCCGCCGCACGAACGTGCCCACCGCCGTGCGCGACGTCCACAACTCCCACTACTCCCGTATGTGCCCCATCGAGACGCCCGAAGGCCCCAACATCGGCCTGATCGGCTCGCTGGCGCTGTACGCCCGCGTGAACGAGTACGGCTTCATCGAGGCCCCGTACCGTCGCGTCGAGAACGGCCGCGTCACCGACCAGATCGACTGGATGACCGCCGACGAGGAAGAGAACCACATCATCGCGCCGGCCAACACCCCGATCGACCCGGTCACCCGCGAGTTCGTGTCGACCGACGCCGAGGGCAACGTGGTCCGTCCGCACTCCGTCGTCGCCCGTACGCGCGACTTCGACGGCTCCTTCGGCGCGCCGGCTGACGTGCCGGTGGACGACATCGACTACATGGACGTCTCCCCGCGCCAGATGCTGTCCGTCGCAGCTACCCTCATCCCGTTCCTCGAGCACGACGACGCCAAGCGTACCCTCATGGGCGCGAACATGCAGCGCCAGGCCGTGCCCCTGCTGCACCCGATCGCCCCGTACGTCGGCACCGGCATGGAGCGCCGCGCCGCGATCGACTCCGGCGAGGTCACGCTGGCCAAGCACGCCGGCGAGGTCGTGTTCGCCGACGCCTCCAAGATCACGGTGAAGTCCGCTGAGGGCCTGGAGGAGTACCACCTGCCCAAGTACCAGCGCTCCAACCAGTCCACCTGCATCAACCACCGCCCGCTCGTGCGCGTGGGCGACGAGGTCGTCGAGGGCCAGCCGCTGGCCGACGGCCCCTCGACCGATCACGGCGAGCTCGCGCTCGGCCAGAACCTGGTCGTGGCCTACATGCCGTGGGAGGGCTTCAACTACGAGGACGGCATCGTCGTCTCCGAGCGCCTGGTCTCCGAGGACCTGCTGACCTCCATCAACATCTCCCGCCACGAGATCGACGCCCGCGACACCAAGCTCGGCCCCGAGGAGATCACCCGCGAGATCCCGAACCTGTCCGAGGACATGCTCGCGAACCTCGACGAGGACGGCATCATCCGCATCGGCGCCGAGGTCGGCCCGGGCGACATCCTGGTCGGCAAGGTCACGCCCAAGGGCGAGAGCGCTCTGACCGCCGAGGAGCGCCTGCTGCGCGCCATCTTCGGCGCGAAGGCCCACGACGTTCGCGACACCTCCCTCAAGATGCCGCACGGCTCCTACGGCCGCGTCATCGACGTCGTCCGCTTCAGCCGCGAGGCCGGCGACGATTTGGCCCCCGGCGTCAACGAGCAGGTGCGCGTCTACGTCGCGCAGCGCCGCAAGATCCAGCAGGGCGACAAGATCGCCGGCCGCCACGGCAACAAGGGCGTCATCTGCGAGGTCCTGCCCGTCGAGGACATGCCCTACATGGCCGACGGCACCCCGGTCGACGTCATCTTGAACCCGCTGGGCGTCCCGTCCCGTATGAACGTCGGCCAGCTGCTCGAGTGCCACCTCGGCTGGGCCGCCGCCTGCGGCTGGGATCCCGATTCGGCCGATTCCGACGCCTACGTGCCGGGTCCGTTCTTCACGGCCACCCCGGTCTTCGACGGCGCGTCCGAGGACGAGATCGCCGAGGTCATCCGCCGCGCCAACAAGAACATGGTCAACCTCGCCCGCGAGCGCTACGGCGAGCACATGCGCCCCGAGTTCGTGACGCAGCTCGACGAGCGCGGCAAGACCGTGCTGTACGACGGCCGTTCCGGCGAGGAGTTCCGCGAGCCGATCACCGTGGGCATCTCCTACATCCTGAAGCTCGGCCACATGGTCGACGACAAGATCCACGCGCGCTCGACGGGCCCCTACAGCCTCGTGACCCAGCAGCCGCTGGGCGGCAAGGCGCAGTTCGGCGGCCAGCGCTTCGGCGAGATGGAGGTGTGGGCCCTGTACGCGTACGGCGCGTCCAACGTGCTGCAGGAGATCCTCACCGTCAAGTCCGACGACACCGTGGGCCGCGTCAAGACCTACGAGTCCATCGTCAAGGGCGAGAACGTCCCGTCTGCCGGCATCCCCGAGTCGTTCAAGGTCCTGGTCAAGGAGATCCGCTCGCTGGCGCTCGACATCGAGCCGATGCACACCAACGTGTACGAGGCCGAGCCCAAGGCGACCGAGGCCGCTGCCGACGCCGACGCTTTGACCGACCTTCCCTCCATCGACGAGGTCGACACGTCCGTTGACGCTGTCGACGCCCTGCTCGATGCCTTCGCCGCCTCCACGACCGATAAGGAGTAAGTGACTGTGGCAGATTTCGAATCCACTGATTTTGATGCGGTAAAGATCTCGCTCGCTTCCGCCGACCAGATCCGCTCGTGGTCGCACGGCGAGGTCAAGAAGCCCGAGACCATCAACTACCGTACCCTCAAGCCCGAGAAGGACGGCCTGTTCTGCGAGAAGATCTTCGGTCCCGCCAAGGACTGGGAGTGCTCCTGCGGCAAGTACAAGGGCATCCGCTTCAAGGGCATCGTCTGCGAGCGCTGCGGCGTCGAGGTGACGAGCGCCAAGGTTCGCCGCGAGCGCATGGGCCACATCGAGCTCGCCGCTCCCGTCTCCCACATCTGGTACTTCAAGAGCCCCACGAGCTTCCCCATGAGCCGTCTTCTGGACATCAAGTCCAAGGACCTGGAGAAGGTGCTCTACTTCGCCAGCTATATCATCACGCACGTCGACTATGAGGCCCGCGAGGCCGATGCCGAGGACCTGCGCGAGGAGCTCGCCGCCGACCTCGAGGAGATCGACGCCGAGTGCGCCCGCCAGATCGAGAGCCTGAAGGCCCAGGGCGACCCCGAGAACTTCGACGAGTTCTCCGACGAGGAGCCGCTGACGCCCGAGGAGATCGCCGCCGGCATCGTCGACATCGAGGAGGAGACCAAAGACGAGAAGCAGCTGCGCTCCGACGCCTTCCAGGCGTTCATGCAGTTGACCGAGCGCGACCTGATCTCCGATGAGCCGCTGTTCCGCGAGATGAAGCGCTACTACTCCATGTACTTCGAGGGCGGCATGGGCGCCGAGGCCATCCGCGACCTGCTGTCCGCCATCGATCTGCCGAAGGAGGCCGAGCGCCTCAAGGCCATCATCGCCGACGAGGACGGCCAGAAGCAGAAGCGCGAGAAGGCCGTCAAGCGCCTCGAGGTCGTCGACGCCTTCCTCAAGGGCGGCAACGACCCGGCGAACATGATCTTGGACGTCATCCCGGTCATCCCGCCCGATCTGCGCCCGATGGTCCAGCTCGACGGCGGCCGCTTCGCCGCGTCCGACCTGAACGACCTGTACCGTCGCGTCATCAACCGCAACAACCGCCTGAAGCGCCTGCTCGACCTCGACGCGCCCGCGATCATCGTGAACAACGAGAAGCGCATGCTGCAGGAGGCCGTGGACGCCCTGTTCGACAACGGTCGCCGTGGGCGCCCGGTGTCCGGTCGCGGCGGCCGTCCGCTGAAGTCGCTCGCCGAGGCCCTCAAGGGCAAGCAGGGCCGCTTCCGCCAGAACCTGCTCGGCAAGCGCGTCGACTATTCCGGCCGTTCCGTCATCGTCACCGACCCCAAGCTGAAGCTGCACCAGTGCGGTCTGCCCAAGACTATGGCGCTCGAGCTGTTCAAGCCGTTCGTCATGAAGCGCCTCGTGGAGCTCGGCAAGGTCGAGAACATCAAGGGCGCCAAGCGCGCGATCGACCGTTCCGCCAGCTTCGTGTGGGACATCCTCGAAGAGGTCATCGACGGCCGTCTGGTGCTGCTCAACCGCGCCCCGACGCTGCACCGCCTGTCCATCCAGGCCTTCGAGCCCGTGCTCGTCGAGGGTAAGGCCATCCACCTGCATCCGCTCGTCTGCTCCCCGTTCAACGCGGACTTCGACGGCGACCAGATGTCGGTGCACGTGCCGCTGTCCCAGCAGGCCCAGGCCGAGGCCCGCGTGCTGATGCTGTCCGCCAACAACCTGCGCTCCCCGGCGTCCGGCAAGCCCGTCAACGTCCCGTCCCAGGACATGATCATCGGTGTGTACTACCTCACCCAGGTCCGCGACGGCCTGTCCGGCGAGGGCCACGTGTTCGCGAGCTTCGACGACGCGCTCAACGCCTATGACGCCCGCACCGAGGTCGACCTGCAGGCCAAGATCATGGTGCGCGTGAGCTCCGAGCAGGCCAACGTCTTCACCGAGGACGGCCGCAAGCTCTTCCGCGTCATGAACGGCCGCGGCGACGCCGTGGACTACGACGTGACCGGCTCCAAGACCGCGCGCTTCGAGACCTCCATCGGCCGCATCATCTTCAACCAGCAGTGCCTGCCGGCCGACTACGAGTTCATCAACTACAAGATGGCCAAGGGCGACGTGTCCAAGCTCGTGGCCGACTGCTGCGACCGCTATCCGCAGGCCGAGGTCGGTCCGATCCTGGACGCCATCAAGTACGCCGGTTTCCACTTCGCGACCCGCGCCGGCCTGACCATCTCGCTGTGGGACGCCCTCATCCCCGAGGACAAGCCCCAGATCCTCGACGTCGCCCAGAAGCGCGTCGACCAGATCAACGAGTACTTCGAGGAAGGCTTCATCAACGAGCAGGAGCGCCACATCGAGGTCGTCAACGAGTGGACGGCTGCCACCGACACCGTCGCGGCCAAGATGCTCGACATGTTCGATGAGGAGAACCCCATCTACATGATGGCCGACTCCGGCGCCCGTGGCTCGAAGGCCCAGCTGCGTCAGCTCGGCGGCATGCGCGGCCTCATGGCCGACATGTCCGGCGAGACCATCGACCTTCCCATTAAGGCGAACTTCCGCGAGGGCCTGCTGCCGCTCGAGTACTTCATCTCCACCTACGGCGCCCGTAAGGGCCTGGTCGACACCGCGTCGCACACGTCCGACTCCGGTTACCTCACCCGTCGTCTCGTCGACGTGGCGCAGGACGTCATCGTCCGCGAGGAGGACTGCGGCACGACCGAAGGCGTCACCTACAACCTGATCATCCCGGGCACCGACGACATCAACGCCGACCTCGTGGGCCGCTGCTTCATCGAGGACGTCGTGGCGCCGGACGGCGAGACGCTGTTCCACACCGACGAGTACATCGAGAGCGTGGCCGACCTCCAGAAGATGATCGACCACGGCATGAAGAAGGTTAAGCTCCGCGCGCTTTTGACCTGCCGCTCCAAGTACGGCGTGTGCCAGAAGTGCTACGGCTGGGACCTCTCCACGCGTCGTCCGGTCGCCATCGGCACCGCGGTCGGCATCATCGCCGCCCAGTCCATCGGCGAGCCCGGTACGCAGCTGACGATGCGTACCATTCACTCCGGCGGCGTCGCGGGCGTCGAGGACATTACGCAGGGTCTGCCGACCGTCGGCCGCATGTTCGACGTCGTCGGCAACGTCAACGAGAAGATCCTGGGCCGCGAGGCCGATCTGGCCCCGTACTCCGGCGTGCTCTCGATCAAGCCCGAGAAGGCCGAGTACATCATCCAGATTCTCGACGCCGACGATCCGACCCGCATCCTCGACGAGCGCCGCGTGCCCGCGTCGGTGCGCTTCATGCCCGGTATCGAGGACGGCGCCGAGATCCGCGCCGGCGACCAGATCACCAAGGGCTTCGTGAACTTCCGCAACCTGCGCAAGCTCACCGACATCGAGTCCACCATGCACACGTTCGTCGAGAGCGTGAAGGACGTCTACACGAGCCAGGGCGTCGACCTGAACGACAAGCACATCGAGGTCATCGCGCGCCAGATGCTGCGCCGCGTCCAGATCACCAACCCCGGCGACTCCCGCTACCTGCTGGGTCAGTACGTCGACCGCTACGAGTTCGCCGACGAGGTCGATCGCGTGGCGCGTCGCGGCGGCACCCCGCCGGCGGCCGAGCCCGTCATCCTGGGTACGCTCAAGGTCGCGTCCTCCATCGACTCCTGGCTGTCCTCCGCGTCGTTCATCCGCACCGCGGGCGTTCTGACCGAGGCCGCCATCGAGGGCAAGGTCGACCACCTGCTCGACCTCAAGTCCAACGTCATCGTGGGCAAGAAGATCCCCGCCGGCACCGGCCTCAAGCCGTACGCCAACGCGACGCTGACCTACCGCACCGCCGACGGCTACGTCAACATTGACGGCCCGACGTCGCCTGCGTCCAAGAGCCTGCCCGACTGGGCTCCCTCCGAGCTCAAGGAGCTCGATGAGCAGCTGCCGCAGCAGCTCGACTGGACCGGCTACGACGAGTACGGCACCGGCGACGGCTCGTTCACCCGCAACGGCCGCACCATCTCCGCCGAGGACGCGCGTCTCTACCTGTTCGACGACCTGGGCGTGTCGCAGCGCTGGACCAACAAGTTCAGCGAGGTCGGCATCGAGACGGTTGGCGACCTGGTCGGCAAGTCCGAGGAGGACCTGCTGCGCATCGACGGCATCGGCGCCAAGGCGATCGAGGAGCTGCGCGACGGCCTGGAGGCCCACAACCTCCTGTACATCCTCGACAACACCGACGACGTGGCGGACGAGGAGGATCTGTCCCAGCTGCTGCAGATGGTGTTCAGCCCGGACGGCCCCGACGACATCCTGCTCGGCACGAGCGCCCCGCGCCATCACTTCGACTCCGATGAGGAGATGATCGGCGCTCCCGCTGAGGACAGCTCCAAGAAGGACGGTTCCTCCGGCATCATCAACGAGGACATGGCCTCGCTCGACGAGCTGCTGAACCAGCTTGTCGACAACGACGACCATCATCCTGAGGAGCAGGAGGACTAAGGTTTCCGCCTGAACCCGTTCGGCCCGCTTTCCCCACAGGGGAGAGCGGGCCTTTTGCGTAGGTAGGGGCATGCGCGAAGCCGTCTCCATGGGGGAGGGGGTGTCCCATCTGCCTGCCGGATGTCATTCATACCGGATACCGCCGATTCGTTCCTTTGTCGTCGGCGCCGACCCTTCGAGTGGATATGCTGGTTTCGCGGGACACGGGCTCTGCGAAGGTAATTCCGCCTGAAGGGAGCTTCAAACATGGCAGACGATAAGATGATGGACACCCAGCTGAATGACGACGAGCTCGCAGACGTCGCGGGCGGCGGCACCGGCATCGACCCCGATGCGTTCAAGCCGTTCGACCCCAATGATCCGATCAATATCCTGATTCAAAAAGAGCAGGAGGCCCCGAGCGTTTCCCCGATCCCGGGCCCCGATGGAACCTTCATCATCCCCGGTACCGCTGGAACCACCGTCAACCTCGACTAACCACCAAGCATTCACTCAAAAGGGGCGAGCACTCGGTGCCCGCCCCTATTCGAGTGAATGCAAATTCAAGGTACGTCCCCGATTTGCACTTTTGCAAATCGGGGACGTACCTTGAATTTGCATGTTTGCAAACTGGGGACACCCCTTGGCCGTCCGCGTTCCTACGGCACCGCGCTTACTCATGAAAACCCCCGCCACGCAACCGCATCCACGGTGGTATGGCGGAGGTTGCCAAAAACGGTGCCGCTTCGACGAGCGCTTCCTCAGTGCCTGCAGGCCGCGTTCGGGTCCATGGGTTCCACGTCGCCCGCGAGGAACTTCTTGAGCACGTCGCCCGCGATCGGCGTCTCGCGCTCGGCGTAGACGGCCACGCCGCCCGCGGTGAAGCGGCTGTAGGGCGGCATGCCCATGCCGGTGGCGATGATGGCGTCGATGTTCTGGTCGAGCGCGTGCTGGATCACGCCGCCGCAGCCGCACTCGTCGTGCTCGACGTTCTTGACGGATTCGACGCTCGTGACGGTGCCGTCCTCGACCGTCGCGATGGTGAAGTAGGCGGCATGGCCGAAGTGGCCGGAGCGGGGTGCGTCGAGTCCCTGATCGGTCTCGACGGGGATGGCGATCCTCATGGGGCTTCTCCTTATGACTGGAAGATACATGCGCCGACCATTATAGAGAACTCGATGTGGAGATTTGGCGGAAAGGGGGCCAAAATAGGATACGCCCGGCGGCGTGGTGTGTTGACAGCGCTGCAAGCGGGCGTACAATTGCGAACTGCGTGTTTCGAAGGTGGATGCTGACGCCTCGATTCAAGCCGTTGCACATTATAGAAAGCTGGAATCATTTCGAGAAGGAGTACGCTTTGCCTACTATTAACCAGCTGGTTCGTCAGGGCCGCCAGTCCAAGCCGGCCAAGTCCAAGAACGCCGCTCTGCAGCACAACTCGCAGAAGCGCGGCGTGTGCACCCGCGTGTTCACCACGTCCCCCAAGAAGCCGAACTCGGCTCTGCGCAAGGTTGCCCGTGTTCGCCTGGTCAACGGCATCGAGGTCACCGCTTACATCCCCGGTGAGGGCCACAACCTGCAGGAGCACTCCATCGTGCTCGTCCGCGGCGGCCGCGTGCGCGACCTCCCTGGTGTTCGCTACAAGATCATCCGTGGCGCCTACGACTGCGCTCCGGTGAACAACCGCATGAAGGCTCGCTCCCGCTACGGCGCCAAGCGTCCTAAGCAGAAGTAAGCAGATCTGTAACGAACCGTTTCCGCGACGTCACGAACATTCGCCGAACAGGCATCGCGTCGCTTCAATACCAGAGGAGAAATACCTATGCCTCGTCGCAAGACTAAGAATCTTCATCGCGAGATCCAGCCGGATTCCGTGTACAACAACCGCCTGGTGACCCAGCTCATCAACAAGATCCTGCTGGACGGCAAGAAGGCCACCGCTGAGCGCATCGTCTACAGCGCCTTCGACATGGTCGCCGCCAAGTCCGAGCAGGACGCCCTGGCCGTCTTCAAGAAGGCCATGGACAACGTCCGCCCGACCCTCGAGGTCAAGCCCAAGCGCGTCGGTGGCGCCACCTACCAGGTGCCCATGGAGGTCAACTCCCGTCGTGCCACCCAGCTCGCCATCCGCTGGATCGTCAACTTCGCCCGCGCCCGTAAGGAGAAGACCATGGCCGAGCGTCTGGCCAACGAGATTCTCGACGCCTCCAACGGCGTCGGCGCTTCCGTGAAGCGTCGCGAGGATGTCTTCAAGATGGCCGAGGCCAACCGCGCATTCTCTCACTACCGTTGGTAAACCGAGGAAGGATAGATACACATGGCTAAGCCTAAGTACAAACTGTCCGACACCCGTAACATCGGCATCATGGCCCACATCGATGCCGGTAAGACCACGACGACCGAGCGCATCCTGTACTACACCGGCAAGACCCACAAGATCGGTGAGGTCCATGACGGCGCTGCCACCATGGACTGGATGGTCCAGGAGCAGGAGCGCGGCGTAACCATCACCTCCGCTGCCACCACGTGCTTCTGGCACAAGGGCGGCGACGTGAACAACGGCCCCGCCTACCGTATTCAGATCATCGACACCCCGGGCCACGTGGACTTCACGTCCGAGGTCGAGCGCTCCCTGCGCGTCCTCGACGGCGCCGTCGCCGTCTTCGACGCCGTTGCCGGCGTTCAGCCCCAGTCCGAGACCGTGTGGCGCCAGGCCCGCACCTACAACGTCCCGCGCATCGCCTTCATCAACAAGTTCGACCGCATCGGCGCCGACTTCTGGCACGCGATCGACACCATGAAGGAGCGCCTGCACGCCAAGGCGGTCGCCATCCAGGTCCCGATGGGCTCCGAGGACAACTTCTGGGGCATCATCGACCTGGTGACCATGGTCGCCTGGGACTTCAAGGCCGACGACAAGGGCATGACCTACCCTGAGCCCATGGATGAGATCCCGGCCGAGTTCGCCGAGATCGCCGCTGAGAAGCGCGCCGAGCTGCTCGACGCCGCCGCCGAGTACGACGACGAGCTCATGATGATGGTCCTCGAGGACGAGGAGATCCCCGTCGAGATGCTCAAGGCCGCCATCCGCAAGGGCGTTCTCGCCAACGACCTCAACCCGGTCCTCGTGGGCTCCGCCTACAAGAACAAGGGCGTCCAGGAGCT
The DNA here is from genome assembly GCF_900046475.1 of Collinsella ihumii. Lineage (GTDB taxonomy): Bacteria > Actinomycetota > Coriobacteriia > Coriobacteriales > Coriobacteriaceae > Collinsella > Collinsella ihumii. The sequence goes on along the minus strand of NZ_FCOU01000003.1, from coordinate 187,908 downwards.
GCTCGACGCCGTCGTCGACTACCTGCCGAGCCCGCTCGACATCCCGGCCGTCGAGGGTACCGACCCCGACACCGGCGAGGCCGACACCCGCGAGACGAGCTTCGACGCTCCGTTCTCTGCCCTGGCGTTCAAGATCATGACCGACCCCTACGTCGGTAAGCTCACCTTCTTCCGCGTGTACTCCGGTCACATCGACGCCGGCTCCTACGTGGTCAACGCCACCAACGGCCAGCGCGAGCGCTTCGGCCGCATCCTCGAGATGAACGCGAACGACCGCGTCGACGTCGACGGCGCCTTCGCCGGCGACATCCTCGCCGCCGTGGGCCTCAAGAACACCACCACCGGCGACACCCTGTGCGAGGAGGGTCACGAGATCGTCCTCGAGTCCATGGAGTTCCCCGATCCCGTTATCGACGTTGCCGTCGAGCCCAAGACCAAGGCCGAGCAGGACAAGATGAGCCTCGCGCTCGCCAAGCTCGCCGAGGAGGACCCGACCTTCACCGTCCGCACCGACCACGAGACCGGCCAGACCATCATCGCCGGCATGGGCGAGCTGCACCTCGAGATCATCGTCGACCGTCTGCTGCGCGAGTTCAAGGTCGAGGCCAACGTCGGTAAGCCCCAGGTCGCCTACCGCGAGGCTCCCGGCCACGACGTCGACCGCGCTGAGGGCAAGTTCGTCCGTCAGTCCGGTGGTCGCGGTCAGTACGGCCACGCCGTCATCAAGCTCGAGAAGATGGAAGAGGGCTTCGGCTACGAGTTCGTCAACGCCATCGTCGGCGGCGTCGTGCCCAAGGACTACATCCCCTCCATCGACAAGGGTATCCAGGAGGCCCTCGAGACCGGTGTCATCGCCGGCTACCCGGTGGTCGACGTCAAGGTGACCCTGTTCGACGGTTCCTACCACGAGGTCGACTCCTCCGAGGCCGCCTTCAAGATCGCCGGCTCCATGGCGATCAAGGACGCCCTCAAGAAGTCCGACCCGATCCTGCTCGAGCCGGTCATGGCCGTCGAGGTCGAGACCCCCGAGCAGTACATGGGCGACGTCATGGGCAACCTGTCCGGCCGTCGCGGCAAGATCGAGGGCATGGACGATCGTTCCGGTGCCAAGGTCATTCGCGCCAAGGTGCCTCTGGGCGAGATGTTCGGTTACGCGACCGACCTCCGCTCCCAGACCCAGGGCCGCGCGTCCTACACCATGCAGTTCGATTCCTACGAGCCCGCGCCGAAGTCCATCACGGACGAGGTCGTGGCCAAGGCCGGCGGCAACGCCTAAGGCCCCTCGCACGTACACTAGTTTGATTGCGAGGAAGCCCTCGCACGCCATTTGGAGGTAACGTTGTCTAGCCAGAAGATCAGGATTCGCCTCAAGGGCTACGACCACGAGGTCGTCGACCAGTCCGCGAAGCTCATCGTCGACACCGCCCAGAAGACGGGCGCCCGCGTGTCCGGTCCCATCCCCCTGCCCACCGAGCGCAACCTCTACACGGTCATCCGCTCGCCGCACAAGGACAAGGACTCCCGCGAGCAGTTCGAGATGCGCACCCACAAGCGCCTCATCGACATCCTCGATCCCACCAGCGGCACCGTCGACTCGCTGATGCGTCTCGACCTGCCCGCCGGCGTCGACATCGAGATCAAGCTCTAAGCCAAACTCGATAGCTTGCTGTATGGCCCTCGGCATCGCGCCGGGGGCCTTTATCGTTTTGCGCGGGTCCGGTCCGGCTCGCCTCGCATGCATCGGGCCCGCTGCGGTATCATGGCGTGCGGAACAGGAGCTGAAAGGAGCGGGATGTCCCAGCTGTATCTGCTCCGTCACGGGCAGACGGAGTTCAATCTCAAACACCTCGTCCAGGGACGGTGCGACGCGCCTCTTACCGAGCTGGGCATCGCACAAGCGCACGCCGCTGCCCGCTGGCTCATCGGGCAGCACGTGCGCTTCGACCGGCTCTGCACGTCGCCCTTGGGGCGGGCGAAGGCGACCCTCGGGCTCGTCCGCGCTGATCTTGCGGACGCAGGCGTTACGGACCTTCCGGAGATCGAGCCCGTCGACGGTCTGATGGAGCGCAGCTACGGTCCTTTTGAGGGCGGTCCTGCCGCCGATGTTCCCTGCGAGCTGTGGGATCCCGGCGAGGCCCTCGTCCCATATGGGGGAGAGGGGAGCGCGGCGCTGCGGGAGCGCATGGTCGCCACGCTGACGGACATCATGGAGCACGCCGACGACGATGCCGCCGTTCTGGCCACGAGCCATGGTTCTGCGACGCTGCAGTTCAAGAAGGCATGGGAGCATCTCGCCCGCTGCCCGCAAGACGTTCCCTTGGGGAACTGCTGCATCCTCGTCTACACGTACTATCGCGAGCGCCGGGCCTTCATCAACCAGGCCATCGTGAACCCCCAGCTGTAGCGTGGACGGGCCGGCTTCGACTGCACCGGCAGATGCATCCGCCTGAATTCGGTATCATCCACTCCGCCATTCTCCCCAGGACGATCGAATGTGCCCGCGCATGTGCCCTACGCTGCGAATTCAATGCGAAGAAAATATGGACACGCCCGTGGCCGTGTATACTAATCAAGCTGTGCCTCGTTAGGGGAGGATTCCACCTGCGGAGAGCACGCTCGCGAATGGGTTGCCGAGCGCGCCGACGCAAGTCGAATGCAAAGCTACGTGGCACGCACGTCCGATAGTGGTCCTCTAGGGGCGTCCGCAAGGGGCGGACGCAGTGTCCCAAGACCACCGAGAGTTAGGATCATTGAATGATCAGCATGATTCTCGGCCGCAAGATCGGTATGACCCAGGTGTGGGACGAGAACGACAACGTCGTCCCCGTCACGGTCATCCAGGCTGGCCCCTGCGCGGTCTCGCAGGTTAAAACCAAGGCCACCGACGGCTACGATGCCGTCCAGATCGGTTTCGGCGACATCAAGGCCAAGAACGTGAACAAGCCCATGGCTGGTCACTTCGCCAAGGCCGGCGTCGAGCCCGTCCGTTACCTCCGTGAGGTCCGCGTCGAGAACGGCGAGGATCACAAGGTCGGCGAGACCGTCACTGTCGCTGACTTTGCCGACGTCGCCAAGGTCGATGTCATCGGTACCTCCAAGGGTAAGGGCTTCCAGGGCCGCATCAAGCGCTGGGGTCAGCGCCGTGGTCCTATGACTCATGGTTCCCACTTCAAGCGTCATCCGGGCTCCATCGGCCAGTGCGCCTATCCCGCCCGCGTCCTCAAGGGCGTCAAGATGGCCGGTCACATGGGCGATGAGCGCGTGACCGTGAAGAACCTCACCGTTGTCCGCATCGATGCCGAGCAGAACCTCATGCTCATCAAGGGTGCCGTCCCTGGTGGCAAGAACGCTCTGGTCGCCATCCGTATGGCCTAAGGGCCTCAGGTCCAGTAGGTCCTAGAGTCATACCAAGGAGAACAGAACATGTCTAAGTTTGAAGTAAAGAACAGCGAGGGCAAGGCGGCCGCCGAGGTCGAGCTCGCGCCTGCGGTCTTCGACATCGAGCCGAACGTCCACGTTATGCACCACATCGTCACGTGCCAGAGGGCATGCTGGCGTCAGGGCACCCAGTCCACCAAGGGCCGTTCCGAGGTCTCCGGTGGCGGCAAGAAGCCTTGGCGTCAGAAGGGTACCGGTCACGCCCGCCAGGGTTCGACCCGTGCCGGCCAGTGGCGTCACGGCGGTGTCATCTTCGGGCCGAAGCCCCGTTCCTACGCCAAGCGTATGAACAACAAGGAGGTCAAGCTCGCCATGCGCTCCGCGCTGTCCGCCAAGCTGCGCGACAACGAGCTCTTCCTCGTCGACGACTACGGCTTCGAGAAGCCGTCCACCAAGGCTGCCGTCGCCCTGCTCAAGAACCTCGGTATCGAGGGCAAGCGCCTCACGATCATCGTGCGTGAGGACGACATCAACGCCTACCTGTCGTTCCGTAACATCCCCAAGACGTTCATCATCACGCCGTCCGAGGCCAACACCTATGACCTCCTCAACAACGGCGCCCTGCTGATGCCCGCTGACGTCGCGACCCACTTCGGGGAGGTGCTCGCATAAATGACCGCTCACGAGATCATCATCCGCCCCATCGTGTCCGAGCGCTCCTACGCTGAGATGGAGCAGAATCGCTACACGTTCGAGGTCCACAAGGATGCTAACAAGTATCAGATCAAGGACGCGATCGAGGAGATCTTCAATGTGAAGGTCACCCGCGTTAACACCCTGCGCGTCAAGCCGAAGACCAAGCGCGTGCGCTACGTCGCCGGCCAGACTCGCTCCTGGAAGAAGGCCATCGTCACCGTGGCCGAGGGCCAGTCCATCGAGATCTTCGGCAACCAGGCCTAAAGATCGAGCCCCGCATGCATTCCAGCCTCGCGAGCAGCGAGGGAGTTTTGGATGTACCGGGCTCAAAAGATGGAGCCGCCCGGTACCGTGGTAAATCCGGTGTCACCGCACCCGCGTCCCTGCTTGCGGTGGCGAGCGGATTGAAATGAAAGGGATAGGTAATGGCTGTAAAGCACCTTAAACCGACCAGCGCCGGTAGGCGTTGGCAGACGATCTCGGACTTCTCCGAGATCACGACCAACAAGCCCGAGAAGTCCCTTCTCGCGCCCCTGCCCAAGAAGGCCGGTCGTAATAACCAGGGTCGCATCACCGTCCGCCATCAGGGCGGCGGCGTGAAGCGTCGCTATCGTATCATCGACTTCAAGCGCAACAAGGACGGCGTGCCCGCCAAGGTTGCCACGATCGAGTACGATCCCAACCGTTCCGCGCGCATCGCCCTGCTCCACTATGTGGACGGCGAGAAGCGCTACATCCTCGCGCCCAAGGGCCTCAAGGTCGGCGACCGCGTCGTGTCCGGCTCCGATGCCGACATCAAGCCCGGCAACGCTCTTCCGCTTGCCGACATCCCCGTCGGTACGCTGATCCACGCGATCGAGTTCATGCCCGGCAAGGGCGCCGCGATCGCTCGTTCCGCCGGCACCGCTTGCCAGCTCATGGGCAAGGAGGGCAAGTACGCCATCGTGCGTATGCCGTCTTCCGAGATGCGCCGCATCCTGCTCACCTGCCGCGCCACCGTCGGTGAGGTCGGCAACGCCGAGCACTCCAACATCGTCATCGGCAAGGCCGGTCGCAAGCGCAAGCTGAACGTCCGTCCTACCGTCCGCGGTACGGTCATGAACCCGGTCGACCACCCGCACGGCGGCGGCGAGGGCAAGAACCACACCTCCGGTCGTCCTTCTGTTACTCCGTGGGGCAAGCCGACCAAGGGCTATCGCACCCGCAACAAGAAGAAGGTCTCCAACGCCCTCATCATCCGTCGTCGTCGCAAGTAGTCGATACCGAGTTTTAGGAGTTAGCACTTATGAGCAGAAGTCTCAAAAAGGGCCCGTTCGTAGAAGCTCGCCTTCTCTCGCGTATCGTCGCGATGAACGAGGCCGGCAAGAAGGACGTCGTGAAGACCTGGTCCCGCGCGTCCACCATCTTCCCCGAGATGGTCGGTCACACCATCGCCGTCCACGACGGCCGCAAGCATGTGCCCGTGTATGTCACCGAGTCCATGGTTGGTCACAAGCTCGGCGAGTTCGCGCCGACCCGTACGTTCCGCGGCCACAAGGCCAAATAGGGGGGTTCTTCGTAAATGGCAACTAAGTCAACCGACACCGCGACCCGCGAGGTCCGCGCGACGGCCAAGTACGTTCGCGTGTCCCCCGGCAAGGCTCGCCTGGTGGTCGACCTGATCCGCAACAAGTCCGTGGCTCAGGCTTTCGATATCCTGCATTTCTGCAACCGCGCCGTGGCTGTGGACGTTGAGAAGGTTCTCAAGTCCGCCGTGGCCAACGCCGAGAACAACAACGGTATGCGCGCTTCCGACCTCGTCGTGAAGTACGCCTACGTGGACGAGGGCCCGTCGCTGAAGCGCATCCGTCCTCGCGCTAAGGGTTCCGCTTCCCGCATCCTCAAGCGCACGAGCCACATCACCGTTATCGTTGCTCCCGGAAAGGAGGCGTAGAGCCATGGGTCAGAAAGTCTATCCCACCGGCTTCCGTCTCGGTATCACCGAGAACTGGCGTTCCCGTTGGTTCGCCGACAAGAACTACGCCGAGACCCTCGGCAACGATCTTGAGATCCGCAAGTACCTCAAGAAGCGCCTGTCTCGTGCCGCCGTCTCCCGCGTGGAGATCGAGCGCGCCGGCGACAAGGTGAAGATCATCATCTTCACCGCCCGTCCCGGCATCGTGATCGGCAAGAAGGGTGCCGAGATCGACACCCTGCGCACCGACCTCGAGAAGGTCGTCGGCGTCGACCGCGGCCACCTGTCCGTCGATGTCATCGAGATCAAGCGTCCCGAGCTTGACGCCAACCTCGTCGCCCAGTCCATCGCCGAGCAGCTCGAGGGCCGCGTTGCCTTCCGTCGCGCCATGCGCAAGGCTGTTCAGACCGCTCGCAAGTCCGGCGCCAAGGGTATCCGTATCCAGTGCTCCGGCCGTCTGGGCGGCGCCGAGATGGGCCGCCGCGAGTGGTACCGCGAGGGTCGCGTGCCTCTGCACACCCTGCGCGCCAAGATCGACTACGGCACGGCCGTCGCCCACACCACCATGGGCGCTTGCGGTGTCAAGGTTTGGATCTACCTGGGCGAGAAACTTCCGGGTCAGCCGGTTCCCAACCCGGCTCTCGAGGGTCCTTCGCGTCCTCGCCGTCGTAATTCCGAGAGGAGGGGTCAGTAGTGCTTGCCCCTAAGCGTATTCTTCACCGCAAGGTGCAGCGTGGCTCCATGAAGGGTCATGCCAAGGGCCATACCGAGCTCCATTTCGGTGACTACGGTCTCCAGGCTCTCGAGGCTCACTGGATCACCAACCGTCAGATCGAGGCCGCTCGTGTCGCCATGACTCGTTACATGAAGCGTGGCGGTCGCGTGTTCATCACGATCTTCCCCGACAAGCCCATCACCAAGAAGCCCGCTGAGACCCGCATGGGTTCCGGTAAGGGCAACCCGGAGGAGTGGGTGGCCGTCGTCAAGCCCGGCCGCGTCATGTTTGAGATTTCCGGCGTCTCTGAGGAGATTGCGCGCGAGGCTCTGCGTCTTGCCCAGCATAAGCTGCCGATCAAGACCAAGGTCCTCATCCGCAACGCCGACGCCGCTGCCGAGGAGGATAACTAATGAAGCCCGCAGAGATTCGTGAGCTCACGGACGCTCAGCTTGCCGACAAGCTGAAGGAGATGCGCGCCGAGCTCTTCAACCTTCGTTTCCAGATGGCCACCAGCCAGCTGGACAACACCGCTCGCGTCAAGACCGTGAAGAAGGACATCGCTCGTGTCCTCACGGAGCAGCGCGCCCGTCAGATTGCAGCGGAGAAGACCGCTGCGGCCGAGTAGATTCAGGAGTTAGAGCATGACTGAAACGACTGAGCGTAATTCGCGCAAGGTCCGCACGGGTGTCGTCGTCTCCATCTCGGGCAACAAGACCATCGTTGTCCAGACCACGGAGCGCAAGCGCCACCCCAAGTACGGCAAGATGATGACCAGCACCAAGAAGCTTCACGCTCACGACGAGGAGTGCACCGCTGGCGTGGGCGACACCGTCCGCGTCATGGAGACCCGTCCTCTGTCCAAGATGAAGCGTTGGCGTCTCGTCGAGATCATCGAGCGCGCTAAGTAATCACCAACCGTACGCTTCTGCGATGACGTGCGCCGCGCCGGCGCAACCCGCCACATAGGCCGGCGCACCTCTCATCGTTCTCTCATTCGGAGGAACTACCATGATTCAAATGCAAACCATGCTCACGGTTGCTGACAACTCCGGTGCGCGCAAGGTTCGCTGCATCAAGGTGCTCGGTGGCTCCAAGCGTCGTTATGCCGGCATCGGTGACGTGATCATCGCCGCCGTCCAGGAGGCCACCCCGGGCGCTAACGTCAAGAAGAAGGACGTCGTGCGTTGCGTCGTCGTCCGCACCGTGAAGGAGGTCCGTCGCAAGGACGGTTCCTACATCCGCTTTGATGACAACGCTGCCGTCGTCATCAACAAGGACGGCTCGCCCGTCGGCACCCGTATCTTCGGGCCCGTCGCTCGTGAGCTTCGTGACAAGAAGTACATGAAGATCGTCTCGCTTGCACCCGAGACCCTGTAGTTAGGGAGAGACCGTTATGTCTATGTCCATCAAGAAGGGCGATAACGTCAAGGTGCTCTCCGGCAAGGATCGCGGCAAGACGGGTACTGTCCTGCGCGCGCTTCCCGCTGAGGGCAAGGTTGTCGTCGAGGGCGTGGCCATCGTCAAGAAGGCCATGAAGCCCACCGCTCAGAACCAGCAGGGCGGCATCGTGTCCCAGGAGGCCGCCATCGACGCCTCCAACGTGATGCTCATCTGCCCCAAGTGCGGCCAGGCCACTCGCGTCGGCCACAAGAAGGACGGCAAGAACAAGCTGCGCATCTGCAAGAAGTGCGGCGCTGAGTTCTAAGCCATTCCGAGCATTGTGCGAACAAGCGCTCCCGATTCACGTCGGGAGCGCTTTTTGTTTCGGCGCGTTAGGGCCGGGACAGTTTGCCCATGCGGCCGCTCGTGCGGCCCTGCTTTTCCGCTACCAGACGATCGTCTGTATGCTGTGGGCGGGAGCCGAGATATGCGCGGTGTTGGAACCGGTTCGCAGCGTTGCGCGGTGCCGGCTTTCGCCTCGGTTGAGAACAACGAGTGCATGGGTTCCGTCCGGATTGCGCGCGCCGAGCGTCTCGAGCGCCGCGGTGTAGCTTGAGGTGGGGAATACTTGGGCCCCCGGCCTGATATAGCGCGTCATGTGGCCGATATAGTCGAAGGATCGGTTGACGACGAGACGGCGGGCGGAGCGGTCGTACATGAGCGGGGCGTCGCAGTAGTTGCCCACGTGGTTGGGCCCTCCCTGCTCGTCGAGCAGGATGTTCCAGTCGATGTAGCCGTTTGCGCCCGCATCGAGGTCGCCGATCATATCGTGGGCATAGTGCTCGGCATCGGCTGCCTGCGCTGCGCTGTCGCCTGCGGAAAACGCCGCGCACCCTTCCGTGTGAATGAGCTCCATCTCCGGGTAGAGGTCCCGAAGCACCCGGATCGCCTCGAAGTGGTCACCCGTGTACCAGTGGAAGGCGAAGCCGGAGAAGACGTCGTCGACGGCCTTGTTCAGCTCCTTCAACGTGCAGGCTATATCGGCCGCGCGTGCCACCAGGCGCTCCTTGTTGTGGTCCCAGGCGAGGAGCTTGACATCGCCGACGCCGTTGGCATCCAGGGCGGGCAGAAGGTGCTGCGCGGCGAAGCGGGCCTCCTCGGCGGCCGTATAGATGCACGAGTCCCAGGTCTGCGTTGCCATGGGCTCGTTTTGGACCGAAAGGTAGGCGAGCGGCATGCCCTCGGCTCGCCATGCGGAGACGGCGCGGGCGAGCACCTGCGCCCAGTCGCTGTATGACTCTGGCTTGAGCTTGCCGCCGCGGCACATGGAGCGATTCGTCTTCATGAACGCCGGAGGGCTCCAGGGTGCCGCGACGAGCGTCAGGTCGGGCTGAAGGGCCATGCAGCACCTGATGAAAGGGATAAGAAGACTTTGGTCGCGCTCGATGCTGAACGTATCCAGCATGGGGCGGCCGCGGCGGAGGCGAGAGACGTATGCATAGATCCCGCATGCGAAATCACAGCTCTGGAGATGGGTTCGGCAGAAGGTGTACGCGTTGCCGCCCCGAGCGGCGGGTCCAAAGCAGCGCAGCAGCGCTTCGTCTTGTAGCTCGGCGGGCATGCTCGCAAATACCCGTGCGGAAGCTTCCGTGAGGGCTCCGCCAAAGCCGATGATGCGCTGGCGCAGGTGCTGAGGGTAGCAGACGATTTGGCGCTCCTCGCTGGATTCGTCGGTAATCCAGGACAGCTCTGATACTTCGTGCGAGCGCGAGCCGTCGGCGGTCGTGATATAGCGGCGCATGTGCTGCCTCCTTGCGGCCGGTAGTATCCGGTGTGTCCGTGTCCGCTCCGCATCCGGTGCAGGACCGCTCGGCGGTGCGTGCGGCTCGAATCCCCTTTGCTTCGATGTCCCGTGGGGCCGATAGGGGTTTCCCGGGATTTCTCCCATATTCATGGTAGCCGAGTTCACGGGGAAGGAGAGGTTGCGTGCGCTCAGAGGTCGGCCGCTTTCCGTTCGTGGTCAAAAAGTACGCCCCCATTGCAAATGCGCGTACAGGATTCGAATCGTGGTCAAAAGGGTCGCTCCCATTGCAAACCTAGACGCCGAAGGGGATGCGAATCGGTAGCAATGGCCCAGCGAACGCGCCTTAGCATCGAACTAGAAGGATTCGTCTGAATCAATCTGCAATAAAATATTATTATATATTGCTATTCGACCTGCAGCGGTTCAGACAACTATCTCGAATTGCAATGGGAATGATGCTTTTGACCAAGATTCGATTCACGCGCCTGCATGTGCAATGGGAGTGCGCCTATTGACCATCGAAGAAATGCACAGCTGCTCGGGAGGAAGGCGAAACGGGGATCGAACCGCGCCCGATCCCTAACAGACGCAGCATCATGCCCAAGGGGCGGGGGATCGAATGTCGATATGCTCGCAGCTGATGGGGTCGTCAAAGATGAGGCGGCACGCGTGGAGCATGAGGCCTGCCGGGTCAAAGCGGCCGTATAGCTGATCGCCCACAATGGGGGAGCCGGCATGGGCGAGATGCACGCGGATCTGGTGCTTGCGGCCGGTTTCGATCGCGACGTTGAGCAGGGTTCGGACGCGTTTTCCCTGCTTGAGCTCGCGTGCGACGGTCGCGTGCGTCACGGCGGCTTTTCCCGTCCGGCTGACGCGCATGCGGCGCGCGTCGTGACGGTCGCGGCCGATAGGCCAGGTGAAGGTGCGCTCGCGCCAAGCAGGCGCACCTTCTACCAAGGCCTGGTAGCGTTTTTCGAACGCGTGCTCCGCGACCATGCGGTCATAGGTGCCCTGCGTTGCCTTGGATTTCGAGAACAGCACGATGCCGGTGGTTTCACGGTCGAGTCGCTGCAGGCACTGAAGATCGCGGGCTGCAATACGGTCTGCCTCGGTGCCACGGCGCTCGAGCAAAGAACGAACCTGATCGGTAAGCGTCTGCGCGCCGGTGCCGTCGCCGTGGACGATGATGCCGGCAGGCTTGTCCACGGCGATCAACGTCGGGGATTCAAAGAGGACGTCCAGTGCGTCGAGACGGGGCATCAGTCAACTCCCACGAACAGGCAGCCCGCCGTAGCGCCCATGAGGCGTTTGGCCGGTTTGCGGCCGGCGCGCGCCGCCTCGAGCGCGCGCACGGCGCGGGCGACCAGCTCGGCAAGCTCGCTGGGTTCAAGCAGCGTGCCATCGACGGCGAATCGCGTGACGCCGGCTTTGAGAAGGCGCGGCATCTGGGGCGTCAGGTCGAGCGGATAGCCGTCGTACAGACGGCTGCGCCCGTGCAGGTCGGTGCGCACAGGCAGCACCTTGCCGTCGATATTGCGCAGCGAAAGGGATCTGGTCCGCAGGCGGCAGCGGGCGCAATCGTGGATGCAGGCGTCGGCAACCTGGAGGATGCAGTGCTCGCTCGTCATGACGCGCGGGGCGCCGGACACCATGATCCCGACCGGCGTCGCGGCGTGCGGGGCGATGCGCTCGATCTCGTCGAGCGTCAGCTCGGGGGAGAGCCAGAAGCCCGCGGCCCCGCGTTGCTCGAGCGCGCGGATGCACGCGACGTTGTGGACCGGCAGGCAGCTGCGGATCTCGGGAGCGGCTCCCCGCTCGGCGGAAAGGGCGAGCTCGGAGATGTTGCCCACCGCGACGGGCGCCCCGGAGCGGATCCACGGATCGATGCGCGCGTGGTCGGCCTCGCGGCAGATCTCGTCCGCCACCGGAACGAGCGGCAGGTCGAATGACTGGTCCGGATGCAACCCGGCGGCGTGGAGGTCGTCGCAGGTCATGTAGATGCGCGCGGCGCCCGCCTCGTATGCGGCGCGAGCCGCCTCAAGCGTCGTCGCGACGGCGCAGATCTCGGGTACCCCAGCGGTCTTCGCTTGCGCCCGCTCCGTTTCAAGGCCGTCTGCCGAGATCGCGACGGAGATGAAGGCGGGAAGTCCGGCGAGACGGCCGGCGCGGGCGGCATATCCGGCGAGCATGGCGTGCTCGAGCGCCTCGCACGCCTGCGCGCGAACCTTGTGGACGGCGGAGAACCCCATGCCGCAGCCCTCGTCCAGGTCGATGTCGAAGCGGGCGGCCTCGAAGGGGGAGGAGCCCATGCGCCCCACGTGCTCGATGAGGTCCTCGGCGCCAACCGGGCGCGTGCGCGCCGCCTCGACCGTAAATCCCGTCGCCGTCGCCGTGAAGCTCGGGTCATCGCTGCAGGTGAGCGTGACCGAGAACGGCTCTCCCAAGCGGGCGCGGACGGATACGTCGACCGCGCGCTTGCGCGGGACATCGCGGTGCAGGGCGGCAGCGGCCTCGTCCAGGGCGGCCTGGCTGCGTATGAGGCGAACGATCGCCCCTTGGGGCATGGCGCGGGCAGCGCGGGCCTCGATGATGTCGCCCGCCCGCGCGTCGTTGGGCGCGATAACGGTCAGGAACTGGTCGAACTCGTCGTCATGGCGCAGCTCGAGAAGATCGCCCTTGCCGACGGGCTCATCGAGACGGATGCGCACGAGCGCGGCGCGCACGCGCCGGTCATCGGGATGAAGGTCGCGGGTGTTTCCCGCGTGGCGGCTGCCGATCACCTCGCCCACGACCTGGCCGCGGTTGTTCGACCTCTCGTAGCTCATCATCTCGTCGCCCGACGTGCCGTGCTGGTAGGCGGAGGTGAAGTCGCGGTTGAAGCACCGCTTGAGACGGCGGGCGCGGTCGCGGGCGTCGTCTGCGGAAGGCGTCGTTTCCGCGATGGCGTCGTCGAGCGCCTCGCGGTACGCGCGGGTGACGGAGTGGACGTAATCGGGGGCCTTCATGCGGCCCTCGAGTTTGAGGGCGCCCGCACCGGCGTCGATGAGCTCGGGAAGCATCTCGGAGGTGCAGTTGTCGCGCGGGCACAGGGCGCGCTCGCGTCCGGGGGTGGGGATGACGCGGCCGGACTCGTCGAGCAGCTCGTAGGGCAGGCGGCAGGGCTGGGCGCACATGCCGCGGTTGGCGGAGCGGCCCGCGCATGCAAAGCTCGACAGCAGGCAGATGCCGGAATAGGAGAAGCAGATGGAGCCGTGGGCGAAGATCTCGAGGTCGACGCCGACCTGCGAGATGCGCTTGATCTCAGCGACGGAGAGCTCGCGGGAAAGCGTGACGCGGTCGGCCCCCGCCTCGCGGCACCAGATGGCGCCGCGCAGGTCATGGATGTTGGCTTGGGTCGAGACGTGGAGTTCCAGGTCGGGCATGAGCCGGTGCACCTCGAAGAACAGGCCCCAGTCCTGGATGATGAACGCGTCGGCACCGAGCTGCGCGCATCGGCGGATGAGCTCGAGCGCATCGGCCATCTCGGTATCCTTGATGACGATGTTCACGGTCACGTAGACGCGGGTTCCCGCGAGGTGCGCCGTGCGGCAGGCGGCCTCGAAGGTCTCGTCGGTGAAGTTGGTGGCCTTGCGGCGGGCGTTGAACGCCCCCATGCCGCAGTAGATGGCGTCGGCGCCGGCGGCAAGCGCGGCCGCGAACGGCTCGGGACCTCCGGCGGGCGCGAGCAGCTCGGGGCGGCGTGGGGCGCAAAGGTGTTCGGCGATGGTGGTCATATGCTTCTTTCTGCAGGTCATTGCGGTAAACGTCCAGAGTATACCGTGAGCGCCCGCCGCGCGAGCGCGCCTCCCCAAAAGCGCACACGCAGCTGCGCTCGGCGCCCTGCCCGCGCGTCGGGTCGGGGGTCTTTTCCCGATGCCGCGTCGATACCGGCCCGTCAGGGGGTCGAATCTGCCGCTTGTGGATAAAAAGTTATCAGACCTAATAATTATCTTGCAGAAGCATGGGGTGTGGGATAGCATCGAGGTAGCGCACGCGCGGGGCCGTTCGTGCTTTATTGGGCCCCTTCGCAACGGCGGTTCGCACGGTTCGTGGTTCGTGCCGGGCTGCCGTTGCAGCGCAGCCGTCTTGTTCCCCTCAAGTGAAGGAGTAGGCACATGGAGAAGACCGTTATCTCGTCCCCCGACGCTCCCGCCGCCCTCGGCCCGTATTCCGCCGGCATCAAGACCGGCAACCTCGTGTTCATGTCCGGCCAGCTGGGCATCAACCCCGCTACGGGCAAGATGCCCGAGGGTGCCGTCGAGCAGGCCAAGCAGTCCCTCGCCAACATCGAGGCGCTGCTGACCGCTGCGGGCGCCACGTTCGACAACGTCGTCAAGACCACCGTCTACCTGGCCGACATCGCCGACTTCGCCGCCGTGAACGAGGTCTATGCCACCAAGTTCACCGAGCCCTATCCGGCGCGCAGCGCGTTCCAGGTTGCCGCCCTTCCGGCCGGCGGCCTCGTCGAGATCGAGGTCGTCGTCGCCCTCTAAGGCGGAGCGCGACGAAAGCGTGAGACGCGAAGGCGGCGCATCGAGAGGTGCGCCGCCTTTTTGCGTAACGCTGGCGGGCGGGGCGGCTGTTCCCGTTCGTTCGCGCCGCGGTGGTATGCTGTGGACTGAACGGTCCGATGCGACATCGATAGAGGATGAGAATCTGCATGAATCAGCTTCTGGCTCGCTATATCCCCCTGTGTGAGTTTTTGGGCGCCATGTTCGGTGCCCAGACGGAGATCGCCCTGCACGATGTCGAGGACCCCGCCCACTCGCTCGTGAAGCTCGTCCACCCGTACGTCTCGGGGCGCCGCGAGGGCGCGCCGCTGCCCGACCACCTGGCCGAGCTCGTCGAGCATCCCGACCAGCTCGGGGACTATCGCTCGGGATATCCCACCAAGTCGCTTGACGGGCGCACGCTGTATTCAGGCTCCTATCCCATCCGCGAAGGGGAGCGCATCATCGGCTTTCTGTGCGTCAACCGAGATATCTCCGCATTCCGCACGCTGGAGGACGCGCTGCACGGGCTCATCGAGTCCTACATCCCGGGCGGTGCGGACGACCAGCGCCAGCGGCGCCTGGATATGGTGCGCAGCCAGCTGGACACTGTCGCCGCCGAGCGCCACATGGCGCCTGCGGCCGATTCCATCGAGTTGGCGGTGCGCGACGCCTGCCGTCTGCTGGGGTTCGAGGACCTGGACATTCCGGTCGATGAACGCTTGCGCCTGCTGAGCGTGCTCGACGCGCAGGGGGTCTTCCGCATCAAGGGCGCGGTCGGCGAGGTCGCGCGCCTGCTCGATATCTCGGAACCCACGATCTATCGCGGCCTGCGCAGCGTCCGCCGCACCCGTCAAGGCGAGGGTGCGGCCGAGTAGCCCCTTCTTTTCCAAGTGGCGGCGAGAGTGCAAATCGGGGGACGAGTGCAAATCGGGGGACGTACCTTCCGCGTGCAAACATGCACGCGGAAGGTACGTCCCCCGATTTGCATG
This sequence comes from Collinsella ihumii, assembly GCF_900046475.1. Classification (GTDB taxonomy): domain Bacteria; phylum Actinomycetota; class Coriobacteriia; order Coriobacteriales; family Coriobacteriaceae; genus Collinsella; species Collinsella ihumii. The sequence continues at coordinate 172,457 of NZ_FCOU01000003.1, read as the reverse complement.
GGGTCGAGTCTAGCGGCGGCGAACCTTTTGCAGGTAGCGGTAGACGCTCGGCTCGGAGATGTCCAGGAACTGGGCCACGACGGTCACGGCGCCTTTGAGCAGGAACACGCCGTCGCCATCGAGCACGCGCACCAGGTCCTGGCGCTCCTGCGCGGACAGATCCGCAACGGCCTTGCCGTGGCTCGCGGCGAACTCGGCGACCGTCTTGCCGACAAGGTCGTCGACGGATGTCGTGAGGTGCTCGCCGACGACGCTGGACGGTTGGACCGTATCGACGCTCTGCTCGACGCCGGGCGGGAGCGTCTCGACGATGGTGTCCACAAGCGTCTTGAGCTGCACGATGATCGAGGGATCCGTGTTCACGCACAGCATGCCGACGAGGCGCCCCTCCTCACGGATGAACATGGTCGAAGAGCGCAGGGGCTTGCCGTTCGCGTTGTGCGACATGTAGATGTCAGTATGGCTCTGATCGTCGGGGATGTCGCTGTTGATCATCTTGAGAGCGAAGTCCGTCGCGGGCGCCCCCACGTGGCGGCCCGAGATATATCCGTTGTGGATGGCCACGACGGAGCGCGAGGGATCGGTGAAGTCGTGCAGGACGACCTCGGTGTTGCCGCCCACGATGGTCCCGAGGAAATTGAAGAAGGGCAGATAGCTCTCGACGGTCTTGTTCATGCGACTCTCCTGAATGTGTGATACGTTCCTCTCATTTTCCCGTGCTACCAGCACAAATGCAATGAAGGAATGGGCTGTAAACGGTCGATTTTCGACTGTAAGCGGTTTGCGCTACAACTTTTTATTATCACGCATCAGAAAAACCGCTGATGCTCCATTATCCTTGTAACAAGATAACAAATGTTTGTCATTTTACCCCGATGGGGATAACACCCGTCACTAGACCCACCGTGCGCATACAGGGCACATGAGCCTGCCGGCTGCGCCGCCGCCCTTAGGGATACGCCAAACGAATCATGTTGTACCGCCCGGCGTGATAGCGATCGGGCTGTGTCTCCCTGGGGGATGGGTTGAAACGAACCCGTCCCCAACCAACCCATCCTGTCCAAGGCAAGCGGTCGAAAATCGACGGTGAACGGCGGCGTTGTTTCATATGTCCCTGAACGCACCAGCATCCGTGCAGCTCAAAATTATTCTCACACCATGGATAATACGGGTGATAAAAAATCTTCGTCATGCACCGCTTCTGGCGTTATCCAGTGCGTATAATACCTGCTAGAGCTCCTAGGCTACGCAGGGCCCGTTGGTTTTGAAGGTGCAAGAGTCCGTTGAACCTCCGGTCTGCGTATGAATGCTGCGGAAGAGGGCCGCAGCTGATAAGGGGGTTACCTATGGGGTCCGCATACTGCGCGTTCACCATTCGCACGCAACGCAAATAACAGCTAAATAGACGCATCCGCGCGCTTTTCCGCGAAGGCGAGGGCCGCGATCGAATGCCTGTGCATGATCGGGCGGCAGCGCGTTCGCTGGTCATGGCGCATAAAACCACCTGGTATGGGACGGGCCGCGCGCTCGAGCCCCTTGGCATACGCATACCGTTTCCGGAGATGCCCGGATGGAGAGGAGAAGGGTATGGAGCAGCAGTTCTGGAAAAAGGTCGCTCCGATGCACGAGGTCGGTGCGGCCGTGCAGCGCGTCGACGCGATCGATAAGGTGAAGGGCACGGCCAAGTACACCGATGACCTGTGCCCCAAGCCGTGCCTGGTCGCCAGGGTCGTCCATGCGCAGATCGCCAACGGCTGGGTGCGCGCGATCGATACGACCGAGGCCGAGTCGCTTCCCGGCGTGGTCGCCGTCTTCACGTTCAAGGACGTGCCCGAGCACCGGTTCCCGACGCCCGGCCATCCGTGGAGCGTTGAGCCTGCGCACCAGGATGTCGCCGACCGTCGCCTGCTCGACGACCGTGTGCGCATCTACGGCGACGACATCGCCGTCGTCGTGGCCGAGGACAACGTGGCGGCGGACCGCGGCGTCCGCAGCGTGCTTTCGCATGTTGACTACGAGGAGCTGCCGCCCATGACCACGGTGGCCCAGGCGCTCGCGCCGGACGCCCCCGTGCTGCACCCCGAGGTCCGCGAGACCAACGTGCTCGCGCGCTCCGACATGGTGACCCCGCTCGAGGGCACCGGCTACGACTCGGTGGAGGAGGCCCTCGCCGATCCGAGGTACCACCATTACGAGGCGCATACCGAGACCCAGCAGGTCGACCAGACCCACATCGAGACGAACGTCTGCTACGCCTACATGGAGTCCGGCCGCATCACCGTGGTGTCCTCCACGCAGATCCCGCATATCGTGCGCCGTGTGTGCGGCCAGGCGCTCGGCGTGCCCTGGGGCACCATCCGCGTCATCAAGCCCTATATCGGCGGCGGCTTCGGCAACAAGCAGGAGGTGCTGTACGAGCCGCTGTGCGCATGGCTGACCTCCCAGCTCGGCGGCCGCGTGGTCGAGATCGAGCTCCCGCGCGAGGAGGTCTTCCAGAACACCCGCTCGCGCCATCCCATGAGCTTCGACGTGCAGTGCGCCTACGACGACGATATGAACATCATCGCCCGCTCCTGCTCCTGCCTGTCCAACCAAGGCGGCTACGCGAGCCACGGCCACGCGCTCGCGGCCAACGCCATCAACGCGTTCCGCTGGGCGTATAAGGACAAGGTCGGCTGCCACACGCAGGCGAGCACCGTCTACACCAACATTCCCGCGCCGGGCGCCATGCGCGCCTACGGCATGCCGCAGGGCCAGTTCACCGTCGAGTGCATGATGGACGACATCGCCCGCAAGGAGGGGTGGGATCCCATCGACTTCCGCCTGAAGAACCTCATGCCGGAAGGGTACTCCGATCCGTTCAATGGCATCACGAACCACGCCAACGGCTTCCCGCAGACGCTGATCGCCGGGCGCGAGGCGAGCGGATGGGACGATTTCAAGGCCCGATACAAAGACGAGACCGGCCCGATCCGCCACGGCATCGGCATGAGCGCCTTCGTGTACAAGACGGGCGTGTACCCCATCTCGCTGGAGACCTCGACCGCGCGCCTCGTACTCAACCAGGACGGCACCTGCCAGCTGTCGGTCGGCGCCACCGAGATCGGCCAGGGCGCGGACACGGTGTTCTCGCAGATGGCCGCGGAGACCATCGGCGTGCCGACGAGCTGGGTGCACATCGTGAGCTTCCAGGACACCGACGTCACCCCCTTCGACACGGGCGCCTACGCGTCGCGCCAGACCTACGTGACCGGGCACGCCGTGCGCAAGACGGCCGAGAAGTTCCGCCAGAACATCCTCGATTACGCCTACGAGCTCAAGCCCGAGGCGCGCGGCCTCACCATCGCGGGCGGCGAGATCGTGGACGAGGCGGGCGAGGTCTTGCTCGGCATGGAGGAGCTCGCCCAGGAGGCGTTCTACTCCTTCCGCCATTCCGTGCACATCCATGCCGAGGAGACCGCGCAGGTGCGCGACAACACCTTCGCGTTCGGCACGTGCTTCGTGAAGGTCGAGGTCGACATGCCGCTCGGGCGCGTCAAGATCCTCGACATCCTGAACGTCCACGATTCCGGCCGCATCATCAATCCGGCGACCGCCGAGGGCCAGGTGCACGGCGGCATGGCGCAGGGCATCGGCGCCGCGCTCTACGAGGAGCAGCTCATCGACCCTGCGACCGGGCGCCTTCTGAACCCCAACCTGCTCGACTACAAGATCCCGACGTCTATGGACGTGCCCGACCTGAAGTGCCTGTTCGTGGAGACCGACGACCCGAGCGGCCCGTACGGCAACAAGGCGCTGGGCGAGCCGCCGCTGATGCCGCCGACTCCCGCCATCCGCAACGCCATTCTCGACGCCACGGGCTGCGCGTTCTTCCAGATCCCGATGACGCAGCAGCGTCTCGTCGCCAAGTTCAAGGAAGAGGGGCTCATCTAATATGTACGACTTCGAATCCATCCACCTCTCCACCTCGGTGGACGACGCCGTGGCTGCCCTTGCGGCGGACCCCGAGGCCATCATCATCTCGGCGGGCACCGACGTGCTCGTGCAGATCCGCGAGGGGCGCCACGCCGGCTGCCGCCTGGTGTCCATCCACAACCTGCCCGAGCTTCGCGGCATCCGCATGTGCGACGACGGCACCATCGAGATCGGCGCGGCGTGCACGTTCCGCGAGATCCATGAGGATCCGATCGTGGCCGAGCACCTGCAGGCCCTGTGCATGGCGGCCGACACCCCGGGCGGCCCGCAGCTGCGCGCGGTGGGCACCATCGGCGGCAACGTGTGCAACGGCATCACGTCGGCCGATACCGCCTCGAGCGTCGTGGCCTACGATGCCGTCATGCGCGTGCGGGGGCCGAAAGGCGACCGCGACATCCCGGTATCCGAGTGGTACACGGGGCCCGGCCGCACGAGCCGCGCGCACGACGAGGTGCTCGTGTGCATCCGCTTTCCCCGTGCGGGCTACGAGGGGTTTGCCGGCACGTACTACAAGTACGGCAAGCGCGAGGCGCTCGAGATCGCCACGATGGGCGTGAGCTGCCTGGTCAAGATGGATGCCGATCGCGCTCGCATCGCCGACATCCGCCTGGCGTTCGGCGTGGCGGGACCCTATCCCAAGCGCGCCGTCGCCACCGAGGACGCGCTTCGCGGGCTTGCCGTCGACGAGGCCGTGGCCGCCGTGGGCGATCTTGCCTGCGAGGAGATGAACCCGCGTACGAGCTGGCGTGCTTCCAAGGAGTTCCGCCTTCAGCTGATCGCCGAGCTGTCCCGCCGCCTGATTCGCGAGACGGCCATCAAGGGAGGTGCTGACGCATGATGCGTTTTGTGAAGATGACGGTCAACGGCAAAACGATGGAGGTCGGCGTCGACGAGCGCGAGATGCTGCTCGACACGCTGCGCGACCGCCTGGGCCTCACGAGCGTCAAGCGCGGGTGCGAGGTGGGCGAGTGCGGCGCCTGCACCGTCCTGCTCGACGGCACGGCCATCGACTCGTGCCTGTACCTCACCATCTGGTGCGAGGGCGCCGAGATCATCACGACCGAGGGCCTGCTCGCGCGCGACGGCACGCTGACGCCGGTCCAGCAAGCGCTCGTGGACGAGGCCGCGGTCCAGTGCGGATTCTGCACGCCGGGCATCATCATGAGCGCGACCGAGATCGTGGGCACCGGCAAGCGCTATACCCGCGACGAGATCCGCAAGCTCATCTCCGGCCACCTGTGCCGCTGCACGGGCTACCAGAACATCGTGAACGCGGTGGAGCGCGCGGTGAACGAGTGCGCCGACATCGCCGAGCGCGTGAGCGCGGAGCACGCGGGAGACGACGCGGTATGACCGATGGGGGCGAGGGTCCGGCGGGGATAGATCCGCCAGGCCCTCGCCCCGTCTGCAATCCGGGTCGAAGCATCATGCGGGGCCGAGCGGCACGCGCCGTCCCCTCAAGATCCCTCCGCGCGCGCCGTTCGGTCCCGCATGAATCAGCGACCCCCTCATGGTGAATTATTAGGGACTGTCCCCGGAATTTCAGGAATGTCGAGTTAGCGCACCGTATACCGATTATTCCCACCGCTGGTTGCCCTGTTGGGGGCAAGGTCCGGCAGGTTCAACAAACTGATTGGTGAAAGACTTTTTCATGGTTGAAAGGTGATTGACATGGACGCACATTCGATCAGCCGCAGAAACGTGATCCGTTGCACGGTGGCCGCCGCCTGCGCCGCCGCGCTGCCCCTGTCGCTTTCCGCCTGCGCCGAGGAGCGCTCCTACAAGGCGGGCATGTTCATCGACGGCGCCATCGATGACGGCGGCTGGGGCGAGAGCTGCTACAACGCCTTGGTCAGCGCTTCTGAGGCACACCAGTGGGAGCACACCTACACGCAGCATGTCGATAAGGACGACTGGGAGGACGCCATCGGGGATCTCATCGACGACGGCTGCACCATCATCTTCGCCCCGGGCGCGCAGTACGCCGAGGCCGTCGACCAGGCTGCCGCCGAGCACGAGGACATCAAGTTCATCGTGCTGAACGGCGACTTCGAGCGCGACAACGTCGAGAACCTCGTCCCGAACAACGCGCAGATCGGCCAGCTCGCCGGCGCGCTCGCGGGCCTCATCTCCAAGACCGGCGTCATCGGGTTCATCGGCGGCACGGGCCTTGAGGGCACCAAGGAGAAGGTGGCGAACTACGAGGCGGCCGCGCGCGCCATCAACGCGAACATCCAGGTGGTCGAGGATTACGCCGACTCGTTTGCCGACGAGGAGCGCGGCTACGAGATCGCGACCGAGATGGTCGAGCAAAAGAACGTGGACGTCCTGTTCGGCGACGCGTCGATCGTGGACGCCGGTGCCCGCCGCGCCCTGTACGACCTCGGCCGCGGCATGGCCATCGCCCAGCCCAACGACGCGGGAAGCTCCTACGACCAGGTCATCGCGGGATCGGTGCTCACCGACAACGACATGATGATGCGCAACGCCTTCCGCGACATCGAGAGCGGGTCGTTCGGCAACAAGACGGTGACCGGGGACGCCTCGACCGGCGGCGTGGGCATCGGGACCCTGTCCGACGTGCTGGTCGAACCGTTCATCCAAGAGCGCTATGCCGGCATCGCCGACCAGATCGCACAGGGCACGTTTATCGGGTAGAAGCAAGACAAGGCGACGAGCTTATCCTCACCGGGGAGATGCCAAACAAAAAGTTTGGTTACCGTTCACCGGTCGGTGAGCGGTAGGAACAGACCGCTCACCGACGCCTTGCAGGTAATTTCTTGAATGCGGGTGAACGGAGGGTTATACAAGAACTGCAAACAATCAGTTAGCCTAACTGATTGTTTGTAAGCATTGAGAAGCAACGAGGGATCGCTCATCAATGTTGGGGCCAATCCGGCCCCCGTCATGTATATGGAACGCCGCCTCATGAGGGGGCGGCGGCGCGCTTGTTGAAGCTACGGGTGCTGCAGGCGCGCAACTCATGAGAGGGGACACGCCTATGACGCAACAGACCGCTTCGGCAACGAAGTCTGCGAGTGCGCACGACTTCCTATTCACGCGCGAGGGCTTGCCCCCCATCAAGGACATGCTGCCGTGCGCCCTGCAGCACGTTCTCGCCTCGTTTGCCGGCATCATCACGCCCGCCATCATCATCGCGTCGGTCTACGGCTGGACCGCCCAGCAGCGCACCGACATCATCCAGGTCGCACTGATCCTGTCCGCCATCGACACCGCGCTGCAGGCGTTCGCCCCGTTCCGCCGCATCGGCGGCGGCCTGCCCATCGTCATGGGCGTCTCGTTCGCCTTCCTGCCGGCTCTGCAGGCCATGGGCGCCGACTTCTCCTTCGGGTCGCTGCTCGGCGGCGAGATCGTCGGCGGCATCGCGGCGATCCTGTTCGGCTTGTTCTACAGCAAGCTCAAGAACCTGTTCCCGCCGGTCGTGACCGGCACGGTCATCTTCACCATCGGCGTCTCGCTGTATCCGACGGCCGTCAAGTACATGGCCGGCGGCGAGGGCACGCCCATCTGGGGCACCCCGCAGAGCTGGATCGTGGCGCTCATCACGTTCGCCGTGGTGTTCTTCCTGTCCAACTTCACCAAGGGCACCCTGAAGCTCGGCAGCGTGTTCTTCGGCATGATCGTGGGCATCCTCGTGTCCGCGCCCTTCGGCATGCTCGACTTCTCGAGCGTGGGCTCCGCGGGCATCTTCGCGCTGCCCAAGATCATGCCCTATCCGCTCGAGTTCCATCCCGAGGTCTGCATCACGCTCGCCGTGGTGTACCCCATGGTCGCCATCCAGGTCATCGGCGACGTGTCGGCCGCCTGCCTGGGCTCCATCGACCGCATGCCCGAGGAGCGCGAGCTCTCCGGCGCCATCGTCTCCCAGGGCGTCACGAGCATCATCTCCGCCTTCCTGGGCGGCCTGCCCACGAGCGCTCTCGGCCAGAACGTCGGCATCATCGCCTCGAACAAGGTCATCAACAAGTGGGTGTTCGTCATCGTTGCCGCCGTCTTCGCGCTGGCGGGCCTGTTCCCGCAGCTCTCCGCGGTGCTGACCGCCATCCCGCAGCCGGTCATCGGCGGCGCGACGGTCGGCGTGTTCGGCACCATCACCATGAACGGCATCCGCATGTTCACCAAGGAGGGCCTGACCCAGCGCGTGGCCACCATCGTGGGCACCTCGGTCGTGTTCGGCCTCGGCATCTGGATGGCCTCCGGCTGCCTGGCCGGCGAGGGCATGCCCACCTGGATCTCCACGGTCGTGGGCTCCAACGCCATCACGCCGTGCGCCATCATGGCGATCATCCTGAACCTGGTGCTTCCTCCGACTCCTCCTGTGGACCAGCACGTCGATGCCGCCAAGGAGGCCGCCGTCGGCGCCGTTCTGCCCGACCACAAGAAATAAGACGCGATCGCGTGCGGGGGCGTTATCCCGTGCAGCGGACCCGGCGCATGCCGTCCGGGTCCGCTTCCGTTTCGGCATTTAGGCGCGAAGGCGGGGGAGGTGCCCGTCGGCCGGTTCTCGGCGCGCCGCACAACACATAGTCCGAGGTGTTAAACCCCGCCTTAGACGACGAAAGGAGAACCCATGCTCATCGTAGGTAACGGGTCAGTCGTCACGCGTGACGAGGAGAAGCCCTATCTGGAGCGCGGGGCGGTGCTCATCGACGGCGACGCGATCGTCGAGGTGGGCGCAGAAGACGAGCTGGCTGCGGCGCACCCCGATGCGGAGTACGTGGACGCCCACGGCGGCATCATCATGCCCGGTCTCGTGAATTGCCACACCCACATCTACTCCGGCCTTGCCCGCGGCCTTGCCATCAAGGGCTGCAACCCCACAAACTTCCTCGAGAACCTCGAGCAGCAGTGGTGGAAGATCGATGACAACCTCACGCTCGACGGCACGCGTGCGAGCGCCTACGCCACGGTACTCGACAGCCTGCGCGACGGCGTGACCACGATCTTCGACCACCATGCGAGCTTCTGCGAGATCCCCGGTTCGCTGTTCGCCATCAAGGACGTCTGCGAGGAGACGGGCATCCGCGCGTGCCTGTGCTACGAGACCTCCGACCGCCGCGGCGACGAGAAGCGCGACCAGTCCATCGCCGAGAACGCCGAGTTCGCCCAGTGGGCGGCGAAGGCCCAGGCCGAGGGCAACTCCATGATCGCCGCCATGTTCGGCGGGCACGCCACCTTCACGCTGTCCGACGAGACCATGGACAAGATGGCCGAGGCCAACAACGGCCTCACGGGCTTCCACATCCACGTGTGCGAGGGCATGAACGACGTGTGGGACTCCCGCTTGAACCGCGGCGGCATCTCCCCGATCGAGCGCCTGCTGCAGCACGACCTGCTGGGCCCGCGCACCATGCTCGGCCACTGCATCCACGTGACGCCCGCCGAGATGGACATCATCAAGGAGACCGGCACCAACATCGTCAACAACCCCGAGTCCAACATGGGCAACGCCGTGGGTTGCGCGCCGGTGCTCGAGTTCTTCCGTCGCGGCATCCCGGTGCACATGGGCACCGATGCCTACACGCACGACATGCTCGAGAGCCTGAAGGTCTTCCTCATCATCCAGCGCCACAACGCCGCTATGCCCAACGTGGGCTGGGGTGAGGCCATGACGATGCTGTTCCAGAACAACCCCGCCATGGCGAGCGCGTACTTCGGCCGCAAGATCGGCGTGCTGGCGCCCGGCGCCGCCGCCGACGTCATCGTGATGGACTACCCGAAGTTCACGCCGTTCTCCGAGGAGAACGTCGACGGCCACATGCTGTTCGGCATGATGGGCAAGAACTGCCGCACCACCATCGTCAACGGCCGCGTGCTCTACAAGGACCGCGAGTTCGTCGCGTTCGACGAGGAGCGCATCAACGCCTGGACGATGGAGCAGTCCAAGAAGCTCTGGGGCACGCTCAACGACCGCGTCTACTAGGCGCGGGTGCCCTGTGCGGCCCCGGCGACGCCCGGGTTCGCACGATATGGCATCACGCGGGGCCGCGCAACCGCGGTCGGGGCGCTGCATCGCCGGCAGCGACCCGACCGGCGGCCCCGCTTGCAATCGGTACTCGCCCGTGGGCGCATCGCGGGCGCAACGCATGCGGGGGAAGTGCCCCGCATGGCACAGAGGAGATCAGTATGAGCGACATCATGAGGCCCATCCCGTTTTCGAACCTGATGGACTGGGTGCTGACCGAGCATGAGACCCAGGGCTCCATCTTCGGCGTGCGCAAGATGGTGACCGCCAACAAGGAGGGCGCGCTTCCCATCTTCGACGAGAAGATCGAGACGCCCTTCGGCCCGGCCGCCGGCCCCAACACGCAGCTCGCGCAGAACATCATCGCCGCCTACGTGGCCGGCTCGCGTTTCTTCGAGCTGAAGACCGTGCAGATCATGGACGGCGAGGAGCTGTCCGCATGCGTGAACAAGCCCTGCATCACCGCGGCCGACGAGTGCTACAACTGCGAGTGGTCCACCGAGCTCGAGGTGCCGCAGGCCTATGCCGAGTACGTCAAGGCGTGGTTCGCCTGCCACCTGATCGCGCGTGAGTACGGCCTGGGCGAGCCGGACGGCTTCGTGTTCAACATGAGCGTCGGGTACGACCTCGAGGGCATCAAGTCGCCCAAGGTCGACGCCTACATCGAGGGCATGAAGGACGCCTCGGGCTCCGAGGTCTGGGCCGAGTGCCGCGCGTGGGCGCTTGCGAACCTCGACCGCTTCGAGCACGTGGACGCTGACTTCGTCGACGCCATCCCCGCGCGCGTGTCCAACTCCATCACCGAGTCCACGCTGCACGGCTGTCCGCCCGATGAGATCGAGCGCATCGCGACCTATCTCATCACCGAGAAGAACCTGAACACCTACATCAAGTGCAACCCGACGCTGCTGGGCTACGACTTCGCCCGCGCGCGCCTCGACGAGCTCGGATTCGACTACATCGCCTTCGATGACAAGCACTTCCTCGAGGACCTGCAGTGGGCCGACGCCGTCCCGATGTTCGAGCGCCTGATCAAGCTCACCTCCGAGCGCGGCCTGGACTTCGGCGTCAAGCTCACGAACACCTTCCCGGTCGACGTCACCCGCGGCGAGCTGCCGAGCGACGAGATGTACATGAGCGGCCGCACGCTGTTCTCGCTCACCATCGAGCTCGCGCGCCGCATCACCGAGCAGTTCGACGGCCGCCTGCGCATCTCCTATTCCGGCGGCGCCACCATCTACAACATCCGCTCGCTGTACGACGCGGGCATCTGGCCGATCACCCTGGCGACCGATGTGCTCAAGCCCGGCGGCTACGAGCGCATGAGCCAGATCGCCGGCGAGTTCGACAACCTGGACGGCCGCGCCTTCGAGGGCGTCTCCCTCGAGGCCGTGACCAAGATCCAGGCGGACTCGCTCGTGAACCCGCTGTATCGCAACCCGCTGCGCAAGCTGCCCTCCGCCAAGGTCCCCGGCGGCGTGCCGCTGACGGACTGCTTCACCGCGCCCTGCCGCACCGGCTGCCCGATCTCCCAGGACATCCCTGCCTACCTGGCCGCCGTGGAGGAGGGCCGCTTCGAGGACGCGTTCTCCATCATCATCGAGCGCAACGCGCTGCCGCACATCACCGGCACCATCTGCCCGCATCCGTGCGGCAAGAGCTGCGAGCGCGCCTTCTATGAGCCCGAGGGTGCCCAGATCCGCGCGAGCAAGCTGCGCGCCGCGCGCGAGGCGTTCGCGACCGTGCTGCCCAAGCTGCAGGCCCAGGCGGGCAAGGTGGCTTCCGACAAGAACGTCGCCGTCGTGGGCGGCGGCCCCGCCGGTCTGGCCGTGGCGTTCTTCCTCTCGCGCGCCGGCGTGCCCGTCACCATCTTCGAGGCCAAGGACTCCCTGGGCGGCATCGTGCGCCATGTGATCCCCGAGTTCCGCATCGCGAGCGCCGACATCGACGCCGACGTCGAGCTCTGCCGCGCCTTCGGCGTCGAGGTCAAGCTGAACGCCCGCGTCGAGTCCGTCGACGCGCTCAAGGCCGAGGGCTACACCGACGTCGTCGTGGCGACCGGCGCCTGGCTGCCCGGTTCCGCCGGTCTGGCAGAGGGCGCCGAGATGGACGTCCTCGAGTTCCTCGAGGCCGCCAAGAAGGCTCCCGAGACCCTGAATCTCGGCACGGACGTCGTGGTCATCGGCGCCGGCAACACCGCCATGGACGCCGCACGCGTGGCCAAGCGCGCCGACGGCGTCGAGAACGTGCGCCTGGTGTACCGCCGCACGAAGGCCCAGATGCCCGCCGACGAGGAGGAGCTGGACTTCGCGCTCGCCGACGGCGTCGAGTTCATGGAGCTGCTCGCCCCGGTGTCGCTCGCCGACGGCCAGCTCACCTGCAACGTCATGAAGCTCGGCGAGCCGGACGCCTCCGGCCGCCGCGCGCCCGAGCCGACGGGCGAGACCCTGTCCCTTATACACATCTCGATGTGTATCAGCGACAGTCACCAACTAGACCGGCACCGACGTCGTCAACAACCCCGAGTCCAACATGGGCAACGCCGTGGGTTGCGCGCCGGTGCTCGAGTTCTTCCGTCGCGGCATCCCGGTGCACATGGGCACCGATGCCTACACGCACGACATGCTCGAGAGCCTGAAGGTCTTCCTCATCATCCAGCGCCACAACGCCGCTATGCCCAACGTGGGCTGGGGTGAGGCCATGACGATGCTGTTCCAGAACAACCCCGCCATGGCGAGCGCGTACTTCGGCCGCAAGATCGGCGTGCTGGCGCCCGGCGCCGCCNCTCGACGAGGCGGTCGACCTCGTGCGGTTCGCCTTCGAGCACGCGAACCCCGGCGACCTGTTCATCCAGAAGGCGCCCGCCGCCACCGTCGGCGACCTCGCCGAGGCGGTGCAGGAGCTCTTCGGGCGCACGGGCGCGCGCGCCATCGCGAACGTCGACTTCAACCACTATGCGGATGCCAACGAGCAGCTCGACGTCGAGTCCTACATCAGCAAGAAGGGCAGCCTCTGCCGCGACAAGGCCAACTGCACGCGCACCCGCTGCCTGGGCTGCGCTGCGGTCTGCGAGGTCTGCTGTGACGTGTGCCCCAACCGCGCCAACGTGGCCATCGAGGTGCCCGGTGTCGAGAAGCACCAGGTCATCCATGTCGACGGCATGTGCAACGAGTGCGGCAACTGCGCCGTGTTCTGCCCGTATGAGACCGGCCGTCCCTACAAGGACAAGCTCACGCTGTTCTGGAGCGGCGACGACATGCTCGCCTCCGAGAACGACGGCTTCATGAGGCTCGCCGACGGCAAGTTCTCCGTGCGCCTCGCGGGCGAGATCCGCGTGGTCGACGTGGACGACGCATCCTGCGGCCTGCCCGAGACCGTGCGCCGCACCATCGCCGCGGTGCGCGACTCCTACGGGTACCTGTTCGTCGAGTAGAAGTTTGAGGCGCGGGCGCGGCCATCGTGGTCGTGCCCGCGCCTGCGCGTAGCCGTGAGGGACGGGTGCAGGCGGCAGATGCCCGTGCGTCCCCGTCCCCTGTGGCATACGAGAGGCAGTTCGGAGAGAGGAGGGCTCCATGAGTCCCGAGACCCATCAGATCTGGGTTGCGGCCGAGGGCTGCATCGGGTGCGGCATGTGCGAGCGGGTGTGCCCGTGCGGCGCCATGCACGTGACCGACAAGCAGGCGGCCATCGATTACGACCGCTGCATCAGCTGCGGCATGTGCGCCACCAAATGCCCCAAGCATGTGATCCATGACAGGCTCGGCATTTTCGCCGCCGCCGAATAGAGAGGAGGTATCGTCATGGCCAAGCAACCGGTCAGCTATACCTTTACGGTCAACGGCGTCGAGCGGACCGTGACCGAGAAGAAGCCGCTTCTGCGCTACCTGCGCGACGACCTGCATATCCATTCCGCTAAGGACGGCTGCTCAGAGGGCGCCTGCGGCACCTGCACCGTCCTGGTGGACGACCATGCCGTCAAGGCGTGCGTGCTCACGACCGAGCTCGCCGCCGGTCGCGACATCGTGACGGTCGAGGGCCTGCCCGCACGCGAGCAGGAGGCGTTCGTCTACGCGTTCGGAGCCGTGGGCGCCGTCCAGTGCGGCTTCTGCATCCCCGGCATGGTGATGGCGGGCGCCGGCCTCATCCATCACGTGCCCGATCCCACCGAGGATCAGATCAAAGAGGCCATCCGCGGCAACGTGTGCCGCTGCACGGGATACAAGAAGATCATCGAGGGCATCTCGCTCGCCGCCGCCATCCTGCGCGGCGACGCCGAGATCGACCCCGAGCTCGAGCGCGGCGACCGCTACGGCGTGGGCGAGCGCGCCTTCCGCGTGGACGTGCGCCGCAAGGTGCTCGGCTACGGCAAGTACCCCGACGATATCGACGAGACCGATTTCCCCGACCTCGCCTATGCGAGCGCGGTGCGCTCCAAGTACCCGCGCGCACGCGTGGTCAAGATCGATGCGGACAAGGCCCGCGCCCTGCCCGGCGTGCTCGCGGTCCTCACGGCGGCCGACGTTCCCGTGAACGCGGTCGGCCACCTCATCTACGACTGGGACGTTATGATCGCCGAGGGCGACATCACGCGCTGCGTGGGCGACGCCATCGCGCTCGTGGTCGCCGAGGACATGGCCACCTGCGAGCGCGCCAAGAAGCTCGTCAAGATCACCTACGAGGAGCTCGAGCCGGTGCGCAGCATCGACGAGGCCCGCGCCGAGGGCGCCCCGAAGCTGCACGACAGGTTCCTCGCGTTCGGTAACTGGGTCGAGCTCGAGAACAACATCTGCCAGCAGCGCCATGTGGTGCGCGGTGACGCGGCGACCGCCCTTGCGGGTGCCGCCCACAAGGTGACGCGCACGTTCAGCACGCCGTTCACCGAGCACGCGTTCCTGGAACCCGAGTGCGCCGTGGCCTTCCCCTACAAGGGCGGCGTCAAGGTGTGCTCGACCGACCAGGGCGCCTACGACTCCCGCAAGGAGATCGCCCACATGTTCGGCTGGGACGCCACGCCCGAGCGCGTGGTCGTGGAGACCATGCTCGTCGGCGGCGGCTTCGGAGGCAAGGAGGACGTGTCCGTCCAGCATCTGGCGGCGCTCGCCGCGATGGCCGTGAACCGCCCGGTCAAGTGCCGCATGACGCGCCAGGAGTCCATCAACTTCCATCCCAAGCGCCACGCCATGGAGGGCACGTTCACGCTCGGTTGCGACGAGAACGGCATCTTCGTCGGCCTCGACTGCGAGATCAACTTCGACACCGGCGCGTACGCGTCGCTGTGCGGCCCGGTGCTCGAGCGCGCCTGCACGCACTCGGTCGGCCCGTACTGCTACCAGAACACCGACATCCGCGGATACGGCTGGTACACGAACAACCCGCCGGCCGGCGCGTTCCGCGGCTTCGGCGTGTGCCAGAGCGAGTTCGCCCTCGAGATGCTCATCAACCTGCTGGCCGAGGAGGTCGGCATCAGCCCGTGGGAGATCCGCTATCGCAACGCCATCGAGCCGGGCAAGGTGCTGCCCAACGGCCAGATCGCGGATTGCTCCACGGCGCTCAAGGAGACCCTGCTCGCCGTGAAGGACGTTTTCGACGCCCATCCGGGTCATGCCGGCATCGCCTGCGCCATGAAGAACGCCGGCGTGGGCGTCGGCCTGCCCGATGCGGGCCGCTGCAAGATCCGCGTGGAGGAGGGGCGCGCCGTGGTGTACTCGGCGACCTCCGACATCGGTCAGGGCTGCAACACCGTCTTTCTGCAGGACGTCGCCGAGGCAACGGGGCTGCCGCTGGCCTACATCGCCAACGGCGAGTGCTCGACCGAGAATGCGCCGGACTCCGGCACGACCTCCGGTTCGCGCCAGACGCTGATCACCGGCGAGGCCGTGCGCGGCGCCGCCTTCCTGCTGCGCGACGCCATGCTCGCCGCCGAGGCGGGCGACGAGGTGCCGACGGAGCCCGTGGTCGCCCACGGCGACGGCTTCATCGTGGAGTACGCGGACGGCACGCCCTACCAGGGCCCCGGCTCCGCGGTGCATCCTGCGGACCCGACCACCTCGCTGGCCAAGCTCGAGGGACGCGAGTTCTCCTAC
Source organism: Collinsella ihumii (assembly GCF_900046475.1). Taxonomy (GTDB): domain Bacteria; phylum Actinomycetota; class Coriobacteriia; order Coriobacteriales; family Coriobacteriaceae; genus Collinsella; species Collinsella ihumii. The sequence goes on along the minus strand of NZ_FCOU01000003.1, from coordinate 156,413 downwards.
GAGTACCTCGAGAAGACCGACAAGCTGGGCGCCGACGTGCCCAACCCCAAGAGCCATGTGGCATACGGCTACGCCACGCACGTCGTCATCCTCGACGACGAGGGCCGCGTGACCGAGGTCCACGCCGCGCATGACTCGGGCAAGGTCGTGAACCCCATCGCCATCCAGGGACAGATCGAGGGCGGCGTGCTCATGGGTATGGGCTACGCCCTGACCGAGGACTTCCCGCTGAAGGATGGCGTGCCGCAGGCCAAGTTCGGCACGCTGGGACTCTTCCGCTCGACGGACATCCCCTACATCAACGCCATCTACGTGGAGAAAGACGAGCTTCTGCCCGTGGGCTACGGCGCCAAGGGCATCGGCGAGATCGCCACGATCCCCACGGCGCAGGCCGTGGCGGGCGCCTACTATGCGCTCGATGGCGAGTACCGCACGAAGCTTCCGCTCGAGAACACGTACTACTCGCGTCGCAAGTAGCCCCGCGATTCGCGCCCCGCGAAGACGAATCCATCGCGCCCCGTCCGGCCCTCGCGCCAGGCGGGGCGCCCCCGTTGGAGGGGCTGCTCGGGAAGCTAAGTAAATCGCAAGCAAGCCTTCACGGGCGCCACAGGCGGTTCGCGTACGATAGGGGTGTTGAGGTTCGAAGATAGGAGACGCCATGCGCCTGCTCGGCAACATCATCTGGATCGTGTTCGGGGGCATCTGGACGGCGCTCGGCTGGCCCATCGCCGCCCTGCTGTTCACGATCACCATCGTCGGCATCCCCTTGGGGCGCCAGTGCCTCAAGATGGCATCGCTCACGCTCGCCCCGTTCTGCAAGACGATCGTGTACGGCGGCGGGGCCCCGTCGCTGGTGGCCAATGTCTTCTGGATGATCCTGGCGGGCGTCCCGATGTGCTGCATGTACCTGCTTGCCGGCGTGCTGAACTGCATCACCGTGATCGGGATCCCCTTCGGCCTGCAGAGCTTCAAGATGGCCAAGCTGTCGCTTCTGCCCTTCGGCGCCGAGGTGCGCTAGCGGGGCTTGGCGTGGCGGGAGGCGAGAGGGCGCTCGTGCCGCGCCCCGTCCTCGCCGGCGCCCCTTTGTCCCGGCGGCGCGCTACCGTGGCGAGCCGGGAGGCGAGAAGGACGGGCGAGGGTACGGGCTTTCCGTCTTCACCAAGGGAGGAAGATATGGCTCAGTCGGTTTCAGCGTGCGTCGATGAGCTCCTTGGCGCGGGGTCCGCATCGGATGCCGTCCGCGTGCATGTGCTGTTCCGCGGGCACGTGCAAGGTGTCGGGTTCCGGTGGAACCTGCAGTCGTTTGCCGAGGAGGCAGGTGTTGCCGGATGGGTGGGGAACCTGCCTGACGGCTCGACGGTCGAAGCCGAGCTCGAGGGTACGCGCATGGTCGTCGCCCAGCTCATCCTGCGCATGCACGCGCATTACGAGCAGTTCCGCGCATGGTTCCCATCGGGTTTCGAGGTCGCTGCGTTCGAGACGGTGCCGCGGCAACGAGAAACCGGGTTCACCGTCCGTGTATAGCGCGGGGCGGTGAACCCGGTGGGGGGTAGAGTCCTTCGGCGGTTCAGTGCGCCGATGTTGATCTCAGCGCAGTGGCCGGCCGAGATGTCGCGCGGTCATGTGCGCTACGCGAGGTCCTCGCCGTTGGTGGCGATGACCTTCCGGTACCACGCGAAGGAGTCCTTGCGGGAGCGCTCGAGCGTGCCCTCCCCCTTGTTGTCCTTGTCGACGTAGACGAACCCGTAGCGCTTCTCCATCTCACCGGTGCCGGCGGATACGAGGTCGATGCATCCCCAAGGGGTGTATCCCATGAGGTCGACGCCGTCCTCATCCACGGCGAGCTTCATCTGCTCGATGTGGGCGCGCAGGTAGTCGATGCGGTACGGGTCGTGGATGGAGCCATCCGCCTCGACCTTGTCGTAGGCGCCGAAGCCGTTCTCGACGATGAAGAGCGGCAGGCCGTAGCGGTCGGTGAACCAGTTGAGGGCGTAGCGGAGGCCGACCGGGTCGATCTGCCATCCCCAGTCGCTCGCCTTGACGTGCGGGTTGCGCACGAAGTCCGCGCCCTCGTGGTAGTCGAAGTGCGGGTTGTCCTCTTTCCACTCGATGGTGTGGCTCATGTAGTAGGAAAAGCCGATGTAGTCGACCGTCCCCGCCGCGAGCAGCTCGATGTCCTCCGGCGTGATGTCGATGTCGTAGCCGCGGCGCTTCCACAGCGCCAAGACGTTCGGCGGGTAGGCGCCCAGCGCATGGACGTCGGCGTAGTAGTAGCGCAGCTGCATCGCCTTCGTCGCCATGAGGATGTCCTCGGGCTTGCAGGAGAAGGGGTAGACCGGGCACATGGCGATCATGCAGCCGATCTCGAAATCGGGGTTGATCGCATGGCCGATCATGACGGTCTTCGCCGACGCCACGAGTTCGTAGTGGGCGGCCTGGAACATGGCGAGCTCGCGGTTCTCGCCCTTCTCGGCGACGATGCCGGAGTCGACGAGCAGGGCGAAATCATCCATGTAATCGGCCTGGTTGTTGATCTCGTTGAAGGTCATCCAGTACTTGACCTTGTCCTTGTAGCGCATGAAGCACGTGGTGGCGAAGCGCACGAAGAAGTCGATGAGCTTGCGGTTGCGCCAGCCGCCGTACTTCTTGACCAGACCGAGTGGGATCTCGAAATGGCTGAGCGTGATGACCGGCTCGATCCCGTACTTCAGGCACTCGTCGAACAGGTCGTCATAGAACTTCAGGCCCTCCTCGTTCGGCACCTCCTCGTCGCCCACGGGGAAGATGCGCGCCCAGCTGATGGAGGTGCGGAAGCACTTGAACCCCATCTCGGCGAGCAGCGCGATATCGCCCTTGTAGCGATGGTAGAAATCGATCGCCTCGTGGTTGGGGTAGTTCTCGCCCTCAAGCACCTCGCCGGTATAGCGACGGCGCGCGCTCACGTTGCCGGCGGTCGTCACGTCCATGATGTTAACGCCCTTGCCGCCCTGGTCCCAACCGCCTTCGAGTTGGTGCGCCGCAACGGCGCCTCCCCAGAGGAAGTCAGTACGAAACGCCATGTCATGTCTCCTTTCAGCGAAGGTTCTCGGTACGTCGTGAGAGCAATAGGCGACGAGGCCGCCCGGCGCGCGTTGTCCGGGCGGCCTCGGGCCGCGATGGTCGATACGGTGCGAAAAGGGGATGGAGTCGGGTTTACTCCGCCGCCTTGGCAGCGGCCTCCTCCTCGCAGAGCTGCTTATCGTAGTGCTTGAAGAACGGGAAGTAGATGAGCGTCGCCACGACGGCGTCGAGGACGGCCACGGCGGCCGCGACCAGGCTGCCGCCCGTGGAGATCATGGCGCCGATACCGACAGGGGTCGGCCAGGGCACCTGCACGAGGACCGAGGGGATGATGCCCAGCGTGATGGCGAAGTAGGAGATGGTCGCCGCGGCCATGGGCGCGAGGACGAACGGCACGGCGAGTGCGGGGTTGTACACGATGGGCAGGCCGAAGAGGAGCGGCTCGTTGATGTTGAAGAACGCGGGCACGATCTCGGCCTTGCCGATGGCCTTGAGCTGCTCGGACTTCGCGGATCCGGCTGACGAGCTGATGCCGGGCGCGGCTCCCTGCGGCACCGCGCCCGGCTCTCACGCGCAATACCCCCGGCTCCAGTTGGCAATATTTAGTGGCTTCTCTGCGGACGAATACTCATCTCCCTATGCAAACCGTTCCGGCGTCTCCAGATTAGCGGTGTTGAGATCAGGCTACGCGAATTGGGGAGACGGCTCGACATCAACAAAGTGCATCCGCATAAGTTTAGGAGAACGCTCGCAACGCGTGCGATAGATAAGGGGATGCCTATTGAACAGGTGCAGGTTCTTTTGGGGCATCAGAAAATAGACACCACCCTGCAGTACGCCATGGTCGACCAGCGGAACGTGCGGAATTCGCATCGTCGGTACATAGCGTAGTTGCCAATCCCGGTTTATCGATATGTTCGGGGATAAAGGTTATCCTCCGCACCCCCTTTCCGAATTATCCACCACGATGCAGAACGGCCTTTCCCCATCAAAGAATGGCGACCATCATGAGAAGGTTCTAACCCTGTCCGCAATTACGCAGGGGAATTTTGACGTGAGTGCTTGGAAAGAGGGCCTTTTCAAAGATGATCCCCCTGCCGGTAAGCGTGTTGCCGATGGGTGCTTCTATGTCTGCCGTGGTAATGGAAATAAAAGCCTTGTTGGTGTAGGGGAATACGCGCCAGCAGCCATGGATGACCTGGTTTATCCCGACACAATGATTGCGGTAAGGATCGACCAGGAAAAGGTCCTTCTTCCCTATTTACGTATCGCGTGGAAGCAGGCAAGAGTTCGCGAACAGATTGAGTCTTCAGCGAAAACCACGAACGGCACCTACAAAATAAACCAAGCATCACTTGGAATGGTTGAGGTTGTTGTGCCCCCTCTTTCCCTCCAACGCGAGTTCGCCGCCTTCGCCGAGTCGGTCGACAAATCGCAAGAAGCCGCTCGGCGGGTTAGCCGCGAGCTGTTGAACGTCTTGGCGAAAAGCCTGTATACAATAGGGGCATGAGCAACTTTGAGTTTCTGACATACGACGAGCGATTTGACGATATCGCACGGGCTGCCAAGACCGCGGAGGATGCGTTCTCGGTTGCACCTGAGCTGTGTGTACTGGCATGTCGCCGTGCACTCGAAGTTGCTGTCAAATGGATCTATTCAGTAGACAAAAGCCTTGAGCGACCGTGGAAAGACAACCTTGCCACGCTTGTCAGTACGCCCGGATTTAAGCGCATGCTCCCGCAAGGCATGGACGTAAGGATTGCCTTTATCCGTAAGGCGGGAAACATCGCAGCTCATGACAACAAAAAGAAGATTGCTGCTAAAGGCGCGGTGCTCTGTCTCGAGAACCTGTTCTACGTCTTGGATTTCGTTGCATATTGCTATATGAATCCAACGTCATATCATAAGCAGGATTTCGATGCCGGTTTCATTCAAAGGCCCAAAAGCGTCGCTTCTGTTGCGGCATCCACGATCGAGGTGTCTGCGACAAGCGAGACCAAACCTCTTGAGGAGCTTGAGCGGGAGAACTGCCAGCTTGCCGATGAGCTTACCCAGCGACGCAAGGAGCGCGAAACCACCTACACCCCCAAACCCACAGATCCATCTGAGTTTGAGACGCGAAAACTCTACATCGATGTGAACTTGGCTTCCGCGGGATGGGCGGAAGGGGAAGATTGGCGCAACGAAGTTGAGCTCAAGGGGATGCCAAACGCTGCCGGGATTGGGTTTGCGGACTACGTCCTGTACGGTGACGACGGTAGGCCTCTGGCTGTTGTAGAGGCTAAGAAGACATGTGTTGATCCTGCTGTGGGCCGCCAACAGGCAAAGCTTTATGCCGATATCCTCGAGGGGCAGTACGGTCGACGTCCGGTCATCTTTCTCACCAATGGATTCGATACGCGCATTATCGATGGGGACTATCCGGAACGCTCCGTTTCCGGAATCTATTCCAAGCGCGATCTAGAAAAGCTCTTCAATCTTCGGGCTTCGCGCGCCTCACTGGCAAGCATAACGATCGATGACAATATTAGCGGACGCTATTATCAAAAAGAGGCTATCAAGGCGGTCTGCGAATCGTTCGATCGGGATAGGCAGCGAAAAGCGTTGCTGGTGATGGCGACCGGTAGCGGGAAGACGCGAACGGTCATTTCGCTCGTGGACGTGCTGTCACGCCACGGCTGGATCAAAAACATGCTCTTCCTAGCCGATCGTACCAGCCTGGTTGTCCAAGCATATCGTGCTTTCGTCGTGAATCTTCCGAGTCTCTCTGTTACAAACATGTGCTCCAAGGATCGCGACCCCTATGCGCGCGGGGTGTTTAGCACCTATCAGACGATCATCAACTGCGTCGATGAGACGCACTTGGATGATGGTGCTCGCATGTTTACCCCGGGACATTTCGACCTGATCGTAGTCGACGAGGCACACCGTTCAATTTATAACAAGTTTCGCGATATTTTCGATTATTTCGATGCGTATGTAGTTGGACTCACTGCGACGCCGAAAGACGAGATAAGTCATAACACCTATGCGGAGTTTGGCCTCGCCGAGGGCGATCCGACATATGGCTACGAGCTCAAACAGGCTGTGGAAGATGGCTATCTCGTCGATTACGAAGTCGAAGATGCTACAACGAAGATCATGGATCGCGGTATCACCTATGCGGAGCTGTCCGATTCCGAGAAAGAGGCATACGAAGAGCAGTTCGCCGATTTTGAAGGGGAGATGCCCGAATCGATCAGCGCGAGCGCGGTGAATCGATGGCTTTTCAACTCGGAGACGATCGGTAAAGTCCTTGACGCCCTGATGGACAAGGGCCTAAAAGTCGATTATGGACAGAATATAGGCAAAACGATCATCTTTGCGCGGAGTCATGCCCATGCCGAGGCGATACGCGAGGTGTGGGGAAGACGGTATCCATACTATCCTGACGGCTATTGCGCGGTTGTCGACAACCACGTCAAGTATGCACAGGCGTTGATCGATGAGTTTTCGGAAGCCGATGGATTGCCCCGTATCGCGGTATCCGTTGATATGCTCGACACCGGCATCGACGTTCCCTCGCTGCTTAACCTCGTATTCTTTAAACCGGTGAAGAGCAAGGCGAAGTTCAACCAGATGATCGGACGCGGAACTCGTCTGTGTAAAGGTCTGATGGACGGAGAAGATAAGCGTCAGTTCCTCATTTTCGATTGGGGAGGCAATTTCAAGTTCTTCGGTGGGGGCAAGAAGGGCTCCGATGACGCCGCCGCGAAGTCGGTTCAGCAGCGCATCTTTGAGCTCAAGGTAAACATCACGAAGCAATTGCAGGATGTGGCGTTTCAGACCGATGGCCTAAAGGAGTTTCGCCGAACCCTCGTTGACGATGTGCTTGGCAGCGTTGGTGCCCTTCGCCCTGCTTCGGGCAATGAACCCTCAATGGCGGTGCGCCTGCACTACAAGTACATTGAGAGATTCTCGGTGCGAGGTGCATTCACCGTTCTTGGCGATAACGATGTGGAGGATCTTGCCAGGGAGGTCGCTCCTATCGTCCCGCCTCTTGCGGGCGACGGGCGTTCCCTGCGATTCGATGCTCTCGTGTACGGTCTCGAAGCTGCTGTCCTTTCCCAAGATAGGAGGCGCACGTCGTATTATGCCGGCAAGGTTAAGGCGATAGCGGCGACGCTTTCTCAAGACTGCGGGACCGTTCCATCCGTCGAGCGCGCGGGAGCCTTGCTGCAGGAGCTGATGAGTGGTGAGGCGCTTGAACACTATGGCGTGCTTGACTGGGAGCATGCAAGAAAGATCGTTCGAGAGCTTGTTCCGCTCATTTCCCCGTCGGCCCAAAAGGTCGTGTTCACTTCGTTTGAAGACGAAGTTATCGAGGCTTCTCGCTATGCATCGGACACCACGAGTGCGGGGGTCGATTTGGGCAATTATCGCGAGCGCGTTGCCTACTATGTCAGGCAACATATGGATGACGAGGTCATCAACAAGATTCACGAGAATCTCCCTCTTTCGAACTACGACCTCAGAAAACTCGAGCGCCTGCTTTGGTCTGAGTTGGGAACGAAAGACGAGTATGCGGATACGTATGGTGAGGAGCCGCTTGGCGAGCTGGTGCGGTCGATTGTCGGCCTCGACCAGAAGGCGGCGAATGATGCGTTCTCTGACTTTATCAACGATTCGAGCTTGAGCGTCGACCAGATGTTTTTCATCGAGGAGATCGTTCGCTATGTCGTCAAGCACGGCATGATGAAGGATCTGAGTGTTCTACAGGGAGCGCCCTTCGATGCACGTGGCAGTATTGTGGACCTTTTCGACCTTGAGACTATTGCGCGCTTGAGACGGGCGATCGAAGATGTCAACGCGAATGCGACCTGCGCCGCATGACGGTTTCTGTGCTCTCCGGGAGACGCAGCTTGATTCATTCCACGCTTGATGTCGCCGTGCCGAGTGCATGGATGGTGCTGGGCGCGGCGACCGTTCCATCTCGCATCTCCCGAAGGCGGCCCCGCGTGCCCCTGTCCTACCTGCGGTTCGCGACCCACAGCAGCGCGAGGCCGCGCAGGGTGAGCGTGTCGTCCACGACCGTCCGATGGCGCAGCAGCGCCGCGATTGTCTCGGCGCCGTCGCCGGTGATGACGAGGGCCGCCTCGTCTGACAGCCCGAGCTCGGCGATCATAGCGTCGAGCAGGCCGTCGATGCGCGCGACCTCGCCGAGCACGACGCCCGATTGCATGGCCGAGCGCGTGTTGCGGCCGACGACCCGCTTGGGCGCGCGCAGCTCGATCATGGGCAGGCGCGCGGCGGCCTGCGTGAGCGAGCGGGCGCCGAGGGCCACGCCCGGCGCGATGATGCCACCGACGAACGCGCCGCCCTCGTCGATCGCCTCGAAGTTCGTCGTCGTTCCCAGATCGATGACGATGGCGGGCGCGCCGTAGGAGGCGCGCGCGGCGACCACGTCGGCCACGCGATCGGGTCCGATCTCGGAGGGGTCGTCGTAGTTCATACGCACGCCAGATTTCAGGCCGGGGCCGACCACGAGCGGCCGCGCGCGTCCGTCGGCCCCCAGCGCGCGGCGCCAGGTGTCCTGCAGCGCGGGGACCACGCAGGAAAGAATCGAGCCGGTCGGGGCGCGATCCGGCAGCAGCGACAGCGCATGGGCGATCTGGATGCGCGCCTCGTCGAAGGTGAGGGGCTGCTGGGTGGTGAGCTCGCAGGAGCCGAGCAACTCGGGCGCCTTGTCGCCCCCCTCGACGGCGAACAGCCCGAACCGCGTGGTCGTATTGCCCACATCGACGGTCAGCACGGTATCCATGGCGCTCCTTTGCTCATGTATGGCGGCCCGCCGAAGTGCACGGGCGGGACTTCCGTTTCTGTTGCACCATTGTATAATTCATGCGTCCGAGCCGTAACCCGACTTCCCGGTACGAGGGGGAGCGGATATACGAAGGAGAACAACATGAGCTCTACGAGCGACCGCGCTGCTCTGCGCGGGCAATTGTCGCTGGCCGGCATCCTGATCGGCTGCATCGGCTGCGTCATCATCACGGCCTCATCGGTCTACACGGCACTCAAGATGGGGTCGCTTCCGTGGCCGACGATCTTCACGTCCATCACCGCGCTGGTGCTGTTGCGCGCGGTGGGGCGCACCAGTCTGAACGAAGCGAATATCACGCAGGTCATCATGTCGGCGGGCTCCATGGTCGCCGGCGGCCTGGCGTTCACCATCCCCGGCGCTTGGATGCTGGGGCTCGTCGACGAGGTGAGCTGGATCGAGATGCTCGCCGTGGCGCTTGCCGGCACCCTGCTCGGCCTGGTGTGCACGGCTCTTATCCAGCGTCATTTCGTCGAGGAGTCCGACCTGGAGTACCCCATCGGCGTGGCTGCGGCCGAGACGCTGCTTGCGAGCCGCGCCGGCGGCTCGACGGGCAAGAAGCTGTTCGGGTCCATGGCGATCGCGGGGGCATGGTGCGTCGTGCGCGACGTGCTCGGCCTCATGCCGTCGCTGGTGGCGCAGCTGCCGGTTCCGGGCGTGGCGTTCGGCATCCAGATGTCGCCCATGCGCTGGGCCGTCGGGTTTTTGGCCGGTCGACGCTCGATCATCTACTGGGCCGTCGGCGCGGTCGTGGGCTGGTTCGGCATCGTGACGGGCGGTAGCATGCTGGGCGTGTGGGACGTCCCGACCGCCCAGGGCATCGTGAGCAGTCTAGGCATGGGCCTCATGATGGGATCGGGCGCGGGCGTGGTCGTGCGCGACATCGCGCTGCCGCTCGTTCGCGGCGCCCGCGCGTCCGGCAGCGGCCGCAGCGCGCGCGGGGACGGCTTCATCTCCCGCCTCATCTCGCGCTACGACGCGGGCGTCCTCGCCCTCATGGCCGCCTCCGCCGCGCTCGTCGCCTGCTTCGTGCTGGGGCTGAGCCCGCTGGTCGCCATGGTCGTCGTGCTGCTCTCCTTCGTGTGCGCCATCATGAGCGCGCAGTCGGTCGGCCAGTCCGGCATCGATCCCATGGAGATCTTCGGCCTCATCGTCTTGCTGTTCGTGGCGGCCTTCTCCGAGGCGACCGAGGTGCAGCTCTTTTTCGTCGCCGGCGTCATCGCGGTCGCGTGCGGCCTTGCGGGCGATGTCATGAGCGATTTCAAGACCGGCCAGATCATTGGCACGAGCCCGCGCTCCATGTGGTTCGGCCAGGCGATTGGCGCCGTGCTGGGCACGTTCGTGGCGGTCGCGGTCATGGTCGCGCTCGTCACCGCCTACGGCCCCGAGGCGTTCGGAACCGACGCGCTGTTCGTGTCCGCGCAGGCCAACGTGGTCGCGACGATGGTCTCGGGCATCCCGAGCGTGCCGGCGTTCGTCATCGGGCTTGCGGTGGGCGCCGTCCTCTACGTCGCGGGCATTCCGTCGATGATGATCGGCCTGGGCGTCTACCTGCCGTTCTACATGTCCATCTCCACGGTGCTCGGCGCGGTGGTGCGCTGGGTCTACGACCGGGTCTGCGCGGCGCGCGGGGCCGACGACGAGGCCGCCGAGGAGACGGGCGTCGTGGTGGCCTCGGGCATCTTGGGAGGCGAGTCCATCGTGGGCGTCATCGTCGCCCTCGCCACAGTCGCCACGGGCCTTATGGGCTAACGCGAGGTTCCGTTCCGAAGGGCGCTGGCCGCGCATCGAGTAAGTGCATAGTCATCGTTGGTAAGAGTATGTACATACTCAACGTTGGGTAAGAGCTTGTAGTACCATAACCTCGCATGTACTTGGTATGAAAGGAGCCCCCTGTGGCTGTTAATGAGAAGCTGCTGCTTGCCGTGCTCGAGGAAATCCGCCCCAACCTTCAGGCCGACGGCGGCGATATGGAATATCACGGCGTCGACGAGGACGGCGTGGTCTCGCTCGAGCTCACCGGCCATTGCGCCGGCTGCCCGATGAGCCAGCTCACGCTCTCCATGGGCATCGAGCGCATCCTGAAGGAGCATGTGCCGGGCGTGACGCGCGTGGTCGCCGTCAACGAGATGCCGGGCATGTCCGACGTCTACGACGAGTACGCGCCGTTCTAATCGAGCGCATCGCAGCAATCCCGGGGCCGCCGCGCGCGGCCCTCTTGCTGTTTGGGGCGCGCATCCGCCCTTAGCGTCAGTCCTATCCACCGTTTGCGACCTTCAGGAGGGGCATCGTGCTCAACGAGCTGTACCACAGCCTCAACCCCATCGCGTTTTCCGCCGGTCCGATCACCATCTACTGGTACGGCCTCGCCTATGTGTTCGGAGCGATTCTGACGGGCGTCGTCATGTACCGCACGCAGAAGCGCTGGGGGTTCGATATCTCCGTCGACGACCTGATGACCGTCGTCATCGGCGTGGTGTTCGGTCTTCTGATCGGCGCCCGCCTGTTCTACATCGTGTTTTACGGCGAAGGGTATTATTTCGAGCACCCGCTCGAGATCCTGGCGACCAACCATGGCGGCATGAGCTTCCACGGAGGCCTTGTCGGCGGCATCATCGGCGGCATCATCGGCTGCCGTCTGTGCAAGCTCTCCGCATGGACCATCGCCGACCTCGCCGTCATCGGCGCGCCGATCGCCCTGTGCCTGGGCCGCTGCGCCAACTTCGTCAACGGCGAGCTGTGGGGCAAGCCGACCGATCTGCCCTGGGGCGTGGTCTTCGAGAGCGGGGGAGACGTCGCGCGCCATCCGTCGCAGCTCTACGAGGCGCTGCTCGAGGGCGTGCTGCTGTTCATCTTCATGCAGGTGCTCTCGCGGAAGAAGCCACTGCTGCCGCAGGGCACCTTCATGGGCGTGTTCATCACGTGGTACGGCGTCGCGCGCATCCTCGTCGAGTTCGTGCGCGTGCCCGATGCGCAGCTGGGCTACCTGTTCGGCGGCGTCATCACCATGGGGCAGCTGCTGAGCGTGCCGCTGGTGGTCGCGGGCGTCGTGCTGCTGGTCTACGCGCTGCGCGCCAAGCGCCCGCAGCGCTCCTACCTCTAGAACGCCGAAGGGGCCATGTGGGGACGGGTTCGTTCCAACCCATCCCCACATGGCCCGTAAGCAGGAGATGCGGCGGCGCGTTTTGGGTCCGTCCCAAAACGCGCCGCCGCCTTTTTGCGGCCAGCGGCTACGCTACGCGAACATGCGGCGGATCTCGTCGCGCCCCTCCCGGCTGCAGAACAGGACGGTCTCGTCGCCCGCGCGCAGGACGGTGCGCCCGTTCGGCACGATCAGGTCGCCGTTATGGTCGACGGCGACCACGATCGTCTGATCGGGGAAGGTGATCTGGGAAAGCGGCATGCCCTCCACCTTCGAGCCTGGCTTGACCGTGGTCTGCACGATGCTGTGCTCGTCGCGGCCGAGCTTCATCAGGGTGAGCATGTCGCGCAGGCTCATGCCCTCGCGAATGAAGCGGGTGATGATCTCTGCTTGGTTCACGCCGACATCCACGCCGTTGACCGGCGTGAACATCCAGGCGTTTGCCGGGTCGTTGACGCGCGCGACGACGCGTGGCACCGAGAACTCCATCTTGGCCAGCATGGAGATCACGAGGTTGACCTCGTCTTGGCCGGTGACCGCGGCGACGACGTCGGCCATGTGCACACCGGCGCGCTCGAGCACGCGCGGGTTCGAGGCGCTCTGCTCGATGATGGTGCAATCGGGGCAGGAGCGGCGCAGGCGCTCCACCGCCTCGGCGCGCTGCTCGATGATCGTGACGGTCTCGCCGTCGGCGCACAGCTGCGATGCCAGATGGGCGCCGATCTTTCCGCCGCCCGCAATGATGATCTGCATAGTATCGCCTACTCTCCGATGCCGAGCATCTGCTTGAACTTGCGGCTCGCCGAGGACGTGACGGCGGCGTAGATGATGTCGCCGTTGGCGAGCACGGTGCCTTGGGTCGGTATGAATGTCTCGTTGTTGCGCGAGATGCCGATGATCTGGACCTCGCCTATGGCGGTGAGCTCGCGGACGGTGGAGCCGTCGAGCAGCGCCGGGATGTCCGCGCGCACCAGGCGCACGTCGCCCGAGCCGATGTCGTAGACGCCGTCAAGCTGCTGGTAGGTCAGCAGCTCGCAGATGCGCGAGATGCCCCAGTCGTTAGGGGAGATGGTCTGGATATCGAGCCTGCGGTAGGTCTCGGCCTTGGACAGGTCGTGCAGGCGCGCGATGACGCGGGGCACGCGGAACATGCTGCGCGCCACATGGGCGACCACGATATTGGCCTCGTCGGAGCCCATGCACGAGACCAGCGCGCTGGTGCGCATGATGCCGGCCTCCTCGAGCACGCTGCGGTCGAAGCCCACGCCGCAGACCTTCTTGCCGGTAAACGAGGGGCTGAGCGCGTCGAGTGCCGCCCGGTCGCGGTCGACGACGGTCACCTCGAAGCCTTGGCGAGACAGGCGCTCGGCCAGGCCGGAGCCCAGAAACCCGACTCCTACAACGATCACGTTCATCTTCATCACCTTTCAAAAGACGGGGAGCGCGGCTCCCCGCGTTGCATAAGGGAAATCCCGAAAACCCGGTGTGCGCCTCTACGCCTGCCGCGCGGCGCGCCGGGCGTCGCGGCGGCGAAGCCAGGCCTTGCGCGCCTCCTCGATGGCGATGACCACCGGCGGGATGCAGCAGAGGAAGACATAGTCCTGCCAGGCGAGCGGAGCGGTGTGGAACACGCTCTGGAACGGCGGGAACACCGTCAAAAACACGATGAGGGCGACTTCGAACACGATGCCGATGACGATCTGGCGGTTGGCGAGCAGCCCGATCTTGAATACCGAGGTCTTCTCGGTGCGGCAGTTCATGACCTGGCCGATCTGGGCGAACACGATGCCCGCGAGCGTCATGGTCGTGGCCTGGATGTAGACCGGGTCGGCGTCGTTGCCGATGCCGGCGAGCGGCACGGCGGGCCAGCCGTTCAGGATGTTGACCAGGAAGTAGCCGATCATCGCCGCGATCGACCCCATGAGGCCGTACCACAGGAAGGCCTTCACGAGCACGCGCGGGTTGAGCAGGCGCTCGTTGGGGTCGCGCGGGGGCTGGTCCATGACGGTGCCCTCGGGCGGCTCGGTGCCAAGACCCAGAGCGGGCAGCATATCGGTGCCCAGGTCGATGGTCAGGATCTGCATGGTGGTCAGCGGCAGGGGCACGGCGCCGCCGGACAGCAGGTACACGGCGTTCGGCACGGCCTCGGGCGCGTTGGAGTTCAGGATGTAGAGGAGGAACTTGCGGATGTTGCTGTACACCGCGCGGCCCTCCTCGATGGCCGCCACGATCGAGGCGAAGTTGTCGTCGGTCAGGATCATGTCCGCGGCCTCCTTGGCCACGTCCGTGCCGGCCACGCCCATGGCGACGCCGATGTCGGCCTTCTTGAGCGCCGGCGCATCGTTCACGCCGTCGCCGGTGACCGCCACGATCTCGCCCATCTCCTGCAGGGCGGTGACGACGCGAAGCTTCTGCTCGGGCGCCATGCGGGCGAAGACCACCTGCCCGGCGAGCTTTTCCTTCAGCTCGTCGTCGCTCATCTTCGAGAGCTCGAAGCCCGAGATGACCGACAGGTCGCCCCCGTCGACGATGCCGATGCGTCGGGCGATGCTCGCGGCGGTCAGGCCGTAGTCGCCGGTGATCATGACGATGCGGATGCCGGCGCGACGGCACTCGGCGACGGCCGCGGCGACCTCGGGGCGCGGCGGGTCCATCATGACCTCGAGGCCCACGAAGGTGAGGTGGCATTCGATGGTCTCGGGCGTGTAGGCGCTCATGGACGCGGGCACGCCCTGGCGCTCCGCTTCGGCGCCGAGGGGACGATAGGCCACGGCGAGCACGCGCAGGCCGTCGGCGGCGTAGGAGTCGTTGGCGTCCATGATGCGGGCGCGCAGCTCGTCGGTCATGGGCACGACGCGTCCGTCCACGCGGATCTTGTCCGCCAGGCGCACGACCTCGTTGGGGGCGCCCTTCGTGAAGGCGATGCGCGTCGCCCCGTCGATGGGGTCCTCCAGGCTGTGGACGGTCGTCATGCGCTTGCGGCGGCTCTCGAAGGGCAGCTCCTTCACGCGCGGCATGCGGCTCTCCAGCTCGGCGGGGTCGATGCCGCCCTTCTGGGCGGACACGATCAGGCAGGCCTCGGTCGGGTCCCCGTAGACCTCGTAGCGCTTGCCCTCCTCTTCGGGGGCGTGCAGGCGCGCGTTGCCGCACAGGAGCCCGCCTTCCAGCAAAAGCTCCAGATCGGGGTCGTCGACGGCGCGATACGTCGTCCCGCCCGCCTCGATGGCGCCTTCGGGCGCATAGCCCACGCCGGTGATCTCGTACTCGCGCGACGCGGTCCACAGGTGGTTGACCGTCATCTCGTTTTGGGTGAGCGTGCCGGTCTTGTCCGTGCAGATGACGCTCGTGGAGCCCAGCGCCTCGACGGAGTTGAGCTTCTTGACGAGGGCGTTGCGGCGGCTCATGCGCTGCACCGCCATGGCGAGCGACAGCGTCACGGTGGGCAGCAGGCCCTCGGGGATGAAGGCGACGACCATGCCGAGCGCGAAGATGAACGACTGCGCGAAGGGTTCATGTACGACGAACATGGAGAGGGAGAAGAAGATGACGCCCATGCACATGGCGAAGACGGTGACCTGCTTGGTGAGGCGGTCGAGGTCGCGCTGCAGCGGGCTCTCGACGTCCTCCATGTTCTGGGTCAGGCTCGCGATCTTGCCGAACTCGGTGTCCATGCCGATGCGGATCACCACGGCGCGGCCGTTGCCCTCCGACACGCTCGTGCCGGCGAAGACGAGGTTGGGGATCTCGGCTGCGGAGAGCCCTTCCTCGAGGACGGCGTCCGAGGTTTTGCGCGAAGGGTTGGACTCGCCGTTCAACGTGGATTGGTTCACCTGCAGATCCGAGCTCGCGATCACGCGGGCGTCGGCCGAGATCTTGTCGCCTTCCGCCAGAAGCATGATGTCGCCGGGGACGAGGTCCTCCGCGAGCACCTTCTGCTCCTGTCCGTCGCGGATGACGTTGGTGTAGGCGGGCAGCATCTTCTTGAGCGCCTCGGTCGCCTGGCTTGCGCGATATTCCTGCCAGAAGCTGAAGACGCCGTTGATGATGTTGACGAGCCATACGGCAACGCCCAGCTCGGGCAGGCCCGCGATGAACGCGATGATGCCCGCCACCCATAGCAGTATGGCCATGAGGTGGGTGAAGTTGGACAGAAACGCGATGATGGGCGAGCGTTTCTTGCCGGATTCGATCAGATTCTTGCCATAGCGCTGCTGACGTGCCGTCGCCTCCGTGGACGGGAGGCCGCCGGCGCCGACGCCGAGCATGGCGAGCGTCTGGTCGATCGTCGATGTTCTGATTGTCTCGATAAGATTGCCGGATTCGTCTCCGGCCTGGTTCGCACGTCCGGGTTGTAGGTGCACACCCGAATCCGTGCTTGCCGCTTCCTGCGGCGACGCGGGGTTCTGCGTTCCCATAATCCCCATCCTTCCCACGGTCAAAAGCTGGTGCTTTTGGCGAGAAAAACAAAAACTAGGGCCACGGGGGCTCGCGCATGCCCCTGTGGATGGCACTGCATCATATCCATGTGCCCAGCGAGATGCAAGGGTCTTTTTTCAAATTTTTGCAAGCAACGTTTTGCCCTGTAGCAGACCAAAAATGCGACCGAAAAGCTCACGTTCAAAATGCAAATCGGGGACGTACCTTCGGCGTGCACTTCTGCAAACTCGGGGACGTACCTTCGGCGTGCACTTTTGCACGAGGGGGACAGGCCTTCGCCGTATCTGCTTGTATGTCGCGGCGGATTCCGGGGGAGGGCCCTCTCAAAACGGCGCGCGATCCCCTAAAACGGGTGAGGGGCCATCGGAAGAGGTCATGTAGCCAGTTTTACGACCGCGAAAAAAGCCGGCAGGAGCCAGTATCCTCTTCGAAGCGGTTTTACGGAGCCGTCTCCCTCTGCGCAAGCGTGCACGCTGAAGGTACGTCCCCGATTTGCAATAGTGCAAGCGGGAGGTACGTCCCCGAGTTTGCATGCGGGAGGTACGTCCCCGATGTGCATGTGCTTGCGTGCTCATTGCGTGGCCATGGGCAAGGGGGCTTTTTCGCGTCCGCCATTCGGTATATCATACCGTCCGTGTGTTTCTAAAGGTCGGCCCTGCGCACCGCGCGTCGCCGGCTCGCGTAAGTACGAAGGAGTCTCGCATGTCCGGACATTCTAAGTGGGCCACCACCAAGCACCGCAAGGGCGCGCAGGACGCTAAGCGCTCCGCGCTCTTCTCCAAGCTTTCCCGTAACATCACCGTCGCCGCCCGCCTGGGCAACGACCCCAATCCCGATAACAACGCCTCCCTTGCCGCCGCTGTCGCCAAGGCCAAGGCTCAGTCCATGCCCAAGGACAAGATCAAGAGCGCTATCGACAAGGCGTTCGGCACCGGTGCCGACGCCGCCGTGTACGAGAACATCGTCTACGAGGGCTACGGTCCCGCGGGTGTCGCCGTCTACGTCGAGTGCCTGACCGACAACCGCAACCGCACCGCCGCCGACGTCCGCTCCGCGTTCAGCCACGCGGGCGGCAACCTCGGTACCAGCGGCTCGGTCGCCTTCCAGTTCGAGCGCAAGGGCCAGGTCATCGTCGCCAAGGAGATCGTCGACCCCAACGATAAGAAAGAGAACATGATGGCCAACGGCGCCGCGGGCGACGAGGAGGAGTTCATGATGGCCGTCGCCGAGGCCGGTGGCGACGACTACGAGGACGCCGGCGAGGAGTGGGTCGTGTGGACCGCCCCGGGCGACCTCATGGCCGTCTCCAAGGGTCTCGAGGAGCAGGGCATCGAGGTCAAGGGTTCCGAGCTCACCATGGTTCCGACCACCCCGACCGATGTCACGCCCACCGATGCCAAGAAGGTCCAGCGCCTCGTCGACCGCCTCGAGGAGCTCGACGACGTCCAGGACGTCTACCACACCATGAACATGACCGACGAGGTCGTCGCCGCCCTCGAGGAGGAGTAGCGCACGCTCGTCCACGTCGTGGATGATGAAAGCCGGGCCCGCACATCGCGGCCCGGCTTTTGCGTATTCTGCGATCGGGCGCGGCGGACGCGCGCCTTCGGGTATACGAAAGCGAGCGGGGCGGCTTCGCGCCTCGGCGCAACTCGGATCGCACGAGGCGTTTGTCGTCTGCTAAGCTGTTCTCACGTTCGATCTCTCGGAAGGGGGCTGGCGCATGCGCGCGTTCAGGAAGGTCCTTGCGGTCCTGTTCCTCATGGCCGGCATCGTGGTGTGCGGCGTGTTCGCCGCCGAGCGCACCGGTGTGCCGTTGGGCCACATCGACCGCGTGCTCGACACGCCCGCGGGACATGTCGCGTCGCTCGCGTGCGCGGCGATCGCGGGCCTCGGGATCCTGGTCGTCGCGATCATGACGCTCGCTGAGCGGCCCGAGATCACTTGCGTGCATCCGGCGGGCAATCCCGATATCGAGGTGAGCCTCACCGCCCTGGCCTCGGCCGCGCGCCGCGCCGCGCCGGGCGAGGATGACGTGCTCATCGAGTCGGTCGAGGGGCGCGTTGCCGGAAAGGGCCGCGACGAGGTCCGTTTGACCGTCGAGGCCATCGCCTTTACCGACCAGGGGCTCGACGCGTTGGCGCAGCGCATGCAGCACCGTGTCGAGACCGCATGCGAGGCGCTGCTCGGCACGCCCGGCGTCGTCGCCCGCATCCGCTTTTTGCCGAGCAAGACCACGATCGTGACCAAGGAGGTCTAGCGTGAGCGATACCGTACACTCCGGCGCCAAGAAGGCGGCGCCCAAGCTGACGATCGAGCAGGAGCCGATGGCTGACGATCAGGCGGCGTCGGCGTCCGATGCATCATCCGAGCAGGCCGCACACGCGCGAAGCGCCCTCGGTGACCAGGCCGTCGGGTTCATCAAGGGGCTGGGCGCATCGCTGTGGGCATACGCCGATACGCACCATTACACGGTGCTGTACGGCTTCATCGGGTTCGTGCTCGCCGTCCTCATCCTGACGATCGGGCTGTGGTCGACCATCGTCATCGCCGTCTTCGCCGGCGTGGGCGCCACGCTGGGCCAGATCCGCGACGGCGACAACGGCATCGTCAACTTCTTCAGCAGGCTATTCGGCGGAAAGCGCTAGGCCTGCCTTTTGCGTACGGAACGTAGCAGGATCGCGGCGCGGCCGCGCAAGCAGAAAGGGGAGCACCCATGACCGACGAGCTCAAGGTTGCTGTGGAGACGGGTGAGCCGGGGGCGGCCGAGACCGATGCTGCCGAGACGACGGGCGTCGTCGCCGCCGACGCACAGGGGCCAGCGGACGACGATGTGGCCGACGACGGGGAATTCGACGACGATGAGCTCGATTCCGAGGATTCGCTGACCTACTCCAACGGCGTGATCGAGAAGATCGTCGCCATCGCCACGCGCGAGGCCGCCCACGTGCTCGGCATGAAGGGCAACCTCATGCACTTCGTGCAGGAGACGCTGGGCGCCGAGAACCTGACGAAGGGCGTGTCCGTCGAGGTCACCGACGACAACCGCGTGATCGTGAACATCTCGGTCATCATCGAGTACGGCGCGTACGCGCCCGCGATCTTCGAGGACGTTAAGGAGCGCGTCACCGAGCGCCTGGCCGCCATGACGGGACTCGAGGTGGCGGGCATCAACCTGCGCATCGAGGACGTCATGACCCGCGAGGAGTACGCGGCGAGCCACAAGCGCGCCCAGGAGGCCGCGGCGGAGTAGCGCATCGCACGGAACAGCGAGATAGAGCGACCGGCACCCCGGGGCGGATCGTCGCACCGGGGTGCCGGTCGCTCTATCTCGCTGTCACGTTCTCTTGTTTCACAGCCGTTTCGCGCTTGCATCGGACATGTAGCCCTGTTACTGTAGTTTGCATGTTTACGAATGCCGCACATATGATGATGGTTATGATGATGCCCTCGCCCGGGCACTTTGCTATGCCGCGCGCAACCCGCCGGCATGGGGAGACCGGGCGCCTTCATTAGGTCGTCTTTGGCAGAAGACGGCCCGCCTTAGTTCGCGAACCATCATCGGGCGGAGTTTTTCTCGTGATTCAAATCAAACACCTGTGCAAAGAGTTCGATGGCGCCTCGGGCGTCGCGCATGCTCTCGATGACATCAACATCGATATCGCCGACGGCGACATCATGGGCATCATCGGCATGAGCGGTGCCGGCAAGTCCACGCTCGTGCGCTGCATCAATCTGCTGGAGCGCCCCTCGTCGGGCCAGATCGTCGTCGACGGGCAGGACGTGACGAGCCTGTCCGGCGCGGAGCTTCGCAGCTATCGCCGCCGCGTGGCCATGATCTTCCAGAACTTCGGCCTGCTGTCCCAAAAGACCGTGCTCGACAACGTGTGCTTCCCGTTCCTCGCCGCGACGGGCAAGGTGACGGCCGAGAACCGCGCGCATGCCCTCGACCTGCTCGACATGGTCGGCCTGCGCGAGAAGGCTCCGTCCTACCCCTCGCAGCTGTCCGGCGGCCAGCAGCAGCGCGTCGCCATCGCCCGCGCGCTCGCGTGCGACCCCGAGTACATCCTGTGCGACGAGGCCACCAGCGCGCTGGACCCGGCGAGCACCAACACGATTTTGAAGCTGCTGCGCGAGATCAACCGTAAAACGGGCGTCACGGTCATCGTCATCACGCATGCGATGAGCGTCGTCGAGAAGATCTGCCGCAATGTCGTCGTGTTGGAGCACGGCCGCGTGGTCGAGAAGGGGAGCGTGGCCGACGTGTTCGCCAACCCCATCTCTCAGGCCGCGAAGGTGCTGCTCGAAAGGGTTGATTGGGATGCTTGATGCCGCGAACGCCTTTATCGCCGAGTACGGCGAGCTCCTTGTCGAGGGCACGGGAAGCACGATCGTCATGGTGCTCGTGCCCACGCTGATCTCATATATCATCGGCATCGCGCTCGGCGTGGTGCTCTATCTCACCGCTCCGGGCTCCTTGCGCCCCGCGCCCGCGCTCAACGCAGGTCTGGGCTGGGTCGTCAACATCCTGCGCTCGTTCCCCTTCATCGTGCTCATGGTGTTCATCATCCCGTTCACGCGCCTCATCATGGGCACGGGGTCGGGCATCCTGGGCACCATCCCGCCGCTCGTGCTGTCCGCGTCGCCCTTTATCGCGCGCATGATCGAGCAGTCGCTCGCCGAGGTGCCGCGCGAGTCCGTCGAGGCCGTCGAGGCGTGCGGGGCGAGCACGGCGCGCATCGTGTTCTCGGCTCTTTTGCCCGAGGCCCTGCCCTCCATCGTGCGCGGCGTCGCCGTCGTGCTCATCTCCGTGCTCGGTTACACCGCCATGGCCGGCGCCATCGGCGCGGGCGGCCTGGGCGACATCGCCGTGCGCTACGGATACTACCGTCGCGTCGACGAGGTCATGATCGTCGCCGTCATCATCCTCGTGGTGATCGTGCAGGTCATCCAGAGCGTGTGCGACATCGCCGCGCGCAAGGTCGACCACCGCGGCGTCTAGCGACGACCGCTCCTCCAACAACCTCAGTCAAGAAAGGTATTTATCATGTTGAACAATATCGCTCTCTCCCGTCGTTCCCTGATCGCCGCCGCGGCAGCTGTCGTCGGCGTCGGATCTCTGGCCGCGTGCGGCACCTCCGGCGACACGTCGGCCGCCGGCGGCTCTTCTTCCGAGGGCGGCTCGCAGACGCTGACCGTCGCCGCCAGCCCGAGCCCGCACGCCGAGATCCTGAACGACTTCGCTGCCGATAAGCTCGCCGAGCAGGGCATCACGCTCGAGGTGAAGGAGTACACCGACTACATCCTTCCCAACCAGGACGTGTCCGCCGGCGAGATCGACTGCAACTACTTCCAGCACATCAACTACCTCAACAACTACAACGAGGAGAATGGCACCGACCTCGTGAACGTGGGCAAGATCCACTTCGAGCCGATGGGCGTGTTCGCCGGCAAGTCGGACGACCTCGCCAACATCGCCGACGGCGCGACCATCTCGGTTCCCAACGACGCCACCAACGAGGGCCGCGCGCTGCTGCTTCTGCAGGAGCACGGCGTCATCACGCTCTCCGAGTCCGCCGGCATCACCGCGACGCCCAACGACATCGTGGACAATCCGCACAACGTCGAGATTCTCGAGCAGGAGGCCGCCATGCTGCCCTCCACGCTCGCTGACGTGGACTTCGCGGTCATCAACGGCAACTACGCCATCGACGCCGGCCTGACGCTGGCGGACGCCGTGGCCCAGGAGAGCGCCGACTCCGACGTCATCAAGAACGAGTACGCCAACGTCATCGTGACGAGGCCCGAGCTTGAGGACGACGAGCGCATCAAGGCGCTGGTCGACGTGCTGACGACCGATGAGTTCAAGGAGTATCTGGCCGACACGTTCGGCGACTCCGTCCAGGCGGCGTTCTAAGCCATCTGCCTATTCGTGAATCCGACAAGCCCCGGCGGCAGGACCTGAACTGCCGCCGGGGTTTTGCTTGTGCGCCGGGGACGCAGTGCAAATCGGGGGACGTACCTCCCGCATGCATTTTTGCATGCGGGAGGTACGTCCCCCGATTTGCACCCGCGCGGGCGCGCTTGGGTGTCGGATGTTTGTCGGATATCGTTAAGAAATGCGATATTAGCTGCAAAATAGTAATAGTACACAAAAATAAATAATCAGAACATATACTGAGCACCTACATGCGGGACCGACGAGACGAAAGGGGACCGGTATGAGGTGCAACGCATGCGGATCGTACGTGGCGGACGGCAACAGGTTTTGCCCCGTGTGCGGATCGGGCAACGTCGCGGCTGATGCGGACGGGGGATTGAACGAGCACACGGTGCCGCCCTCGGGCCCTGCGGGGCGGAATCGAGGCGCATCCCCGCAAGGCCCGTCTGCCGCATTCGCCGGCGGATACGGGGCGCAGGCGACGTCGATGCCCGGGTGGAACTGCTCGGCGGCGGCGCCCGCCTCTCGCGCGAAAGGCTGTCTTGCCCAGGCGATCGACGACGCGGTGGGCGGCGCCTGCCGCCTGCGCCGCATCGTTCGGAGCGCGCTGTTTCCCACCGCGGTCGCCGCCGCCTCGGTTCTCGCTTCCTCGCTGCCGGTGGCCGGGACCGTCATCGGCCCGGTGGGACTCGCATGCTCTGTCGTCATGCTTTTGTGCTGCGGTGGCTACGGGGTGGCCTGGGGGCGCGAGCTCTCCGCGCCGCACGGCTTCGACGCCGATGCTCCCGTCGCGCGCACCTCATTGCTGTCGCTCGGCTTTTTCGGCGGGGCGCTGCACCTTGTCGCGGTGGTGGTGAGCGCCATCCCCGGTCTGATCGCCTGGGCGCTGAGCTTTCTGGGCATCGGCTTGGGGGCGACGTTGCTTTGGGACTCCTACGGCGTGGGGTTCTCGGTACTCGGGACGGTTGTTTCGCTGATAGCAGGGGTCATCTCGATCGCACTCCATGTCCTCGCCATCGGCTTGGCGGTGGTGCTCACCATGTTCACCGACGCGATGACGATGCATCTGGTAGTGACCGGAAGGCTCGAATCCGCGTTCTCGCTCGCGGGGGTGCTCGCCGTCTTCCGCAAGGAGCCGGGAAAGCTGTTCTGCGCGTCCGTGGTTCCCGGTCTGGCCGCCATCGCGGCGGTCATGGTGGGCAACCTGGCGTTGTCGCTCGTATCGGATGCCCTCGACGTGCTTCCGTTCGGCATGGTGGGGACGGGCCTGTTCGACCCCATCGGCGGCTTTGGCGCCAACGTCGTCTTGGCGACGCTCGTCGGCCTCGCGGCGTTTTGCGTCTCGTGCGGCTCGATCGTCCGGTACCGGGCCGTCGGGTACTGGGCGCAGCGCTTCGCCCCGTCTTGGAAGGACGAGGCCGAGCATGACTGCGTGCTGCCCTTCGCGCATCGGTTCGCCACGACGCTGAGAATCTGAACCACGTGGAAAGGAAACGCTCATGATCTGTCCGAATTGCGGCTCTCCCGTACCTGAAGATTCCGCGTACTGCCCGGTGTGCGGCATGCCGGCGACCACCCCGCAGGCCCAGGCGGGCGCGACGGACATCGCGCCGTACCAGGGTGAGGCGGGACAAGCGTACAGCCAGCCCTACCAGCAGCCGCCCTACCAGCAGGGGTATCAGCAGCAAGGCTATGGTGGAACGCCGTTTTCCGGGGGTGCGGAAGGATATGCGGCCTCGGGAGGGTTCGCGCCTCCCGCGCCCATGGGTAGTGCGCGGGCCCTGAACGATAGGCGCAGCACCCTGATGGTCCTGCTGCTCAATATCGTGACGTGCGGCGTCTACTGGTACATCGCGCTCCACGAGATCGCTGAGGACACCAATATCACGTGCGGAGGCGATCGCGAGGAGACGCCGGGTATGGCCGTGTTCATCGTCCTGTCGCTTCTGACCGGCGGCCTGTATACGGCCTGGTGGTACTACAAGATCGGCAACCGCCTGCAGAGAAACGCCCCGCGCTACGGCCTTTCGTTCAAGGAGAACGGGACGACCCTGCTGGTGTGGAACTACGCCGGATGCCTGTTGTGCTGCGCGGGGCCCATCGTCGCGATGAGCATCATCGTGAAGAACGCGAACGCGCTCGCCGCCGCGTATAACGCGCGGGCGGGCGTCGTCTATCAATCATGATGGGCGTTGTCAGACGGTTGGCCGACATGCGCGGGCCCGGCGGCGCGGATGCGTGCCGCCGGGCCCTTTCCGCGTGCGGGGCGGCCGTGCTGGCCGTGGGCGCGTTGACGGTCTCCGGCATCGGCTGCGTCTTTCGCTTCGCGACGGGCGTCCCCTGCCCGGGCTGCGGCATGACGAGGGCGTATCTCGCATTTCTGAGCGGCGACGTCGCTTGCGCGCTCGCATTCCATCCGCTGTTCTGGATGGTTCCGATCGCGGGCCTTCTGGCGGCGGCGCAAGGCGCGCTGTCCTCGATGCTCGTCGCGACCGGGGGCGCCCGGTGCGCTCGGCATGCGTTGCTGCGGGCAGCATGGCGCGCCTGCGTGGCGCTTCTCGCCTTGATCGCGTGCACGTTTTTGGCGGTCTGGCTCGTGCGCCTGGCCGACCCCTGCGACGCCGGCCTGCTCTTTTCCGGTGTGCCGCCGTCCGGGGCGGAGGCGGACGTCGTCTTCCTGTCTTCCCCGCGCTGGCTGGGGTGAGGGGGATGGATGCCGGTCCGCCGGGCGCTCGGGCGCGGTTCTTTGCGCCCTGGGCAGGGCGCCGCCTCGGGCGCCCCGCTGGCTACTCCGCGAGGAAATCGAGGGCGTATTGCGCGGCGAGCATGCTGCCTTGCACCAGGACCGATTCATCGACCTTGTAGTAGCAGGAATGCTGCGCCCACGTGGCGCCGATCTGGGGGTTGCGGGTTCCCACGAACGCGAGCACGCCGGGCACGCGGCGCAGGTACTCGGAGAAGTCCTCGCCCGAGAGCGTTCCGCGATACGATCCGATGCCCGCCCGGCCGAGCACCTTGGTCACGGCCTCGCGGCACCGCACGCTCGCCTCGTCGTCGTTTTCGACCTTGTAGTTGGCGATGGTGTAGTCGGTGAGCCTCGCCTCGGCGCCAAGCGCCATCGCCGTGTGCGTGCAGATGCGCTCGATCAAGCCGGGCATGAGGTCATGGGCGGCGTCGCTGTAGGTGCGCACCGTGCCCGTCAGGTATGCGGACCCGGCGATGACGTTGCGCGCCGTGCCGCCGTGGATCTCCCCGATGGTGACCACCGCCGGCTCGTAGGGGTTGAGGTCGCGGCTGACGATCGTCTGGAGCGCGTTCACGATTTCCGCCGCGGCGATGATGGCGTCGGCTCCGCGCTGGGGCATGGCGCCGTGGCACGACGTGCCCTCGATGTCGATGCGGAACCAGTCGGTGTTCGCCATGCGCGGGCCCGGCTCGCAGCTGATGGTGCCCGCGTCGACCTCGCTCCAGATATGCATGGCGAAGGCGCCGTCCACCCCGTCGCAGGCGCCCGCCCCGATCATCAGCTTGGCGCCGGAGCCGTTTTCCTCCGACGGCTGGAAGACGATGCGGATCTCGCCGTGGATGTCGTCGGTCATGGCGCTCAGGATGCGCAGAGCGCCGAGCATCATCGCGATGTGGCAGTCGTGGCCGCAGGCATGCATGACGCCGTCGTTCACGCTCGCGAACTCCTCTCCGGTGCGCTCGGTGACGGGCAGGGCGTCGATGTCGGCGCGCAGCAGGATGCGCCGGCGCGGGGTGCCGTCTGCCGCGTAGGCGTCGGGCGCCGTGCCCGCAAGGGTCGCCACGAGCCCCGTATCGAGCGGACGGGTGTAGGGGATGCCCATGGCGTCGAGCTCGCGGACGATGGCCTCGGTGGTCTGGAACTCCTGCAGGCTGAGCTCGGGGTGGGCGTGGAAATACCGCCTCTGCCCGATGACATAGGGCTCGATCTGGGCGGCAAGGCTTTGGATGGTGCTCGTGATCTGCTCGGGCGTATGCGCGGCGTGCGTTTCCATGCTTCGATCCTTCCGTGGGTGCGGGTTGGCACCAGTATATGTCGAACGCGGCGAAAAGCCGTGATTATGCAACCGCATGTTTGAGCACTGAAGAAATCTAAGTGCCGATACTTAAGATTTTTTGACTTTGCGTTGTATAAGTCGGGTCAGGTGGGTATTATTCATGGCGTACGTAAGGCAAGGCTGGTACGAGCTGGGCAAAAGAGCTCGCCAGCGCACTAAGGAGGAATCAGCATGAGCCTGAAGCCGCTTGGAGACCGCGTTCTTATCAAGCCGGATGCAGCTGAGCAGAAGACCGCCTCTGGTCTGTACATCGCAAGCAACGCGCAGGAGAAGCCGCAGCGCGGCGAGATCATCGCCGTGGGCGCCGGCAAGCTCAACGACAAGGGCGAGCGCGTGCCGATGGACGTCAAGGTCGGCGACAAGGTCATCTACGGCAAGTTCGGCGGCAACGAGATCAAGGTCGACGGCGAGGACTACCTCCTCATGCGTGCCGACGACATCTACGCTGTGGTCGAGTAGCACGAGTCGCATTCGCTTTCTCATTTGAATCTTCACTTGGAGGAATAGAACATGGCTAAGAATATTACGTTCGACACCACCGCGCGCGCCAAGCTCGCCAAGGGTGTCAACACGCTGGCTGACGCCGTCACCGTCACCATGGGCCCCAAGGGCCGCTACGTCGCCCTGCAGCGCTCCTACGGCGCTCCGACCATCACCAACGACGGCGTTTCCGTCGCCAAGGAGATCGAGCTCGAGGACAACATCGAGAACATGGGCGCCCAGCTGGTGAAGGAGGTCGCCACCAAGACCAACGACACCGTGGGTGACGGCACCACCACCGCGACCCTGCTCGCCCAGGCCATCGTGAACGACGGCCTGCGCAACGTCGCCGCCGGCGCAAACCCGCTGGCCATCCGTCGCGGCATCGACAAGGCCGTCAACGCCGTCGTCGCCGAGATGAAGAAGCAGGCCCAGCCGGTCGAGACCAAGGAGCAGATCGCGTCTGTCGGCACCATCTCCGCCGGCGACCCCGAGGTCGGCGCCAAGATCTCCGACGCCATGGACGTCGTGGGCAAGGACGGCGTCATCACCGTCGAGGACGGCCAGACCTTCGACATCACCATCGACACCGTCGAGGGCATGCAGTTCGACAAGGGCTACGTCTCCGCGTACTTCGTGACCGACAACGATCGCATGGAGGCCAGCCTCAAGGATCCCTACATCCTCATCACCGATCAGAAGATCTCCAACGTCCAGGACATCATGCCTGTGCTCGAGGCCGTCTCCCGCGCCGGCAAGAGCCTGCTGATCATCGCCGAGGACATCGACGGCGAGGCCCTGCCGACCCTCGTGCTCAACAAGATCCGCGGCGCCCTCAACGTCTGCGCCGTCAAGGCCCCTGGCTACGGCGACCGTCGTAAGCGCATGCTCGAGGACATCGCCTGCCTGACCGGCGGCCAGGCCGCGCTCGACGAGCTCGGCATCAAGATCGCCGACATCACCGCCGACATGCTCGGTACCGCCAAGTCCGTCACCGTCTCCAAGGACAACACCACCATCGTCGGTGGCGCCGGCACCAAGGAGGCCATCGCCAACCGCGTCGCCCAGATCAAGGGCGAGCTGGAGCACACCGACTCCGAGTTCGACCGCGAGAAGCTCCAGGAGCGTCTGGCCAAGCTCTCCGGCGGCGTCGCCGTCATCAAGGTCGGTGCTGCCACCGAGACCGAGCTCAAGGAGATCAAGCACCGCGTCGAGGACGCCCTGCAGGCGACCCGCGCTGCTGTCGAGGAGGGCATCGTCGCCGGCGGCGGCGTGGCCTTCATGGACGCCATCCCGGCGCTCGAGGGCATCGAGATCTCCGACCCCGAGGAGCAGATCGGCATCGACATCATCAAGAAGGCGCTGACCGCTCCTGTCGCCACCATCGCCAAGAACGCCGGCTACGAGGGCGCTGTCGTCGTCGACAAGGTCGCCTCTCTGCCTGCGGGCGAGGGCCTGAACTCCGCGAGCGGCGAGTGGGGCAACATGATCGAGATGGGCGTGCTCGACCCCGTCAAGGTCACCCGCACCACCCTGCAGAACGCCGCCTCTGTCGCCAGCCTGATCCTCATCACCGAGGCCACCGTCACCGACGTGCCGAAGAACACGCAGCTTGAGGATGCTATCGCTGCCGCTACCGCCAACGCGCAGGGCGGCGGTATGTACTAAGCCTAATCTGGCTTGAGCATATCGATCGAAAAGGCTCCGGGAATCCTCCCGGAGCCTTTTTGCGTTCGGGCCCGTGACGGCGCTCTTGGAGGCTGGGATGGGTCATTTGGGGACGGGTTCGTTCCAACCCATCGGCGGCCGCGCAGGCCGCCGATGGGTTGGAACGAACCCGTCCCCAAATGACCCATTCAGGCGGCTCGGCCATGCGCCGCTTGGCGGAAATAGGGGTCGGTCGGCGGTCTTCCGGTGCCCGGCGGGGGCTTTCGGCTATCATGGTGCGGCGGAAGTGACCAGCTTTGTCTTGTCTTGCCGGAGGGTAGAGATGGCTGAGGATTGGGATAGGTCCGACGGCGGCACCTACGTGCGCGATGCGGACGCCCGCGCGCGCATCAAGGACCGCGCCCACGAGCGCGAGATGCGCCAGGGCAAAAAGCGCATCGGGAACGCCCCCGTTGTCGTCGACGCCAAAAAGGAGCTCGAGCGCCTGAAGAGCCTGAGGCGCCGCGCGATCGTCCGCCGTGTCATCACGCTGTGCTTCGTGATCGTCTCCGCGTTTCTGCAGGCCTATGCCATCCAGGTGTTCGTGCAGCCGGCCGGCCTGCTTTCAAGCGGCTTCACGGGCCTGGCGATCCTGGTCGACCGCATCACCTCGATGTTCGGGTTCAGCTTCCCCACGTCGCTCGGCATGATCGTCTTCAACATCCCCGTCGCCATCCTGTGCTGGAAAAGCATCAGCAAGCGCTTCGTCGTCTTCTCGATGATCCAGGTATTCCTGTCCTCGACGCTTCTGCGCTTCATGGACTTCGACCCCATGCTGCGCGAGCCGGTCCTGCTCGTGGTGTTCGGCGGCTTTATTTACGGCCTCGCCATCGCGATTGCCCTGCGCGGCGGCGCGTCCACGGCGGGCACCGACTTCATCTCGCTCATGGTGTCCAACAAGACGGGCAAGTCCATCTGGGGATTCATCTTTGCGGGCAACTGCGTCATG
Organism: Collinsella ihumii; assembly: GCF_900046475.1. Classification (GTDB taxonomy): domain Bacteria; phylum Actinomycetota; class Coriobacteriia; order Coriobacteriales; family Coriobacteriaceae; genus Collinsella; species Collinsella ihumii. The sequence continues at coordinate 126,755 of NZ_FCOU01000003.1, read as the reverse complement.
CTGCTCATCTTCGGATACCTGTTCGGCTGGACCTCGGCGGCGTTCTCGATCATCTTCCAGTTCATCTCGACCAAGACCATCGAGACGTTCTACCACCGCTACGACCGCATGACCCTGCGCATCACCACCAAGAAGCCCGACGAGGTTCTCGAGGCGTACACGGAGAAGTTCCGCCACGGTTCCTCGTGCTTCGAGGTGATCGGAGGCTACAGCCGCAAGACGTATTGGATCATCGAGACGGTCGTGTCGTCCTACGAGGTGGGCGAGATCGTCGCGCTCGTGCGCGCGCACGACGACCACGCGGTGATCAACGTGTTCCGCTCGGAGGACTTCTTCGGCAGGTTCTACCGCGGCCCGGTGGATTAGGTGCCGCGATAGCGATGGCATTTCGTTCAGGGGCGCCCCGTTCGAGACGAGCGAGCGGGGCGCCCCTCGCGCATGCCGCGTCTGCCTCGCGGGGCATCTTCGACATGGAGTTGTCCCCTTATCGGTCGCAAGGCCGTCGGGCACGGTACAATGAGACAATTGTGTACTGTGGCCCGAGGGCCCATCTGCAGAGCACAGGGGAGATTCGCATGGCAGAGCAGCACGATCTGTTCGATGACATTATCGATATCAGCAAGGGCATCAGCGCCCTGAAAAATCCGCTCGGCGGCGTCACCGACGCCATCATGGGGACGGGGGAGCAGGAGGCGCCCCAGTGGAACCCTGCCGATTACAAGGAGAAGCCGCGCGGCAACTCGATCCCGTGCCTGCTGTGCAATTACGAGAAGAGCAGCTGCCGCGCGTGCATCGACGCGTGCCCGGTGAAGGCGATCGATATCGAGGAGTTCAGCATCGACATCAAGGACATGTGCCGCAAGTGCGGCCTGTGCACGTCGGTGTGCCCCACAGAGGCCATCTCCGCGAAGCGCCTGCAGCCCAAGCGCCTGTACGACGCCATCGCCGGCGCCGCGGCCGCCTACAAGACGGCGTACGTGACGTGCACGCGCGCCCTGCGCCGCGTCCCGCGTGAGAATGAGGTGGTCGTCGCCTGCATCGGGGACGTCAAGCCCGAGGTGTGGTTCTCGATCATGGCTGACTATCCCAACGTGAGCGTGTACCTGCCGCTCGACATCTGCACGAACTGCAAGAACACGACGGGTGAGGAGATCTTGGGCGACGCCATCGCCACCGCCGAGGAGTGGGCGGGCACAGGCCTCGGGCTGGAGGTCGATCCCAAGCGCCTCAAGTGCGAGAAGCGTCGCGAATATGAGCGCAAGGAGTTCATGGACAACATCATGAAGACCACTGGCCTCGCGGTGAGCAAGCTGAACCCCGCCACGGCCGCCGTGACGTCGGTGGCGCAGCGCCTGCGCGACCATACGAAAAAGATCTCCGCGCTCGAAAAGGCGCTCAAGGAGGCCTGCGGCACCACGACCGCCAAGCGCCGCCGCGTGCTGACGCAGGGGCGCCAGCTCGTGCTGTCCACCCTGCAGGAGCATCCCGAGCTCGCCCAGAACATCCAGGTGAGCACGCCCGAGTGCGATTTCTCCAAGTGCACGCTGTGCGGCGAGTGCGTGCGCATCTGCCCCACGCACGCGACCGACCTGGTCGGCGCCGGCCGCTTCACCGTCGAGCCGACGTTTTGCGTCGGCTGCGGGCTGTGCGCGGAGGTGTGCGAGGAGCACGCGCTTACGATGGTGCAGCACGATGCGAGCGATCTGGTCGTTCCCGATCCCGAGTCCGAGCGCCGTGCGGCGGAGGCGGCCAAGACCCATGCCGAGGTCGAGAAGACCAAGGCTCAGGCAAAGAAGACCCTGACCAAGGTCCTTGACGGCGTGGAGAAGCTGGCGGAGTAGGGGCGTCTCGTCCGGGCACCGGGTCGGGTTCCGGCGGGTGCCGCATCCGATCGGCCTGCAGGGGCTGCCGCGTCCACCGGGGCAGCCCAGCTGCGTATCCTGCGCCGTACGGCGGCGGTCCATTCCAAGGTCGTTCGATCCCGTTCACGCCAGTCGACTGAAACGGGAACCATAAATAAATCAGTATATCATCAGAAAGATGTACTGAGGCCTCCATATGCGGTTTTCCGCAATGTGAAAATCGATAGAAGCGCTTTCGTAGAGTTTCAACCTCAGTGCAACACGCCCCAAGGATTCCAGAACCCAGCGCAACGCGTTGCGCTGGGTTCTGGAATCCTTGGGGCGTGGGGCCGGTCGGCGGCCCCGGCAAGGAGGCCGGAATATGAAGGGCTCGAAGAGGGCGAAGGCCGCCCCGCTCGCCGCGCGGCGCGCCTACCCGAGGCTCACGCTCGACGACAGGCGGGGCATCGAGCGCGGCCTGGACGGGGGCGAGAGCATGCGCGAGATCGCGCGCATGATCGAGCAGTCGCTCGCCGAGGTGCCGCGCGAGGTCAAGAGGAACAGGGTGTACCTGAGGCCCAGGGGCATGGAGGGCGAGCGGTTCCCCGCGGAGGGGCCGGACGGGCTGTGCGGCCTGCTCGCGAGGTCGCCGGGCGTGTGCAACGGGTGCAGGAAGAGGGCGTGCGGCTGCTCGAGGACCCCGAAGGCCGTCTACCGCGCGGCGAGGGCGCACGCGCTCGCCGACGAGGAGCTCCGGGGGGCGCGCAGGGGCGTGGACGAGACCGAGGAGGGCATGGCCATGAAGCTCGAGGTCATCCGCTCCGACCTCGCCCGCGGCCTGTCGCCGGAGCAGATCGCGGCCACGAGGCCGTCGCTCGGCGTCTCGAAGTCGACGATATACCGCTGGGCCGACGAGGGCTACGGGGGCATGAGCAACATGGAGCTGCGGCGCAAGGTCGGCTACAAGCCGAGGAGGAGGAAGGTCCCGCGCAGGCCGACGCCCCACTCCGACCGCAGGTCGCACGCCGCGTTCCTCGCGCTGCCGCGGGACGCGCGGGACGGACGCTGGGAGATGGACACGGTCGAGGGGCGCTCCGGCGACTCCGCCGTCGTGCTGACGCTGCTGAACAGGGCGACGAGGTTCCAGCTGGCGCTGCCGATGGCCGCCCAGACCTCGGCCGAGACCGTTCGCGCGCTGGGCGCCCTGCGCGCCCTGCTCGGGGAGGACGGCGTGCGCCGGGTCTTCGCCGTCGTGCTCACCGACAACGGCTCCGAGTTCGCCGACGAGGCCGGCATCGCCGCCGCGCTCTGCGAGCGGCCGGGCGAGACGAGGCTGTTCTACTGCGACCCGATGCGCTCGGACCAGAAGGGCTCCTGCGAGCGCAACCACGTCGAGATCAGGAAGCTGCTGCCGAAGGGCCGCGGGATATCCTTCGACCGGCTGGCGCCGGCCGACTGCGCCCTGCTGATGAGCCACGTGAACTCCGAGCCGAGGGGCTCGCTCGCCTTCATGATGGCCGTCGCCGAGGCCGGTGGCGACGACTACGAGGACGCCGCCCGGGCGCTCCTCGACGGGCTCGGCGTCGAGGTGCTGGACCCCTCGGAGCTCGACCTGACGCCGGGGTGCATCGAGCGCGCCCGCGCCGAGAGGGGTGACGGGCCGCTTGTGTTTGATAACGTCTGACTTGCGGATTTGATCACCCGGAGCTTTCGGGAATGGTCACGAAAAACTTTCGGGTTTGGGCATGGGCACGCCGACCATCCCCAACGGGGCCTAACGTTGTCGCTGCTACGGTTGCGACGATGGGAGGCCGGGAAGGAAATGATCGGCGTGGACAAGATCGACGATATCAGAAGGCTCGGGAGGGGCGGGGCGAGCGTCGCCTCGATCGCCCGGGAAACCGGGGTCTCCGAGCCCACGGTGAGGAAGTACCTGAGGGAGACCGACCTCTCCGAGAGGCCGCCGGCGGTCGGCAGGGCGCCCGAGTCGCCCCTGCTCGAGCCCTTCGCGGCGCTGGTCGATTCGTGGCTGCTCGAGGACAGGCGCTGCTGGTACAAGCAGCGCCACACCGCGAAGAGGGTCTTCGACCGGCTCGTCGCGGAGAAGGGCTTCGAGGGCTCGTACTCGACCGTCAGGAGGTACGTGCGGAGGCGATCGCGAGGAGCTCGCCGCCGAGCTCGACGCCCGCGAGGCGCAGGGGTTCCTGCTGCTCGACTGGCTCCCGGGCGAGTGCCAGGTCGACTTCGGGCAGGCCGACTTCCGCGTGCGAGGCGTCGTCACCCGCGGCCACTTCCTCGTGGTCACGTTCCCGCACTCAAACGTCGGGCTCGCGCAGGTCTTCTGGGGCGAGACCGCGGAGTGCGTCTGCCAGGGGCTCCGCGACGTCTTCGAGTTCCTCGGGGGCGTGCCGCTGCGGGCCGTGTTCGACAACGCCACCGAGGTCGGCCGCAGGGTCGGCGCCGAGATGAGGACCTCGGCGCTCTTCCGCCGGTTCGCCGCGCACTACGGGCTCGACTACAGCTTCACCAACCCCTACTCGGGGAACGAGAAGGGCTCCGTGGAGAACAAGGTCGGGACGCTCAGGCGCAACCTCTTCGTCCCGGTCCCGCAGGTCTGGGACGTGAAGGCCTACAACGAGCGGCTGCTCGGGACGTGCCTGGCGCTCTCGGACGGCAAGCCGCACTACCGCAAGGGCGCGAGCGAGTCCGAGCTCTTCGGGGACGACCGCGCCGCGCTCTCGCCGCTGCCCGCGGCTCCGTTCGCGTGCGTGACGTGGCTCACCAGGAGGTGCGACAAGCAGGGCTCGTTCAGGGCGGGCGGCGAGCACCGCTACTCGGCGGGGCCCGTCAACGCCTCCCGCGAGGTCGCCGTCGCGATGGGCGCCTTCGACGTCACGGTCGTCGGCGCCGGAGGCGAGGTCGTCGCCGAGTACCCGCGCGAGTGGGGCGACGCGCCGACGGACTCCGCCGACCCAATGCTGCAGCTGAGGCTGCTCTGCGTGCGCCCCGGCGGCTGGCGCGACAGCGTCGTGCGGGGGTCCCTGCCCGAGCAGCTCGTGGCGTTCCTCGACTCGGAGTCGCCCGCCGACCTCGGAGCCGACCTCAGGGCGCTGCGCGACGTGAGCGCCAGGCGGGGCTGGGCGGCGACCGTGGAGGGCGCGCTGAGGTCGCTCGGGGCCACGGGCGGCGTCGACGCCGCCACCCTGGAGCTCGCCGCCGCTAGGGCGGCCGCCGGCGACGCGCTCGTCGAGTACGACGAGCCGGTCGACCTCGCGGGGTACGACCGGGCCTTCGAGCTGCTGGAGGGGGGCGCCGCCAGTGCCTAGGATCCCGGACGCCGAGCGCGAGGAGTTCTCCTCGCGCGCCAGGTCGCTGTTCATATCGAAGGCGACGATAGCGTGGTTCCTCGAGACGGCGACCCCGGGCCAGCTCGCCGCGTGCTCGGGGATGCTCGCGCGCGAGCTCGAGTCCCGCGAGCGGTCGAAGCGCGCCCGGCTGCTGCGCCAGGCCCGCTTCCCCGTGCCCAAGGCCGTGGAGGGGTTCGACTGGTCCAACGTGCGCTTTCCCGAGGGCTGGGGTCGAGCCGTGAGATGCTCTCGCTCGACTTCGTGGAGCGCGCCGAGGACCTCGTCTTCCACGGCCCGACCGGCCGCGGCAAGACGCACGTGGCGACGGCCCTCGGCATCGAGGCGACCCGGCGCGGGGTGCCCGTGCGCTTCTTCCAGACGGCGGCGCTGGTGCTGCAGCTCGGCAAGGCGAAGCGCGAGGGGACGCTCGACAGGCTGCTGGCGGACGTCGGCAGGGCCGAGCTCGTGATCCTCGACGAGTTCGGCTACGTCCCCTTCGACGTCGACGGCGCGCGCCTGCTCTACCAGGTCATATCCGACTCTTACGAAAGGAGGAGCATAGTGTTCACCACGAACGTCGAGTTCAGCCGGTGGGGCACGGTCTTCGCGGACGACAAGCTCGCCGCCGCGATCGTGGACCGCGTCGTCCACCACGGCAGGCTCGTCGAGTTCGGCGGCCCAAGCCACCGTCTCGAGGAGTCACTCATGCTGGGCAAGTCGGGAAGCTAGCGGCGCGCCCGTGACCGAACCCGAAAAAGTTGCGTGCCCAAACCCGAAAGTTTTCCGTGATCATTTCAGAAAGACGGACTTGACCAAAAAAAGCGGGGCTCGCGGGAGCGGCCTCGGCCGGCCCGTCCTCGCGGGCGGCATCGTCGAGCCGGCTCCCCAGCTCGTCTCGGAAGAACCTCGAGACGCCGCGCTGGATGCGGTTGGTATAGCTGTTGCGCGGGTCTCCACCCCATCGGGCGTCGCGCACGTCCTGCTCCGAGAGCTCCTGGAGGGTGCCGATGCAGACCTCGGCGGCGCGGTCGAACCCCTCGCCGAGGTCCAGCTCTCGGCGCATGTACCTCAGCACCATCGAGGCGATCATCGAGGCCGCGCCGACGATGCGCCGGAGGTACCGGTCGACGTGCCCGCCGGCCTCCTCCTTCGCCTCGGCGTAGGCCTTTGCCCGTGCGCCGGCTCGGATGCCCTCCGCATCGCGTTTCGCGGCCGCGAGGATATCCGCGGCGTCGCTCTCGGCACCCGACCTGATGCCCTCCGCCTCGCGCTTCGCGCCGTCGATCCTCGCGTTCGCCGATTCGAGCTCGCGGCCGATGCGCTCGGAGCGCTCGTCGAGCTCGCGCTCCCTCACCTCGACGGCCTTCTCGCGCTCATGCAGCGGCATCTGCGGCCGCAGCGGGTCGATGCCGGCGTTCTCGGCGAACTGAACCAGCTTTGAAACGACCTCGTTTGTGTACTCCGCGCACTCGTTCCTGTACGTCCCATCATCCATCTCGTCGGGCGTCTCACCGTCCTCCGAGACGTAGTCCTCGGGCAGGTCGACGAGGTAGATGCCGCGGTCGGTGCTGTAGCCCACGCCCGCGCCGTGCTCGCGAGCGTAGTCCTCCTCGAGCGGCGCGAGGCGGTCGCCGACCGCGTCGGTGTCCAGCTCGCCCTCGTAAAGGAACTCCTCGAGCAGCTCCTCCTCGTCGTAGTCGCCGTCCATGTAGCCGCGCAGGCGGCGGATCTCTGGCGGCAGTGCCTCGAGGGGGATGAACGTCACGCCCGCAGGCGGCCGGTAGCCGTTCGTGACGAGGTCGACATAGGCCTCGGCGCGCTCCGCGCGGCACTCGCTGCCCCACCTCATCTGGTTCGCCTCGCGGAGCTTGAGCTCGGCGAACTCCTGCTGGATCTGCACCGTCTCGAGGTCGGAGCGTGCCTGCTCGAGGTCATCGAGCGCATCCGAGAGCTCGCGCTGGACCTCGTTGTACGCCTTGCGTGCCTCGCGTTCGTCGTTCTTGAGGTGCTCGCGGCGAGCCTTCGAGTTAGCCTCCTCGGTGAGCGCAGCATCGCGCGCGTCCTCGGCTTCCTCCTGCGCAGCTTTCTGCTTGCGCACCCACTTCGCCTGACGTGCGTACTTGTTCGCGGAACGGCCGGCCTCGGGGAACACCTCGCCCTGCTTCTCGCGCTCGCGCTTTTCAGCGCCGGTGATGTGCGGCTTCATCGACCAGCCGGTCGCTTCGAAGTCTTTCTCGTCGACCGGCTCGCGCCAACCGCGCTCTGCCATCTCGATCGCGAACATCTGATGGAGCAGATGCAGCTTGCCCTTGTTGAGGATGGTGCCGGTGCGGTACATGCACCCGTCGTTCTTCCCGCGATAGCGGTCGCTGTGGTTCTTCGCGCCCTTCGCGCCGAGGTACCTCACGAGTGCGTCGTCGTCCGGCAGCTTGTCGACCAGACGCCCCGCGCCGTGGATGTGCAGGCCCTCGTCGCCGAGCGGGTCTGAGCGCGTGAGCCCGCGCTCCTCGATCGCGCCCTCGTCGACGTGCTTCGCCCATCCGTCGAGCGGCCGACCATACCACAGCTCCAGGACCTCGACGGCATCGCGCACGAACTTGCTCCGCAGCCGCTCGTCCCATTGCGCGACCGCCTCCTCGTCGGGCGTGACGACCGTCGTCACGCCGAGCGCGGTCGAGACGGGCGGGCGGCGGCCGTGCTCCTCCTTGTAACCCTTGGCGTAATCCTCGAATTGCTCGAGGAACCAGTTCCCGAGCGCGGCACCGGAGTTGCCGCAGCCATCGGGGAAGTGGTACTCGTTGCCGGCCGAGCGCGAGCGGTCGAGGTTCGCCGTGAGTGAGGCGCGCTCCTCGCCGAACTCGGCGCAGGCCTTGGTCGCGGCGATGGTGTTCATCGACGACGCGCCCGTCTGGTTCATCGTCATGACGGACACGCCGCAGCCGAACGATGGCATTCGAATCACTCCTCTCGTCAATGGACGTGGAACAGATACATGCGGGCATCGGCCCGTGATGGTGTGAGCTTCGCGTGCATGGGCACGCGTGGGATGCGACGCACGGCTCGCGGAGCTCCCCGTGCTCTCGCGGGCATCAGCCCGCAGAAGGAAAAGCGCCCACGAGCATCGGCTCGCGTGCGTGCGCCAAAAGGCGCTAGGACTCTGGTCGGAAACATCCGACCCAAAGTCCTAAGGTCAGCGCCCGTAGGACTTCCTCTGCTCGCCTGATGGCTCGCTCCAGAAGTCCGACGGGCCTGCTCTCGGGAAGCTGCGCTCCCCGCCGCAGGGGCACCCCCTCGGCCGGCGATAACACGCCGTCCCAAAAGCCGCTCGCACCGATGTGCTCGCGGCTCCGTGTCGCCGCGCCCGTCTCGTCACTCGCACCGATGTGCTCGCAACGTCGACGGCGCGGCGACACATGCGCGGTCTCGCTCGCACTCACGCCCCACTCACGGGGGACTGCCGTGCTCGCTCGCCGCGCTGCGCGTGCGCGCCGCGTGCGGGACAGATGCCCGCATGCCGGCGCTTACGCGCCCGAGCCCGCGCGACGGATGCGCTCGAGCTCGGAGCGCAGGCGCTCGTTCTCCGCACGCACGCGCGCGGCTTCGAGCGCCTGCCCGAGAGCGTCGCGGTTGCCGCGCAGGTTCCTCATGCGACGGCGATGATCCGCCGTCTCCTTCGCAATCCGCGCCTCGGCATCCTTGAAGCTCTGCTCGAGCTTCGCGACGCTCTCCTCGGCCGCTTCGAGCCGCGTCTTCTCGACGCCGCCCTCACCGTCCGCAGCGGACTTGTCCGTGACCTCGTCGGCACTCACGGCCGCCTCGTTCGCGGTCACGTCCGCCGCGCCCTCGCGCACATCGGCAGCAGGCATCGCGGCCCGCTGCTCGGTGCTCTCGGTCATCTGATCGCTCATCGTTCACTCACTCCTTACTGTCGTTACGGTTGCTCTTCGCTCGTATCCGCGTCGTTTGACGCGGTGGCTCCGCGCGCGGAGCCGGGCACGACGAGAAACATCCCGGTTGGGGCCGGGGGGTTGGCGCTAGGCGACGGTCTCCTCGGTCGGTTGCCAGCGGATCTGCGGCGGCTTGAGGCCGGTCTCGCGGCCGTAGAGGTCGACGTACGCGCGCAGCACATGGCCCATCGCCTCGACGGCACCGTCGGCACCGAGCCCGGCCATGATGTCGCGCACCTGCTCGCGCAGGGCGTCCTTGATACCGGCCACGGTGCTGCTGAGCCGGTCGAGCTCGGCCTGGTACCTCTGCATCACCTCCTCATAGACCGGGTCGTCGTCGAACGAGCCGCAAAGAGGCGCTTCGGCGGCGAACGCCGCCTCGTCGGCGTAGGACGCGCCGAGCACGTCGAGAACCTGCCCCTGCACGTCGTCGAGCTCGGCGAACCTGCGGCGGAGCCGCTGCAGGGCCTCGTCGGATGCGCCCGCGTGACGCAGCGCGTCGCAGAGCGCGCCACGGCCGAAGTCGCGCATAGACACGACGTTGGTGGTGGTGGTAGGAATGGTCATGGTGGATCTCCAATCGTTGAGGGTGGTTAGGAGCCCGCGCACCGCGCGGAGTGCGCGGGCTGGTTCGTGCAGGGTGAGCGCTAGGGCGCGCTCGGGGCGGGGTCTGGGCCTGGTGCCGGCTCGGCGGGCGGTGACGGCGGCCAAGGAGCCCACGTGAACCCGCCGGACTCGGTAGGACGCGGCCCACGCGCCGGCTTACGGGCCTGAGCACGCGCTGACGGCTTCTTCAGCGGTGCTGCCGGCTGCGTGTCGGGCGACGCGGCCGCCTCAGAGCCTGCTGGCGGCTCGTTCGCAGGGGCGGGCTCACCGGTGGACGCGGGGGCCCTCTCCTCGCCGTCAGCGGGCGCTGACAGCCGGTCAGGCGTCTGAGCTGGGGTTTCGTTGCTCGTGTCGTCCTCGCTGATGCGGAGAATATCGTCGGTCGTGACCCTCTGCATCCGGCTCAGCAGCTCGCTCCGGGCGCGATCGGGGTAGTCCGGCGTGAGGACGCACGGGCCGATGCCGGGCACGTGCAGCATCAGCTCACGGCCCGCGTGATTATTCGGCACGTTGCGGCCCGTGCCGACGGGGGTGTAGTCGCCGATCGGGAACAGGCCCTCGCTTTTCAGCAGCGCGCTCACGCGACCAGCCGCGACCCACTCGTCCGCGGTCGCAGGCGCGCAATAGGGCTCGATGGGGTCGAGCTCGCCGCCCACGTCGGCGACGATGGACGCCCCGGAGGCCTCGACGGCATCCAACAGCGGCTTCGCCTCCTCGAACGTGCACGTAGACGTGTCGTCGGGCGTGGTCTCGGGCGTATCATCGAAGCCGTTGTCACCGCCGTCGGGACCGTCGTCCACGCGGAAGAGCCACCCGCGCTTGCGGCTGTCAGGGAGCGTCGAGCGACGGCACCATGCATGGAGCTTCGCGGGCGTCCACTCGCCGCTCTCACGTCGCGTGCAGTACAGCGTCGCGTCCTCGAGGTACTGCGCCGACTCGTCCGGGTTACAGTTCTTGCGGATGTCGTAGGCCGCACGTTTACCTGCGGAATCGCGGGGCACGTAGAACTTGTCGCCCTTCTCGACGATCTCCTCGAGACTGTCGCAGAACTTGGCCTTGCCGACAGGCTTGCCCGTCGGGTTGTTGTGCTGAGCCCAGCACTTGTACATGTCGTATACCTGCTCGAGCGGCGTCCTCTTGCCGAGCTTCGGCAGCTCCTCCTCGACGAACTGGCGCAGCGGGTCGGTCGCGAACTGGTACCTCTGCTTCGCGGCGAGCGTGTAGGCGTTCTCCTTGAGCTCGCCGATGAAGTCCATCTCGACGATGGCGTGATAGTAAATCCAGTTCACGACCGCCGGATGCTGTACCCAGTCGCGCATGCGTCGATCCTCGCGACCCGCCCAGCTCTCGTTAAATGCGAGCATGAGGGTGCGCGTGAACATCGCCTCGGTCTTGTCGTTGAAACCGACTTCACTATTGAGACACCAGATGCCAAAGGCATGATTGCGCCACATGATGGCGCTTTTATACAGGTCACGCGACACGATAATATCGTTGGTAATCCACGCCTTGAGGTAGCCGGAATCACTGACGTAGCCCGAGGGGTTCGATTCGTCGCTCAGCAGCACCGACGCGCCGCGCGTCATGGTGACGTACTCCGGCTTGCCCATCTGGTCGAGGGAAACGCCTGCGATGACGCCGCGACGAGCGTTGTCGCCGCCGTACGCCTCACGGACGACTAGCAGCGTGGAACCCTTGCCGGCGCGGGGTTTTCCGATTAGGAACACCGCCTTCCCGCGGTCAACCCCGGGGGTCGCCGACGCCTGAATGATGCCCCACCATGTCCCACGCCCGAGCGGGTCGGGCATGATTTTCTCGAGCCACGAAAGCGGGTCGAACGCCACGCCGCCGTGCTCCTCGGCCAAGGTCGGGTCGTCGTAGACGACGGTGCCGTCCTCGCAGATGTAAGGGTAGGGCACGCGCTCGATGGTGCCGTCCTCGTTGCAGCCGAACGTGAGGCCGGCGAGGCAGCCGTTGATGACGTCGTCATCGGTCATGCGGCGGCCGCGCTTGGTAATAGGATCAATCATCCAGCCGCTGCCCAGCGCCACGAGGCGCGGGTCTTCGCGCTTGACGGGCACGCGCGGGACGAGCTGCACGAGCTGCTGGTAGACCGCGATCGCCGTCTCGTGCGTGCACCCCGGCAAAAACGGCTGCACCATCTGCATGATCTCGGGGCTCGCCTCTTTCGGGCCCAGCGGGCCCTCGATGATGCGGTAGGGGCCCTTGCTCGAGGAGTCACGCTGCATGAGCATGCCCTCGCCGCGCTCGCCGTCCACACCGTAGATATAGCGCGAGCCGAACGACTGCCCCTTCCACTCGAGGAGCTGGGCGACGATATAAGGCATGGGGAAGTGGCCCGGATTGACGCGTTTATCGTAGTCGCGCTGGTACAAGGGAATCATGCCCGAAGGCACCTTGACCCACGGGTTCTTCTTCTGCTTCGGGTCGTAGACTCTCGTCTCGCGCTTGAGCACCGCTTCGATAACAGCCATGGACTCTCTCACGCCCGGGAAGCGGCCGTCGGCCCAATTCTCGCAGTAGCGGCGGAGCTCGGGGACAAGCTGCTCGCACGCGAACGCCGGCGGCATGATCTGCCGCTGATACGCCGCGTACTCGTCGTTCCAGCGCTCCATCTCGTCCTCGTCCTTGAGGTCCTCTGGCAGCGGTGGAAGATTGACCTGCATGTTCGTGGTTTTAGCGACGATGTCGTCAATCACGAACTGTGAAACGCTGATCTGGAATAGCGACTTCGACATAATCTTGGGCTGGCGCGCGCGGATATAGCGGTTCACGCGGTAATAGCCGTCAGCGTCCGGCCCGTCGTCCTCCGACGCGGACTGAGCCTTGAGGTCTACCGCCTCGTCGTCCGCTGCCACGGACTCGGGGGCGTCGTCGACCACATCGGTCGCGTCGGCAGACGCGTGCGCTGCGTGTTCGTCACTATTAGTTTTACTTATATGTATGTCCAAATCATTAGTTGTAGTAATATCACAACTAGGTTTGGTGTTGGAGTCCGTCCCGGATACGCTGGCAGGCGTGGGGCGGACTTCTTCCGTTTTATTCATAGGAAGCACCGCCCTCGATTAACCCTGCACAATGCAGCTGTTCAACCACTCTTTGAGCCACTCAACGGGATACACGACACGGCCGCCGAGACGCGCCCACTTCGGGCCGTTCTTCGAGCGACGGCAGCGCCAATTGCGCAGCGTGCCGACCGAGAGCGACAGCATCTCGGCGGCGCGGTGCTCGTCGACGGCGAGGGCGTCGAGATCGTCAATGCTGACGATGAACGCCTTACCTTCCTTTGTTACAAGCGATGGAGTCGACATGCGAAACCACACCCCCTTCTAGGGTCGGTTTCGGCAGCTCGACATTTACCAAAAAGCGGGGCTCGGTCGCCAGTCCTTCCGCGCTGTCGCGGTTCACCGCTGCACATTCTGTGCCGAGCGGTCGGCGAGTGCTCCGGCCGGACGACGAACCCCGGTGCTTATGGAGCGATGCTCTTCGAGACTTAGCGGGTGGTCATCCCGCCGCCCCTGCTGTATACGGTTCACGCTTAATGTATCACTACGCTCATCACGCGTCAATCGCATTTTGCGCTAGAATTGTATGTACATCAGACCTCTAAGGAGCATCTATGTCACGTCGACGTTTGGAAATCGGCGAAGACAACATCGCCGAATCGAAGCCGAGAAAATACACCAAGGAGAAAACCAAGACCGTCAATGGTCACAAGGTCACGCACAAGAAGACCTTTTGTGAAATGCAATGGTACATCAACCTCGACGGCACCGTATCGAAGCACTGCACCCGCACGGTCGGGAACGACACCCGCGCGTGCACGCAGCAGGCGCGGGCGCACGCGCGGAAGCTGCGCGACCTACACCTTCTGCCGGGCAGCGGCAACTGGAACATGTACAACGACATGGGCGAGTTCGTCGATAAGGTCTGCATCGCGAGCGTCAAGGCCAACGAGTACGCCTCGCCGCTCAGGCCGAGGACGCAGGCGCGCTACCTGCGCTGCCTCACTCTCTTCCATGAGCGCACGCAAGGCATGCTCATCAAGGATGCCATCGTGCCGGCGACGCTCAGCAACGTATTTAAGGATATCGCCGTGAATCACGGCAACCCGTCAGCCAAGCAAGCCGCCAAGATCGTGAGCCGCTACGTCATGGAGGTCGCGCGCAACCGGCAGGTCATCGCGTCGAACCCGCTTCGCCCGCTCACGCTCGAGGTCACGGTGCCCGACGAGATGGTCAAGCCGCACCGCGGCGAGGACAAGCCCGAGGGCGGGCAGGCCTTGAGCGCGGAAGAGCGCCGCCGCGTGGTCAACCACCTGCTCAAAATGAATCCGACAGCACCCGCGCGAAAGCGCTGGTCCGCCGAGCAGATGACCGCGAAACGGCTCAACCTGATTGACATGACGCTCACGCAGGCCACCTGCGGCCTTCGCGTCGGCGAGTGCCGCCTGCTCAAGCGCGAGAACGTCTACACGCGCGACGGCATGTTCATTCTCGAGGTGCTGCCCGAGGCGTCGAAGACCAAGCGTGGCCGCGAGGTGCCCGTCTTCGACGAGCGCGTGGTCAAGCGCCTGCGCCGCCGCCTGCGGAGGCTCCCGAAGGAGCCCGACACCCCGCTGTTCCCCACGCCCGTGACCGGCAAGGTGTGGGAACGCGGGAACTGCCAGAAGGCCGTCCGCGCGTTCTACGACGAGCTCGCAGACGAGCTCGACATCCCGCTTCTGCGCGAGGTGGGCACGCACGTGTGGCGCACAACGCTCAACTCCGAGTGGGCTGACAAGCACGTGCCGGTCGAGCGCCGCGCTGCCTACTTCGGCCACTCGCCCGAGATGAACCGGTCCCGCTACACCGACTTCACCGACCTGACGGCGCTCCGCGAGCAAGTGGAACAGGGTTAAATACCGTGAAAGTCTCGCAAAGTTGTATGTACGATTGTATGTACATCAGGCGGTGAAACAGGGTGAAATGGGGTTAAATACCGTGAAAAGCGAAACTGCGATTTATCAGGTGAAATACTGTGACAGGGTGCTTTATCAGGTGATATTTTTTAAGCTCATCATAACCCGGAGGTCGTAGGTTCAAATCCTGCCCCCGCGACCAAGAACTTGCAGCTCGGAGGTCATATGGCCTCCGAGCTTTTTTCGTTCCAATAGGCCTAGATATACATCAGGATGTACGTATACAGCTTCGACGGCCGCCGGGCACGCTTCCCGACGGCCGCCGATCAGATCAGCCGCTTAGTCCGACTGTGCGCGCAACTTCGCTCGCGTCTCAAGTTTTACGAGTCTGCAGCGGTACACGTTTCATACGAGCGCCGCAGCCTTGCTGCCGAGGAGCGCGCTCCCAACCTATTCCAGCAGCCAATCAACGAGGTTGCGTTGCTCGATGCCGTTATGGTCCGTTGCGCCGATGCGGTCCAGGGTGAGCAGCGTCTTGGGGTAGGCGTCCCCCAGCAGCTCGAGTGGACGCAGTTCGCGACGCAGCGTCGCCTCGTCCAGTACGGACAGCGCGACCTGATAGTAATGCGGCTTGCCCTCGCGCTCGGCAACGAAGTCGATCTCCAAATCTCCCACGCGCCCCACGCGCGCCGTGTGGTAGCGCCGCAGCAGCTCTAGGTACACGACGTTTTCCACACGGTGTCCGAGGTCGCTGCCGTCGCGTCCGAGCAGCAGGTGCCTGAAGCCAAGGTCGCCGAGGTAGTATTTGCCCCCCTGCTGCAGCAGGCGCCGACCCTTGGCATCATAGGGGTCGGCCTTGAAGACGAGGTAGCACTCCATGAGCGCGTCGAGGTACTCGCCGACGGTGGTTGGGGAGACTTTTGAGCCGTTGGCCGTCAGCGTGTCCGCAATCGTTTTGAACGAGAAGCGATTTCCCACGTTATCGGCGAGAAAGGCGAGAAGAGCGCGCAGGACTGGCATGCTGATGCGGGGGTGCCGCGTCGCCACGTCTTTGACGAGGATGGTGTTGAGCGCGCCGTCAAGGTACTCGGACACGTTCTCGGTGGGCAGGAGGGAGGCGTACGGCATGCCCCCCAGCGAGAGATAGCGGTTGAGCAGCTCGGTATCGTCCGCGCCCTCCGCAAGGGCTGCACGGGCGTCACGATACTCCGCGAACGAGAGCGGCAGGAGCCGGAACTCAACATAACGGCCGGTAAGCAGCGTGGCAAGCTCGCTCGAGAGCAGATCGGAGTTCGAGCCGGTGACGTAAACGTCGCAGTCTTCGCGTGCGTACAGCGCGTCGACTGCTCGCTCGAAGCCCTTGATGCGCTGGGGCTCGTCGATAAACACGTAGCAGTTCGGGGAGCTGATGCGGGCGACAGCGTAATCGTAGAGCTCCTGTGGCGTGGTGGGGGCGGAAAAGCCCATGCGCTCAAGATCAATCGAGACAATCGACCCCTCGTCCACGCCGGATTCGCCAAGGGCTTGCTGGGCCAGCTTGAGCGCGGTTGACTTACCGCAGCGCCTCAGGCCGGTCACAACCTTGATGACGTCACGGTCCTTCCAGCGGAGGAGCCATTCGGTTGCCTGGGGGCGCGGGACGATGACCGGCTGGTTTGTCATGGGTGAGTCCAATCTGTCCAACCAAATAGATAAACCAAGGAGACATCTCAATTGTATCCATTTTACTAGACAGATATCGGTAAAGTGGTAAATCTATCCAACGAACTGGATGTATTGAGGCGTGGAATCGGCCCTGCGGTGCATCGCACATCGCCTACGTGTATTGCTCTGACATACTTCCAGAGGAGCAGCGCGGAGCTCGCTGAGCTGGCCGAGGTGCCGATAAGAACCATCCAGCAGTGCGAGCGGCGGCAGAGGGACACCTCAAAAGCGTCGGCGGACACCGTGATCCACTTGGCGCAGGCGCTCTCGTGCCTGCCGGCTCCGCCGGCGGCCCGCCCCGTGCGGGCCGGACCAATCGTAATCCGGATGCGGTCGGCCGGCCCGGGCTGGTTGGCTAATACGGTAATGGGCCCGATTTTGCCCATCCCGCGCGCGGGTCCCGCTCAGTACAGCGGCAGCTCCCCGGTGAGCGGATCGACCTGCTCCGGATAGAGCGGTTCGAGCGCGAGGCACGTATAGGTCGGTTCCCCGTGGAACTCCGTGTAGCCGGCATCACGCACGAGCGCCGAGATGAAGCCGGCTTCTTGCGCGCGGCGGTGCAGGTCGAGTAGCTCTTCCTCCGAATCGACGTACACGCAGACCTTGGCGACTCCCTCGGAGAACCATGCCTCAAGGGGAGATAGGGCAGCATCGGCGCTGATCTCGCCGGTTTCGACATCGAACGTGGCGTCTTCCAGGGCGATGGGTGTCGGCGTGAGCGTGATCCAGTCATCCCCCGACACGCGGATATCGTCAAGGCGCTCATCGCGCACGAGGGCCAGCAGCACGGCCTCTACGCAGGCGTGGCCCGCCTGCGCCGCTATCTTGCCCTTGCGCATCTTCAGGTCGCGGCGCATCACGATCATCTGCTTTGCCTTGTACACGGCGCCTCCGTTCGTTGCGATTGTTCGATCGCCCTATTGTACCCGCGTTGCGGTACGGCCTTGCCCAGGTGCATGTCCGCGCGGTCGGGTATAGTTTGTGGGGATCGAACCGGAAGGGGGCGTGCCATGGATGCCGATCGCATTATCGAGGGTCTGCGTGCGGAGGCTGCGTTGTCGTCGACGTACGGCAGGGGGCTGCAGCTGGCAAAAGGCGGTGCGGTTGGCAAGTTCGAGCTGGTGGCTGGATCGCTTGGGTCGACGGTTTCGCTGACCGGCCGTGTCGAGGGCTCCCATGGGGAGCGCTACCGCACCGATGTCCAGCTCGATGCGGACTCGGGGGATATGCTCGACTACTCCTGCACCTGTCCGGCGGCTGAGAACTATGACGGCATGTGCAAGCATGAGATCGCCCTCGTGCTCGATTATCTTGCTCGCAACGGGGTCGGTCCCGCCTACGCGGCACGCCTTGGGCGCAAGGCTTCCGCTCCCGCATCCCGTCGTGCGCGACAGATGCCGACGAGTCCGCAGATCGTCCGTCTGCTGAACGAGCAGTCGACTCGCCTCATGTCCGGGACACGGCGTGCTCGATCGGAATTCGGACGTGCGCCGCGCGGCGCAACCGCTCCCGTCGAGCTGCTGCCCACCATCCTGCCTGCCCGCGACAGCATCTATTCGTCGAGTGAGCAGACCTGGTGCATCAAGCTGCGCGTGCGCAGCGGAAGCGCCACGTATGTCGTCATGAACATCTCCGCGCTCGTGGATGCGTGGCGCAGCGGCTCCACGGTGACCTATGGCAAGAACCTGTCGTTCGCGCATACGCCCGAGGCGTTCACGGAACGCGCCCGGGAGCTGCTGAAACTCGTATCGCGTGTCGTCGCGAGCCAGCGGGCGCTGTTCCTCTCGCGCTGGAAGTACCAAGAGGCGGGGAGCGGCACCGAGATCAAGGAGCTGCCGATGGCCGCAGCCGACTTGATCGAGATGCTCGACCTGCTCGACGGCGCAACGGTCACGTTTGAGCCGAACGATGGCCCGTACGGGTCGCGCGGAGCATCGCGCACGCTTCGTGTGCAGCCGGGCGATCCGATGATCCACACGCGTTTGGAGCTTGCGCCCGATGGCGGATGCAGCTTGAAGGCGCCCAAATCGGTCTTTCCGTTCGCGGTTGGTAACAGGATGTACCTGCTGGACGAGGAGCATGCGTGGCGCTGTTCACCAGAGTACGCGGAGCGTGCGGGAGCGTTTCTTGCGCAGATCCTGCCGTGTCAGATCGAGCTCCATGTCGCCCAGCACGATCTGCCGGCATTCTGTCGCGACATCCTGCCCGCCCTGCGCGCTGCGACGGATCTGGAGGCGCCGGCCGAGCTGGATGCGCTCGTTCCCCCGGAGCCCATCTTCACGTTCAAGGTGGGCCTGGATGACGGCCGCGTCGCCTGCGATGCAACCGTCGCCTATGGTGCCTGGGAGGCGTCGCTGTATGGCGAGGCCCAGCGTCAGGCCGCGCATATCCGCTGGGTGCCGCCGGCATCGACCGTGCGCGCGGTCGAGCCCGTTCGCGACCGCGCCGCCGAATACCGCGTCATGGATGCGGTCGAGGCGATCTTCCCGGGCGGCATCATCGAGGCCGGCGACCTGCCCGGGTTCGATGAGGACGATGACGAGCTGCTCTATAACCTGCTGACGGAAGGGCTGCATGAGCTCGACGAGTTGGGCGAGGTGCTTCTTTCGGAACGCCTGCGGTCCATCCACGTGCAGGACAGCCCGAATCTGACGGTGCGCGCCACGGTGACAAGCGGGCTGCTCGACGTCGCCGTCAACACGAGCGGGCTGTCGGCTCCCGATCTTGTGGCCTATCTCGCCTCGTACAAGCGAAAGCAGAAGTTCGTGCGCCTCAAAAACGGCGACATCATGCGCCTGGGCGAAGGCGTGGCGGCCGTGGGCGAGCTTGCCGACGGGTTGGGTGTGGACGCAACCGACCTCGCGGCGGGCGTGAGCGACCTGCCCGTCAACCGCGCGCTGTTTGTCGACGGCCTGCTCAGGCACGCGCCGGGCCTGCGCCTGTCGCGCAACGACGAGTTCCGCGCCCTGATTCGCGACTTCGACACGTTCGCCGACGCCGATTTCGAGGTGCCGGCGAGCCTTGCCGGCGTGCTGCGCCCCTATCAGCAGGACGGTTTCCGCTGGCTCGAGATGCTCGAGCGCTTCGGCTTCGGCGGGATTCTCGCCGACGACATGGGACTCGGCAAGACGCTGCAGGTCATCGCCCATATCCTTGCGCGCAAGGAGGCGGGGGAGAAGGCGGATGTTCCGGCGGATAAGGCCGATAGCGCCACGACGCTCGTGGTGTGCCCCGCATCGCTGGTGTACAACTGGACCAGCGAGCTCGAGCGGTTCGCGCCGGCGCTCGACGTCGTCGCGGTGCTGGGTTCCAAGGCTGCGCGCCGCAAGCTTATCGCTGCGGCGCGCGACCACGATGTGCTGGTGACCTCCTACGACCTGATGCGACGCGATGTCGACCTGTACGAGCAGGAAGCGTTCGCGCGCGTCATCCTCGACGAGGCCCAATACATCAAGAATCCGGTGACGCAGGTCGCCCGTGCCGCCAAGCGCCTGCCGTCCCGTGTGCGCTTTGCGCTGACGGGCACGCCGATCGAGAACCGAACGGCCGAGCTCTGGAGCATCTTCGATTTCCTCATGCCCGGTGTGCTCGGCTCGCGCGATGCGTTTTCCAAGGCGTACGAGGGGCCGGTCGAAGGCGGAGACGAGCGCGCGACGGAGCGCCTGCGCTGCCTGGTCGCTCCGTTCATCCTGCGTCGCCTCAAGACCGACGTGCTGCGCGATCTTCCGAAAAAGACCGAAAACATCCTGGTCGCGCGCATGGCCGGTGAACAGCTCAAGCTCTATCAGGCGAATCAAGACCGTCTGGCGCGGCAGATCTCCCATGAGCTGCCGGCGGAGTTCGGGAGAAAGAAGCTGCAGGTGCTCTCCGAGCTCACGCGCCTGCGCCAGATCTGCTGCGACCCGTCGCTTGCCTACGAGGACTACGCGGGTGGCAGCGCCAAGCTGGACATGTGCCTCGAGCTGGTGTCGAGCGCCATCGACGGCGGGCATCGGGTGCTGCTGTTCTCCCAGTTCACCTCGATGCTCGACATCATCGCCACCCGGTTGGCGCAGGCGAAGGTCTCCTGTTTTGTTCTGACGGGGTCGACCAGCAAGGAAGAGCGCCGCCGTCTGGTCGCGCGGTTCCAAGCGGGCGAGGCGCCGGTCTTTCTCATCTCGCTGCGCGCGGGCGGCGTCGGCTTGAACCTCACGGCTGCGGACGTCGTGATCCACTACGACCCGTGGTGGAACCTGGCTGCGCAAAACCAGGCGACCGACCGCGCGTATCGCATCGGCCAGGAGCGCAACGTGTCGGTCTACAAGCTTATCTGTGCGGACACGATCGAGGAGCGCATCGTCGCCATGCAGGAGTCCAAGCGCGAGCTTGCCGAAGGCCTGCTTTCGGGCGAGGGCGTGCGCTCGACATCGCTCAGCCGCGACGATATCCTGGCGCTGCTGAACGGATAACATGAAACGGTTCGGGACGGGGTCATCTTTGTTCATTCCGGCATGAGGGGGCGGTCCATGAAGGGGATTAGCAGGCGATCATCGAGCCTTCGCTTGAAGCTTCCTGCGGTGTCCATGGCGCTGGTGGGCGCGTGCCTGTTCGCGGCCGGCTGCGGCACGTCCGCGCCCGTCGTGACCGACTACGCGGAGAGCGGCAACTGGGCGTATTTGGAGACCGATGTTGCGGGAAGGGATGCGGACGTCTTCTTCGTCTGCCCGTCGGTCTATGCGGGCGAAGACGACGCGAACAACATGCCGCTTGACGACGAGGAGACCAAGGAGAGCTTCGTCGGCGCCATCAACATGGAAAAGGGCATCTACGACCAGGATGGCACCGAGGAAGACAACCGCTTCTTTGCGCCGTACTATCAGCAAATCGGCCTCAACGTCTACGAATTGCCCGAGGAAGAGCGCGAGCCTTATCTGGAGATCGCCTACCGGGACGTCGAGGCGGCGTTCGAATATTATCTCGAGCACTACAACGACGGCAGGCCCATCATCTTGGCGGGCTTCTCGCAGGGTGCCGATATGTGCATCCGCCTCATGAAGGACCGCTTTGACGAGGAGGGGCTGCAAGACCAGCTTGTTGCCTGCTACGCCATCGGCTGGCGCGTAACGGCCGATGAGGTGGATGAGTATCCGCAGCTCGAGATGGCGCAGGGCGAGGACGATACCGGCGTGATCGTATCGTTCAACAGCGAATCCCCGGAGACGGACGGTTCGCTGCTGATTCCCGAGGGGACCAAGACGTTTGCCATCAACCCGTTGAACTGGAAAACGGACGGCACGCCCGCCGACAGGAGCTTGAACGAGGGCGCGTGCTTCACGGACTACAGCGGGGAGATCACGAGCGAGATCGATCAACTGACCGGCGCCTATATCGACGAGGAGCGCGGCGCGCTCAAGGTGCCCGATGTGTCCGAGGACGAGTATCCTGCCGGCCTCTCGATCTTCGAGGACGGTGTCTACCACCTGTACGACTATCAGTTCTTCTACCGCAACCTGCAGGAAAACGTCGAGGACCGCCTCGACGCCTATCTGGAGGAGCAGGCCGAGGCCGATTAGGGGACCGGTGCATATCGGGGGACGTACCTTCCGCATGCAAGGGGCGCGCCGAAAGCGCGCCCCTTGCATGCGGAAGGTACGTCCCCCGATATGCGCTGCGGCGGGCGGATCAGCGCCCTTCGTCATCCCGCAGGAGGCGCGCCTCCTCGGCATAGCGGCGGGCGCCGCGGATATTGGCTTCCTGCTCCTGTTCGGTGAGCTTGCGGACGACGCGCGCCGGGCTTCCGAACGCCAGGAAGCCGTCGGGGATGACGGTGTCCTGCGTGACGAGCGCGCCCGCTCCGATGGTGCATCCCGCCCCGACCTGCGCGCCGTTGAGCACGATGGCACCCATGCCGACGAGCGTGCCGTCACCGATGGTGCAGCCGTGGATGATCGCCCCGTGTCCGACGGTCACGTCGCGCCCGATGACCACGGGCTTGCCGCGATCTTCGTGGACGACGCATCCGTCCTGGATGTTGCTGCCAGCACCGACGACGATGCGGTCGCAGTCGGCGCGCAGCACGGCGTTGTGCCAGATGCTCACGTCGCGCTCCAGCGTCACGTCGCCGCTGATAACGGCTCCCTCGGCGACGAATGCGCTAGGATGGATAACAGGGGGTTCGGCAAGATCGGTCATGGTTCCTCCTTGACGGATATGGTACCTCATGGCAGGAGGGGAGCGCGCATGAAGGGGACGCGTGCGATTGCGACCACGTTGGCGTCGCTTGCGCTGCTGGCCGGCTGCTCCGGCAATGATGTCGCCGGGTCTGCAGCAACCGATGCGCCCGCCATCGAGCAGCAGAGCTCTGCTGCCGAGAAGGAGGTGCTCGAGGCCCTTCGCTCAGAGGTTCGCGACGCCACCGACGACAAGATGTTCTCAGAACGCGACCGGGATGCATCCTTTGCGGCAGACGAGGTCGTCGATATCGTGCTGGACGGCGCGGGGGCGACGTGCCCGGACGAGGCGGTCGACGTGTCCGGACCGGTCGTCACGATTCGGGAGGCGGGGATCTATCGCGTTTCCGGGATGCTGCAGGACGGCTCGATCGTCGTCGACGCGCCCGAGGACGCCAAGGTGCACCTTGTGCTCGACGGCGCACGGGTGACAAGTTCGAACTCGGCCGCCCTGCTCGTGCTTGAGGCCGACAAGGTTTACGTCACGCTCGGGCAGGGCAGCGAGAACATGCTTGTCAGCAAGGGCGCCTTCCAGCCCGTCGACGACGTGAACGTGGACGGTGCGGTCTTCTCGCGCCGCGACCTCACGTTCAACGGGTCGGGTGCGCTCACGGTGAGCTCGCCCGCGGGGCACGGCATCGTATGCAACCGCGACCTCGCCTTCTGCGGCGGCAGCTTCGCGGTGACCGCATCCCGGCATGGCGTGAAGGCGCGCAAGAGCGTGCGCGTGGGCGAGGGGACCGAGCTGGCGGTATCTTCCGGCAAGGACGGCATCCATGTGAAGGACGAGGACGATCCCGAGACCGGGTTCGCCTACCTCTCCGGCGGGTCGGTGGCGCTCTCTGCGGGTGACGATGGCATCAGCACCGAATCGAATCTGCTGGTGACGGGCGGTGCGCTCGCCGTCGATGCCGAGCGCGACGCGCTGCACACCAATGCGTCGATCGCCGTGACCGGAGGGGAGCTGGAGCTCTCCTCGGAAGGCTTGGCCTTCCATGCCGATATCGTCCTGCTGCTCGAGGGCGGGGATATCGATACCGATGGGTGCGCAGGCGAGACGGATGCCCCGCTCGTGGCGCGCGGCTGAGCGAAGGCGGCGCGGGCGGCCGCTTTACAGCTGCCCGCCGCCCAGGAACTCACCGAAGGCGTACATGGGGCACTCGCTTGCCGGCGTGCCGGGCTTGCGGGCGCCGAAGCAGATGCCGTCGCCCACGTAGAACGCCACGTGACCGGGGAAGAAGACGACGTCGCCGTAGTGCAGGTCGTCCTCGTCGGTCACAAAGCGGGTCGCATGCTCCCTGAAGTAGTCGAGCTGGCTGTTCGAGCCGTGCGGCAGAGTGTAGCCCAGACGGCTATAGACGTAATAGACCAGGCCGGAGCAGTCGAAACCCTCCTCGGGCGAGTCGCCGCCGTATGCGTACGGGAAGCCCTCGTACTGCAGCGCGAGCTCGACTGCGGCGGTGCCGACCGCGCTGGTATCGTCTCCAACGGAGCCGTCGATGATGTCGTCATCCGCGGGCGCGTTCTCGAAATCGTCCAGAATCCCGTTGAACACGACGAGCATCTTAGCGGCTTCGGCGCGGCTCGCGCTCGCCGTCGGCATCAGCTGCGCGCTGCCGCCCAGGATGCCGGAGTCGACGGCCCATACCATGCTCTGGAGCGCCCAGCTGTTGATCGAGCCGCGGTCGGAATACGCATTCAGGCAGGACGTGTCTCCGCTCAGGGAGGTCCCGGTGACGCTGGTCATGAAGTTGCCGAGCATGCACGCGAGCTCCTCGCGGGAGACGGCGGCCTCGGGGCGCACGTAGCCTCGGGTTCCGCTGATGATGCCGGCCTCGTAGGCCCAGTTGATGGAGGCGGTGTACCACTGCCCGTCGGCAAGGTCGACGAACGGGGTCTCGTTGGTATCGGGGAACTCGCCTGCGGACACGCCGGCGATGCGCATGAGCATCGTGGCGACCTCGGCGCGCGTGACCTGGTCGTCAGGGCGCAGGTACCCGTTGTCTCCCTTGACGATGCCCTGCTCGACGGCATCGTCGATCACACCGGAGATTTCGGCCCAATGGCCTGCGGGAACGTCGATAAACGAGCTGGCCCACGCGGGCTGGGCGAAGGCGCCGCCGAGAGCGAGGGCAAAAGCCGCAGATGCCGCGACGGCACCGGCGCGCTGGCACAGAGATGTCACAAGTGCTCCTTTCATTTGGAAGCAACTCTACCACGGATGTGCAAACGCCGCAGCATCTCCGAGCCGATTCCATGGATGGGTGAGGCCCGGCCGCGCCGCCCGCGCCGGCCGCCGCGACGGCAGCTATCTCTAGCGCCAAAGTCCCTTGCGCTTGAAGATGTAGGCTGCGACCAGGCAGGCCGCAACGGCCAGCAGCGTCGGGAATAGCCACGAGTCCACAAAGGGAAGGCCTTCGAACGGCAGGCCCACGTTCATGCCGTAGAAGCCGAAGACGATGTTGGGGATGGCCATCACGATGGTGATGACCGTCAGCACCTTCATGACGATGTTCAGGTTGTTGGAGATCACGCTCGCGTAGGCGTCCATGGTGCCCGACAGGATGTTGCTGTAGATGTTGCACATCTCCTGGGCCTGATGGACCTCGATCATGACGTCCTCCATGAGGTCCTGATCCTCCTCATAGAGGGTGATCATGTGCCCGTGCATGATCTTGTTGAGCGTGACCTCGGCGGATTTGAGCGATGTGGAGAAGTAGACGAGCGACTTCTCGAGCGACAGCATCTGCAGCAGCTCCTCGTTGCGCATGGAGCCGTAGAGGTGCTGTTCGGTTTTGGTCGACAGGCGGTCGATGCGGCGCAGGCACACCAGGTAGCTCTGCGAGATGCGCAGCAGCATCTGCAGCAAAAAGCGCGTGCGCATGCGGGTGTTGACCTGACGGACGCGACCGGAGGCCATATCCTGCACGATCGGGCTTTCCTGCAGACTGACCGTCACGATGATGTTCTGGTTGCGCAGAAAGATGATCGAGATGGGCAGCGTGGTGTACTGCAGCATCGAGGGATCCTGCATGTCCTCGACGTCTTCTGCGCTCGGGTAGTCGACGATGACGAGGGTCTGGTTGACATCCTCGTCGTAGTCGATGTGCGAGGTCTCCTCCTCGTCGAGGGCGGAGCGCACGAATTCCGGCACGATGCCGACGGTGCTCTCGAGCCACGACGTCTCATCGGGTGAGGGATTGACGACGTTGACCCAGCATCCGGGTTCCGGATTATCGATTTTCGTTGTGATGCCATCAAGTCCGGTCATGAAGCACTCGACCATGGATGCCCCCTTCCGTTGCGGTAACTTGAGGAAATGTTGAGCAATCTCTTTCGTGTCAGCTGCTCCTGTGCGAGCGCTTGCACGTTCAGGCTGCTCGGGCGCAGCCTTGCCATATCTTTGTCCGTATCCGTCTCATTACGGCGCCGCCGGGCGCGAAAGAAATTGGTCAGCGTTTCCCGGCCACGTTTTGGCCGCGCTCACGATACCGCAAGGGCTCTGCCAAATCGCAGTGGAAGTCAAAGTATCAGGAAGGCCTTACGTTTTCTTCACGCCGAGAAGACAACTGCCGACGCGCTCGCCACCGGTGCAAATTGGGGACGTACCTTCCGCATGCACTCTTGCACGCTTGGCGTGCAAGAGTGCATGCGGAAGGTACGTCCCCAATTTGCACCGGGGCGGCCCTGTGGGGCCGCCCGTTCATACACGCTACGCGACGCCGCTTTCCAGGAAGTTCATGACGAACGCGGCGATTTGTGCGCGGCTCACGCTCGCCTGCGGCTGCAGGTCGCGCTGGCCGTCCTCGGTCTCGACGCCGTTCATGACGCCGTGCTCGACCGCCCAGGCGACGCCGCTTTCCGCCCAGTCGGAAACCCGGTCGGCCCCGAGCATGCCCTCGATCGCCCCCACATCCCCGGGCTCGGCGGAGAGCGCGTTGGCCAGAATGCAGGCGAACTGCTCGCGGGTGAGCGAGTCGCCCACGCCGAAGGTGCCGTCGCCGTAGCCGTTCATGATCTTGTTCTTGACGGCCCAGTTGACGGCGTCGCTGTAGTACGTGCCCTGCGCGACGTCGTTCAGGTCGGCGGCTTCGACCTTGGCGCCGTTGCCGAGCCAGTTGTACATGACGCACGCCGCCTGCTCGCGTGTGACGGTGGCTTCGGGGTCGAACAGGCCCGTATCGTCGTAGCCGTGCATGTAGCCGTGCTCCTTGGCGTACTCGACCGCCTCGAAGTACCACGCGTCGGCGGGGATGTCGGCAAACGGCGGCTCGACCGCGGTGCCATAGGCCTTGTACGGCAGATTGTCGAAGGCCCACAGCGCGAGCTCCTCCTCGGTGAGGAAATCGGCGATCGCATCGTTCCAGTCGAGCACCTCCTCGCTGTCGAAAACGAAGCTCTCTCCCCGGTTGATGACGCTTTGCCCATAGACGGGCGCCATCGCCTCGATCTGCACGGTGACGTAGTCGTCGATCTCGTCCTGGATGGCCTGTGCGTTTTCCTGCGACCAGGCCTGATAATCCTCATCCGTCGCGCCCTCATGCTCGTCGAAATAGCGCTCGGAGATGCTCTCGGCGGCCTTGCTCGCGAGCGCATGCGTCTCGTTTTCCTGGGCGTAGAGGTCGGCGACCTGTGCATCGCGCTGCTGCTTGCTGGCTTGAGCCTGCAGGGGGACGTAGTAGGTCGCGTCGTCGTTGCAGTATTCGGTCACGACGACCGAGAAGCGCTCGCCGGTCGCCATGCGCGTCTTGTCGTGGTCCGACTCGGGAATCTCGATGAGGTGGTAGCCACCGTACTCGTAGGTATCGCTCAACGTGACCAGCAGCTCGCCGTCGGTGGGGCCGGTCGCCCCCTCGTTCAGGCGGTACAGCTGGTAGGTGACCGTGGTGTTGGGCTTGACGGTCTCGCAGGACAGCCGGTCGATGACCTGAGGGCCTTCAGCGGTAAAGATGTTCGCGCCGCTGAGCCTTTCGGTGGCGCTGTATGCGCCCTGCTTGCATGTCGGGAGGTAGTCGTACTGGTTGGTGTAGAACGGTTCGAGCTCGTCGGTGCCCAGGTGCTCGGCGTCGAGAACGAACGCCTCGGGCATGGTGAGCGTCTGATCGTAATAGGAGAGGTAGAAGTAGCCGTCGTCGCCCCAGCTGGCTTGGTTCGGAAACTCGCTGCTCTCGGCGCCCCAGCTGTTCTTGACGATCCATGCGCCGTCGGCAGGCGGGCGATGCGACGGGTCGACCTCGCCGGTCTCGGGGTCGGGGGTGCCGAAGTTCTCGGCCGCATAGGTGTCATCCCAGCCCACGATGGTGACCGCGTGGTTCGCCGGCGCATATTCGTAGCCGTAGTTGGCCCAGGTCGTGGCGTTCATGAAGCCGTCGGCGGCAAGCTCGTCGCTGGCGTGCGACTGGTCGGCGTAGAGGGCGATTGAGACCGCGCGGCCTTCCGTAAGCTGCTCTTTGATGGCGCGGGTGGCGCGCTCGTCGTACGAATAGGTTCCGTCTTCGTTAAAGGTGGCGGGGCACGGGAGCATGAGGGACTCCTCGAGCTGCGCGCCGGTCTGCAGGCGAAGGCTCTCGTCGAGTGCCCAGGTGCCGGACGCGGCGTACATCTTCCCCGATGGATGCAGGATGCCCTCGTCGTTTTGATAGGGAGCGAGCGACTCGGAGATGGGGCCGATGCCTGACGAATAGAGCGAGGTGGCATATGCGCTGAGGCCGCCATAGAGGAGGGGAGCGCTTTGCGGCTGGTAGCCGAGGATGTCCTCCATGGTTTCGTCATCGGGAAGATCGCCATTTTCGAGCAGCACGTTGTGCATGCCCTCGCCGCCCTGGTCGTTGTAGAGGCGGTCGCCTTCCTCGCCGTCGGGCAGGGCCGTGGTCGAGAAATATGCGAGCTGCCGTTCCGACAGGTCGAGGCCGGTTCGCTCGTACGTGGTGTTGAGATCGGAGAGCAGGCTGGTCTCGGCGGCCGCGACGGCGGCGAATCCCCAGCACGTGCTCCAGACGCCCTGGTTCTTGACGGGCGTCACGACGCCGCGATCGCGCAGGTCGAACGAGGCGGGCAGCTCGTCTGCGGAGAGCAGGTCGACGCCGGTGGTATCGGACGCGAAGTTGAGCGCGCTGTTGTGGCTGTCCAGCGGGCTCGCCTCGAGGGCGCTTGCGACGGGCGCCGCGGCGAGCGAGAAGCCGACGGCGAGCGAGAGCGCGACGGCGCTGCGGCGAATGAGCGAGGTGCAGCATTGCTTCCAGAATCCTTCGGGACGCTTCATGGAACATCCTTCCTCGGTTGGGTGGTGCGGTGCGATTGGCTATTCAGAAGCAAGTATGAAGGATGCCAGGGCGTGCCGCCGTGCGTGTGGAAACAGACGGGCGGATTTTGGGAATGAAAGGGGTACCGCCTCTCCAGATTGCCATCGGACATGGTCGGATGGGCGTGATGCCGTAGCCGGCAGGGCGGCGGGGGGCCTCACCTCGCCGGGTGCGTCCCGTTCATTCATGAATGAAGAGGGGCGTCAAACAATCGAATCCTGCGGAAATGCCGAAACGGCCCTCGTTCATTCATGAATGAACGAGGCGTGGATCTAGTGCGCGTCGACCGATCAGGCTTCGGCGCGCTTGTCGGGCGGGGCCGCGCCGTGCCGTCAGCTCTTCTGGGGGTCGAGGCCGCCCGTGACGCGAAGCGCCATCTCGCGGCGCACGATGCTGTAACGGCGCTCGGGGATGGGGATCTGCGTGCCGTCCGAGAGCTCGAGCGTGAACTTGCGGATGCCGCTTACCTGGGCGGAGTTGACGACGAAACTGCGGTGGACGCGGAAGAACGTGCCCGGGAGTTGGGGTTGGATGTCGTTGAGCAGGACGTTCAGCGTGATCGTGTCGCCGTCGGCAAGGTGCAGCGTGCTGCGTTTGCCGTCGGCTTCGATATAGAGGACCTGCGTCGGGTCCACATAGCGGGTCGCCTTGCTCGTTCCGAGCGCGACGCGGGTGGGCAGGTTGCCTGCGCGCTGGCCCGCCTGCAGGATGCCGCGCACGTACGCGTAGGTTTCCATGCTGATCTGCAGCGGGAACACGTCTTCGCCCACCAGCTCGTTCCATTCGTTGGAGGAGTGGACGTGGTATGCCTTCCAGATGCCGTCGACCAGCGAGCAGCAGACGGTGATGCGCTGTTTGGCTGCGAGCAGAACGGGCTCGCGCGCCCCGGTGAACAGGCGGTACGTGCCGTACACCGTGGCGTCCGTCGCGTCGGCGCTGGGACGGCCGACGAAGCCGAAGCGCGCGTTGCGCAGGAAGATCGAGGGCGCGGTCTCGATCTCGGGCAGCTGGCGGAGCATGTCGTCCCGGCCGTTGAAGACCATGTTGCCCGCGCCGATGAAGATGCAGTCGCTCGTCGCGCGGTCGAGCAGGGGCTGGTAGTCCTTGGCGTAATAGGACGCGATGACGCGCTCGACGATTGCAGGGAGCTGCTCGAGGGGTTCACGTTGGAGCGCGCCGGCGCTGCTTGCGGGCGCAGCGTCGCCAGGCGTGCGATGCGACGCGTCATATGACGACGTATGTGCTGCCATGAGATACCCCCGACGGTCGTCTGGCTCCATGCGGCATCAGGGTATACCCGAGCCGATTGCCATATTATACGCGCGCCGTGTTCCCGCATGGTTAAGCGGAGTGAAAGCTCGCGATGGGAGAGTGAATGCGCCTCACGGCGAGAGAAAGGCCGCCTAGGGTCCCTTTCGGACGGGATATTTATTCCCAAAATCGCGCCTTCTGCTCTTTTTGTCGGATGTGCCGGAGCTTTTTTACGTATCCTTGTGAAGGAGAACATGGGATACATATCGGGCGCCCGCGCGCCCTATGCAGGAGGGACCGCCATGGATGCAAGCTCGTTGTCGCACGACGCAACGCATGCCGCCGCGGACGCTCCTGCCGACACGTCCCTTGCGCACGATCGCTGCCGCCTGAAAGCGGTGATGGCCAACGAGGAGACCGCGCAGGATGTGCTGGTCGCCGTGCTCGATCGCGTGGACGGTGTCCCGCTCAAGGTCAAAAACGACATCCGCATCGCCGTGGAGGAGCTGTTCGTCAACGTCGCCTCCTATGCGTACGCGTCGGTCGGCGATATCGAGCTGTCCGTGACCGTCGACGGCGATGCGCACACGGTTACGGTGACGCTCACCGACTGGGGCGTCCCGTTCGACCCGTTCAGTTATGCGGCGGCGCGGCCCTTGAAGGCGGACAGCGTCGAGGAGGCACCGATCGGAGGCCTTGGCATCGTGATGGTGAAGGGCCTTATGGACGAGTGCTTCTACCGGCGCGTCGATGGCGCGAACGAGGTTCGCATCGTGAAGCGCTGGGCGGCGCCCGAGCCCGAGAGGGTGCCTGCGGCGCCCGCATGGAACGGTTCGGGGATCGACGATTTGGACAAGATCCAGGGTGAACTCGACGATGACGATCTGACGGCCATCGCGGGCGGCATGGTCGTGATGGAGCCTCACAGCTGGCTGTAGCGGGGCGGATCGAAGCGGCCTTGCGGCTTGCTTCGCGCGGCTTATTCACGCTCGCGCGAGCGGGCAAATGACCCGTCTCATAAAAGTATCAGGCGTTCATGCTGCCGCGGGCGTAGTGATGCCAGACGGGGTCGATGCTGGCGGCGCCCGCGTCGCGCAGCGAATCGAGGATGCCTTGGGGCAGCGAGGCGCCTTCTGCCGCGCATGCTTCGGCGAGATCCTCGTCAGACGCCTCGATGCGTACCGTGCCGGCCACGAGGCGGACGCGGACCTGCTTCAAGCCGCGGACGTGCAGCGCGTCCTCGCATGCGCGGACAAGCTCGAGTTTGCCCGTATCGAGCGGCTCCCCGCAGGGGATGCGCGTCGCCAGGCAGGCGCCCGCCGGCATGTTCCACACCTCGAATCCCCAGCGTTTGAGCATCTCGCGCTCCTCGGCTTTGTGCCAGCCGGTCTCCATGAGTGGCGAGCGCACGTCGAGTTCGGTCAGTGCGCGCATGCCGGGACGGAAGTCGCCCGCATCGTCGGCATTGCTGCCGTCGACGACGACATCAAAGCCGCGCTCGCGCGCCGTGGCGACGATTCTCCGGAAGCCGGCGCGCTTGCAGTGATAGCAGCGGTCCTTGGGGTTGGCGGCGACCTCGGGGACGGACAGCGGGTCGATGGCGGTCTCAAAGACGGGCAGGCCGAATCGCCGGGCGTCGCGCTCGTAGGCCGCGCGCTCGGGTGTGCCCATGAAGGGGTTCACCAGATGGATGAGCGCGGCGCGATCGGGCAGGTGCCGAGCGCAGACGGCGGCGAGAAACGCGCTGTCGACGCCGCCCGAGTAGCCCACGGAAACGCGGCCGTAGGAGTCGAGCAGGGCGACAAGCTGGTCAAGTTGAGATTCCACGGGTCCTCCTCGTCGTTGTCCGCGGCATGTCATACCCGTCTTCATGCCGGCCCATGCGCACCGTGCTACAGGAAGGTGCCGAGGTTCAGGCCGATGGCGTCTGACACCTGGAATGGCGTCGCCCCGACGGTGCTCGCGCGCGTCAGCATGAAGGGCTTCACCAGGGCCTGATGGTTTTCGGCCATCAGCTCGGCGTAGGCCTCGCCCGATTTCGCCGCCTGGATCTGCTCGATCAGGAAATGCACGCCGCGACGTCCCAGCTCGTATCCGGTGGGCGCGCAGGTGGTGAGCGGGACGCTGCCGCTCCATGCCAGAGGGTTGCCGTCGCAGCCGGCCACCGCGATGTCTTCGGGCACCGCGAGCCCCGCCGCCTCGATGCCCTCGATGGCGCCGCAGGCGAGCACGTCGGACAGGCCGATGATGAAATCGGGGCGCTCGGCGGCCGGCAGCGCGGCGAGTTCCTGCCCCAGCTCGTAGCCATCGAGCGCAAGGTCGACGTTGCCGCTGTCGAGCACGGTGAGGGCGACATCGGGATAGCGCTCCATGATGGAGCAGATGCCGTTGAGGCGGCGCCGGTCCTGCGGCGACTCCGCGCGGCCGAGCACGGCGACGCGCTGCGCGCCCAGGCCGATGGCGTGATCGGCGAGCAGGGCTCCCTGTTCGCGATGGTCGGCGGCGACGAAGAAGCCGGGCTCATCGCTGATGGCGTCGAGGAAGACCACGGGGATTCGCCCCGGTTGGACGGCGGGAAGGGCCGCATCTGAGGAGGGCGCCTGCACGAGCACGCCGGACATCTGCGTGCCCATGAAGTAGCGCGTGTAGCGCGACTCGAGCGCCTCGTCGTTGTCTGCGTTGGCGATAAGCAGGCCGTAGCCCTGCCGGTTCGCCTCGACGCTCGCGCCGCTCGCGATCTGTAGGCTCAGGCCGTGGCTGAGGCGCGGCAGCACCAGCCCGAACGTGGGGTTTCTGCCGCCTGCGAGCAGGCGTGCGCTCTGGTTGGGGGCGTAGCCCAGGCGCCTGATGGCGTCGTTGACCGCCTTGAGCGTTTCGGGCCGCACCTTTTCGGGATGGTTGAGGGCGTTGGATACCGTGCCGAGCGCGACGCCCGCCTCGCGGGCCACATCGCCGATCGTCACCTTTGCCATCTGAGCCTCTTTTCGTTTCATAGTGCCGAGAGCAGTGTATCACGACCGGTATTGAAGCGCTTTAATGGGTTGTTTGGGGACGGGTTCGTTCCAACCCATTACGTTACTGGTATGTTACATAAGGTACCAGTTAGCGAGAGACGGGTGCGCGTCCCATACAATGAGCTGTCAGGCGTGATAAACCCCCTCGGGATGAATCGAAAGGATTCGGCTATGTGCGGAATTGTCGGCTACACCGGTCTCGATACGGCGAAAGACGTCCTCATCACCGGCCTGAAGCGATTGGAGTACCGCGGCTACGATTCGGCGGGCGTGGCGCTCGAGCGCGCGGAGGGCGACGGCTGCGTGGTGGACATCGTGCGGCGCGTGGGCAAGGTCGCGGGCCTCGAGTCGGAGCTCGCGCAGAGGGATGACGCATCTACCTGCGGTATCGGCCACACGCGGTGGGCCACGCACGGCGTCCCATCGGTCGCCAACGCGCATCCCCACGCGAGCTGCGACGGGCGCATCGCGGTGGTGCACAACGGCATCATCGAGAATTTCGCCGAGCTGCGAGCCGACCTCGAGGCGCGCGGGCACGTGTTCTCGAGCCAGACCGACACGGAGGTGTTCGCGCACCTGATCGAGGAAGCCTACGCAACAACGCACGACCTCGCCGCGGCGGTGCGGGCGGCGTGCGCGCACGTGGTGGGCGCCTACGGCCTGGCGGCGGTGTGCGCCGATGAGCCCGGCGTCATCATGGTGGCGCGAAAGGACAGCCCCATCGTGGTCGGGCGCGGGGAGCGGGGCAGCTACGTGGCGTCCGATGTCATCGCGCTCATCGACGCGACGCGCGACGTGGTGGTGCTCGAGGACGGCCAGTTCGCGCGGCTTGCGCCCGAGGGCATCGAGTACGCCGACGCCGAGGGGCGGCGGATCGAGCCTGCGGTCACCCATATCGACTGGGATATCGATATGGCCGAAAAGGGCGGGTATCCCGACTTCATGCTCAAGGAGATCTACGAGCAGCCGCGCGTGGTGCGCGACACCTTGGTGGGCCGCCTCGCACCCAACGGCGAGCTGGATATCGACGAGCTGGGCCTGTCGTTCGAGGAGCTCAATGTGATCGACCGCATCTACGTGATCGCGTGCGGTACGAGCTACCACGCGGGGCTCATCGCCAAGAACCTGATCGAGAGCTGGGCGCGCATCCCGTGCGAGGTCGAGGCGGCGAGCGAGTTCCGCTACCGGGACCCCATCATCACGCCGTCGACGCTCGTGGTCGCGGTCTCGCAGTCGGGCGAGACGGCCGACACGCTCGCCGCCATCCGCGATGCGCGCATCAAGGGCGCCAAAGTGTTCGGCATCACGAACGTGATCGGCAGCCCGGTGGCGCGCGAATCCGACGGCGTCATCTACACCAAGGCCAACAAGGAGATCGCGGTCGCCTCGACCAAGAGCTTCATCGGCCAGATCGTGAGCCTGACGCTGCTGGCGCTGCTGCTCGGGCAGGCGAAGGGCCGCCTGACGACCGGGCAGGTCCGCATGCTGTTCCACGAGCTGGGCGACACCTCGGCGCAGATCCAGCGCATCTTCGACACGCAGCTCGACGCCATCCACGAGGCGGCGTGCGCATGCCAGGGCGCGCAGTCCGCGCTGTTCGTCGGACGCGGCATGGGCGCGGCCATCAGCTACGAGGGCGCGCTCAAGCTCAAAGAGGTGAGCTACCTGCACGCCGAGGCCTATGCGGCGGGCGAGATGAAGCACGGGCCGATCGCCCTGATCGAGCCGGGCTTCCCGGTGATCGCGGTGACGACCAAGAGCCCGACGTACGACAAGGTCGTCTCCAACCTGAAGGAGTGCGAGGCCCGCGGCGCACGCATCATCGCGCTGGCGACTGAGGGCGACGAGGACATCAAGCGGATCGCCGACCATGTGATCTACATCCCGCCCGTCCGCGACGCGTTCTCGGCGATCACGGCGAGCGTGCCGCTGCAGCTGCTCGCCCGCGAGGTCGCCCTCATGCGCGGCTGCAACGTCGATCAACCGCGCAACCTCGCCAAGAGCGTCACCGTGGAGTAACGCGGCCAGCAGGCAGTGCAAATCGGGGGACGTACCTTCCGCGTGCATGTATGCACGCGGAAGGTACGTCCCCCGATTTGCACAGGGGCCCCGTGGCCTTATAGCAGAGAGCGGACGCTCTCGCGCTCGATGAAGGTCGTGCTCATGTGGGTGACGCAGGTGTAGGCCTTGGGGTGCTCGACCTGCTCGATGAGCTTGCGCACCGCGATGCGGCCGAGGTCGGTGCGGGGGATGTGCACCGAGGTCAGCCCCGGGTGCACGATGCTGGCGAACTCGACGTCGTCGAAGCCGACCATGGAGATGTCGCCGGGGATGTCGTAGCCGCATTCGGCAAGCGCCTTCATGGCGCCGACGGCCAGCGCGTCGTTCTCGGCGAAAAACGCCGTGGGCAGCTCGGGATCCGTCTTGAGCCAGGCGAGCATGTCGCGGTAGGCGCTTTCCATCTTGTCGGTGCCGAGCGACACGCGGAACTTGTCCTGCGGCACCGCGCCGACCTCGGCGAGCGCGCGCTCGTAGCCACGCTCGCGCAGCGGGAAGTTGCGGATGCGCAGCTTGCCGGCGAGATAGCCGATCTGGCGGTGCCCCATGCGCACGAGGTAGCGCACGGCGCGGTAGGCCGACCCCTCGTTGGAGAACAGGATCGACTCGATGAAATGGTTGTCGCTCTGGCCGTCGACGAGCACAAGCGGCACGGGGCAGTGGGCGAACAGGTCGTAGTCGTTTTGCGTCATCTCGGTGCCGAGCAGGATGATGCCGGAGGTCGGGTCGCCCATGATCTTGGCGAGCTCGTGCTCGCGCGCCGCGCAGTCGGCGAGCTCGACGGTGGTGTAGGAGACGGTCAGGCCGTGGTTGCGCGCCTCCTCCTCGACGCCGTTGACCACGGCGACGCGAAACGAGCCCTCGTCGAGCATGCGTCCGGAGTTGCGGCCCATGACGAACTGGACCTGGCGGAGCTTCGTGGTGCGGCGGTACCCGAGGTCGGCCGCCACGCGCCTGATCTCCGAGGCGGTCTGGTCGCTCACGCCGCGCTTGTTGTTCAGGGCGTTGGAGACGGTGGCGGGGGAGTAACCCGTCCGGCGGCTGA
Source organism: Collinsella ihumii (assembly GCF_900046475.1). Classification (GTDB taxonomy): domain Bacteria; phylum Actinomycetota; class Coriobacteriia; order Coriobacteriales; family Coriobacteriaceae; genus Collinsella; species Collinsella ihumii. Next base: position 90,510 of record NZ_FCOU01000003.1, on the reverse strand, counting down.
TCTCGCGAACGCTTATCTTCGAGGACGGCATGGGGCCTCCCGAGAACAAAACATTTACTAAACACTTGGCAGTGTACTCCCAAATCAAGCCAAACAGTTCGAAAGCCGTTTAGCTTCCTGTGAACGGTAGGTAAACAGTTTTGCCGGTAATCGGATGGCGCGAGCGGTGCAATCCATCGCTGATGCTTTCGGAGGTGTTCAACAAATGACCTCCTTAAAGTGGCAAATTTCAAATGCCGTTCGCCAACGGATTGCTACCGTTCACAGGTTGGACCACCACAATAAACGGTCATCGTCATATAAATGTTTTGTCGATGTTTGGTGAACTGTTTGGTAAAGTTTATTAAGCGTTCGTTCAGCAAACATCCTCACCGATCGGGCGGAGACGCCCATTAGGCATACAGGCTGCAAGGCCTATAGTTTTCCGGCGTGCGGGAGAGCGCGCTGGGGTGTATGGAAGGGGTATTCCATGAAAGAGGTTTCGAGGCGCGACTTCGTCAAGTTGAGCGCAGCTACGGCCGGTCTCGGTCTGACCGCTGGCGCGCTTGCGGGCTGCGATGACGGCGGTGCCGGCGGTTCCGGTTCCGGCGGCGGCTCCGGCGAGAAGATTAAGATCGGCGTCTCCATCTGGAGCTCCACGGACGCTCTGGGCTCCCTGTCCAAGAACATTCTGGACAAGGCCGCCGGCATCCTCGGCATCGAGCTGTCCTACGTCGACCAGGGTCACGTCTCCGAGCAGGTTACCGCTTCCATCGAGACCCTCTGCGCCGCTGGCTGCCAGGGCATCGTTGTCTGCAACTCCGCTGACTCCGAGATGCAGGCCGCTATCTCCACCTGCGACCAGAACATGGTCTATCTGGCTCAGTTCTATCGCATCATCAGCGAGGAGAACAGCCCCGAGGTCTACGCCACCGCTCAGAACTCCCAGTACTACGTCGGCGCCGTCCACGAGGACGAGGTCGGCAACGGCGAGAAGCTCATCGAGCTCCTCACCATGGACAACCCCGATGCCTTCGAGGGCATCCAGAAGGGCGCTCGCAACATCTGCCTCGAGGCTTGGACCGTCGGCGACGCCACCTTCCAGCAGCGCTGGATCGGCTACCAGAACGGCGTCGACAAGTGGAACAAGGAGCACGCTGACGATCCGGTGACCATGACCGAGCCGGTTTACGCCAACACCTCCTCCTCCGAGGGCGCTAAGGTCACGCAGCAGTTCGTGAACAACAACCCCGACATGGACGCCCTGATCGTCGCCGGCGGCGGCGGCGACCCGCTGGTCGGCTCCATCGGCCAGCTCGCCAACATGGGCCTCACCGGCACCATCCGCGTTGCCTCCACCGACTTCCTTGAGGACCTCAAGGAGCAGCTCGAGACCGGTGGTATGTACTGCGAGTCCGGCGGTCACTTCTGCGACCCGCTGTACGCGCTGCTGCTCGTCTACAACGCCATCCGCGGCAAGGAGGACTACGTCCCTGTCCAGGGCGAGTTCGGCAAGGACATCCAGTTCCCGTACGTCTTCGTGTCCTCCGTGGCCGAGTACGAGAACTACGAGAAGTACTTCGTCGACGACGATCCGTACAACGACGATGAGATCAAGGAGCTCGCTGACATGAGCTACGACGACCTCAACGCCGCCGCCACTTCGCTGTCCATCGAGGACGTTATGGAGCGTCACGGCTAATAGCACACCGTGCCATCTTCCTGAAGCGGGGGGTAAGTTCCCTTACCGGAGCTTGCCCCCCCGCTTTCACGCTAGCCATCACCATTGGAAGGAGAGGTGTATGGACGCAATCAAAAAGCTTCAGCAAAGCCAGTGGTTTGGCGTGGGCTTCCTCGTCATCCTCACGGTCATTTGCTGGGCGATCTTCAAGGTGCTGCGCCCCGAGACGTTTGGCTCGCCTACCCAGATCATGACGTATCTTCAGAGCGCGCTCATCTACGCCGTCGGCGGCTGCGGCATGTACTTCATCGTCACGCAGGGCCTGTGGGACTTCTCCATCGGCTCCGTGCTCGTGCTTTCCTGCCTGCTTTCGATCGGCTTCAGCCAGATGTTCGGCATCGTGGGCCTCGTCGCCGCTCCGATCATCTGCGGTATTCTGCTGGGCTTCTTCAACGGCCTCGCCTACACGGTCCTGCGCATTCCGTCGCTGATCGTCACCACGGGCCTGTCGCTCATCTATGAGAGCTTCAGCGTGTTCGCCTCCAACTGGGCCGGCACCCGTCTGGACGCCGACTACAACATGTTCGGCTCCTATCCGTACAACGTGATCCTCGCGCTCATCGCGTTCCTGTTGTGCGGCTTCATCCTGAAGTACACCAAGGTCGGTACCTACATCAACGCTATCGGCACCAACGAGCTCACCGCTAAGAACATGGGCGTGGACGTCGACAAGTACAAGTTCATCGCGTTCGTCCTGTGCTCGGGCTTCGTGGGCGTCATGGCCGTTCTCTACATCGGCTACGGCACCGCTCAGACCCCGATGACCAACATGCTTTCCCAGTCCCTGAACTTCACCCCGCTCATGGGCGCGTTCTTCGGCCTGGCCTTCAAGAAGTACGGTCATCCCGTCGTCGCCATCGTCATCGGCGAGCTCATCATCTCCATGATGTTCGCCGGCTTCGTGGCGCTCGGCATGCCCACGACCATCAACAACGTCGTCACCGGCGCCACGCTGCTGATCGTCGTTACCCTGACCGTCAAGCGCGTCAAGGGCGCTGTCGTAAAGTAAAGGAGGGATACGCACCATGTCAGACAAACTGTTGCTTCACGCTGAGAAGATCGACAAGAAGTTCGGCCCCACGCACGCTGTCAAAGAGGTGTCCCTCGACTTCTACGCTGGTGAGATTCACGCCCTGATCGGCGAGAACGGCTCCGGCAAGTCCACGTTCACCAACATGCTCACGGGCATCCTGCCCATCGGCAGCGGTACCTTCACCCTCGACGGCGAGCAGATCGCCCCGAAGAACCAGGTCGACGGCAACCACCACGGCGTGGCCGTCATCGTCCAGGAGCTCGGCACCCTGAACGGCCTAACCGTGGCCGAGAACCTCTTCCTCGGCGACGAGGGCCGCTTCATGAAGCACGGCATCAAGAACACCGCCGCCATGAACAAGAAGGCCCAGGAGCTGCTCGACGGCTTCGGCCTGTCCAAGGTCCGCGCCACCGCGCCCATCGAGAACTACAACTTCGAGGAGCGCAAGATCATCGAGATCCTGAAGTCCACGTGGTTCGACCCGAAGATCCTGGTCGTTGACGAGACCACCACGGCCCTGTCACAGGACGGCCGCGAGAAGCTGTTCGAGGTCATGCGCGACGTGCGCGCCAAGGGCCACTGCGTCATCTTCATCTCGCACGACATGGCCGAGGTCCTGGAGATGTCCGACCGCATCTCCATCCTGCGCGACGGTGACTTCATCACCACCATCAACGCCAGCGATGTCGACGAGGACAAGCTGAAGACCCTCATGGTCGGCCGTGAGATGGGCGATAACTACTATCGTACCGACTACCCCAACTACGCGACCGAGCCGCAGGGCGAGATCGCCATCATGATGCAGAACGTCTCCGTCCCCGGTTCGCTGAACGACGTGTCGCTCGAGCTCCACAAGGGCGAGATCCTGGGCATCGGCGGCCTGTCCGAGTGCGGTATGCACGAGGTCGGCAAGGCCATGTTCGGCGCGTCCTACGACCGCACCGGCACGGTTCAGCTGGGCGACGGCACGCCGATCGACAGCATCAACGCCGCCATCAGCAACTCCATCGCCTACGCCTCCAAGGACCGCGACAACGAGTCGCTGCTCATCAACGACACCATCCAGGACAACATCACGCTGCCCTCGATGCGCGACATGGGCTTCATCCTGAAGCAGAAGGACCTCAAGGCGTTCGCCAAGAAGTACGCGGACATCATGTCCACCAAGATGGTCGGCGTCGACCAGTACGTCTCGGCGCTGTCCGGCGGTAACAAGCAGAAGGTCGTTCTGGCCCGCTGGCTGGGCAAGCAGTCCGACATCCTGCTGCTCGACTCCCCGACCCGTGGTATCGACATCGGCGTCAAGGCCGACATCTACCAGCTGCTGGCCGAGATGCGCAACCAGGACAAGGCGATCCTCATCATCTCCGAGGAGATCATGGAGCTCATCGGTATGTGCGACCGCATTCTGGTCATGAAGGACGGCAAGATCAACGGGCAGCTCTTCCGCAGTCCCGAGCTTACCGAGCAAGACATCATCGCGAAGATGATTTAAGGAGGCGAAACAGATGGCTTCTACCAATACCAAGGCTGTTGCCGAGACCCAGGAGAAGAAGTTCGACTGGCATCAGATCAAGAGCCTCCTGCCTATCATCAGTTTCGTTGCGATTGTGGCGATCTTCGCCATTCTGACCCGTGGCGCGCTGATCACCCCGCGCAACATCACGCTGATCATCTCCGGCGGCTTCACCCTCATGATCGCCACCGTGGGCGTGTACATGATCATGTCCATGGGCTGCCTGGACTTCTCCCAGGGTTCCATGATGGGTCTGTCCTGCGCCGTGGTCTGCTTCCTGTCGCAGTACAATCCGATTCTCGCCATCGTCGGCGGCATGGCCACCGGCGCCCTGATCGGCCTCATCAACGCGATCTTCCACGTTAAGGGCCAGGTCCAGTCGTTCGTGGTCACGATGTGCATGATGTTCCTGCTTCGCGGCGTCATCGCCTACATCACCACCGCGAGCCCGGTGTACGCTGCCAGCTACCTGACGGCGCTCACCACCAACACGCCGCTGCTCATCGGCATCGTCGTCGCGGTGCTCGTCATCGCCTACCTGGTGCTGCATTTCACCGCCCTGGGCTCCAACCTCAAGGCCATCGGTGCTTCCGAGACCGGTGCCCGCTTCGCCGGCATCAACGTCCAGCGCACCAAGATCATCATCTACGTCGTCGCTGGCGCCATCACTGGCTTTGCCGCGCTCATCAACGCCATCCGCATCGGTTCGGTCACCTCGCAGGCCGGCAACATGCTCGAGACCCAGATCCTCATCGCTCTGGTTCTGGGCGGCATGCCCATCAACGGCGGCGCCCGCTCCCGCTTCTCCAGCGTGGTCACCGGCGTCCTGTCCTACCTCGTGCTCCAGCGCGGCCTCGTGATGCTTGGCTTCACCACCGAGATCCAGCAGCTGATCCTCGGTATCGTGTTCGTCATCATGGTCGCCGTCTTCTCCGAGCGTGCGGCTAACCAAGTCATCAAATAGCGACTCGCGGGGGCCGGGCGTACCGGTCCCCGCTTACCGCGTTGGATGCACCTGGCATCATCCCGTTTTGTCTATAAGGTTCTAGAGCAAGGAGAAAAACGCTATGCTCGAGATCAAGAAGTACAAGTTCTATTTCTGCCCGTGCACCCAGGACCTGTACGGCGACGAGGTGCTCCAGCATGTCGCCGAGCACTCCGCTGAGGTCGTGGCTGCGCTCAACGCTTCCGACAAGGTTCCCTTCGAGGTCGTGCTCAAGCCCAATCTGCTGACCGCCGACGTCATCCAGGCCACCTTCAACGAGGCCAACATGGATCCCGAGTGCGCCGGCATCATCACCTGGGCCCACACCTTCTCGCCCTCCAAGAACTACATCGCCGGTCTGCGCGATCTCCGCAAGCCGCTGTGCCAGTTCGCGACGCAGTACAACGAGGAGATCCCGTACGACACCATCGATATGGACTTCATGAACGAGAACCAGGCCGCCCATGGCGAGCGTGAGTTCGGCCATATCTTTGCCCGTATGCGCTGGAACCACAAGGTCATCTTCGGGTACTGGCAGGACGAGGCCGCCCTGGCCGAGCTGGGCCAGTGGCAGCGCGTCGCGGTCGGCATCAACGAGAGCCGCAACATCCGCGTGTGCCGCTTCGCCGACACCATGCGCAACGTCGCGGTGACCGACGGCGACAAGATCGAGGCCCAGCAGGTCTTCGGCTGGACTGTCGACGCGTGGCCCATCAACGACCTCACCCCGTACGTCGACGCCGTCACGCCCGAGGAAATCAAGGCTCTGACCGACGAGTACTACGACACCTACGAGCTCGTGCTCGACGGCCGTGACCCGGAGGAGTTCCGTCGTCACGTCGAGGTCCAGGCCCAGCAGGAGATCGGTATCGAGCGCTTCCTGGTCGACCACAACTACAACGCCTTCTCCGATCACTTCGGTGACCTGGGCGGCCTGAAGCAGCTCCCGTCGCTCGCCATCCAGCGCCTCATGCAGAAGGGCTACGGCTTCGGCCCCGAGGGCGACTGGAAGACCCCGGCTATGGTTCGCCTCATGAAGGTCATGACCGCCGGCGACCCCAACGCCAAGGGCTCCGCCCTCATGGAGGACTACACCTACAACCTGGTCCCGGGCAAGGAGGGCATCCTCGAGTCCCACATGTCCGAGGTCGACCCGTCCGTGGCCGAGGGCAAGATCGCGATCCGCGCCACGCCGCTGTCCATGGGCGACCGTGAGGATCCGGCTCGCCTGATCTTCACCGCCAAGACCGGCCCCGCCATCGCCACCTCCCTCATCGACCTGGGCAACCGCTTCCGCCTGATCATCCAGGACGTCGACTGCAAGAAGGTCGAGAAGCCCATGCCGATGCTGCCCACCGGCACCGTGTTCTGGACTCCGCGCCCCAACCTCAAGGTTGGCACCGAGGCCTGGATCTACGCCGGCGGCGCGCATCACACCGCGTTCTCCTATGACCTCACCGCCGACCAGATGGTCGACTGGGCCGACGCCATGGGCATCGAGGCCGTCGTCATCGACGCCAACACCAACATCCGCGACTTCAAGCGCGACCTCAAGCTCGGCGAGGTGTACTACCGCTAATCGCAAGCGCGTACCGCCCGACAACTTGGGGCCAGGTACAAACTTGTCAGGTATCACCGGCCGCGTCCCGCCCCGTCGGGGCGCGGCCTTCTTCTTTAAAAGGAGAGGCTCATGGCCATGACGAAAGAACAGATTGTTGCCGATATCGAGTCCGGTGCGACTGCGTTGGGCATCGAGTACGGCTCGACCCGCATCAAGGCGGTGCTTGTGGCGTCCGACAACGAGCCGATCGCCATCGGCGCCTTCGACTGGGAGAATTCCCTGGTCGACGGCTATTGGACCTATAGCGAGGACGAGATCTTCGCGGGTCTGGCCGCCGCCTACGCCGCGTGCAAGGCCGATGTTGCCGAGAAGTACGGCGTGACGCTCAAGAAGGTCGGCGCGCTGGGCATCTCCGCCATGATGCACGGCTACCTGCCGTTCGACGCCGAGGGCAACCTGCTCGTGCCGTTCCGCACCTGGCGCAACACCACCACGACCGAGGCCGCCCACGAGCTGTCCGAGCTCTTTGCGTTCCACACCCCTGAGCGCTGGAGCGTCTCCCACATCTACCAGGCCGTGCTCGGCGGCGAGGAGCATGTGGACAAGATCGACTTCTTCACCACGCTTGCCGGTTTCGCCCACTGGCGCCTCACCGGCGAGAAGGTGCTCTCCATCGGCGACGCCTCCGGCATGTTCCCCATCGACTCCGAGACGCACAACTACGACGCCGCCATGCTCGCCAAGTTCGACGAGCTCGTGGCTTCCAAGGGCGTTGCCTGGAAGGTCGAGGACCTGCTGCCCAAGATCATGGTCGCGGGCGAGTGCGCCGGCCATCTGACCGTCGAGGGCGCGCGTCTGCTCGATCCGGACGGCGACCTGGAGCCCGGCTGCCCCGTCTGCCCGCCCGAGGGCGATGCCGGCACCGGCATGATCGCCACCAACTCCATCGCCCCGCGCACCGGCAACGTGTCGGCCGGCACCTCCGTGTTCTCCATGATCGTGCTCGAGCATGCGCTGAAGGACGCCACGGCGCCCGAGATCGATCTCGTGACCACGCCGGTCGGCGACCCCGTCGCCATGGTGCACTGCAACAACTGCACCTCCGACATCAACGGCTGGGTCAACCTGCTGTGCGACTTCGCTTCGCTCATGGGTGCCGACGTGGACAAGGGCGACGCCTTCGTGAAGCTCTTCAACGCCGCGCTCGACGGCGATAAGGACGCCGGCGGCCTCGTGTCCATCCCGTTCATCTCCGGCGAGACCGTCATGGGCGTTCAGACCGGCTATCCCATGGTCCTGCGCGGTCAGAACTCCAAGTTCAGCATCGCCAACTTCATGCGCATGAACATCATGGCAGCCTTTGGTGCCCTGGCCGCCGGCAACGAGGCGCTGCGCGCCGAGGACGTCAAGATCGACAAGCTCTACGGTCACGGCGGCATCTTCAAGACCCCGAAGGTCGCCCAGAGCCTGCTCGCCGCAGCCCTCGAGGCGCCGGTGACCGTCATGGCCACCGCCGGCGAGGGCGGCGCCTGGGGCCAGGCCGTCGCCGCCGCCTACATGGCGTGGCATGAGGAGGGCGAGTCGCTCGCCGACTACCTCAACAACAAGGTCTTCGCCGACATGGAGGGCACGACCATCGAGCCCGATCCTGCCGACGTCGAGGGCTATCGCAGCTTCCTGGCGACGTTCAAGCGCGCCAACGAGGCCGAGAAGGCCGCCGAGCGCGCCTTCGCGTAACCGTTTTTCGCCACCCCTTCTAGCGGTCGCCGGGCGGGACGCACCGAGCGCCCGGCGACCGTCCTTCCGGGATGCGGAACGATCCGCATCCTTTGCGAGAAAGGATATTCGCTCATGATGCTCAAGGAGCTTCGCGAGAAGGTCTATGAGGCCAACATGGACCTTCCCAAGCATGGTCTGGTCGTCTTCACCTGGGGCAACGCCTCCGAGTTCGACCGCGAGAGCGGCCTGTTCGTGATCAAGCCCTCCGGCGTTGACTACGACAAGCTTTCGCCCGAGTCCATGGTCGTGTGCGATCTGGACGGCAAGGTCGTCGAGGGCGACCTCAACCCGTCTTCCGACACGCCCACCCACGCGTACCTGTACCGCGAGTGGGGCGACAAGATCGGCGGCGTGGTGCACACGCATTCCGCGTGGGCGGTGTCGTGGGCGCAGGCCGGCCGTGACATCCCGGCGTACGGCACGACCCACGCCGACTACTTCTACGGTCCCATCCCCTGCATGCGCGGTCTGACCGAGGAGGAGATCGAGGAGGCCTACGAGCTCAACACCGGCAAGGTGATCGTCGAGGGCTTCGCCGAGCGCGATATCGACCCGGTCGCCGTGCCCGCGGTGCTCGTGCGCAACCACGGCCCCTTCACCTGGGGCAAGGACGCCGATGCAGCCGTGTACCACGCGGTCGTGCTCGACGAGGTCGCCAAGATGGCCGCCCGCACCGAGATGCTGCAGGACGGCGTGGCTCCCGCCCCGCAGTATCTGCAGGACAAGCACTACCTGCGCAAGCACGGCCCCAACGCCTACTACGGCCAGGGCGGCGCTCACTAACACATACGCTAGATATGAGGGCCCCGCACGGGGCCCTCGGCATGTCGGTGGGGTGGGGCTCGCGCGCGGCGCTCTCCACGACACCCGCGCGCCGATGACACAGAACGGACCGTTTGGCACGCTAAAGGGGGTTCATAAAACCGGTTAGCGTGCCAAACGGTCCACTCTGTGTCATCGGGGCCTACTTATGCACTTCGCCGGGTCGCACGCATCTCCATCGCCTCCGGTCTGGGCAGACCGGCAAGATACCGCAGCTTGCGGGCGTGCCGGGTTTCCTGCTGCACTTCACGCCAAGAGGTAGACCGTTTGGTTGCTTGCCCCCTCGGTGCGGATCAAGCCCTCGGCGACCATCGCGCTCAGCAGACGCTTCGCCTTCGTGCTGCCGACCTCGAGGGCTTCCTGGATCTCAACGCGCTTGGACGGCCCGTGCGTCTCGATATAGCGAAGCACCCGCTGGCGTTCTCCCGACGGGGTCTTAAGGACGGTGGGGTTGCTCGCCGGGGCCGCGTCGGCAAAGGCGGATGCGGTCCCAAGCGGTACAACCAGCTTCGTGCAGTCGGGATCGTACGAGACGTGCATGATTGGCTGTCCCGCCTGTGCTTGGCGGCATGCGGTCTGTATGGCGTCGAGGCCGCTGCCCGCGCGCTCGCATGCTGCCAGAAGGCTGAACATCTTCATGAGCGTCGGGTTGCGCGCGTCGGAGATGCCTCCCTGCAGGGCGACGTCGACGGGCACGCGCATGTCGCCCGGGTTCGAGAATTCCACCCGATCACGGTATTTCTGAACGACAACCGGCCTTCGTCCCAGGTAGTCAGCGTGAATGAGTGCGTTGACAAGCCCTTCGCGCACCGCATCATGCATCGGTGTGCTGTCGACGCGAAGCTGGTTGTTATCGAGCTCGAACGGCTTCCGGAGGTCTGCCGTCAGGCGGTTCGAAACCCTGAACCAGAACTCGAAGACGTTTCCGCTCCAATCGCCGCTGTTGCTCGTGATGCGATCAGTCCACCGAGCTGTGCCCTCCTCGTATATTTCTCTATAGTCAAGAAAGAACGATGGAAACTCGCGCACGATCTCGTGCTCGTAGCCGAACATTAGCAGGCCGGCGCGCGTGAGCCGGAGCCCGGCGGATCCTGCGCTCGGGCCGGCGGCGCCAAGCTTGATGAGGAAGTCCTCATCGGGCAGCTCGTTCCAAGGGTGATTGGGGCGCAGAGACGACAGCATGTTGCGATACGAAGCAAGCGTGTCGGGGCTGATGGCGTCGGTTGTGACCTCGTCGAGCAGGAGGGTGTCGAGTGGGGACGCGCTCGCATCGCGGACCATGGCCTGGTAGCTTTCGGGACTGCAGCGGTAATCGCCTTCGCCATTTCGGCGATAGGTCCCGGTTAGGGGGTTGCCTCCGACGAACACGGGACGCAGCTCGCGCGGAGCCCTGGGGACTGTGATGACGAGAATGTCGACGGGTTCTTCGGGGCCCTCGACCGTGTCGATTCGGACATCGTGCGAGGTGAGAATGTTGACGCTCGCGCGGTTGGGGTTGTTGACAGTGTTCCAGAAATCTCGTTCGAGGCGTTCGGGATGGGAGATTCCGACGGGTTTGAGAGACCCATCGGGTTCTTCATCGACGCCGAGCAGTATGATGCCGCCCTCGGTGTTCGCAAAAGCGGAATAGGTTTCCCAGATGCTTTTCGGTAATCCGCCTTGCGCGCGTTTGGCTTCGAGACGGGCATGCTCGCGAAGATGCGCGAAGTCGGATAGCTTGGCCATGAGATGCTCCGTTCGGCGAGATGGGAGTCACCTGGCAGTATAGCATGCAAGGAGTCCGGACGCGTCCGGACGCGTCCGGACGCGTCCGGACTCTTGACGGAAAAGGCAGCCGAGCCCGTGCTTCCGCTACGCCTCGAGCTGGACGTTAAGCTCGCGGCAGAGGATGCGGGCCGCCTCGGCTGCTGCGAGGGCGCAGTTGCTCTGGCAGTGGGCAATACGCTCGGGGCTCGTCCACTCCATACCGCGGGTGAGGACCCTGCAGCATGGCGTGCGCTTGCCGACGCCGGCACAAAACGCGTCGTGCAGCTCGGCGGCAGCGGGCTTGGCGCGCTCCTTGGTCTCCAGCATGAGTCCGAGGAAGGCTACGCCGCCGGCGAGCGCGCCGCAGATGCAGCCGGAGCCGCCCACGCCCGCGCCCATACCGGCGCCCGCGGCCACGACGGCGCGCGGAAAGTCGGGCTCGAAGGCATCCCACAGCGCGGCGATAACCGACTCTCCGCAGTTCATATGGTCCGGACCGGGCCGGTTGTTGCTTCTTGCCGCGGCCTCCACCGCGCTGATGCTCACGCACTCTCGCATGGTCGTCTCCTTTTGCTCATCTGGGGACGGAGTAAAAATGATCAAACTGACCAGTCAACTGTATCACGTGAGGGCGTTCTGCCAGGCGCGCAGCAGGGCGCGGTAGCGCTCGGCAAACAGGCTCCCGCGCTGCCAGATGAGGGCGAAGGCATGCTCGATGTGCATGTCGGCCGGGGTGATGTCGAACAGCTCGCCGTGCGCAAGCTCGGCCTCGACGGCCGCCCGGTACAGAAACGTGATGCCCGCGCCCGAGCGCACGCACGCCTTGATGGCGGGAATGCTCGCGAGCTCGATGATGCCGGCGAAATCGCTGACGGTGAGGTTGCGTGCGGCGAGGTGCTGCTCGAGGATCTCGCGCGTGCCCGAGCCCGCCTCGCGCAGGATGAGGCGGCAGGCGAGCAGGTCCTCGAGGCGTGCCGCCGCAATCGGCCGATCGGCGACGGCGATGTAGCGCTCATGCGAGAGGACCTCGTGGTCGAAGACGGTGCGGTCAAACGACCCCTCCACGAGCGCGAAGTCGATGGCGCCCGCGTCGATGCGCGCCACAAGCTCGGCGGTGTTCTCCACCTGCATGAGGATGCGCTCATCCGGATGGCGCTCCAGATGTCCGGCGAGCAGGCGGGGCGCCACGTAGTCGGCGATGGTGCGCGTGCAGCCGAACCGCAACGGCGCCCGCCGCGCCTTCGCGTCCGATAGGGAGTCGATATCCGCCTGAAGGCGATCTTCGTCGTGCTCCATGGTGCTGAGTGCCCGGTAGAGCACATCGGCCGCCTCGGTGGGATCGACGCCACGCCCAGATTTGATGAACAGGCGGCAGCCGTAGTGCTGCTCAAGTTGGCGGATGTGCTGCGATACGGCGGGTTGTGAAATGTGCAGCGCGTCCGCCGCGCGCGTGTAGCTGCGCTGCCGGTAGACCTCCAGAAACGTATGTGCCCGATAGTCCAGCACCGCGCCTCCCGTGAAATTAGGACAGAGGTTTTTTCACATCACGAATACTAATTGAATGATAAGCAAAGCATCTGAAATCATTATAACCGCAGGGAGTAGCATGTCATGCGGAACGATATCGCAGACGAGAGGACACGACATGGAGCTGGTGAAAGACTTCAAGGGTATGTGGAAAGGCGTGCTGTTCTGCCTTGCCATCGCGATTCCCGCATGGCTGCTCGGCAAGCAGCTCGAGGTGATCGGCGGGCCGGTGTTCGCCATCCTGATCGGTATGGTGCTGGCGCTCGTGGTGCCTGCGCGTGCCGGAGAGCCGCTGCAGAAGGGCATCAAGTTCACGTCGAAAAAGGTGCTACAGTATGCCGTCATCCTGCTCGGCTTCGGCTTGAACCTCGCGCAGATCGCGCAGGTGGGCGCTACGTCGCTGCCGATCATCGTCTCCACGATCGCCACGTCGCTCATCGTGTCCTTCGTGCTCTGCCGTGCGCTGAACATTCCCGGCAAGATCTCCACGCTGGTCGGCGTGGGCTCGTCTATCTGCGGAGGGTCGGCCATCGCCGCCACCGCGCCGGTCATCGATGCCGATGACGAGGAGATCGCCCAGGCCATCAGCGTCATTTTCCTGTTCAATGTCATCGCAGCGCTGGTGTTTCCCACGCTCGGTGGGATGCTCGGCCTCTCCAACGAGGGCTTCGGCCTGTTCGCGGGAACGGCGGTCAACGACACCTCGTCGGTGACGGCGGCTGCGGCCGCATGGGACGGCATGCACCCCGGCGCCAACACGCTCGACGCGGCGACGATCGTCAAGTTGACCCGTACGCTGGCCATCATCCCCATCACGCTGGCGCTTGCGTTCTGGCAGGTGCGTCTTGCCAAGCGCGCTGCAGCTGCGGGCGAGGGCGACGGCCAGGCCGCAGGCACGTTCGACCTCAAGAAGATCTTCCCGTTCTTCATCGTCTTCTTCGTGCTGGCGAGCGTTATCACCACGGTGTTCGCATTGCCTGCGACGGTGACCGCGCCCATCAAGGAGCTCTCGAAGTTCTTCATCATCATGGCGATGGCGGCGATCGGCTTCAACACGAACATCGTCAAGCTCGTGCGCACGGGCGGGAAGCCGATTCTGATGGGCCTTGTCTGCTGGATCGCCATCGCGTGCGTGTCGCTCGGCATGCAGCACGTTCTGGGCATCTGGTAGCGGAAGAGCTCGCAGGGGCGCATGTCCCGTACGACAACAAAGCCTATTTTGCGCGGGGGCGGTCTTAGGACCGCCCCCGTTTCCTTGTGTGGACCGAGTTCAGCCAACCGGTGCTCCGAGTCTCCGGTCAACCCCGCACTTTTTCATGAATAAGTGAAGGTTCGGTTTGGCGTTTCCCCAGGAAAGGGCTGTTCGACCACGAGGTTTTTCATGAATTAAGGCCTTCCTCTTCGATGAGGGGCGGCGGGGCGGGAGCGGGTGCGGACGGCTCGACGGCACCGGGCGACGATACCGCCTCCTCACAAGACGTCGGGAGAGGTATCGAGAGGGCGCGGCACGGATCGGTCAGTGTCTCCAGAAAGCTCTATGCCGTGGAGTGCGGCATAATCTAGGCAAAAGCTTTTGAGCACAGGGAAGTCGGCAACCACCGTGTTCCAGATGGCTGCGCGATCGAGCTTGCCATAGTCGTGGGCGAAGATATTACGCATGCCGTGAATGGCACGCCATGGAATAGTCGGGTGCTCGCGCCTCGTTTCGTCAGACATGTTGCCAGCCTCCTCAGTGGCGCGGAATACGCACATGAAGATCGCGTCGACATTGATGCGCCCTTGTAGCGATTCATCTGATACGAAGCGCTCTTTGGTGAGTTTGAGTGCAGCGACACGTTCCTCCGTTTCGTTTAGGACGCGCCAAAGCTCAGCAACACGGCCGTCATCCGTGTTACGTGCGCTCATAGATTGTCACCCCGTCTCGTTCGATTGCGCGGGCAAAGTCATCGTTTCCCAGGTCGTGTCGAGAAACGATGTCAACAGATTTCCCTGTGGCCTCTTGTACGTCTTGGAGGAATTCGGAAAGGTCGAATAGCGTCAGCGCTCCTTCGTCGTAAGCAATGCGCAGGTCGATGTCGCTGTCGGGTCGCGCTTCCCCGCGCGCATACGAGCCAAAAAGCACAACGCCGGAAATGCCTGGCACGCGCATGGCGGCTTGGGCGACAGCGACGGCTATCTCGTCGCGCGAGAGAACGCGCTGTGCGGGTTGCGCCGCCACGCGGGTGCGCAGGGGATCGGTGCTGATTTCGAACGGGATGCGCCGCTCACGAAGGGTTTGCCTAGCGAACAGATTGATGGCGGTGGAGACGCTCATGCCAACCTCTTCGCAAAATGCTGCAAAGGCGGCTTTGGTATCGCTGTCCATGCGTACACTGAGAACTGATTGCGACATATGATCACCTCTGTATGACATTGTATAGCAAATCGAATACATATACGATGATCAATCCGAAACGATGCATTGGGTGGGGTCAGCGCAAAGGGTGCGGTTGCACATGAGGAGGGCGGGTCCGCGTTGGGCTCCGCCATCAGGCTCTGCACGTCGAATGCCGCATGCGAACGGGAAATAGCCACCGTGAGGGGGATGCTCGAGGAGGCTCTCAGGTAGCGCCCGCGGCCCCGGATCCCTTCGGGCGGATGGCGGGTTGGCCGCGTTGCTGCCGCGCGGGCGCAATCGTGCTCCATGGTGGCCGAAGATTCCTGAACATGCCCTCTGAGCTGGGCATGGCAACCGCAGGGCGCCTTATGGTTGCCATGCTGGAGGCCAAAATGCAGCCCTCCGGTTGGTAGAATGGGGCCGATGGCGCCCGCATACTGGAGGTGCCGGCAAGACATAACGGCATCTACCAGAAAGGCCCCGCCATGAGCTTTCGCGACAACCTTCAGCACCTGCGCGCCTCGCGCAACATGACCCAAGAGCAGCTCGCCATGCTGCTCGGGGTGTCCCGCCAGTCGGTCACCAAGTGGGAAGCCGAGAAAAGCTATCCCGAGATGGACAAGCTTCTCAAGATGTGCCAGATCTTCGGCTGCACGCTCGACGACCTTGTCCAAGGCGACCTCACTTCGCGCGCTCCCGAGCCCGAGGTGACCGTGCCCGCCGGTCCGCCGACCGACGTGTGCGGCTACGACGAGCATCAGCGCATGATGGCCTGGAAGGTCCCTACGGGTATCGCGGCGATCCTTCTGGGCATCGCGATCGGGCTGTTCTTCGAAGGCGCGGTCGAGCTGGCTTCGGTCGGGGCACGCGACGGGCTGTTCGTCATCATCGTGCTCGCCGGCGTCCTGGCAGGCCTCGCGTTCCTTATTCCCGCCGGTATGGAGCACGCCGCATTCCAGCGCGCGCACCCGTACGTGGAGGACTTCTATACCGAAGACGACCGTTTGGCTGCTCGGAAGGCGTTCTCGGGCGGTCTGATTGCGGGTATCGCCTTCATCTTTGCGGGCATCGGCTGCCTCATCATGCTCGAGAAGACGGCGGAGAACATCGCGCTGTTCTTCCTCATGTTCTTTATCGCCCTGGGCGTCTGGAACATCACGCACTACGGCATGCTGCTCGGCCGCATCGACGTGGCGGAGTACAACCGGTCCGTGGGCGAAGAGCTTGAGGTCGAGGAGATCGTCGCCGTTGAGCTCGACGATGCGCGCCGCGAGGCGTTGCTTGCCACCAAGCGCGCCGACCGCAAGATCGGTGCGATCTGCGGTGCCATCATGATCGTGGCCACCATCGTCGGCCTGGGCCTGCTGTTCGCACCGGTGCTCACGTCGGCGAATCCGGACGAATTCGAGCCGCTGGGCACCTCGGCTGCGTGGTTTTGGGTCACCTGGCCCGTCGGCGGCATGATCTGCGGCATCGTCACCCTGCTCATGCGCGCGTTCGGGAAGGACGAGTAGGGTTCGGGTAGGCGGGTGATCGGGGTCGCTCGCGCCGTCGCCCCTACGTTCCCAAAAGGTGGCGAACCGCGGCGATGGGATGGTGCAGCAGCATGCGTGGGCCTGCGAAGCGCATCACCGCGCGGATCTGCTCGCGCATGGCGGGCGGGTAGCAGTGCGTGGCGCACCGGTTGCACGAAGTCTTGGTTGCCATGTGGGGGCACAGCTCGGTACGGCGCGCGGCGAAGGCGTCGAGCTTTGCGCAGGCGGGGCAGACCGGCTCGCCGCAGTATGCGGTCTCGGTGCGCGCGGCGTCTTGGTGGTGTGCACGGCAGGAAAGGGCGATCATCTGCGAAACGACGCGCTTCTCTCGCTCGCGGCGGCGCGCGACGGCGGGGCTATCAGGTGCTTTGGGCATGCGGGCTCCTCATGCGGTCGGGTGCTATGCTTGCGCGGTCTCGTCCCACTGGGCGCGCAGCAGCGCGTCCTCCTCGGGCGAGATGGTGCGGATCTTGGTGAGAAGCGCGATGCCCATGCCGCACACCACGCAGATGAGAACGAGGCGGGCGGGCAGGGCGTCCACCAGCGCGAAGCTGATCAGGCAGGTCGCGGACGTGACGGCAAACATCGACACCTTCTTGCGTGCCGTCATCCCGCCGGACTCGCGAAACGGGACCACGTAGCTGCGGTAGAGGCGCGTGGTGCGCAGCCACGCCTCGAAGCGCGGACTGCTTTTGGCGAACAGCGCCGAGGCGAGCAGCACGAGCGGCGTGGTGGGCAGCAGAGGAATCGCGACGCCGATGGCGCCGAGGCCGAGGACCAGCCAGGCGAGGCAGAACAGAATCTTGTTGATCATGGGAGTCCAATCTTTACGGTTGGGGTCAGACGGGGTGTCGGGATGTGCCCGTGTATCAGCTCACACGGCCGCGCTCGAGCGACACGACGCTATCGGTGATCGCCATGGTGCTTTCTCGATGGCTGACGACAACGACGGTGCGCTCGCCGTGCTGCTCGCGAAGGACGCGCAGGATGGCGGCCTCATTCAGGCTGTCAAGATTGGAGGTCGGCTCATCGAGCAGCAGGATCGGTGCGCGCCGTAGCAGCGCGCGGGCAAGACCGATGCGCTGCCTCTCGCCTGCGGACAGTCGGTCGCCCAGCTCGCCGGCGCGTGTGGCGTAGCCCTCGGGCAGCTGGGCGATGGTGTCGTGGATGCATGCGGCACGCGCGGCCGCCATGACCTCCTCGTCGGTCGCGTCGAGCCGTCCGATGCGGATGTTGTCGGCCAGGCTCTCGTTGAACAGATGGGTCTGCTGCTCCACAAGGGCCTCGGTTTCGCGCAGCGCATGCGTCGAGGCGTCGCGCACGTCGACGCCGCCGATTTTGACGGCGCCCGTATCGACGTCGTAAAAACGCATCATGAGGGAGAGCAGGGTCGATTTGCCCGAGCCGCTTTTTCCGGAAATGCCCACGATGGAGCCGGGTTCGACGGCAAGGGAGACGTCGGCGAGCACCGGGTCGCCAGCGTAGGCGAACGACACCCGGTCGATCTCGGCGCTTGCGTCGGAGGGCGCCGCGCCGTGTGCGATTGCCTCGACGACCGGCTGCTCGTCCAGAAGCTCCAGCACGCGTTCGCCGGCGGCGAAGGTCTGCTGGAGCCCGGTGCCCAGGCTCGCGAGCGCCAGCACCGGGCCGAATGAGCTCATGAGGAGCACGACGCCGATCATCAGTTGGTCGAGAGTAATCTGGCCCATCTGGTGCAGGTATACGCCCGCGCCGACTAGGGCGAGGTCGAAAGCCCACACGATGATGGCCATGACCGCCTGGTTGGCGCCGGCGCGATCCTTGAGGCGGGACTCGTGGTCGGCAAGCGAGCTGCTGCGGCGGAAGAACTCCTCGCCTCGCGCCCGGGCGACGCGGTACTGCATGGCTTCGCCCAGGCCGCGCAGGGTGTCGAGCAGATAGGCGTCAAGGTCGCCCAGCTCGTGGCGAAACGCGCGCCCGGCTTGCCCGGATGCTCGGTTGGCCGCCAGGGGCACCGCGATGCCCACGAAGGCGAAGGCGACGGCCGCGAGCAGGCCGAACAGGGGATGGATGGCGGCCTCGACCGCCACGACGGCGCAGCTCACGCCCAGCGCGATGGCGATCGGCGAGATGGTGTGCGCGTAGAAGACCTCGAGCAGCTCGATGTCGCCCGTGATAAGGGAGATGAGGTCGCCCCGGTTGCGGCCCGAGAGCTTCGCGGGCGCCAGACGGCGCAGTGCGGCGAACACGCGGTGGCGGATGCGTGCGAGCAGCTTGAAGGCGATGTAATGGTTCGCCATCTGCTCCAGGTAATGCAGGATGCCGCGTGCGACGGCGCAGACGACAAGGACCCCGAGCAGCTGCGCTGCGTTCGGAAGGCCGTCCAAACCCGCCGCGGACAGGGCGGCGGTCGTGCCGAGGGTGGGAACGGCGATAGCGGCGAGGTGCCCGGCAACGCCCGCTCCGACTGCAAGCGCCATGATGCCCCAAAGGGGGCCGACCAGGCCGATCAGGCGTCTCATAACGGTCAGACGGCTCATGCGACGTTCCTTTCCAGCTCATGCTGGGCGCGCCAGAACGCGGCGTAGGCGCCATGCGCGGCCACGAGCTCCGAGTGTGTGCCCTGTTCGGCCACGCTCCCGCCGTCGAGCAGATAGATCATGTCGGCGTGAACGAGGTTCGCCAGACGATGGCTGACCACCACGACGGTGCGCTCCCCTGCGATCTCGCGTATGACCTCGGCGATGGCCGCTTCGGAGTCCGCGTCGATATTGGAGCTCGCCTCGTCGAAGATGAGGGTCTCGGCGCTCGTCAGCAGCGCGCGGGCAATGCACAGCCGCTGGCGCTGTCCGCCGGAGAGGTTGCGCGCGCCCTCGGTGATCGGCATGTCGAGTCCGCCGTTTTCGCGCACGAACGCGTCGATGCGCGCCTGGGCGAGTGCGCGCTCGAGCTGCTCGTCGGTGGCATGCGGGTTGCCCATAAGGAGGTTTTCGCGCAGGGTGCCGCTAAACAGGTAGCCGGAGGTGGGGACCACGACCACGTGGCGTGCCAGGCTCTCACGCTCGATATCGCGCACGTCGACCCCGCCGATCCTCGCGGTGCCCGTATAGCCGGTGAGCCTGCCGGAAATGATGGAGGCGAGCGTTGACTTACCCGATCCCGAGGTGCCGGCGACGCCCACCAGCGAGCCGGGTTCGATGGCGAGCGCGACGTCGTGGAGGACCTCGCGCTCTGGCGTGTAGGCGAAGCTGAGCCCTTGGATCTCGATGCGGTTGCGCCGTTCGGGGAGCTCGCGCGCGCCCGGGGACGGTTCGGGCGCGTCGAGGATCGCGAAGATGCGGTCCGCTGCCGCCGAGCCGTTCATGGCGGTGTGGAAGTAGCTGCCGAGCGTGCGCATGGGGATGAAGAACTCGCTCGACAGGATGATGATGGCAAGGCAGGCGGGCAGGCCGATGCGTCCGTCGGCGAGTGCCGAGACGGCGAGCGCGATGCCGAGGGCTGCACCGCCGTATGCGACGAGGTCCATGACGATGATCGAGTTGAGCTGCATGGTGAGCACGCGCATGGTCACGCGGCGAAACGTCTCGGCCTCCGCATCCATCTGCTCGGCCTTGTGCGCGTCGGCCTCGTAGACCTTGAGGGTGGTGAGGCCCTGGAGATTTTCCAAAAAGCTGTCGCCCAGCTCGGCATACTGGTCCCAGTACGAGGCGAGCAGGCGCTTGGCGATGGTCTGGACCGCCGCGATGGCGAGCGGGATGAGCGGGACGCAGGCGATGAGGCCCACGGCGACCGGAAGCGAGATGGGTGCGATAACGGCGAACAGCGTAAGCGGTGCAAGCAGCGCATACAGCAACTGCGGCAGGTAGAGGCCGAAGTAGGTTTCAATCTGCTCGACGCCCTCGCCCGCCACCTGCACGACCTCGGAGGTGGACGTCTGCTGCGCGTATACGGGACCGAGCGCGAGCATCTTGTCGAACAGCGCGCGGCGCAACGTGTCCTTCACGCTGCGTGCGGACAGGTGGCTCATATGGGCCGCGGCGCGCGTGGCAGCGAATCGGATGGTGAGGCATACGAGCGCGGCGCATGCGCCGATGGCCATATGGTGAGCGGCGAGGCTCTTCGCGATGACGAGGTGAAAGAGGTAGGCGATGCCGCCGATGAGCGCGATGTTCGCCACGAGGGCGATCCATTGGAATGCAACCTGCGCGAGCATATAGCGCATCGCGCGGTTGCCGAGCCGAACGAGGCGGCCGTTGACCATGGCAGTCCCTTCCGGTGTTCGTGAGTCAAGTTAGCTAAGCATAACATAGCCTCAGTTATCTTTTGTGAGTTCATTTGTGACTCTGGCGGTCCGCGCGCCAGGGTTTGGGGCTGGACTCCAGGGGAAACGAGTGGTCGGCGTGGACGGGGTGTCCGGATGCGATCTGCCGGCTGAGTCCGGGCCGGCAGGTGACCGGGGTCGCCTGCGTGAGCGTGCCGCCGCCATCGCGGCAGGGGGTCGTCCCGTTTCGCCTTGCGCGGGGTGCCGGCGAAGCGCCCAAAACGGCCGCTGCTCCAAAGTTATGCACCGCCTACCAATTTCATCGCATAGATATGGACAACTACGGGTTTACTAGGTACCAGTAAGGCAAATCGCGCCGTGTGGCGCCCGACAGCTAGGAGGCCAATTATGGGACTGAAAGCTGACGAGACGATATCCCTGAGCTTCGAGGAGCTCCTCGGCTACCTGCGTTCGAAGACTCGCGTGTTTATGGACGTTGACGACGGACAGTACTACATCACGCACACCGACGGCTATTGGCGCGTGCAGGACTGCTCGCAGCTGAACGACAAGGGCCGCTTCACCGATTGTTCTGAGCTGGTCACAACGCTTTCCGAGCTCGCCGAGCTTCCGTGGCACGATGGCAAGAGCCTGCACGACCTGTGCGATTCCGCGGCGTTCCACGAGTCGATTCAAGAGGGCTGGGAACAGTAGGGCCCCTCGAAGCCTTTCCCCGAACACCCGCCTGCGCCTGCGCGCAAGCGGGTGTTTTTTATGGCTGTCCGGCGGCTGGTCCAGATGGGTCTGCAAGAAATGTCCAGAGCTTCTCCTGTTGACGTTTATCCGAAATCGGACTAGTATGGCTTGCCGATTTGAGGACGGAGGGATGACGTGGAACAGGATCGTCCATGCGCGGAGGAGCCGAACGACCCGCGCGAACTCGATTGCATGTACAAGGAGGCGGACCGCGTCTACTATCTGTTCGCCCGGGACTGCGGCCTGTCGACATGCGCGTACTGGATGCTGTACGACGTGGAGCGCGCGGGCGGCACGGTCGAGATGCGCGTGCTGTCCGACTCCTGGGCCTACAGCAAGCAGACCATCAACTCCGCGATTAAGGCCATGGAGGCGAAGGGCCTGATCGAGCTGGGCTTCGTCGAGGGAAGCCGGCGCAACAAGACCGTCTCGCTGACCGAGGCGGGCGAGGCGTTCGCGGACCGGTATATCCGGCCCGCCCAGCAGGCGGAGCGCCGTGCGTTCTGCTCGCTCACGCCGCAGGAGCGCCGGGCGCTGCTCGATCATGCGCGCGCCTACACGAACGCATTGGTAGCAGAGATGAACCGTATCAGGGCCACGGCCGCTGAGCGCAACGGGAAGGGAGAGGATGCATGAGGCTGCTGCTCAGGTTCTTACGACCGCACAAGAAGCTCGTGGCGATCACGCTGCTGGTCGTGCTGCTCGACAACACGGGCACGCTGCTCGTTCCCACCATGCTGGCGAATATGGTGAACACGGGCATCGCGACTGGCGATTTCAACCACATCGTGCAGGGCGGTGCGCTCATGCTCGGCGCGTCGATGCTGGCGAGCGGTGGCGCGATCACCGGCACGTATCTTGCGGCGCGCCTGGCGTCAAACGTCGCCCGCGATATCAGGGACGCCATCTACGAGCGCTCGCTTGCGTTTTCGAACAGCGACTTCGAGCGCTTCGGCACCGGTTCCATGATCACGCGCTCGTTGAACGACATGAATGTGGTCCAGCAGTCGATCATCGCCACGATCCAGATGGTGCTCCCGTTGCCGTTTTTGTGCATCGTCGGCATCTTCATGGCGTGCCTGATCGACTGGCAGATGGGCATGCTGCTCGCCGCCGTGACGGCTGTCGTCATGGTCATCGCCGTGGTGACCATCGTGAACGCGGCGCCGATCTTCATGCGCCTGCAGAAGCTGATCGACCGGATGAACGTGGTGCTGCGCGAGAGCATCATCGGCGTGCGCGTCATCCGCGCCTTCACCAAGGAGCGCCACGAGGAGCGCCGTCTGGACGAGGTGTTCTCCGACTACGCCAGCTCGGCCATCAAGGTGAACATGATGTTCGCGGGCGTGGACGCGGCGAGCTTCTTTCTGATGAACATCGCCGAGGTCGCCGTGCTGTGGCTGGGCGGAAACCGAGTGGGCGCGCATGCGATGGAGATCGCGAGCATCTCGGCGGTGCTCGAGTACGCCATGCTCATCCTGTTCTACATCATGGCAGCGCAGATGGTGGCCCTCACGCTGCCGCGCGCCAAGGCGTGCCTGGACCGCGCCTCGGAGGTCGTCGACCTCGTGCCGGAGATCCGGGACGGCGCGGACGCCGCGGGCGCCGCCAAGGGTGCTGCCGCGGACGCGCGCGGAAACGAGGCGGTGGCGGCGTTCGACCACGCGACGTTCAAGTTCTCGGATGCCGACGAGGACACGCTGCACGACCTCACCTTCACGTGCCGCCGCGGGCAGACCACGGCGATCATCGGTTCGACCGGCTCGGGAAAGTCGACGGTGGCCAAGCTGCTGCTGCGCTTCCATGATGTGACGGACGGCTCGGTGAGCTTCTGCGGTGCCGACGTGCGCACCATGACGCAGGAATCCCTGCGCGACCGCATCGCGTACGTGCCGCAAAAGGCGTGGCTGTTCTCGGGAACCGTGGCGAGCAACCTGCGGTTCGGCAACGAGGGCGCCACCGAGGACGAGATGCACCATGTGCTCGAGGTCGCCCAGGCGGGCTTCGTGGACGAGCTGCCCGACGGGCTCGAGGCGCGCGTGGCGCAGGGCGGCACGAACTTCTCGGGAGGCCAGCGCCAGCGCCTTTCGATTGCGCGTGCGCTCATGAAGCACGCCGACCTGTACATTTTCGACGACAGCTTCTCGGCGCTCGACTTCAAGACCGACGCGGCGCTGCGCCGGGCGCTCGTCGACGAGACGCGCGACGCGGCGGTGCTCATCATCGCGCAGCGCATCTCGACCATCCTGCACGCCGACCAGATCGTCGTGCTCAAAGACGGCGTCGTCGTGGGTCTTGGGACCCATGAGGAGCTCATGCGTGATTGCGCGGTGTACCGGGCGATTGCGGATTCTCAGATGAAGGGAGGTGCGGGCGATGACCAGCGCTAAGCATAGGGATGACGAACGCGAGCGTACGGAGCGCGACGTCGAGCTCGAGGAGCGTGCCCTCGACGGCGCCGACGACGAGCCGCAGGCGCCGCGCGACACCTGGGGCACCATCCGCCGCCTGTGGAGCGAATCGCGCGGGCAGCAGTGGCGCTTTGCGATCGTGATCGTGTGCGTCGTGCTCTACACGGTGTTCAGCGTCGCCGCGCCCGCGTTTTCGGCCGATGTCATCGACACGCTGTGGACCGAGATCCAGGCGTCGTTCGCCCAGGGTCGCGACTTCGTGGTGACCTGGGACCGCGGCGGCCGGCAGATCGCCGTCTACCTGGGCGTATGGACCATCGCGTTCGTGGTCTACTCGATCCAGACGTTCACCATGGCCGGCTTTGCCGAGCGCCTGAACCTGATGCTGCGCAACCGTATCGCGCGCAAGCTGAACCGCCTGCCGCTTTCGTTCTACGACAGCCGCAAGCCCGGCGAGGTCGTGAGCCGCGCCACCAACGACCTGGACAAGATGTCCGAGGTCCTGCAGACCGGTCTGTTGCGCCTGCTGATGGCGATCGGCAGCGTGATCGGCGCCGTGACCATGATGTTCGTCTACAGCCCGATGCTCGCCTGCGTGTTCCTGGTGTTCTCGGCGCTGTCCATCGTGCTGACCCGCCTCGCGGCGCGTCGCACGCTGCTTCTTGCCGCCGAGCGCCAGAAGTGGGTGGGGCATCTCACCGCGGCGGTCGAGGAGGCCTACAGCGGCCGCGTCATCATCCGCGCGTTCAACCGCGAGGGCGCAAGCTCTGCCGACATGCGCGCGCTGACGCGGAAGCTCGCCGACGCGAGCCGCCGGGCCGACTTCCTCACCAATGCGGCGGCGCCCGCCATCCGCTTCGTGGGACGCGTGTCGCAGGTGGTCATCGCGGTGCTCGGCTGCGGCATGCTCGTGGCAGGAAGGCTCACGCTCGGCACGTTCCAGGCGTTTTTCCAGTACATCATGCAGGCGTCCGAGCCGCTCACGCAGATGTCCATGACCGTCAACACGCTGCAGAGCGCGCTGGCGAGCGTGGAGCGCGTGTTCGACATTCTGGATGAGCAGGAGGTCGAGCCCGACCCGACGCCGGAGCTCGCGGCCCACGTCGAGCAGCCCGTGTGCGGCCGCGTGGCCTTCGAGCACGTGCGCTTCGGCTACGATCCCGAGCGCCCGCTCATGCGCGATGTGTCGTTTTCGGTCGAGCCGGGCCAGAAGATCGCCATCGTGGGCGCCACGGGCGCGGGCAAGACGACCCTCATCAACCTGCTCATGCGGTTCTACGAGGTCGATGGCGGGCGCATCACGCTCGACGGCGTCGACACGCACGCCATGACGCGCGAGGAGCTGCGCCAGAACTTCGGCATGGTGCTGCAGGACGCGTGGCTGTTCGATGGGACCATCGAGGAGAACATCGCCTACGGCAAGCCCGGTGCCACCCATGAGGAGGTCGTGGCGGCGGCGCGCATGGCGCACGTGGACTTCTTCGTGCGCACGATGCCGCGCGGCTACGAGACGCGCGTCGCCAACGACGCCGAGAACATCAGCCAGGGGCAGCGGCAGCTGCTCACCATCGCCCGCGCGATCCTGGCGGATCCGAAGATCCTCATCCTGGACGAGGCGACATCGAGCGTGGACACGCGCACCGAGCACGCGATCGTGCACGCCATGGAGGCGCTCATGCACGGGCGCACGAGCTTTGTGATCGCGCACCGCCTGTCCACCATCGTGGACGCGGACCTCATCTTGGTCATGGAGCACGGAACCATCATCGAGCAGGGGACGCACGCCGAGCTGCTGGCGGCGGACGGCGCCTACGCGGCGCTGTACAACTCCCAGTTCATGTAGGGCGGAAGAACCGAAGCAAAAGAGCACCACCCTTTTGGGTGGTGCTCTTTTTGGATGGGATCATGTGGGGGCGCGGGCCTGCCTACCCGCGCGGGAGCCCGCGCAACCACGACACGTAGGCCGCGGCACTCCTCTCAAGCTCCTCGTCGGTCAGGCCGTTCTCGGTGCCGAACAGGGCAAACGGCTCGGGCTCGCACGTGGCGCCCACATAGTTCGCGGTGGCGCGGAAGGGGACGATGACCTCTGAGGGCGTGAAGCCGACGGTGCCCTCGGCGCAGTAGTTGGCCTCGATGTCGCCTGCGGACATGGCGACGGCGAAATGCTTGCCGGCCAAGGCGCGTCCCGGCTCGCCCGGCGCCGCGGTCTCGCCGCCATATGCCCAGCCGAAGCCGTAGACCTCATCGGTCCAGGTGCGCAAAAGGGCCGGCGCGCTGTACCAGTAGACGGGGAACTGGAACACGACGGTGCCGTGCGCCTCCAGGGCGGCCCGCTCGGCGGCGATACCCGCATCGTCCATAGCGCCGTTCGGATAGAGCGCGTATAGGTCGCGCACCTCGAATTCGTCCGCGTGCCGTGCGAGCTCTTCGACCCAGCGCTTGTGCACGCGGCTTGCCCCGCCGAGATCGGGGTGCGCGACGATGACGAGTATGGGCGCGGCCATGGCGGCTCCTTTGAGCTAGTCGTTGTCCTTGAGCACGAACTTGCCCTCATCGGGCGGGCGCAGGTTGGTGATGCCGGAGTAGTCGACGTTGGCCGACGACGGTTTCATCTCGCCGGGGGCGAACCAGTCGAGCGCGCAGTCGATCCATGCGTTCCAGAACGGCCACTCGTGGCTGCCGATCTCGGGCTCCCAGTACGTGACGTCGAAGTCGGCGTCCTGCAGAAGCTCCACGACCTCGCGGTTGTTCTCGCACAGGTTGTCGTGCTCGCCGCATGCGCCGTAGAACTTGGGCTTGGGCAGGTCGGGGTCGTTCTTGAAGCGGTCGATCATGGCGACGTAGTCCTTCTCGCTGCCGATGACCGTGTCGAGGTCGCCGAACCAGCGCTCGTAGTACCTGCGCTTGCGCGGCGAGTGGGATTCGACCGCCTCGATGATGCGGTCGCGCATGAAGGCGCCGGACAGGGCGATGATGCTGCCGAAGCGATCGGGTCGCTGCAGGCCGTTGATCAGGGCGGTGTAGGCGCCGATGGAGATGCCGGCGAGTGCGGTGTCCTCGCGTTTGCGCGACAGCGGGAACAAGCGGCGGGTCACATCGACGAGCTCCTCGCTGATGAACTTGCCGTGCCATTCGTTGATCTCGGGTTTGTTCAGGTACAGACCGTCTTCGCCCGACGGCATGATGACGACTACGTCGCGGGCCTCGGCGGTCTCGACGACATGCGTCTTGTCGATCCAGTCGTAATCGCGACCGAACAGGCCGTGCAGCAGATAGACCGTGCGGTACGGGCCCTGGCGGCGTTTGGCGAGCTTGGGGCCGTCCATCTTGTCGACGGGTATGACGGCGGTCAGGATGACGTTGCGCTGAAGGTAGTTGGAATAAAAATCGACTTTGAGCAATGCCATTGCAGATCTCTCCTTCACGTGCAGCTCGTGGAGCCGAACTTATTCTGTTATACCCGACGCGCCTTTTGCAGGGCGCGTCGATTCGGTAAAACTAGTCCCTCGGCAGCCAATCGAGCGCCTGGGGAAGTGCCTGGTTCCAGAAGTCCCAGTCGTGGCCGCCGGCGAACTCGCGCTGTTCGACCTCGATGCCCGTGCCGCGCAGGCGGGCCGCCAGCACGCGGTTGGGCTGCGCGAGGGGATCGGAGGATCCCCAGGCCATGAAGACGCGCGGGCGCGGGCGATCGCAGTAGACCACGTCGGCGGCGAGGCGCGCGGGATCCTTGTCGGAGTCGATGACGCGGTTGAGGTCGCCGAACGTCGACTCGAGGAAGGGGCGGGACAGGAAGAACGGCTCGTCGCGGATGAGCGCGTCGAAGTTGTCGATGATCATGGCGCTGGACAGGGCGATGATGGCGCCGAAGTTCTCGGCGTACTTGAAGCCGTTGCGCAGCGCGCCGTACGCGCCCATGGAGATGCCGCCGATGAACATGTCCTCGCGGCGCTCGGACAGCGGGAACATGCGGCGGACGACGTGCGGCAGCTCGAGGCCCACGAAGCGCCCGAAGTAGTTGTGCGTCTCGGGGTTGTCGACGTAGAACGCGTTGTAGCCCGAGGGCATGACGACGGCGAGCTGGTGGTCGGCCGCCCACTTGGTGATGCGGGTCTCCGAGATGATGTCGGTATGGTTTCCATTGATGCCGTGCAGCAGGATGAGCGTGCGGAACGGCGCCTTGTGCGGCGGGTAGGGGGCGGCGTCCCAGTTGTGCGGGTCGCGGCGCAGGCTGGCGTCGACCGCCCACGCGTCGTTTGGGTTATCAAACGGCAAGATCACGTTCAGCGTGGTCGTGCGCATGAGCGAAGAGGAATAGTAATCGACACTGATGCTCGCCATGGGGCCTCCTTTGCGCGTCGGGCGGGCCGACGGAGATTGCATGATACCTCTGCGAAGTATACGCCAACGCGCCGGTCGCCCGTGGCGAGCGGCCCCTCGGCACGGGCGCTGATGGGTTGAAATGAACCCGTCCCCAATCAACCCATCCCCGAGCGCTCAAAAAACGTGTATATCGAGTTTGGTGCGATTTTTCGGTGCCTTCTGCCCACATGCGCCGCACCCCTCGGCATTTGCCCAGTTGTTTCCTGCGGAAATGCTGAGGGGTGTAGCGATGGTGAGGAATTGGGCCTCAAAAATCGCACCAAACTCAGCCTACTGTTACTGTAGGTTTTGCTCGAAACGGATTTTTATGCAGTTTCGGCACGGGAATATACACGTTGCTCCCGTCCTGTCGATTTCAGCGCGCGGAGACCGGGGATGCCAGCTGCCAGTTCTGTCCCAGCGGGACCTTGTGCCAGCTGCCGTCGGCGCGCGGGACGTCGAACGTGCGGTAGCCGCACTCGTGCGCAAACGCCTGGGCCTCGAGGATGCCCCAGCACACATGGCTCTGGCGGTGTGCATCGGATCCGAAGGTGATGGGCACCTCGGCGCGGCAGAACTTCTCGAGCAGCCTGCGGGTGGGGTAGTAGTCGAGCACGCGCTTGCGCTTGCCGCCTGTGGAGACCTCGATGCGCCGGCCGGTGTCGTGGGCGCACTCGACCATGCGGTCCCACAGCGGGGTCAGGTCCATCGTGGGCGCGTAGCCCTCGTTGGCGAAGCGCATGGCAAGGTCGGGATGGGCCATGACGTCGAACTCGAGCGGGCTTTCGCACGCGTGGCACCAGTCGTCCACGTAGCGGCGCCACACCTCGTCGGGTCCGAGCTCATCCCACAGGTGGAGATCGTCTTTGTTGTCGATCCAGCCGCAGCCGGTGCCGGGGGTTCCCGCCGGCTCGACGCTGCCCTCGGGCACCATGCCGGTCGATCCTGCGCCGATGTCGCCGGGGTCTCCGATCCAGTGCACGCTGCCCAGGCGGATCACCGCCCCTTCGCTCCAGCGCCGCACGTTGTCCTCGCAGCCGCGGTACCAATCGCATTCGAAGCCGTAGACCAGCTCCATGTTCGGGGCGATCTGCGCGGCGAGCTCGCGCGTCTCCTCAAAGGCGCGGCGGCGTGCGGGCAGGTCGGCCTCGCTCACCATGGCGTCGCCCTCCGGGTCCATGGATGCGGGTAGGGTGAGGTGGTCGGTGAAGGCGAGCACGCGGCAGTCGTTCGCCGCGGCGGCGGTCATCACCTCCGTGAACGTCGACTCCCCGTCGGAGAAGTGGGTGTGCGTGTGGCAATCGACGATCGGGATACGCGACATGGCGCCTTCGGCTCCTTTCCGCAGCGGACGCGCCCGGACGGACAGGGAGCGGGCAGCATCCGCATTGTATGGCTTTCGATGGGGGCGTGGGGCTCTAGTCACAGACGGGTAACCGAAACCTGACAGATTTCTTACAACCCGTGGGCGATGTGCCCGTACCCTATGCCACATCGCTCTGTTCGTCAACAGTGCACAGCTGTGACCTGCTGGTTTTCCGTTTGCGGGCGATTTCCGCCCGTTCGCGGAGGGTGGATTTGACCTTTGTGCTGCACAAGCATCGAAGCTTTGGTTAGCGCGGAAGGGGCTCCGCGCTGCAGAAGCGATCGGCCGCGCGCAGACACAGCGGCGTCTCGGGGTCCGCGCCCCGCGACACCGGTGCACGCAGCGGATCGAGACCGACGAGCGCGCACGCGCTCACGAGTACTGAAAAGAGTGATTGTCGTGTCCAAGCATTACAAGCCTAAGAACTCTCTCATGTCTCCGCGCTTCTCCGGCGTCAAGACCTTCATGCGCATGGAGCTCGTCGAGGACGAGTCCGTGCTCGACGATGTCGACTTCGCCGTCCTCGGTATCCCCTTCGACACCTGCGCGACCTTCCGTGTCGGATGCCGCCAGGGACCGGCTTCCATCCGTGAGATGTCCGCTCTTGCCGCCAAGCCGTACAGCGGCCCGCTGGGCGTCGACATCTTCGAGGAGTGCTCCGGCGTCGATTACGGCGATCTGGGTTCCGTCCCCGGTTACGTCGAGGACTCCTTCGACGTCATCAAGCAGGGCATGCTGCCCATCTTCCAGAAGGGCGTCATCCCCGTCGCCATGGGTGGCGACCACTCCGTGACCCTGCCCGAGCTGCGCGCTTGCGCCGAGGTCAACGGCCCTGTCGCCCTCATCCACTTCGATGCTCACTATGACACCATCGACAAGTACTTCGGCAAGGACTACACCCACGGCACCCCGTTCTATCACGCCGCCAAGGAGGGCCTGGTCGACACCTCCAAGTCCATCCAGGTCGGCATCCGCGAGGGCCTGTACGGCCCCGAGGACCTCACCCGCTCCTCCGATCTGGGCTATGCCGCCATCAAGGCCGACGAGCACCACAAGATCGGTAACGAGGCCGTCATCGAGCGCATCATCGAGCGCGTGGGCGACGCCAAGGCCTTCCTGACCTTCGACATCGACTACCTCGATCCCGCTTGCGCCCCTGGCACCGGCACCCCGGTCCCCGGCGGCTTCACCACCGCGGACGCCCTCGAGATCATCCGTGGCCTCAAGGACCTGAACATCATCGGCTACGACATCGTCGAGGTTGCCCCGATGTTCGATCCCTCCGGCATCACCTCCATCGCCGCGGCCGGCATCATGCAGGAGTTCCTCTCCCACATCGCCTACCGCAAGAAGAAGGCCCGCGCCTAAATCACGAGCAGCATACGATCCCTCGTATCCAATCTGCCCTCTCCTTTCTAAAGAGAACCCCTCAGCGCAACCGAGGGGTTCTTTTCTTATATATACAGGGGGTCGCTCGCGCCTGCCGCCGGGGGCGGGTGCATCTACGAGGAAGATGCGTCTTCGTCGGGCTTCTTGGCGAGCTTGATGGGCACCTGGATCTCCAGCAGAGTCTCCTCCGGATCGTCGGTCACGGTCTTGTCGATCTTGTAGATCTGGAAGATGTTGCCCGCGATGTCAAGGTTGTACAGGTCGAGGTAGCGCTTGAGCAGCTCAAACGACTCGTTGTACTCCTCCAGCCCGGTCCCGCGGTAGAACATGCACAGGTACTCGTTGGCGGGCACCGTGACCATGTGGTCCTTCTCGATGCTGTCGGGCTGCACGAACAGCATGGGCACGCAGGGGATGTAGCTTTCGCTGGGATACAGGATGCGCTGGTCGCAGTACACGCCGATGCAGTCGCTCGCCAGCACGGGTGCGACGTCGGTGAGGTACTGCTCGAGCTTGGTGAAGGCGAAGGCGTGCTCGCGCGGGCCGCCCGCGGGCTCGCCGAACGTGATGAGGTAGCGCTTGGGGATGTGGCACTTGAAGGGCACCCCGATGGCCGGCAGGTGGCGCACGTCGTCGAGGAAGTGCAGCTTGCGCGCGAGCACTTGCGACAGCAGCATCTTCTCCTCGATCTCGCGGATGAGCAAGCGCTGGCGCTCCTTGAGGATGCGCAGAGATTTCTCGAGGTTGCGGCCGTCGAAGTACTCCTTGATCTCCTCGACGGAAAGGCCCAGGGAGCGGAGCTCCTTGATGGTGCCCAGGCGCTCGTACTGGCGGATGGAGTAGTAGCGGTAGCGGGTCTGCGGGTCGACGTAATCGGGCTTGATCAGGCCGACGCGGTCGTAGTGGCGCAGCGTCTCGCTCGTCACCTTGCGCAGGCGGGCGAGCTCGGTGATGGAGAGCAGGTCGTTTTTCATGGGTGACCTCTTTCGCGGCAGCAGGGTGCGTCGCTTACGCGACGCGAGGAATGAGCCGCGCCCGAGGGCGTGGCGCCAGGTGCCGTCCGTGCCTGCGGCTCTGAAATGTTCCTCAGTATACCCAAAAACGAGCAAAAAAGTTGACAAATGTCGTTGACCTTGGTGCAGCACAAAGGGACAGAATAAGGTCACGCACACGGGCCTTAGCGGTCCGGTGCAGGCGATTCACTCGTCTTTACGTGTTCAAGGCCCCTCTTGAGCAGGTATGAGATCCGGCGACGCGGAAAACGCCGGGTCCTTTGAAACCACCGTGTCAACATGGCGCGGGCCTGGCCGATCACGGGCCTGCGCCGCCATTCCAAGAGGGGGACCTGATGTCCGAAATCACCGCTCGCAACAAGTCCGTGTTCGGCGACGTCATCGCCAACGACGAAATCAACGACTTCCTGCGTCTTGTGAACATCACCCGCGACATCTTCAAGCAGGGGCTGGCCGTGCTCGAGATCATGCCCGGCGGCCTGACCAACAAGAATTTCCGCGCCGTGCTCGAGGACGGTACCCAGATCGCCATCCGTCTCGCCGGCAAGGGTACCGCCAACTACATCAACCGCCCGGGCGAGAAGCAGAACGCCGGCCAGATGGCCTTCCAGGGCATCGCTCCCGAGATCTTCTACTATGACGAGAAGACCGGCTCCCAGATCGTCGAGTACATCGATGCTCCCACCATGCACCCCGCCGACTTCCAGACCCGCACCGAGGTCATGGAGAAGGCCGGCCGCGTCATGAACCGCTATCACAACTCCGGCTCCACCTTCGCTTCCACCTTCGACCCGATCGCCAAGGTCAAGGAGTACGTCTCCATCCTCGAGGAGCACAACTACGACAAGCGCTATGAGGGCTGGGACCGCATGTCCGACGCCCTGCGCCGCATCGCCGAGGCCTACGCCAAGCATCCCGCGCCGCAGGCTCCCTGCCACTGCGACACCCTCGCCGAGAACTTCATGCTCCAGGAGGACGGCACCATGCGCGTCATCGACTGGGAGTACTCCGGCATGACCGACCCCTACTATGACTGCGCCTGCGTCTGCGTCGAGAATCCGCTGAACGAGGAGTGCGAGAAGATCTACTTCGGCGCCTACTGCGGCGGCGAGCCCACTGAGGAGCAGAAGGCCCGTCTGCTGATCAACAAGTTCCTGGTCACCACCCACTGGTCCACCTGGTCGCTCGTCCAGATCTGCTACGGCAAGGACGCCGACTTCTACTGGGAGTACGGTCGCGTCCGCGCCGTCCAGGCCTGCAGCTTCCTCGACGACCCCAAGTTCGAGGACTACCTCAAGCTCATCTCCGAGTAACCGCTCGCAGGGAAGAGAAAGAGGTTACTTCGCATGGAAATCATCGGAACCATCGTCACGTGGATCATGATGATCTGCTGCGTGATCGGCGGCATCTCCTACGCCATCGACGACCAGTCCGAGCTCGGCCAGGCCTTCCTCGGCGGCCTCAACATCATGGCCAGCATGTTCATCCCTATCTGCGGCCTCATGGCGGCGGTGCCCTTCGTCTCTCAGTTCGTCTTGAACGTGATCGGGCCCGTGTTCGGCCTCATCGGCGCCGACCCGGTCGTGGCCTCCGCCTTCGTGTTCCCGCCCGACTGCGGCTCCTTCGCCCTCGCGACGGAGATCGGCCAGACCCCGGATCTGTACCCGCTGGTCATCGCCACCGGCTTCATGTGCGCCTCCACCGTGGCGTTCAACATCCCCATCGGCCTGCAGTCCCTTGAGAAGCGCGATCACAAGTTCCTCGCGCTCGGCACCCTGTCTGGCTTCCTGTCCGTTCCGTTCGGCATCCTGATCTCCTGCCTGATCGTGTGCTTCACGCATCCGTCCATCGCCACGGTGTTCGCCTCCGGCGCCGCGACGGACTACGTGGTCAACCTCACGCTCGGCATGATCGCCGTGAACATGATCCCGCTGGTCATCATCTGCGTGCTCATGGCCATCGGCCTGAAGCTCGCCCCCGAGGGCATGATGAAGGGCTTCGCCATCTTCGGCAAGGTGCTCACCGGCGCCCTGACCGCCGTGGTGGTCTGCGTGATCGTGGAGCACTACACCGGCATCTTCTCGAGCACGATCGGCTGGGGCTTCGACCCGATCCTCGCCGACGAGGAGAACGCGAGCCGCGCCGTTGAGATCCTGGGCACCATCGCGATGATGCTCACCGGCGCCCTGCCCATGGTCACCCTCATCCAGAAGTACCTGGGCAAGCCGCTCGCCAAGCTCGGCCGTCTGGCCGGTCTGGACGCCAACGGCTCCGTGGGCCTCGTGGCCTGCCTGCCCAACGGCCTCGCCCTGTTCCCCTTCATCGCCAAGATGCGCGATGAGGACAAGGTCGTGGTGTTCGCGTTCCTCGCCTGCGCCGGCTACTGCCTGGGCGACTTTTTGGCCTTCAACGTGAACTTCCAGCCCAACCTGCTGATCCCGATCTTGGTTGGACAGGTCTGCGGCGGCATCATCGGCATCATCTTCGCCCGGCTGCTCGCGGTCCCCGAGGTCAAGCGCATGCGCGAGCGCGGCGAGCTCGACGAGCCCGCGGTCGCCGAGGCCTAAACCATCTGCGGAAATGGGCGACAGGCACCGCGCCGGCCGCCCTTCCCGCATCACCCATCTGTTACCGGAATCGATAAGAGGAAGGAGGCTGCCATGGACGCGAGCACGATCACGAGCGTGGGCATCGACATCGGTACGTCCACCACGAGCATGGTCGTGAGCCGTCTCGCCGTGGCCAACACGGCGTCGGGCTTCACGGCTCCGCACGTCGCCATCACGGGCGCCGAGATCGTCTACCGCTCCGAGATCTACCCCACGCCGCAGGCGTCGGGCAACCGGATCGACGTGGCGGCCGTCGCCTCGCTGATCGAGCGGGAATACGAGCGCGCCGGCATCACGCCGGCCGACGTGCAGACCGGTGCGGTCATCATCACGGGCGAGTCCTCCCGCAAGGAGAACGCCGAGCTCGTGACCGAGAGCATGTCCGAGCTCGCCGGCGAGTTCGTGGTGGCCTCCGCCGGTCCCGACCTGGAGTCCATCATCGCCGCCAAGGGCGCCGGCGCCCAGGACTACTCGCGTGAGTTCGCCTGCACCGTCGCCAACGTCGATGTGGGGGGCGGCACCTCCAACATCGCGGTGTTCCACTGCGGAGACCTGGTCTCCAAGGCATGCTGGGACATCGGCGGGCGCCTGGTGCGCGTGGACGCCGACGGTCGCATGACCTACGTGAGCCCGCGCATCGCCGCGGTCGCGCGGAGCCTGGGCATCGAGCTCGTCGTCGGCGAGCCGACGCGGGCACCATCCGCCGCGTGACCGACCGCATGGCCGGCCTGCTGGCCGAAGCGCTCGGCCTCTGCCCGCGCACGCCCCTGTGCGACGAGATCCGCACGCCCGAGGGAAGCGACCTCGCCGTGGGCGTGCCCATCGACTGCGTGTCGTTTTCCGGCGGCGTGTCCGAGGCGATCTACCGGCCGCACACGGACTGGTTCCGCTACGGCGACATCGGTCCCATCCTGGCGGCGAGCCTGCGCGAGGGACTGATCCCGCGCGCGGCGAAGCTCATCGAGCCGCGCGAGACGATCCGCGCGACCGTGGTGGGCGCCGGCTCCTACACCACGACGGTGAGCGGCTCGACCATCGAGTTCACCGACGAGGGCCTGTTCCCCATGAAGAATCTCCCGGCGTTTTTCGCCACGGAGGATGCCGAGCGCGCCGCGCTCGAGGGGGATGGCGATAAGCTCGCGCGCCAGGCGGCCTGGTATCTCGGCGAGTCCGCGGCGAGCAACCTCGTGTTCTGCATCAACCGCGTGAAGCGTCCCGGATACGCGACTGTCTGCCGCCTGGCCGACGCCCTCGTGCGCGCAAGCTCCGCGATCCCCGAGGGCGAGCCGCTGCTCGTGCTCGTGGAGGACGACTTCGCCAAGGTGCTCGGACAGGCGCTCCGCAGGCGCCTGCCGGACCGCCGCCTGATCTGCATCGACAGCATCCAGGCGATTCCCGGCGACTATCTGGACCTGGGGCGCCCGCTTATGGGCGGCCTGGCGATCCCGGTCGTCGTCAAGACGTTGATTTTCGGATAAGGAAGGAGAAAGTCAGTGATCCTCAAGACTACCCTGGCGGGGCGCACCTACGCGTTCAAGGACGTGAAGGACGTCATGGCCAAGGCAAACGAGCAGAAGAGCGGCGACGTGCTTGCCGGCTTGGCGGCCGAGACCGACTCCGAGCGCATCGCGGCCAAAGAAGTGCTCGCCAACATGCTCATGAGCGATCTGCGCGAGCACCCCGCCGTCGACTACGACATCGACGACGTGACGCGCATGGATCAGGACGGTGTGGACACCGCCCAGTACAATCGCATCAAGAACATGACGGTGGGCGAGTTCCGCGAGTGGCTGCTCAGCTACGACACCACCGAGGCGGACATCAAGGGCGCCACGCGTGGCATGACCGCCGAGATGGTGGCCGGCGTCGCCAAGATCATGAGCAACCTCGATCTGGTGTACGCCGCCCACAAGATCCACGTCGAGAGCGAGTGCAACACGGTCGCCGGCCGTCGCGGCACGTTCTCGACCCGTCTGCAGCCCAACCACCCCACCGACGACGTGGAGGGCATCACGGCCTCGCTGTACGAGGGCCTGTCCTACGGCTGCGGCGACATGCTGATCGGCCTGAACCCGGTCAACGACACCTCCGCCTCCTGCAAGGCGATCCTCGAGCGCTTCGATGACGTCAAGCGCCGCTGGCAGATCCCGACGCAGATCTGCGTGCTCGCCCACATCACCACCCAGATGGAGGCCGTGCGCCAGGGTGCGCCGACCGACCTCATCTTCCAGTCCATCGCCGGCTCCCAGAAGGGCAACGAGTCCTTCGGCTTCACCACCGAGACCATCCGCGAGGCCCAGGCGCTGCTGCGCGAGAAGGGCACGGCCAAGGGCCCGAACGTGATGTACTTCGAGACCGGCCAGGGCTCCGAGCTCTCGTCGGACTCCCACTTTGGCGCCGACCAGGTGACCATGGAGGCCCGCTGCTACGCCTACGCCAAGCAGTTCCAGCCGTTCATGGTCAACACCGTCGTCGGCTTTATCGGACCGGAGTACCTCTACGACTCCAAGCAGGTCATGCGCGCGGGCCTGGAGGACCACTTCATGGCCAAGCTGTCCGGCATCCCCATGGGCTGCGACTGCTGCTACACCAACCACATGATGGCCGACCAGAACGACCTCGAGACGCTGACCCTGTCGCTGGCCGCCGCCGGCTGCAACTACGTCATCGGCGTTCCGGCGAGCGACGACGTCATGCTCAACTACCAGTCCAACGCCTACCACGACGCCGCCGCGGTCCGCGAGGTGCTCGGCCTGCATCCCATCGCCGAGTTCGAGCGCTGGTGCGAGCGGGTCGGGATCATGGAGAACGGCCGCCTGACCGACCGCGCCGGCGACCCGTCGATCTTCACGGAGAGGAGTGGTCTGTAATGGTGGACGAGAAGCTGGTCGCCTCGATTACGCGCGCCGTCCTGGAGCAGATCGGCTCCGCCGGCGTCACGGGCGCCTGCTGCGCCCCGGTCGCTCACCGCGGCGACGCCGGCTCGCTCGTGCAGAACGGCGAGCTCATCGACCTGCGCACGCAGGAGAACAAGACCGCCATCACGCTCGAGCGCGCCCAGAACATGGACATGGTCGAGCAGATGCGCAAGACGACGCCCGCCCGCATCGGCGTGGGCAGCGCCGGCCCGCGCCTGCGCACCCGCACCTACCTCACGCTGCGCGCCGATCATGCCGGCGCCCGTGACGCGGTCTTCCGTGACGTCGACGAGGACCTGCTCGCCCGCATGGGCCTGTTCACGGTCCAGACGCTGTGCTCCGACCGCAACGAACACCTGACCCGTCCCGACCTGGGCCGTCAGCTGTCCGAGGAGACCAAGCGCGAGCTGCGCTCCAAGTGCCAGATGTCCCCGCAGGTCCAGGTGTACGTGGCCGACGGCCTGTCCAGCCAGGCCATCGACGCCAACATCGAGGACTTTCTGCCCGCCCTCATGGACGGCCTGCAGGATCTGGGCATCCAGACCGGAACCCCGTTCTTCATGCGCTACGGTCGCGTGCCGGCTATGGACGTGGTGTCCGAGACGCTCGACGCCGAGGTCACCATGGTGCTCGTGGGCGAGCGTCCCGGCCTGGTCACGGCCAACTCCATGAGCGCCTACATCGCCTACCGCGCCAAGGTGGGCATGCCCGAGGGCCGTCGCACCGTGGTGTCCAACATCCACTCCGGCGGCGTCCCGGCTCCCGAGGCCGGCGCCCACGTGGCCCAGCTCATCAAGACCATTCTCGAGGCCCGCACGAGCGGCGTCGATCTGCAGCGGTAGGGGAGGCATCATGCGCGGAGACAAGATTCCCGTTTCCATCCTGAGCGTTCAGTACATCCCCAACGCCGACCCGGCCCTGCTCAAGAAGCTGCGCGTCGCCCGCGCCTACTCGAGTCTGGGCATCATCACGACCGACTGCGACGACGTGTCCTACTGCGCGCTTGACGAGGCCACCAAGAAGGCCGACGTGCGCGTGGCGTACGCCCGCAGCATGTACGCCGGCGCCGGCAACGCGTCCACCAAGCTGGCGGGCGAGTTCATCGGCATCCTGGCGGGCGTCAACCCCGAGGAGGTCCGTTCGGGCATGGAGGCGGCCATCGCCTACATCGAGGACGGCGTGGCGTTCAACAGCGCCAACGACGACGACTCCATCGTCTACTTCGCCCAGACCATCTCGTCTGTGGGCAGCTACCTGGCCAAGCAGGCGACTGTCGACCAGGGCACGGCGCTGGCCTACCTGATCGCCCCGCCGTGCGAGGGCGTGCGCGCCCTCGACGACGCGCTCAAGGCCGCCGACGTGACCCTCAAGAGCTTCTACGGGCCCCCGACCGAGACCAATTTCGCCGGCGGCCTGCTCGCGGGCGACCAGGCGGCATGCAAGGCCGCCTGCGACGCCTTCGCCGATGCGGTCTGCCGTATCGCCGACAACCCGCGCGAGGCGTAAGAGCACCGCGCACGGGCACCCACCCATTTGTTGAAAGGAGCTGACACACGACATGGCACTCGATCGCGATCTGCAGTCCATCCAGGAGGTCCGCGACCTGATCCGCGCCGCGAAGAAGGCGCAGGAGGAGTTCGCTACCTGGAGCCAGGAGCGTGTTGACGCGCTGCTGAAGGTCATCTGCGACGCCTGTGTCGACGCGGCCGAGCCTCTGGCCAAGATGGCCGTCGAGGAGACCGGCTTCGGCATCTGGCAGGACAAGGTGGTCAAGAACCTCCTCGGTTCCAAGATCACCTACGAGTACATCAAGGACATGAAGACGATCGGCGTCATCAACGAGGACCGCGAGAACAAGATCCTCGAGATCGCCGTTCCCATGGGCATCGTCGCCGCGATCATCCCGTCGACGAACCCCACCTCCACGGTGATGTACAAGTCGCTCATCTCGCTCAAGGCGGGCAACGCCATCATCGTGAGCCCCCATCCGGGCGCCAAGAAGTGCACGACCGCCGCGGTGCGCATCGTGCAGGAGGCCGCCGCGAAGGCCGGCGCGCCCGCAGGCCTCATCGGGGTCATCGAGACCACGACCATGCAGGCCACCAACGAGCTCATGTCCAACAAGGACACGGGCATCATCCTGGCCACCGGCGGCTCGGCCATGGTGCACGCCGCGTACAGCTCGGGCAACCCCGCGCTGGGCGTGGGCCCGGGCAACGGTCCCTCGTTCATCGAGCGCTCCGCCGACATCCCGCTGGCCGTCAAGCGCATCATGGACTCCAAGACCTTCGATAACGGCACGATCTGCGCGTCCGAGCAGTCCATCGTGACCGAGGAGTGCATCGCCGACAAGGTCCGCGCCGAGGTGAAGCGCCAGGGCGGTTACTTCATGGACGAGGAGCAGTCCAAGCGCGTCGAGAAGTTCATCATGCGCGCCAACAACACCATGAACCCGGCGATCGTGGGCAAGAGCGCCCAGGTCATCGCGCGCATGGCGGGCATCACCATCCCCGAGGGCACCCGCGTGCTCGTCTCCGAGCAGACCGAGGTGGGCAAGACCCATCCGTACTCCCGCGAGAAGCTCTGCCCGATCCTCGCGTTCTTCGTCGAGAAGGACTGGGAGGGCGCGTGCAAGAAGAGCATCGAGATCCTCCAGAACGAGGGCGCCGGCCACACCATGACGATCCACTCCCAGAACGAGGACGTCATCCGCGAGTTCGCGCTCAAGAAGCCGGTCAGCCGCCTGCTCGTCAACACCCCCGGTTCGCTGGGCGGCGTCGGCGCGAGCACCGGCCTGGCTCCGGCCCTCACCCTCGGCTGCGGCGCGGTGGGCGGCTCCGCCACCTCCGACAACATCTCGCCGAGGAATCTCTACAACATCCGCCGCGTGGCCTGGGGCTTGAAGGAGCTCGAGCAGCTGCGCGCCGAGGTCGGGCAGCCCTGCGCTCCCGCGGCCGGCGCCTCCTGCGCAGCCACCTGCTCCACGGTGTCCACCGCGGACGTCGAGCGGATCACCCGCGAGGTTCTGGCCGCCGTTCTGAAGGCCAACTAGCGCATCGCGCATCCGGGCGCCTGACGGGCGCCCGGGCAAGCGCCCGAAACCGGGGCGCACGCACATTCGGTTCTCATCCCGCCGGGTAGGCCGACGGGTTAGAAACAGGAGGTAGAACAATGGCTAACATGCAGGCACTGGGCATGGTCGAGACGAAGGGCCTCGTGGGCTCCATCGAGGCCGCGGACGCGATGGTCAAGGCGGCCAACGTCACGCTGGTCGGCAAGGAGCACGTGGGCGGCGGTCTGGTGACCGTCATGGTCCGCGGCGACGTGGGGGCCGTCAAGGCCGCCACCGACGCGGGCGCCGCTGCCGCCACCAAGGTCGGCGAGCTCGTCTCCGTGCACGTCATCCCGCGCCCCCACACCGAGGTCGAGGGCATCCTTCCGCACGTCGGCTAGGCGAGCGGTCGCTATCAGGTAAGCGAGGCGGGAAATGGTCAGGGAAGTCATACAGGAGGATACGGTGCGCCAACTGTTCCTCAGGCGCGGCGAAACCGAGATTCACGTCTCCCGTGACGCATACGTGACCGATCAGGCGCGCAGCTACATCCGCGAGAACGGCATCCGCCTCATCGTCGACGGAGTTCCGCCGGCATCGACGGGCACCACCCGTCCGGTCGGCGGCGCGCTGCCGGAAAACGACGCCATCCGTCCTGCCAAGGAGATGGCCCAGGGTCGCTTCGTGACCCTGGACGGCCGCAGGCTTTCCGAGAAGCCCGAGCACATGACGCATCTTCACGCCAACGTGCTCGTGCCCAAGACCCACCCCCGCATCGCGCTTCGCGGCAGGTTGGACGACCTTGAGGCCGACATCCTGAACCTGCAGCTGCACGCGCTGGAGGAGGGCAACGGGAAGCTCGTGGACGCCCTGCAGCAGACCTTGGACTTCGCCCGGAAGATCCTCGGTGCCGAGGTGGCCGAAAAGCCGCTCGAGGACACGGAGCTTCTGGGCATGGACGAGGCCGCGCAGCGGCGCGTGTCGCACAACCCCAAGAAGTACTTGGGTGTCGGTCACCTCATGCCCGACGTGCACATGGGGGCTCTCGCCCTGGGCCTCAACAAGCTGCGCACCGAGACGCGCGAGGTCGAGCTCGCGTGCGTGGCCGCGTTCGAGCGACCCGACGGTTCTTCGGAGCGCACGGACCTCGTGCGCGCCCTCAACCGTCTGAGCAGCACGTTCTACATCATGATGCTCGGCGTCATCGCCGAGCGGACCGCGAAGGAAAGCTGAGTCATGAACGAGCAAGAACTCTACCGCATCGTCGCCGGCGTGGTGAACGGCATGCTTGCCGCCTCGCCCACGCCTGCGGCCGCGGCCGGCGACCGCATCCCGGTCGAGATCTCGGCCAAGCACGTGCACCTGTCGCAGGAGCACGTCGAGGCCCTGTTCGGCCCGGGCTACACGCTGACGCCCAAGCGCGACCTGTCGCAGCCGGGGCAGTTCCTCTGCGAAGAGCGCGTGACCGTCATCGGCCCCAAGGGCACGTTCAAGAACGTGGCCGTGCTGGGCCCGGTGCGTTCCCGCACCCAGGTTGAGCTCTCCGCGACCGACGCCCGCACGCTCGGCGTCAAGGCGCCCCTGCGCCTGTCGGGCGACCTGGCGGGCTGTCCGGGCGTGTTCATCCAGGCCGGCGACGCCATGGTGCGCGCCGACGAGTCGGTGATGGTCGCCCAGAATCACATCCACATGACGCCCGCTGACGCGCAGCGCCTGGGCGTCCACGACGGCGAGGTCGTCTCGGTCCGCATGGACACCGAGCGCCCGCTGACGTTCGACCACGTGCTCGTGCGCGCGACCGACACCTCGGCGCTCGCCATGCACCCTGTCTCTTATACCCATCTAGATGTGTATAAGAGACAGGCGACGTACTGGCCGGCTTGGCGGCCGAGACCGACTCCGACGGCGTGCGCGGGCACCTGCGTGCTCGCGCGCCTTGACGAGCGCGTCGCGCGCGCCATTCGCGGCACGCGCTTTACGACCGAGGTCAACGCGGCGGGCATCGTCGAGTGCAGCGCCGTCGAGACGTGCGTGCACGCTGCGGACACGGCGGTCAAGGCCGCCGACGTCGAGCTCGTTCGCCTGCGTCTGGGCGGCGGCATCGGCGGCAAGGGCTACCTCGTGCTCACCGGCGACGTGGCGGCGGTGTCCGCCTCCGTCGAGGCGGCGTCGGCCGTCGCCGCAGACGCCTCGCGCCTTATCGACGCCGTGGTGATCCCGCGGCCCGACGAGGCGCTGTTCCAAAGCTTGTAACCAAGATGCGCGGGCGCGCCCGCGAGCAGGATAGATCGGATATGCACATGGAAGACAAGCAGCGCATCATTCAAGAGTTCGTCCCGGGCAAGCAGGTCACGCTTGCGCACGTGAT
Source organism: Collinsella ihumii (assembly GCF_900046475.1). Taxonomy (GTDB): domain Bacteria; phylum Actinomycetota; class Coriobacteriia; order Coriobacteriales; family Coriobacteriaceae; genus Collinsella; species Collinsella ihumii. The sequence continues at coordinate 47,428 of NZ_FCOU01000003.1, read as the reverse complement.
CGCCAACCCCGTGGCCGACCTCGCCAAGAAGCTCGGCATCGTCGGAGGCATCCAGGGCGCCATCGGCATTCTGACCATCACCCCGTCCGAGGCCGCCATCATCGCCGGCGACGTCGCCAGCAAGGCGTCCGGCGTCGAGCTTGCCTTCGTGGACCGCTTCAGCGGCTCGGTCGTCATCACCGGCGACGTCGAGAGCGTACAGGCGGCGCTCGAGGCCGTCATCCACATGCTGTGCGACACGCTGCGGTTCTCTTCGGCTCCGATCACGCGTTCGTAAAGATAGGGAGGGTCGATCGTGAAGACCATCATGCTCGTCGGCAAGACCGGCGCAGGCAAGACGAGTTTCACCCAGGCGATGCAGGGCGAGGACCTCGTTTACAAAAAGACTCAGGCCGTGAACATCGTCAACAACGCGATCGACACGCCGGGCGAGTTCGTCGAGAACCGCGCCTTGTACCGCGCCCTCATCACGAGCGGCGCCGACGCCGAGGTCATCGTGCTCGTGCAGGACTGCACGGACGACACGTGCATGTTCGCCCCGGGCTTCGCCACGATGTTCGGCAAGCCGACCGTGGGCCTGGTGAGCAAGGTCGATATCGCGGAGAGCGACGAGGCCATCGAGCAGGCGCGCGAGAAGCTCGAGCTGGCCGGATGCGACCGGATCTTCTATATCAGCAACAAAGATCGCCGCGGCGTCGACGACGTCAAGGCGTATATCGGTCTTTCGGAGGAGTAGACGATGGACACGTTCGTTTTGGGGGCGCAGATCGCAAGCGGTGCGGGCGCGCTGGACAAGCTGCTCGAGCTGTCGTGCGACCGCGCAGCGGTCGTGTGCGACCCGTTCATGGCCAAGTCCGGCGCATCGCATCAGGTGACCGACCGCCTGGATAAGATCGGTTGTGCCTGGGAGCTGTTCGACCGCGTGGTGCCCGATCCCACGGTCGACGTGGTGAGCGCCTGCGTGTCGCTGTTCATGGAGGTGCGCCCCACCTGCGTAGTCGCGCTCGGCGGCGGTTCGGCCATCGATACCGCCAAGGCGGCGAGCTACATCTACACGCGCACGGCGAAGGTCGACCGCCCGCTGTTCGTGGCCGTGCCCACCACCAGCGGCACCGGCTCCGAGGTAACGAGCTTCTCGGTCATCTCCGATCCCGAGGCGGGCGTCAAGTACCCGATCGTCTCCGACGAGCTGCTTCCCGATCATGCGATCCTGGATCCCGAGCTCACGCGCACCGTGCCGCCCGTGGTGACGGCGGATACCGGACTTGACGTGCTGACCCATGCGCTCGAGGCCTACGTCGCGACCGACGCGACCGATATGTCCGACGCGCTCGCCGAGAAGGCCGCCGCGGTGGTGTTCGAGTGCCTGGAGCACGTCGTGGAGCACGGGGGCGATATCGTGGCGCGCGAGCGCATGCACAACGCCTCGTGCATGGCGGGCGTGGCCTTCAACAACGCCGGCCTCGGCCTGTGCCATGCCATGGCGCACGCGCTGGGCGCCCAGGTCCACCTGCCGCACGGCCGCTGCAACGCGCTGCTGCTGCCGCATATCATCCGCTTCAACGCGAAGGATCCCGCGGTGTGCGCCCGCTATGCCCGCATCGCCGCGCGCGTGGGATGCTGCTGCCATACCGACGTCGTGGCGGTCGAGGGGCTCGTTCGCAAGATCGAGCAGCTCATGCGCGCCGTGCATGTCGCGCCGGTCATCGAGGACGAGGAGCGCCGCGCGCTCGCTCGCGAGAAGATCGACGTCATGGTCGCCAACGCGCAGAAGGACCGCTGCATGCCCACCAACCCGGTGACGGCCACCCCCGAGCAGATCGCGGAGCTGTACCGCTCCATCTGCTAGCCCGTCGCGGTCGGGCGCCGCATCTGCTGTGGGAGACGGGTACGCTTGGCGTGCCACCGGTATGAGGTGTCTCTGTGCGACGTGCTTTGGCATGCCAAACGCACCCGTTCCCCACAGCAGATGCGGCGTTATTCGGCGCGAAGGCGCTCGATCGGCCTCCCTTAGATCAGCCGGCTCGCGGATGCCGCCAGCATGGCGCGAAGTCCCCGCGGCGGCGCGGGCCAACAGGATAGAAAGGTGATTTCCATGGACATGAGCCAGGACGTTTTGCAGTCGCTCGTCGAGAACGTCGTCCGCGCGACGCTCGAGGCGTGCGCATCGAATACGGGCTACAAGCGCGTCGATCCGAGCGGCATCATCGGCATCAAGACCTCGCAGGTCGCTCTCGAGCCGTTCGAGGGCCGCTCCGACGTGCTGCTCGCCGACGTGACCACGCTGGAAGAGGCGCCCCGTATGGGCTGCGGCATCATGGAGCTCAAGGACGGCGCCTCGTTCGAGTGGACGCTCACCTACGATGAGTACGACATCGTGCTCGAGGGCACGCTGGAGATCGAGATCGACGGCCGCATCGTGTCCGCCGCCCCCGGCGAGATCATCTACATCCCCAAGGGCAGCCACATCCACTTCCAGACGCCCGATCACGCCAAGTACGTGTACACCGTCTTCCCTGCCGACTGGCAGTAGGGCGCTGCCGCCGCGGGCATGCTGCGCGCTCGCGGCGGACGCCGTCCAAAGGCTTTGCTCGAGGCCCCCTGCCGGGGTCGAGTCGCTTGCGTGCCCAAGCGGCTCGGCTCCGGCAGGGGGCCTTGCCATGCGCCTGCGGTTTTCCCGCCGGCTTGCAGCGTCACGTATCCGCGCCGCGGCAACGTCGTGGTTTCCTGTAGTTTCTGTCGGCGGTATTCGCTTTTCGGTGGATGGACCTGCGCGCGGACGGCGCTTTGAGTACCATCAGCCGGGTTCTATGTATTTCCAGCCGAATCCGGCTCGCCCGGGTTTCCACGGCGCAGCATGACGAAAGAGGCCCCTATGCAAGAGGCGTTTTTTTCCTTTATCAGCAGCTTCGGATACCTCGCGGTGTTCGGGCTCATCTTCCTGGAGAACATCTTTCCTCCCATTCCGAGCGAGCTCATCTTGCCCCTGTCGGGCTTTCTGGTCATCCAGACGAGCATGGAGCTTCCGCTGGTGATCGTCGCCGCGACGGTCGGTTCGGTGACGGGCGCGTTCGTGCTCTATGGAATCGGACGGCTGCTGTCCCAGGACCGCCTCGAATCGTTCTTCGACACCCGGCTCATGCGCCTGCTCGGCTTCAAGTCCGATGACGTGTCCAAGGCGATCGGCTGGTTCGACCGGCGCGGGCAGATCACGGTGTTGCTGTGCCGCTGCATCCCCGTGGTGCGCAGCCTGATCTCGATTCCGGCGGGCACCGCCAAGATGAACATGGTGCGCTTCTCGCTGTACACGCTGCTGGGCTCCGCCGTGTGGAACACCGTTCTGTGCAGCTTGGGCTACGCTGCCGGTGGCGCATGGGAGACCGTGACCGCCCAGGTCGAGGGCTTCTCCGACATCGTCAAGGTCGTGTTGATCGTCATCATCGTTGTCGTGGTGGCGTTCTGGATCGTCAAGCGCGTCATTCCGAACCTGCGCGAGAACAAGAACCAGTAGGGCGGATGCTCCGCTTCGTGCGCTCGGCGTCCCTTTGACCCCCGCTTATTCATGAATGAGCGGGGGTCTTTTCAGCATTTGCCCAGGATTCGCTGTTTGACGTCCCTACTTTTTCATGAATGAGCGGGGTGGGGACCCCTTTGAACCGCGCCCCTCTCTCCGGGCAGACGGGTTGATCGGTGCTTTCCTAGGCGGTGAGCTTGCGGACCAGATCGGTGAGTTCGGCTACCTGCTGCTCGAGCTCGCAGATGCGGCGCGCGTTTTCCGCGATGCCCTCGCGGTTCATGATCGACGCCTCCTGAACCGGGTCGGGCAGGCTTTCGCGATGCTTCTTGGCATCGAAGTTCTCCGCCATGACGCGGCAGCCGTTGCGCCGCACCACGCGGCCGGGCACGCCGACCACCGTCGAGTCGGGGGGTACGTCCTTGACGACGACGGAGTTTCCCCCGATGCGCACGTTGTCTCCGATGGTGATGTTGCCGAGCACCTTCGCGCCACTGCCCACGGTGACGTTGTTGCCGAGGGTGGGATGGCGCTTGCCGTTCTCGTTGCCGGTGCCGCCGAGCGTGACCCCCTGGTAGAGCGTGCAGTCATCGCCCACGATGGTCGTCTCGCCGATCACGACGCCCATGGCGTGGTCGATGAACAGGCGCCGTCCCAGCTGCGCTGCGGGATGAATCTCCACGCCCGTGAAGAAGCGCGTGATCTGCGACAGGATGCGCGCGATGCTGCGCAGGCCGTGGGTCCACAGCCAGTGCTCAGGCGTGTGCATCCACTTGGCGTGCAGGCCGGGATATGACAGGAAGATGACCAGCCCGTTTTGCGCGGCGGGATCGTTGTTCTTGACGCTCGCGATATCCTCTTTGATGGTCGTGATGAAGCCCACGTCGGCTCCCCTCTGTTGGCGAATGGGTTAAGTATAGCGAATCGCTAGGAATAAACTGCCAAACTGAACGGATTTCATGGCGCGCGGGCCGCGAGCTGTCGCGGAATCGGCGTTTGGGCGCGGCCGTCAAAACGGAAAAGGGACCTTTGGGTACAAAAGTCCCGGGTCGTTGAGTAGAGCCTCTAGATAGCAAAATAAAAGATATAGAATTACAACTAAAGTAATGTATTTCTGCGAGGCTACTTGGACAGTCGGGTTTCATGTACCCAAAAGTCCCTTTTTTGGTTTTTGAAACATATAAAAAATATAGTAATACTAAAACCGTATAAAATACGGCCTATAATGCCGAGATTTCCGGCATAACACCCGCGCACATGCGGTTTTCCGCAGCCTGAGCCTGCCAAAGGCCGCTTTGCGCGCGAATCTTCGGCGGCGACGTTTACAGCTTGGAAACTTTACGCCACACTCCACCGCAGGGGAGTAGAATCGTGCAAATACATTTCGCGCGCTGCGTGCAAATAGAAAACCAGTAAAGGAGACCGCCATGGCAGTGGAGAAGAAGGATATCGATTGGGGCAACCTCGGTTTCGCCTATCGTCCCACGGATTACAGCTATGTCTGCAACTACAAGGACGGCGCCTGGGAGGAGGGCGGTCTCACGACCGACCACAGCCTGACGCTCTCCGAGTGCGCGGGCATTTTCCATTACTGCCAGGAGGTCTTTGAGGGCCTGAAGGCCTACACCACCAAGGACGGGAAGATCGTCTGCTTCCGTCCCGACCTCAACGCCTCGCGCATGGCGGACTCCGCGCGCCGCATCGTGATGCCGCCGTTCCCCGAGGACAAGTTCCTCGAGGCCGTCAAGATGGTCGTCAAGGCCAACGAGGCCTGGGTGCCGCCGTTCGGCTCGGGCGCGACCCTCTACATCCGTCCGTTCATGGTGGCGACCGGCGAGGTCATCGGCGTGAAGCCGGCCGACGAGTACCAGTTCCGCATCCTCGTGACCCCGGTCGGCCCGTACTATTCGGGCGGCGTGAAGCCCGTGGCGGTCAAGGTCCCCGAGTACGATCGCGCCGCACCGCACGGCACCGGTGCCATCAAGGCGGGCCTGAACTACGCCATGTCCCTGTACCCGAGCGTCGAGGCGCACGCCGAGGGATTCGCCGACAACATGTTCCTCGATCCTCAGACCCACACCTACGTCGAGGAGTCCGGTGGCGCCAACTTCCTGTTCGTGGACAAGGACGGCACGCTGGTGGTGCCCCAGTCCGCGACGAACTCCATCCTGCCGTCGATCACCCGCCGCTCGCTGGTCTACGTGGCCGAGAACATGCTGGGCATGAAGGTCGTCGAGCGTCCGGTCGAGTTCGCCGAGGTCCAGGCCGGCGCGTTTGTCGAGTGCGGCATGTGCGGCACCGCGGCCGTCATCAGCCCGGTGGGCAAGGTCGTCAACGGTGACGAGGAGATCGTGTTCGCGAGCGGCATGGAGGAGGTCGGTCCCGTGATGAAGAAGCTGCGCGAGACGCTGACCAGCATTCAGGACGGCGAAATCGAGGGCCCCGAGGGCTGGGTCGTGGAGATCTGCTAGGGAAACACCGATTGATGCATTCCGTGTCGCCTGCGAGGGGCGACCGGTGTGTCTAGTCGACTGAGGACCCGCCTGCGCAAACGCGCGGGCGGGTCTTTTTCTCCAGCGGCGCGCCCCGGCGGCAGGGTGGAAAACCTTGCAACTTTCTTGTCGCTTGCCCGGGGGAATCTTGGAGGCTGCTACGTATCGTGTATGTCAAGATGGGAGCACGATGAAGGGAGCGCCATGTTTGCCATCGAGACAGCCGGCCTTGGTATGAGCTTTCGGCACAAGCGGGTGCTCGACGGCCTCAACGTGCACGTGGGCCAAGGGGAGATCTACGGGTTCATCGGCAAAAACGGCACGGGCAAGTCGACGACCATGAAGCTGATCGCCGGGCTCATGCCGGCAGATGCCGGCGAGATCCGCGTGCTGGGAGACCTGCTTGTCCCCTGCGAGCCCCATCCCCGCGTCGGCGCGCTCATCGAGCAGCCCGGCATGTACGCCAACCTTTCGGCGCTCGACAACCTTATGGCCAAGGCGCTCGTGCTCGGCCTGGTCGACGCGCGCCGCACATGCGAGGAGCTTCTCGAGGTCGTGGGGCTTGCCGATGCGGGCAACGAGAAGACCAAGCGGTTTTCGCTCGGCATGAGGCAGCGCCTGGGCATCGCGCTCGCCTTGCTGGGAGGTCCCGACGTGCTGCTGCTCGACGAGCCACTCAACGGCCTCGATCCCGAGATCGCACGCGACATCCGCAACCTCATCGTCCGCATGAACCGCGAGCGCGGCGTCACGGTGTTCATCAGCTCGCACGCGCTCGATCAGCTCGAGCGGATCTGCACGGTCTACGGCGTGCTGCGTGACGGCGGCCTTGCGGCCGAATTGACGGCGGACGAGGTCGATCAGGCGTGCACACGCTGCCTGATCGTGCGCACGGGCGAGGCCCCTCGCGCCCTGGCGGCGCTCACCGAGCGCTTCCCCCGGGCCCATCTGGTCGCGTTGCCGGACGATGAGCTCCGCATCGACGGGGACATCGATGCGGAGGAGGTCGGTCGCGCGCTTGCGGAGGAGGGCGTCGCGATCCGCGAGCTGCGGCGCTCCGAGGGCGACCGCGAGGCGTTCTTTGTCGGTCTCATGGGCGGGCACGACGGCCCGGCGTCCGAATGACGACGCGGCGCGATGCTGCTCCATCCATGTGGTTTCACGTGAAAAAGGGGTGATCGGGATGCTCAACATGCTACGCGCGATCCTGTTTCGTCTTCGGAAAAGCGGGGCGCTGATAGCGGCGCCGCTTGCCGCGGTCGCGGTGTTCGCCATCTTTGGCGCCGCGGAGCTCGAGATGGGCTTTTGGAACGGCAGATGGGCGTCGGGCGAGACCTACGACCCCACGTTTTTGGGGCTCGCGGGTCGGGTCGCATTCGGAAGCGCGCCGCTGTTGCCCTGCATGGCCGGCATCTGGTGCGTGCAGCTTTTCACGGATGACATCGCAGGCCTGCCGTCGGGCGCCGCGATGAAAAACGTGATCGTCAGACCGCACGCGCGGCTCCATTACCTTGGCGCGCAGCTGCTCACCATGCTGGCAAGCTGCGTCGTGTCGACCGTGCTGCTGCTCGCCGTGTGCGCCTGGCTGCCCGGCGCATGGGGCGTCGAGACGCCTCCGGTGGACGCCGCGTCCGTGGCGGCATGGGCGGCGCTTGCCGCGCTGACGGGCTTCTGCTTCTGCTCGATCATGCTGTGCGCCTGCATGTTCGCGCGAAGCTCGCGCATCGCCTGGGTGCTCGCGTTCGCCATCTGCTACGGTATCGTCGGGAAATTGCTGATGCTTCCGCTCGCGCTCTTCACGATGGGCGGCGGCGCTTCTGCTGCGTTGGAGATGAGCTCGATGCTGCCCTCGACGCACGCGTACGTGCTGGGCGAGGGCCTCGGGTACTTCTCCCACCCGGGCGCCATGCTCAAGGTCGTGTTCTACCCGCTGCTCTGGTCGGTGATTGCCGCACTGGTCGCCTACGCGCACCTGCGGCGCCGTTCGTTCTAGGGAAGGCGGTGCCCGTCTGTTCACCCGCTTGCGGACGCGGTGCCGAGGAGGCCGGCGGTATCCCCGGGGTCCTTCATTCATGAACGAAGGAGACCGTTTACGGCGTTTGCGCAGGATTTTTATATCTAACCCACCTCTTCATTCATGAACGAAGCGACAGAACGAGATGGCAAGACGGGCGAGGTGGGAGCACGGGTGCGGGGAGCGGGGAACGAATCGATCGTCGTTGTAAGGAGGTGGGCTCATGACAGCCGATGTGGGATCGTTGGCGCTGATCGCCGGGCTCGTCGCGGCCCTGCTCATCGCCCTGATGGTGATGGTCCGCCGGGATCGCGAGCTTGTGCGCATCGCGAAGGAGCTTGACCTGCGGGCGCCGGACAGCAATGCGCGCATCGCGCTCGAGGTGCGCAGCGCGGGGCTCGAGGGGCTCGCGCGCGCGCTCAACAGGGAGCTCGATCGCGAACGGGACCGTCGCATCGCCGACCGCGCCGCGCAAGCGTCGTTTCAGCAGGACCTCGCCTCGCTGTCGCACGATATCCGCACGCCGCTGGCGGGGGCGCAAGGCTACCTGCAGCTGGCGCAGCGCACGGCGGAGCAGGCCGAGCGCGAGCGCTACACCGAAGCCGCGATCGAGCGCCTGTCTTCCATGCGCACGCTGGTAGACGGGCTGTTCGAGTACGCGAAGGCGGCAGATCCCGCGTTGGCGCTGAACGTGGAGCCCGTGGCGCTCCTGCCGGTCCTGTCCGATGTCCTCGTCTCGTTCTACCCGCAGTTCACCGCGCGCGGATGGGAGCCGTCTATCGTCTGCGAAGACGAGGACGTCCAGGTGCTCGCGGAGACGTCGTCGTTGACGCGCGTGCTGACGAACCTCGTCAACAACGCGCTGCGCTACGGAGCGGGCGCGCCCTCGATCGAGATCGTGTCGATGGGAGGAGGGGTGAGCCTGAGCATCTCCAACCCCGTGGAGCAACCGGATGCGATCGATGCCGGGCGTCTGTTCGACCGGTTCTACAAAAGCGATGCCGCGCGGACGGGCGAGGGGAGCGGGCTTGGACTTGCCATCGTCGCGCGCTTGCTGGATGCTATGGGCGGCGAGGCGCACGGCGAGGTCGCGGACGGAAGCCTGACCGTGCGCATCAGCCTGCCTCGTGCCTGATCGCCGAGGCATCCTGGGCGCACGCGTCCGCATGCGCCGGAGCAGTCGTGGAGGATGAGATGAAAGCCCTGGTCATCGAGGACGACGCCGCGCTCAACGAGATCGTCTGCACGTGTCTTGCCGGCGCGGGCCACACCTGCGTGCCCGCGTTCTCGGGCAGCGAGGCGCGCATGCTGCTCGAAGGGCCGTCGTGTCAGACGTTCGACCTGGTCATCACCGACCTCATGCTTCCGGGGTGCCCGGGCGAGGATCTGGTGCCGCTCGTTCGACAGCGCTTGGGCAACGTGCCGGTGATCGTCATCTCGGCAAAAAGCGCTGTGGACGACCGCATCGCGCTTCTGCGGTGCGGGGCCGATGACTATCTCGTCAAGCCATTCGATCTCGACGAGCTGCTCGCCCGCATCGATGCGCAGTTCCGCGTGCGGGGGATCGCTGTCGCCGGATCGCCGGGTGCGCCCGCCGCACGCGAGGTCGGGGAGACGGTGCTCACGTTCGGGGCCTGGCGCCTCGATCCCGCGACGCGCCGCTTTTATGCGGCGGATGCGCCCGTGCGCCTCACGCGGACCGAGTTCGACCTGCTCGCCCTGCTGATGGCACATCCCGACCGCGTGTTCACCAAGCGCGACCTGTATCTCGCCACCTGCCACGACGAGCGGCTGCTCGACGACATCGCCGCGGGCTCCGCGCGCGTGAGCTCCTCCGATGAGAAGACCGTCGCCACCCACATGGGCAACCTGCGCGCCAAGCTCAAATCGAGCGGAACCGACGGGTACCTCGAAACGGTATGGGGTATCGGTTTCAAGCTGCGCCGGCCATGATGAAATGATGAGCCTGGCTGCATTATTTCATTGACCCCGTTGATGTGGGGATTGTTCCCGGGAATAATAAAGGTGCCTCTGTTGCGCTCTGACGCAAACGTACCCTAATCACGCTCTCCCCGCCGGGAGCGCACAAGCAAGGAGGAACCATGGAGTCACGGCATCGCGCCGTTGCTGCCGGCCTGACGCTCACGCTTGCGCTGGGCGCCTGGACCATGCCTGCCAGCGCATTTGCGGGCACGACGATCCCGCAGGGCGCTTCCGAGACCGCCTCGTCTTCCGGTGGCGACACGGGAAAGTCCGGTCCGCTGCCCGAGCCGGGCGATTACGACCGCGCGCTCGATTACGAAGAGGATCCCCAGGAAAGCGGTTCGATCTCGCTGCTGTCGACCGAGGAGGGCCTTGCGCGCCTGACCCCGCTGACGCTTTCCAGCGAGATGAAGTATTTTGCCGAAAACGAGAGCGGCAGCAACTACGATCAGGGATTCAGCTATGGCGACGGCTATAACGCCATGGGGTTCTACCAATTCGACCGCCGCTACTCGCTGCTTCCCTTCATCAAGGCGTGCTACGAGTACAACCCGACGAAATATGTGATGTTCGCGCCGGTGATCGAGCGGGGCGACGAGCTGACGGGCGGGGCTATCTACGACCGTGAGACCAAGCAGCTCACCGAGATCGGCCAGCTTGCCGAGAACGCCTGGCACGCTGCGTACCGTGCGGATTCGACCGAGTTCTCCGCGCTGCAGGACGCCTATGCCTACCAGGAGTACTACCTGCCGGTACAGCGGATTCTGAAGAACAATTTCGGCGTCGACATCTCGGGGCGCGCGGATTGCGTCAAAGGCCTGGCCTGGGGCCTGTGCAACCTGTTCGGCTCGGGCGGCTGCCAGCGCTTCTTCAGGCTCGCCAACCTTTCGGACGACATGACCGACCGGGAGTTCGTGAACGCCCTGTGCGACGCCGTGGTCAACAACGTGGACGACTACGCGTACGGCGCGAGCTACAAGGCGCGCTACGAGCGCGAGCGGGCGACCTGCCTGGAATACATCGCCGAGGACGAGGCCCTGTCGGGCGATACGGGCTCCGACGAATCCGACGAGCTGCCGTTTTTCGACGTCGACCGCGCATGGTACTACGACGACATCGTCTATGTGTATAAGAACGGGTACATGAGCGGCCTTGCGGACCCCGTGCTGCGCTTCGCTCCCAACGAGGCCATCGTGCGCCAAGACGTGGCATGCGTGCTCTACAACATCTTCGGGAACGGGGAAAAGGCCCCTGCCTGCAATTTTGCCGATGTCGATCAGAGCAAGTACTATGCCGACGCCATCAACTGGGCGGTGTACCACGGCTACATGAACGGCATCGGGGATCCCGCGACCGGCACGTACGTGCGCTTCGGCGTGAACGAGCCCCTGCCGCGCGAGCAGCTTGCAAGCGTTGCCGCGAACATCGCGCGCAAGACGGGCGATTCGCTGGATGCGAGCAAGTACCACAGCATGCTCGATTGGGCGACGACGAGCCCGTGGGCGACGGAAAACGTGATCTGGGCGCTCAACAAGGGCGTCATCGACGGCGTGTCGCTTGTCGAGGGCCGTTACGTGGCGCCGCACAACAATACGACGCGCGCCGAGATGGCCGCCATCGTGAGGCGCTGCATCGAGAAGGGCATCATTCCGACGGCATCGTAGCGCGCGGCAGGTGTCGAAGCCTGTCGCCGCCGAGTCGGCGGAAATAAATCTGACACACGGGAAAATAATCCTTGCCGAGAATACTCCACCATAGTAAAGTGAACAGCGTTGCGAGATATTTAAGGGAAGGTTGCACCATGAAGAGATCCCGTCTGTTCACCATGCTTGCCGCGACCGTGGCGCTCGTGTGCGCGTTCGCGCTCGCCGCGTGCGGCGGCAGCCCTGCTTCCGACGAGCCGGCCGACTCCGGTTCGGCTGCGGCATCGGGCGCCGACAACTCTGCCGACATCACCGAGCTCATCGTCGGCTTCGACCAGGCCTATCCGCCCTACGGCTTCGTGGGCGATGACGGCGAGTTCACCGGCTTCGACCTCGACCTTGCTGCCGAGGTCGCCCAGCGCTGCGGCTGGGAGGTCACCTACGAGCCCATCGACTGGGACGCCAAGGACACGCTGCTTGATTCCGGCGCCATCTCCTGCATCTGGAACGGCTTCACCATGGAGGGCCGCGAGGACGACTACACCTTCTCCGAGCCCTACATGCTCAACGGCCAAGTTGTGGTCGTGAAGGCCGACAGCGGCATCGAGAGCTTCGATGACCTTGCGGGCAAGACGGTCATCACCCAGGTCGACTCCGCCGCGCTCGACGTGCTCGAGGGCGACCAGGCCGACCTTGCCGCGACGTTCGCCTCGCTCGAGCAGATCGGCGAGTACAACACGGCCTTCATGCAGCTCGAGTCTGGCGCCGTCGACGCGGTGGCGTGCGACCTGTCCATCGCCGAGTACCAGATGGCCGCCAACCCCGACGCCTACGCGCAGCTGCCCGACATGCTGTCCGAGGAGCACTACGCTGTCGGCTTCAAGAAGGGTAACCAGCAGCTCGCCGACAAGGTGACCGAGACCCTGCGCGAGATGGACGAGGACGGCACCATCGAGGAGCTGTGCAACAAGTACGCCGAGTACGGCATCAGCTACGATAACTGGGTGCTCGAGTAGCGCAGGACCGTGAAATTTTAGGGACAGTCCCTAAAATTTCGAATGCGGTGGGAAAACGGGGCTTCCTCGTTTTCCCACCATTTTGCTTGAAGGGATGCAGATGGATATTGCAACCATGGTCGGGATGCTGCTGGAGGGTTTCGGCACGACCATCCAGATCTTCGTGCTCACCTTGGTGGGGTCTATTCCGCTGGCGGTCCCCATCGCTCTGGCGCGCATGAGCCGCTTCGTCCCGCTGCGGGCGCTGGCGCGCGTCTACATCTCCGTGCTGCGCGGCACGCCGCTCATGCTGCAGATGTTCGCCATCTACTTCGCCCCGTACTACGTGTTCGGCATCGAGCTGACCACCGATTCCAAATGGCAGGCGTGCATCGTGGCGTTCATCGTCAACTACGCGGCCTATTTCGCCGAGATCTACCGCAGCGGCATCCAATCCATCCCGCGCGGCCAGTACGAGGCGGCCGAGGTGCTGGGGTATTCGCGGATGCAGACGTTCGTGCGCATTGTGCTGCCGCAGGTCGTCAAGCGCATCCTTCCCGCCATGGGCAACGAGATCATCACGCTCGTGAAGGACACGTCGCTCGCGTTCGCGATCGGCGTGGCGGAGATGTTCTCCACGGCCAAGGCGCTGGTGGCCTCGCAGGTGAGCATGGTTCCCTTCGCTATCTCTGCTGCGTTCTACTGGGTGTTCAACTTCCTCGTCGAGATCGTGATCGGGTTCGTCGAGAAGAAGCTGAACTACTACCACGACTAGGAAATCCGTTCCGCTCCGCTTGGCCATGGAGGACGGGCGTGCATGGCAGGGCGGCGCGAGCCGATAGCAGGAAAGGAGCGTACCGTGGCTGATGCGGTGTTCTCGATGGAGCATGTGAGCAAGGCATTCGGCGACAACGTCGTGTTGCGCGACATCTCGCTGGCGGTCGAGCCGGGCGAGGTGGTGGCGATCATCGGCCCGTCGGGCGGCGGCAAGTCGACGATGCTGCGCTGCGCGACGACGCTTGAGCAGATCGACGCGGGCACGCTGTCCTATGGCGACCTCGTCGTGGCGTCGACCGACGCGGACGGGCAGGTGAGCTACGTGCGAGGCGACACCATGCGTCGCGCCAAGAGCCGCTTCGGGCTGGTCTTCCAGAGCTATAACCTGTTTCCGCACATGACGGTGCTGCGCAATATCATGGACGCGCCGATCGTGGTGCAAAAGCGCGACCGCTCCGAGGTGGAGCAGCAGGCGCGCTCCCTGATCGCCAAGATGGGCCTCACCGGCTGCGAGGACAAGGTTCCCTGCCAGCTCTCGGGAGGCCAGCAGCAGCGCGCAAGCATCGCGCGCGCCCTGGCGCTTAACCCCGACATCCTGTTTTTCGACGAGCCGACCAGCGCGCTCGATCCCGAGCTCACCGGAGAGGTGCTCAAGGTCATCAGGCAGCTCGCGGCGGAGGACATCACCATGATCATCGTGACGCACGAGATGGCGTTCGCGCGCGATGTGGCCGACCGCGTCGTCTTCATGGATGGCGGCATGATCGTCGAGGAGGGAGCCCCCGCAGAGGTGTTCGGCAACCCCCGGCAGGAGCGCACGCGCGCATTCTTGGCCCGCTACAGCGGCTAGCAAGCACGCCTAGGGGTCGTTTGGGGACGGGTTCGTTCCAACCCATCTATGATCACGGCGTGCAAACGAAAATGGGTTGGAACGAACCCGTCCCCAACCAACCCATCGGCGCGCTTCGCTAATCGTCCACTTTGGTCAGATTGATGGCCTCGCGTATCTTGCGCAGCGATTCGGCCGTCCCCTGCACGCGGAACATGAGCGCCGTGTAGAGCGTATCGATGATGGCGAGCTGCGCGAAACGGCACGAAAGCGACTCGGGGCGGTATCCCGTTTCGTCCGAGGTCGAGACGAAGGTGACGTCGGCGTATTCGGAGATGTGCTGCGAGGGGTAGCTCGTGATGAGGATGACGCGCGCGCGGGCCTCGTGGGCGATGCGGGCGATCTCGATCATCTCGCGCGTGGCGCCCGTGTGCGAGATGACGATAGCGCAGTCGTCGGGCGTCAACTGCGCGGCCTGCATGAGCTGCATGTGCGTGTCGGTGATGAAGTGGCAGGGGATGGGCGAGCGCAGGAACTTCTGGTAGGCGTCGAGCGCGATGACGCCCGATTCGCCGCAGCCGTACAGGGAGATGTGCGAGGCGCCCAGCATAAAATCAATCGCCTGATCCAAGTCGTGCTCGTTGAGCAGCGACAGGGTGTCGTGAAGGGATTTCGCGCTGGAATGGAAGATCTTCTGCGCCACGACGACCGGGGTGTCCTCGGGCGTCACGTTCTCGTGGATGGAGATCTGCGGATCGAACTCCTCGGCGAGCAGATCGGTGCGGAAATCGCGAAAGCCCCGATACCCGAGCTTCTTGGTGAACTTGAACACCGTGGAGTCGGCCACGCCGAGCTGTGCCGCCATCTCGTTGATGGTCATGCGGGAGGCGAATCGGGGATCCTCGAGCACGAAGTTCGCGATGCTCTGCTCCTTGGTCGAGAGCGAGGGCATGAGGGACTTGATCTTGAGGAGAACAGTGTTGCGTGCCATTGATGGTCCAGACTGGTCAGCGGTTCATATTGCTATATCAATATGAGCTTATGCCACAAGTGTACTCAAATATTCTTGCGCACAGAGGGCTCTCGAAGAAAAAAATTATTTTTCAGCCTACATAACAAAAGGTCAACCGGCTGAACGGTGGTAAACGGTCTGTATACGGCAATAATCACTTTGTCCGTTTTGAAAACGTCACAGGAGCATCACATCAACAGGCAAATGACATATCGGGCCTAGCAATTAAAAAATAGCCTATTATCTGCAAAAATTATGTCACAAGTAAGAAAAGACCCCGCGCAATGAGCGGGTAGCACAAAACACTTCGTAAAAACGTCTAAATTCGGCAGGCGATAAGGCAAAGACCGTTCGCCAGAAAGAAAAATAATTTCTTCAAGTACAACAGAAAAACACATAGACTTTTGGTCAAAGGGGCGAAAAGCCCAAGGTTTGTCTTAACGAGGGGCCTCGTTGGGGCAACGGGGAGGGATGGAGAAGACGCACTCCACCATCTTCCGGAAAAGAGGAGAGAAAGGAAAGGCATTATGACAATTGTGCAAGCATTGCTGATTGCCCTCTTCGTGGCGGCAATCGAATCTCGCGCGCTTGGTTATGCTACCCTCACCATGCGTTTCTCGCCGTTGATGGCGGGCTTCTGGGTCGGCCTCATCCTGGGCGATATGCACCAGGCCATGGTCGTCACCGCTACCATCCAGCTCATCTACATGGGTGTCGTCGCCCCCGGCGGCGCTATGCCCTCCGAGCCTGCGGTGGCATCGGCCATCGCCGTGTCCGTCGCGATTCTGGGCGACCTTGACCCCGAGGCCGCAGTCGCGATCGCGGTGCCCGTCGGCCTGATGGGTAGCTACCTGTACCAGCTCCGCTTCTTCCTGAACACCATCGCCGTGAACAAGATGGATCAGTGCGCCGTCAAGGCCGACTCCCGTGGTCTGGTCTTCTGGATCGCCGTCATGCCGACCATCTTCGCCTTCGCGCTGTTCGTCCCGACGATCACCATCGCCCTGTACCTGGGCGCCCCGGTCATCTCCGACGTTATGAACGCCATCAGCAACGGCCCCGTGCTGCATGCCCTCGACGTCGTCTCCGGTGGTCTTGCCGCTCTCGGTATCGCCATCACCATGCACGTTATCGGCAGCCGCAAGCTCCTCGTGTTCTTCTTCCTGGCTTACTTCCTGGTCGTTCTCACCACCAGGGCCGGCCTGAGCATCACCATGATCACCTGGGCAATCTTCGGCGTCATCATCGCCTTCTGCTACAACATGTTCACCACGAAGGCCGAAGCCTAATCGCCAGGCCCCATATCTCATAGAAAGGAAGGGAACATACTCATGAGCGAAGTCGAGAAGCTTTCCCAGGACTATCACGATTACCTCGATGAAGACGGCATGATCCATGCCGATCCCCGTTTGATGCTCGGCGAGGCCAACAAGCCCGACGAGATCACCAAGGGCGACATCATGAAGGTCTGGTTCCGCTGGTGGTGGTGCAACGAGGTGCCGCACACCTTCGACCGTATGATCGCGCCCTCGCTGTGCTTCGGCCTTATGCCCGTGCTGAAGAAGCTCTACAAGAACCCCGTGTTCCTGGGCGAGGCCTACCAGCGTCACCTGCAGTTCTTCAACACCCAGGCCGTCTGGGGCGGCGGTATCATCTCCGGTATCACCGTCTCCCTCGAGGAGGAGCGCGCCAAGGCCCTGAACGCCGGCGAGCCCGCCCTCGACGCCTCCATGATCCAGAACACCAAGATCGGCCTGATGGGCCCGCTGGCCGGCGTCGGCGACTCCATCGACTCCGGTACCGTTCAGTACATCTGCATCTCCCTGTTCCTGGGCCTGTGCCAGGAGGGCAACCCGCTGGGCGCCGTCATGCCGTTCGTGTGCTTCGCCACCGCGACCTTCATCTACGGCTACCTGTTCACCCGCATGGGCTACACCATGGGCCGTCGCGCCGCGCTCGAGGTCATGAAGGGCGGCCGCATCAAGTCCATCATCGACGCGCTCGGCGTGCTCGGCCTGTTCATGATGGGCTGCATGGCTGCAAGCTACGTCAAGCTGTCCACCCCGATCGAGGCCGACCTGTCCGGTAGGCCCTTCGTCCTCCAGGAGACCTTGGACGGCATCCTGCCCGGCCTGCTGCCGCTGATCGCCGTTATGGCCCTGTTCTTCTTCTTCCAGAAGAAGGGCATGAAGGTGACCCAGGCCATGCTCGGCTTCACGGTCATCCTGATCGTCCTCGCGGTCGTCGGCATCCTCTAAGAGAGATTCTGAGCGAATAAGGAGCGCACACGTATGAACAAGGTCCTCATCATCACCCACGGCCTGTTCGGCATCGAGCTCAAGAAGAGCGCCGAGATGATCATGGGCGAGCAGGAGAACGTTGACGCCCTGGGTCTCGTGCCCGGTCAGTCCGTCGACGATCTGCGCGCCAAGGCGTTCGAGATCGTCGAGAAGAACGAGGAGGCCGGTGCGCACACCATCATCATGTGCGACCTCATGGGCGGCAGCCCCTCCAACGTCGCGCTTGCCTGCGTCGGCAAGGTCGACTGCGACGTCATCCTCGGCGTGAACATGCCGATGCTCATCGAGACGATCCAGCAGCTCGACATGGCCGAGGACGGCCACGAGCTCGCCGCGACCGCCGTCGAGGCCGGCAAGATGGGCGCTCGCCTCATCAACCGCGCCAACCTCAAGGGCTAATTGTCCGATTTGGGGTACATATCTCTATAGGGGGTGTGTACCCCTTTTTAGTAACCCACTAGGGATTGGAGAAACTATCATGGCAGAGATCACCCTCGCGCGTATCGACGACCGTCTGGTTCACGGCCAGGTCATGCAGGTGTGGACCAAGGGCAAGGGCACCAACGCCGCCTACGTTGTCGACGACGCCACCGCCAACGATGAGTTCATGAAGGAGATCTACGAGTCCACCCAGTCCACCGGTGGTCTGAAGATCAAGGTCTACTCCGCTCAGGGCCTCGTCGACCAGTGGAACGCCAACCAGTTCGGCGACGACAAGGTCGCGCTGATCTTCAAGTCCCTGGCCTACGCCAAGGTCGCGGTCGACGGCGGCGTGCCCATCAAGGAGCTGAACGTTGGCGGCATCGCCATCAAGCCCGGCTCCACCAAGGTCATCGAGTCCGTCGGCCTGACCGACGACGACGCCGACATCGCCAAGGCTATCGGCGATGCGGGCGTGACCGTCTACTTCCAGAAGATTCCGTCCTCCGAGAACGTCTCTCTGGCTGGCGCTCTGGCCAAGTGCGGCAAGTAGTCCGTTTGAACTGAACCTGCGATCAGATAGGATGCGCGACTTAGATGGAATATCGCATCGCAATCGTTAACTCCTCGTCGTTCGGGCGCCGCTTCCCCGATCAGATGGAGCGCCTTGAGAAGATCGGCACGGTCGAGCGTGTCCGCGTGGCGGGCGACGCCCACGGCGCCGAGCTGGCCGAGACCCTCAAGGACTACAACGTCATCATCTCCTCGGTGACCCCGTTTTTCGACGCTGAGTTCTTCGAGCACAAGACCGACCTGCTGCTGCTTTCGCGCCACGGCATCGGCTACAACAACGTCGATGTCAAGGCCTGCAACGCGACGGGCTGCATCCTGACCACCGTGCCGCCGCTCGTCGAGCGCGACGCCGTGGCCGAGGGCGCCGTGGCGCTGCTGCTCGACTGCATGCGTCAGGTGAGCGACTCCCACGTGGCCGCCAACGAGGGACGTTGGGCCGACCGTGCCTCCTTTGTGGGCAACGGCGTGTCCGGCAAGACCCTCGGCATCATCGGCTGCGGCAACATCGGCACCCGCGTCGTCGAGATCCTGGCCCGCGGCTACGACCTCAAGGTCCTGGCCTGCGACCCGGTCCAGCGCGACGAGTGGGCCGAGGGGCTGCGCGCCCAGGGCGTCGACTTCCAGTACACCGACCTCGACACCGTGGTCTCCAACTGCGACATCCTGACGCTCAACGCCGACCTCAACCCCACGTCGTTCCACATCCTGAACGCCGATGCCCTCTCCAAGATGAAGAAGGGTGTCTACGTGGTGGACAACGCCCGCGCCGACCTCATCGACCAGCCTGCTATGCTGGCCGCCCTGGAGGACGGTACGGTCAAGGGCCTCGCGATGGACGTCATGCACGACGAGCCGCCGCGCGCCGACGATCCGTACTTCAACCATCCCAAGGTTCTCGTGTGCCCGCACATCTCCGCCTACACGGAGGAGTGCCTGCGCGGCATGGGCGAGAAGTGCGTTGGCGATGTTGAGCGCTTCGTCGCCGGCGAGGAGCCGGTGAACGAGATCAGGGCCTAAGCGCCTTCGATCTTTCAGGCCTGCACCTCTCCGCGCACCCGCAGGAGGGCGCAGGCCTTATCTTTTGTAACGGGTATTCGAACGAAAAGGAGCTCGACGTGGGTCCGTTTCAGGCAGTCCTCTTCGATATGGACGGTCTTATCTTCGACAGTGAGCGCCTGTGCTACCGGGCGTATCTGCGCGCAGCCCGCGCCTTCGGGTTCCAGATGAACCCTGCCCTGTACATGCACCTGTGCGGCAGGATCGAGCACGAGGTCGTCGCCGAGCTGCGCCACGCGTTCGGTGAGGACAAGGACGTCACCACGTGGCGCGAGTACATCAAGAAGCAGAAGACGGCCGTGCGCATGGAGCAAAACGGCCGCGTGGGCAAGAAGAAGGGCCTGCTGGAGCTTTTGAACTACCTTCAGGAGCGCAAGATCCCCTATGCGCTCGCGAGCTCCACGGTCCGGCCGCTCATCGATGAGTACATGGAGGCCGAGTACCTCTCGCACGCCTTCCCCTACATCATGGACGGTTCCCAGGTCAAAAACGGCAAGCCCGACCCGGAGATCTTCCTCAAGGCGGCGGCCCTCATCGACGCCGACCCCGCGCACACCCTGGTGCTGGAAGACAGCCATGCGGGCATCCGTGCCGCCAATGCCGGCGGCTTCACGTCGGGCTTCGTGTTCGACGATCTGACGAATATGGATTCGGTCACCGAGGGCTACCCGATTCTGGATCAGCCCGAAGGCAACCGCGAGAACATCCGCCGCGACGCGGTGCTCTCGTTCGACAGCCTGGCCGACGTCGTGGGATTCCTCGAGGTCCTACGCTCGTAAGTTTGGAAATAAAGCGAGGTTACTCCTGTGGACAAACTCGTTGTGTATAACGACATGCGCAGGCTGTTCGCCATCAGCCTGTCGTATGTGGTCATCGCGGTGTGCATCGTCGCTCTGGGCTTCACCCAGGGCGGGGGCAACATCGTGTGGCCGATCATCTCGGTGGCGGTTGCCGTCTGCTTCATCGCGGGCGTCGTGTTCAACGTGCGCAAGATGAGCGACCGCGGCCCGCTGTTCGAGTACACCGAAGACGGCGTGACGGACTTCACGAAGCCGGATGACATCATCGTCCTGCCGTGGGAGCAGGTTTTGAGCGTGAACCTCAAGGCGGCGAGCAACAACGACCTCATGCTCGAGGTCATGGGCTACAAGACCGCCGACCAGTTCGACGAGGTCACGCCTGAGATGCAGGCGCAGATGGACGCCAACCAGTCCGACCGCGTCTACTTCGTGCTGCAGCTGTCGGGCCTGTGGGTCCGCCGCTCGCGCATGAAGGAAGCATACGATTGGATCTGCGAGCACATCGCGCCGGCACATCCGGGCATCGCGTTCTCGAAGTTCGAGGACCCGCTGTCGCACCTGGGCAAGAAATCCGACCAGTAGGCCAGTAGGAAAACGGGAGCTCTGTGATCTATGGATAAGCGCGCGCTGCGCATGGCGGCATCGGACGACGTCGCCACGGTTATCGACGCGGTGAGCGCGGGCGAGAAGGTCTGCGTGCGCACCAAGAGCGGCGAGGTCGCCTGCATGCTGACCGCGCGCGAGGACATCCCGCGCTTCCACAAGATCTGCCTTATCGAGCGCGACGCGGGCGACACGGTCACCAAGTACGGCCAGATCATCGGGCGCGTGACGTCGCCGGTCGGTCGCGGCTCGTACGTGCATATCCATAACATCGAAAGCATCAAGACGGGGGTGGGCGCATGAGGGGGTACCGAAGACCCGACGGCAGCATCGGCATCCGCAACCATGTGATGGTGCTCTCGACATGCGGCTGCGCCAACATGGTCGCGCGGCGCATCGCCGATGCGGTGCCCGGGGCCGTGGCGGTCGAGAACTCCAAGGGCTGCGGTCAGGTGGGCAGCGGCATCGAGATCATGCGCCGCTGCCTTGCGAATCTCGCGCTCAACCCGAACGTGTTCGGCACGCTCATCGTCGGGTTGGGGTGCGAGTCCACCAAGCCCTACGAGCTTGCCGAGGCCGTGCGCTCGCGCTCGGATAAGCCGCTCGAGGTCATGACGTTCCAGGACTGCGGCGGCTCCGCTGCCGCGATCGAGCACGGCGTCGAGTTGGCGCGCGGCCTTACGGAGCGCGCGGCGGGTGCCGAGCGCTGCGAGATGGGCCTGGCCGACCTGGTGCTCGGCACCAACTGCGGAGGCTCCGATGCCACGAGCGGCCTTGCGGCGAATCCCGTGGCGGGCGTGGTGAGCGACGCGGTCGTCGCTGCCGGGGGCACCGTGATGCTCGGCGAGACGACCGAGCTCATCGGCACCGAGGACCTGCTCGCCGCGCGCGCCGCGACCCCGGACGTGGCGGATGATATCTACCGGATCGTCTGCGGGCTGGAGCGCAGCTTTGCCGAGGCGGGCGTCGACGTGCGCGGCGCGAACCCCTCTCCCGGAAACATGGCCGGCGGGCTCTCGACGCTCGAGGAGAAGGCGCTGGGCGGCATCTCCAAGGGCGGAACCTCCCCGATCATGGAGGTCGTCCCTTACGGTGCGCGACCCGGCAGGCGCGGCCTGGTGATCATGGACACGCCGGGCTACGACATCGAGTCGGTGTCGGGCATGACGGCGGGCGGCGCCCAGGTGCTGATCTTCACCACCGGGCGCGGCACGCCGATCGGCAACCCGCTCATACCGGTCATCAAGGTGACGGGCAACGTCGAGTGCGCGGCGCGCATGGCGGACAACATCGACTTCGACGCGTCGGGCGCCGTGGAGGGCGCATCGACGATCGACGAGCTGGGCTCTTCGCTGCTCGAGCTGCTCGAGCGCGTCTGCGACGGCGAGCAGCCCGCAGCGGAGCGCTTCGGGTTCAACGATTTCTCGATCTTCCATAACCAGGAGGTCTGGTGCACCTGCCTGCCGTGAGGCGCGCGGTGCCGCATCCGGCCCCTGTTTGCATAGATGAATCAGGCAGATCGACAAGAGAAGGGAAGCAAGATGTCGACTGAGTACATGAAGCAGAACGGATTCTACGAGCAGGTCGAGAAGACGGGTGTCGTGCCCGTCGTGGTGCTTGAGAAGGTCGAGGACGCCGTTCCCATGGCCAACGCGCTGGTCGCCGGCGGCCTTCCCGCCGCTGAGGTCACCTTCCGCACCGCCGCTGCCGCCGATTGCATCCGCGAGATGGCCGAGAAGTGCCCCGACATCCTGGTCGGTGCCGGCACCGTGGTGAACCTCGACCAGTGCAAGCGCGCGGTCGACGCCGGCGCCAAGTTCATCGTGTCCCCCGGCTACGACATGGCCACCGTCGATTGGTGCATCGAGCACGAGGTGAACATCATCCCGGCCGCCGTCACCCCGACCGAGATCATGGCCATGATCAACCGCGGTCTCGACGTGACGAAGTTCTTCCCGGCGAATCTGTACGGCGGTCTGGCCGGTATCAAGGCCCTGGCCAGCGTGTTCGTCGGTCATCGATTCATGCCCACGGGCGGTGTGAACACCGACAACGTGCGCGACTTCTTGAGCTGCGACGCCATCATCGCCGCCGGCGGCACCTGGATGGTCAAGCCCAACCTGTTCGCTGACGGCGACTTCTCCCGCGTCGAGGCCATCGCCGCCGAGGCCGCCGCTGCCGTGCGCGAGCTGCGCGGCTAATGTGAGTCGGCACCTACGGTGCGGGCGAAGTGCAGGGGTTTCGCCCGCACCGTGTGCATAGAAATTGCCAACTTCGGGGAAAGGAAGCATCATGGCAGTTGAATTGGATACCGCAATCAAGTTCGGCGCCGGTCGCGTTCGCTGCGAGCAGGGTCTGCTCGAGCAGCTCGGCGAGGAGTTCAAGCGCTTTGGCAACAAGATGCTGATCGTCGCCGGCCCGCGCTCCTGGGACGCCGTCAAGGACCGCCTGGTCCCCAGCATGGAGGCCGCCGGTGTCTCCTGGCAGCTCGAGATCTGGACGGGCTGGTGCTGCTACGAGGGCGCCGAGGAGCTCGCCGCCAAGGCCCATGAGGCCGGCTGCGACGAGATTGTGGGCGTCGGCGGCGGCAAGATCACCGACCTGGCAAAGGCGGTGGGCGAGGTGGCCCACCTGGGCGCTATCAACGTCCCGACCTCTGCCTCCACCTGCGCGCCGTTCACCTGCATGAGCGTCATGTACACCGCTGAGGGCGGCAAGCTGCGCTCTTGGCGCTTCGACCACGAGATCGATGCCGTCTACATGGACCTCGACGTCATCGCCGCCTGCCCGCACCGCTACAACGCCGCGGGCGTCATGGACGCGATGGCCAAGAAGATCGAGATGCTGAACGGCAAGCCCGAGATGCACCTCGAGGATACGCCGATCGACGTCTTCACCGCCTTCAACATGGCTGCCTACGTGTACGACGTGCTCGACAAGATCGCGCTCGACGCCATCGAGGACAACCGTGCCGGCAAGGTCACCAAGAACCTCTCCGACATGGCGTTTTTGAACGTCATCACCACGGGCGTCATTGCCAACACCACCAAGAGCTTCCGTCAGTCCGAGCTCGCGCACGTCATCTACGACGGCGTCCGCACGCACTTCACCCATGAGGCGGCCGACGCCATCCACGGCGAGATCGTCGCCGTGGGCCTGTTCTGCCAGCTCTACTTCAACGGCCTGAAGGACAAGGAGGAGGAGCTGCGCGAGTTCATGCGCAAGATGGACCTGCCGCTGACGCTGGGCGAGCTTGGTATCGAGCCGACCGAGGAGAACCTCAACACCATCGAGGAGTACATCGTGAACTCCCGTCACTACAACAGCGACGATCCGGCTGACCGTCAGCGCCTGCATGAGGCCGTTCGTGAGATGGTGTAACGCGTGACGTTGCTGTTACGTGGTAAAGTAAAGGGTAGGTTATAGTCCGGGCCGCAGGGGTGTCCGGCGCAGATGAGCTTGCGCTCAATATAGAAAAGGAGAGATTCCCATGTACTCTGAGGAGACCACCATCGTCAACGCGACCGGCCTGCACGCTCGTCCGGCTTCCATGTTCACCAAGACCGCTTCCGGCTTCAAGTCCAACGTCACGGTCAAGAAGGCCGGCGCCGAGGGCGACGGCGTGAACGCCAAGAGCATGCTGGCCCTCATGACCCAGGGCCTCGCCTGCGGCACCACCATCGTCATCACCGCCGACGGCGAGGACGAGCAGGAGGCCGTGAAGGCGCTCGTCGAGCTCATCGAGAGCGGCTGCGGCGAGTAGGCTTTCGCGCTATCGCATGGTTGCGCCCCGATCGGCATCCTCGCCGGTCGGGGTTTTTGATGCGCCGCGGGGCGGGCGGCGCCATGCAAATCGGGGACGTACCTGTTGCGTGCATGCATGCACGCAACAGGTACGTCCCCGATTTGCACAACTAAAAAAGCCCTGGTTGGCTGGGCCAACCAGGGCTTGAGTCGCCGATTATTGGCAGACGTTACGCGCCGAGCAGGGCGCCGTCCTTGGCGGGGCCGACCTCCTTGAGGTAGCGGGCGAGCACCTTGCCCTTGAAGTCGTGGACGACGGGCGTCCAGTTCTTGCGGCGCTCCTCGAGCTCCTCGTCGGAGACGTCGAAGGAGATCGCGTTGTCGGCAAGGTTGATGTGGACCATGTCGCCATCCTGGACCAGGGCGATCGGACCGCCCTCAGCTGCCTCGGGGCACAGGTAGCCGACGGACAGGCCGCCGGACGCGCCGGAGAAGCGGCCGTCGGTGATGACCGCGGAGCCCGGGATGCCCTTCATGATCTCGGTGACGCGGTGCAGCTCCTTCATGCCCGGGCCGCCCTTGGGGCCCTCGTAGCGGATGATGACCGCGGTGCCCGCGGGGATCTTGTGCGCGTTGTAGGCGGCGAAGCACTCCTCCTCGCTGTTGAAGCACATGGCCGGGCCGTCGAAGGTGTGCTGGTCGTCGGGGACCGCGGAGGTCTTGACGAGCGTGCCCTCGGGGGCCAGGTTGCCGTAGAGCACCTGGATGCCGTTGGCGACGGACTCGGGGTCGTCCTGCGTGCGGATGATGGAGCGGTCGATCTCGATGTCGCCCTCGAGGTTCTCGCCCATGGTCTTGCCGTTGATGGTCATGACCGACAGGTCGAGATCTTTTTCGATTGTCTTGAGGACGGCGGGGATGCCGCCGGCCTTGTACAGGTTGATGCAGGAGCGATCGCCGTTGGGCGTGATGTTGGTGACCAGCGGCACGCGGCTCGTGGTCTCGGCGACCTGCGCCCAGGTGACCTCGAGGCCGAGCTCAGCGGCGATGGCGGGTAGGTGCAGCAGGGCGTTCAGGGAGCCGCCGATGGAGGCGAGCAGGGTCACGGCGTTCTGGAACGCGGCCTCGGTCATGATGTCGCTCGGCTTGATGCCCTTGCGGACCAGGTCGACGACGGCGGCGCCGGTGCGGCGGGCGAGGAAGCGGCGCATGGCGGTGGGGGCGGGCTGCAGCGCGCCACCCGGGACCATCATGCCCAGGCCCTCGGCCAGGCAGCACATGGTATTGGCGGTACCCAGGAACGGGCAGATGCCGGGGCCGGTGTAGTACTTGAGCGTGCCCTCGATGACGTCGAGCTCGGTGGCCTCGCCGCGCAGGAAGGACGCGCGCAGGGCCTTGGAGTCGCTCGGCTTGATCTCATCCCAGCAGGGGCCTGCGGAGACGAGGGCTGCGGGCAGGTTGATGCGGCCGGCGGCCATGAGCATGGCGGGGACGATCTTGTCGCAGCTGGCCATGTACACGACGCCGTCGAAGACGTTCAGGCCGAGGATCTGGGCCTCGCAGGAGTCAGCGATGATCTCGCGGTGCGGAAGGCTGTAATGCATACCGGCGTGGCCCTGGGCGATACCGTCGCAGATGGCGATGGTGTTGAACTCGATGGGCTCGCCGCCCGCCTCGAGGATGCCCTTCTTGACCTCGGATGCGAGCTGGCGCAGGGGCTCGTGGCCGGGGCACATCTCGTTCCAGCTGTTGGCGATCGCGATCAGCGGCTTGTCGGGGTTCTCCAGAGAATCGATGGCGACACCGGTGGAGGCGAGGTGCGCCTTGGTGATCGCCCTCTGGAAGGGCTCGAGCTTGTCGATTGCGCGTGTCACGGTATCTCTCCTTTCCTTGTGGCTCCCCTCTTCGGAGCCGTACCGCCATTGCTGACGATGTGTTAAAAGGATGCGCACCACGGGGTGCGTACTACCACTATAGTGGCGTAACAACACGGCGATTTGCAAGCATTTTTCGCTAGCCGTAGAAAATTTTTTTCCAGAAGGAAAACCGCTGTTAAAGGCAGGTGAGATTGGACTTTACACGACGCTTACGGGAACGTGTTGGCACCCTGCGGTGCGAAATAATTTTTTCCTGCTCGGGCGCGCGGGCAACTTTGTTCGACACGTCCGCCGCCGCCGGTTGGGCACAAGTCCACGGGCACGCCTGGAAGTGCATAGAGTGTATATTCCCATCACAAAAGTGCATAAAATTCCGTTTTAGTTAAAACCTATAAAGAAAGTAGGCTGAGTTTGGTGCGATTTTTGAGGCACACCTCTCCACCACCGCTACACCCCTCAGCATTTCCGCAGGAAACAACTGGGCAAATGCCGAGGGGTGCGGCGCATGTGGGCAAAGGGCACCGAAAAATCGCACCAAACTCGATATACACGTTTTTTGGGTGCTCGGGGACGGGTTGATTGGGGACGGGTTCGTTTCAACCCATCGCGGCAGCGCGAGAGCGGCGGGCCGGTACCCGAGGCGAGGAGCCCATACATCGCGCACGGTTGCGGCGGCGCTGGTATGATGGGGCATGAAGTTCATGTCCGCCGTCGCGCGGCGTCAGATGTCCGGGAGGATTGCCATGGAGGCCTACAAGCAAGAGTTCATCGAGTTTATGGTGGAGTCCGACGTGCTCAAGTTCGGTGAGTTCACGTTGAAGAGCGGCCGCCAGTCTCCGTTTTTCATGAACGCGGGCGCCTATGTGACCGGTGAGCAGCTCAAGCGCCTCGGCCAGTACTACGCGCGCGCCATCCACGACAACTTCGGCCTCGATTTCGACGTCGTCTTCGGGCCAGCCTACAAGGGCATCCCGCTGTCGGTGGTCACCTCGATCGCGCTGCACGAGCTGTACGGCAAGGAGGTCAAGTACTGCTCCGACCGCAAGGAGGTCAAGGACCACGGCGCGGACAAGGGCGGCATGCTCGGCTACGAGCTCAAGGATGGCGACCGCGTCATCATGGTCGAGGACGTCACCACGTCCGGCAAGTCCATCGACGAAACCTATCCCAAGCTCAAGGCCGCGGCCGATGTCGAGGTCAAGGGCTTGATCGTGAGCCTGAACCGCATGGAGGTCGGCAAGGGCGGCGTGCACACCGCGCAGCGCGAGATCCAGGAGAAGTACGGGTTCCCCGTGGCGAGTATCGTGTCCATGGCCGAGGTCGTCGAGCACCTCTACAACCGCGAGGTCGCGGGCCGCGTGGTGATCGACGATACCCTCAAGCAGGCCATCGACGCCTATTACGAGCAGTATGGCGCCAAGGAGTAGCGCAGACGGTGTGACACGGGGTCGTCGGAGGATGTACATGAGGATGAACAGGCCCGTCGCGCACGCGGCGGGGATAGGTGCGCTTGCCTGCGCGCTTGCGCTGGGAGGATGCGGGCTGTTCGGTCCGTCGCCCGAGCAGATCGTGCGCGACGGACTCGCGTCCGATTTCGATATGCTGCTCGATGAGGAATCCCAGGCGCGCCAGACCATGGTCTCCAACCTGGAGTCGACGGGTGCGCTTTCCGGCCTGGGCGTCGATACGCAGGGGTTCCTGAACGCTCTGTTCGAGGGGATGGAGTACGAGGTTGCGTCCGTCGAGGTCGACGACGAGGCCAAGACCGCGACGGCCACGATCGAGCTGACCTGCAAGTCGCTGACCGATGTCGCGACGCGCGCGCAGGAGCTTTTGAACCAGCGCGCCGCCGATGCCGGGGAGACCGCGATATCGCCCGAGGAGACGCTTGCCTGGATGGGGGAGTGCCTGATGCAGGCGGCGCAGGAGGATGCACCCGAGAGCGTGGAGCTCGAGCTGGATTGCTCCTCCGACGACGAGGGTACCTGGTCGGCAGACGACAGCGTCGCCGCAGCGGTGGCCGGCGCCCTGCTCGGGTAGCGCGCGCTCTCGGTCTTTTGCAGGCCATGTTCGCGAATGTGGCTAGATTTTTCTGTTTTGCTGTCGGTCGGATCGGGTGAAGGTGCCCGATCCGGCCGCTCTGTCTTTTATGGCCGTTTGCATTGCTCAGATTAACGATCAGGGCAACACGATTCGACCCCTGCAAGGGAGATTTTGATGCCAGCGGAGGGCGTCGGCCCCGTTTCTCGGGTGCTCGATACAGCAAAACAGAACTTTTTAGCCACTTAGGGCGACTTCGAGCGCCGCGCGCCCTTCTGAAGGCGACCGATCGCGAGGAGAAACAAAGCCGAAACATCAAACAAGGTGATTTGACTTTCGTTTGCTAAAGCGTAGACTAGGCCTTGCTTCGTTAGGGAATGCAGGCGGCAACCGTCTGCAACACGATGTAAGAAGGCTATCGAACATATGCGCACCATCACCACGCTATCGATTATTTCCGAGATTATCTGATACGGGTTGGTACGTTGCAGGCCGGCCCGGTGATTCGGGCGGTCTTGGGGCAAGGGGGCCGTCGACTGGTTCGACGGTCCCCTTTTGGTTTCGATGGGCTTCGGGGAAAGGACTTTGGTATGAACGGAATCGTCGTAGTGGTGGTGGCAGCAGTCGTGCTGGCTGCGGGCTACCTGGGATACGGCAGGTGGCTTGCGGCGAAATGGGGTGTCGATCGCGACGCGATCACGCCCGCTCGCCGTATGGAGGACGGCAAGAACTTCTCGCCGGCCTCGTGCTTCACCGCGTTCTCGCATCAGTTCAGCTCGATCTGCGGTGCGGGCCCGGTGACCGGCACGATCGCGGCCATGATGTTCGGCTGGCTCCCCGTGCTGCTGTGGGTTCTGGTCGGCGGCATCTTCTTCGGCGCCGTGCATGATTTCGGCGCCCTTTACGCGAGCGTCAAGAACAACGGCAAGTCGCTCGCCCAGCTTATCGAGAAGTACATCGGCCGGACCGGTCGTCGCCTGTTCCTGTTGTTCAGCTGGCTGTTCACCATCATCGTGATCGCCGCGTTCGTCGATATGGTCGCTGGAACCTTCCAGGCAACCTTCGACGCCTCCGGCGCCGTCGACACCGCTGCGTCGTATGCTGGCGGCACGGCGGGCACGATTTCCATCCTGTTCACCTTCGTCGCCATCGCGTTCGGTTGGCTCAACCGCCGCTTCCAGCTCTCCGGCGTGCGCGAGCTCGCCCTGGCCGTCGTGCTGTTCGTCGCCATGTTCGCGATCGGCATGCAGTTCCCGGTCTATCTGTCCAAGTTCGGTTGGTTCGCCGTTATCGCCGTCTACCTGCTGTTCGCGGCCGCCATGCCCATCCAGACGCTCAAGCAGCCGCGCGACTACCTCACGAGCATCATGATGATCGTCATGATCGTGTGTGCCGTGGTGGGCATCTTCGTGCTCGGAGCGAACGGCCAGGCCACGATGACCGCGCCGATGGTCGCTGACATCTCGGCGCTCGCTGACAACGGCAGCTTCATCTTCCCGCTGCTGTTCGTGTCGGTCGCCTGCGGCGCCCTGTCCGGCTTCCACAGCCTGGTCTCCACGAACACCTCTTCCAAGCAGATCGAGAAAGAACAGGACATGCTGCCGGTCGGCTATGGCGCCATGGTCGTCGAGTCCTTCGTGGGCGTGCTCGCCATCGTCGTTGCCGCCATCATGTTCTCCGATCTGAACACCGCGGGCACCGGCGCCCTCAACAACGGCGTCGCGGCTACCCCGTTCTCCATCTTCTCGCAGGGCATCGCCCGCGGCATGACCGCGTTCGGTGTCGACCAGACGCTGGCGACCGTGTTCATGACCATGTGCGTCTCCGCCCTGGCGCTGACCTCGGTTGATGCCGTCGCGCGCATCGGCCGCCTGTCCTTCCAGGAGTTCTTTGCCAAGAGCAACGATGCGCTCGAGGACGAGCAGGCCGAGCTCACCGGTGCGGCCAAGGTCGTCACCAACACCTGGGTCGCCACGGTGCTCACGCTCGTGCTCGGCTTTGCGCTGGCCTTCGGCGGCTACACCAACATCTGGCCGCTGTTCGGTGCCTCCAACCAGCTGCTGGGCGGCATGACGATGATCACGCTCGCCGTCTTCTGCAAGTGCACGGGTCGTCGCGGCTGGATGCTGTATGTGCCCGTCGCCTTCCTGCTGGTCTGCACGTTCACCTCGCTGGTGCAGAGCACGCTCGGCTGCATCAACGCGCTGGCCGCCTCCGGCACCGCGGTGATCGCGACGTCCGGCCTGCAGCTGGTGTTCGCCATCCTGCTCATGGTGCTCGGCGTCATCGTGGCGTACAACTGCCTGAAGGAGCTGTTCGGCAAGCAGGCCGGCTCGCTGCCCGATGAGGAACCCGAGTGGACTGAGATGGGCCGCGCCAACGTTGCCGCCGAGGCGGCGGAGACGCCCGCCGACGGAGCGCGCGCCCAGGCGTAGGTTCTCGCGTCGCGCCCATGTGGATAGAGGTGCACCGAAGCGCGCCCGCCGCGATCATGCGGCGGGCGCGCTTTTTTTGAGTTGGTTGGGGATGGGTTCATTTCAACCCATATCGGACAAAGCGACGGTTTCTGCGGGAAGTTCGGACGAAATATGCGCATCGATTCGAGCGTAATACAGAACCATCAGTTAAACGGCTATATCGTTTTGGCCGTTATGCAAAACGTCATCGTTGTTCCCGCAGAAACCGTCACTTCGTTTTCTGCGGGAAGGCGCCGCAGCAGCCCGGGCGCGTCCGTGGCAGTGCACGCCGGGGACGTACCTTCCGCATGCATGTTTGCATACAGGGGACACCCCTTCGGCGCGCGCTTGCACCAGCCGTCGTATCCACGGTGGCCTAGCAGGGGCTTTTGAGATGCCCAGCAGAATCTGGGCTGCTTGCGATTGTTGGGTGCAGGGGCGGCGGGGGCGCGATGGCTGTGCTAGCCTACAAGACTGTTGCCATATGAGGAAGGGAATCGGTCTATGGAGCCCGTGCTGATGTCTGACAATGCGGAGGTCGTCGACGCGCTCGCGTCGTGGCTTGAGGGCGCCGTGCCGCTCGAGGCGCGTCCGTGCGCGGTGCTCGCGCATGCCCTGCTGTGCCGCAAGGAGCTCAAGATCAAGCGCGGGGCCATCAACCAGCTGCTGAAGTCGCTCAACCTGGGTGACCAGTTCGGGCGGGTGCGCGAGAGCCTGGTGACCTGCGGCCTGCTGCGCAAGATTTCGGGGCAAAACGGCTCCACGGTCTATGCGATCGACCTGGATGTCGCGGGCATAACGCTGCCGGAACCGGTGCAGATGGAGGTGCCCGCGGTATCGGATAGCGAGCCGGAAGGGCCTTCCGATGCGGCAGGGGAGACGACGGATGTCGAGGTCATCTCCGTCGAGCCGGTGGCCGAGTCCGAGAACGAGACCCCCGATGCTGCGACGCCTGCGAAGGAGCGCACGGTGAGCGCGAAGCCGGCCAAGAGCGCCCGCACCGCGCAGGAGGGCTCGACGGCATCCGATTCCAAGAAGAAGGAAGCTGCCGCCCCTGCGGGCAAGAAAAAGCAGAAGAAGGCGCGCAGGAAAGAGGAGCCGAAGGCGCCGCGCGCGGTCGAGGTGCGCGAGAAGCCTGTTGCCGAGAAGCGAGGCGTGCTCGGTCTGCTGAGCGCCGGGCGCACCATCGGGGCTTCGCTGCTGCGTCGCGATCAAGGCGCTCCTGCGACGCCGAGATCGGTCGAGAAACAGGGTAAGAACGGCGACCGTCGACCGTCTCAGCAGGACGACTTCGAGCGGCTGCGCGCGTGGATCGCCGAGCACGACGGGGAGCAGCTGCCGTATGTGACGCGCCGCCAGCGCGCCTATCAGATCTTCGATGACGAGAAGGCGCTCGAGGGCAAGCGCGGCGACCGGTTGATGCGTCGCATGGCGGCCAAGGGCATCAACCCCGGCGCGCTGAGGATCTCTTCGAACCAGACGCCTCCGCTGCAGGGATTCTACGCGATCGGCGCCAACCAGCCGTTCATCGTGGTCGAGAACATTGATGCGTATGAGGAGATCGTGGCTCTGCTCAAGACCAAGCGCAACGCGAAGCTGTTCGGGGAGAAGGTTGGCGGCGTCATCTTCGGTGCCGGTCACAACATCTGCCAGGCCCATGCGCTCGACGACTACCTGCACGACATCGGCTACGGTTTTGACTACGTGTACTACGCGGGAGACGTCGACCGCGAGGGCGCGCGCCTGGTTGAGAAGGCCCGCGAGGTGAACGTGATCGAGATCAGGCTGCACGCCGGCGTGTACCGCGCGATGTTCGAGGCGCACAAGGCGCACGTGCAGGGCGGTAGCTCGTCTGAGAGCGCGGCGAAAAACCAGGACATCCCGCGCAACCTGGTGGAGATCTTGAAGGGCCTTCCTTGGTCGCTTCGCGTTCCGTTCAAGCGGGCGCTTCGCGACAACATCCGCATCCCGCAAGAAGTGCTCACCAGCGAGGATTTCCGTCGCGGCAGCCTCGGCGGCGTCGACAAGCTGCTGGATCGCTAAGGGGCGCTGTCTAAGGGGCTTTGAGCTGTGCATATCGGGGACGTACCTTCTCCGTGCATTTATGCACGGAGAAGGTACGTCCCCGATATGCACCCACGGGAGCTTTCCCGGATGATTATGCGGCGGTTTTGCGGCACATCTTTGCGGCACTTGCGCAAAAAGAAAGCAGGCCAGACTGTATACCGTGTCTGACCTGCTGTTTTCTCTGGCTGGGGCAGAGGGATTCCGCGTGCGGCTGCCGCCGCCCGCTTCCGCTGCGGAGGCCTGGCGGCCTCCTTGCGCGCTTCGCTGGCAAAGCGCTCGCGCGCTTTGGCTCAGCTTCGCGCCCTTGCGGGTTCGAATCCCTGATACGGGCACGAAAAAGCCCGGCCACCATGAGATGGTCGGGCTAACATACAATGGCTGGGGCAGAGGGATTCGAACCCCCGTAACCGGCACCAAAAACCGGGGTCCTGCCGCTGGACGATGCCCCAATGCGAATCCGCGCGGTGCGTTCCGCATCGGCTTCAGAGCACTTAGTGTACCTAATCGTTCAGCGCGGCGCAAACGCCGTCGAGGAGGCGGACGGCAAGCGTCTGGGCGTCGCTCGAGGTGAACATGCCGTCATATCCGGTGATCCCCGTCAGCTCGATGCGGATGAGCGCGGGTTTGCTCTTTGCGGCGGCGAACGCCGTGCTCAGGCGCTGGGTGAGGTTCGAGCATTCCGCGAGCACGATCGTCGGGCGCGGCGCTGCATCTTCGGGAAGATCGCTGCTCGAAAGCTCGAGAACCAGATCCATGCCCTCGGGAATGGACCTGTCGCACAGGACCATGCCGCTCGTCTCGGTGGTCGCCGAAGCGATGTTCCACATGCGCGAAGCGACGGCGCGGGCGATGGGGTCCTCGCCGATAACGGCGATGTGGTAGCGCTCGAGCACCTCGGAGGCGCGGGCAAATCCGATGCGCTCCTCCGCCTCGACGACCGACGGCTTGCCCTCCCATACGTGGCGCAGACGCGCGATATAGGCGAACGTGTCCTGGAACGCCATGCCGTCGGCGAACAGCCCCACGTTTTCCTGGAACTGCTGCAGGGCCGCTTCGGTGTGCGGGCCGAAATAGCCGTCATCGACGCCGCAGGCGAAGCCGAGGACGTTCAAAGCCTGCTGGAGTGCGCGCACGTCGGCGCCATGGAAATTGGGAAGACGCAGGTAGAGCGTGCGGTCACCAAGGCGATACGACGCGTCGACCAGTGCCGACCAGCATGCCATATCGACCTCGTCGCCCAAGGTGAGCTCGTTGTCGTTCCTGAACGTGCTGACGGCCTGAGCCGTGCTGTCACCGAAAAGCTTCTGCTCGCGCTCTGCGGCGTCAATCTCAAAACCGAGGATGGCGAGCCTGGACTGGACATCCTCAACTGCGGGTCCCTGCATGCCTTTGACAATCGGCTCCATGAGAACCCCTTTCCACCTATAGGGAGTCCCGCCCGCGTAGACGCGGCGGGAGTTAACAATCGACTGTAGCGTATAACAGTTTAACAAGTAATGCGGGCATATACAGCAGAGGGCGTTGTGGCCGCGACACCCTCAACAAAGTTGGTACTTTTGGGACGGGGTCATTTTTCCAACACGTGAGCCTCCACTGGGCGCCGACTCGGGGCGAACGGGGCTCACCATGGTGCCCCTTGCCCGCACCCGCACATGGTCTTCTCCACCAGCGTGCTCCCGGAGTGCGTCGCGAGCGTCTGCCTGCGTTCCTTTTATGCTGCCCAGACGGGCTCGATATTCACATTTCGATGTAGGAACATTTTTGACAGGGGCCTGCCATTATAGAGATGGGAACGATGAAGAGAACAGGCGCGATGAGTGGAGGTTGCCATGACCGAGGGAGCGCACCTGCTGATAGTCGATGATGAACGCGCGATCGCCGCGATGCTCGACCAGTATTTTTCCATGGAGGGCTACAAAACGACCGTCGCCTCGGATGGGCGCGATGCGCTGTCTGCCGTTGACGCCGCCGCTCGCGGCGCCCTATCTCCCATAGATCTCGTCCTGCTGGACGTCAACATGCCGGACATGGACGGGTTTGCGACATGCAAGCTCATCCGCGAGCGCCTCGCATGCCCCATCATCTTCTTGACGGCGCGCGTGGAGGACGCCGACCAGCTCGACGGGTTCGCTGCGGGCGGCGATGACTACGTGCTCAAGCCGTTCTCGCTGCAGGTGCTCGGCAGTCGCGTGCGCGCCCATCTGGCGCGCGAATCGCGGCGCGAGGACCCATCGGCGCGCGTGTGGTTCGGTGGAAACCTGTCGATCGATTACGCTCAGCGCAGCGTGCAGATTTCGCGCGGAGACGGAGCAGGGGCGCAGCGCCTCGACCTCACGCGCACCGAGTTCGACATCGTGGCGCTGCTCAGCAAGAAACCCGGTCGCGTGTATGACCGCACCTTCATCTACGAGCAGGTCTGGGGTTGGAACGCGGACGGCGACGCGTCGATCGTGCGCGAGCATGTCCGTCGCATCCGCAAGAAAATCGCCGAGGCCGGGTTTGAAGACGACCCCATCGAGACGGTGTGGGGCGTCGGGTACCGTTGGGGGCTGCAATGAGAAAGCGGCACGCAGGGCTCGGTGACCGGGTGCGCGCATGGTGGGACACCATGCCGCTCATGCGTTCGTTCTTTTTGTATGCGGCGGCGTGCGTGCTGGTATCCATCGTGGCATCGCTATTGCTGATGGCGACGTTCATGTCGGCATATGATGTGCTCCAGCGCAAAGCGTGGGAGGGCCATGTCGATGTGGAAGGCGGCCCGTATATATATGACGCGCAGGAAGACGAGCTCGTGCCCGCATTCACCATCGACCTGTCGACGACCGATCGCATCGTGTTCTTGGGGCTGCGAAGTGAGACGCCCTACGAGCAGAAGCCGGTCGACTATTACGGTGGGAGCCTGTACAACGCCGAAACCGGGGCGCCCATTGGGTATGCGACGCTCGAGATGGTGCGCAACGACCCGTCGCTGACGATCTTCGACTGGGGCGGGAACTACACCGAGCAGGATTACCTGGAGACGAATGGCCATCCATACGTCTCGACCACGATCGACGCCGCCGATCTCGCCGATTACGATGCGCGCGAGCGGGCGGAGCGCGTGGCGGTGGACGGAGAGTTCCTGTCGTTGGAGCAGGCGAACTCCGATTTCATCGTCTCCAATGTCGGATACTACGTGAGCCAGTACGACTCCATGCTCGAGACGCCGTTGATGTTCGCGTTACGCGTGGCCACGGGGCTGACGCCGTTCGTGATGCTCGTCGTGCTCTCCATCATGTTCTTCCGTCGGTTCTACCGCAGGAGGATCGGCGTGCCTCTGGCGATCTTCTGCGACGCGGCCGGTCGAGTCGCCCATCAGGATCTGGACTTTGTGACGCCAAAGGTGCCGGGACGCGAGTTCTCGCAGCTGGGCACGGCGTTCGAGAAGATGCGCGCCTCGCTCGAGGAGTCGCAGCGCGAGCTGTGGCGCACCGCCGAGGAGCGACGGCGGCTCAACGCCGCGTTTGCGCACGATCTGCGCACGCCGGTGACCGTCCTCAAGGGGACGATCGAAATGGCGCAGATGAGGGCTGCGCGCGGGGAGGCCGTCGAGGAGGAGACGCTGCGGACGCTGGGCGGACAGGTCGAGCGACTGGAGTCGTATGCGCAGGCCATGAGCGGCATCGCGAAGCTCGAGGACCGGACCGTGGAGCGCACGCCGGTCGCGGCGGGCGCATGGGGCGCCGAATTGCGCCGGCAGGCCCAAGATTACGTTTCCGCCGCCCGCCCCGAGCTGGGATTCGGGGTCGATATGCAGGGCATGCCCCCGCAGGCCGAGCTCAGCGTCGACCGTTCGCTGGTCGAGGAGGTGCTGGGCAACCTGCTGAGCAACGCCTGCGCCCATGCGCGCGGCCGGGTCGCGCTCACCATGCGGCTCGATGACGGGCGGGGCCTGCTCATGCTGCGCGTGTCGGACGACGGCGACGGGTTCAGCCCCGAGGCCCTGCGTCGCGGGTGCGAGCCGTTTTTCGGAGAGGCGAAGGATGCCGAGCATTTCGGGCTGGGGCTGAACATCGTGCAGACCTTGACGCGGCTTCATGGCGGCACGGTCGAGCTCGCGAACGCCGATGCGGGCGGCGGCGTGGTGACCGTGACGTTTGACGTGGGGAAGGCCGCATGATCCGAAGCGGTTTCAAGAAACACTTATCCGAGCGTTTACACGGCGTTTTCAATTGGCTCGTATGATGAAGAAGGAAAGAGGAGGGAGTGCACATGATGAAACATCTCGGCGAGGTTCTTGTGTTGGAGGACGGTAGCGAAGCGCCGATCGTTCCGCTCAAAGACGATCGCGGGGCACTCGGCTCCCTCGTTCTGTCGACTGCCGTCGCATGCGCGCTTATCGCCTATACGGTGCTGTTCGGCTAACGTGACTTCCATACCTTGCTGCAAGCGGGCCCGATGCACGGTTTGTGCATCGGGCCCGCTCGTTTGCCTGCATGTTCGATGTTCTTGCGTGCCCTGGGCGCCGCCTCGACACGGGGCGGAAATGCCCGGCGCGCATGCGCTTCCTAGTTCAGGCGCTCGACGAAGAAGTCGGCCATGGCGAGGAGCAGCTCTGCGGCACGCACATCGAGCTCGACGCCCTCAAGCGTGCGCTTGGCGCGCGCGGTGAGCTCAAGCGCGTAGTTGCGCGCATAGTCGATGGATCCCGTGTCCTCAAACAGCTCGACGGCGCGCGCGAGGCGGGCGGGATCCTCGGTTTCGGATGTCAGGATGTCGACCAGCTCATCATGATGGTCGGAGCTGCGCAGCGCGTGCACGGCGACGAGCGTGCGCTTGCCCTCGGTGATGTCGCTGCGGAAATCCTTGTTGCGGGACTCCTTCTCGCCGATCAGGTTGAGCAGGTCGTCTTGGATCTGAAACGCCAGACCCGTGTCCATGCCGAACGAGCGCAGCGCCTCGATCTGCTCGGTCGTGCCGCCGCCGATGATTGCGCCGCAGGCCAGCGGAATCGCGCCGCTGTAGTAGGCGGTCTTGTGCGTCGCCATGGCGAGGTAGTCTGCAACCGTGATGTCAAAGCGTCCGTCGCGCACCCAGCCGAGGTCGAGCGCCTGTCCCTCCACCGTGCGCTGCATCATGTCGACCAGCTCGCGCAGGACGGCGAGCTTGCATGCGTCATCGAGTCCCTCGTCGCGCAGGATGGCATCGGTGACGAGGGTGAGGGCGTAGTCGCCGCAGTTGATGGCGATGCCGACGCCCTCGGTGATATGCAGGCACGGCTTGCCGCGGCGCAGATGCCCGTTGTCGGCGATGTCGTCGTGGATGAGCGCGGCGGACTGGAAGTGCTCGATGGCCGATGCCGCCGACAGCGCCCGGTGGAAATCTCCCCCGACGGCGGCGCAGGCGAGCATGCAGATGAGCGGCCGATGCCGCTTGCCGGCGTTATCCGAAAACGCGCTCAGGGGCGCATAGAGATACGCCTCGATGTCGGCGCTGTCGGTCTTGTCGGCAAAAAACGCCCGCAGGTACTCGTTGACCTCATCGACGTGACGGTTGAGAAAATCGGTAAAGAGGCTCGGCAACGCACTCACTCCCTGTACTCAAGAAAAACGGTGCCCCGCCTTTTCGCGAGGCACCGTCCATTGTACGCGTGCTGGCAGCTCGGTCGGCTACTCAGCGTTAAAGCCGTTGGGATTGTGGGACTGCCAGTTCCAGGAATCGCGGCACATGTCGTCGATATCGTACTCGGCGACCCAGCCCATCTCCTCCTTGGCCTTCGTGGCGTCGCACCAGTTGGCGGCGATATCGCCATCGCGGCGTGGGCAGATCTTGTAGGGCAGCTCGTGGCCGCATGCCTTCTCGAACGCATGGATGACGTCGAGGACGCTCGAGCCCGTGCCGGTGCCGAGGTTGAAGATGCCGACCTCGGAGCGGCCGTTCATCCACTCAAGCGCGGACACGTGCCCGCGGGCGAGGTCGACCACGTGGATGTAGTCGCGCACGCCGGTGCCGTCGGGGGTGGGGTAGTCGTCGCCGAAGACGTTGATGCACTCGCGCTTGCCCACGGCCACCTGCGCCACGTACGGCACGAGGTTGTTGGGGATGCCCTTGGGATCCTCGCCGATCAGCCCGCTGGGATGCGCGCCGATGGGGTTGAAGTAGCGCAGCAGCACGACGTTCCATGCAGGGTCGGCCGTGTGCAGGTCCATCAGCATCTGCTCGATCATCCACTTGGTCCAGCCGTACGGGTTCGTGGCGGGCTTCTTGGGGTCCTTCTCGGTCACGGGCGGATTGTCGGGGTCGCCGTAGACGGTCGAGGAGCTGGAGAAGATGATGGACGTGCAGCCGTGCTCGCGCATGACGTCGCACAGCGTCAGCGTGCTGCCGATGTTGTTGTGATAGTACTCGAGCGGCTTGTGCACCGACTCGCCGACAGCCTTGAAGCCGGCGAAGTGGATGACGCGGTCGATGCGATGCGCGTCGAAGATGCGGTTGAGGGCGTCGCGGTCGAGCAC
Organism: Collinsella ihumii; assembly: GCF_900046475.1. Lineage (GTDB taxonomy): Bacteria > Actinomycetota > Coriobacteriia > Coriobacteriales > Coriobacteriaceae > Collinsella > Collinsella ihumii. Next base: position 7,739 of record NZ_FCOU01000003.1, on the reverse strand, counting down.
ATTGGCCTCGTAGAACGTGAGGTTGGCGGCCGCGTCGTCGCCCACGATCTGCTTGATGCGGTCGATGGCGACCGGGCTCGAGTTGGAAAGGTCGTCGACCACGACGACCTGGTAGCCGCGCTCAAGCAGCTCGACGACGGTGTGCGAGCCGATGAAGCCGGCACCGCCGGTCACGAGCACGCAGGTATCTTGGGGGGTGAGCGTTTGCGACATTGCATGTCTCCTTTCGGCGCGCCGCGCTGGGGCGCGCGTGTCTGCCCTGAGTATAGCGCAGGCGACCTGGGCGCCGTATTTCCGTACGCGAACTAAAGCTGTCTTGCTGGTGGGAACGTGCGCACATGCGCGATCCTGCCCGAGGGGATTACCCGGCAACGGTACCCAGAAGTGCGGGTGGGATCGGTCTCAGTGGGGCCTCACCCTCAGTTCCGGGTACGATACCTGGGCCCTGTTGGTGGGTGCCCTGGTAGAGGGCTTGCGGGCCGGCGGGCAACAAGCTGCGACGGGGATCTTTCTTACCCCTCGAGGTTGATGCCGTTCGCCCAGCCCCAGCGCGGCGTGGAGGTCGGTCCGTAATAGGAGATCCACTGGTCGACATCGATGCTGCGGATGTAGCCCACGTTGTCGCGCACGGTGTTGTCTCCCACGTAGACGCCCACGTGGCCGTAGATGCGGCCCGCGGAGGTGTGGGGGTGCGAGGGCACGGCGATGATCATGCCCACCTTGAGGTTCGACTTGCTGGAGCTCGTGCACCAGTTGGCGTACTGGTCGTCGGCGTTGCCGGGAACCGAGCCGAAACCGGCGTTGGCGAACACCATGGACACCCAGCCGGCGCACAGGCCCGCGCCGGGACTCGGCGTGCTGTAGGCGGAATCGACCACGCGCTGCTGGGCGGTGCCGGCGGCGATAGCGCTCTGCCCGTCGCCGGGGATGGAGGTGGCGCCTTGCCTCGCCGCCTCCTCGGCAGCCCTGCGGGCCTCCTCTTCGGCCTGGGCGGCGGCGAGGATCTCGGCGTCGCGCTGGGCGATCAGGTCCTTGACGTCTTGGCTCAGGCTGTCGAGCAGCTGCTGGACCTCGTCTTTTTTGGCCTTCATGTCATCGAGCTGCTGGGTCTGCTGCGACTTCAGCTGCTCAAGCTCGGACATCTGCTGCTCGAGCTCGGCCATCTGTTGCTCGAGCTCTTCCTTTTGCTGCTCAAGCAGGGCCTTCTGCTGCTCGAGCGCATCCTGGATGGCGTGGATCTCCTCGATGGCCTCTTGATCGCTCGCGTTGATCTTGTCGACGTAGTGCAGCTTGGAGACGAGCTCGTCAAAGCTGTCGGAGGACAGTAGCAGCGACAGGATGCCCGTCTTGCCGGTCTTGTAGCTCGACGTGACGCGGGTGGCGAGGATCTCCTGCTTGCGATCGAGCTGCGCCTGCTTGAGGTCGATATCGTCCTGCGTGTCGGAGATGTCCTGCTCGATTTGGTCGATGTTCGCCTGCGTGGTGTCGATCTGTCCCTGGAGCGTCTCGATCTGCCCGAGGGTGTCGTCCAGCTGACGGGAGAGGTCCTCGAACTGGCTCGAGATCTCATCGAGCTGCTCTTGGGCGTCTTCGAGTTGGGCCTGCGCGTTGTTCAGCTTGTCGGTGGTTTCCTGGCTCGCCTGGGGCTCTGCGCCGGCAAGGCGGGGCAGGCCGAACAGGACCGCGGCGCCGGCGGCGGCAAAAGCGGCCTGGATGGCGGCGCGGCGCGAGACGGCGGTATCGCAAGACGGGCTATCGATAGCGTGACGCTGAGGGTTGCGCCTGATCTGTTGTGACATACATGCTCCGGTTAGTCTGTGTTTATATGTCGAGCAACGAATGTATGTCCAAGGATACCGCATGACCGCCCGGTATCTGTGTGCAAATTGGGGACGTCGCGAATATGGGTTGTTTGGGGACGGGTTCGTTTCAACCCATTCCGACGCCTTGTCTCTGTTGGATCGCCGTGGATACGGGGGCTTGTGCAAGCATGCACGCGGAAGGTACGTCCCCGATTTGCACGTCCCTGATTTGCACGGCGGGGGTTAGAGGATGAGGAGGGCGATCAGGAAGGCCGCGGCATAGAGCAGGCAGAGGGCGCAGGCGGCGCCGTCTTTTTGGGGGTCCAGGCGCATGACGTGCAGGTGCGTGCGGCCGGATCCGGTGTAGCAGCGCGCGTCCATGGCGCAGCCGAGCGACTCGGCGTGGCGAAGGGCCCCGGAGAACAGCGGCACGACTAGGGGGATGCAGGCTCGCGCGTAGCCCAACAGGCCCGCTTTCTCCAGCTGGGCCCCGCGCGCCTTTTGCGCCTTGACGATGGTCTCGGCGTCACGGGAGAGCGTGGGCACGAACTGCAGCGCCACCGAGAGCACGACCATCGCATGGTCGACAGGCACGCCGATCCGTGCCAGAGGGGAGAGCAGCCTCCCGAGCGCATCGGTGATGGAAAGCGGCGTCGTGGTCTGGAGCAGCAAGGACCCGCCGAGCAGCAACAGCAAGAAGCGCACGACATACAGCGCGGCAAGGCGGATGCCGTCATGATGGATCTGCAGAGGTCCCGCCTCGAGCACCACGGGCCCGGTCTGTGTCGCGATCAGGTTGATGAGCGAGGTGATGACGAGGAACATGGAGAGGTTGCGCGCCTGCCTGCCCAGACGGCGGAGGGGCGTGCGCGCAGCGGCGGCTGCAAGCCCGAGCGCCGATGTGGCCGTGAGGGCCGTGGGCAGATCGCACACGAACAGGCAGCTCACCATGTAACCAATGGTTGCAACGACTTTCAGGCGCGGATCGAGCGCGTGCACGACGGTGCGGTCGCGCGTGCTCTGCCCAAGGCTTATGTGGAGGGCCACGTGCTCGCCTCCCTTGTCGTGATCGCTTCCGCACTCCATTGTCACACGCGGCAGCACCCGTGGCAAAGGCTCGCGTCGCGCTTGTACTTTTGCCGTGCGCGGGCGGTGTCGGCGCATCGGTCGGGTATAGTCATCTCAGCAAAACCAAGAGCAAGGCGGTTCACTATGCATGAATACGATCGTATCACCGACGAGGTCCTGTGCGTTCTCGGCGAGGCCGTGGGCGAGGACAACGTGGTGCTGTTCGAGCCCATGAGCGCGCACACCACCTTCAAGATCGGCGGTCCTGCCGACGTGCTGCTGACGCCCGCGTCGCGCGAGGCCGTCGTGCGCGCGCTCGACACGTGCGCGCTGGCGGGCGTGCCGGTCACCGTGGTGGGCAACGGGTCCGACCTGCTCGTGGGCGACCGGGGCATCCGCGGTGCCGTCGTGCTGCTGCGCGAGAACTACGCGTCCATCTCGGTCGAGGGCACCCGTGTCCGCGCCGAGGCGGGCGCCCTCTTGCGCGATGTGGCGCTTGCTGCCGCGGACGCCGAGCTGTCAGGCTTGGAGCCACTCTGGGGCATCCCGGCGACCGTGGGCGGCGCCTGCCATATGAACGCGGGCGCCTACGACGCCTGCACCGCCGACGTCCTGGAGTCGGTCGAGGTGTACGAGCCCGGACCGCAGCTGGCCGACGGCACCCATGGCCGCGGCATGGTACGCACCTATCCGGTGGCCGATCTCGCCATGGGGTATCGCAAGAGCCGCATCCACGACGAGGGGCTCGTGGTGCTGTCCGCGACGTTCGCGCTCGCCCCGGGCAACGAGCGCATGATTCGCGCCGACATGGACGGCTACCAGAAGCGTCGCGAGGAGAAGCAGCCGCTGGAGATGCCGAGCGCCGGCTCGACGTTCAAGCGTCCCGTGGGGCATTTTGCCGGCAAGCTCATCATGGATGCCGGTCTGGCGGGGGCGCGCGTGGGCGGTGCCGAGGTGTCGTCGAAGCACTGCGGCTTTGTGGTCAACGCCGACCACGCCACCGCGTCCGACGTGTGCGGCCTGATCGAATATATCCAAGAAGAGGTCAAACGCCAATTCAACGTGGAGCTCGAGCCCGAGGTCAAGCGCGTCGGCGAGTTCTAGTTTGCCTGCCTCGAGGGGTCGGTGAAATTCCAGGGACTGTCCCTAAAATTTCATTCCATCATGTGAAGCACAAGAAAGGGCCCCGCAGGGCCCTTTCGCTACTATTGTGAGTCACTCCAAGCGACGACCATCCTGACAATACCGCTATCGTCTACGCTCCAGCTGATGACGTGGTCTGGATCGACACCTATCTGCGTGCCGTCAGCATACGTAATGCTGTAGTTGTATCCAGCGGCAATTAGAGCCTTTTCGGCATCGGATTGCTTCATGCCGGTGATTTCCGGGATGTCATCCGTGCTCGGGGACTCCGGCGAGTTAGGCGAGCTGGGGGAACTAGGAGAGTTGGGCGAGCTCGGAGATTCGGACTCGGACTCCTCGGGGCCCAGCGAGATGACGACGGTGATCTCGGTGCCGGACTCTTGGCTGCCGCTGGGGTTCCAGCTGACCACATAGCCTTCGTCAACGGTGTCGCTGTACGCCTCGTCGCGGCTCATGCCGAAGCCGGCGTCGGTCAGCGCATTGCGAGCCTGGCTTTCGGTCATGCCCGTCAGGTCGGGAACCGGCGTGGTGTCGGGGCCGAGCGAGATCACGAAGTCGACCTTGGAGCCCTCCTCCACCTCTTCGTTGGCATCGGGGCTCTGGCTGATGATCTTGCCCTCTTCCACGGTGTCGCTGCCCTCTTGGGTGACGCTGCCGGCCTCAAGGCCTGCGGCGATGAGCATGTTGCGCGCATCTTCCTCGTTCTCGGCCTGAGACAGGTCGGGCACCTTGGTGGTCGCCGCCTCTTCGGGGCCGCTCGAGACCACGATGTCGATCTCGGAGCCCTTGGCGGCCGTCTGCACGCCGTCTGCGGTGGGGTGCTGCTCGATGACGGTGCCCTCGGGGTACTCGTCGCTCGCACCGGGCGTCACGTCGCCCACCTCGAAGCCGTTCTGGCGGATCGTCGCCTCGGCGACCTCCTGCTCCATGCCCACGACCGCGGGGATGATGACCTGCTCCGCCGGGGCGAACAGGCCCGAGACGGCGAAGATGGCGATGGCGACCACGGCGACGACGGCCACGACCGCGGCGACGATCTTGCCCTTGCCCGAGCCCTCGGGCTTGGTGTTGTAGGAGCTCGTATCGAACTGGCGCGCCTGCGTGTTGACCGCGGCGGCGCCGCCCACCGGGCGCGACGTGGTGTTGACCGGGCGCGCCATGGCCTGCGTCGAATCGGACATCACGCGGGTCGTGGTGGCACCGGCGCCGGCGGCGCCGATGACGCGGGTCGGCTCGGGCACGTCGACCGTGCGGCCGGCGAGGTAGCTGTTGAGCACGCGGCGCAGCTCGTCGGCGGTCTGGAAGCGGTTGGCGGGATCCTTCTCCATGCAGCGCAGGATGATGCGCTCAAGATCGCCGTCGACGTTGGGGTTGACCTGCGAAGGCGGAACGGGCAGCTCGTTGACCTGCTTCAGGGCGACGGAGATGGCGTCGTCGCCGTCGAAGGGGACCTTGCCCGTGGCGCATTCGTACATGACCACGCCGAGCGAATAGATGTCGGAGGTCGGGCCGAGCTCCTGGCCGCGCGTCTGCTCGGGGGAGACGTAGTGCGCGGTGCCCAGCACGTTGTTGTCCTGCGTGAGGTGGCTGTTCTTGGCGCGCGCGATGCCGAAGTCCATCACCTTGATGTTGCCGTCGGGCAGCACCATGATGTTTTGCGGCTTGATGTCGCGGTGGATGATCTCGTGCTTGTGGGCGACGGAAAGCGCGCCGCAGATCTGGCTGCCGATCTGTGCGACCTTCTTGGGGTCGAGCGCGCCGTGGCTGCGGATGCCGCTTTTGAGGTCGGTGCCACGCAGATACTCCATCACGATGTAATAGGTGTCGCCGTCTTTGCCCCAGTCGTAGACGCCTACGATATAGGGGCTCGAAAGGCCCGCTGCCGCCTGCGCCTCCTGCTTGAAGCGCGCCGCGAACGTGGCGTCGCTGGCGTACTGCGGCAGCATGATCTTGACGGCCACCGTGCGGTCGAGCACCTGGTCCACCGCACGGTAGACCGATGCCATGCCGCCGGCACCCACCTTGTCCTTGAGGAGGTATCTGCCTCCGAGCAGGTTCTGTTGCTGCGCCATCTCTTTACTCCTCACACACGTCAAGCATCAAAGTTTGCTGCATTCCACATCTGACATGGCGCATCGCTATGCGCCCTGGGCGGCGAGCGCGACCGCAAGCACCTGGCCTGCGATGGCGGCTGCGGACTCGCTCGTGTCGCCGTCGTAGTTCTCGATCATGACCGAAATCGCAACCGTCGGCGTGTCGTAGGGCGCGAAGCCCACGAACGCGGTGTTGACCAGATCTGACGTCGCCTCGGCCGTGCCGGTCTTGCCCGCGACCTGGACGCCGGCGATTGCGGCGGCAGAACCGCTGCCCTCGTCGACGACCTCGAGCATGGCCTCCTTCACCTGCGCGGCGGTCTCGGCGCTGATGGCCTGGCCCAGCGAACGGGGCTGCGTGGTCTTGACCACGGTGCCCGTGGGCGACAGGGTCTGCGCGACCACGTAGGGGTTCATGGCCAGGCCGTTGTTGGCGATGGCGGCGACCATGACGGCGTTCTCCATGACCGTGGACTGCGGGCCGGGGGTGTGGCCCTGGCCGACCGGCTGGCCGGCGCCCGCCCATGCGAGCTCCCACTCGGTCATCTGAGAGGGGTCGGGCATGATGGATTCGGCCGTGGAGAAGTCCTGGCCGAGCGACTGGCCGTAGCCGAAGGCCCGCGCGTACTGCACGAGGCGGTCGGCGCCGACCTCGTTGGCGACCTGGCCGAAGACCACGTTGGACGAGTAGGCGAACGCGCGCTCCAGGCTGATGGTGCCCAGGTCGTAGTTGCCGTTGTTGACCACGTCGGCGTTGCCGATCTGCATGGTCGCCGGCGCGTTGTAGTAGTCGTCTAGGGTCGCGGTGCCCGAGTCGAGGGCGGCGGCCAGCGTGATGACCTTGAAGGTGGAGCCGGGCGTGTAGAGCGCCTGGGTGGTGCGGTCGAACATGGACGAGTCGTCGCCGGTCTCTCCCGAGAGGATGGAGGCGACGTTGGCGTTGTCGTAGGTGGGGGCGCTCGCCTTGGCGAGCACGGCGCCGGTGCGCGGGTCGAGCACCACGATGGCGCCCGTCTTGCCGTCCAGCGCGAGCTCGGCGGCTGCCTGGATGCGCGAGTTGATGGTCAGCTGCACCGAGTTGCCGGGCTGGGAGATGCCGGCGAGGGAGTTGATGGCGTTTTGCCAGGTCGAGTAGTCCTGCGAGCCGGTGAGCGTCTCGTTCTGGGAGGCCTCGATGCCCGTCAGGCCGTACTGGTCGGAGTAGTAGCCCACGGTGTGCGCGGCCATGTTGCCGTTGGGGTGGGAGCGCGCGTAGGTGCCGTCCTCCTGCTGCAGGGACTCGGCGAGCGTAACGCCGTCGGACGTGATGATCGAGCCGCGCTTGATGTAGGCGCCCTTGGCGATGGTGTGGTTGTTGCCGGGCATGTCCTGGTATTCCTTGGCCTTGAAGACCTGGATGTAGGTGAGATTGCCGATCAGGATGGCGAATAGGCCCGTGAACAGCACGACCTCGCGGGTCAGACGCTTGGCGAGAGCGACGCGGCCGAGCACGCCGGACTCGGGCGTGTCGAGCACGCGGCGGCGCACGCGGGAGCCGGGGTGCGCATGGGCGGGCGCAGCGGTGTTCGCGGTGCTGCCGAAGATGCGGGTGCCGATACGGCTCGCGCCGACGGCGCCGGCGGCCGGGGTGGCG
>NZ_FCOU01000002.1 GCF_900046475.1 Collinsella ihumii | reverse complement strand
CCGGCGGCCGGGGTGGCGCCCTCGCCCGTGCCGGAGCCGGCGAGCTCGACGTTTCTGCCCGTCGCCTCGTCACCGGCGCGCATGAGGATAGCGACGATGATGAAGCTCGCGAGCAGCGAGGAGCCGCCCTGGCTCATGAAGGGCAGGGTCACGCCGGTCAGCGGCACCAGGCGGGTGACGCCGCCCACGATGAGGAACGCCTGGAACGAGATGGAGGCGGTCAGGCCGCTTGCGATGAAGGCGGCCAGATCGGACTTCGCGCGCGCGGCGACCGTGAGGCCGCGCACGGCGAACAGCATGAACAGCAGCAGGACCGCGGAGCCTCCGAGCAGACCCATCTCCTCGCCGATGGCGGAGAAGATGAAGTCGGACTCCACGACGGGGATGATCGTGGCCATGCCGCGGCCGATGCCGACGCCCACCAGGCCGCCGTCGGCCAGCGAGTAGAGCGACTGCACGAGCTGGTAGCCGCCGCCCTGCGCGTCGGCGAACGGGTCGATCCAAATCTGGAAACGGGTCTGGACGTGCGCCATCACGTGATAGGCGCCGAACGCGCCCACGGCGAGCAGCAGCAGGCCGATGATCACGTACGACACACGGCCGGTGGCCACGTACAGCATCATGAGGAAGACGGTGTAGAACAGAAGCGCGCTGCCCAGGTCGGTCTCGAAGGCGACGATGGCCAGGCAGATGCCCCAGACCACGAACAGCGGCAGCAGCAGGCGGAAGCGCGGGATCTTGAGGCCCAGAAAGCTGTGGTTGGAGATCGAGAGCAGCTCGCGGTTCTCGGACAGGTAGCCCGCCAAAAACAGCACGAGGAAGATCTTGGCGAACTCGCCGGGCTGGAAGCGGCCGATGCCGGGGACGTCGACCCACAGCTTGGAGCCGTAGACCTCGGTACCCACGAACATGGGCAGGATCAGCAGCAGGATGCCGATGATGCCGAAGGTGTACTTGTAGCGCTTGACCATGTCGAGGTTGCGCACCACGGCCAGGGTGACCACCATGAGCGCGATGGCGCCGAACAGGATCATGAGCTGGTTCATGGCCAGATCGGGTGCCAGGCGCGTGACGAACGTGATGCCGATGCCCGACAGCACGAAGACCACCGGCAGGATGGCGGGGTCGGCGCCCGGCGCCAGGAAGCGCGTTGCGATATGCGCCGCCGCGAAGGCGGCGAACAGGCCGAGCGGTACGGCAAGCGTTTCGAAGCTGAGCTGGGTGCCCGTTGTGACCACGTACAGCGCGTACAGCATGATCACGGGGAATGCGGCAGCGACGAGCAGGAAGAGCTCGGTGTTGCGGCGACTGCCCATCATGCGCCTCCTTCTGGGTTCTCGGTGGTGGGGGTCAAGGCGTCAGCGGGGGGAGCGAGCTGCCCGCCGTCTTGGGGCTGCTGCTGGTCTTGCTGCGGTACCTCGCCCGCCTCGTCGGTTTGGTCCTGCTGCGCCTGCGCCGCCTCGGCGGCCTGCGCGCTCTCGCGGATGGCCTCGGCGTTTTGCTGCTGCTGGGCCTGCTGCTCCTCGATTTGGCGACGGTAGTCGGACAGGGTGTCCCACGCCTCGTCGAGGCTCTGCTGGGAGATGCCCTCGCGCAGGCGGTTCTGCGTGTCCTCGGGCAGGTCGGAAAGCTTGATGGTCGTGTTCTCCTCGACGCGGTTGAGCTCGATGCCCAGCACGCTTGCGGGGATGCCGCGGTACAGCGCCACGTACTCCCCGTCGACGCCGAGGTAGATGGCATTGGAGATCGAGAAGAACATGATGGCCGCGCACAGCACGAGCGCCGTGACGAGCAGGCCGACGGCGATGAACACGTTGCGGCGGTGGGTGCGGATGACCTGCTTCAGCCGCCCGTCGTCCACCACGTCGACCACGACGACCGAGACGTTGTCCGCGCCGCCCGCGGCGAGCGCGGCGTCGACGAGGTTGTCGGTGCACATCTGCGCGGTCGAGGACTTGGCGGCGATGTTTTCGATCTCGCTGTCGGGGATCATGCTCGACAGGCCGTCGGAGCACAGGATCAGGCGGTCACCCTCGTCGATGTTGAGCTGGAAGTGGTCGGCGTACATGGCCGGATCCGAGCCGAGCGCCCGGGTGATGACCGAGCGGTTGGGATGGATGCGCGCCTCGTCGGCGGTGATCTCGCCGGCGTCGACGAGCTCCTCGACATAGGAGTGGTCGCGCGTGATGCGCGTGAGCACGCCGTCGTGCACGAGGTAGGCGCGCGAGTCGCCCACGTGCGCGATGGCGATCGTGTTTCCCTCGATGTAGGCGACCGTGGCGGTGCAGCCCATGCCGGGCCGGCCGATGCCGCTCGCGGCGGCCTGGATGATGGCCGCGTTGGCGGCCTCGACGGCGGCGGCGAGCTGTGCTGCGTCGGCGGTCTTGGGCGCGGTGCTGGCGATGGTCTCGACGGCAAGCGAGCTCGCCACCTCGCCGGCCGCGTGGCCGCCCATGCCGTCGCATACGGCGAACAGCGGCGAGGCCACGAGATAGGAATCCTCGTTATGGGAGCGCACGCAGCCCACGTCGGAGCGGGCGCCCCACATGAGCGACATGGTCGTGCCCGCGTCGTAGGTGGAATCGGTGGCGATGCGCTCCTCGGGAAGGGGCGTGAAGCTCTGCGTGGTGCCCGGGTCCTTGAGTTTCGCCTCGATCGCGTCGACGTCGATCTCGGCGGTGTCTTCCGGCGAGCGCTGCTCGGCCGCGGCGACGGCGGCCTCGATCGCGTCGATAGGAGGAAGCTCCCCGGTGTCCTGATCGCCCAGGTAGTCGCCCGCGACCTCGATCGCGGCGCCCTCGCGTGCGATGTCGGGCCCGTGGTCGGTGAGGTCGCTGAACAGCGGGTCCGCCGCGGCGGGAGCGACCTCGTTGGAGGCGGGGGCGTCGTCGGCGAAGTGGGCCGCCCCGATATGCGCGGGGGCCTCGTCGGCCTCTTGCGCCCCGTTCAGCTCGAACGCGTCCGCGACCGCGTCGGCCACGGGCTCGGCGAAGTGGGCGGGCTCGGCAAAATGCGCGGCGGAGGCGCCGGCATCCCCGTCATGCGCGGATGCGGCGGGCTCCACGACCTCAAGCGGCGCCTCGACGGCCTCCAGGTCCATGACGGGCTGGGGTTCGAGTGCCGATATGGAGGGCTCGTCCGAGCTGTAGGGGGTGTCGGGCGTATGTGAGAAGGTGCGCTTCTCGTCGGTCATCGACGGTTCACTTTCATGACGACGTCACCGATCTGCACTTCGTCGCCTTCGCGCAGCGTGGCGGGCTCGGCGAGCGGGCGCCCGTTCACGAGCGTGCCGTTCAGGGAGTTCAGGTCCTCGATCACCAGCGCCGGCCCCTGCAGCGAGAAGCGCGCATGGGAGGCGGAGACGAAGGGCTCGTTGATGCAGATATCCGAGCTGGGGGAGCGGCCGACGATGACGGGGCCCAGCATGTCCACGTGGATGCCGCGGATGCCGCGCGGGCCCTTGTCGACGTCGATGGTCCAGATGGCGGAGTCGCGGCGCTGGCCGCGCACCAGGCCCACGCCGGTCTTCATGACGGCGAACAGGAAGATATACAGAAGAAGGACGAGAACGATGCGTCCCGCGAACAGGATGATGTCGATCATGGTGCATCAGCCCCTGAACTCGAACGTAGTCAGGCCGAAGGTCAAAAGGTCGCCGTTGCGCAGCGGGCAGCGGGTGATGCGACGGTTGTTGACCAAGGTGCCGTTGGTGGAGTTGAGGTCCTCGATGGACCAGTCGGATCCGGTGTAGAGCAGCTCGGCGTGGCGGCGGCTCACGTTGGGGTCGCGCAGGACCACGTCAGCTGCGGCGCGCTCGCGGCCGACGGTGCAGCTGCGGCGGGTGATGGGCAGGACCTCGCCGGTGACCACGTCGACGAGCTCGGCCAAGGGGGCCGCCGGCTGCGGACGGGACGCGCGGGNTCGACCTCCTCTCGTACCTCCTGGAGACCAGCTGGAACAGCAGGTCCGCCCCCTCCTTGTCCACGTCCAGGTAGCCCACCTCGTCCACGATCAGCAGGGAGAGGTGGGCGTAGAAGCGCATCCTGCGCTCGAGCGCGCCCTTCTCCGCCGCGCGCTTGAGGTCGCCGACGAGGCGCTGGCAGTCGACGAAGTAGGTGAGCTTGCGCGCCCTCACCGCCTCGACGCCGATGGCCGCGGCCGAGGCCAGGCGCGGCAGCGTCTCCACCAGGCCCACGGTGCCAAGCAGGCTCCAGCTGACGACGGCCACCGACGCGCCGGCGACCACGCCCGCGGCGATGCGCCGCGCATGGGCGGTCTGGCTTCCGAGGTAGCCCTCCTTGGGATCGAGCTCCCAGGTGCGCTCGGGGCGCTCGTCGGCCTCGGCGTCGGGGTCCTGCTCGTCGGAGGTCAGCCGCGCGATGAGGGTGGCGAAGCTGCGCCGCCCGTCGCGCGCATGCCCCAGCCCGCGGCAGAAGCGGTCGCCGAACTCCTCCACGCTGTCCATGCGCATCTGGGGCGCCGGGGAGAGGGCGCTCATCAGCGCCTCCTCCGACGCGGGCGGAATGTCGGGCAAAAGCTCGCTCGGACGGGTGACGCCCTGGTCGATCAGCTCTTCAGATTCGGCGGGCGTCTGTGCGCGAAACGGCGCGTAGCCGCAGAGGGCCTCGAAGAGCACGGATGCGAGCGCGAAGATGTCGGTGCGCTCGTCGACGGCGTCTCCGCGCAGCTGCTCGGGCGACATGTAGCCGATGGTGCCGCCGCGCGCGCCGCCGAACCCCGCGGCGGTGGCGAGCGTCGCCATGCCGAAATCGGCGAGCTTGACGTTGCCGTTGCGGTCGATCAGCACGTTGGCGGGCTTGATGTCCAGATGGAGCACGCGGTTCTCATGGGCATAGCTGAGCGCCTGGACCAGCGCGTCGGCGACGTTGGCCGCCTCGTCATAGGTCAGGGAGTGTCCGTCGACCTGGGCGAGGAACTCCTCGAGGCTCATGCCGTCGACGTACTCCATGACCAGGTAGGCGTATGCCGAGTCGTACGTGAAGTCGATCACCGAGACGATGTTGGGGTGCGGCAGCATGCTCGCGGTGCGCGCTTCCATGAGGGCGGCGGCGACGTTGTCGGATGCCGTACGGACGCCTTGCGAGGTCAGCGGGATGCGCTTGATGGCGACGCGGCGCTGCAGGCGGGTGTCGAGGCAAATCTCCACGCTGCCGAAGCCGCCGGTCGCGCGTGTCCTGAGCGGACGGTAGCGGCGCAAAAGCCCAGTGCCCGTGGCTCCGGGCTCAGGTATGCTGTTCGGTTGCGCTGCGCGCGGTGTAGGAAAAAGCGGCATGTGCGGTCCTGCGTTTATGGTGCGATTAGTGCCTGTGGGGAGATGGTACCACGCCCCCTCGGGAAACACTGATTAATTCATTCCGCACCGGGCGCCTTGTGGAATGATGCTGTGTTGGAAACAGAGATCGCAAGCCACGATACCGAGGGAGGCCTGCCATGAACGATGCGGAGCGCCTGGACGCCTACGACGCCTTTGCCGCCGATGTCCGCTCCGAGCTCGCCGACGTGTCGGCTCGAATGGAGGAGCTGCGGGGCGCGAACAAGGTGAAGACCGCAACCTATCGCCAGCTGTTCGCGACGCGCGTCACGCTCAAGGACGTCGTGCGCCGTCTTGAGGAGCGCGGGCTGTAGGTCGTCTTTTCGGCGTTGCAGCTCGATGGGTTGAAATGAACCCGTCCCCAATCAACTCATCCTAAGGCGTCCAAAAAACGTGTATATCGAGTTTGGTGCGATTTTTCGGTGCCCTTTGCCCACATGCGCCGCACCCCTCGGCATTTGCCCAGTTGTTTCCTGCGGAAATGCTGAGGGGTGTAGCGGTGGTGGGGAGATGGGCCTCAAAAATCGCACCAAACTCAGCCTACTGTTACTGTAGGTATTTCCCAAAACGAATTTTTATGCAGTTTCATGATTGAAATATACGGTTTGCGGCCATTCGGTCGGTGCGGACCGATTGTCGGGCATTCGTGGCGGCGCGATGGCGGGCGGTCCGCGCCAGCGGGTATGATAGGGTGCAACCGTTTCGCGTGAAAAGAGAGGTTCCATGGAGTCGCTCTATAGAAAATACCGTCCGCTGACCTTTGAAAGCGTCGTGGGACAGCAACATATCGTGTCCACGCTGAAGCACGCGGTGACCGAGGGGCGCCTGTCGCACGCCTACCTGTTCTGCGGGCCGCGCGGCACGGGCAAGACGACCATGGCGCGCATCCTGGCCAAGGCGCTGCTGTGCCAGCATGCGGACGCGGCGCGCGCGGAGGGCGCGAGCGGGTGCATGCCCGACGGGACGTGCCCTGAATGCGAGGCGATCGCGGAGGGCACCCATCCGGACGTCTACGAGCTCGACGCGGCGTCCCGCACCGGCGTGGACAGCGTGCGCGAGGAGATCATCAGCTCGGTGAACTTCGCGCCCGTGCGCGGAGCGTACAAGGTCTACATCATCGACGAGGTCCACATGCTCACGGCGGCGGCGTTCAACGCGCTGCTCAAGACGCTCGAGGAGCCCCCGAGCCACGTCGTCTTCATCCTGTGCACGACCGATCCGCAAAAGATTCTCGAAACCATCCTGTCGCGCTGCCAGCGCTTCGATTTCCACCGCATCTCGAACGAGGATATCGTCGGGCGCCTGCGCTACATCTGCGAGCAGGAGGGCTTCGACGCCGACGACGAGGCGCTCGAGATCGTAGCGCGCCACGCGCGCGGCGGCATGCGCGACGCCCTGTCGACGCTCGAGCAGCTCTCGGTGTTCGGCGACGGCGCGGTGCGCGTGGCCGACGCCCGCGCGCTGCTCGGCGAGGTGTCGGGCACGGTGCTCGCCCAGTTCGCGCGCGGTATCGCCGCCCGTGACGTCGTGGGGCTGTTCGGCATGATTCGCGCCCAGGTTGACGAGGGCAACGACCTGCTCGAATTCACCCGCGACGCCGTGGCGCACATGCGCGACGTGTATACCGCGCGCGTTGCCGGGGGCAGATTCGAGCTGTTCGACGGCACGCCCGACGAGGTTGCCGCGCTGGTGGAGGAGGCCTCCCTCTTTGAGAGCGCCGACCGCCTGGCGCGCGTGCTGACCGTGCTGGACGACGCGGCAATCGAGATGCGCAACGCGTCCGATGCGAGGCTGGTGCTCGAGATCGCGTGCACCAGGTTGGCGCGGCCCGAATCGGATCTGACGCTCGAGGCGCTGGCGGAGCGTCTCGACCGCATCGAGGCCCAGCTTGCGGCCGGCGTGCCGAGCGCGCCCGTTGGGGCGGCGGGCGTGGCTTCGCCGCGCCCGCTCCCGCCGCGACTCGGCCCCAAGCCGCGCAGCCTGAGGCGCCCGCCCCGCAGCCCGATCAGGTCAGCGGACCCACCATTGTGCGCGAGCCGGATATCGACGCCGATCGTCGCGCGTGGGAAGAGGAGCAGGTGCCCTACGACGACGCCATGATCGCGGCGTATGACGATGAAGAAGTGCCGCCGTTCGACGTGCCCGCCGACATCCCACCCGTGCCCGCGGCGGCTCCGGCCGCGCCATCGGCGCCCACTCCGGCTGCCACTGCCGCCCCTGCGCCGGCATCGCCTGCCGGCGCCCTGCCCTGGACGGGTGCCAACACCCCCGCCGCAGGTGCCGAGGAGGCCCAGACCCCGCAGTCGGAGGAAGAGGCCAAGGCCATGCTCAACAGCATCTTCGGCAACGTCGTCTACAAGTGACGCGGCGCGCGACGGCAAGACGGGGCAATTATCACGACGTATGGTGAGACGAGAGCGGGGTCTTTATTTTCTTGTAGAAAAGGGGCATGGCCGCGATCGTATGGGGTATGCTTCGTTCAACGGCAAAGCCCGTAGTCTGGTTACGGGCGGCGCAGTTTTTTGGTTGGGGGGCTAGTGGCCGCTAGCCCCTTCCCCATTTTCCGCTCCATCCGCCAACGCTTATACCTTTGCCTCAGCTCCAAGATTGCCCTGTCTTGCTGTCATGCACCGCGTGCCATGGTACGATGCCGTGAGGCAATCGGGCCGCTCACGCAATAACGTAAGGATAGGAGCTCACATGGCCGGAATGAACATGCAGCAGATGATGAAGCAGGCGCGCAAGATGCAGGAGCAGCTCGCCGTCGCGCAGGAGAATCTCGCCCAGACCACCGTCGACGCCAGCGCGGGCGGCGGCATGGTCAAGGTCAAGGTAAACGGCGGCATGCAGCTCGAGTCCATCACCATCGATCCCGACGCGGTCGATCCCGAGGACGTCGAGATGCTGCAGGACATGATCGTCGCGGCCGTCAACGAGGGCATCCGTCAGGTGACGGAGCTCGCCAACAAGCAGATGGGCGCCATCACCGGCGGCCTCAACATCCCGGGCATGCCGTTCTAGGTATCGCCTGCGGTGCCGGCGGACTCGGGTTTCCGTCGTGCTTGTATGAGTTGACTATCGGGTGGGTCATGAGCGCTGATCGCAGTTTGCAGATACTCCTTGATGAGCTGGGAAGGCTTCCGGGCATCGGTCCTAAGTCCGCCCAGCGCATCGCCTATTACCTTCTGGAGGCCGACGCCGAGGAGGCGCGCCGGCTTGCCGACGCGATCCTTGCCGTCAAGGCGCAGGTTCATTTCTGCAGCCGCTGCTTCAACTATGCGACTGACGACGAGTGCGCCATCTGCCAGGATTCATCGCGCGACCGCACCCGCATCTGCGTGGTCTCCGAGCCGCGCGATGTCACGGCGATCGAGCGGACGGGCAGCTACCGTGGGCTGTACCACGTGCTGGGCGGCGTGATCAGCCCTATCGACAAGATCGGTCCGGAGCAGCTGCATATCCGCGAGCTGCTTGCGCGCCTGGGGTCCGAGGACATCCAGGAGGTCATCATCGCCACGAACCCCAACATCGAGGGCGAGACGACGGCGAGCTATCTGGCGCGCATCATCAAGCCGATGGATATCGCCGTGAGCCGTCTGGCGAGCGGCCTGCCCGTGGGCGGCGACCTCGAGTACGCCGACGAGCTGACCCTCGGTCGCGCCATCGAGGCCCGTCGCATTCTTTAGGGAAACACCGATCAATTCATTTCGCACCGTTCGCGGCGCCCTCGAACGGCATGCGCACGGGACACCCATGCGAAAATCGGGGGCATTCGTTCCCCTCGCTCCCTTCACCGGTTCTTCTTTGAGCGGATGGCGGCTAAGATACAGTCGTTATGCTGTGCGCCGCCGGGCGCAGGTTCGAAGGGGTGGCAGGACATGGCACGAGGCGACGAGGAGCTCGACCGCACCCAGAAAAGCGACGCCCGCTCGGGACGCCTGACGCGCCGGATCATCGCCGCGTTCGCCATCTTCGCCCTGATCGCCGTGACCCTGTCGGCGATCTTCATCCACACGAGCGTCCGCACGACCTACCTCGACACGCAGGCGAATCGCCTGGCCCAGCTCGCCGATTATGCGGGCGCGTCGGCCTCCCAGAACGGCTATGACGCCGGCGAGGACTACGACAGCTGGGTCGAGATGGGCGACATCATCAACCGCGAGACGGACTACGAGGAGTTCATCGCCCGACTTGACGAGGTGCTGGCCACCTACAACGGGCTGTTCGAGCAGTACGACCAGATGCGGGCCTCGCAGGGCGAGGAGGCGGCCGCGGGCCTCTATGCCCAGGCCAGCGCGGCGCTCGACGAGTACAACCGGTATCTCGTGGCGCAGTATTTCTACTCGCTGCAGGATATGCTGAGCCGCATGAAGGAAGCCTACCAGCTTTCCGATTTCGCCTTCATCATGCCGAACGGCGACGGGCAGACGGTTACCAGCGTGGCGGCCGGCGTATCGGGGGACGAGAGCATCGAGGCGGGGGACCAGCCGTTTTTGGGCGATGTCCTCGAGCGCCCGCGCGACCAGTATCCCGGGCTCTGGCAGGCATTCGAGAGCGGAAAGGCCCTAGCCTCGCTCGATATCTCGCCGGACGGCTCCACCTACTATATGTATGTACCGATCTCATCGGTTCACGCGAAGTCGTGGCTGTGCGTGGCGTCCATCCCCGCGGGTGACCTCAACGAAGCGGTCATGGCCCAGATGGTGCCGACGCTCGCCATCACCGTGGCGGTCTACGTGGTCTGCCTGGCGGCGCTGCTCGTGCTGTTCCGCTCCACCCTCGTGAACCCGCTGCTCGGCCTGACCCGGCTCATGACCGAGTACGCGCTCACCCACGACGTGGCGACCGCGACGGCGATCCGCTCCGAGGCCTGGCCGCGCGACGAGGTGGGCATCCTCGCCGACCGGACCGCCGAGATGATCGATGAGACCGAGGCGCATGTCGAGAACATCGCCGGCCTCGAGCGCGAGCGGGAGCGCGTGCGCTCCGAGCTCGAGGTCGCCTCGCGCATCCAGGCCTCCGCGCTGCCCGAGGTCGTTCCGCCGTTCACAGGAGGTCGCGGATTCGCGCTCGCCGCGTCCATGAGCCCTGCCAAGGAGGTCGGCGGCGACTTCTTCGATTTCTTCATGGTCGACGATGTGCGCCTGGCGGTCGTGATCGCCGACGTGTCCGACAAGGGCGTGCCCGCCGCGCTGTTCATGATGCGCGCCAAGGCGATCTTGAAGCAGCTCCTCATGGAGGGGCTGGAGCCCGCCGAGGCCATGAGCCGCGCGAACGCGGACTTGTGCCACGACAACGAGCAGGGCATGTTCGTCACCGTGTGGCTGTGCGTGCTCGACCTCGGCACGCGCGAGCTCGCCTTCGCGTGCGGCGGCCACAACCCGCCGGCGTATCTCGCCGCGGACGGCGGCGTCTGCTGGATCCGCGACCGTTCGGGCATGGTCCTCGGCGCCTTCGACGGGCTGCCGTACCGCCAGTTCTCGCGCACCATGGCTCCGGGCGACATGTTGGTGCTCTACACCGACGGCGTGACCGAGGCCATGGACGAGCAGGGCACCTGCTTTGGCGAGGAGCGCCTGGAACGCCTGCTTGCGGATTGCGGCCGCGAGCAGCCTTGCGAGCTTGTGGACGAGGTGCTCGCGGGCGTGCACGTCTTCGCCGGCGCCGCGCCGCAGGCAGACGACATCACCGTGCTCGCGCTTCGCTGCGAGGCCTGGCCCGCAGCGGACCAGGCGGGCTCCGCGACAGATCCCGCGGACGTCGTCGATCGAGGCGACGACCACTGATTCCATAGGCTGCGGCTCCGCTTTTCGCTCCGGCTTCCCGCAAGGGGGCGCGGGGCAGCGGCTTTGGGATAGCATTATGAGACCGCCGGCGCTCCCGCGCGTCGGCCTGAAGGTAAGGAGGGCGAAATGGACAACAAGCGTATCAAGGCGTCGCAGGACCTTCGCGAGCGCTCGGACGAGAAGCTTGCCGAAACCCGTCCTGTGAAGCATCGGGGTGCTCAGCCCCTCGAGGACGCGCTGCTTGACGGCGTGGTGGGTGGCCTCGGCTACATCTCCCGCCCCAAGCCCGGCATGCGCTAATCGACGTATATGGCGAGCCTGTTTCGGGACAAGAGCCTGGCGCACATGCGGTCGCCGGAGCACCTGGACGACTACATCCAGGTATCGAACCCGGGCGCCTGGATGATCGTTTTGGCGGTCATCCTGGTGCTTGCCGCCGGTGTCGTGTGGGGGGTGTTCGGAAGACTCGAGGACACCCAGGATGCCGTGATCGTAGTGGGCCGCAACGGAGCGACGTGCTACATGGACTCCGAGAAGGCATCCGACCTGTCACGCGGGGACACCGTGCGGGTCGGTGACGTCTCCGGGACGATCGGATCGGTGGGCGGAACCCCCGTGCTTGCGTCCATGGTGACGGTTCCCGATGCGACGGCTCCCGAAAGCGGCTGGTACGACGTCGGCACGGCATTCATAGAGCTGCCCGTGGGCACCTATGACTGCACGGTCGTCGTCAAGAGCTACTCGCCGTTCGAGCTGTTGTCGGGGGCGTAGATGACCGGCAGGCTCGCCAGGCGGCGCGCCTGTGCCCCCATGCGGGGGCTGGCGCGCCGCATTCCCCAGATCATGCAGATGGAGGCCCTCGAATGCGGGGCCGCCTGCCTTGCCATGGTGTGCGCCTATTACGGAAAATGGCTGCCGCTCGAGGAGGTGCGCCGCGACTGCGGCGTCTCGCGCGACGGCCAGTCGGCCGCGAACATGCTGCGTGCGGCGCGTGCATACGGGTTCGATGCGCAGGGGTTCCGCTACGAGATGGACGCCCTGATCGAAGAGGGCGAGTTCCCCTGCATCGTGCACTGGGGGTTCAACCATTTCGTGGTGCTGCGCGGCTTCAAGGGCGCCTTCGCCTATCTGAACGATCCCGCCCGCGGAGAGGTCCGCGTCCCCCTCGAGGAGTTCGACCGGGAGTTCACCGGCATCGTGCTGGCGCTCGAGCCGGGGCCGGAATTCATGCCGGGCGGCGCGCCCGCATCCATCGCCGCCTTTGCCGGCCGTCGCCTCCACGGCACGCGTTTTCTGGTGCTGTTCGTGACCTTGACCTGCGCTATCGTGTCGCTGCTGGGGCTTGTCGCCCCCGCCGTCTCCCAGGTTTTCACCGATCGCATCATCACGGGGACGAATCCCGACTGGCTCGTCCCGTTCGTGGGCGCGCTGGCGATCGCCTGCCTGCTGCAGGTGGTCACCTCCGCCCTCAACGCGGTGTACCTGCTGCGCCTGGAGGGCAAGATGGCCGTATCGTCGGCGGCCTCGTTTTTCTGGCATGTGCTGCACCTGCCGATGGAGTTCTTCTCGCAGCGCGCCGCGGGCGACATCATGGCCCGTGCGCAGACGAACGCCGGCATCGCCAAGACCATCGTGGGCATCCTGACCCCGCTTCTGGTGAACGCGGCCATGGTCGTGGCGTATCTCGTGCTCATGGTCGCCTATTCGCCGCCGCTGTCCGCCGTCGGCATCGCGGCGGTTGCCGTCAACGTCGCGATGGCGCTCGTCATCTCGGCGCGCCGCGTCAACATCGCGCGCGTGCAGATGCGCGACGAGGCCAACCTGGCCGCCGCGACCATGGCGGGCATCTCGATGGTCGAGACCCTGAAGGCCTCCGGCGTGGAGACGGGCTTTTTCCGCAGGTGGGCGGGCTTTCAGGCGAACGCCAACGCGCAGACGGTGCGCTATGCGCGCATCGACCAGTATCTCGGCCTGGTTCCGCAGCTCGTGACCTGCACGGCGAACATCGCAGTGCTCGTGCTCGGCGCCTGGCTCATCATCGCGGGCGACCTGTCGGTCGGCATGCTTCTGGCCTTCCAGGGGTTCGCCGCGCAGTTCGCCGCTCCCGTCCAGGGGCTCATCGAGAGCCTGCAGGCCTTTCAGGAGATGCGCACGGACATGGAGCGGCTGAAGGACGTGATGGACTATCCGACCGATCCGCTGTGCGCCGAGGACGAGCTGCAACGCGACGACGATGCGAGCGAGCACGCGCCCGCGGCAGAGCGCCCGCCCGCGGCCGACCTGTTCATGGGAAAGCTGCGCGGCGGCGTGCGGCTCGACCACGTGACCTTCGGCTACTCGCCGCTCGCCGAGCCCCTGCTCGAGGATTTTTCCCTGGACGTGGAGCCGGGCCGAAGCATCGCGCTCGTGGGCCCGTCGGGTTGCGGCAAGTCGACGATTTCCAAGCTCATCTCCGGCCTGTACCGCCCCTGGTCGGGATCGGTGCTGCTCGACGGCACGCCGCTCGAGGAGGTGCCGCGCTCGGCGCGCTGCGCCTCGATCGGGGTCATCGACCAGGACATCACGCTGTTCAACGACACGATCTCGAACAACATCCGCCTGTGGGACGAGTCGATCGAGGATTTCGAGGTCCTGCTCGCCGCCCGCGACGCGCAGGTCCACGACGACATCATGCGGCGCGTCGGCGGTTACGATGGCGTGCTCGCCGAGGGCGGGCGCGACCTGTCGGGCGGCCAGCGGCAGCGCCTGGAGATCGCCCGCGCGCTGGCCGCGGATCCGGTCATCCTCATCATGGACGAGGCGACCAGCGCCCTGGACGCCCAGACGGAGGCGGAGGTCATGCGCGCCATCCGCCGCCGCGGCATCACGCTGGTCGTCATCGCGCACCGCCTGTCGGCCATCCGGGACTGCGACGAGATCGTGGTGCTCGATCGCGGCCGGGTGGTCGAGCGGGGAACCCATGATGAGCTCATGGGCGCGGGCGGCCTGTACGAGCGTCTGGTCACGGCGGAGTAGGGGGGTGCGCATGGATCTCTTCGAGAGTCAGGTCGAGGCGCGCCGCCGCTTCGACGACGAGCGCCTCGAGCAGGCGCTGCACCGCCTGTCCGACGCGGTGACGGGCGCGCGGACCGCCGAGGGCGCTTCCCGTCTCGTGCAGGCGGGCAGCGCGCTCGATCACGTGCTCGCCTACTACGGGGTCGAGGGCGGCGAGACGCCGCGCGGCGTGAAGAGCATGGACGAGCTCATCCAGCAGCGCCTGCGCTCGACGGGCATCATGTGCCGCCCGGTCCGCCTGTCCGGCGCATGGTACCGCGATGCCATGGGGGCCATGCTCGGCTTTGCCGACGACGGGCTGCCCGTGGCGCTGATCCCGCTGGCGCGCGGCGGCTACCAGTTCGTCGACGGCATGGGGCCCGTGCGCGTCAACGAGCGCAGCGCCAAGCGCCTGGCGGACGAGGCCTGGTGCTTCTACCGGCCGTTGCCCCAGCGCGAGCTGGGCGTGCGCGACATCCTGCTGTTCATGGCGCGCTCCCTCGACCGCGGCGACATCATCGCGCTCATCTGCGCGGCCGCCGCCTCGACGGCGCTCGGCATGGTCGCGCCGCTCGTGAACCGCATCGTGTTCGGCCCGGTCGTCGAGGCGGGAACGGCGAGCATCATCGCGCCGCTCGCGGTGCTGCTCGTCGGCGTGCTCGTGGCGCAGGTCATCGTGGGCGGGATCAGGCAGATCGTGCTCGCGCGCATCTCGACCAAGCTCAGCGTGCCGCTCGACGCGGCGATGATGATGCGCGCCCTGTCGCTGCCGGCATCGTTTTTCTCGCGCTATCAGACGGGCGATCTGTCCGAGCGCCTGGCCATCGTGGGCGAAGTCGGGCGCCTCATCCAGGACGTCGTGCTGACCGCGCTCCTCAACGCGCTGTTCGCAATGGCCTACGTGGGCCAGATCGCCGCCATCGCGCCGGTCATGGCGCTGCCGACCGTCGGGGTGGCGCTGCTCACCACGGCGGTGACCGCGCTGGTCGCCGCCGCACAGATGCGCGTGACCGCGCGGCGCCTCGACCTCGGGGCCCGCCTGTCGGGTTGGCAGTACGCCCTGATCGAGGGCCTGCAGAAGATCAAGCTCGTCGGTGCCGAGAAGCGCGCGTTCGCCACCTGGGCGAACCTCTACCACCGGCAGGCGCGCCTCACCTACAACGGGCCGGTGCTCACGCGCCTTTCTTCGACGATCCAGATGGCCGTAGCCTCGCTGGGCACGATTGTGTTCTACCTGAGCGCCGCGGCGGGCGGTCTTTCGGTTGCCGAGTACATGGCGTTCACCTCCGCCTACGGCGCGGTCTCCGCCGCGCTTGCGGCGCTCGGCTCGGCGGCGGTCAACATGGCGTGCATCCGTCCGTACCTGTCGATGGCGGATCCGCTGCTCAAGACGGTGCCGGAGACCTCGGAGTCCAAGCGCGCCCTCGAGCGCATGTCCGGCGGGTTCGAGCTCAATCACGTCACGTTCGCCTACGGCGACGACCGGCCGGTGCTGGATGACCTGACGCTCAAGGTCCGTCCCGGGGAGTACGTCGCGGTCGTGGGCAAGACCGGCTGCGGCAAGTCGACGCTCATGCGCCTGCTGCTCGGGTTCGAGCGGCCCCAGCGCGGCGCGGTCTATTACGACGGGCGCGACCTGGCGAGCGTGGACGCGGGAAGCGTGCGCAAGCGCATCGGCGTGGTGCTGCAGGACGGCAGGTTGTTCGCCGGGAGCATCTACGACAACATCGCCATATCGGCGCCCGGCCTCACCCTCGAGCAGGCCTGGGAAGCCGCCGAGCTCGCGGGTCTTTCCGACGATATCGATGCGATGCCGATGGGCATGAACACGATGGTCACCGAGGGCGGTGGCGGTATGTCGGGCGGGCAGCGCCAGCGCATCATGATCGCGCGCGCCATCGCCGCCAAGCCCAAGATCCTCATGTTCGACGAGGCGACGAGCGCGCTCGACAACGTGACGCAGAAGATCGTGTCGGACTCGCTCGAGTCGCTGAAGTGCACCAGGCTCGTCATCGCGCACCGCCTGTCGACGATTCGCGCCTGCAGCCGCATCGTCGTGCTCGACGGCGGGCGCATCGTCGAGGACGGCACCTACGACGAGCTCGTCGAGTGCGGAGGGCTGTTTGCCGATCTGGTCGCCCGCCAGCAGGTGTGAATGGGTCATTTGGGGACGGGTTCGTTCCAACCCATCGGTGATCTGCACAGCCGCCGATGGGCTGGAACGAACCCGTCCCCAAATGACCCATCTCCCGGCGGGGTCAAACGAGCCGGACGGGCAACGGAACGAATGCGGTGCCGTTGGGATTGAAAACAGATATTGCGCGCAGTGTGCCGCGGCTGTTCTTTTTCGCTCCTGCTGAAGGTCGCGCGGTCAGCCGAAGGCAACCAAACCGCTGGTACCGATAACAATTCCGCAGGACAAAAACTGCCCCAGATCTCGTATGTCTATTCCGGTGTTCGGAGTACAATAATCCTGCATGCGGATTTTTGTCCACTGATGCCATCCAGATCGCCGGAAGGTATCCATGCATGGTAATCACCGGGGGCGGACGCTTCCGGAACATGTACACCCAACTTGAGAGGAGAGGGGTATATGGCGCGTAAGTTCAAGTCTATGGACGGCAACGAGGCGGCCGCATACGTATCGTATGCGTTCACCGAGGTTGCGGGTATCTACCCGATTACGCCGTCCAGCCCTATGGCCGACCATGTCGACCAGTGGGCCGCGCAGGGCAAGAAGAACATCTTCGGTACGCCCGTTAACGTCATCGAGATGGAGTCCGAGGCCGGTGCTGCCGGTACCGTCCACGGTTCGCTCGGTGCCGGTGCTCTGACCACGACCTACACGGCGTCTCAGGGTCTGCTGCTCATGATCCCGAACATGTACAAGATCGCGGGCGAGGGCCTGCCGGGCGTCTTCCACGTGTCCGCCCGCTGCGTCGCCTCCCATGCGCTCAACATCTTCGGCGATCACTCCGACGTCATGGCCTGCCGTCAGACCGGCTTCGCCATGCTCGCCGAGGGCAACGTCCAGGAGGTCATGGACCTCGCTCCCGTGGCGCACCTCGCCGCCATCGAGGGCAAGGTTCCGTTCCTGAACTTCTTCGACGGCTTCCGCACCTCTCACGAGATTCAGAAGGTCGCCGTCTGGGATTACGCCGACCTGGCCGAGATGTGCGACATGGACGCCGTCCAGGCGTTCCGCGATCACGCGCTGAATCCCGAGCACCCCTCCGCGCGCGGCTCTCACGAGGACGGCGACGTCTTCTTCCAGCACCGCGAGGCCTGCAACAAGGCCTACGACGCGCTGCCCGCCGTCGTCGAGGACTACATGGGCAAGATCAATGCCAAGCTCGGCACTGATTACGGCCTGTTCAACTACTACGGCGCTCCCGACGCGGACCGCGTCGTCGTCTGCATGGGCTCCTTCTGCGACACGCTCGAGGAGGTCATCGACTACCTGAACGCCCAGGGCGAGAAGGTCGGCCTGGTCAAGGTCCGTCTGTTCCGTCCGTTCTCCATCAAGCACTTCGTCGACGTGCTCCCCGAGACCGTCAAGAAGATCGCCGTCATGGACCGCACCAAGGAGCCGGGCTCCATCGGTGAGCCCCTGTACCAGGATGTCGTCTCCGCCCTCTACGAGGCTGGCAAGACCGGCATCACCGTCATCGGCGGCCGCTACGGCCTGGGTTCCAAGGACACCACGCCCGCTTCCGCGTTCGCCATCTACGAGGAGCTCAAGTCCGACGCTCCGTGCCGCGAGTTCACCGTCGGCATCGTGGACGACGTCACCAACCTCAGCCTGCCCGAGATGGAGGATGCTCCCAACACGGCGGCCGAGGGCACGATCGAGTGCAAGTTCTGGGGTCTCGGCGGCGACGGTACCGTCGGTGCCAACAAGAACTCCATCAAGATCATCGGCGACCACACCGACAAGTACGTCCAGGCCTACTTCCAGTACGACTCCAAGAAGACCGGCGGCGTCACCATCTCGCACCTGCGCTTCGGTGACTCCCCGATCCGCTCCCCGTACTACATCTCCAAGGCCGACTTCGTGGCGTGCCACAACCCCTCCTACATCGTCAAGGGCTTCAAGATGGTCCGCGACGTCAAGCCCGGCGGCACCTTCCTGGTGAACTGCCAGTGGAATGACGAGGAGTTCTCCGCGCACATGCCCGCCGAGGCCAAGCGCTTCATCGCCAAGAACAACATCAACGTCTACCTGATCGACGCCATCGACCTGGCCGAGAAGGTCGGCATGGGCAAGCGCACCAACACGGTGCTGCAGTCCGCGTTCTTCGCGCTCGCGCAGGTTCTGCCCGCGGCCGACGCCATCGAGTACATGAAGGCCGCCGCCGAGAAGTCCTACGCCAAGAAGGGCCAGGCCATCGTCGAGGCCAACTGGAAGGCCATCGACGCCGGTGCCACCGCGTTCCGCAAGTTCGAGGTGCCCGCCGACTGGGCCGACGCCACCGACGAGGTCGCCGAGCTCTCCGATGCCGAGTGCTCCGCCATCGCCAAGCAGGTCAAGTCCATCATGGAGCCGATCTCCCGCATGCAGGGCGACGAGCTGCCCGTCTCCGCCTTCGCTGGCCACGAGGACGGTCAGTTCCTCACCGGCGCCTCCGCCTTCGAGAAGCGCGGCGTCGCCGTCATGGTTCCGCACTGGGATGAGACCAAGTGCATCCAGTGCAACCAGTGCGCCTACGTCTGCCCGCACGCGACCATCCGTCCGTTCGGTCTGACCGAGGCCGAGATCGAGGCCGCGCCCGAGAACCTGCGCACCCTCGACATCAAGATGCCGAAGGACACCGGCCTCAAGTTCACCATGGCCGTGTCCCCGCTCGACTGCATGGGCTGCACCAACTGCGTCAAGGTCTGCCCCAAGGGCGCCCTCACCATGGTTCCGCAGGAGCAGGAGGCTGCCGAGCAGGCCGTCTTCGATTACTGCGTCGCCGAGGTTTCCGAGAAGCCCGTCCTGCAGGCCAACAACGTCAAGGGCTCCCAGTTCAAGCAGCCTCTGCTTGAGTTCTCCGGCTCCTGCGCCGGCTGCGCCGAGACCGCATACGCTCGCCTCGTGACCCAGGTCTGCGGCGACCGCATGTTCATCTCCAACGCCACCGGCTGCTCCTCCATCTGGGGCAACCCCGCGGCCCGCTGCCCGTACACCACCAACAAGGACGGTCACGGCCCCGCGTGGAACAACTCCCTGTTCGAGGACAACGCCGAGCACGGTCTGGGTCTGGCTCTCGGCTATGAGGCCGTCCAGAACAAGCTCGTGGCCGACACCGAGGCGCTCATCGCTGCCGACGGCACGCCCGAGGACGTGAAGACTACCGGTCAGGCTTGGCTCGACGCCCGCAACGACGCCGAGGCCTCCAAGACCGCCGCTGCGGCCTACGTCGCTGCCCTCGAGGCCTGCGGCTGCGATGCCGCCAAGGCGATCCTGGCCGACAAGTCCTACCTCACCAAGAAGTCCTTCTGGATCTTCGGCGGCGACGGCTGGGCGTACGACATCGGCTTCGGCGGCCTGGACCACGTCCTGGCTTCCGGCCACAACATCAACGTCTTCGTCTTCGACACCGAGGTCTACTCCAACACCGGCGGCCAGGCTTCCAAGGCTTCGAACCTCGGCCAGGTTGCTCAGTTCGCCGCTGCTGGTAAGGCCATCAAGAAGAAGAGCCTCGCCGAGATCGCTATGAGCTACGGTTACGTCTACGTGGCGCAGGTCGCCATGGGCGCCAACCCGGCTCAGACCCTCAAGGCCATCCAGGAGGCCGAGGCCTACGACGGTCCGTCGATCGTCATCGGCTACAGCCCCTGCGAGATGCACTCCATCAAGAAGGGCGGTATGCAGAACTGCCAGATGGAGATGAAGAAGGCTGTCGACTGCGGTTACTGGAACCTCTTCCGCTTCAACCCCGCTGCGGACAAGAAGTTCACCCTCGACTCCAAGGAGCCGAAGGGCGGTTATCAGGAGTTCCTGATGAACGAGGCCCGCTATGCTTCTCTGACCCGCTCCTTCCCGGAGCGCGCCGAGGAGCTGTTCGCCGAGAACGAGCAGGCCGCTATGGACCGCTATCAGCACCTGCTGAAGCTCAACGCTCTGTACAACGAGTAAGAGCGCACCTCGCGTCTGACCGATCGTCAACGTGATGCAAGGGCCCCGGAGCATCTGCTCCGGGGCCCTTTTTGCGCTGCGTGACCAACAAGCAGGATCGTGTCTTGGTTCATTCATGAACGAAGACGGCCCAAAACGGCGTTTCCGCAGGAAAGCAATTACTAACCCATCTGTTCATTCATGAATGAACAGGGCGAGGGTTCATGCCAGTGAGTGCAGAAGGAATCGACATAAGCGGCAACGAGGCTATAACCTGCGCTGTTGGAATCCGGTAAGATTCCACTGGTATAAAATCAATC
Organism: Collinsella ihumii; assembly: GCF_900046475.1. Classification (GTDB taxonomy): domain Bacteria; phylum Actinomycetota; class Coriobacteriia; order Coriobacteriales; family Coriobacteriaceae; genus Collinsella; species Collinsella ihumii. Next base: position 141,237 of record NZ_FCOU01000002.1, on the reverse strand, counting down.
ACTTTAGCAATAACCAACTTCATATTAAAGTTGAACTAGTATGATGCATATGGAACATTACGCGCAAAGGAGATGCAGCGGGGCTACCTAAGAGGAGCTGATGAGGCAATGGTGAAAGGGACGATCGGGGACTCGAATCTGGTTCTTTGCGATGCGCACGGTCTGGCCTACTGGTTTGGCGCGCAGGAGGTGACGCGCACGATAAGCCCGAATGCGTACGTGTCCACGGTGGAAAACATGGTGGCCCCGTCGAAGCTTCCAGTAGACGTCCTGGAACGCCTGGGAGTTCGCTCGACCCCCATTCACGTACTTGTTGACGAGCATAAACGACAGCGGTTCTCAACTCAGGTTCTTGCGCATCTCTGGAGACCTCCGTATCCGGAGAAGACGTTTGTACGGATCGCACCGAACGTCTATGTGCTCTCTCCCATCGCGTGCCTTATGAAAGCATCGCTTTCTATGAGCGACGTCTCGATTCTCAAATGCCTATATCAGTTAACAGGAACTTATAGATACAGCAAAGACGGCCTTCGTGAGCGCCCGCCTCTCATGACGGTTGAAGAGGCAAAGGAGTATCTCGATGCGGCACAGGGAATTCGCGGGGCAAGGAAAGTGCGAACACTCCTCAATTTCGTCGTCGATGGGGCTGCCTCTCCTGAGGAAGCGAACGTTGTGATCGTGTTGGTGCTGCCGGGGCATATGGGGGGATACGGGTTGCCGCTTCCCACCATGAACGAGCCTGTGGTCGCCTGTAAAGCCGGTGAACAGGAGGAACGCCGTCCAGATATCCTCTGGAAGGAATTCATGCTCATCGTCGAATATCTGGGCGATGAGTATCACAATCGAAGCGACCGCTTCGGTCTTGATGCTGCGCGGAAGACCCATCTGCTGGAAGCAGGATATACCGTACTTGACCTTACACGGTATCAAACGCTCAGAAAAAACGAGTTGGAATCGGTTGTGGCAACGATTAGAAAGCATATGGGCCTGAAGCCGATGCGCCAGACCAAGGAATTTCAAAGCAAGAATGCCGAGCTTAGACAAGAGCTCTTCGGGACGAAAACGGTGTAGGGGCCTTTGAGGCGCCATCCGCGAATCGGCGGCGTTGTTCATTCATGAACGAAGACGGCCCAAAACGGCGTTTCCGCAGGAAAGCAATGACTAACCCACCTCTTCATTCATGAATGAAGAGGTGGGTTAGTAAAAGAAGGCTCTAAACGGCGCAAGGTCTGCCGTGCTACAGCGTGCAGACGTTGCGCGGCGTACCGTTGAGGTAGGCGAGCACGTTGTCGAACTCGATGACGGCGCGACGCTCCATGGCCTCTTCGGTCAGGAAGCCCACGTGCGGCGTGAGCACGACGTTATTGGCCGAGAGCAGCTTATAGGAGGGGTCGAGCGGCGGTTCGGTGTCGAAGACGTCGATGCCCGCACCCGCCAGATGGCCGGAGTTGAGCGCGTCGGCCAGCGCGTCGTTGTCGACGATGGCGCCACGTGCGCAGTTGATGAACACCGCGCCGTCCTTCATCTGCGTGAACTGATCGGCGCCGAAGGTCTTGCGGGTCGTGTCGTTCAACGGCAGATGTAGGCTCACGATATCGCTGCGCGAGAGCAGCTCGTCAAGGCCGACGAACGTGATGCCGGCCTCCTGCGCGGCATAGCTCTTATGGCGCGCGTAGCCGAGCACGTCGGCTCCGAACGCGCGGAAGAGCTTGGCAGCCTGGATGCCGATATGACCCGTGCCTACGATGCCGACGGTCCTGCCGTGGATCTCCCGGCCGACGAGGCCTGCGGAGGTGCTGCCGTTGCGCGCGGCCGCGTCGCCTTCCGCCACACGGCGGAGCACGTCGATAGTCAGGCCGATGGTGAGCTCTGCGACCGAGACGTCGGAGTAGCCGGCGCAGTTGCAGACGGCGATATTGCGCTCGCGGCAGGCATCGAGCTCCACGTGATCGATGCCGGTGAAGGCGACGGCGATCATCTTGAGGTTGTCTGCACCCTCGATCACGCGGGCGGGGTAGGGGTTGTTGGCGATCATGACCACATCGGCGTCAGCGGAGCGGCGCGCAAGCTCGTCGGCATCGGTCGTCTTGGTGTCGTAGTACGTAAACGTATGGCCCGCCTCCTCCAACGGACGGGCCAGCTCGGCGATGCGATCGGCGGAGACACCGAGCGGTTCAAGCAGTGCGATCTTCATGGATAGCTCCAATCGAAAAAGGGGTGGATAGGACCAGGGGCCGGACCGTTACGCGTCTGCTGTCATCTGCGCGTCCAGGAAGGCGAGGGCCGCCGCGTAAGCCTGGGCTCCGGCGGGGTTGGACGTGTCGCGGTCGAAATCATGCTCGAGGTAGTAGGCAGTCATCATGCGCGCGTTCGGGGCCGCGCGCGAGAGCGTCTTCGACGTCTTGAAGGGAACGTCCTGATCATCGGTGCTCGCCGCGATGAAGGTCGGCGGCAGGGCGGCGATGTCGTCAGGGGAGAGCGAGAGGGTGGGCTCGTCGTCAGGGGCGACGCCGAGCATCTCCATCCAGGTGTCCTGCTGGCGCGCGTAGACATACAGTGAGAAACGCGTCGCCTTGGGACCCGACGTCACAAGAGCGCCGAGCTTTCCGCCGTCAAGCCCGGCCCCGGCTCCGACAAGGTGTACTACCCCGGCGAGCGCGCCCTCATCCGCAAGGCCAAGTGCGATGCCGCCGGCGGGATCGAGATCGTCGACGACATCTACGAGTACCTCACGTCCGACAAGCTCTACATCCACAGCTGGGATCACAAGAACCGCTTCGCCGAGTAGCGTTTCTCGTCCCGTACGGGTTTCCCTCTCTGCCCGTATTCGATCAGCCTCTCCTTTCATCAAAAGCCCTGCCCTGCGCCATATGCCCGGGCAGGGCTTTTTGTGTGCGTTCGCGGGGCGTGACGGCACGACATGGAAATCGTTCAGCGATTCTTAAGCATGGTCGTCGTACTTAAGAAAAACCTATCTAGTGTGTGGGAAATATGGTGGGTCAAGCATTTTCGCTTCCTCTGAAATATGGGTCAGGTTCGGGTAGAAGAAGGTCACCAGGGGGCTCTCGGAACTTCGATTCACGAAGAAGGGCCCTGTTTGTTGAGGTGATATGTATGCAGATGTTCGACTCCGATTTTGACTACAAGGGCGATTTCATAGACCGGTGGAACAGCCGTATCAAGCAGGCCAAGGCGGCGATGGGCGTTTTGGGAGCCCTGCTCGTCGTCGCGGGCGTCTTCAGCGCGGTGGCCCCGTACAGCCTGTACTCGTTCATCCAGGTGCTCGCTGGCGTGGCCCTGTTCGTCCACGGCGGGGTCCAGGTGATCTCCTACTTCGGCACGCCCGAGTTCTTCCGCAGCTCGGCGCTGATCGTCTCCGGCATCCTGAACGCGCTGCTCGGCATCATGTTCCTGCTGCTGCCCGTCTACCTGACCGCCAGCACCCTGGTGTTCCTGCTCGCGTTCCTCTTCATCCTGACGGGCTTCGAGCGCATCTCCTTTGCGCGCCAGATGAAGTACTTCGGCCTGCCCAACTCCACGGCGGGCACGGTGACCGGCGTCATCAACGTCATCTTGGGCGTCATGTTCATCGCCATGCCGCTGTACTCGAGCCTCGTGCTCGGATATGTGCTCGCCGCATACCTGGTCATCGCCGGCATCACGCTGTTGGTCGAGGCGGTGTCCATGAAGCGCATCGACCGCTGAAGGCACCGCTCGACAGCACGGTAAACATCGCTTTCCCCTTCCTCACGGCCCCGCATTCCCGCATGCGGGGCCGTGTCGTTTTGAGGGGCGCTCCAAGATTCCTGCCGCACTCCCATCGACCCGTTCATTCATGAATGAGTACGGGGGTCAATCAAGCGAATCCTGGGCAAACGTCGAAAAGGACCCCGTTCATTCATGAATGAGCGGGGTCCGAATCCGGGGAAGCATCAGCTCATTCGCGGGGTCTCGTTTTCAAAAACCGACGCACGGGGTACAAGTGGACCAACCTTCGACTCCGGAAAGGACGGTTGTACCCATGAAATGCCCAGTATGCAAGGACGTGACGTTGCTGATGTCCGAGAAGAACGGCGTTGAGATCGACTACTGCCCTGAGTGTCGCGGCATCTGGCTCGATCGCGGCGAGCTCGACAAGATCGTCGAGCGGGCGCGCAGTGCGCAGCGCGAGTACGCGGCCTACGAGGAGGATCGTCGAGACGACCGCAGCTACGATGACCGCCGTTACGATGACAAACGCTACGATGACCGCCGCGAGCGCGAGTACCGCGAGTACAAGAAAAAGAAGAAGAGCAGTCCCATGGCGGCATTCGGCGACATCATGGAGATCTTCGGCGGTGGGGACGATTAGCCTCCCGATCGCCGCGCGAACGCGATGGGCGCCCGCGGGCATCTTTTGGAGATGTCCCGCGGGCGCCTTTCTGTGCGATTCGCCCGACGCCGCATGCATGTCGACACGTCGGCGTCGGGTGCGCTATACGTCGACGGAGCCCGTCATGCCGTCGCCCATGCGCCAGGCGCGCGCCGAGGCGCAGGTGCCCTCGATCGTCACGCTCAGCGCATCTGCCACGGGGAACCAGCGCGTCGACATCACGGCGCGACCGCCCTCGGCAAAGATCTCGACAGCGGAGCCGTCGACGAGAACGCGCAGGTCGCCCATGCGGTCGAGCGGAAGCGCCCTGCGCGTGCGGCCGGCTCCGAGAGCGTCGGCCCCCTCCGTGAACGTGCAGGACAGCTCGTGCCCGTCGAAGGCGATCTCAAGCCCGCCGTCGAGGGTGAGGCGCAGCGGTCCCTCGATCCCGGTCAGCTCGATGTCTGCGCGCTGTCCGGAAAACACCATGGTCCCCGGGGCGATGAGGAGCTCCTCGGCCTCGCGCAGGCGCTCAAGCTCCGGGACGGGCATCTGCGCGATGGCGCCGTCGCCCAGACGCGTGAGCACGCGCGGGACGGTGAGGCAGTGGCACCACGGCAGGCCGTCGGGCGCGCTTTCGAACGGGGCCTCGGGCATGCCCATCCACCCGATGAGCAGGGTGCGCCCGGATCCATCGACGAAGGTCTGCGGGGCGTAGAAGTCGAACCCGGCGTCCCAGCGGCGAAACGCGCCGGTATCGATGGATATCCCGGGGGTGCTGAGGTCGGAGCCTTCGGGCAACGGCGCATATCCGGACTGGTCGCGCACCCCGTTTGCCCAGGGAAGTCCCTCCATGCCCTGCGGGCAGAAGGAGAGATAGGTGCGGTCGTCGAGGACGATGCGGTCGGGGCATTCCCACATGTAGCCAAACGGCTCGGAAGAGCGAAGCTCGTTCGCCACCGTCCAGGCAACGCCGTCCTCGGAGCTCATGAGCAGGATGATGCCGCGATCGGAGGTGTCGCGTGCGCCGAGAATCATCCACCAGCGGTCATCGTCTCGCCAGACCTTCGGGTCGCGCACGTGGCAGGTGCAATCGGAGGGGTAGTCCTCGTTGCGCAGGATGACGCGCTTCGATCCCAAGCTCATCGCGTCGTCGCTTTCGATGAGGATCTGGGTGGCGCGCCTGCCGGTGCGGATGTAGTCGAAATCCCCCGGCTCCTTGACGTTGCCCGTGTAGTACAGCCGCAGCCGGTCGCCGCCGTCTGAGGCGGCGCCGGGCATCACCACGGCGCAGCCGGAGTACGATCCGGTGGCCTCCTCCGGCGTGTCCGGCGCGATGGCCATGCCGTGATGGCGCCAGTGCACGAGGTCTTCGCTGGTGAAATGGCCCCAGCCGCGCGGCGCGTTCGGCGCCGGCCAATCGGGGCTGTACTGATGGAAGACGTGGTAGGTGCCGCGGAATTGGCACAGTCCGTTGGGATCGTTGAGCCAGCCGACGGGCGGCATGAGGTGAAATCCCATCCTCCAGCGCGTGCGTGCCATGTGAATCCTTTCAAGCGCGGGCACCGGATGACCGCATGGGGTATCCGGTGCCCGCAGGGAGGGGTTTTACTTGACGGTGATGATCGGGTCGCCCACGGCAACCGTGTCATGCGCAACGGGCGCGACGCTCTCATAGCTGGCCGTGTTGGTGATGATCACGGGCGTGACCGTGTCGAGGCCCTGCGCCTTGATGTAGTCGAGATCGATATCCATCAGCAGCTGGCCCGCCTCGACGTGGTCGCCCACCTTCACATGGGCGGTGAAGGGCTTGCCCTCGAGCGTGACGGTGTCGATGCCGATGTGCATGAGGACCTCGGTGCCGGCGTCGGTGTTCATGCCCACCGCATGCCCGGTCTCGGCGAGCACGATGATGGTGCCGGATGCGGGGGCGTACAGCTTGCCCTCGGACGGGACGATGGCGATGCCGCCGCCCATGGCCTCGCTGGCGAACACGGGGTCGGAGACCTCGGACATGGCGATGGCTTGGCCGGACATGGGCGCCACGAGCGTTGAGGTCTGGGCCGAGGCGGCCTGCGCCTGGTCGATGGCGGCGACGGCGGCGTTCGCGGCGGCAGACGAGAGGGCTGCGGCCTCCGCCTCGTCGCGAGCGGGCGCGGTGGCGGCCGCCTGGACCGTGGCGCCTCCGGCGGTCTCAGGCTCGGGATCCTTGTAGAGCATGAAGGAGAGGCCGAAACTGACGAGCGCCGCGATGGCGAACATGATGATGTACTGGACCGGCTGGTTGAGGCACAGCAGGATGCCGAAGATGCCGGTCACGCCGGTGCCGTTGGCCGCGAGGCCCGAGATGGAAGCGAACATGGCGCCCAGGCCGCCGCCGATGCAGCCGGCCACGAAGGGCTTGAAGAAGCGCAGGTTCACGCCGAAGATCGCGGGCTCGGTGATGCCCATGAAGGCGGACAGCGAAGAGGGGAGCGCAAGCGAGCGCGTCTTGACGTTGCGGGTCTTGAGGGCGACGGCGAGCGCGGCTCCGGCCTGGCCGATGTTGGCGGCGCTGGCGAGCGGCAGCCAGTAGGTCACGCCGTAGCTTGCGATCTGGCCGAGGTCGATGGTGGTGTACATCTGATGGATGCCGGTGACGACGGTCGGCGCGTAGAGGGCGCCCATGATGAGCGAGCCGAGGCCGAGCGGCAGGGTGAGCAGCAGCTGGATGGCTCCGAGGATGGCGTTTTCCGCCCACACGAAGACGGGGCCGACGGCGAGCATGACGATGTAAGCCGTGGCGGCGACGGAGACGAGCGGGGTCACGAACAGGTCGAAGGCCTCGGGCACGACCTTGTGCAGGCGCTTCTCGATGAACGCGAGGATGCCGGCCGCGATGACGATGGGGATGACGTGCCCCTGGTAGCCGGTCCAGTCGATGCTGTAGAGCCCGGGGATGACCGTGTAGGTCTGCAGCACGCCGTCGGTGGCGACGGTGTTGGCGTTCTGCAGGCCGGGGTTGATGAGCAGCATGCCCATGACCGCGCCCAGGTAGGGGTTGGCGCCGAACGCCTTGGCGGCGGAGAAGCCGATCAGGATCTGCAGGAACGTGAACGCGGTGTTCGACACGAGGTTCAGGATCTGATACCAGGCGTTGTTGGTGTCGAGCGTGATGAAGCCGTTGGAGTCCATGAAGGACAGGGCGCTCAGGATGCCGAGCAGCAGGCCGGAGGCGACGATGGCCGGGATGATGGGGACGAAGACGTCGCCTAGCAGCTTGATGGCGCGCATGAACGGGTTTTTCTGCTGTTCGGCCGCGGCGGCCTTTGCCTCCGCCTTGGTGGCGGCGGTGATGTTGCCAAGCTTGATGAACTCGTCGTAGACCTTGTTGACGGTGCCCGTGCCGTAGATGACCTGCAGCTGGCCGGAAGCCTGGAAATTGCCCTTGGCGCCTTCCGCGTTGTCGACGGCCTGCTGGTTGATCTTCGAGTCGTCGGCAATGACGAGACGCAGGCGCGTCGCGCAGTGCGCTGCGGAGACGACGTTGCCCGGGCCACCGATGGCGTCCAAGATTTCTTGGGCGGCCTTGGTGTAATCGAGTGCCATGGAAACCCCTTTCGCTGACTGAATATGGGAACGCTCTCATATGTAATCGTTCTCACAATTTCAGTAATACTTCATTGCTACTGGATATGCCTATGTGAAATCGATTCCAGTTATGAACGGTCGCTATGCGTCGGTGAACGGTATCCGGCGCATGCCGTCAGCGCGTGGACGCGCGCCTGACGATCTCGTAGGCCATCTTGATCGTGCGCGCGACGGTGTCGTCGCCCGACATGGTGCCGAGCAGCATCTTCGCGGCCTCCTGTCCGGAGGTCTTGTAATGGTGGTGCACCGTGGTGAGCCGCGGGGTGACGACCTGCGCGAGCTCGCTGTCGCCCACGCCGGTCACCTGGACATCCTCGGGGACGCGCAAGCCGTGCTCGTGCAGGTAGGTCAGGGCGCCGAATGCGATGGAGTCGGTCGCGCACACGATCGCATCGGTATGGGGGCGGGCCTGCATGATGGCCTCGGCGCAGGAATAACCGGAGTCCACGGTGAACTCGGCGAGCTCCTGGGCATCCTCGGGCACCTCGACGCCGCACTCGCGGCAGGCGTCCAAAAAGCCACGATGGCGCATCTCGCCTGCGGAAACGTCCTCCTCGAGCACGCCGATGTATGCCGGGGCCTTTGCGGTGGCGAGGACCTGGCCGGTCAGTTCGCGCACCGCCTCGTAGTCGTCCTGGTACACGCACGAATAGCCCGAAAGGCTCTGGTCGAGCACGACGAGCGGCGTGTTCAGCTCCTTCAGGGCCGCCAGGTGGGCGGGCGTGAAAATGGTGGCGACCAGGATGACGCCGTCGACCTGCCGGCGCTCGGAGAACAGGCGCATGAACTCGACCTCGCGTGCCGCATCGTTGTCGGTGTTCGCCAAGAGCACCTGGTAGCCGGCATCGTTGAGCACCGGCGTGATGCCAGCGACCATGCGGGAGACGGACGCGGAGTTGATCTTGGGGATGATGACGCCCACGATATCGGTCTTGCCCGTGCGCAGCACCTTCGCCTGGCGGGAGGGAACGTAGCCGGTCTTGTCGATGACACGCTTGATGGCCGCGCGCTTCTCCTGGGAGACATAGCCGTCGTTGAAGTAGCGCGAGACCGTGGCGCGCGAGACGCCTGCCATCTGGGCGATCTGATTGATATCCATGCTCGTTCCTTCCGTCGTGCGCTTGCATTGTACCGCAGGGGCTGAGAAGGATTTCACAGCAGGGCGGGCGTCTCGGAACGCACAGCCGCCCGCGCCGCTCGGCTCGTCGAGATGACCGCTTGCGCGCGTGGTCCTATACTGGGGAAGACGAAAAAGGGGGAAGCGGATGAAGCGCAGCGACCACTATCTGCAGCCCACGCATATCCAGGTGCGCGGGGCGCGCGTGCACAACCTCAAGAACATCGACGTGGATATCCCGCTCGGACAGCTCGTGGGGATCGCGGGTGTGTCGGGATCGGGCAAAAGCTCGCTCGCGCTCGGCACGCTGTACGCGGAGGGCAGCCGCCGCTACCTGGATGCGCTGTCCACCTATACGCGCCGGCGCATCTCCCAGACGGGGCGCGCCACCGTGGACGAGGTGCTTCACGTTCCCGCGGCGCTCGCCTTGCGCCAGCGGCCCGGCATCCCCGGCGTGCACTCCACGTTCGGCACGTCCACCGAGCTGCTCAACTACCTGAGGCTCATGTTCTCGCGGCTCGGTAGCCATGCGTGCCCGCACTGCGGCGCGCACGCGGAACCCTCCATGAACGTGGCGCTCATGCTGCCCATCACCTGCCCTTCGTGCGGGCGGGAGTTCTTTGGGCCCGGTGCGGAGGACCTTGCGTTCAACAGCGGCGGGGCATGCCCCACCTGCGGCGGAACCGGTGTGGTGCGCCGCGTGGACGAGTCGTCTTTGGTGCCCGACGAGTCGCTGAGCATCGACGAGGGCGCGGTCGCCCCGTGGAACACCCTCATGTGGGACCTCATGAAGCAGGTGGCGCGCGAGATGGGCGTCCGCACCGACGTGCCGTTCTCCCAGCTCACGCCCGAGGAGCGCGACATCGTGTTCCACGGGCCGGCGGAAAAGAAGCACATCCTGTACAAGGCCAAGAAAGGCGACAACTTCGCGGAGCTCGACTTCACGTACTTCAACGCGGTGTACACGGTCGAAAACGCACTGGCGAAGGCGAAGGACGAGAAGGGCCTTGCGCGCGTGGCGAGGTTTCTCAAGGAGGAGGTCTGCCCCGACTGCCACGGAACGCGCCTGTCCGAGCGGGCGCGCGGCCCGGTGATCGACGGCATGACGCTTGCCGACGCCACGGCGCTGACGCTCGATGAGCTCGCGACGTGGGTACCGGGCGTGCCCGCGCTCATGCCGGAATCCATGCGCCCTATGGCCCAGACGATCTGCGACGAGATGGTCGAGCCCATGTGTCGCCTGCAGCAGCTCGGGTTGGGCTACCTGTCGCTTGACCGCGCAAGCTCGACGCTCTCGACGGGCGAGCGCCAGCGCGTGCAGCTGGCGCGTGCCGTGCGCAATCGCACCTGCGGGGTGCTCTACGTGCTCGACGAGCCGTCGATCGGCCTGCACCCCTCGAATGTGGAGGGGCTGCTCGGCGTGGTGGACGACCTGCTCGCCGACGGCAACTCGGTCGTGCTCGTCGACCATGATGTGCGCGTCTTGCGCCATGCGGACCATATCGTCGAGATCGGCCCGGGGTCGGGTGCCGCGGGCGGTCGGGTGATCGCCCAGGGGGCCGTCGACGACATCGTCGCATCTCCGGCGACGCGTATCGGGCCGTATCTGTCCGGTGCGCGGCGGGTGAGCGTGCGCGAGCGCGCGGAGGGGTCGGACCTGTTCGCGGACGGTCGCATCCACCTCGACACGGATGCGATTCATACGGTCAAACCGCTCTCGGTCGACATCCCGCGCGGGCGGCTGACCGCCGTGACGGGTGTTTCCGGCTCCGGCAAGACCACGCTGGTGCTGGAGAGTCTCATTCCGGCCCTGCGCGCCGCCATCGCGGGCGAGGCGCTCCCCGCGCACGTGCGCGGCGTCGAGGCGGACGGCATCGCGCGGGCGAACCTCATCGACGCGACGCCCATCGGCGCCAACGTGCGCTCGACCGTGGGGACCTACTCCGGTGTCCTGGACGACCTGCGCCGTGCGTACGCCAAGACCGCGGATGCGCGCGAGTGCGGCCTCAAGGCGGGCGCGTTCTCGTACAACACGGGGTCGCTGCGCTGTCCCACGTGCGACGGCACGGGCCAGATCTCGCTCGACGTGCAGTTCCTGCCCGATGTGGACATCCCCTGTCCCGACTGCGGCGGCGCGCGTTATGGGCGCGAGGCGTACGACATCAAGCTTGCGGGCGACATCTCGTTGCCGGAGCTTTTGTCCTACACGGTCGACCAAGCGTCCGAGGTCCTTGCGGAGACCGCGCTGCGCACGGTCAAGTCCAAGCTGGGGATCCTGCACGACCTGGGTCTTGGGTACCTCACGCTTGGCGAGGCGACGCCTGCGCTCTCGGGTGGCGAGGCCCAGCGCCTGAAGCTCGCCAGCGAGCTCACGCGCAAGCAGAGCGACGCCCTGTTCGTGTTCGACGAGCCCACCATCGGCCTGCACCCCCTCGACGTCGAGGTGCTGCTCGGCGTGCTGCAGCGGCTGATCGACAACGGCGCCACGGTGGTCGTGATCGAGCACGATCTGGATATGATCGCCAACGCGGACTATATCGTCGACATGGGCCCGGGCGGTGGAGAGGGCGGCGGGCGCATCGTGTGCGCCGGCACGCCGGAAGAGGTCGCCGCCTGCCCGGGAAGCATAACCGGGCGCTATATCGCAGAGGAGCTAGCGCGATGACCGGGCGAGATGGAAGGCGGGACGTAGCGTCGCGCAACGGCTTGGTGTCCGCGGCCTCGAGTGGAGGCCCCAGGGCGAGCTCTCGCTGAAACCCCCTGTTAGACCTCCGTGGGCACGGCGGCCCGGGCGGGGTTGTTCATGAAAAAGTACGAGGTCGCTTTCTCCCTTCCTGCGGGAATGTCGGATCGGCCCCTCCGCGTTCATGAAAAAGTGTGGGGTGGTTTAGGGGCGACGGTATGTCCCGGCTGCCGCCCCGCCGTGGTCGCAGGGGCCATCGTATCCACGGTGGTCTGGCAGGGACTTGCTAAAAATCTGAGCAACGTGTACCGGAGTGTTGCCCGCGATGCTATCAGCGACCGAGTCGTTCTTTCCGAATGGGGCGGCGCAGCCGTTTAATATGCCGACCGCGCAGCAGGATCGTTGAGCCCAGAGAGACGGGCGGTTTCTTGTTGCCACATTAAGGAAGATAATAAAGAGTACATCTACTTAGTGTATTGGGTATATTCATTATCGCCAGCGAAGTCCGCGCGCGGGCGACGCCACCGATAGGGAGGCGACGCCTATGGATATGATCCTCAATCTCCTGAAAGCCCTCGCGACCATCGTGAGCACCGTGAAGACGCTCTTCGAGTTGTACGACCGGTGGAAGGAGAGACAGCGCGATAACGGATGACGAAGGGAGATGAGAAGAGCCCGGCGGCAACCGGGCTCTCGAATCAATAACCCGCGCCGCCCGCGCCTAGCTTAACTCCAAGCGGGCTTCGCTGGCATATCCAGTATACCACCTTGCGTCTCGTTTCATTCAGCGACAGGGAGCCGGTCTATCTCGGGGTCAGCCTATTGACGTGTTGTTTTCAAATGCGGTATCTCATTGGATGGAACGCCGTGAACGTGCTCCGAGAGAGGCTAACCGTATATCCTCGTTGCGCATGCGTCCATGCTGAAGGGAGGACATGCCATGAACATCACATGGGATGCCAACGACTATGAGCAGGGCTTTTCATTCGTGCACGAATACGGGTCAGCTGTGCCTTGACCTTATCGACGCGAAGCCGGGGGCTTGGGTGGTCGATCTGGGATGCGGTACGGGCGCGCTGACTGCCGAGCTCGCGCGGCGCGGGTTCGAGGTCACGGGCATCGATGCCTCGCCCGACATGATCGAGTCGGCGCGTCGGGACCATCCAGGGTTGCGTTTTGAGCAGGCGGATGCCCTGACGTTTGCGCTCGACCGTCCGGCTGACGTGGTGTTTTCCAACGCGGTCTTCCATTGGATCGAGAGCGAGCGCCAAAACGAGCTGCTCGCTAACATAGCCGCCAACCTGGTGGAGGGCGGGCAGCTGGTCTGCGAGTTCGGCGGATATGGCTGCGCGGCGCAGGTTCATGCGGCGCTTGCCGACGCCTTTGCGCGCCATGGGCTGACGTATCGGCATCCGCATTATTTCCCGACGATCGGCGAGTACGCGCCGCGGATGGAAGCGGCGGGCCTGCGCGTGACCTTTGCCGCGCTGTTCGACCGCCCCACGCCGCAAGAGGGCGCCGACGGCATGGCCAACTGGATCCGCATGTTCCTCAAGAAGCCGTTCGAGGGTGTCGATGACGAGCTCGCCCAACGCATCGTCGACGAGGCGGTTGAGGCGGTCCGTCCCTCTCTGTGGCAGGACGGACGGTGGATCGTCGATTACGTGCGCATCCGCCTGCGTGCTCAGAAGGTTGCCGCATAGCACGCCTGCCAAGCGTCCCTTGAGCATTCGTTGAGGGAATGTGTTGTTTACCGAGAGGTCCGTCCCGACCGGGTGCGCGCCTGCTCAAGATACGGGGTCTCCTCGAGCTGGGAAGCTTCGGGCTGTTCTGCAGGTTTATCATTTGGAAACACAACATGTAGTGATACCGTTCACAGAAGAAAACAAGATATTGAGAAACATTCAAGCTCTCCTTGATAGAATCGATATCGCTGGCCGCTGAGTTCTCCTCGCTTTCGAATATGAGGTTTTCTGTCCACGCGAGGGGAGATACTCAGGCTGCCGAGAGAAAGCGAGGTTGCTCATGGCCAAGACTATCGATGAGCTTATCACCCGCCGCTTCACCGCGGCGCTCGACGATGCCGCATATGCGGGCAAGACCGTCTACGACCTGTTCGATTGGGAGAGGCGCGATGTCCATCTCACCGACTACAAGACCGGCAAGGTCTTGTGCGACATGCACGATCTGGAGTTTCCGGCGCGCTATTCGCAAAATGCGGTCGACATCATAGCGTCCAAGTACTTCCGGCGCGCCGGTGTCCCGGACACGGGGCACGAGACCTCGATGCGGCAGGTCGCGCATCGCATGGTCGACTTCTGGGTCGCGGCGCTCGTCGACGAGGGCCTGGTGGAGGAGGGCGAGCAGGCGCGTATCCTGTACGACGAGCTCGTCTACATGATCCTCGATCAGCGCTTCGCGCCGAATTCGCCGCAATGGTTCAACACCGGCCTGGAGCGCGCCTACGGCATCCACGGTGAGCCGCAGGGCATGTTCTACGTCGATCCGGCCACCGGAGAGGTCGTGGAGTCGGCCGATCAGTACACGCGCACGCAGGCGTCGGCCTGCTTCATCGTGTCCGTTGAAGACAAGCTGCTGGGGGACCACTCCATCTCCGACGAGTTCGTGACCGAGACCAAGCTGTTCAAGGGCGGCTCCGGAACGGGTTCCAACTTCTCCGCGCTGCGCGCGGAGGGCGAGAAGCTGTCGGGCGGCGGCGTCTCGAGCGGCGTCATGAGCTTCTTGCGCGGCCTCGACCGCAACGCCGACGCCATCAAAAGCGGAGGCACCACGCGTCGCGCCGCCAAGATGGTGAGCCTGGACATCAACCATCCCGATATCGAGAAGTTCATCACGTGGAAGGCGGTCGAGGAGGACAAGGCGCTCGCCCTCATGAAGATGGGCTACGATGGGGACCTCAACGGCGAGGCGTACTCGACCGTTTCGGGCCAGAACTCCAACAACTCCCTGCGCATCGACAACGAGTTCATGAAGAAGGTCGACAACCTGGATGCCGATCCGGACGCGACCTATCGTCTGCGCGGGCGCGTGGACCCCTCCAAGGACAGCGACGTCTCGGTCGCCCATATCTGGGACGTGTTCAACGAGAGTTCCTGGCGGTGCGCCGATCCCGCGCCGCAGTTCTCGGATACGTTCAACGAGTGGCACACCTGCCCGGCGGGCGAGGACGGCCAGGTGGGGGCGCCCTACAACCGCCTGAATTCCACGAATCCGTGCGGCGAGTACGCGTTCTTGGACGATTCGAGCTGTAACCTCGGCTCCATCAACATCTACCGGTTCTATGACCCGGCAACCGATGCGTTCGATATCGAGGGCTACGAGCACGCGATCGACATCGCCCAGCTTGCGCTCGAGGCGTCCATCGCATGGGGCCAGTTCCCCACGCGCGATATCGCGCGCAGGACGTATCGGTTCCGCGCGACGGGCCTGGGCATCTCCAACCTCGCGAGCCTGCTCATGGCCAAGGGCGTGCCCTACGACTCGCCGGAGGCCCGCGCGCTCGCGGCGGCGATCGTCGGCACACTCACGGGGCGCAGCTATGCCGCCTCCGCGCTCATGGCGGCAAAGATCGGCCCGTTCGACTGTTTCGAGCTCAACCGCCGCTACATGATGCGCGTCATCCGCAACCACGCCCGCGTGGCAGGCGCGCGCGACGACGCGTTCGAGCAGCTGACGGTGCAGCCGCCCGCGGTCGACCTTTCCCTGCTCGAGCAGGTGGGGGAGCGCCCGCTCGCCGATGCGCTCGTGGCGTCCTGGCGTGCCGCCGAGGAGCTGGGCGAGGAGCACGGGTACCGCAACGCGCAGATGACCGTCATGGCGCCCACGGGCACCATCTCGTTCGCCATGGATTGCGCCGCGACCTCCATCGAGCCGTTCTTCAGCCACATGATCTACAAGAAGCTGTCGGGCGGCGGTTTCATGACCATCGCGAACCCGGTGATCGGCGACGCGCTGCGCAGGCTGGGCTACGCGGAGGACGAGATCGCCGACATCCTCGACTACGTGCAGGCGACCGACGAGAACGGCATGGTCGTCGACGGCAAGATCGAGGGCGCGCCGCATCTGCGCGACGAGCACCTGCCCGTCTTCGATACCGCGAACACGTGCGGCACGGGAGAGCGCTATATCGATCCGCGCGGGCATGTGCTCATGGTCGCCGCGATGACGCCGCTGATCTCGGGGGCGATTTCCAAGACCGTCAACCTGCCGAATTCCGCCACCGTCCAGGATTTCAAGGACGTGGTGATGCTCGCATGGAAGACGGGCTGCAAGGGCATCACGCTGTATCGCGACGGGTCCAAGAACGCGCAGCCGCTCAACACCAAGCTGACCGACGACGGCGCCGTCAAGGACCTGGGCGACCTCAGCTACGCCGCGCTGCTCGACTATGCGCGCGACGCGCAGGCCAAGCTCGCGAGCGAGCACAAGCCCGCCGAGCGTCGGCGCATCATGGGCATCCGCAGCGGCCACACGCATCTGGCGCAGATCGACGGCGTCAAGATCTACACGACGGTGAACCGCAACGAGGACGGTGACATCTCGGAGCTGTTCGTGACGACCGACCGCGAGGGCACCACGATCATGGGCCTGCTCAACTCGCTGTCCAAGACGATCTCGGTCATGCTGCAGTACGGCATTCCCGCGGAGCGGATCTCCAAGATGCTGCGCGGGCAGATGTACGAGCCGTACGGATTCGTCCAGAGCCATCCGTACATCAAGTACGTCAACTCCATCTCGGATCTGATCTCCAAGGTCATCGACATCGAGCTGGGGGACTACACGCGCGTCCAAGTCAAGCCGGAGGGTTGGTCGCAGGTGGCAGGCGCCGTCCCCGCGCCCGCGGCGGCAGCGCCCGCCGCGCCGGATCCGCTGTTCGACGACGTGCCGGCGGTAAGCGACGAGGAGCTGACGCGCCTGACGGCCGCCAAGCAGGATGAGCTGCTCGAGGAGACGGGGACGTTCGATAGCAAGGACCGCTATACCGCGGCCTTCGTGAACGAGGCGGTGCACGACACGGCGATCCATGGCGAGCGCCTGTACGACGGCAGCACCTGCCCGAACTGCGGCAGCTCGCGCATGGTGCAAAACGGCACGTGCAAGGTCTGCATGGATTGCGGCACGACCACCGGCTGCAGCTGATGCGAAAAGCGCCCGCCCGGCGCATCAGACGGAGTCTGCATGCCGGGCGGGCGCCTGTTTGTGCCATCGGCCCCTGCTTCGGATTGTCGAGGGGCGTCGGGGCGTACCGGGCGGGTCGTGCCTAGCGCTCGAGCTTGAGGACGACCTCCACGCGTCGATCGACCTCGTCGGCGAAGGTCTGGGCGTCATCCATGGTGCCTACGATGCTACCGTAGTGCGTCGGGATGACGATGCGCGGCATGATCCGGTTGATGAAGGCCGCGGCCTGATGCGGGTCCATGGTGTAGGTGCCGCCGATGGGGATGAGGGCGATATCGCAGCTGACCTGCAGGGTATCGGGGTTCTGGTCGGTGTCTCCCGCCACGTAGACGCGCGTTCCGTCGATCGTCACGATATAGCCGATCCACGCGTTCTCGCGCGGATGGAACCCGAGGCGCTCGGGCTCGACGTTGTAGGCGGGCACGGCGTTCACGACCATGTCGGCCAGCTCGATGTGCTCGCCCGCCTGCATCGTGTGCACGCGTGCCGCCTTCGCCTGCGTCGCCTCGCCGGCCATGGACGCGGGTACCACGAGCTCGGTGGTGTCTTTCGCCACGCGTTCGATATCCTCCGGTGAGAAGTGATCGTAGTGCGCGTGCGTCACCAGGACGAAATCGGCGTCGTGCGGGGCCTCGGTCAGCTGATACGGGTCGAAATAGATGACGGTTCCCGCGGCGCTCTGGATGCGGATGCAGCTATGGGTCAGGACGCGGATGTTGTCGAGATCAAGATGAGCCATGACGGTAGTCCTTTCTGGACGGGTGCATGAGGCGCGGTGCGCCATCAGGAGTTGTACCCATGGGATTTGCCAGACCGGCTCGCATCTGCGCAGGAAACACAATCGACATGACGAGCGGCGGGACGGCACCGCCCCGCCGCTCGCTGTGCAGCCCGATTCCCTAGACCGTCATGCCGCCGTCGACGTGCAGCACGTCGCCGGTTACGTAGGAGGCCAGATCGCTCGCCAGGTAGACGAACGCGTTGGCGACGTCCTCGGGCTGGCCGACGCGCTTCAGCGGAATGGCGTCGGCGATGGGCTTGATCATCTCCTCGGGCAGGGCGGCGACCATGTCGGTGGCGGTCACGCCGGGAGCGACGGCGTTCACGCGAATGCCGCGCGGGCCGAGCTCGCGCGCGAGCGAGACGGTGATGCCATTGACGGCGAACTTGGACATGGGATAGCCCACGCCGGACGGCTGGCCGTTCTTGCTCACCATGGAGCTCGTGTTGAGGATGACGCCGCCGGCCTCCAGCAGGCGCGATGCGGCCTGGCAGCCGTTGAGCACGCTTTTGATGTTGACGTCGACGACGCGGTCGAAGTCCTCGGGCGCGTAGTCGCCCAGCGCGGTCGATTGGGAGATGCCGGCGTTGTTCACGACGATGTCGAGCCTGCCGAAATGCTCCTTGGTCTCGCGCATGGCCTGCTCGACGGCCGCCTCGTCGGTCAGGTCGGGGGACAGGCCGATGACGCGGGCGTCCGCGTTCTCGGCGACGATGGCCTCAACGGCCTTGTCGGCGGTCTCCTGGCGGCTGCCGCACAGGGCGACGTTCGCGCCCTCCTCGAGGAAGCGCTTGACGATGGCGAGGCCGATGCCGCGCGAGCCTCCGGTGATGAACGCGGTCTTTCCAGAAAGCAGCATATCTGGTCCTTTCATGTTGAGGCACCGCTCGATGCGGGCGCCCATGGGTTGGATGTCGCTCGGGAAATACCCGCTCTGCCGTGCGATATACCAGCATGCGCACCGCATTCGGCTGCCGGAGGGGACCGAATCGGCCAAGTGTTCCGCATGAAAACGACCCGCGTCGCGCATCGGTGCGGCTACAATGGGGCGGTTGTGTCGACAGGGGGAGGCGACGGTGGACATTCTGGTCATCATGTGCGCGGGCGCGGTCGTGGGAAGGCTGCTCGTTCCCGCGTCGGTCAAGCGCGTCAACGAGCTGTTCCAGACCTGCTGCACGGCGCTGCTGATCTTCGCGATGGGCATCTCGCTTGGGGCGCAAGACGACTTTCTCTCGAACCTCGGCGTCTTCGGTGCACAGAGCCTCGTGTTCTGCCTGCTGCCGACCGTCTGCTCGGTGATCCTCGTCTACCTGCTCACGAATTGGCTCATGGGAGACGGGAGGCCCGATCCATCCGCTGGCGCCCATCCTGGTGCGACGGGCGGCATCGCGCGCCGCATCCGTGCCGTGGTGCACGAGGAGGGCTTCGCCATCATGGCCTTCATCGCGCTCGCGCTCGGTATCTTGGCCGGCCTGGCCGCGCCCGCCTTTGCGCCGTTCGCGCTCCTGTCGGATCACAGCACGCTCGTGCTGTGGCTCTTGATGTTCTCGGTGGGCATCAGCGTGGGCCTTCGTCGTGGGCTGATCTCGAGCATCCGCGAGCATCATGTCAAGACGCTGGTGATTCCGTTCGGCGTGGTCGTGGGTTCGATAGTCGGAGGAGCGCTCGCCGCGGTGGCGCTCGGCTACGGCCTGCGCGAGGGCATGGGCGTGGCGAGCGGTCTGGGCTGGTACAGCCTGGCGGGCGTCACGATCGAGGGGATGGCCGGCGCCCAGCTCGGGGCGATCGCGTTTCTCAGCAGCCTGATGCGCGAGCTCATCTCGTTTTTCTGCATCCCGTGGATCGCGCGCCATCTCAACTTCTACGCCTGTATCGCCGCGGGCGCCGCTACGAGCGAGGACACGACCCTTCCCATGATGATCCGCTACACCGACGAGCGGACAGTGGTGTTCTCGCTGGTCAACGGCATCATCTGCTCGACGTGCGTTCCCTTTTTGCTCGCGTTGTTCTTCGGCTGAGTTTTCGCGTGCCGCGCCTTTGGGCGCCTATGCGGGCTTTGATGCAACGATTGGCCCCCGCCTTCATTCATGAACGAGGGCGGGGGCCAATCATATCTTTCCTGCGGAAATGCTGAAAGGAGCCTCGTTCATTCATGAATGAACGAGAGCCTCTGGGGGTTAAGCGGACAGCTTGCGCCACGCGAGGTAGGAGTACACGCCGGCGAACGCGGTGGCGCCGAGGACGGTGACGAGCATCACGCCGATGGCAATGGCGGGTGCGATCGATGCGAAGAACGCGGCGATAAACGTCGCGATGCCGGCGACGACGAACACGGGCCCCGAGGCGCGGTGCGTCCGGCGCCACACTTCCTCGCTTGCAAGCGTCCAGGGTGTGCGGATGCCGAAGGTGTAGTTGGGCTTGATACGGGGCAGGTAGTTGCCCAGTCCGATGAACAGCAGCCCGAAGAAGCCGAAGAGCAGCGTGTTCAGGACGGCGCCGTCGGGGGAGAGGTAGCCCCATACGGTGAGGGGGCCCGTCCAGCTGACGGCCATCATGAACAGGGTGAGGATGGCTGAAAAGGCCTGGTAGATGCCATAGAAGCGCTCGAAGTTGCGCCGCTTGGGGTCGATGCGCGGCACGATGAACAGCACGGCGAGCAGGATTGCCGGCATGGCTGCCAGCACGATGGAGGACTCCTTATCATGCCAGGCGTCGACGCCATCGATGCCCCAGTGGCTGGGCAGCTGATCGGGCATGGTCGGCAACAGGGCGACAAAGACGGCGACGTTGGCGAGCGCGGCGAGTGCGAGCGCGATCCAGAATGCGAGCTCGCCTTTCGAAAGACTACGCTTCATGGTTATTGCTCCTTATCGGTAATGTTGTAGAACCATGCGATGATGTCCTGGAACACGGTGGTCTCCAGGCTGTAGACGATATGCCTGCCGTGGCGCTCTGAGCTGACGAGCCCCGCTTCCCTTAGCACGTCGAGGTGATGGGAGATCGTCGCCTTGCTCATATCGAAGTGGGCGCCGATCTCCCCGGCTGTGAGGTCGCCGTCGCCGAGCAGCTCGAGGATCTTTCTGCGGGTCGGGTCGGAGAGTGCCTTGAATCCGTCTCCTGCCATAGGGCATCCCTCCTTTTCTGCGGAGTATACCCCAACAGTTTGATAGATATCAAATTAATACGAGCGGTCGAACGGCGCCTTTTGATGCAGATGGCCCCCTCCGTTCGGATGCTTCCCTCTTCTGTGTCCGCGCAACCTGCTACGCTGTTGCCATCAGACATCACATCAGGGGAGGACGCATGCAGTATCGTGAACTGGGCCGTACCGGACTCAAGGTCAGCGAGATCGGATTTGGCGGCGAATGGATGGACGGCACCCCGGAGGAGGCGCTCGAGGTCGTCGCGCGCGCCCATGCGGCCGGCATCAATATCCTGGACGTATGGATGCCCGATCCCATGCGTCGCTCCAATCTTGGTGACGCCCTGCACAAGCTGGGGATTCGCGACCAGTGGGTCATCCAGGGGCACCTGGGCTCGACATGGCAGGGCGAGCAGTACGTCCGCACGCGCGATCTCGACCAGGTGAGGCCTGCGTTCGAGGACCTGCTCGCGCGCTTCCATACCGACTATATGGATCTCGGCATGATCCACTATGTGGACAAGGTCGACGAGTACGACGAGATCATCGCCGGCCCGTTCATGGACTACGTGCGCGACCTGCACGAGGCGGGCACCATCCGGCATATCGGCCTGTCGACGCACAATCCGCAGGTGGCGAAGCGTGCTGCCGAGAATCCCGAGATCGAGATGATCCTGTTTTCCGTGAACCCGGCGTTCGACATGATGCCCGCGACCGAGAACCTCGACGACCTGTTTGGCGAGGCGGGCGAGCAGAGCGCGACCGACGGCATGACGCCGGAGCGCGCCGAGCTCTACGGGCTGTGCGACCAGACGGGCACGGGCATCACCGTCATGAAGGGCTATATGGGCGGTCGCCTGTTCGACGCCAAGACCTCGCCGTTCGGCGTGGCGCTCACGCCCGTCCAGTGCCTGCATTACGCGCTGACGCGCCCGGCGGTCGCGAGCGTGATGGTCGGCTTCACCACGCCCGAGCACGTGGACGGGGCGGTCGCCTACGAGACGGCATCCGAAGCCGAGCGCGACTACGCATCCGTGCTGGCGGGCGCTCCGCGCCATGCGTACGTGGGCCAGTGCACGTATTGCGGCCACTGCGCACCCTGCCCGCGCGGCATCGATATCGCGACGATCAACAAGTTCTACGACCTCGCCACCATGTACGACGAGGTGCCCGACTCTCTGCGCGAGCACTATCGCGCGCTCGACGCGACGGCCGCGGACTGCGTCGCCTGCCGTGCGTGCGAGAGCCGCTGCCCGTTCGGCGTGAAGATCGCCGACAAGATGGCCAGGGCCGCCGAGCTGTTCGGCTGCTAGGGGAACGCTGGTCGATTCTTCCGCGGCGGCTGGCCCCATGCCGGCGTCGCGAAAATAATCAATCGACGTTTT
Organism: Collinsella ihumii; assembly: GCF_900046475.1. Taxonomy (GTDB): domain Bacteria; phylum Actinomycetota; class Coriobacteriia; order Coriobacteriales; family Coriobacteriaceae; genus Collinsella; species Collinsella ihumii. The sequence goes on along the minus strand of NZ_FCOU01000002.1, from coordinate 118,949 downwards.
CCAGGGCGCCCTGTCGTCTGCCTCGTTCCCGGAGCATGGGGGCGCACCCTCGTACCAGGGCGTCGACAGATTGTAGACACCTGTGAATTGCCCATGGCATGCCCTCCGACCCGCTAGGATGGTCAGCAAATGATCGAGATCGGAGGTGCATCATGGCGCAGACCGTGCTGATAGCCGAGGACGACGCGGACATCGTCGAGCTGTTGAGCCTCTATCTTGCGGCGGCTGGGTTCCAGGTGCTTACGGCTGCGGACGGGGAGCAGGCGCTCGCGACGGTGCGCGAGCATCCGGTGGATGTGGCGCTTGTGGACATCATGATGCCGTGCATGAACGGCTTCGACTTCATACGCGCAGCGCGTGCGTTCAGCGACGTGCCGATCATCATCGTGTCCGCCCGCACGATGCCCGCCGACAAGATCGTAGGGCTAGACGCTGGGGCGGACGGTTACATCTCGAAGCCGTTCGACCCGTTGGAGGTGACCGCCTACGTTCGCGCGGTGCTGCGCCGCGCATCGATGCGGGGGACCGACGCCGAGGGCGGCGACGCCCCGCAGGCCGCTTCGGGCACGGGTGCCGAGATGGGCGAGCAGAGATCCCCGTCTCCCTCTTCTTCGGTTTTGACCTGCGGCGACCTTTCGTTCGACACGGAGCGACTGGTGTTCAGCCGCCTGGGCCGCGCCGTCCCGCTTACCGCGGCGGAGCTGAAGATCGTGGCCGCCTTCATGGCCTCGCCGGGCCGCGTGTTCTCCAAGGACCAGCTGTACACCTGCGTGAACGGGGAGCCTGCGGTGGGCGGAGCCGGCAGCGTCATGGTGCATATCTCGAACATCCGCGCCAAGCTGGAAGACGATCCGCTGCGCCCCCGCTATATCAGGACCGTGCGCGGCTTGGGGTACCGGCTCGATGCGTAAGGAAAGCGGGCGCGTCCGGGGTGGATCCGGGCGACGCGGGATGAGGAGCAGATCGCTTGCCGGCGCGCTGCGCGTCGCGACTCGCAGCCTGACCGCCCGCTGCCTGGCCGTGCTCGCGGCCTACGCGTTCGTGCTGGGTGCTATCGCCTTCGCGGTGGGGGCGGCCGGCGAGTTCTTGCTGGCGACCGCCTTTCCGTCCATGGAGACGGTTCTTGCGCACGAGGGGGATCTCGAGCACGACCGGTTCGGCGCGCTGCGGGATCCCGAGCTCTCCTCGTGCCGCATCGCGGTGTTCGACGGCGACGGGACGCGGCTGTACGCCTCCGACGACGTCGCTGCCAAAAAGATCAGGGCGAGCTACCTGCCGCTCATCAACGATTATCGGGAGGGCCTGTTCTACGAGGTGTTTTCCGAGCAGGTCGACGGAGAGCCGTGCTATCGCATCATGATGTGCTCGGCCACCGAGTACGATGTGCTCGTAGAGGCCGGCGATGCGGACGGAGGCGCCGACGTGCTCGTGGACGCCGCCTACAAGCGCATCGACGCTCAGGCGCTGCTCGATGCCGACCTGAACGTTCTAGACGGCGACCTGTTCTCGGGCAGGACCTCGCTCAGCCGTCGCGAATTCAACTTCATCAAGGGCATGTACGACGCGCGGATGTCCGTCGAGCGGCTCGATTACCAGACAGCTGACGGCGACCTGCGCACGCTGGTGCTGGCCGCCCCGCTGGTGAACGATGCCTCCTATCAGCGCGTGGTGGACGATGCGGGACGTATCGCCTTGCTGGCGATTCCTGCCGGGTTGATCGCCACGGTCGTGGCTGCCTGGGGGCTCGCGCGCCTGATGCGGCGTGCGGCGCGTCCGCTGGACCGGGCGATCGAGACGTATCGGAACGGAGGCGAGGTCACCCCCGCCGAGCAGGTCCCTCGCGAGCTCATGGCCACCTATGACAACTTTACCGACCTCATGGACCGTCTGCGCACGGCGCGACTGGAACGCCAACAGCTCATCGCCGACGTCTCCCATGACCTCAAGACCCCGCTCACAGTCATCGGCGGGTACGCCCAGGCGCTTGCCGACGGCGTGGTTCCCCCCGACAAGGCGCCCGGCTACCTGCGCTCCATGCGGGATCGGGCGCAGGCGGCGGGCGAGCTCATCGACCTGCTGTTCAGCTTCTCCAAGATGGAGCATCCCGCGTACGAGCCTCATCTGCTGGAGATCGACGTGGCGTGCGAGGTGCGCCGTGCCGCCGACGAGGCGCGCGGGCAGGTCGAGAGCGCCGGGTGCACGCTCGAGGTGTGCGCGGAAGGTCCGGCGCGCGCCCTGGTCGATGTGCAACTGTTGTGCCGCTCGGTGCTGAATCTGATAGACAACGCCTGTGTTCATAATGAGCCCGGCGTCCGAATCCGCGTGGCGTGTTCGCGTGACGAGGGGTCGGGGCTTGTGACGGTCTCGGTGTCCGATACGGGAAAGGGCGTTGACCCTGCGATAGCCGAGCGGATCTTCGAGCCGTTCGCGACCTCGGATGAGGCCCGCGCCGCAGGGTGCGGGACGGGCCTGGGGCTTTCGATCGTGCGCCGCGCCGCCGAGGTCATGGGCGGCATGGCCTACCTCGACACTGCCGTTGACGCTCCATGGTCGACCCGCTTCGTGCTGCAACTGCCCTGCGCAGAAGAGGCGGACCGCTAGAAAAACACGCCCCGCACCCGCCCGTGTGCAAATCGGGGACGTACCTTCCGCATGCACTTTTGCACGCTGGGGACGTACCTTCGGCGTGCACAAGCGCATGCGGAAGGTACGTCCCCGATATGCAGTCGCGGCTCCGCCAGACTGGGCAGAGCTCACTCGATGCGCCGGCCTCTCCACGCGATGACCAGCGCTGTTATGGAGTTGCCGAGCGCCTTGTGGCGCTGCGCGTCCTGGGCGAGCCCCCGGTGCTCGTCGCAGCCGGGAGGCGGGGCGGGTCGCGCTCCCGGCTGTTCGGAAGTGCATGCGGAAGGTACGTCCCCAATTTGCACAGCGACCAGATGAAAAAACCTGCATACCGAGTTTGTCATTGTTTTTCGGTGCCGATTCTCCACATGCGCCGCACCTCTCGACATTTCCCCAGTTGGATCCTGCGGAAATGTCGAAGCCATCGCGACGGTGGGAAAACGGGACCCAAAAACAATGACAAACTCGGCCCCGGTCAAGCCGCCTTCCCGCGAAATGCGCAAACTACCAATATTTCTGCATAATAACCATAGAATTATGCAAATTATCGTATGTACCAAAATCTGGACAAATCGGCTCCGTCCAACAGCCTCACTCTTAGCGAACCTTTAGGTTCCCTTCAGGGGTCCTGAAGGAGGCCTCCGTAAGCTTGATAGTCGAAATCGAGCGACCCGGCAGACGCCGGGAATCGAGAGGAGGTCGACACGATGTACGAGGTGCTTGTTAAGAGCGCTCCCGCCGCCGTCGAGGCGGGGGCCTCTGCGTACCGCCATACCGCACTTGTGTTTCTCGAGCGCGGGGCGGCCCGTCATCCGGGCAGGGTGGCGGTTGTGGACGAGCGCTCGTCGCATACCTACGGACAGCTGTTTTCCCGTGCGCGCCGTGCAGGGTCCGGGCTGATCGCGGGCGGGTATGCGGGCGTGCCCGTCGTACTGTTCATGGAGAAGAGCTCGCTGATGCTCGCGGCCATGTTCGGGGTCCTTGCGGCCGGGGGCTGCTACGTGCCCGTGGACATGGCGGCGCCCGTCGAGCGCTCCCGCGCGGTGCTGAAGGCGTCGGGCGCTAGGGCCGTCATCGCCGCCGCCTCTGACCGGGAGGCCGCGCGCGAGCGCTTTCCCGAGGCGGACGTGCTGGCTGCCGAGGAGCTGGTCGAGTGCCCCGTAGACGTTGCTGGGCTCGCGCGCACCGCGCGCGGCATCGTGGACAGCGACGCCGCGTACGTGCTGTTCACGTCGGGCTCGACGGGGACGCCGAAAGGGGTCGTCGTGAGCCATCGCGCCATCGTCGACTTCGTGGGCACGTTCGTCGAGACGTTCGGGCTGCGTCCGGACGACATCTTGGGCAACCAGGCGCCGTTCGACTTCGATGTCTCGGTCAAGGACATCTACGGGTCTTTGGCCGCCGGCGCGCGGCTGGTCATCCTGCCGCGTCGCCTGTTCTCGGCGCCCTCGGAGCTGATGGACGCGCTGCGAGCCCATCGCGTGACCGTCATGGTGTGGGCGGTGGCCGCGCTGTGCCTGCTGTCCGCCCTGCGCGGCTTGGAGCGGGCGGATCTGCCGCGGGTGCGCTTCGTCATGTTCAGCGGCGAGGTCATGCCCCCGCATCACCTGCGGCTCTGGATGGAGCGCCTGCCCCAAGCGCGCTTCGTGAACCTGTACGGCCCCACCGAGGTCACGTGCAACTGCCTGTTCCACGAGGTCGATCGCGAACGGGCGTATGGGGACGGCATGCCTTTGGGAGAACCGTTTTCCAACCGGCGCGTTTTGGTGCTGGACGGCGCGGGGCATGAGGTCCGCGGGTCCGGCGAGATGGGCGAGCTGTACGTGGGCGGCTCGGCGCTCGCCTCGGGGTACGCGGGCGACGACGAGCGCACCGCGCGGGCCTTCGTGCGCAATCCACTGCAGCCGCTCGTGCGCGAGACCCTGTACCGCACCGGCGACCTGGTGCGTCTGGGGGACGGCGGGGAACTCTTCTTCTGCGGGCGGGCGGACAACCAGATCAAGCATCTGGGGCATCGCATCGAGCTCGAGGAGGTCGATGCCGCGTTCGAGCGGCAACCGGGCGTGCTGCGCTGCCGATGCGCGTACGACGCGCGCCGACAGCGGATCTGCGCCTTCGTGGAAGGGGCGGACATCGACGTGCGCGCCCTGCGCCACGCCGTGGCTCGGGTGCTGCCCGGACCGTTCGTGCCGGCGGCGGTGGTGCCGGTGGAGACCATGCCGCTCACCAAGAACGGCAAGGTGGACCGCGCCGAGCTCCTCCGCCTGCATGCGGACCGACGGGCGGTGTCTCCGAACTGAGCACCTTGCCGGGCGCGCTTCGGCCGGCTGCTTTCCCTTCTTCGATATCGCAACAGTCATACGTCTCCTCCCATGCGGGAGAGCAGGCGGCCAAAGCGCGCCCGGATCGAAGCGGCCGCGGCCGCGGCCTTATCCGGACACGAACGGAAAACGAAAGGACTTCCCATGAACGTAACGGTTCCTGCGGGCCTCGGAATGGACGACGCGGGCCTGCTTCGGCTTGCGCGGGACTTCGGCACGCCGTCCTATGTGTTCGACGTGCGCGTTCTCGCTGATCGCGTCGCGTACCTGCGTGAGATGCTCCCGGAGGGCGTGGGCCTGTGCTTCGCCATGAAGGCGAACACCTTCGTGCTGCCCGAGCTCGTCTCGCTCGTGGACCGTATCGAGGCGTGCTCGCCGGGCGAGCTGCGCATCTGCGAGCGCATGCAAGTGCCTGCCGGTGCCGTCGTGGTGTCCGGCGTGCACAAGGATGCGCAGACGGTGGACGCGGCGCTCCGGTGGCCCGAGATGCCCGCCGCGGTGACGGTGGAGTCGCGTGCCCAGATGGACCTGGTGCTGGATCGGGCGCGCGCCCACAGGGCTTGCGTTCCGTTGCTGCTCCGCCTGACGAGCGGCAACCAGTTCGGCGTTGACGCAGGCGAGCTCAAGCAGCTTGCCTGTCGGGCGCTCGACGACCCGCATGCGGATCTGCGCGGCGTGCAGTTCTTCTCCGGAACGCAGAAGACCTCGCTGAAGCGCATCGGCCGCGAGCTTTCCCGCGTCGACCGGCTGCTGTCCGAGATGGCAGACGAGCTCGGATGGGAGGCGCCGGAGCTCGAGTACGGACCCGGCTTGCCGGTCGCGTACTTCGCGGGCGACGCGTTCGACGAGACCGCGTTTCTCGCCGAGCTCGCCGGCCTGCTCGAGGGCATGGCGTGGCGCGGTCACGTCACGCTTGAGGTGGGCCGAAGCATGGTCGCAAGCTGCGGCACCTATCTGACGCGCGTCGAGGACGCCAAGGAGAACGCGGGCGCGCGCTACGCGATCGTGGACGGCGGCATGCACCATCTGGCCTACTACGGGCAGTCGATGGCCATGCGCCAGCCCCCGTGCCGGCTGTTGTCGCAAGCCGGCGGCGCGCCTGCGGACGAGGCGCCCGCGGCAGGTTCGGACCTGGCATCCGAGGCCTGGAACATCTGCGGGTCGCTCTGCACGGCGAACGACCTGCTCGCCAAGCAGATGCCGATTGCGGGCCTGCGGACCGGAGACGTGCTGGCGTTCGGCACGGCGGGAGCCTACTGCGCCACCGAGGGCATCTCCTTGTTCTTGAGCCGTGACCTGCCGCGCGTGCTGGTCGTGGACCGATCGGGCGAGGCCCGCCTGGTGCGCGACGCGCTTCCCACCGATCCGCTCAACTCCCCGACGCCCTAACCGGCTCAAGGGCAGCCGCGAGGAACGGGCGCAGACGGCAGACCGCCGTACCCGCCATCCTTCCGAATCCAAAGTGGCGGCCTGCCGCCTGCACCCGTCCCCCGCGGCTGGGGTGCAACCCGCCCCTCGGTCATCCTCGGCGCGCGTTCGCGCCGTCTCGCATCAATCGATTGGAAAGGACTACCCATGGACGCCATTCTCGACATTCTCGAAGACCTCAAACCCGGCGAGGACTATCGCACCCGCACCGATCTGGTGGATGCGCGCGTGCTCGATTCGCTCACGATCCTCGCGCTCGTCTCGGAGCTGGAGGACGCCTTCGACATCATCATCCCGGCAGTGGAGATCGTTCCCGCGAACTTCAACACCCTCTCCGGGATCTGGGATATGGTCAGCCGCCTGCGCGCGGCCGATCTGTAGGGCCTGTCGGCTTCGGGGACGATCGCTATGGAATCGTATTTCTCGGTGGCGATGCTCGGGGTCATCCTGCCTCTCACCGTGCTGCTCTACCAGCTGGTGCCCCCGCGCGTGCGCCCCTACGTGCTGCTGGCCGCGAGCTGCGTGTTCTACGCGAGCGTCAGCGGGGTGCTCATCGCGTTCGTGCTGCTCTCCGCCGTATCCATCTGGTTGGTGGGCCTGGCGCTTTCCTCGTTGGATCGGCAGCAGGCGGCGGCGCGCGCGGCGGCTGCGGACTCGGATGCCCGGCGCGCGGTGAAGCGTCGCTATCGTCGCTACCGTCGCGGCGCCGTGACGGTGGGCGTGGCGGTCAACATCGGTCTGCTGGCGGTGCTGCGCTATCTGCCCCATTTCGTGCCCGCAGGCGGAGTGCTGGACATCTCGGGTATCGGCGTGCCCATGGGCATCTCGTTCTACTCGCTGCAGGCGGTCTCGTACGTGGTCGACGTGTACCGAGGCGGGGTGCAGGCGGAGCGCAACCCGTTGAGGCTCGCCTTGTTCCTGTCATTTTTCCCGCAGGTCATGGAGGGTCCGATCTCCCGGTACGGCCAGGTGGGCACGAGCCTTTCGGCGGGCAGGCCCATCACGGTCGACGGCCTGTGGAGCGGGTCGGTGCGCATCATGTGGGGCCTGGTCAAGAAGATGGTCGTGGCCGATCGCGTGAACGTGCTGGTCAAGACGGTGTTTTCCGACCATGCCGCCTACGACGGGGGCGTCATCGCCCTGGCGGCCACCCTCTACACCCTGCAGCTGTACTGCGATTTCTCGGGCACGATGGATTTCGCCGTCGGCGCGGGGCGCATCTTCGGCGTGACGATGCCTGAGAACTTCCGTCAGCCCTTCGCGTCGCGCACGGCGGCGGAGTTCTGGCAGCGCTGGCACATCTCTTTGGGCGCATGGTTTCGCGACTACGTGTTCTACCCGGTGTCGTTGAGCGCTCCCGTCAAGCGCGTGACCGGCGCCGCCCGCCGCGTGCTCGGCAACCGCGTGGGGCCGCTTGCCGCGAGCGGCATCGCCCTCGGCTGCGTGTGGCTCGGCAACGGGATATGGCACGGCGCGGGCAGCCAGTACCTGCTGTTCGGACTCTACTACTTCGTGCTCATCTGGCTCGGAGGGTTCGCGGGCCTGGCGGGAGACGCGATCTGCGGCCGCATGGGCGTGTCGCGCTCAGGTGCCGCCTGGCGCGCGTGGCAGCGCGTGCGCACGCTTGCGGTGGTCGTGGTGGGCGAGCTCATCTTCCGCGCCTCGAGCGCCGGCGACGCGCTGGCCATGCTCGGCCGCCTCGTGGGCGGGTTCACGTTCGCATCGGCTGTGGACGGCACCGTCCTCGGCTTGGGCATGGACGCCGCGGACTTCGCCCTGGTTGCCGTGGCGATCCTGGTTCTGGCTGCGGTGGGGCGCGCGCGGGAGAGCGGCGTCCATCCTCTCGCCCGGCTGTGTCCGGCGCCTTATGCGGGGCGCGCAGCCGTGGTCATGACGCTGTTTCTGGTCGCCATCGTGTTCGGGGCGTACGGCGAGAACTACCAGCCGGTTGACCCCATGTACGCACAGTTCTGATAGGGGGCGGCGGGTGCCGGATGCGATGCTTCCGTGCCCGTCGCCCGTTGGATGGGAGATGACATGATTCAGAGAAACAAGGGGCTGCCCCTGCCCCTGCGGTACGCCTTGCGCACCGTGGCGGCGGTGGCGGTGTTTCTGGTGGTGCTGGCCGTGCTGTCGCATGTGGTGATGCCCAAGAACAACCAGCGGGAGTTCGGGCAGATCGACGCGCGCGCCAACGGCGTGATGGGCGAGCGCGAGGGCAGCGTCGACGTACTGTTCCTCGGTGATTCCGAGGCGTTCAGCTCGTTCTCCCCGCTGCAGCTGTGGGGCGATCGGGGCATCACGTCGTACGTGAGCGCCACCGCGGCGCAGCGGCTGTGCTACACGCGCACCCTGCTCGCCCGCGCGCTGAAGCGGCAGACGCCGCGCGTCGTGGTGCTGGAGACCAACTGCACCTTCGCGCGATTCTCCATGGCCGATGCGGCGCGGCGCCTGCTCAAAGACGTGTTCCCCGTCTTCGAGTACCACGATCGCTGGAAGATCCTCACCGCAGAGGACTTCCTGAGCCCGGTCCGCTACACCTGGGCCGATGAGCTCAAGGGGTTCCGCCTGCGCCGCGCGCTCGAGGCGAAGCCGGCAGACACGCAGGGCTATATGGAGCCGACTGACGAGCTGACCCCGATGGCGGACCTCAACCGCGCGTACCTCGAGCAGATCTCGCAGATGTGCAAGAATGCCGGCGCGCGCCTGGTGCTCGTGAGCACGCCGAGCACCAAGAACTGGAATATGGCGCGGCACAACCGCATCGCTCAGGTCGCCGACGAGCTGGACGTGGACTACATCGACCTCAACTCCGGGTCCGATAAGGTGGAGATCGACTGGCAGCAGGACACCTATGATGCCGGCGACCACCTCAACCTGCGAGGCGCCCAGAAGGTCACCCGCGCCATAGGCTCGATACTCGCGGGCCGCTATGGGGTCGGCGACCATCGCGGAGACGAGGCATTCTCCGATTGGGACGAGGCGCACGGACGCTACGTCAAGCGCCTCTCCGAGCTTTAGGGAGCCGCCGATTACTTGCTCTCGCGTCGGGCGCCTTGCCACGAGGGCGCCTGCCGCGGAATGAATCGATCGGTGATTCCTCAAGCGGTATCACGCGATGCGATACACGTAATCCTCCTTGCGCGGCTTCGGCTCTGGTTCGGCGCCGTCGGCATAGCCCAGGATGCAGTGGCCGATGCCCTCGTAGGCGTCCGCGTCGATGCCGAGGCCCTGGAGCAGCGCGCGGCCCTCGGGCAGCTCGAACTCCTCCTTGGCGCGGTGGATCCAGCAGCTCGCGATTCCCAGCTCGTGCGCGGCGTTCATGAGGTTTCCCATAACCAGGCTGCCGTCGTACACATGCGTGGGCACGTCCTTGCGAGCGAGCACGACGAGCACGGCGGGCGCCCCGTAAAACGGGTCGCCGTCTGAACCCATGATCTTCGCGTTGAGGGCAGAGAGCTCGTTGCGCACCTTCTGGTCGGTGATGGCGATGATGATGGGGGACTGCCTGCCCATGCCGGTGGGGGCGTAGGTGCCCGCCTCGATGATGCGGTCGAGTGCGTCTTTAGGCACGGGATCGCTTCGATAGCTGCGGACGCTTCGGCGCGTGGTGAGGGCATCGAGCGTGTTCATAGATACCTCCTTGCGATGTTGGCTGACATTGTGGTTCGTACCCGTTCGGGGCGGCCCGGAAGCGATGCATATCGTTTCCGGGTTGCCCCGCTTTTGAACAGATCTCTGGACGGGTTGAAACGAACCCGTCCCCAACCAACCCACAGATGTCGTCGTTGCGCGAAAATGTCACAAAACGGGCCGTTTGGCACGCTAAAGGGGGTTGAATAAAGCTCTTAGCGTGCTATTTCGCCCGCTTTGTGTCATCGGCCCCTTTGTTCAATCTAGGAGTGCAAATCGGGGACGTACCTTCCGCATGCGCTTTTGCACGTCGGGGACACCCCTTTGACGCGCAGCTTTATGGCCGGATGGCGAGCGGCAGATCGGCTGCTCCCGTTGCCTGCGTTTACTGCTGCTCGGCGACCAGGGTGTCGATGCGGGCGAGCAGATCCGCGATGGACGTCTGCGCCAGACGGTCCTCGAGCGCCTTCTGGGCGTCATCGAGCTCGCTGTCGAGCACGGCATGGATGTTGCGGCCGACCGGGCACTCGGCGTTCGGATTCTCGTGGAAGTTGAACAGATGGTCCTCGGTGCTTTCCACGGCGCGGTACACGTCGAGCAGCGTGATCTGCTCTGCGGGGCGCGCGAACGCGGCGCCGCCCGGTCCCATCTCCACGGTGATGATGCCGGCGTCTTTGAGCTGGCCCAACGCGCGCCGGATGACGACCGGGTTGGCGTTGACGCTCTTTGAAAGGAACGTCGACGTGGTGCGCGTGGCGGGGGAGAACTCGCCGATGGCGAGCAGGATGTGCACGGCCATGGTGAAGCGCGTCGAGATCTGCATGGGGCTTCCCTTTCTTCCGTGTGAATAGCGGTGTCATGACATGAGGTGTACGTGTTTATAGTACACCATGGAGGAAGTGTGGAGAAGTCGCCCGCTATGGTGTAACAGCAGACATTACAACTCATGTGAGGTGCAGAGGGCTAAACTCGTGGGACGATGGGCGGATCCGGTGCCCGCATTTGCCAAGCGCGCCCGTCCTGTGGCAGATGCGAACACCGGGTAAGAACATGCATCACTCGGTGTTTCCCGAGCAAGAGGTGAGGAGCGATGGTGGACGACAGGCGTCGCTACGCGTTGGCGCGCAGGACCGTGGAGTGGTTGGTGCGCGAACGCGAGGAGACGGGCGGCTGGATGCTTCCCGCGGAGATGATATAGGCCCCGGGTCTTCGTTCGAAGAGCTCTGGAGCGCGTTTCGGGCCCTGGTCAACACGCGCGAGCCGGCCCCTGCGGCGCCTGAGTTCCTGGCGGTGCAAGATGAGCTGCTGCAAGGGCCGATCGCCGAGGCAGGGATTACGCGCGTGGAGGACGTGGCACCTTGCCCGGCCGATACGCGCATGGGGCTGTGGCGCGGAGACATCACCACGATCGCCGCGGACGCGATCGTGAACGCCGCCAACTCCGCCATGACGGGATGCTGGCAGCCGCTCCATTCGTGCATCGACAATGCCATCCACACCTTTGCCGGCGTGCAGCTGCGTCTTGAGTGCGCGCGCATCATGGCGGCGCAGGGTCACCCCGAGCCCACCGCGCAGGCGAAGGTCACGGGTGTGTACAACCTGCCCTGCCGCTGCATCATCCATACCGTCGGGCCGATCGCGCAGGGGGCGCCCACCGCGCGGCATCGGCGCGAGCTCGCGCGGTGCTATGCGGCGTGCCTGGGACGCCGCGGCGGCGGAGAGCCTCGCAAGCGTCGCGTTTTGCTGCATCAGCACCGGCGTGTTCGGCTTTCCTCAAGCCGAGGCCGCGCAGATCGCGGTCGAAGCCGTTCGCGCGTGGCTCGACGCGAATCCCGATGCCGGTCTTCGCGTCGTGTTCGACGTCTTTCTCGACGAGGATCTCGCCATCTACCGGCGCCTGCTCGGCTAGCCGCTCCGTTCGTCGCGCGGGTTTCGGGGCCGACGTGAGATAATGCGGCCGATCGGTTCTCGTCGGAAAGTGGGGCCATATGGCGCAGTTCGCATCGGATACGTCTGCCAGGAGCGCACAGGATTGGGCAAAGGCCCTGGTCATCTTGCTTATCGGGCTCACGGTGGCGCATCTTGGCGTCACGCTGTTTTTGCAGTCGTCGCTCGGGACCGATACGTTCACCGTGTTCATCCAGGGCCTCTCGCGCGTGTTCGGGCTGACGGTCGGTACGGTCCACGTGATCGTCTTGTGCATCTTGATGGCGGTCATGCTGCTCACCACGAAAGGTTACGTCAAACCCGGAACGGTGGTCTGCGCGTTTTGCGGCGGCCCCATCATCGACGCGTTCACCTGGCTGCTCCAGGGTGCCATCAACGAGATGTCTCCTATGGCGCTGCGCGTCGCAAGCATGCTCGTCGGGTGCGTGGTGCTGTCGCTTGGCATGTCGATCGTCATCAACAGCAACGCCGGAACCGGTCCGAACGACCTGGTGGCAATCATCTTGTCCGACAAGCTTCCGAATATCGAGTTCCGCTGGGTCCGCGTCGCCTGCGACCTGTTCTTCGTGGCCGCTGGCTTTGCGCTCGGCGGCACGGTGGGCGCGGGGACGATCGTCGCCGTGCTGCTCACCGGCCCCCTGGTCCAGTTCTGGCTGCCCAAGACCGCGGCGCCCATCCGCGCAATCCTGAAGGACCGCTGATCGGTGCAAATCGGGGGACGCAAATAGGGGGACGTACCTTCCGCGTGCACTTATGCAAATCGGGGGACGTACCTTCCGCGTGCATTCTTTTGGTGCAGCGGGTACGCCTACGATATGTGATATGTATAAAAAAATACACAAACGCTACATCCCCGATATTCATGGGCACCCTAAGTATGCAAGCGGAAGGTACGTCCCCGATTTGCACTTTTGGTGCGGCTGGTACGCCTTCGATATGCAATATACATATAAATATATGTAAAATGTATGTCTCCGCTATCCATAGGCACCCTAAGAATGCACGCGGCAGGTACGTCCCCCGATTTGCATCCGCTCATCCTTCTGAAGGCCCCGCTTGCCGACGTGCGAGTGGGCACCTTGCACTGTTGCCGCCGAGCGCTATGATTGCTCAATCCTTTCGGATCGATGGGATGTGCGGCCTTGAGGAGGCTCGTCATGGACGAACAGATGGGTGGCTTCATCACCTGCATGCTCTGCGGTCTTATCGTGGGCGCAACGGGCGTCTACATGCTGGTTTCCGGCAATCCGCGCATCTTGCACGGCTACCATTACGCGTCGGTGCCGCCTTCCAAGATGGTTCCGCTGGCGCGCTGGTCGGGCGCGGGGCTGCTTGTCGCGGGCGTCGGGTGCGCCCTGCTGATGCCGCCCGCCGACATGCCCGACTGGATGAGCGTCATAGGGATCGCGCTGCTCATCGCCGGCATCGGGATCTCACTGGGTGCCATCGTGCACTTCAACGGCTCTCTGGTCACGATGGGAGGTAGCACGCGGGGGACATCGCGTGCCCTCATGATCGGCCTCGGCGCTCTAGCCGCGGTCGTCGTGTGCGCCGCGACCGTGGTGCCGGGTGTGCTCATGATCGCATCCGGCGACCCGTCGATGCTGCACGGGTACCATCTCGTCAACGTCGATCCCGATGATCTCCCGGCGCTTGCCGCATGGGTCGGTGCCGGCACCATCGTGTTCGGTGTCGGCCTGGCGTCCTCCATCGGGCTGGCCATGTGCTGCACGCGTCGACCGATGCCCCGTATCGTCAAGATCCTGCTGGTGGCAGCACTTGTGCTGTGCGGTGTCGGCCTTGTCGTGATGCTGGGAGGCATCATCCATTTCAACGGTTCTTTGATGGGCTGATTCTCGCCGCGACCGCTGCCGCATCCGCTACGGCCGCCTCCGCATCCCCCGCGGACGGTTCGCCTGCGCCGCGACGGGTATACTACTTGCTTGTGGGCATCAGGCGGCAAAGGAGGAGCTGTCATGTGGGCATTCGAGAGCACGTTCTATCAGATTTATCCCATCGGGTTCTGCGGTGCGCCACTCCATAACGACGGCATCCAGGAGCATCGCATCAAGCGCGTGGCGGAGTGGGCGGACTACCTGGAGGAGCTGGGCGTCGGCGCCGTGCTGCTCAACCCCGTGTTCGAGTCGAGCGCGCACGGCTACGACACGCGCGACTTCACCAAGATCGATTGCCGCCTGGGCACCAACGATGATTTTGTCGAGGTCGTCCGCGAGCTCCACGACCACGGTATCCGCGTGGTGCTCGACGCGGTGTTCAACCATGTCGGACGCGAGTTCTGGGCGTTCCAGGATGTGCGAGAGAAGCGCTGGGACTCACCCTACCGCGACTGGTTCTTCATCAATTTCGAGGGCGATTCGGCGTTCGGCGACGGCTTTTGGTACGAGGGCTGGGAAGGGTGCTTCGACCTGGTGAAGCTCAACCTGCGCAATCCGGCGGTCGTCGAGTACCTGCTCGACATCGTGCGCGCCTGGCGCTACGAGTTCGATATCGACGGCCTGCGCCTGGATGTCGCCTATTCGCTCGACCATGATTTCATCCGCCGGTTGCGCCAGGTCGCAAACGACATCACCGCGGCGAGCGAGCCGGGGCGCGACTTCGTCCTCATCGGCGAGACGCTCCACGGCGATTACAGCCAGATCGTCAACGACGGGATGCTGCATTCGTGCACGAACTACGAGTGCTACAAGGGGCTGTACTCGAGCTTCAACTCCCAGAACATGTTCGAGATCGCCCACTCGCTGCATCGCCAGTTCGGCGGTGACCCGTGGTGCATCTATCGCGGGCTGCACCTGCTCTCGTTCGCCGACAACCACGACGTCACGCGCCTGGCGAGCATCCTGACCGAGCCGCGCGCCATCCGTCCGGCCTATGGCGTGCTGTTCGGCATGCCGGGCATCCCGTGCCTGTACTACGGCAGCGAATGGGGACAGGCCGGCGTGAAGGGCGCGCACGACGACTACGATCTGCGTCCCGAGTTCGTCGAGCCCGAGCCGAACGAGTTGACAGAGTACCTGAAGGGGCTCATAGCCGCGCGCGCCGACAGCCGCGCCCTCAATTACGGGTCCTACCGCAACGTGGTCATCACCAACAAGCAGCTGCTGTTCGAGCGCGCGGCGGATATGGATGGCGAGCATCCTGCCGAGCGCGTGCTGGTGGCGGTGAACGCTGTGGACGAGCCCTTTACCCTGCAGGCCGATGAGCTGCGCGGGTCGTTTGCCGACCTGCTCGATCGCGGGGCCGCGCCGGTTGAGCTGGACGGGTCGCTCAAGCTCGCCCCGTTCGAGGTGCGCTGGCTGCGCTCCCTCTAGAGGGCGCGTTTCAGGACGGGCTCGTTACAACCCGTGCGCGCGTGAGAGACGGATGCCCGGGCAGATCGGTGCCCGGGCACGCTTATGCATGGGGCGAGACCCGTCCGTCACGGACGTCCCAGACGCTCGAGGTGCAGGCTCGCAAGAACGTGCGGTCATGGCTCACCAGCAGCAGCGCTCCCGGATATCCGGCAAGCGCCCGCTCCAGCGCCTCGGTGGAATGCAGGTCCAGGTGGTTGGTGGGCTCGTCCATGATGATGAGGACCGGATGGCGCAGCAGCCCCTCGGCGAGCATGAGCTTGCGCAGCTCTCCCGGGCTCGTGCGACCGCCCTCCAGGATGCGGTCGGGATCGGAATTGAGCTGCGCGACGGTCGAGAGCACCTGCCCGCGCTCGGCGGGGGAGAGCGAGACGATGCGCGCAACGAGGCGCTCCCGCTCGCTCGGTTCGACTTCCTGCGGGATGTCGAGCACAGGTAGATCGGATGCCACCAGGCCGCGTACGTGCGCGAGCAGCGTTGACTTGCCGGCGCCGTTTGGCCCGACGATGCCCACGTGGTCGGTGTTCCCCACGAACAGCTCGGGGATGACGAGCTCTCCTGCTCCGCAGGGGATGCAAGATGCCGGTACGTGCAGCACCGTCTTGCGGCGGCTCGGCTGCGCGTCAACCCACAGGTCGCCGTCGTAGCGCTTGTGCACGAACGCGGCTGCGACCCGCTTGCGGGCGGCTTCGACCTGCGCGTTCATCTGCACGGCCGATTTTCCCGCCGCCCCGTCCTGACCGGTGTAGATGGCGAGATCGATTTTTGCCTTTGCGGCCTTGTCCTTGGGGTCGATCCTGCGCTTGCTGCGGCGCGCGTCGGCGCGCGCTGCCTCGTGCGCGCGACGCTCCTGCTCGGCGGTGAGCCTCGCCAGGTGCTCCTTGGCGGCGGCGCGCTCGTGCAGGGCGGAGGTTCGCTCCAGCTCGGCTTGGCCGTGTGCCGCCGTGTATCCGCCCGGCCGCACGACGAGCGCACCGCCCGCCTCGAACGATACGCAGCGGTCCACCAGGTCGTCCAGCAGGTCGCGGTCGTGCGAAACAAGGATTCCGATGCCGCGGAAGCGCCGAAGCGCGTCGGCGAGCTGGGAGCGGGCGTCTGCGTCCAGATGGTTGGTGGGCTCGTCGGCGACGAGCACGTCGGGGCGCTGCCACAAGGCGACGGCGATCTGGAGCTTCTTGCGCTCGCCGAAAGAGAGTTCGTCGAAGCGCCAGGGCATGTCGTCCTCGATGCGGAAGATGCGGCGCAGCTCGCGCGCATCGCGACCGTAGTCCGCCGCGAAGTCGTACAGCCCCTCGGGCGCCTCGTCGACTTCCTGAGCGCACATGATGCTGACCAGGCCGCGCGTGACCGATCCCGCATCGGGCTGCAGCTGTCCGCAGGCGATGCGCGCGAGGGTGGATTTACCGCACCCGTTGTCGCCGAGAAGGCCGGTCCAGCCGACAGGGAACGCGACGGTGACGTTGTTGAAAATGGGTTCTTGGGCGGAAGGGTAGGCGAAGGTGACGTCGGTGAGCGAAAGCTGCATAGACATACTCCTTGGATGAGCGACGATACGCGTGCGTTCAGATGAGTGTGTCTCGGGAACCACTGATCAATTCATTCCGCGCCGGTCGGCCCCGTGCCGGGCGCCTGCGCGCTCAGGCTGCGTCCCTTATACACATCTCGCTGGGTATAAGCGTGCCGGGCGCCTGCGCGCTCAGGCTGCGTCGGCGCAGCGCAACTGCGCCTTCCTCGCCTTCGCCCGCATCCGCCTCGCCACGGAACCGACCGCCGCGAAAGCAATTAATCAGCGTTTCCCTAGCGAATCCGCAATGTTCAGCCTTCTTCCTGTCGAGCCGATGGCGCCGCCACACGCACTGCAAAACCCCATGTTTCACTCGGCTGACGGTCAGAGTATAGCAAACGACACGGTGTCGACGATTTGGGGACGGGTTCCTTTTCATCGACACGGTGTCGATGAAAAGCTGCTCTATCTTGCCGCCTTACGCGTAGCGGCGGGCGACGGCGATGGTCTCTCCGATGTATCCGCCTCCGAACAGCACGCAGTGCAGCAGCAAGGGTGCGAGCTGATGCAGGCCCACGCGCTCGCGCCAGCCGTCGGCCAAAGGCGATACCTCGTTATACCCGGCGATTACATCGTCAAGGAAGGGATAGCCGAACAGCTGGAGCATCGCCAGGTCGGTCTCTGCGTGTCCCCCGTATGCCATGGGGTCGATCAGCGCGCCGCCGCTCGGCTCGGTCTGATCTGCCAGGTACAAGACGTTGCCCGCCCACAGGTCCCCGTGCAGCCGCGCGCAGACCGCACCCGACTCCCGCACGAGTTCGGGCTGTTCGGCATCGAAAACACCGCGCTCCACGCGGGACGCCACACGTTCGAGCAGATCCACCTCACGCGGGCCGAATGAGCCGTCGTCGCGCAGCAGGCGCACGTAGTAGCGTATGCGATAGGTTGCGAAAAACGCGCCCCATGACGAGGGGGCTTCCGCTGTCTCTTCTACACACCTAGATGTGCATAAGCGACAGCTTCCGGCCCGCCTCCCACACACCCATGCGCCCGTCCGAACAGGTATCCGACGCACACCCGACACCCGGCACGAGTCTGCAGCGGGCGCGGCCCGCCCTCGCCGATGCTCCGGGCGGCCGCGCGCGAGGGCGCGCCGGTGCGGATGCGCTCCTCCACCAGCTGACGGCGCGATGCCGAGAGGACGCGGGCGCACCGAATGCCGCCGTCCGCCTCGGCCTCGGCGAGCCAGCGCAGCCCGGCAGCCTCGCACAGCAGCTCGTCGCTGGTCTCCGTTCCGGTTTTGATCACGGTGTCCTCTGTGAATGTCGGCATGTTCCCTCCAGGAAAGGTCGTGGTGGGGTTTGGGGCAAGCGTGGCCTCTCGGCGCTGATCACGCGGATGGTCTGCCGGCGCCTCCCTTGCTCAGCGCGAAGGCGTGCGCTTCCCGCATCCAGGCCATGAGCTCGTCGTCGATCTCGTCCGGGCGCTCCACGAGCACATGGTGCGTCCACCGGTGGGGGTAGGGTTCTGTCGCCACCGCGATGCGCGGCGCGTCCACGCGGTGCGCGAGCCCGAAGGTCACCATGAGGCAGTGGCGGGGCCAGTCGCGCTTGCGCCGGATGGGAAGCGATGCGCAGCCGAAGACGCGACGGTCCGAGAAGGTGATCTGCGTCTTCTGCACGCGTACGAGCACGTCGGCGCCGATCTCTGCCAAAATGCGGTCCTCGAGGACGCGGTAGATCGGCAGCATGAGCGGGTCGCGCGCAAAGAAGCGTTCCAGCTCGTCGTCACGGTGCTCCATGGCTCCTCCTTCTTACGTCGTCTCTCGGTTCGCAAAAGCGGCTATTCCGCGCACCCGTCGGGCATCCGGTGCGCGTACATGCGTCCGAGCTCTCCGTCATCGTCGCGCACCATGCCTACGAACTGCCAATCCAGGCGCTCGTAGAAGCCATCGTGGTCGGTGAGCAGGTACAGGTGCGGCACGCCTTGGTGCGCCATGTCATGGCAGACGGCATCGAGCAGCCGCCTTGCCACGCCCAGACGGCGATATTCGGGCTGCACGTAGACCGCGCAGACGTTGGGGGCGAGGTCGCGGCGTTCGTGGAAGTCGTTGTCGATCACGCCCGCGCCCGCCGCGATCCGTCCGTTGTCGCACACGATGTACCACTGGGGAATCGCGGTCCGTCCCTGCACGCATGCGCGCATGCTCGCGCGGTAATCCTCTGTCGCGACGCCCCATATCGATGAGAACCACTCGGCGGCGCACTCGATCAGGTCCGGCCGATCGCGCAGCGCGATGACGGGGAGCGACCGGGCGCGCCCGGCCATCCAGGCAACGGCGTCATGCTGCAGATGCTGCACGAAGTCGTCCTTCCCGTCACAGTAGGCGTCGATGTCCTCGGGGAAGCGCCGTGCGAGCCGCTCCTTGAGCTCACCGTACGCGCGGGCGGCGTCCGCATGGGTGCGCAGGTAGTCGCGCACCGCCAGATGGCGTCGGATGTCGTCGACGCTGTCTTGCGAGAAGACGTGCAGTTGGAACAGGCGGAGGTCTGGGTCGGAGGGGGATGACCTGCGCAGGTAGCGCCTGCCGGGGATGCCGAACTCCCCGCACCACTCGTAGCCGAGGGCCTCCAGGCTTTCGCGCCGCGCGTCAGCCGAGGCGAGGTCGCGCACGACGGGCATCATGTCGATGACGGGTTTGGCGGCAAGCCCCGGCACCGAGGTGCTGCCGATGTGATGGACCTCGAGGAGGGCATCGCCCAGCGCACGGGCGACGCGGGCCGCCTCGGCCTTGAACTGCGCTGCCCAGGCGGGGGAGTATGGTTCGACGCGAACGTGCACGGGGCTCCTTTGGATAGCGGGTGTGGTCGATACGATTATCCCGCCGCAAACCGCATGGGGCAAACGCCGGTCGAAGCGCCCTGCCCCCGATCGCTCCGTGCCGCGCATCCCGGGGCCCGTCCGGATCGACGGTACGCATATTGCACGTCGACCCATCCACGGTACGCTATGGGCACGCTTTCGGGCAAAAAACGTGCCCATAGCGTACTTTCGACGGGGCGGCGTGCCTATAGCGTACCGTTTCGCCCGTCCGCGGCGCTCGAAGCCCTTCAATCATTGTTTCCCTAGTGCGCAGATCGTCCCCAGGGATCGCGGAGATCCTCGACGGGGTTCCATACGCGCTGATAGAGCAGCCACCAGCGGTATATGCTGGTCGAACAGACCGTGAGCGCCAGGGCGATGACGCCGCAGACGGCGAGTACCGCCGGAGCTCCCCCGAGCGCATGCGGCACGATGGAGGCCATCAGGATGGCGACGAGGTCGAACAGGATGATTCGTTTCGGGCCGCCGCGCTTCGTGTAGCGAAGGTTGCAGGCGAACAGCCCGATGGCGCAGAGCAGGATGAAGACGAGGTAGGCGCATGCGAGCGGTCCCGTGTCCTGTTGCGGTGAGGGGTCGTGGGCGAGCTGCATGAGGGCGAGACCGAGCCCTATGAGCGCTCCGCGCCCCAGGGTGGCGCCCGCGATGAAGCGGCGGTCGGATGCGATGCGCTCGGACTCGGCGGGCGTCTGCATGGCGGGGGCCTGCGGGCGCGCCGGGTGGCGCTCGTCGGGCTCATCGCCGGAAACGGTGCCCCCCAGCAGCTCATCGACGGTGCAGCCGAACAGGTCGGCCAGGCGGGCAAGGTTGTCCAGGTCAGGGGCGGACTGCCCGTGCTCCCACTTGGAGACCGCCTGCCTGCTTATCCCGAGGCGGACGGCGACCTGGCCCTGGGTGAGTCCGCGCTCGCGCCTGCGTGCGCCCAAGCGCTCGGCCAGCCCGCAGGCGATGGACGGCGTGCGATCGTTGCGCGTGTCTGCCTTCATAGGTGCCTCCCTTGGCCGGGGTCATCCCGATTGTACCGGGCTGCAGCGAGTTTCGGCCGGCTCGGCCCTCAAGAGGTGTCAACCGGTGGTTGCGCCCAGCGTGGCGCAGGCATAAGGCGGATGGGTTCGAGCTCTGGCCTGCCGGAAGGCGAAAGATCCGTCGCGGCGCCCTATCCCATCAGGTGGTCCACAAGCGCCGCGCCGCCGTATCCAAAGAACGCTCCGATAGCGGCTGCGAGCAGCGTGAGGCCCACGGTGCGGACGATCTTCATCCAGCCCGGGATCATGCGCTCGCGCCGGCCGCGCTCCGTGCTGCGGTCGACCGTGCGGCCCGCCAGGAAGTCTTTGATCTCCCGATAGGTGATCAGGTCTCGGTCCTTCTTGATCCGCTCCGTCCAGACGGCGAAGAACATAGCGATGCCCCACATGGAAAGTGCGAGCAGGGCGGTGGGCATCGTCTGCGCAAAGGTCCAGTCCCACGCGATCATCTGCACGCTCAGCCAAATGAGGCATGCGAGCATCAGCAGCAAGAAGCCGAGGACGGCGATACTCAAGCGCTTCATCAAGATGATGTCGGAGTCGATAGCCTTGTTCATGGTTTCCAGGTCTCCCTTCACGAGGTCGTCGACGGTCACGCCGAAGAGCTCGGAGAGCATGAGGAGGCTTTGCACATCGGGATAGGTCTTGCCCGTCTCCCATGACGAGATCGTCTGGCGCGAGACGTAGACCTTGGCAGCAAGGCCGTCTTGCGACAGGCCGAGCTCGCCGCGGTGTCGCTTGATCTGCGCCCCGATCTGCATCGTGTCCATCATGTCCCTCCTTTCGGGTCCTCGCGTGCCCGTCCTTCACCTCGCAGGGTGGCACGGCGCGTCCCACTTTACCATCAAAGGTTCCCGACAGGCGCCCGGCTGACGGCAGAACCCCTGACAAGAGTTCTTGTCAGGGGTTCTGAGCTGGTGTTTTGTTGAGGACTTTGAGCGCGTCCCCATGCGCCCCAAGCTGCCCCTTGCGGCGGGGACGGGCATGGCGAGAGGCTCGCCAAAGCTGAGAGCGCGAAACGGTCCGGCGCTATGATGGGAGAAAGGGCATGAGCGTGCATGTGTCGGCTAAGGGAGATGTGGATGAATACGCCCGCCTTGGAGACCAGGCGTCTGGTATTGCGTGCATTTACGGAACGGGATCTCGATGCATTGTTCCTGATCCTTCGGGATAAGGAGGCAAACCGGTTCTTGCCGTGGTACCCCGTTGAGAGCCTCGAGGAAACGAAGGCGTTCTATGAGGGTCGATACGCCCCCTTGTATGCGCTGCCGCAGGCGTATGCCTATGCAATATGCCTGAAGGAAGACGGGTGCCCCATCGGTTATATAAACGCCTCCATGGAGGAGCACCATGATCTTGGCTACGGGCTCCGCAAGGAGTTCTGGCATCGGGGGATTGCGACGGAGGCCGCGCGGGCCGTCATCGAGCGGGTGAAACGAGACGGCATGCCGTTTGTGACGGCGACGCATGATAGGAACAATCCCAGAAGCGGCGGGGTCATGCGCAACGTGGGGATGAGGTACCGATATTCCTATGAGGAGCAATGGCAGCCGAAAGACATCCCCGTCGTGTTCAGGATGTACCAGCTCAACCTCGATGGGGTTGAGAGCAGGGTCTACCGTGGGTACTGGGATAATTCGACGGTGCGCTTTGTTGAAAATGGCGTGTAGGCCGCGCACCGCCCTGGCGCCTCGATCGCAAAGCCGGACGGCACGCTAGGCGTCCTCGGCGACCTCGTGGCGGTAGCCCACTTTGACGTACAGCTTCACCGCGAGCAGGGCGAGCGAGAGGAACACGAGCGTCGCGGCGACGGCGGCCATGGCCTCGAGGCCCACGAGCGCGCCGGCGAAGATGGCGACCACGGCCAGGGCGGGCATGATCTGGATGAACGTCCGGGCGATCTCCCGCTCCATGTGCGCTTGCAGCTCATCATGCTCCTTGGCATGGAGCCGGCGCAGCGCGGCATCGTCGCGCAGCGCGCGGCGCATGTCGACGATCCGACGGATGGTGATGACGCCGGCCACGGCGAACAGGCCCGTCAGAAAGCCGGCGAGGAACCCCGAGATGCGCATGTCGTCGTGCAGGGCGGGGAGGCTGTCGCTGGCGCTGAGCACGCCGAGGGCGATCAGGGAGCCGCAGATGACGGCTGCGGAGGCGGTCTCGCGGCGCAGACGGCGGCGGACATCGGCGCGCACGGTCTCGAGAGTGCGTTTCATGGGTACCCCTTCCGGTTCATCGAACAACGATAGACTTCGGCGAAGCGTTTCGAACGGATTCATGGGTGCTGCTCCTTACAGTTCCTCGTCGATCTCGGAGAAATCGAAGACCTCTTCGATGGAAAGGCCGAAATGCCGGGCGATCTTGTACGCCAGGGGAAGCGAGGCGGTGTACTTTCCGACCTCGATGGATGTGATCGTCTGGCGCGTAGTCCCGACCGCGTCGGCGAGTTCCGCCTGGCTGAGCTTGGCTGCGCGGCGCAGCTCCTTGATGCGCGTGCGCATGCTAGCGTCGGGTGCCGGAGGCACGACGGCGCCCGTCTCGGATTCGGGCGAGCGCCCCGCATGTGCACAGGAAGATGGCTGCGAGTGCGGCGACGGTGTTCATATCCATGGCGACCTCTTTCAAATGTCAAGTTTGCTTTGCAAGAAAAGCATAGTCTACTTTGCAAAAAAAGACAAGCAGACTTTGCAAAAACTGAGATCGCCGTCAGGTCCCTCATAAAGCCCATGCCGTTCGTCCGTAAAAACCGACCGCTCGCCGGCGACGGCCTTGGCAGTCCGCGTCCGCACGGCACAATGACATCGAATCGCATAACGAGGCGTGTAACTGGCAAGCAGGCACTAACCTTCGGCTCATGGGCGGCGCATGGCGTCGTTGCGGATATGTCGCAGGTCGGTGCTTTTTTCATGCCGAGAACCAGCCGGGCATCGCGCCCGCGACACGCCGCAGCATCCGCGCACTCCCTGAGCCGGCGATGAACCTTCCGGGCGCCCGCCCGGAAAAGCCCGCGCCCGCAAGGGCGCACGACCTCAAGGAGGCGCACATGAAGGACAAGATCTTCGGAATCCTTCAGCGCGTGGGGCGCTCGTTCATGCTCCCCATCGCGGTCCTACCCGTTGCCGGCCTGCTTATGGGCCTCGGCAGCTCGTTCACCAACGAGACGACGCTTGCGACCTACAACCTGCTGGGCATCATGGGCCCGGGCACCATCGCATGGGATGTCTTCACGGTGCTGTCGGCCTGCGGCGGCGTCATCTTCGACAACCTGCCGCTCATCTTCGCCGTGGGCGTGGCCATCGGCATGGCCCGCGCCGAGAAGGAGGTCGCCGCGCTCTCGGCTGCCGTGGCGTTCCTCGTCATGCATTCGGCCATCTCGGCCATGATCGACCTCACCGGCGGGGTCGAGCAGTTCATCGACGGCGCCACCGCGAGCGTGCTTGGCATCACCTCGCTGCAGATGGGCGCCTTCGGCGGCATCATCGTGGGCCTCGGCACCTCTGCGCTGCACAACAAGTTCTATAAGATCCAGCTGCCCCAGGCGCTGTCGTTCTTCGGCGGCTCGCGCTTCGTGCCCATCATCTCCACGGTGGTGTTCACGTTCGTGGGCATCGCGATGTTCTTCATCTGGCAGCCCGTGCAGGAGGGCATCAACGCGCTCGGCTACGCGGTGGCGAGCGCCGGCCCGGTGGGCGTGTTCCTGTTCGGCATGATCAAGCGCCTGCTCATCCCCTTCGGCCTGCATCACGTATTCTACCTGCCGTTCTGGCAGACGGCCGTGGGCGGCTCCATGGAGGTCGCCGGCCAGATGGTCTACGGCGCCCAGAACATCTTCTTCGCCCAGCTCGCCGACCCCACCGTCACCCACTTCTCCACCGCAGGCACCTGGTGCTTCACCGGCGAGTTCGTCCTGTACATCTTCGCCTTCCCCGGTGCCGCCCTGGCCATGTACCAGGCGGCCAAGCCCGAGCGTAAGAAGGCCGTCGGCGGCCTGCTGCTTTCCGCTGCCCTGACCTCCATGCTCACCGGCATCACCGAGCCGCTCGAGTTCTCGTTCCTGTTCGTGGCGCCCGTGCTCTTCGGCATCTCCACGGTGTTCGCGGGCCTCGCCTACATGCTGTGCTACCTGCTCAACATCACCGTCGGCCTCACCTTCTCCGGCGGCTTCCTCGACCTGTTCATGTTCGGTATCCTGCAGGGCAACGACAAGACGAGCTGGCTGCTCATCATCCCGCTGGGCATCGCGTTCTTTGCCGTGTACTACCTGCTGTTCACCTTCCTCATCAAGAAGTTCGACTTCAAGACCCCCGGTCGCGAGGAGGGCGACGCCGAGACCAAGCTCTACACCAAGGCCGACTACAACGCCCGCAAGGAGGGCAACGCCGCCGATGGCGCCCCTGCCGCCTCGTCCGATGATGAGCGCTCCGCGCAGATCGCCGCGGGCCTGGGCGGTGTCGCCAACATCCGCGACGTCGACTGCTGCGCCACGCGCCTGCGCGTGACGGTGCACGACGGAACCAAGGTCCAGGAAGGCGTGCTCAAGGGCACCGGCGCGGCCGGCGTCATCCGTCGCGGCGAGGGCGTGCAGGTCGTGTACGGCCCGCAGGTGAACGTCATCAAGACGAACCTCGAGGCCTACCTGGCCGCACATCCCGCAAGCTCCGCATCCGACGCCTCGGCCGCCGCTGAGCAGGATGCCCCCGCCGAGCCCGAGACCCCGCGCGAGCCGGTTGCCACCATCACCCTGGGCAGCCCGCTGACCGGCGAGGCCCTGGCGCTCGCCGCCTGCCCCGACGCGGTGTTCGCCGAGAAGATGATGGGCGACGGCGCCTGCGTGGTGCCCGCGGTCGGCGAGCTCGTGGCCCCCTGCGACGCCAAGGTCGCCTTCGTGTTCGAGACCAAGCACGCCGTCGGCTTGGAGCTCCCGGACGGCACGGGCGTGCTGTGCCATGTGGGCATCGACACCGTCAAGCTCGGCGGCAAGCCGTTCACGGCGCACGTGGCGCAGGGCGATGAGGTCAAGCGCGGTGATACACTGTTGACGTTCGATCTCGACTACATCCGCGAGAACGCCCCCAGCATCTCCACGCCGGTGCTCATCACCGACATGGACGATCGCCACAAGGTCCGTCAGCTTGCGTTCGGTCACGTGAACCAGGGAGACGACCTGCTCGCCGTCGATATCTACGAGGCGTAACAGGGGGCGTGGCCCTTCGGCATCCCGGTGCGCCGTGCGGCCGGGATGCCGCCGCCTGAGGATGACGGCGGGGTCGGCGCATCGCGCGCGACAACGAATTGACCAGCGCTTCGCCTAAGGAGACGGCCGTATGTACCGCATCACCAAACCGCTCAACCACAACGCATTGCTCGCGTTCAATATGGACGATGCGCGCGAGTACCTGGTGGTCGGACGCGGCGTCGGCTTCGGACGCAAGCCGGGCGAGCGCGTGGAGGATTTCGGAGGGGCCGTGGAGCCGCAGCGCTACCTGCTGTCGCAGGCTGCCGGCGGTCGCGGCGACGCGCACGACCTGCTCGCCCGGATAGACCCGGTCGTGCTCGACGTGGCCGAGGGAATCTACGAGGACGTGCGCGACACCTTCGGCAAGGCGGATCCCAAGATGCTGCTGCCGCTTGCCGACCACCTTGCCTTCGCCGTGGCGCGCGTTCGCGAGGGCGGAGGGCTCAGCAACCCGCTCACCGAGGATATCCGCGCGCTGTTCCCGCGCGAGTTCGAGGTGGCGCGGCGAGGCGTGGCCGAGCTGGCAGACCGGATGGGCGTGGAGCTGGGTGACGACGAGGTGGGGCTTATCGCCCTGCACGTGCACTCGTCGCTCGATGACGGCCATGTGGACCAGGCTATACAGGTCGCACAGCTCACGCGCGCGTGCATCGGCGCGGTGGAACGGCTCACCGGCAGCGCCATCGACGTGTCGTCTTACGACTACAACCGCCTCATGACGCATGTGAAGTACATGGTCACGCGCATCATCCGCGGGGAGCGGCTGAGCATCGACGTGAACGAGACCATCAAGCTGAGCGCGCCCAGCAGCTATCGGGCCGCAGAGGCCGTGTGCGCCGAGATGGAGCGGCTCATGGGCACGCCGGTGAGCGAGCTCGAGGTGGGCTATCTCGCCATGCACATCGCCCGCGTCGCCGGCGAGGAGTCGCGGGCCGCCTCACACAGGTAACGCTTGCCCTCATCCCCACGGATGCAAATTGGGGGACGTACCTTCGGCTTGCACTTATGCAAATGGGGGACGTACCTTCGGCGTGCAGAAGTGCATGCGGAAGGTACGTCCCCCATTTGCATCGGTTAGAGCTTCTTCAGGCGTTCGACGAACGGCTTTAGATAGCGCCGATCGCACCCGTCGAAACCCTCGCGCATGCTCTGCAGCGCGGTGACCTGCCGCGTCTCGCCCTGTTTGATCTGGCTTTCGAGCATGCGGAAGTAGATGCGCATGGCGATCTTGTCGAGTGCGCCGAGCTTTTCAAAGTGAAAATTGCCCTGGCAGTAGCACCAAGGGAGATCAGGGTATTCCGCGGCGGGGAAGGAGCGGCGGAACGCCTCCTCGATCTCGCTTTCGGGCCATTCGTCGCACGGCATGGGCGTGGCACCCACGCCCACCACGCCGTAGCGCTTTTCGGGATGGGCGGCCATATACGCCTTGAACTGCTTGGAGCCCTTCATCGAGGCGGCGTGGAACCAGGTGCACAGCACGATCAGGTCGGCATCGGCTCCGTCACGGTCAAGCCGGTCGAGCTGCACGCACGGGCAGCCAAGATCCTCGGCGAGCCAATCGGCGTAGGTCTGTGCCGAACCTGTTTGAGAGCAGTACACAACAAGCGCGCGCATACAATCCTCCTTTTTGGCACGAGTGCCCGCTCGATGCTCAAGGATGCCGTCGTCGTTGGGCCGATGACGAGCTGCGCCATAGCATCGACGGGCGGCTTCATCGCGACGGATCTGATGCTTTCACGGTATATGGAATCCAGGCCTGCAGCCCGGAGATGGCGCAACCCTTACACGTTCCTGATATGCGGATTCCCTCGCGCAGCGCGTCGTTAAGCGTTACGAATACAGGTAGAACAGGTATCTTGCGGTATCCGTGTAGCTCTCGTCGGTCACCTGCCATGTATCGCCTTCGCGCGTGAACTCGAGCATGGCGACCTCTGTCTCGGTGCGCCCCTGCTCGTGGCTGGCGAGCGTTTCGTTGAATAACCGTTGGACCTCGGCGCGCTGCTGGTCGTTGGGCATGACAACCGTGCTGTCGGTCAGGCCCTGTTCTTGCAGGTAGTCGAATACGCGCATATAGAACTCGTCGGTAAAGCCGCGCGTGTCGCGCGTCGTGGCGTCAAAGAACACCGAGCCGTCCGCTTCATCGCCGCTGTCATCGAAAGCGTAGACGTCCGTGATCGTATAGCTGAAGTCGGTGAGAGCCCAGTCGGCATAGCTGCCGGGATCGATGCCGAAGTCATAGGGAGTGTAGCCCAGGGTTTGCTGGAACATCTGGGCGAAGTCCTCCATGATGAGCGTGCGGGCGCGGCTGTCCGGGGCGGCGATGGTCTCGAGCAGGGCGCGCGCCTGCTCCTCGACGGCGACTTCGTCATCGGTGGGATCATCGGGATCTGCGGCATCGGTGGACAGGAACTCGGAATCCCATGCCACCGGCGCATCATCGCCCATCAGCTCCGACAGGGCCCCGCTGGTGCACATGGGGATGGAGCCGATGCCGAAAAAGACAAGGTCGATGATGAGGAAGATGAGGATGACGGTGCCGCATCCGCATCCGCGCTTCTTGCGAGGGGATCGGGGCTCCTCGGGACGCGGGCTCTGGTTGGTCCACGGCTTCTGTGGACGCCTCTTGGCAGGTCTGGTTCGGGTTTTTGCGGATGATTCGGATTTATCGGGTGCATCGTAGGCATCGGGCTGCTTAACGGGGCTCTGATATCCGTCCACGCTCTGCGGACCCGTGTCGAGCTGGTCTGCGGGCACCTCATCGGGTGCCTCCCACGGGAGTTCGGGCTCGCCAGCGTTAAATGGGTCGATATGGGAATCATGACGGCTCATGGGCGCCTCGCTTTCCCGTTGGGTTCGATGCTGATGCAAGTATATACCGGCTGCGCGCGCGAGCATGGTAAGCGCTTGGTCAGTGCGAATGGCGGGTGGATTGCTTGGGGATGGGTTCGTTCCAACCCATCGCGGTGAGCTGCTTGGGGACGGGTTCGTTTTAACCCATCCGGCGGCACCTGCGGCCCCTGCGAGCCGGAACGGAAGCGCCCCGTATCCACGGTGGTCTAACAGAGGTTTTCGAGAACGCCGTCCCGCGCACGGAGTGTTCGGGTGCGCCCATCGATTGGCTCTGGCGCATAGACGCCCCTCGGCGTAGGGTGAAAACATTGCTCTGCATCCCGCGTCCCCTGACGCGACGGCACAAGGAGGTACGCATGGCACTCGAGCATCTGAAGGCAACCGATCCCGAGCTCGCAGCCCTGATGGACGCCGAGCTCGGACGGCAGCGCACCTCCATCGAGCTCATCGCATCGGAGAACTTCTGCAGCCCTGCCGTCATGGAGGCGGTCGGCAGCGTGCTGACCAACAAGTACGCGGAGGGTTATCCGGGGCGCCGGTATTACGGCGGCTGCGAGCAGGTCGATCGCGTGGAGGACCTCGCGCGCTCGCGGGCATGCGAGCTGTTCGGCTGCCGCTTTGCCAACGTCCAGCCGCATTCGGGCGCGAACGCCAACATGGCGGCGTACACGGCGCTCATCAAGCCGGGCGACACCGTGCTCGGCATGAGCCTCGATCAGGGCGGCCACCTCACCCATGGAAGCCCGGTCAACTTCTCGGGCAGCCTGTATCGGTTCGTCCCCTACGGGCTCAACCTCGAGACGGAGACGATCGATTACGACGAGCTCGAGCGCCTAGCGCATGCCGAGCGCCCTGCGCTGATCGTCGGCGGGGCGAGTGCCTATCCGCGCACGATCGACTTCGAGCGCATGGCCGCGATCGCGAAGAGCGTCGGCGCGCGCCTCATGATCGACATGGCGCACATCGCCGGCCTCGTCGCGACCGGCGCGCATCCGTCGCCGGTGCCGTACGCGGATGTCGTGACCTCGACGAGCCACAAGACGCTGCGCGGGCCGCGCGGAGGGTTTATCCTCACGAATGACGAGGAGCTTGCGCGCGCCATCGATAAGGCGGTGTTCCCCGGCACGCAGGGCGGACCGCTCATGCACGTGGTTGCGGGCAAGGCCGTGGCGTTCGGGGAGGCGCTACGTCCGGAGTTCGCCGTCTACATCGACCGCGTGGTCGCCAACTGCGCCGCCATGGGAGAGGGGCTCACCGAGGGCGGGCTGCGCCTGGTGTCCGGCGGCACCGACAACCATCTGTGCCTGGTGGACCTGACGCCGGCGGACGTGACGGGAAAAGACGCGGAGCGCGTGCTGGAACGGGCGGGGCTGACGGTCAACAAGAATGCAATCCCCGGGGAGCCGCGCTCTCCGTTCGTGACCAGCGGCATCCGCGTGGGGTCCGCGGCAGCCACGACGCGCGGTTTCACCGAGGCGGAGTTCCACGAGATCGGCGCTCTGATTGCGCGCACGGTGTTCCATGCGCAAGACGACGAGGTCGTTCGCGCCGTCCGTGCCCGCGTGGACGAGCTGCTCGCCGCGCATGCGCTGTACCCTGGGCTGTAGGCAAGTAGCGGGTTGAAAAACGACGAGACAGCGCCCTCGCGCCGGTGCTGTCGGCGCGAGGGCGCTGCCTCGTTACCCATCGTTTTCGTTCGGGCGGTTCCCTATCCCCAGAAATCGTCGTCGCCGTCTTCTTTGGGCCCGCGGTCGACATAGAGCTTATGCGTGCGCTTCTCGAGCACGAAGGCCACGATGCCGAAAATGAGGATACCTGCCACGAACAGCACGGCTACGCCTTCGCGCGTGCCGAACAAAAAGGAAAAAAACGCGTCCATCTGATGCCTTCTCGCCTTCTTACTTCGGAAAAAACTCACACAAGTATATACTTGCCTGTGCACAGTCATGACGCCAACCTGAATTGCACATCGGTGCAGTATTCGGGCGGGCGCGTTCCAACTGGAGGCATCATGCTTGACATCAAATATGTCCGCGAGAACCCTGACGCGATCGATACCGCCATGGCGCATCGCCAGACCTCGTGGGACCGTGAGAAGTTTTTCGAGCTCGACGACGAGCGCCGCTCGGTGATCGCCGAGGTGGAGGAGCTGCAGGCCACGCGCAACGCTGAGTCCAAGAAGATCGGCGTGCTCATGCGCGAGGGCAAGCGCGACGAGGCCGAGGCGGCCAAGGAGGCCGTGCGCGAGGTCAACGAGAAGATCGAGGGCCTTGCCGCCCGCCGCTCCGAGCTCGAGGCGCAGCTCACCGATTTCATGGCGCACCTGCCCAACCTGCCGTATGAGGCGACCCCGGTGGGCAAGGACGAGACCGAGAACCCCGAGCGCCGTCGTTGGGGCACGCCGCGCGACTTCGCTGCCGAGGGCTTCGAGGCCAAGCCGCACTGGGATCTGGGCACGGATCTCGGCATCCTCGACTTTGAGCGCGGCGCCAAGCTTTCCGGCGGTCGCTTCACGGTGCTGTCCGGCGACGGCGCCACGCTCGACCGCGCTCTCGAGAGCTTCTTCTTGAACACGCACCTGGCTGCCGGCTTCCGCGAGTTCATCCCGCCGGTGGTCGTCAACCGCGAGATCATGTACGGCACGGGCCAGCTGCCCAAGTTCGAGGACGACGCCTACCACGTGGGCGACGACCAGTTCCTGATCCCCACCGCCGAGGTTGTGCTCACCAACCTGCACGCCGGCGAGGTGCTCGACGCCGCCGACCTGCCGCTGTGGTACACCGCGGGCACCCCGTGCTTCCGCGAGGAGGCTGGTTCCGCCGGCCGCGATACGCGCGGCATCATCCGCCAGCACCAGTTCACCAAGGTCGAGATGGTCAAGTTCGCCACGCCCGAGACGTCGGACGACGAGCTTGAGTCCATGGTCGCCGAGGCCGAGCACATCCTGCAGCTGCTCGAGCTGCCCTATCGCGTGATCAGCCTGTGCACCGGCGACCTGGGCTTCTCCGCGCGCCAGACCTACGACATCGAGGTGTGGCTGCCGAGCTACAACAGCTACAAGGAGATCTCCTCCTGCTCGAACTGCGGTGACTTCCAGGCTCGCCGCGCCAACATCAAGTACCGCGATCCCGAGCACTTCAAGGGCACGCGCTTCGTGCACACGCTGAACGGTTCCGGTCTGCCCACGGGCCGCACCATGGCCGCCATCATGGAGAACTACCAGAACCCCGACGGATCCATCACGATTCCTGAGGTCCTGCGCCCCTATATGGGAGGCCGCGAGCGCATCGAGCCGCGCGCGTAGGTGAGGCGAGTACCATACGCAAGCAAAACGGCGACGAACCGATGGGGTTCGTCGCCGTTTTTTGTGGAAGAGCCCCGCGGCGCTCCCGATGGCGGGGGCGCCGCGGGGTTATCGGGCTTCTGCTACCGTCCCCAGCGCTCGAAGAACGACAGGGCGTTCTCGTAGCACAGCTTGCGCGTGATCTCCTCGCCGAAGCGCTCGGCAAAGACCGCTTGGAGCTCGGGCGTCTTGGCGGCAGACGAGATGCAGGACGGCAGGTCCGTCCCGTCGAAGTCGCTGCCGAGGGCGACCGAGTTCTCTCCGTCCAGATCGAGCCAGTGCTCAACGTGACGGCACAGGTCGTCGAACGTGGGCTCGACGGACGAGGCGTCGTCGCGCAGGAAGTCGGGACAGTAGTTGAGGCCCACCACGCCGCCGCGGTCGCGGATCTCAGCGAACTGGGCGTCGGTGAGGTTGCGCGGATGCCCGCAGACGGCGCGGCTGTTCGAATGGCTGGCGACGAAGGGGCGCGTCGTCAGGCGCAGCACGTCTGCAAAGCAGGTGTCGTTGAGGTGCGACACGTCGAGAACCATGCGCGCGTCTTCCATGCGGCGGATGATCTCGGCTCCCAGCTCGGTGACGCCCGCCTCGGGCGCGTCGTTGCCGCTTGCGAGCGGACCGCGCGCATTCCAGCTCAAGGAGGCCATGAGCACGCCTTCGTCTGCAAGCGCGCCGACGAGGTCCGGATCGGCGGCGAACAGGCGCGCGTTCTCGATGGTGCGCACGGCCACGTGCCCGCCCGATTCCAGGCGCGGGCGGATGTCCGCCGCGGTGCGCGCCTGCGCGATGCGGTCGGCGTGCGCACGGATCTCATCGTCGAGATGGCCCATGACGTGGCGGTAGAACGCGATCGACTCTTCGGGGGAGAACTCGTCGTAGATAAAGCAGGCGAAGCACTGCGCCCACGGGATATCCCCCATCTTGTTGAGCGAGAGGTGGCAGCCGTTATCGTCGAGCGCGGTGTCCTCGGCGGCGGCAGGGTCATCGGGATTGAACTGCGCATGGCCCACACGCTGGTAAAACAGCGGGTCGAGTGAGGGCCAGGCGATGCGGTCGGCGGTGTCGCAGTGCATATCTAACACGGGAAATGCCATGAAAGCTTCCAATCGTCTAGGGTACGGGTGCCCAAAGCATCCTAGCACCTCTGCGCTGAGAAAGATTGCAATCTTTCAAAAACACGAACACATGTTCTTATTCTATGGTACAGTAATAGCGTACACATGTTCGATAGAGGAGGAGCGATGGACGAACGGCACGAGACGAGGGTTCTGCTCTATGAAAGCGGTCCGGATGAGGAGCGGCTGCGCATCGAGGGCATCATCGATCATGCGGGGTCGCTGCGCGTGCGGCAGACGAGTGCCGGACCGCTTACGCGGTGGTGCTTTGAGGAGACGCCCCATGATGTGGAGATGAGCATCGATGCCAAAGGGGCTCGGGCGCTCGCAGCGCTGCTGGAGCTTGACGCCGCGGAGCAACTTCCCGCTGCGCTTCAGATTCGGTTTGCCGGCTACGACGGGGCGATGCGGCTGCGGGAGTGCCTGAAGGAGGGCGGAGTGCCCTATGCCGTGAGCGAATCGCGGATCGTCCGATAGGGAGGTGCCGGATACGCGCTTTCGTGCGTCTCGGGATCGCGGTGCGCGGAAGCAATCAATCGGTGCTTCCCTAGAGTTTGACGCAATTGTGAAGAACGCCACAGACGAGATGTATCTTGTTTTCGCAGGTAGTTGAGCATGGCAAAAAATATTTTCAGAAAAGTGGGATTCGCGCTTGACTCATGGGCCCTCTGAGAGCATTATATACCTCGCGTTGCGGCGTTACCTCAGCTGGATAGAGGGTCTGACTACGAATCAGAACGTCACAGGTTCGAATCCTGTACGCCGCACCAGTTGAGATCGAAAGGTGCTCTTCGGAGCACCTTTTTTGTTATGTATGCCTTGCGAAACCCGAGTTCGGAGCTGCGGGTATAAAGAGTCGCGTGACTCCCATCGAGATCTTTCGCCAGACGGGACATCTTGCGCTTGCGGGGCCCTCATGCCTCGCCTGTCGCCGAAAAGGTCGATGCAGCGTGTAAAAATGCGCTCACAATGGGATACAAGGCGTTAAACGGGCGTGTGCGAGAAGCGTGGAAGAGGCTGTGGCTATGGAGACGGGGACAACGATCAGGCTTTCGTTCTTGGCGCGTCGCAAGCGCCTTCCCGTGCTTCCCGAGCAGCCGTCGGGCACGGTGTTCGGCATCGTGTGGGATGCATGCCCTATCCCTCAGGGCTTTGTGTGCTACATCGTTCAATTCATCGAGCGCTCCCGCGCCAAGATCATGGGCCTGGTGAGCGGCGACGGGCGCGTGTACCGGGCGCTTGCGCCCTCCGACGATGTTCCCGCCGACGAAGACGCGTGCCTTATATTGGTGCGCGAGCGGGGAAACCGTGTCGGCGACGTCTACGTCAAGTCCGACGATGGGCGCCTGGTTCATACGAGCGCGTTTCGGGGGTCCACGGCGGGCACCATGCGCGAGGTCGCGGAAGAGGCGACGTGGAATACCGAGCACAGCCTGGTCTATCGCGAGTTCATGGCAACGATGTTCCTGCGCCATTGCGTCTTCCACGCACCGGCGGTCCACGTGTCCGCAACGGATGATGCGGGTGAGGCAATGGTTCTGCGAGCCGAGCAGCTGGTGGCACCGGTCGAGATCTTCAAGGGCTTTCGCGAGGCGCTTCTCGCCGACGCGATCTCAGCGCTCCTGTTTCGTATCGAGCGCAACGAGCATCCCTCGGGAATCGAGAAGTTCGCCCACAGCCTGTTCTCGGAAATCGACCTTGCCCGTCTGCGCACGCTGGTGACGGTGGGCGAGGTGAGCCTCGCCCATATCGAGAACATGGACGGGTTCTACATCAACCTCAACCGTGAGGCGATGTCGCCCGAAGACGTGGTGTTCCTCTACGGGGTCGAGTCTCGGCTCAACCGCGTGCTGGCGGTGCTCAAGAGAATCGGCGTGGGACTGTCGCCTGCCAGCACCTCGCCTTCCGAGGAAGCGTGCTCGCTGCTCGACCGCATGGGGTTCGAAGAAGTGACTTCCCACGTCGGGCGGCTGATCCGAGAGGGCGACCACGCGCCGCGCTGTTCCTGGAACGCGCCCGGCACGGTCGCGTGCCAGCCAGGCGGCGAATGGGACGTCAGGATGCATGTGGCGGAGCTCTGCGAGGGGCTCAACCTGCTGGTGCGCCTGGAGTACCGCTTTGACTACTGCGAGGAGTCCCACCGTATCGCCCTGCAGTTCACCAAGATCTCCGCGACGTCGATGCCGAGCTCGCTGTACGACGAGGCATCCTCCTCGTGGACCGATGTCGATGATGGGGCGAGGGAGCGTGCGGCCACTGAGTATGGATGCCGCATCGTGATGGTGCTTGCCGCTGCGGCCTTTGCGGCGAGCCCCACGATCTCGAACTGCTTGGTGGAGGAGCATGATCCTATTGGGCAGACCTATAGGTCGTTTGCGTTCAATAGGACTGCCTTTATGGTCGATCTGCTGCCCAAGGCGCTCGAGCTGGTGGGCGTTCCGCTGGCGACGGGAGGTGCTGCGAGCGCGCTTCGCGCCTCGGAGACCTCTGAGCGCTTTCGCCGCATCGCCGCGCCGGAGCGGACCGCCGCGCCCCGTGATGATGCGCGTGGGCTGCCCGAGGCGCTTCGCGATCTTCTGCACGCGGATTTTGCGCGAGAGCTCGAGGTCGTTGAGGACAAGGACGATGAGTTCGTTCTGCGCTTCGCGCAGCTCCAAGGGGAGGGCCCTCTCGATCCGGCGCAGGCGGAGGCAAAGCTCGGAGCCTTTATCGATGAGATGCAGACGGCGTGCGCCGTCTCGGAGCTGGAAGAGGACCGGCCGGTTCGAACGCAGTTCTGCGAAAACCATCTGGGGCGCATCCTTTTGCCCCTGTTCATCGACGATCCGTCGGTTCGCGTGCTGCGCGCGCCCGACGCGCTCTTCTTCGCGCAGTACGAGCTCTGTTCGATATACCTCAATTGCGGGGCGGTCGAGCAGGCGATTCTCGAGGCCCGGCGGCTGCTGGACATGGCGACGACGTCGATGCAGGCGCATTTCACGCTCATCAGCGCGCTGGCGCGCCAGAAGATGTTCGACGAGGTCATCGATGTCGCCAAGCACGGGCTGCGGGCTGCGTACGACCGCGACGCCATAGCGTATCTGTTCTATCGGCTGGCCTTTGCCTATTGGAACGAGGGCGACAAGCTAACGGCGCTCGCGTGCTATCGACTGGTGCCTGCGGGGGAGCAGATCGCCGCGGTGGCGCAAGAGGAGGCGCGCGAGCTCATGAACCGGATGGGGCTGGCCGAGCCCCTCGGGTTCGCGGAGGCGGTGACGATCGCCAAGGCGGCGGGCGTGCCGATTCCGCCGACCGATGAGCTGTACAACCAGGTGGCAGATGCGGCGGTTCTGCTGATGGATGCCGGCTTTCTGTACCTCGCCGCGCGTTGCGTCTACGCGATGTGGCGGATGTACGGCAAAGATGAGCTCGGTGTGATCAGTAGGTCGCTGCTCTTTGATTAGCGTCACGCGCTGGATGCTTGCTTCGGCGCTCCAGGATTCCTGCCGCACGTCCGTTGGCCCTGCAGATTCATGAAAAAGTAGGAGGGCAATCAGTTCTTTCCTGGGGAAATGTCGAAGCCGGGTTAGGTTTTTCATGAATTGCCGAGCCTCTTTGGGGGCACGTTGGGGATGAAGGCTTCTGTGCGCGTTTGGGCGAAAACGTCCGTCGTCCTCGCGGCGGCGAGCCCGCGGCTCTGGCTGGAAGAGCTGGGGATCCGGGCCGCCGCTTCGCTGCGGCCCTCCGCTGCGGAGGCCCTGCGGGCCTCCTTGCGACCCATGCTGGCAAAGGCGCTTTCGCGCTTTGCTCACCATGGGGCCCTCCCGGGTTCGAACCCCCAGCGCCCTCGACAGCAAAAAGCCCGCCACCGCGAGGGTGACGGGCTTGCGCATTCAACTGGCGGAGAGCTGGGGATTCGGCCGCCGCTTCGCTGCGGCCCTCCGCTGCGGAGGCCCTGCGGGCCTCCTTGCGACCCATGCTGGCAAAGGCGCTTTCGCGCTTTGCTCACCATGGGGCCCTCCCGGGTTCGAACCCCCAGCGCCCTCGACAGCAAAAAGCCCGCCACCGCGAGGGTGACGGGCTTGCGCATTCAACTGGCGGAGAGCTGGGGATTCGAACCCCAGATTCCCTTGTGGGGAATACTCGCTTAGCAGGCGAGCACCTTCGGCCTCTCGGTCAGCTCTCCGGAACAGTGACGCTAATATTAGCGCACAGATGCGTACCTATGCAAGAAGAATTTGCACACGCGTCGAGCCTGCACAACATGCCCGCCTTCCCGACCGTCCAAGTCCCGGCGCGCTTCTGCGATTACTCGAAGAACGTGCCGTCGATGACGATGTCTGTATGATGAGCGGCGACGGCGTCCCATGAAAACAGGTCGATAAGCTGCTCAGCCGAGCGCGGGGTCGAGTCGGGGGCGATGCCCGCG
The DNA here is from genome assembly GCF_900046475.1 of Collinsella ihumii. Lineage (GTDB taxonomy): Bacteria > Actinomycetota > Coriobacteriia > Coriobacteriales > Coriobacteriaceae > Collinsella > Collinsella ihumii. The sequence continues at coordinate 81,266 of NZ_FCOU01000002.1, read as the reverse complement.
GCGCCGGCGAGTTGTCCCAGCAGACGCTCCGGCGTATCGAATGCGCGCTTGAGCTCGCCCATATCGCAGTCGTGCTCGCGCTTGGAGAGCCTGCGCCCGTCGGGGGCGATCAACATGGGCACATGGGCGTAGGCAGGCTGTGCGAAGCCAAGTAGTCGCTGCAGGTACATCTGACGCGGCACGGACGAGAGCAGATCGCGACCGCGCACGACCTCGGTAACGCCCATCTCCGCATCGTCTACCACGACGACCAGCTGGTAGGCGTACACGCCATCGCTGCGCTGGATGAGAAAGTCGCCGCAGTCACGGGCGAGCGTTTCCGTTTGGCTACCGTAGACGCGATCGACAAACGAGATGGTTCCTGCAGGGTCGTCCGCATCGGGTACGCGCAGGCGCAGCGCCGCCGGGCGGACCTGCTGCCGCTCTTCGATCTGCTGCGCGGTCAGGTTGCGGCACGTGCCTGCATACACGGGTGTGCCGTCGCTTGCGTGCGGTGCGCTGGCGGCGTGGAGCTCGGCGCGCGTGCAGAAGCAGGGGTAGGTGAGGCCGTCCGCGTGAAGCTCGGCGGTCACCTCTCGGTACAGGTCGAGGCGATCATGCTGGTAGATGGGGCCCTCGTCCCAATCGAGCCCGAGCCATCGGAGGTCGTCTATAATCTGCTGTGCACGTTTGGGGTCGCAGCATCGAGGATCGAGGTCTTCGATGCGCAGGACCATACGACCGTTTTGGGAACGCACGGAAAGCCAGGCTACCAGCGCCGAGAAGATATTACCCAGATGCATGCGGCCCGAGGGGGAGGGGGCGAAGCGTCCGACAGGCGTGTGATACGTTAACGTGTTGTTAGATGGTACAAGTTCCATTGCGTGTACTTTCGCTGGGTCGTATTGTCGTTTGCTAATGCGTCGGGAAGTGCGATACGGCACAATGATACCCACATCGGGTTGGGAGGTTAGAGCGTGAGTGAGTCGACAACTGGTCGGGAGAGCATAGAGAAGGCTATTCGGGCGATTGGGTCCGGCCTTTTGAGCGACGAGGACGTCGCTGCCCTGGCCGCTGCTTCGCGCATTCAGCATTTTGGGAAGGGCGATCAGCTCGTTTCGGTCGGCGAGGTTCCGACGGCGGTGACGCTTCTGATATCTGGCGTGGCGCGCGGGTACTACATCGATGCTGCGGGCAAGGACGCCACGGACTGCATCGCATGGCGCCCCGGCGAGGTGCTTACCCCCGCGGCGGGTCTCCAGACCCCCTCGCCCGTGTTTTTCGAAGCGGTGAGCGCCATCGACGTCCTCATGATCGACATGAAGTGCATCATCGATCTGCTTGAAACGAGTCTCGGCCTGAACAGGCTCTACAATCTCCTGCTACTGCGCTCGTGGGATTATCACTGGGCGATCAAGCGCGTGGTCAGCCAATGCAAGGCCAAGGACCGCTACCTGTGGTTCCTGAAGGAGTTCCCCGGTGTGGTCGACATCGTTCCCGGACGTCATATCGCAACGTTTTTGGGCATGACCCCGGTGACCCTCTCGAGGCTGCGTTCGGCATTGCGCGCCGAGGAGGACTGACGGCTGGCTGGGCTGCAGCATTGATTGTTTGACGCCTCTACGAAGTGGGGGCGTTTTCTTTTATGTGGTCATGCGCTATGGTGCGCTCGAGGCTGGTTGTTAACAATAATCAACGATGGTATTTTCCAGTTATATTTTGATAATAATTGAGGGATGCGCGACCGATTTATCCGACCGTCCGGAGAAAAACAAGCTCCCTTTTAGCTATTGATAATGCAACCCCCTTAATCGGGATTCTACAATCCGCGCAACTGCCGTTTCGCGCATTGCGCGTCGCTGTTGTGTTGCTGCAGTTCCTCGGGAAGAGGTTCTTGATAGGGGGTTACAACATGAATAGGAAGCATCTGCATGTTGCCGTCACCGCCGGTCTGATGGCCGCGTTGTCTCTGGGCGCGGCGCCCGCATTCGCGAAAGAGACCGTGCCGAGCACTGTCGAAGAGACGACTGGTGAGAGTGCCGGCTACAACGCGTCCGCGATGGCGACGGAGGCTCAGGATTCCATATCGCGGAGCTCTAGTATTCCTGGCTTGCCCGATCATGCTGACCCGGGGGATATCGTTTACCAAACTCAGCCGTCAATGATATATGAAGCGGTTGCCGACGAGGACGGGGTTACCCACTATTCCGTCAACGCCGTGGAGGGATATCTCGAGTTTCCCACTTTACGGGTATTCAAATACGAATGGCACCAGTGGGCTGACGAGCAGGGCAATCCGACCGGAGAAGGGGACTGGATCGTTCAGAACGCTTACGGCACGGAGTGCGAAACAACGTGGACTGTATCCGGATATGATGGGGAGCTCGCTGATCTTCCGGCGGGAACGTATACGGCTGTCGGGACGACCGTGAGCGATGAGGAGGAATTTTCTGGCCAAGCCCTCGAGGTGACCGTCAACATCGTCGAAGCCGATCAGGTGGCTGCGGCGAACTGGAATCCAGGGCCCTACACGTACTTCACGACTGATGATGGGGGCTGGACAGATCTTTATCCGACAATGTGGTGCACACTCTACGATGGCAGGAGCTTGGATCTGGCGGTTGAGTGGGATCCCGTCGACATGTCGGATTTTGAGCAACCGGGAACCGTGGTACAAAACGGGAAGATTAAGGGCACGGATATCCCCGTGTACGTGACGTATAACGTCTATAAGCCCCTCGGGGCTGGTTCGGTATCGGATACGTGGACATTTGCAGGCTATCCAGATATATACGATATGCCAGAAGTCTTCGTGCTTGCTGAGGGTCCAAGCGGCACAGAGGAGGTTTCGCTGTCGCCCGGTGCGTGGACGGAATGGGACGACGCGCAGGTTGACTATGATACGCCGGGGGAATATGAGATTACTGGAAGCTTGGTCTGCGGAGATACGTCCTATCCGATCTCGTCTACGGTCATGGTGTACGAGATGCCGGATGAGTTCTCCGATTTCATGTTCTCGGATTCCGGAAAGAGAGCTATGAGCGTGTGGACCGAACCTGGTGAGGCACCTCTTCTTCCGGCGTATATCTGGGCCGCAAACCCTGCCGGCAACGGGTCGGACATCTACGATTCCGAGGAGTTCGATATCATCTGGGACGAGGTCAATCCCGCCCTGTACGCCGAGGACCGGCTGAACACGTCCTTCACGGTCAAGGGGAAGATATCGACCCCCGCTCGCTTTGCAGACGAGGAGCCGATCGTTCTGCCCGGTATCGAAGTCGAGTGCACGGTGTACGTCGCCGACCTGGCGCAGGAGTTCGTGCCCGAGATCACGACCATGCCCGGCGTCGCCCCCGAGATCCCGAGGCAGATGACGGTAGAGTCGTCCGATGGACGCGAGTATACGTTCACAAACCTCTATTCTTCGGTACCGGAGGAGCTGTACAGCACGCCGGGCAACACGTTTACGGTCGACGTGCAGATGTGCGAGAACACGTTCGGGGCGTACCGCTACGGCATGATCATCGACCGAACAATAACGGTGCATGTCGCCGATGCCGCTGGGGTGGTCGCGGATGACGCCGCGGCAGACAGCCTGCTCACGCTTACATGCAAGCAGGGTACCGTTCCGGAGCTCCCCCAGATGTTCCCCGTGGAGCTCGAGAATGGTAGCGTCGTGCCGGCGGAGGTCGAGTGGGAGGAGCTTTCCGCAGACCGGTTCAGTGAGCCCGGCACCACGGTCGACGTTCATGGAACGGTCCAGAACGCAGAGTCGCTCCCGGAGGAAGCGCAGATCGCGCTGGCGGCAACCGGCGGGGAGGTCGTCGCCAAGGTGACGGTCGCTTCTTCCGAGATCAAGCTGATGTGCAGCTTTATCGAGCCCGAATATGCGTACATCGAGGTCGGATCGAGCGTCGATGTGAACGATGTGGCATTCGGTCACTCCGAGGTCACGGCCGTCTTGTCCGACGGCAGTTCGTACGCATCGAGTGTTGTTTGGGACGTCGATGGCTTGGATTTGAGCAAACCCGGGTCTTACCTCTTGGAGGGAGGGCTGCAGCTCGACGAGACGGAATCTGCGATGTTCGCAGATGGGGATACTGCGTACATGTATGTCAACGTTGTCGATTCCGATGCGCCCGACCCCGATCCCGAGCCGGAACCGGAACCCGAGCCTGAACCCGATCCGGATCCCGAGCCCACGCCCGACCCCGACCCGACTCCCGTGCCTACGCCGGATTCCGACGAGGACGTGACCGTCCCCGAGACCGAGGGCGGCTCGGTCGAGGTCGAGCCGGTCCCCGCCGGCGAGACGGCGACCGTGGTGTGCGAGCCCGAGCCCGGGCAGGAGGTGCGAGAGGTTGTCGTGACCGACTCCGAGGGCAACCGCGTCGAGACGACGACCGACGAGGACGGCAACGTCACGTTCGAGATGCCCGAGGGCGGCGCGACGGTCGAGGTCGTCTTCGGCTGCGACGGCGGCGAGCTGTGCGGCACGCACGCGTTCCCCGACATCGACCAGGACGAGTGGTACCACGACTCCGTCGACTGGGCGATCGGGGCCGGCGTCTTCCACGGCTACGATGACGGCACCTTCGGCCCCGACGACGTCCTCACCCGCGAGCAGGCGGCAGCCGTGCTCTACAACTACCTGGGCGGCGAGCCCGGCGCCCCCGATTCCGGCCTCGGCGACGTGTCCGACGACTGGTACACGGATGCGGTTAACTGGGCCGTGGAGAACGGCATCATGACCGGCTACGAGGGCGCTGGCGCCTTCGGCGTGGGCGACGCGCTTACCCGCGAGCAGTTCTGCTCCGTGGTCGCCAAGGCCATGGGCGCCGACCTGGAGGGCGTCGACGCCTCGGTGCTCGACGGGTTCTCCGACGCCGACTCGGTCTCGGGCTGGGCCAGGAGCGCTGTCGCCTGGGCCGTCGAGGCCGGCGTCGTCAACGGCGTCGAGAACCCCGACGGCACCCGCAGCCTCCAGGGCGCGCGCGACATCACCCGCGCCGAGATGGCCGCGATGATGAAGAACGCCGTGGACGCGGGGGTGCTCACGACCGCGTAAAGACAACTGTCACCTAATCATCGATGCCCGGGGCGGAAATGATTTCCGCCCCGGGCATCTGTCATCTGCAACCGTTCTCAACGGCGGGGCCAGACGTTACGCCCCCATCTGATAGAGCGTGAACGCCAGGTTGCCGTCGTCATCGTAGCGTGCGTCGACGATGGCGGTGCTGCTGTAGACAACGTTTGAGCTGGCGCCGAGCGCGTCCAGCATGTCGGTCAGCGGCAGGCCCAGCGTGTCTTGAGAGATCTCTGCCGGAATGCGCGATGTCGTCGACTTGTACATATTAAAGGCGACCTCGTAGCGGTTGTTCCCCTGGTCGGTCACCGATGTTACGACCGCTACGTTTTGGATGGGGTAGGTTGTCCCCTCGTTGTCGATGTAGTAGTACCAGCCGTCGCGCACCTCGCTGCCGCCGGTGGTGAGCTGCTGGTCAGTAAAGGTGAGGCCCACGTAGCGGCTCATGAGGCTGTTGAAGTAGTTGACGTCGACGCGTTTGGTGTACCCGAGCTCCGCCATGGGATCGCTTGCGTCCACGTCTTCGAGATACGGATTGGCGTTGTAGGACATGTGGCGCTGCATGAACAGAATCAGATCCTGTTGCTGTGGCACGCTGAGCTCCTCGTCGCGGTTGAAGTGGTCCTGCACGTTGAATCCCGAGGCGAGCTCACAGAAACTCGTGATGAAGACGTTGAGTTCCTGGTAGTCGGACGTGCGGTTCAGGTCGATCGTAATGGAGCTGGGGGTCACGGGCGTCTCGGGCTCGACGGGGGTTGCCGTCTCGGATGCGGTATCGGCGGGCTGGTCCTCCACCGTCGTTACCTGGGTGCTATCGAACAGACCGAAGCCCCCTGTCACCAGTCCTGCGATGCCGATGATGAACACGGCGGCGGCTGTCGTCACCAGAGCGGCCATGGGCGCCTTGGATTTCGGCGCCGTGTGCGTTTGGTCGGAATAGGAGTTGACGGGGTTGACCGGCACTTTTTCAGAGGCGGTGACGACCGGCTGCGGGGCCGGTTGCGGTGCGGCGCTTCGAAGCGGCGTGCCGCACTTGGTGCAGAATTTGGCGTCGTCTGGAACACGTGCTCCGCAATGCTGGCAAAACATGCTGCTCCTTACCCGTGAATTCTTTTCTGCGAGCATTGTAACAGCCGTGCAGGAAGGCCGCTGAGCCGCAGTGGCTTATTAACCCTGCTTGCCTTCCTGGTTTGAACGCTTTGTTTCGGAGTCCGTTCTGTCTTGAGGCTTCGGGACTGCTTGGGGGATGGGACGAGGCGGCGAGGCGAAGAGGTGACATTTTCGCCCAGCGACGACACCGATCCGTTCATTCATGAAATAGTTGAGGTGTCAAACAATGGAATCCTGGGCAAACGCTGATAATGCCTCCGTTCATTCATGAATGAGCGGGATCAATGAGGTGCCGGACGATTCTGTCGCTGCGAATCTGCCGTGGGGGCGGTCCGGAACGCGCGGGGAGGACGTTGTATCCGCCCGGGTGCAAAACCGCACCTTGCTAAAACCTTTTACCAACGTACGCGGATGTCTCGTTTTGAATTTGGTATCAACTCACGGGCTAAAAGGGCCGCTTCAGGGCGAATCCGAGGCCCTTCCCGGGGCCACTGGAACCGGCCGAACGAAGAAACCGCAGGTCAAAGGCTTGTCAGATATGGCCGTTTCCCATCCATACTTGCTGAGTTGATACCAAATTCATTCTGAAAATATAATAACCCCCGTTTTCCTGCGCTTTTGCGGTGAGGTTTCCCCACCGGGCGGTGCCGGGTTCACATCGCGCTCGCTGCGCGGTGGCGTGGGTACAGGGCTGAGCCGCGCCCCGGTCGCCCCAAGCCGCGCAGAACCGAAAAAGCCCCTGCAGCGGCATCCGTTGCAGGGGCATTCGGTCCGAGAATCGCCAGATTGCCGTGGTTTACAGCGGCAGCGCGGTCATCTGGGTGTAGACGCGGGTCTGGTACTCGCGGTCGAGGTCGTACAGGCCCTTGGGGTCGCAGCCGAACAGCTTCATGTTCGTGATCATGTCGCGGGCGTTGGCCTCTTCCTCGCCCTGCTCCTTCACGAACCAGTCGAGCATCTGCATGGCGCGGATGTCGTGGGCCTCGTGGGCGACCTCGTAGCAGTGGTGGATGAGGCTCGTCACGTACTCCTCGTGCTCAAGACCGGCCTCGAGCGGAGCGAGGTCGTTGTCGAAGGTCTTGTCGGGCTGGGCGATGGCCTTCATCGTGGGCTTGAAGTCGTTGTCGAGCAGGTAACGACGCAGCGCCATGGCGTGGTCCATCTCTTCCTTGGCCTGGATCTCGTACCAGTTGGCAAAGCCCTTGAGGCCACGATCCTCGTAGTAATCGGCAAAGGTGAGGTACAGGTAGGAGGAATAGAGCTCCTTGTTGATCTGGTCCTCGAGAACCTCGGCGACCTTCTCATTGATTGCCATGTGCATTGTCTCCTTATCAACGTCGCAGTCGGGGCGCGAATCGTCATGTTCGCGCTGTCGAACAAAGTATACCCTCTCGCACGGACATGAATGCCCTTCGCGGCGCTGCGCACTCTAGGTACAATATGCTCAAACGAGAGCGTTCCTTACTTGAAAGGCCTGCTTATGAGCATCGTTTCCGGCCACGTTGGTCTGCGCGCCCGTCATGTGCTCGCGGTGGTGGCGTGCGCCCTGTGCATGTTGGTTCCCGCTGCGGCCTATGCCGACTCCTTCGAGATGCCCGCCGTCGGTATCCACGCGACGGTCCAGCCCGACGGCACGCTTGCGGTGACCGAGACGCGCACGTTCGAGTTCGACGATGACATCAACGGCGTGTATTGGACGATCCCCACCTCCCAAAACGAGCAGGGCGTGGAATCTTCCGTCCAGATCTCCGACGTCTCCGTTGCCGAGGACGGCGCCACGATCCCGTTTGCTCCCGCGCAGAGCGCCGAGGCAGGCGAGAGCGGCGTGTATACCGTGTCGACGTCCGAGGACGGGCTGGAGCTCAAGGTCTTCACGCCCCAGGAAGACGGCGACACCGCGCAGGTCACGGTCTCCTATCGCATGACGGGCGCCGTGATGGCCTGGGTCGACACCGCGGAGCTGTACTGGCAGTTCGTCGGCCCGGATTGGGAAGAGGACTCCTGCGACGTCGAGCTGACCGTTGATTTCGCTGGCGCCTTGGCATCTTCGGCATCGGACGGATCGAGCCTGCACGCGTGGGCGCACGGCCCGCTCGACGGCACGGTCGCCATCGACGAGGCCGCGCATGCCGTTCGCTGCGCGGTGCCGCGCGTTCATGAGGGGGAGTTCTCCGAGGTTCGCGCCGCGTTCCCGGTATCGTGGGTGCCGACCCTGCAGGCTTCTGCCGAGATCCGCCTCGACAAGATCCTCGACGAGGAGCAGGCATGGGCGGAGGAGGCGAACGCGCGCCGCGAGCAGGCGCGCACCGTCCTCGCCGCGGGAAGCGTCGCGCAGGTCGGCCTGCCCGCGCTGTTTCTCGCGATCATCGGCTACCTCAAGTACACGCGCGGGCGCAGCCCCAAGCCGGTGTTCCAGGAGACTTATTTCCGCGATGTGCCGTCTGCCGATCACCCCGCGGTCATCGCGACGTTCATGGACGACGGGGACGTGCCGAACCGCGCGTTCGTGGCGACGCTCATGAAGCTGACCGACGACCGCGTCATCTCCCTCGACGTGCAGACCATCGAGGAGGACGGGCTGTTCGGCACGAAGCAGCGCGACGAGTACCGACTGCATCTGGTCGACCGCGATGCCGCGACCGCTCCCATCGACCGCGCGGCGCTCGACCTGTATTTCGGCGATGCTGCGGACGGGGTCACGGAGATACGCTTCGACCAGATGAAAGATGCCGCGGCCGATGACGTCGAGGGCTACAACGACCGCGTCGAGAACATGAAGGCGGAGATCCGGGCGGCCCTGGAGATGAGGATGCTCGTCCGCACCGACGGCGGTTCGTTCAAGGCGGTCGCCGTGGGTATCGCCGCCGCGCTGTTCATCGCGTCGCTCGTCTTCTTCTTTGCGACCGACCTCGCGAATCTTCCGGCCTTCATCATCTCGACGGCCCTGCTCGTGGTGGCCGTCGTCGTCGCCATGACGTATCGCGTGTACTCGCAGGAGGGCGTTGAGCTGCGCGAGCGCTGCGAGGCCCTCAAGCGGTGGCTCGAGGACTTCACGCGCCTGAACGAGGCGGTTCCGGGCGATCTGGTGCTGTGGAACAAGTTGCTGGTCATGGCGGTCGCCCTGGGCGTGTCCGACGAGGTGCTGCGCCAGCTCGCCGATGCCGTTCCGCGCGACCTGCGCGAGGACGCATACGGCGGCTACTATTACCCGATCTACTGGTGGTGCTATCCCCACGGCCGCCTGCATGCGCCGACGCACGAGATGAACGAGGTCCAGACGGCATCCATGGCAGAGGTCGCGACGAGTCTCGACAGCTCGGGGGCGGGCACGGGAGGCGGCTTCTCCGTCGGCGGAGGCGGCGGTGTCGGCGGTGGCGGAGGCGGCACGTTTTAGGAAAGCGCCGATCGCCTGCTTTTGCGCCGGGTGCCCCTATTCGCTATGGGGCGCCCGGCGCGTCGCTGCTCAGCTCGAGAGGTCCAGGCTGTAGAGGTACATCTCGCGCGGGAGCAGGTGGCGCTCCTCGCGTGTCGCGCGGTGCGTCGCGATGCGCTTGAGCCCGCGCTGCTCGTAGAACTTCCAGGTGCAGTCCGTGTCGGTGCACAGGTACGTCTCCGTGAACCCGCATGATGCCACGTAGGAGGAGGCGGCATCGAGCAGCACGGAGCCGATGCCCAGATGCTGCGCCGTCGAAGCCACGGCGAGCAGCGTGATCTCGCTATCGGTGTTGATGCCCGCGCGGCCGATCATGTCCTCGTTGACGCGCACGGACGCCTCGATGAAGTCGCGATAGCGCCGCTGGGCGTCCGGGTCGATTGCGCGCATCTGTTCCATGAAGTCGCTCGAGGCGTCGAGCCAGCGCCTCTCCCAGTTGCCGTCGACGGCGCCGGCGCGTGCCAGCACGATGCCGCATGGCGTATCGTCGATACGTGCGACCTGGGAAAACGTCGAGGTGGAGAGGCAGTAGGCAAGATCGTCGCACGCCTCGAGGTAGTTGTAGGCGTCGTTGGCGCTCCTCGCATGCCAATGGAGCTGCATGATGGCTGCGAGCTCGTCGAAATCGGTTTCATCGAAAGGGCGGTACGAGACCTTTGACACCATGCCGGCTCCCGTGCGGTCGATGCGTATCGTTACATGTCGGTTCTATCACCAGATGCCCTCCGAGATATGACGTCTTCGTGTTTACCTCCGTTCGGAGGCGCTTTTCCTCATGAGCGCCACGGCATCTTGGCATTTTCTTCAAAATGTCTCGCGCGTTCCGGTCGGCCTGCAGGCGTTGCGCTACATTAGAAAGGTAGTTCGCCCGTTGAAGGTACGACCGCCGCGGGCGCCAACAAGAAGGAGGGGTTGCATGGCAACAGACGTGAAGATCAAGCGCGCCTTGATCTCGGTGACCGACAAGACGTGGGTCGTCGAGTTCGCTCGCGAGCTGCAGACCGTCTACGGGGTGGAGATCATCTCGACGGGCGGCACGGCTCGCGCACTGGAAGAGGGCGGCGTCACCGTCATCCCTATCGAGGAGTACACCGGGTTCCCCGAGATGATGGACGGCCGCGTGAAGACCCTGCATCCCAAGGTGCACGGCGGCCTTCTGGCCCGTCGCGACGACCCCAAGCACATGGCGGAGGCCGCTGAGCACGGCATCGGCATGATCGACATGGTCGTCGTGAACCTGTACGAGTTCGAGAAGACCGTGGCCAACCCCGACGTCACCTTCGCCGACGCCATCGAGCACATCGACATCGGCGGTCCTTCGATGCTGCGCTCCGCCGCGAAGAACGCCGACTCGGTGACCGTTGTGTCCGACCCGTCCGACTACGCCGGCATCCTGACCGAGATGGCCGCCCACGATGGCGCCACGACGCTCGAGACCCGCCGTCGCCTGCAGCTGAAGGTCTACCAGACCACGGCCGCCTACGACACCGCGATCTCCACGTGGCTCGCCGCCCAGGCGTCCGAGGCGTCTGAGCAGGCGGAGCCGCCCGCGTCCTTCGACCTGCGCCTGGAGAAGGTCGACGACCTGCGCTATGGCGAGAACCCGCAGCAGACCGCCGCGATCTACCGCTTTGCCGACGGCTTCGCGCAGAAGGGCTCCTCGGCGAACCCGCTGGTTGGGGCCGAGCAGATCCAGGGCAAGCCGCTGTCGTACAACAACTACCTGGACGCCGACGCCGCCTGGAACCTCGTGCGCGAGTTCGACGGTCCCGCCTGCGTGATCCTGAAGCATCAGAATCCGTGCGGCTCCGCCACGGCGGACGACATCACGACCGCCTACGACATGGCCTTCGCCTGCGACCCCAAGAGCGCCTTCGGCGGCATCATCGCGTGCAACCGCGAGGTCCCCTTCGAGCTCGTCGAGCACTTCGCCGACGAGAACAAGCAGTTCGTCGAGGTCATCATCGCCCCGAGCTACACGCCCGAGGCGCTTGAGCGCATGGCCAAGCGCCCGAACCTGCGCGTGCTCGCCACGGGTGGCGCCGTGGGCCATGCCGCCCTCGAGCTTCGCTCCGTCGACGGCGGCGTGCTCGTGCAGTGCGTGGACACCGTGGCCGAGGACCCGGCGACCTTCACCTGCCCGACCGATCGCAAGCCGACCGACGCCGAGATGGCCGAGCTCATGTTCGCGTGGCGTGTCTGCAAGGGCGTGAAGTCCAACGCCATCCTCATCTCCAAGAACAACGCCGGCATCGGCATGGGCCCCGGCCAGCCGAACCGCGTCGACTCCGCGCTGCTCGCTTGCGAGCGCGCCGAGGACGCGTGCGAGCGCATGGGCTGGGAGAAGGGCGGCTTCGCCTGCGCGTCCGACGCCTTCTTCCCGTTCCGCGACAACGTCGACGTGCTCGCGGCCCATGGCGTGACCTGCATCATCCAGCCCGGCGGCTCCAAGCGCGACGATGAGTCCATCGAGGCGTGCAACGAGCACGGGATCGCGATGGTGTTCACCGGCGCCCGCCACTTCCGCCACTAACTGCGGCCGGCGCGAGCTGACCTAACGGGGTGCGGCTGCGGTCGCACCCCGTTTTTGTTCCCTACGAGAAAGTGAGTTCGATGAGCGAGTTCGATAGCGAGATATTCTCCACGCCGCAAGAGCAGCGGGAATACGAGGAGTTCTGCGAGCAGCAGGAGCGCGAGCAGACGTTCTCGCTCGACCAGCCGGCGCTTGTGTGCCGCTGGCGCATGGCCCATCGCCGCGTGCCGCTGCTCAACCGCCATATCCGCGCGCTGTCGCAGCGCACGGTCAACGGTGCGCCGCTCGCCCGCAACATGCTCTCATGGGCCAAGCAGCATGTGGAATGGTCGCTGGCGGAAGGCGAGTACGACGACCCGTGCGGCGTGCTCATGATGGTCGTCGACGTGAACGGCAACGCCGCGATGACGGTCGGCGCGTACGAGCCGCTGGAGGATACGTCCGCTGCCGCGCTGGTATCGCGGGCGTCCCTCGCGCGCGCCGAGCGCGATGAGACCGGCGTGGCGCCCGAGGTGCTCTGCGCGGTGGCGGACGGCTCGCTCATCGTCGACGCGGCGCCCGATGAGCCCCTCTGCGGCGCCATGACGCTCGTCGAGCAGCTGGCGGAAACCTGCGGGCATAACGTCGTGCATGCCGAGGGGTCTCTGCCGGCCGGTACCGTCCTGCTCGTCTCCGACGAGCACGGCGTGGTGCCCGCAAGCGATGCGTCCGCCTCGGACGCTGACGCCGCCTTCGCCAAGCTCCTGGCAGACGGCGTGGCCAAGCTCTTCGCTTAGGGACGCGCTGGCCAATTGCTTTCGCACCGGTCGGCCCCGTCCCAAAAAGCGTCGCGCGCGGCATAATGGAGGCAGACGACAACACGACAGGAGGGGCCGCATGGCGTTGATCTATATCGTCGAGGATGACGAGCCGATTCGGCACGAGCTGGCGCAGGTGCTCGCGCGCAACGGGTACCGCACGGCGGCGTGCGAGACGTTCGACCATGTCGTGGACGACATCGTCGCCGCGGCTCCCGACCTCGTGCTGCTCGATTTGACCCTGCCGGGTACCGACGGGCAGTTCGTCTGCCGCGAGCTGCGCGAGCATTCTGAGGTCCCCATCATCGTCCTGACCTCGCGCGTGACCGAGATCGACGAGGTCATGAGCATGACGATGGGCGCCGACGACTTCGTGTCCAAGCCCTACAGCTCGCGCGTCCTCGTCGCCCGCATCCAGGCCTTGCTGCGGCGCGTGTCCGCGGCACCCGAGCGCAACGTCATCTCCCACAACGGCGTCGAGCTCGACCTGGCGCGCTCCGTCGCCAGCGCGAACGGAAAGCAGGTGGAGCTCACCAAAAACGAGATGCGCATCCTGTCGCTGCTCATCAAGCACGCCGGCACGATCGTGTCGCGCGAGGCCATCATGCGCGACCTGTGGGATTCCGACGCCTTTGTGGACGACAACACGCTCACGGTCAACATCAACCGCCTGCGCAACACGCTCGAGAAGATCGGCGTCACGGGGTACCTCGCCACGCATCGCGGACGCGGCTACTCGGTGTAGGGGGCCGCATGTCGTACTGGTCGTATCTCAAGTCGTCCTACCTCAACGTGTTCATCGTGGCGGCGACGGCGATGCTTTGCTGCTTCATGCTGGTGGTGGCGGGGACCGGCCTGGCGATCGCCCTGCTCGTGGCGGCCCTGATCGTGTTCGCGGGCATCTTGGAGAGCGTCACGTCGTATCTGCAGCGCCGTTCGTTCTACCGCGATCTGAGTGCGGGCGCCGCCGATGTCGAGCACCCGCTTTGGATCACCGAGATGATCCATCGTCCGGATTTCATCGAGGGCGAGATCGTCTACGATGCGCTGCGCGCGATCTCAAAGGCGGCCAACGACGACGTGGCGGAGTACCGGCGCCAGACGACCGACTACCGCGAGTACGTCGAGACCTGGGTGCACGAGGCGAAGTCGCCCTTGGCCGCCGCCCACCTCACGCTCGAGAACCTTGTCGACGCGGTGCCCGCCGACGACGACGCCGAAGCGGTGCTGCGCAAGGCCGACGCCCTCGAGGAGGAGCTCGACCGCGTGGAGGGCTATATCGAGCAGGCGCTGTTCTTTGCGCGCTCCGAGACGCTCGACCGCGACTACCTCATTCGCAGCTACTCCTTAAAGGTGCTCGTGACCGCCGCGATCAAGGCGAACGCCCGGGCGATGATCGCCGCGCGCGTGGCGCCGATGCGCAAGGACCTCGATATCGAGGTCTTCACCGACGAGAAGTGGATGGAGTTCATCCTAGGGCAGCTGATCCAAAACAGCGTGAAATACGCGCGTCCCGAGGGCGCCGTCATCGAGTTCTCCGGGCGCGTGCTGCAAAGCGGGCAGGCGGACGAGCGCATCGAGCTCACCGTGCGCGACAACGGCTGCGGCGTGCCGGAGGCCGACCTGCCGCGCGTGTTCGACCGCGGCTTTACCGGCGAGAACGGCAGGAGCGGCAAGCGCTCGACCGGCATCGGGCTGTACCTGGTCTCCCGCCTGTGCGACAAGATGGGCATCTCCGTGCGGGCGGATTCGACGGAAGGGGAGGGCTTTGCGATCACGCTCGTCTTCCCGGCCAACAAGATGCACTATTTCGAGCATTAGCAGGGTGGGGCGCATGACCCCGTCCCAATAGGCACCATCATGGAAACGGCACCCGAAGGTGCCGTTTCTGCGCGTTGTTGTTGCTCGGAAGCTACTTCACGACCAGGATGTCGCATTCCGTGCTGCGGAGCAGGAAGGTCGAGATGGAGCCGAGCAGGGCGTACTTGATCGACGAGAGGCCGCGGGCGCCGCACATCACCAGGTCGGGCTGGATCACATCGAGCATCTCGTCCTTCAGCGTCTCGCGGATGCGTCCTGCCTTGATGATGATCTCCACGCCGGCGATATCGGGGTTCTCCTCGGCTTCCTGGACCTGTTCGGCGATGGAGTTGCGGAAGGCCTCCTCGAGCCCGTTCACCAGATCGACCGGGTATGATCCGGCCGATTCAAGCGCGGTCGAGTCGATGACATGGCCGATGTAGAGTTTCGCGCCGTTGTTGGCTGCGACCTTGATGGCGCGCGCCAGCACGAAATCCTGCTGTTCGGTGCCGTCGAGCGAAACGAATACCTTGGAATAGCCCTCGTTCATGAGTACCTCCTTAAACGTATGGCGCGCACGGCGCGCCACTCGGCCTTCGTGCCTTGCTCTCGTTATACCCGCACCTTCTCCATGTTGGTAAATAATTCTGTGAACGCGCAGCTTTTTTTGCGCAGGTACGGACGGCGGGCGATAATGAGAGGTCAACGCCCCGCTCCGGCGGCGGAAAGACCTGTTCAGCGTGTGAAAGGCGTGCTTGTGGATATCATCGAGCTTGTGAAATCAGCTTTTCTCGGCGTCGTGGAGGGCATCACCGAATGGCTGCCCATCTCCTCCACGGGCCATTTGATCCTCGTCGACGAGTTCGTGAAGCTCAACGTCACCGAAGAGTTCTGGAACATGTTCCAGGTGGTCATCCAGCTGGGCGCGATCCTCGCCGTCTGCGTGCTGTTCTTCCACGACCTCAATCCGTTTTCGCCCTCGAAGGGCAAGCAGGGCCGCAAGGATACCTGGAGGCTGTGGGGCAAGATCGTGCTCGGCTGCATCCCCGCCGCGGCAATCGGCATCCCGCTCGACGACTTCATGGAGGCGCATCTCTACAACTCGACCGTGGTCGCAGCGGCCCTCATCGTCTACGGCATCGCGTTCATCGTGATCGAGAACTGGCGCGCGGCCAAGCGCCGCCGCATGATCGAGAGCGGCGAGCTCGTGGTCGGCAGGCCCGCGGGCGCGCATTTTTCCACCCCGGCGGCGCCTGCCGAGGACGAGGGCGATACGGACTTCGGATCCATCACCACGCTTGAGGACCTGTCGTGGAAGACGGCGCTCGGCATCGGGTGCTTCCAGGTGCTGTCGCTGATCCCCGGCACGTCGCGCTCCGGTTCGACCATCATCGGCGGCTTGCTGCTCGGCTGCACGCGCACCGTCGCGTCCAAGTTCACCTTCTTCCTCGCCGTGCCCGTCATGTTCGGCGCGAGCGCGCTCAAGCTCGTGAAGTACCTCGTGGTGGACGGCGGCACGTTCGGCACGAACGGGCTGGCCATCATGGGCGTGGGCTGCCTCACCGCGTTCGTGGTGTCGCTCATCGCCATCCGCTGGCTCATGGGCTTCGTGCGCCGTCACGACTTCAAGGGCTTCGGCGTGTACCGCATCGTGCTCGGCGTGCTGGTGCTCGCGTACTTCTTCGCGATCGCTCCCGCCTTGGGCCTGTAACGGTCGGTCGGCGCTCCTCACGGGGCGCACGGCGGCCCCGGCCGCGCCGGGAAGGCATGAATACGAGTTTGTCATTGTTTTTCGGTACTATCCCTACCGGTCCACGTCGGCGGCGGGACCGGTCACGAGGGCGTCTCGACATGCGGCGAGGCGCCCTCGCTGCTCTTTGGTGAGCGCGGGGTAGTGCGGGTCGATGTCCTCGAGTGTGTCGAGGATGATCTGGGACACCAACGCGCGGGCGACCCACTTCTGGTCCGCGGGGATGACGTACCAGGGCGCCCGCTTGGTGGCGGTGCCGGCGATCATCTCCTCGTACGCGCGCTGGTAGTCGCTCCACAGCAGGCGCTCGGACAGGTCGCTTTCCGAGAACTTCCAGTTCTTGGACACGTCGTCGATGCGCTCGAGGAACCGCTCGCGCTGCTTGGCGGCGCTGACGTTGAGGAACAGCTTGACGACGCGGTGGCCCATGCGCGTCAGGTAGCGCTCGAAGCAGCGGATGTCCTCGAACCGCTCCGAGAAATACTGGTCTTCGTCCATATCGAGGCAGCGCGCGGGCATGCGGTACGTGCGCCAGATGCCGCGCACGCGCACCACGAGGCACTCCTCGTAATACGAGCGGTTGAACACGGCGATCTTGCCGCGAGCGGGGAGGGCGGAGAAGGAGCGCCAGAGAAAGCCGTGGGTGAGGGCGAGGTTCGACGGCTGCTTGAAGTTGCGGACGTCGATGCCGATGGGGTTGATACCTCCCAGGACGTGGCGGATCATCGAATCCTTGCCGGCGGCATCCATGGCCTGCAGGATGATGATGACGCCCTCGCGCGCATCGGCGTACAGCGCCCCCTGCAGCTCCTCGATGCGTGCCTTGTTCTCGGCGAGCAGCTGCTCGCAGGCGGGGCGCTCCTGCTTGTCGACCTTGAACGAGCAGGGCACGCGTTCGAGCTTGAAGCCCTTGCCGCTCGTAATGGTCAGGTTGCTCAGAGCCTTTTCGACCTTCATAGATTCCTCCGTCCGTCATTCGTTCTTGTTCCCCAAAAAGTGCCGGCCGAGCAGGAGGGCTGTCCACGCGTGCGGGTATACTGGTTTGGCTCAAACTCAGGCCCGCCGCAGCGGGCCGCCGATCGTCTGGAGTACGCGCATGCCGTTGCCGCAACAACTACCGTGGGAGAGAAACATGCAGGCCGCCCGTGCGGCCGAGGAGCCCGCATACGAGCAGGTCCCGCTCGATGTCTACGATGCGCCCGCGCCGTCTGCGCCGGCTCGTCCCGTCGTCGACATCGACGGCTTGAATCCCGCGCAGAAAGAAGCGGTTCTCACGACCGAGGGCCCCTTGCTCGTCCTTGCGGGCGCGGGCTCGGGCAAGACGCGCGTGCTGACGTTCCGCATCGCGCACATGATTGCCGACCTGGGTGTTCGCCCGTGGCAGATTCTCGCCATCACCTTCACCAACAAGGCCGCGGCCGAGATGCGCGAGCGCCTGCAGGCCCTGCTTCCGGACGGCACACGCGGCATGTGGGTGTGCACGTTCCACGCCATGTGCGTGCGCATGCTGCGCGAGGACGCGGACCTGCTCGGCTACACCGGCCAGTTCACCATCTACGACGACGATGACTCGCGCCGCCTGGTGCGCGACATCATGGCCGCGATGGAGATCGACCAGAAGCAGTACCCCATCAACATGATTCGCTCCAAGATCTCCACGGCCAAAAACGCCATGATCGGTCCGGACGAGATGGCGAGCCGCGCCGACGACCCCAGGACCGAGAAGGCCGCACGCGTCTACGCGGAGCTCGAGCGCCGCCTGCGCGCCGCGAACGCCATGGACTTCGACGACCTGCTCGTGCGCGCGCTGGAGCTGCTGCGCACGCGTCCCGAGGTGCTCGAGAAGTACCAGGACCGCTTCCGTTACATCAGCGTGGACGAGTACCAGGACACCAACCACGTGCAGTACGAGATCGCGAACCTGCTCGCCGCCAAGTACCACAACCTCATGGTCGTGGGCGACGACGACCAGTCGATCTATTCCTGGCGCGGCGCCGACATCTCGAACATCCTCGATTTCGAGAAGGATTTCCCCGACGCCAAGGTGGTCAAGCTCGAGCAGAACTACCGCTCGACCGGCCACATCCTCGCCGCGGCGAACGCCGTGGTGCGCCACAACTCGCAGCGCAAGGACAAGCGCCTGTTCACCGACGCGGGCGACGGGGAGAAGATCCAGGCGTACCAGGCGAGCGACGAGCGCGACGAGGGCCGCTGGATCGCCGCGGAGATCGACAAGCTGCACGATGCGGGGACGAGCTACGACGACATCGCGGTGTTCTACCGCACGAACGCCCAGTCCCGCATCCTCGAAGACATGTTCCTGCGCGCCGGCGTGCCCTACCGCATCGTGGGCGGCACGCGCTTCTTCGACCGCGCCGAGATCCGCGACGTCATGGCGTATCTCAAGATGATCGTGAACCCCGCCGACGAGATGAGCGTCAAGCGCGTGATCAACACGCCGCGCCGCGGCATCGGGTCGACGTCCATCGCCAAGATCGACCAGCTGGCCCAGCAGAACCGCTGCTCGTTCTTCCAGGCGTGCGAGCTGGCGACGGCGGAGACGGGGATGTTCTCCGCGAAGGTCCGCAACGGACTCGCGTCGTTCGTGGGCATCGTGCGCGAGGGCCGTCGCATGAGCGGCGAGCTCAAGGACGTCGTCGAGGCGATCGTCGACCGTGCCGGCCTGGTGCAGGCCTTCCGCGCCGAGGGGACCATGGAAGCCGAGAGCCGGGCGGAGAACATCCAGGAATTCTTGGGCGTCGCCGCGGAGTTCGAGGAGACGCACGAGGATATTGAGGGCACGCTCGAGAGCCTGGAGGAGCTGCGCGCCGCCGGCATCTCGGACCTGCCGGCTGGGGCGGGCGGATCTGGCGAGGCTTCCGCCGTGCTGTGTGTGTTCTGGTAGTGTCAGTGCGAGTTGTTTTGTGTTATGTCATATGTCTCGTTCGCATTTGGTAATTTAGAATTGTTAGTTTATGTTGTGGTGTTCTTTGTTGTGTCCGTTGTAGTTCCTGCGCTTGCCGTGTTGATGTTGTTACTTTTGTATGAATTTATTTCTAATTTTTTTACAGTTGGTATTTTTCTCATTGCTTGTTTTTTTTTTTTTTTTTTTTTTTTTTTCAAGCAGAAGACGGCATACGAGATGATCTGGTGACTGGAGTTCAGACGTGTGCTCTTCCGATCTCCGTCGAGCCGTTGCCGGCCGCCCTGGTCGCCGACGAGATCGAGCGCACCTATGGCCCGCTCGCCTGCGCGGCCCTGCCCGCGCTGCTCGAGTGGCTCGCGCTGCGCAGCGACCTGGATGCGCTATCGGGGCAGGCGAGCGCTATCACGATGATGACGGTGCACTCGGCGAAGGGCCTGGAGTTCCCCGCGGTGTTCGTCGCCGGCATGGAGGAGGGCATCTTCCCGCACGTGGCGGGCTTCGCGGCGGCCGACGACCCGGGCAAGCTCGAGGAGGAGCGCCGCCTGGCATACGTCGCCATCACCCGTGCGCGCAAGCGCCTGTTCTTGACCTATGCAGCGACGCGCCGTACGTACGGCTCGACGCAGGCCAACCCGCGTTCGCGCTTCGTCAACGAGATCCCCGAGGAGCACATCGAGTTCTCCGGCATCGGGTCGTCCGGTTTCGAGGGCACCGGCTGGGAGAAGCGCGGCGACCGCCGCGGCACGTTCGGCTCGGGCATGGGTTCGGATATGTACGGCGGGCGCGTCTTCGGCTCCCGCACGCGCTCCACGGGCGGATCGGGCGTGTCGCGCCACACGGGCATCAGCCCGGATGCCGGCCTCAAGCCCGCCACGTTCGGCAGTGGCGTCGCGCACACGACGCGTGCGAAGGCGTCCGCGTCGCCCGCGGTCGAGCAGCGCCGTCCCGATGTCGCGCGCGCGGCGGAGACGTTCGCGCCCGGTGATACCGTGAGCCATAAGACGTTCGGCACGGGAACCGTGATCTCGGCCGAAGGGGATATGATTGAGGTGCAGTTCGACAAGAGCGGCAAGACCAAGAAGCTCATGAAGGGCTTCGCCCCGATCGTCAAACTGAGCTAGTCAGGAGGTCAGCTGTGGCAGAGCATGAGAACGTACAGCCGATTGCGGCGGTCTGCTCGATCGACGGAACCTGCAGCGTGCCTGCGCCCGCATCGGACGAGGAGCGCGTCGAGCGGGAGTCGGAAATCTATCGCGAGATCGTGCGGGGGTTTCATGCCGTCGACGTGCCGGCGATCGAGGCCATGATCGCCGAGCGCCGGGATTTCTACCTGTACGTCGGCCGGGTGACCTGCCGCTGGTGCCGCAGGCTCATCCCGGTGATGGCGCCCGTGTTCGCGAAGCGCGCGATCGATGTCTTCTACCTCGATAGCACGGACAGCAAGACGGACGAGGGACTGTCTGCGTTCAGGACGCGCTACGGCGTGACCTGGGTGCCGACGGTGCTGCACTTCGACGCGGCGGGTTCGGTACGCGGCCTCGAGGTCGATCTCGACGTGGACGACGACACGCTGTGCGAGGCGATCGAGCGCGAGCTCGCGTAACCTGCTATTTGGCACCATCTGTCCATCTCGCCATCATGCCTGCTCAGAGCGCTTGTAAACCACTTTTTACTGCGTCGTGCGGCCCCGTCGGCTACGTTTGGGGCGTCGGATAGGCATCGAGAGGGCGGAAGACGCATGGACATCGGCAACCAGATCAGAGAACGGCGCGCCCGGCTCGGGCTCTCGCAGGATGAACTCGCACAGAGGCTGTACGTGAGCCGTGTCACGATCAGCCACTGGGAAACGGGCAAGACCCTTCCGGATGTCCAAAGCATGCTGCTCCTCGCGAACCTCTTCGACACCACGATTGACGAGCTGGTGAGAGGGGACGTGGACGAGATGCGCGAGATGGTCGAGAAGAGCGAGCGAAGGACGAAGGTCTTCGCGGTGGCGCTGGCGACGGTCGAGGTCGTCGTGATCACGGCGCTCGCCGTGACGGCGGTGGCGGGGCGCGACTATCTGGAACCCGTGCTGCGCCTGCTGCTCACCGTGCTCGTCTTGGTGTTTTCGGTCGTGATGCTTGTTGCGCGCCGAAAGAATGGCAGCGAGGACGCGAGAAGCGCCGCCGAGCTCCTTGGCGCCGCGACGGGTGATCCGGTCGAGGTGGCACGTGAGAGCGGTGCCGCTTTTGGGATGCGGCTCGTGCTTCAGGTGTTCGTGGGTCTTGCTGTCGGTATTGGGGTGCTTGTGGTGGGAGACGTCCTGCTTGATGCGCAGGCGTTCCGCAAGCTGGTGGTCATTCTCGGCGTTGCTGTCGCGCTTACGGCGTCTTTCGTCTTGGGGCGCTTTACGCGTCCGGTATGGACGGCGGCCATCCTGCCGGCGCTTTGGGTCATGAGTGCTGCCGCCCTCGGAGTTGTGACGGGCGGCCTCGACTCTCCCCGCGACTGGCTTGTCATCGCAGGCGGCGCAGTCGTGTTGCTCGTGTTCTGGGTGATCGCAAGAAGGCGCACAGGGTAGGCGACTCTTTTTCGCGGATGGCTGCAAGCCAGGGCCGTCGGCATCGTTCCGGCGGTCCTGTTTCATGAAAAAGTGTCGGGTCGGGAGTGCGAATCCTGCGGAAATGTCGATTCAACCCATCTTCGTTCATGAAAAAGTGGTCGATGGCGGGCGGCAGGATCGAGTGTGGCCCGCCATCGACTTGCTCAGCTCAGTCCTGATGCGTCAGTTGTCCCGTGCGAGCCTGCGGTAGAGCGCGGCGAAGACCGCTGCGCCCGCGATCGCCCACGCGAGCGTCACGGCGAGGGGCATGAGCGCGTCTGCGCTGAGCAGATGCCCGTCGTAGGCGAGGCCGAGCAGGTCGTAGACCCCGCCGAGCGGTGTGAACGATGCGGCGGTCTTGATGGCTTCGCTCGCCATGCCGAACGTGGGCACGAGCGCTAGCAGCATCACCGGCACGCTGTAGAATCCCGCCGTCATCTGGTCGCGCGAGGCGAGGCCGAGCACGAGCGAGATGAGCACCACGGGGACGGCCCCCAGCGCGGTGAGCGCAAGGTAGACGGGCAGCAGCCCGGGCTCGCCGCCCGCGAGGAAGAAGCACGCCGCGCCCACGGCCACGACGGCGAGGAGCGCCACGCCGCCCTTGGACGCCGCGACCTCGCCTGCGCCCACGTTGGCGAGCATGAGCGTGCGCAGGGTGTGCTTCTCCTTCTCCTCCGCGATGCCGTAGATCAGCACCATCGAGGCCACCATGCCGATGCTCATGCACAGGCCCGAGCCGAGGAAGAACTTGTCGATCTCGCCGCCAACGCTTGCGAGGTCGGCCCCGGTGAGCCCCGCATCGGCGGCGGTGTCCCCAATGACGAGGCGGAACAGCAGCATGAACCCGATGGGCATGAGCAGCACCACGAGCATCGTGGGGTTCTTGATGAGGTCCATGAGGTCCTTGTCGACCAGCGCGCCCACTCGGCGCAACGTCGCGTTCATGCTAGAACTCCTTTCCGGTGAGCTCGAGGAAGACCTCTTCGAGGTTCGGTTCGTCGGAATGCAGCGATAGGACCTCGCCGGCGGCGAGGAGGTCGCGCACGGTGTCGGCGCTGGCGGCGTCCTTGGTGAGCTCGACGACGCCGTGCGTGCGCGTCGTCACGACCAGGCGGTTGCGCGCATGCTCCATGGTAAGCGATCGCGGGGTCCCCATCGTCACGATGCGGCCCTCGTTCAGGATCGCCAGCCGGTCGCAGCAGGACTCGGCCTCAGCCATGTCGTGCGTGGTGAGAAACACCGTGGTTCCGGCGCGGCGCAGATCGGCGAGCATCTTGTGCACCTCGGCGCGCGCTGCAGGGTCGAGCCCGCTTGTCGGCTCGTCCAGAAAGACGAGCTCCGGGCTGTGGACGAGCGTCGCCAGGAGGGCGGCTCGCTGCCGCATGCCCTTCGAGCAGTTCTTGATGAGCGTCTTGCGGTCGCGATCGAGGCCCACGCGTTCGAGCAGGGCGGGAATGCCGCGTCCGCCGCGCCCGCGGACCTGAGCGTAGAGGCGCAGGTTCTCCTCGATGGTGAGCCGCTCGTAGAGGGCGCTCGTGTCCGACAGGATGCCGATACGATCGTAGTCGGCGCCGCTCGCGTTCTCGATGGGACGGCCGAACAGGGCGATGCGCCCGGTGTCAGCGGTGAGCTGGCGGGTGAGGAGCTTGATCGTGGTGGTCTTGCCGGCGCCCGACGGGCCGAGGAAGCCGAAGCATTCGCCCCGGGCAACGTCGAAGGTGAGTCCGTCGAGGACGCGCTTGGCTCCAAATGAGAGGCAGACGCCCTCCATGGAGAGCACGGCGCTATGCGTCCCGTTCATCGCGTGCCTCCTCCTTTCCGTGTTTCGGGCGCATGCTCGCCCTCGTCCTTACGGTTCTTCTTTCGCCTGCCCGTCTCGAACACGCCGGCGGCAAAGCAGCACGCGATGATGATCGCACCCATGAGCGCGGGATCCATGCTACATCGCCTCCTTCGCGCCAGAGCCCATGCGGCAGATCTCGTCGCACGCGCGCGGCAGGTTCGCCGCGTGCCAGCTGCCCCACAGGCCGCTTGTGCGAAGACCGCTCGTGGATTCGTGCTGGGCGTTGAGGAGCACGTCGTCCTCGTCGGTGGTGATGCGGATGCGCCGCGTCATGCCGGCGTCGGCGAGCTCTGTGTCGGCGGAGAGGATGTCCTCGCGAGAGATGCAGCGGTAGCTTGCAGATGTGCGGATGTCGCTGGTGAGGTTGTTGAGCTTGAAGAGGAGGACGGCGTCCTCGGCGCAGACCATGAGCTCGAAGCGGTCGGTCTGCATGGCGAACTCGACGACGCCCTGCAGGATGCTCTCGGGTGTACGGGTGACGATGATCGCGGTCCCCTCGATGGGCTCGTGACCAAGTGAGCGGACGCGGTCGTAGATCTTTTGCTCTTTCATGGTGCTCCTTTCGGTTGCTGGCTGCTGAGGCCATACTCGCCCGCGCCGGTGGGGCGGACAAGGGGTTCCGGCCGTCAGGAGCTGCGGAAACGACGAGAGGAGCATAGGCGGGTACGAGAGGAGCAGCCGAGGAGGCCCCGGTTTGCTGGCAGATACGGGCGGGTCCCGGGGCTCGTATGCGCACGGTGGAGAAATCGCACCGCGAATCTGCAGGATAGAGGGGGTTGCTATATCCTGAGAATGAATTTGGTATCAAACCGGGAAGTATGAAGTGGAAGCGACCATATCTGACAAACCTGTGACCTGCGGGTTCTTTGATTGGCTGATCCCGGAGGCCCCGGGAGAGGCTTCCGATCCGCCCTTCCGCGGCCCTTTTGCCCAAGATTTGATACCAAATTCAAAGCAAGGTGTCCGCGCACCTTGATAAAACCTTTTATTAAGGTGCGGTTTCGCACGCGGGCGGATACAGTGGCCTTCTCGCGTGCTCCAGGAGCCCGATCGTCAGGGAGGGGCGCGGCTGGGGTCGCCCCTGCCGCCGAACATCTACGCATCTGCCACGGAACGACCGTCACACAAATAATTACTGATCAGCGTTTCCCTAGCGCCAGCCGTAGCGTTCGCGCATGGCCTCGGCGCGTCCCTTGGCGAGCGGGATCTGCGTCTGATGCGCGTCGGCGAGCGTGAGGTTGAAGCTGTTGCGCGTGAAGCGCTCGACTTTCGCCACCTTCTGGACGTTCACGATGTAGGAGCGATGGCACCGGAAGAAGCCGAATCGCTCGAGCTCCGCCTCCAGCTTGTCGAGCGTCATGCTCACCGGGTAGAGCTCGCCGCGCACGGAGGCGAAGTTGGCGCGGTTCACGCTCTCCACGAAGTCGACTTCGCGCGGATCGAACAGCAGGGTCGCCCCATCGGATTTCGCCGGGACCTTGAAGACGCGGACCTCGTCGCCGGCGAACTCCACGTCTTGCGTCTCATCGTCGCCGACCGCGGTCTTGGCCTCGTGGAGGCGCCCGTCCTCCTCGAAGAAGGCGGTGCCGGGCATGAGGAGCGCCTCGCGCAGGGGCTCGCCGGCGGTGATGAGCGCGCCCCCGGCCTCGGCGACCTGGCCCATCCATGCGGTCACAAGTCCGCGCGTGGCGGGCGTCACGTCCGCAAGCGGTCGCTCGCAGAAGACGACCTCGGGTTCAAAAAGGCTCATGCGGGCAAAGTTGAGCAGCGCGCGCTGCTCGGCGGTCAAGGTCTTCACCTGAGATCGCGCCGTCGAGGTGAGTCCGAAATGCGCCATGGCGTCCTGGGGAGTCACGGAGCCTCCCGCGAGGCGCGAGAAGAGCTTGAGATACGAGCGCACCGTCTCGCGATCGAATCCGCGGTCGGTGGAGACGTAGAACGCGCAGCGCCGGCGGCCATAGCGTTCGTGGACGAAGCGAACGGCCCGGTCCACGGTCTCGCGGCAGCATTCGAGGTGGACGCTCTCGCCCTCACGGGCGGCGAGCAGATCTTCGACGGTATCGTAGGATGCGGTGTCCGCCACGGACTCCTCCTCGGTTTCTCAGGGTGGAAAACGACGTCAAGTATATCGGGTATCATGTCTCACATGGCAAACGGGGCTTTTGGAAACATACGCGCGCTGGTGGCGCGCGACCTGCTTGACGCCGTCCGCAATCCGACGACACTCATGTCGTGCGGCGCGGGTGCGCTGTTCACGGCGTTCATCGGCAGCGTGGTGGCGACCTCATCCAGGCTCATGCCGGGCGAGGCCGACGCGTTCGCCCAGGTCGCTGTGCTCTGCATCGCCCCCGCGTTCGCCGGATGCGTGATCGAGCTCTACGTCATGGCCGAGGAGCGCGAGCGCGGCGCCTACGTCACCCTTGTCGAGGCGGGTGTGACGGCAGGCGAGATCGCCGTCTCCAAATGGCTTTCGGCGGTGCTCGTGACGCTCGTCACGCAGGCCGTCTCATGCCTGCTGCTGGGCCTTGCGCCCGCGAGGGCGGCGCTGCTGCTCGGGCTTTCTGCCTTCGGGGTCCAGCCGCTTCTGTTCGCGGGGCTTGTCGCCGGCCTTTCCGCGCGGGAGCAGATGTCTTCGAGCCTGCTCGCCGTGCCGCTCACGGTGGTTGCGCTGGCGCCCATCCTCGCGTTCATGTCCGGTACCGTCCGCGCGATCACATGGTTCTGGCCGTTGGGTCCCGTGGCCGAGATCCTGTGCACCGCGAGCGGCATGGACGCGATGGCTCCCGTGCCGGTGCTTGCAGGGCTTGCCGTCGTGTGGACGGCGGCTATGTCCGCGCTTGCGGCGCGGAGCTGCCGTCGCTTCGCCCGCGACCTTGCAGCCGAACGCAACCGGCTCGCGTAGCGGGGTTTCCTTCGCAGGTCATTGCGGGTGAACCACTTGATGATCCCATGGGTTGAAACGAACCTGTCCCCAGCGGACCCACTTCCGATGCGCTGATGCTAACGGAAGCGAAACGCGATTCACTTCCGTTACAATAAGGATAACGGAAGTGAATTTGTTTTCGCTTCCGTTAAGCTGACGGCGTGAGAAGCAAATTCGACTCGAGGGAGAGGGGCTATGTGGCCATCCGTTTCATACGAGGAGCTTCCCTGGCACATTGACCCTGACGAGCGCGCGATGATCTCCAAAACCGCGCGCCGCAGGATCGCATCGAGCTATCAGGCAGCGATTCCTGCGGAGATAGCATCGCTGAACCTGGCGATACCCGAGGCCCTGTCGGCTCGTATCGGCGAGCTGCTTGTGAAGCTTGCGCGTTTCGACGAGCTGCAGGCGGTGCGTGGCTACGACCTGCCGGCGCTGCTGCTGCGCAGCGAGTCCGCGGCCAGCTCCCAGATTGAACATCTCACGTCGAGCGTGCGCATTGTTGCGCTCGCGGAGTTGACGAGCGAGGCCCCTGCCAACGCGCGCATCGTCCAAGGAAACATCGCCGCGATACGAACTGCGCTCTCGCTCTCGGCGAGCACGACAGTCGATCAGATCCGTGCTGTCCACGAGGCGCTTATCGCTCCGACGGGCGCTTCATTTGGAGGGGAAATTAGAGACGAGCAGGTTTGGATCGGCGGAACTGCATATAGCCCCCATGGCGCCCTCTTTGTTCCTCCTGCGCCTCAACGGCTTGCGGGCGCACTCGAGGATCTCGTTGCGTTCATCCGTCGGGATGACATCAACCCTGTCGCCAAGGCGGCGATCGCCCATGCTCAGTTCGAGACGATTCATCCGTTCATTGACGGCAATGGGCGAACGGGGCGCGTTCTGCTCCATATCGTCCTTTCGTCGGAGGGGGTGCTCTCGAGAAGCACGCTTCCCGTTTCAGCGGGTTTGCTCCATGATGTCGATGACTACATGGCTGCGATCAGAGCGTACCAACAGGGTGACCCCATGCCTATTGTCATCTGCACGATTGAGGCCCTGGAGCTCGCTCTCGTGATCGGCGGGCGCGTCTCGGCTCTCATGGATGAGGTCATGGATGCCTGGAAGAAGGACATCAAGGAGCGTGCGGGGTCTTCGATCTGGAGACTGCCCGCTCTGCTGGCCGAGCAGCCTGTCGTCACGATCGCGTTTGTGGCCGAGAAGCTCGGTATCACCCCGAGAGCAGCGTCGACGTTGGTCGGTCGGGCGTGCGCATACGGCATGCTGCGCCCGATGGGCTCGCGACGTCGCGGAGAGTACTTCCAAAGCGACAAGCTCATCGACATTCTCGAGGAGATATCAAGCGTACCGGGGATACGCCGGGTTCTTGCGAGCGGCGCGCAGTAGGCGAGCGCGGAGCGCTCCTGCCGTCTGCCGGGATATGGGACAAAACGGCTGGGATGCGCGGTATCATGTGCTGCACGTGGTATATCCGAGAAAGGGGGCCAAGGATGGCCGAGGAGCTATTTGTTGGTATCGACGTGGGAGGCACGACCGTCAAGGAGGGCCTGGTCAACCGCGAGGGCAAGATTCTGTCCAAGCTGAGCGTGCCCACGCCGCCGCTGGTGGACGAGGCCGGCTATGCAGCGGTCATCGACGGCATCAAGAGCCTGCTTGACGCCCAGGATGGCGACGTCGTCCTCAAGGGTATCGGCCTTGCGGTTCCGGCTCCGGTTCCCGATGACGGCAACGTCAAGCTGATCGCCAACGCCTCGATCGACCTCCAGGGGCTCGGCGCGGCGCTCGAGGATGCGTTCGGCGGCGCCGCCGTCGCGTTCGTGAACGACGCCAATGCGGCAGCGCTCGGCGAGATGTGGCGCGGTTCGGCGCTCGGCCACCGCAGCATGGCGCTCGTGACGCTCGGCACGGGCATCGGCGCCGGCGTCGTCGTCGACGGCAAAGTCATCGGTGGTGCCAACGGTGCGGGCGGCGAGGTCGGCCACACCTGCGTGAATCCGGCCGAAGAGCGCGTGTGCGGCTGCGGACGCCATGGCTGCCTCGAGCAGTATGCGTCTGCGACCGGCGTCGTGAACACCTACAAGATGGAATGCGAGAAGCGCGGGATCCAGCCCGTCGAGCTCGCCGGTCCCTCCGACTCCAAGAGCGTGTTCGAAGCCTATCAGGCGGGCGACGAGGCGGCTGCGGCGGCGGTCGACACCATGGTCGAGTATCTCGGCCTGGCGCTCGCCAACCTCGCATGCACGGTCGATCCCGAGGCCATCGTGCTCGGCGGCGGCCTGTCCGCCGCGGGCGACCTGTTCCTGGGCAAGCTCGTGGAGCGTTTCAAGCACTACACCCTGTCGGTGTGCGCCGACACTCCGATCGAGGTCGCGTCGCTCGGCAACGATGCCGGCCTGATCGGTGCCGCCTACGCCGGACTGATGGAGGCGTAAGAGAGGAATCTGGCCTGACACCGGCCTGTTCATTCATGAATGAACAGGGGTGTTAAACAATTGAATCCTGCGGAAACGTCAAAACGGCCTGCCGCTCATTCATGAATGAGCGGCAGGCCTTTATGAGTGTGGGTCCGTCGACCGCGCTTTCTCTTCAGATGGGCGCGGGGATGCCGAATGGCGGAACGACCAGCGCTTCCCAAGGGCGCATCTATATTAGTGCGTCGGCAAAAAGGGGGCACGGTTCGCATCGTGAACCGCGCCCCCTTCGTCTGCGGCGTCCGCCCTGGGCTCCGCCACCTAGTCGATGAGCGAGATGAGCTTGAGCACCAGATCGACGGTGCCTACGTTGTAGCCTGCCGCGGCGTAGCGACCCGTCAGGTTGCCGGCGTCGTCGGCGACGGCGAGGATGATCAGCGGCAGCTTCTCGGGATTGGTGAACATGCGGCGCGCCAGGTGCTCCGGCAGCTCGGAGAAGTCGTCGTAGGCGACCGTCGTGCGGGGAAGCACGGGCAGCGTGCGGGCGAGCGTGGGATCGGCGAGCTCCTCGGCATCGCGCACGGCGAGCACGATGGGCACGCCCGCGGCGTCCAGGCGTCCGGCCTGCTCGCGCATTTCGTTGAGCAGGTGCTCGGTGGGCTCCATGCCCGGCTCGAGGAACGCCACGATAACGGGCTTGGCAGGCGTCTCGCCTGCTGCGGCGATGCGGCCGCAATCGACCGCGGTGCCTTCGGCATCGGCGAGCGCGAAGGCGTCGAGCTTGATGCTCTGCAGCATCTCGGAGACGTCCGGCTCGCGCAGCTTGAGCTGGATGGGGGTGCCGTCGTAGTCGGGGGTCACCTCGAACGCGCGCTCGGCGGCGTGCACGTCGCCGTTGGGAAGGCGAACCGCGGTGGTGAGGCGATACTCGCCGAGCGGCATTTTCACGCGGCAGACACCGTCCTCGAACGGTGCCTTGCCCCACAGGTCGAGCACCTTGAAGCCCTGGGCCGCCTTACCGCTCACCGCGGTGAAGTGCAGGTAGCGGGCGATGCTCCACGTCTGGAAGTAGCCGGGCGCCGGGTC
This sequence comes from Collinsella ihumii, assembly GCF_900046475.1. Lineage (GTDB taxonomy): Bacteria > Actinomycetota > Coriobacteriia > Coriobacteriales > Coriobacteriaceae > Collinsella > Collinsella ihumii. Next base: position 50,996 of record NZ_FCOU01000002.1, on the reverse strand, counting down.
GGCGTCGCTGGCGAACAGGACCTCGAAGCCCTCCTCGGCGTGCTCGACGGGCACGAACGAGCCGTGGGCGAAGTACTCGATGCCCGCATCGACGGGGTTGATGCGGGCGGCGATGCCGAAGCTGCGGCAGATGGCCACGAACAGCGAGCGGCGGGTGACGGCGCTCGCCTGGCCGGACACGAGCGCGCCGCGCGGGGTGCCCACGTAGCGCTTGGTGTGCTCGCGGGAGGTGAACGCGGTGTGCTCGCAGATGTAGTCCCACACGCGCAGCGGGTCGGCGATGAATCCTGCGACCGTCTCAGCGTCGAAGCGGCTGCGGATGAAGGCGCGGTATGCGGAGAGGTGCTCGAAGTGGGCGCGCGGGCACAGGACGTAGCGCTCGTAGAGCTCCTGCGCCTTTGCCTGGTCGTCGACGCCTTCGCGCGCGAGGTAGGCGAGGGCATCCTCGCGGACCGCACGACCGCCCCGGATGTGGTCTTCCAGGATGTCGGCCGACAGGTCGCGGAAGTCCTTGGACGTGAGCGTGGCGAGCAGGGCGGCACGGTCGGCCCCGTCGTCGACGGTCAGGAAGCGCTCGACCTCGGGCGCGTTGGCGAAGGCCTGCTCGAAGTAGGGCAGGCAACCGTCCGCGTCGTGCCCGCAGGCGCGGGCGATTTCGCGGGCGCGCTCCACGTTGCCGGCGACGCGTTCGGTACGCATGCGGTCGGCCTCGCGCTTGCGGGCACGGCCGCGCTCGACCTGCTCGGGCGTGAGCGGGTGGGAGGGCGCGGGATGATCTGCCGGCGCGTGCACGTCGAAGTCGACCCAATCGGTGTCGCCGTGCACGGTCTCGCCCAGCGTGAGCTCAAGGTCATGGCAGTCCGCGGTGTCGATGATGGTCTCGGCCATGCCGTCGCCCGTGGTGGCGACCACGCGCACGGTGCCCTCGCCGACCACGATGCGGGCCATGCCCGCCTCATCGCTGGAGAGGTGGGCGATGTCGCGCCATGCGGCCTCGTTCACCAGGCGCAGGCGCACCGAGGCGCCCTCGACGGGGGCGCCGGCGGCGTTAAGGACGCGCACCGACAGCAGCACGCAGGGGGCGTAGGACTCGGTGAGGTTCACGATCACCTGGCTGCCCTCGCGGGCGAGCAGGTGCGCATCGCGCTCGAAGTCGCAGCCGAAGTCGTCGAACAGGCGCGTGTGGACGAGCATGGCGCGACCGGACGCCGCGGTGAACCAGCCGCGGTCGAGTTCCTCCTCCGGCTCGCAGGCGCCCAGGTAGTGCCACGATCCGTCGGCGTACGCCTCGACCCAGGCGTGGTTGTCGTCGCAGTGCGCCCACCAGGGCGTGTAGAGCTGGCGCGCGGGGATGCCGTTGGCGCGCAGGGCGGTCACGAGGTAGGTCGACTCCTCGCCGCAGCGACCGTCACCCGAGGCGAGCACGCCGAGCGGGCCCAGCGTGCGGCCGTCGGAGGACTGATAGGTCGCCGTCTCGCAGCACCAGTAGTTGGTCTCCACGATGGCGTGGTAGGCGTCCAGCCCGCGCAAGCGGTCGGCGAGCGCGGCGCGGAAGGTGGGCCAGGCGTCGGTGAGCGGCTCGTTGTTGACGCGCGGGCTCGCGACGTACTGGACGAAGATGTCTTCGGGGATGTCGGCGCACCACGGGCTGGTGCGGCGCAGCTCGCAGGCCTGGCGGGCAAACGAGGCGAACAGCTCGAACTCGGCGTCGAACACGTCGGTCAGCGGCATGGTGCCGTAGTAGCTCTTGATGAGCGTGCGGACGTCCGCATCGTCGATGGCGGCGAGGCCCGCCTCGATGGCCTGTGCGATGGGGGAGAGCACCTCGCGGCGGGCGTCGAAGCGCTTGTCCGCATGGGCGGCAAACGAATCGGAAAGCACGGCCATCCTTTAGGCCTCCTTGATCTTGACGGCGAGCACGGTATCCACGGGATCGGGGAGTACGGGCGAGGGGCCCAGGTCCGCGAAGGCGATGTTGGGGTAGTCGCTGTGCGTCCAGCTGTTCGAGAGCTGGACCTCGGTGCCGTCGCGCAGAAGGCGCATCGAGGCGATGCGCTCCTTGGGCACGCCGAGCAGCGGCATGGGGCCGAGCGCGTTCTCGTACAGGTGGAAGTAGTAGGTGTCGCCGTTGCGGGTGATGCGGCCGTACTCGGGGCGCTCGACCTCGATCGGACCGCCGGCGGCGGGGCCGCAGCCGTAGATGCTCGCGGAGTTGCGGTCCATCCAGCGGCCGATCTCGTCCAGGATGGCAAGCGACTGGTCGGGGATGCGGCCGGTCGCGTCCGGGCCGACGTTCAAGATCAGGTTGCCGCCCTTGGAGACGCACTCGACGAGCTTGTGGATGAGCAGCGGCGCGGGCTTGAAGTTGTTGTCGTGGGAGAAGTAGCCCCAGTTATCGTTCATCGTGATGCAGGCTTCCCATGCGAGCGGGTTGCCCTCGACGTCGAACAGGCCGTTGGGCGGGATCATGCGCTCGGGCGTCACGAAGTCGCCGTGGTAGGGGGTGGGGTGCCCTTCGGCGAGCGACCCGAAGCCTTCGCCGGAGACCTCGAGACGGTTGTTCGTGATGACGTCGGGCTGCAGCTCGCGCACCATGTTCATGAGCTCGGTGGCGCGCCACTTCTCGCCGCGCATGTCGTCATAGGAGAAGTCGAACCACAAAAGGTCGAGCTTGCCGTAGTTGGTGCAGATCTCGCGCACCTGCTCGTGCATGTAGTCGAGGTAGCGGTCGAACACGCGGTGCTCGTTGGAGCCGGCTACGGGATCGTTACGCAGCGGGGCCTGACGGTCGCCGTATTGCGGGAAGTCGGGATGGTGCCAGTCGATCACCGAGTAGTACAGGCCCACGCGGATGCCCTCGGCGCGAAACGCGTCCAGGAAGTCGGCCACGATGTCGCGACCGTAGGGGGTGTTCGTGGACTTGAAGTCGGTGGTCTTGGTGTCGAACAGGCAGAAGCCGTCATGGTGCTTGGAGGTGAGCACGGCATAGCGCATGCCTGCCCGTTTGGCGGCGCGGGCCCAGGCGCGGGCGTCGAGCGCATACGGGTTGAACTCCTCGAAATAGGGCAGGTAGAGCTCCTCGGGCATCTCCTCGGTGCTGCGCAGCCATTCGCCCCGTGCGGGGATGCTGTAGATTCCGAAGTGGATGAACATGCCGAAGCGGTCGTGCAGGTACCACTTCATGCGTCGGTTGTAGCGCTCCCGGTCGAACTGGTAGGCCAACATTTCCTCCATCCCTCACAAAATGTGTCCGTTTTGTCCGAAATAAGCAATAATGGTATTTCCTGGCGGTGAACGGTCTGTTTCCGGTCCCTGAACGGTATGGCCGTTTACACCTTGCCTCCGCTCTAACGCGTTAAAGCGTTATAGTGTTGTGGCGGGCACAGTATAGCGATTGTTCATTTGCTGTCTGTGCCGCGAGGAGGATTTTGGCTGCACTACATCAAATGCGCCAATGCGTGGAGTGTTCTCGGTGCGAAAGGAGTCTGTAATGGACAAAGAGAACAAGAACATGACGTGGTCGGACTCCGGTGTGACTCGTCGCGGGTTCGTGGGTGCCGTGGCTGCCGGTGCCGCGACCGTCCGTCGCGGGCCTCGGCCTCGCCGGCTGCGGCGGCGGTGGCGACACCTCGACCGGCACTGACACCGGCTCGGCTTCCGGCGACGGCGGATCCAACGTCGAGACGATCGAGGCCGACGAGGAGGGCTTCGTCGTTCGCGCCACCAAGACCGACGGCAAGGCTCCCAAGAACGAGTGCATCCTGGCCTTCGAGGGCGAGTTCCAGGAGATGCACCCCATGGACTGGTCCGACGGCAACTCGGGCAACGTCGTCTACTACATCTACGACTCGCTCTATGACCTGGATGAGAACTATGAGTACGCTCCCCGCGCCGCCGCGAGCTACGAGGTCTCCGACGACGCGTGCACCTACACGTTCCATCTGAACGAGGGCATCACCTTCACCGACGGCGCCCCGCTGAACGCCGAGGCCGTCGTCGCCAACTACGAGGCAGCGATCAACCCCGAGAACAACTGGCGTCGTCGTCGTACGTTCATCGAGACCATCGACGAGAACACCGAGAACACCCGCGTCGATTCCTGCACCGCCGTGGATGAGCTCACCGTTCAGTTCCACCTGCCCGAGCCCTATGCTCCGTTCATGAACTCCATGACGCAGTTCTACCTCATCTCCCCGACTGCGCTTGCCGACTCCAGCTGGGATTACTCCAAGCAGTCCGCAGGTTCCGGTCCCTACATCCTCGAGGAGTATGCGCAGGGCGATCACGTCTCCATCGTCCGCAACGAGGATTACTGGGGCGAGGCTCCCTCCATCGACCGCATCGACTTCCGCGTCGTGCCCGAGGCCGGCTCCCGTATCGCCGCCCTGCAGACCGGTGAGGCCACGGCCATCTACCCGATGCCGACCGACCAGGTCGCCACGGTGCGCTCCGCCGGCGACATCAACATGATCTCGATCCCCTCGACGACCATGCGTTATGTCACGCTCAACACCAACTACGAGCCGCTGTCCGACGTCCGCGTGCGCCAGGCCCTGAACTATGCGTTCAACCAGGACGAGTACGTCAACGTCATGTACTCCGGCGCCGCGACGCCCGCGACCTCCTGCCTGCCCGAGCTCGTCCCCGGCTACAAGGCGCAGACGCCGTACGACACCGACATCGACAAGGCCAAGAGCCTGCTCGAGGAGGCCGGCTACGCCGACGGCTTCGAGGTCTCCATCATCTGCGACAACTCCACGCAGGAGACTAAGGGCGCCACGTTCGTCATGCAGCAGCTCGAGAAGATCGGCGTCACGGTGAACGTCCTGCCCAACGAGGCTGCCACCAACGCCGAGATCGCCGCTGAGCCCGAGGACACCACCGAGCTCCAGATGTGGTACGTCAACTGGTCCCAGTCCGACCCCGACGGCTTCCTGCGCTCGCTGCTCTCCAGCGCCATGGTCCCGCCGACCGGCTACAACACCGCCTTCTGGAAGAACGACGAGTTCGACTCCGAGCTCGAGGCCGGCAACGCCGCCCCGACCGAGGAGGAGCAGAACGAGCACTACGGCAAGTGCCAGGACATCGCTTGGGAGGAGTGCCCGTGGCTGTTCCTCGCCAGCGACAACACCCTCCTGTCCTACAAGGCGTACCTCAACGGCATCAAGTACGTCGCCCAGGGTATCGACGTCATTCACGCGACCCTGAACGTCTAGTGTTGATTACGTCCTGAGTTTCACATCGAGGGTGTTGGGTGGCTGCCAGCCTCTGATTTCAGGGGCTGGCAGCCCCCGTGTCTCCCCGATACGACACAAAGGGAGGGAACTACATGGGGAAATACGCTGTTAAACGCGTCCTGAGCATGATTCCGCTCTTGATCGTCATTTCCATCATCATCTTCATGTTCGTCCGCCTCATTCCTGGCGACCCTGCGCGTCAGATCGGCGGCCCCACGGCGACGATCGGCGAGATCGAGAACATCCGTCGCGAGCTCGGCCTCGACCAGCCGCTCGTTCCGCAGTATCTCCAGTGGATCACCGGCATCTTCCAGGGCGACCTGGGCCATTCGTTCACGAACAACACGTCCGTGGCCGAGCTACTCGCCCCGCGTCTGCCCATCACCATCTACCTGACGATCTGCTCGATCACCTGGTCGGTCATCATCGGCATCATCATCGGTGTCATCGCGGCCATCAACCGCGGCCGTGCGCTCGACCTGCTCGGCATGCTCATCGCCATCGCCGGCATCTCGCTGCCGAACTTCTGGCTCGGCCTGCAGCTCATGCAGATCTTCTCGGTCAACCTGGGCATCTTCCCCACGGGCGGCCTCGAGGACTGGCGCGGCTACGTGCTGCCCTCGATCGCCATGGGCGCGGGCATCATGGCGATCCTCGCGCGTGTGACCCGTTCGTCCATGATCGAGAACCTCGGCAAGGACTACATCCGCACCGCGCGCGCCAAGGGCCTGCCCGAGCCGCGCGTCATCATGGTGCACGCCTTCAAGAACTCCTCGATCGACATCATCACCGTGACCGCGCTGCAGATCGGCGCCCTGATCGCCGGTTCCGTCGTGGTCGAGAGCGTGTTCTCGATTCCGGGCATGGGCCGTCTGCTCGTCGACTCTATCGGCTTCCGCGACTATGAGGTCGTGCAGGCGCTCATCTTGTTCTTCTCGTTCGAGTACATGGTGATCAACTTGCTTGCCGACATCTTGTACGCCGTCATCAACCCGCGCGTGAGATACGAATAGGAGGCGATACCATGGCTGATACCAACGCAACCACCGCTCAGGCCCTGTCTGCTGAGGAGCTGCCCAAGGCGCAAAATCCTACCGTGCAGTTCATTAAGAAGTTCCTGCGCCGTAAGACCGCGGTGCTTGGCTTCCTGTTCATCGTGTTCATCTTGATCATGGCTGTCATCGGCCCGTCGATCGTTCCCTATGATCCCAACGCGTACGACTACGGCGCGATTCTGGCCGGCCCGTCGGCCACGCACATCTGGGGCACCGACGAGTTTGGCCGCGACGTCTTCAGCCGTATCCTTGCGGGCACGCAGCTGTCGCTCGGCACGGCGCTCACCGCTTCGATTCTCGGTACGGCGGGCGGCGTCGTCCTCGGCCTGATCGCGGGCTTCTTCGGCGGCATCGCCGACTCGATCATCATGCGCATCTGCGACGTCATGTTCGCGTTCCCCTCGATCCTGCTCGCCATCGCCATCGTGGCCATCATCGGCCCGGGAATCACGAACATCATGATCGGCCTGGCCGTCTTCACGGTGCCGTCCTTTGCGCGCATCATCCGCGGCGCGGTGCTCGAGGTCCGCGGCGAGCTCTACGTCGAGGTCGCCCAGTCCATCGGCTGCTCGCCGGCGCGCACGATGTTCGTGCACATCTTCCCGGGCACCATGCAGGCGCTCATCGTCAACTTCACCATGAACGTGGGTGGCGCCATCCTTTCGGCCTCCTCGCTGTCGTTCCTCGGCTTCGGCGCGAACGTCACGCAGGCGGAGTGGGGCGCTATTCTGTCCCAGGGCCGCAACTATCTGGCGATTGCCCCGCACCTCGTCCTGTTCCCCGGTTTGGTGATCTTCCTGACCGTGTTGGCCTTCAACCTGTTCGGCGACGGCCTGCGCGACACGCTCGATCCCAAGCTCAACTAGTCGGAGGTCCTCATGGCTGAACCCTTGCTTGAGGTCAAGGACCTCAGAACAGAATTCAAGCGCGGCAAGAAAGACTGGATTACCGCCGTCAACGGCGTGTCGTTTTCGGTCAACGCCGGCGAGATCGTCGGTCTGGTAGGCGAGTCGGGCTGCGGCAAGTCCGTCACCTCGATGTCGGTCATGCGTCTGCACAACAAGCTGTCGACGCGTATCTCCGGTGACATCGTCTTCGGCGGCAAGCACATCCTCGAGCTTTCCGAGGCCGAGATGCAGAGCATCCGCGGCAACGAGATCTCGATGATCTTCCAGGAGCCCATGAGCGCGCTCGACCCCATCATGCGCATCGAGAACCAGCTCATCGAGGCGATCTCCCTGCACAACAAGGAGCTTTCCAAAGACGAGTTGCATAAGCGCTGCGTTTCCGCGCTAAAGCTCGTGGGTATTCCCGAGCCCGAGATGACGCTGCGCAACTATCCGCACGAGCTGTCGGGCGGCATGTGCCAGCGCGTCATGATCGCTATGGCTATGTCCTGCGAGCCCAAGCTGCTCATCGCCGACGAGCCCACCACCGCTCTCGACGTGACCATTCAGGCGCAGATCTTGGCGCTCATGGAGGACATCCGCAACAAGCGCAACACGGGTATCCTGATGATCACCCATGACCTGGGTGTCGTCGCCGAGACCTGCAGCCGCGTCATTGTCATGTACGCCGGCAACATCGTGGAGGAGGCCCCGGTCAAGGAGCTGTTCTCCAACCCGCAGCATCCCTACACGCAGGGCCTTATCGAGTCCGTGCCCAAGCTCGGCCGCCGTGTGCACCGTCTGCCGTCCATTCCCGGCTCCGTGCCCGATCTGGCCGCCATGCCCTCGGGCTGCCGCTTTGCCCCGCGCTGCAAGTACGCGCAGGCTTCGTGCTCCGAGGCGCTGCCCAAGCTCGTCAAGGTCGCTGAGAACCACTACGCAGCTTGCCCGTTCCACACCAATGCACGAAAGGAGGCGTAAGCGATGGCACAAGCAACCGAACCCTTGCTGTCGGTCAAGAACCTGAGCAAGCGCTTCCCCGTGGGCAAGAACTTCTTCGGCAAAGCGAACAAGTGGGTCCACGCGGTCAACAACGTCAGCTTTGACATCATGCCGGGCGAGACGTTCTCGCTGGTCGGCGAGTCCGGCTGCGGCAAGTCCACCACGAGCCGCCTCATCAACCGCCTGATTACCCCCGACTCCGGCGAGATCATCTTCGACGGTCAGGACATCGCGAAGATCTCTGCCAAGGAGATGCGTCCGCTGCGCTCCAAGATGCAGATGGTGTTCCAGGACCCGTATGGCTCGCTGAACCCGCGCATGAGGGTTCAGGACATCATCGCCGAGCCGCTGCTCGTGCACACCAAGATGAGCCCCGGCGAGCGCCTGAAGCGCGTCCACGAGCTGCTCGAGGTCGTCGGCCTGCCGCCCACGCACGGCGAGCGCTATCCGCACGAGTTCTCCGGCGGCCAGCGCCAGCGCATCGGCATCGCCCGCGCCCTGTCGGTCAACCCCAAGCTCATCATGGCCGACGAGCCGGTTTCCGCCCTCGACGTGTCCATTCAGGCACAGGTTTTGAACCTGCTGCGCGACGTGCAGGAGCAGTACAACCTGACCTACCTGTTCATCTCCCATGACCTCGCCGTCGTCGAGATGATCTCCGATCGCATCGGCGTCATGTATCTGGGCACCATGATGGAGGTTGCGCCCAACGAGGAGCTCTACAGCAACCCGCAGCACCCCTATACGCAGGCTCTGTTGTCGGCCGTGCCTATTCCCGACCCCACGATCGAGAAGAAGCATGTGCTGATCGAGGGCGACCTGCCGAGCCCCACCAACATCCCGAGCGGCTGCCCGTTCCACACGCGCTGCCCACATGCGACGGAGAAGTGCTCCGCGGAGGTCCCGCCGACCATCGAGGTCAAACCGGGTCACTTCGTGAACTGCCACTATCCGGGCCGCGAGCTGTAAATCGGACCAAGGCGCCCGCCGAATACGGCGGGCGCTTTTTTGTGCGTGCCGATGGGTTGGAACGAACCCGTCCCCAAACGACCCATCGGCGCGCTAGATGCAGAAGCCCGGCAGGATGCCCGCGGTGTCGGTGCAGGCGGCGGCGAAATGGAACGGATCTCCGTTCGGGCCCACGCGGTTGAAGGTCACGATACCGTCGGCGAGCGACACGTCCGGGCTCGCGCTGCGTAGCCACCAGTAGTCCGCCTCGTCTTCGAGCTGGCGAACCAGGCAGTCCGCATTGGACTGCGGCATGACGTTTTGCTGCTCGAAGTAATCGTACTGCGAGCCCTCGGAGTTCAGGATGTCGGCGAGGAAGCGATAGCCTTCGTTGAAGGAGAGGCGGGCCCGCTCGCCGGCGAGCTCACAGTAGCTGAACAGCCACAGGGACTCCTCGGTTGCCGTCACGCAGGAGGGGTCCTCGGTGCCGCCGACGTTGTTGGTGTACTTGCGAACCGGGACGATGCGCTCGCGCAGCTCGGCGGGAAGCTTGTCCATGACGCTCGTGTTGAGGTATGCGCGCATATCGGAGGCCTCCCAGCCCCCATCGTCGTATGCGGCGTCGTTCATGGGCCTCGTGCTCAAGATCTCGCTGAACATGAACGTGAGGCCCGCGTAACCCGAGCTGTCGGCAAGCTCATCGTGGTTGATGCCCACGATCTGCACCTCATGGGGCATGCCGTCGTATTCGACCGATTTGCGCTGCGTGGAGATGAGCCTGCCGTCCTGGTCGACCAGTCCATAGCTTCGTGCAACCTCGATGGCGTCGGAGGGCGTTTCTGCCTGGGCGATCTGCTTCGAGATGTCGGACAGCTCGGCCCAGGTATAGGTGTCGAGCGATTTGGGCTTAAGGAGGCCGAACCCGCGCGTGATGACGGCGGCGCCCGAGAGCGCGGTGATGCCGATGCCGCTGAGCGCGCCGATCACGAAACTGCGGCGGGAGATGCCGCGCGTGCTCGCTGCGGGCGCATCCGTCGTGCCGGCGCCGTCTGAGGCGAGCCGATCGTCGACGGGTGCCGTGTCCTGCTGGCCGAGCGAGGCCTCGATACCCGCGCCGTTCATGGTGAGGTGGGAGCCCGCTTCGAGAGGGTTGCCCGATGCGGCGGGCGCGTTCGCAGCGGGCGCGTGGTGCTCGGAGTCCTCTGAGGCCGGGGCACCCGCCCACGCGCTCAGCCGGGACAGAAGGTCTTCGGCGGAGATGCGCTGGTCCTGCTCGCGCGCGAGGCCCGCCATGATGGCCGCGCACAGCTCCTCGTCGCGGGGGCTGCGCGGCACGAGCGGCATGGGATCGTTGTCGACCTTGACGCGATAGGGGGAGGCGGCGAGCAGCATGCCGCGGCCGTACGGGGTGGTCTGCGCGTAGAGTTCGTACAGGATGCTGCAGAGGGCGTACGTGTCGATGGAGGCCGACGAGCGTAGCGCGGCGAGCGCCGGCACGTCGCGCGCCAGCATCTCGGGCGGAGCGTAGTCGGGCGTGCCGTTGCGCCAGATGTTCTCGACCAAGGTGAGCGAGGTGTCGCCGGTGACGATGGTGGCGCTGCCCAGGTCGACCAGACAGATATCGAAGGCGTTGCTCGCGGTCTGCTCCTCCAGGGGCACCTGGCTCGTGCGCAGCATGATGTTGCGCGGGGACAGGTCGCGATGGACAAAGCGCTCGTCGAGCGCCTTGGCGGAGATGAGCACGTTCAGGACGGACATGCCGATCCCGGCGACCGTGCGGCCCTTGATGCGCCCGTAGATGTCGGCGGGGAACTGCGGCGTGGCCTCGTTCAGCGTGAAGCCCTCGACCCACTCCATCAAGATCGCGGGCACGTCCTCGATGACGCCGTAGCCGTACAGCTTGGGAAACCCGCTGAGATGCGACACGACGGTCTGCGCGCGGTACTCCTCGGCGAACTTGCGGACGCGGACCGGCAGCAGGCGCTCGCGCTCCTCGCCTTCGAGATCGTCGGCTTTGAGCACCTTGAGGGCGAACGGGGAGCACTCGGTGTTGCTCACGCGGTACACGGTGCTCGACGCGCCCTTGCGAGGCGCATACTGGCTGTCGACAAGCAGCGTCATATAGCGCCTGCGCGTAGCCTCCTCCTCGTCAGGTGCCACGGCGAACGCGGTGTCGAACGAGGAGAACTCGATGAGCTGATGGGGCTGTAGGGGATGAGGTGCCATGATGTGCTGCCTAACCGAGAAGATGACGTGCGGGGTCTCGCATCGATTGTACGGCGATGCGACCGTGCTCCTGTTGCGCAACAACAGGGGGTCCGTTAAGATCAGCCGACGCTGAGCTTCATGACCAGGAAGCGCGTGGTTGAGCCCAGGCAGAGGATGTCGCTGTTGCGCAGCTCGAACGGCTCGCTTGCGAAGGGCTCGCGCGATTCGGCCTGGGCGTCGGCGATGATGTGCACGGACTTGTCGGCACCGGAGATCACGCGGGTGCCGTTGGTCGAGTTCAGGTCGGCGACGAGCCAGCGGCCGTCTTCGCGCCAGATGCGCACGTGCTGCCGCGAGACGTCGGCGTCGACGTCGGCGATGGAGTGCGGCCCGTTGGGCAGGCAACCGATGATGGTGCCCGCCGGGTCGCACGACAGCTCGTGGATGGGCGGACGAAAGGCGCCGTTGACCAGGCGGACCAGGCCCAGGCGCGTCTCATGGGCGGCCGAGGCGGCCTGCGGTCGCGGGGCCTCGTCCCCGACCAGGGTGTCGAGCGAGGTGGCAAGCTCGCTTGCCGCGAAGGCGTCGATGGCGTCGATTGCCGCGCGCGGGTCCGCCAGGCACCCGACGATGACGAAGAGCATGACGAGCAGCAGGGCGCGGTCGCTTTCGAGCTCAAGATGAAGGGACATGATCTTGCGCACGACGTTGCCGTACGGGATGGCATCGATGTCGTTGGAGGTCAGCGCGTCGCACATGCAGGTCGCGGCGGCGCCGCGGTAGTGGGCGATGACCTCGGAGCAGCCCGCCTGCCCTCCGCCGCGCGCCGCGATCAGGCGCGAGGTGATCTTCTTGGCGGCGACGGGAAAGTCGGAAAAGAGCTCGGGATGCAGGGAACCGGGCTCGGCGTGGACGATCTCGCGCGACAGGAACGTGCGGTCGTCGATGCGTGCCGAAAGGGTTTTTCCGCCGATGGAGACCGACCCGTCGAACAGGACGGTCGCGGTGTCGCGGTGCGCGATGCCACCGAATTGGCGCAGGTCGGTGTACATGACTGAGCTTGGAGTGTCTGTCGCCATGTCCTGACCTCCTCGAATTCGAACGAAATACAGTCAACATAGCACGAATGCACAGAGCGCGGCAAATGCGGAAACGGACTGGTAGCAGCGGGTGGAGGGTCGGGTTTTCCAGGGGAGCCGACGATCGATCCGCTCCGTGCGGGGTGCCCGCATCTGCGTCATGCCCCCTTGAAATACTCGCACCGGTTCCAGATTGTGCGAAAAACGCCATGTTGCGCAACAACGCGGACGAAAAAGCCTTCACACTGGTATCGAGGCGGCCCCGGGACTCGTGCCGATGGAAACCTTGTGCGATGGCGTTTTACTCTCGTGTCCCGGGGCGCGGCTCTCTGCTCGCGCTACCATAGACTGCACGCAAGACAATGCCTGCGGCTATGGGGGAGAAACAATCGTGAACCAAAACCTGTCGATGCGTCAGTCGGTGCTGGTCGGCGTGACGCTGTTTTCAATGTTCTTCGGGGCGGGAAACCTTATCCTGCCGCCCCTGCTTGCCCTGCAGGCGGGTGCCGAGGCCGTTCCCGCCATGATCGGATTCCTTGTCGCCGCGATCGGCCTGCCGGTGCTGGGCATCGTCGCGGTGGCGCTGGCCGGCACCGCGCGCGAGCTCGCCGGGCGCGTCCATCCGATCTTCGCCCGCATCTTCGTGGCGGCGGTGTATCTGGCGATCGGGCCGTGCCTCGCCATCCCGCGCACGTCCTCGACGGCGTTCGAGATGCTGAGCCCCCTGCTGCCCGCAGAGGTGCCCGTCGAGGCCGCCCAGCTCGCCTTCTCGGTGCTGTTCTTCGTGGCAGCCTATCTGCTCGCCATGCATCCCGGGCGCCTGACCCGTCTGCTCGGCCGCGTGACCGGGCCCGCGCTCATCCTGCTGATCGTGGCGGTGACGGCCGCTGCGCTGGTGTCGCCGATGCCCCAGGCTCCGGCTCCGGTCGCCCCGTATGACGCCGGCGCTCCCGTGCAGGGCTTTCTGGTGGGGTACCAGACCATGGACCTGCTCGCGTCGCTGACGTTCGGCATCGTGATCGCCACGAACATCCGCGAGATGGGGGTGACCGAGCCCCGCTCGCTCATGGGCGCCATCTCCCGTGCTGGCGTGTTCGCGGGCACGCTCATGGCGCTCATCTACTGCGGGCTCGCCTATGTGGGCGCCGGTATGGCGCAGCAGCTCCCCGACGCCACCAACGGTGCCGCGGTGCTCACCGCCTCGGCGACGCTGCATTTCGGTGTCGTGGGGACGGTGGTGGTCGCCGCCATCTTCCTGCTTGCGTGCCTGAACGTCTGCATCGGTCTTATCAGCTGCTGCGGCACGTATTTCTCCGAGGAGCTGCCGCGGGTCTCGTACCGCGTCTGCGCGCTCGTATTCGCCGCGTTCTCGTGCATCGTGTCGAACTTCGGCCTCGATGCCATCCTTGCGTTCTCGGTGCCGCTTCTTGGCGCTCTGTATCCCATCGCCATCGTACTGGTCGCCATGGGCATGCTGCACACGCTGTGCGACCGCGTGCCGCTGGTGTGGCCGTGGGTGGTGGGCGTGACCGCGGTCGTGAGCGTGACGGGCGCGCTGCGCGATGCCTTTGCTGCCGGCACATGGCTTCCGATCGACCTGCTGCCCTTTGCCGGCATGGGGCTCGGCTGGATTGCGCCGGCGCTTGCGGCAGCGCTGATCGGGGTCCTGTGCTCAAAGTTGTCTCGGCGCTGACGACGCCAAGAGACGGGTCGGAACGAACCCGTCCCCAATCAACTCCTGAGGCCGCTCCCCTCTGCGCCGGCCAGCGCAGAGGGGAGCGTTCATTCATGAATAAGTACGGGGGTCATTCTTTCCAATCCTGGGGAAACGCCGGATCGACCCTTCTACGTTCATGAATAAACGCCCCGGCGGCTCGGAAGAGACCCATTTTGCCATGTCATGCATACAGGGTTCGACCGATTCTCTCAGCTAGCCGCAGGACAGCGCCTGACGTTGGATAATGGATGTGAAACATGGGCTACGACGGGCGAGAGGGCGAGGGCTTCATGATCGAAGATTACCGCAAGGCGCGAAAAGCGGGACTACGGCAGGTCCAGCAAGATGTCTCCGCAGGCAGGTATCCGTACCCGCCCGCCCTGAGCGAAATCATCAAAGACCGGGGCTATCAGGGCGAGGTGCCCATCGGCGTCGTCGAGGTCGACATGGCGCTGATCGCGGGCACGCGGACCCAGGGCCGCCAGAACTCGTTTTCCCGCGGGTTCATGCCCCTGCTCGAGGAGACCTCGGAGTTCGCCGCCAAGTGGAGCGCGCTGATCGACTCCCAGCGCGAGGAGGGCCTGCGCGACCCCATCATCGTCTACGAGTACATGCAGCGGTTCTACGTGCAGGAGGGCAACAAGCGCGTATCGGTGATGCGCTACCTCGAGATGCCGACGATCACGGCGAGCGTCACGCGCATGCTGCCCATGCCGTCGGACTCCAAAGAGTCTCGCATCTACCAGGAGTTCCTGCGCTTCTACCGCGTGTGTCCCATCTACGGCATCACCTTCTCGGAGGAGGGCTCCTACGAGCGCTTGGCGATCTTCGCCGGGCAGGATCTCGACCACCCGTGGCCCGATGAGTGCGTGGCCGACCTGCGCGCCTCCTTCGGCAGCTTCGCAGAGGCGTTCTCCAAGCGGCACGGCGAGTCGCTCGGTATCACCTCGGGCGACGCGTACCTGATCTACCTCAAGCTCTACGGGTTCGAGCTCGCGGTCTGCGCCTCTCCGGTCGAGATTGCCGATAGGCTCGGCCGCATCTGGGGCGAGCTGCGCGTCACGATCAACCAGGACGCCATCGCCTATCTCGAGACGCCGACGGAGCCTGCGTCCCGGGGCGGCATCATCTCGGATTTGAAGGGGCTCTACAAGAACAGGCTCTTCCCCAAGCCGCTGCGGATCGCGTTCATCTACGAGCGCAGCCCGCAGACATCCGGATGGGCGGCTGCGCACGACCGCGGCCGTATCGAGCTCGAGCGCGCGTCGGGCGGCACGGTGGAGACCACGGTGTTCACCGACTGCGCGTCCGACGAGGCGTTCGATCGCGCGGTGGAGCGGGCGGTGGCGGAGCAAGACAACCTCATCGTGACCAACGTGCCCACGCAGGCGACGCAGGCCCTGCGCGCTGCGGTCAGGTATCCGCAGCTCAAGGTGCTCAACTGCTCGGTCAGCCTGTCGTATGGTGCCGTGCGCACGTTCAGCACCAAGACCTATGAGGTCAAGTTCCTACTGGGCGCGCTCGCGGCAAGCCTGTCGGACAACCACCGCGTGGGGTACGTGGCGGATTCCCCCGTGTACGGGACGGTGGCGGGTATCAACGCGTTCGCCATCGGAGCGCAGACGGTCGACCCGCACGCGACGGTGTATCTCAAGTGGTATTCGGCCAAAGACTACGATTGGCGCCGCGAGCTGCACGAGAGCGACGTGCGCATCGTCTGCGCGCGCGATGTGCCCAACCCGGGCAACCCGGATGAGTCGTGGGGTCTGTATCTGGTCGAGCACGACGGCACCGAGGTGCACCTCGGCGAACCGGTCTGGGAGTGGGGGCGCTACTACGAGCGCATCGTCCAGTCCATCCGCGATGACTCGTGGCAGCGCGAGCGCGACGAGCTGCACGACCGCGCGCTGAACTACTGGTGGGGCCTGTCGTCCGGCGTTATGGACGTGCACATCTGCGATTGCGTGCCCGCCCGCCAGCGCAGCCTGGTTGAGATCTTCAAGCAGAGTATGCTGAGCGGCCAGACTCATCCGTTCGCCGGGGAGCTCAAAAGCCAGACGGGGCTCGTGCAGCCGTCCGGCGCGGGGCGCCTTTCGAGCATGCAGATCGCGCGCATGGCATGGCTGAACCAAAACATCGTCGGGCGCCTTCCCGAGGTGCGCGAGCTGTCGGACCGCGGCCTCGACGAGGTGGTCGCCGGCGGCGTGATCCCGGTCAACCCCACCTTGGCCGCCCGGCGCGAGGTCAAGCGATGAAGATCCTCGCCATCTCCGATGTCGAGGAGGCGTGGCTGACCGACCATTTCGACAAGGAGCGCCTGCAGGGCGTCGAGCTCATCATCTCTTGCGGCGACCTGCCGGCGCGTTATCTCGAGCACGTGGTGACGCTCGCCAACGTTCCGCTCGTGTACGTATGGGGCAACCACGATATGGGCTATGTCGAGCATCCGCCGCAGGGGTGCATCTCGATCGAGGGGCACCTGCGCGATTTCCATGGCATCCGCATCATGGGCGTCGGCGGCTCGCTCAGGTACAACGAGCGAGTGTTCGGCTTTACCGAGGCTGAGATGCGCAGGCGAATCGGGCGCCTGGCCCTCATGGCGCGCGCGACGGGCGGGGTCGACATCCTCGTCACGCACGCGCCCATCCGCGGTCTCGGCGATATGGAGGACATGCCCCATCGGGGATTCGAGTCGTTTGGCTACTACGTCGACAAGCTACGGCCCGCCTTCATGCTGCACGGGCATGTGCATCTGAACTACGGCCGCGTCGAGCGCGCGCTCGAGCATCCGTGCGGCACGCAGGTTATCAACGCGTGCGGCTCCTATATCTTCGACTTCCCCGATGACAGGATTCGCGCGCGCGACCCCTTCCCGGTCATGTCGATCGCCTAGCCGATGCAATTTCGGGGACGTACCTTCAGCGTGCATGCGCGCAGAGCAGCTCTGCGCGCATGCACGCTGAAGGTACGTCCCCGAAATTGCATCGGCTAGGCGCAGATGAGGCGGACCTGCTCCTCGATCTCGCTTCGCTGGGCGTCCGAGAGCGCGCCGTCGCAGACCAGCGCGGTCAGATCGGACAGTCCGAAGAAGGCGTAGAAGTCGCGGCGCCCCAGCTTGCTGGCATCGCTCACGGCGTAGCGCTCGCGCGCCTTTGTCAGCACGAGGCGCTGGATGCGGCCCTCGTCCATGTCGGCGCAGAACAGCGATCCGCCCGATATCCCGTTGGCGCCGATGAAGGCCTTGTCGATGCCGAGCGGGGAGACGGCGTCTTCTGCCATCGCGCCCACGAAGCATCCGGTCTGCTGCCGGTAGAGGCCGCCCACCAGGTACAGCTCGCAATGCTCGCGGTGCTCGAGCAGCTTGAAGGCCGACAGGCTGTTCGTGATGACGCGCAGCCGGATATCGGGCAGAAAGCGCGCCATATGCTCTACGGTCGTGCCCGCGCCGAGAAAGACGGTGTCGGACGGCTCGATCAGCTCGATCGCCCGCTGGGCAACGCGCTGCTTCTCCTCGCTGCGCAGACGCCGCTTCTCGGTGTGCGAGTACTCGCGCAGAAGCGGGATGCCCGCCGCAGAGAACGATTCCCTGACGGCGGCGGGCATGCGCGCGCCGCCGTAGACGCGCTCGACGATGCCGCGCTCGGCGAGCTCCTCGAGATCGCGCCGGACGGTCATGTCCGACACGTCGAGGGCCTGCGCGATGGCGGATACGGATTCCGTGCTGCCGCCCGCCAGGCGCGCGATGATCTGTTCCTGTCGTTCCGCTTTGAGCATGGATGCCTCCTTTGATTCATTTGAACACAAACGAACAAAGTCGCGCAAGATTTTTGCGAATGGTGCCAAAGACTCCGTGAGCGCGAGCGACAGCGGGCGGACGGCGCGCGCATGTATACATCATGCGACCTCTTTTTGCGCCCGTTCCGATGGAAGCGCGAACCTCGCAGGTAAACGAAGCGAAATTGAGTCCATATACCACAGTGCCGCATCGTGGGGACGGCGTTGGCCGACATCGCGGACGCGCAGGGGCTCCCTTGTGGTACAGTCGGTGTAGATGAACAAACTCTTACAGGTATGAACACTATCGATCTATGCCGTCGATAGGGATGAAAGGTAGCAGCGCGGATTCCCCTGTACGGACCGCGCGCCGACAGATGAAAGGGGCCGTTCCATGAGTACCGTCGTATCCGAGCTCATCGATCGCTTCTCCGACCAGTTCGGGGAGGGCCGCACGCTGGCGCACGTCCACGCGCCCGCGCGCAGCGAGATCGCGGGCAACCACACCGACCACGAGGGAGGCCATGTGGTGGCAGGCGCGCTCGACGTCTCCATCGAGGGCGTCGCCGCGCTGAACGGCACCATGACGGCGCGCGTGGCGAGCGCGGGCTACGAGCCGTTCGAGCTCGACCTGTCCGATCTTGCCCCGCGCGAGGACGAGAAGGTCAGCACGGCGGGCCTGGTGCGCGGCATGGCGGCCGAGCTCGCGGCGACCGGGCGCGAGGTCCAGGGCTTCGACCTGGTCATGACGAGCGACATTCCCGGTGGCTCGGGCCTTTCGTCCTCTGCGGCCCTTGAGCTCGCGGTCGGCCGCGTCATGGAGACGCTGTGGCCGGGCTCCCCGGTGACGCCGACCGCCATGGCGCAATCGGCCCAGCGCTCCGAGAACATCTATTTCGGCAAGCCCTGCGGCCTCATGGACCAGCTGTCCGAGGCGCTCGGGGGCATCGCCCACATCGACTTCGCCGACCCGGCGAACCCGGTGTCCGAAAAGCTCGATTTCGATTTCGCTGACAAGGGCTACGCGCTGTGCCTGGCCTACATGGGCACCGACCACTCCGTGTCCACGGCAGACTACGCCGCCGTGCCCGGCGAGATGCAGGCTGTTGCCGCCGAGTTCGGCTGCACCCGCCTGTGCGAGGTTCCCGCGGAGCGCTTCGACGAGCGCGTGTCCGAGCTGCGCGCCAAGCTGGGAGACCGCCCGGTGCTGCGCGCGCTGCATTACTACATCGAGAATCGCCTGGTGGTCGAGCGCTTCGAAGCGCTGCGCACAGGCGACATCGACACGTTCCTCGACCTGACGCGCCGCTCGGGCGCGAGCTCGGGCATGTATCTGCAGAACGTCTCGTGCGGCGGCAACGATCAGCCCGCCATGGTCGCGCTTGCGCTTGCCGAGCACCTGCTGGGAGATGCCGGCGCCGTCCGCATCCACGGCGGCGGGTTCGGCGGCTCCATCCAGGCGTTCGTGCCGCTCGACATGGTCGACTTCTTCGTGCGCGGCATGGACGGCTGGCTGGGCGAGGGCAACTGCCGCACCTACCGCATCGCATCCGAGGGGGCGTATGCGCAATGGCTGTAGAGCGGGTCTACGACGCGGGGGCGCTCGCGTCCGATATCGAGGCGCTCGTGCGGCACGCCGTCCGCTGCGGTCTGGTGTCGCCGGCCGATGCCGTTTGGGCGTACAACACGGTGCTCGAAGCCGTCGGGGCGACCGGTCCCTCGGCCCCGGATGCGGCGATTTTCCTGCAGGCCGCCTATGCGACCTCTCCGACCGCGCGGCTGGGCGAGGATGCGCCGGTCGTTGCGGCGAGCGGCGACGACGCGTTCGATCTCGAGGGGACGGTCGCGCGCATCGCCGAAGCAGGCATCGCCAACGGCTGTGAGGAGGACACGCCCTCGGGCGCCGATCGCCTCGCCACGCGCGTCATGAACATCCTGATGCCCCGCCCCTCCGAGGTCGAGCGGACGTTTTCCACCCTGTATAGGGCCTATGGCCCCCGCACCGCCACCGACTGGTTCTACCGGATGAGCTGCGACAGCCGCTACGTGCGCCGCGCCGCCATCGCGCGGAACATCGCCTGGACGTCGTCGACCCCGTGGGGCGAGCTCGAGATCACCATCAACCTCTCCAAGCCGGAGAAGGACCCCAAGGCCATCGCCGCCGCGGGCGCCGCCCCGGCGACCGGCGAGGTCTACCCGGCCTGCCAGCTGTGCATGGAAAACGAGGGCTATCCCGGCCGCGGCGCCGGCGCGGCCCACGGCGCGCACCCCGCCCGCCAGAACCTGCGCATCCTGCCCATCACGCTGGGCGGGGAGCACTGGGGCCTGCAGTACAGCCCGTACGCGTACTTCGACGAGCACTGTATCGCCATGAGCGCCGAGCACCGCCTCATGCACGTGGACCGCGAGAACATGGGACGCCTGCTCGACTTCGTGGACCTGTTCGGGCACTACTTCATCGGCTCCAACGCGGACCTTCCCATCGTGGGCGGATCCATCCTGTCGCACGACCACTTCCAGGGCGGTCGCCATGTCTTCCCGATGATGAAGGCTCCGGCGGCGGGCGCGTTCGAGATGCCGGGATTCGACGACATCGCATGCGAGGTCGTGCGCTGGCCCATGAGCGTGCTGCGCCTGCGGGCCGCCGATCGCGAGCGCCTGCTCGACGCGGCGGCGCACGTGCTCGACGTCTGGCGCGCGTACAACGACCCGTCGGTGGGCATCCTCGCCTCGACGGTCGAGGACGGCGTCGAGGTGCGCCATAACACCATCACGCCCGTCGCCTGCAAAGACGGCTCCGACTACGTGCTCTACCTGGCCCTGCGCTGCAACATCACGACGCCCGAGCATCCCCTCGGCGTATTCCATCCCCACGCCGAGAGGCATCACATCAAAAAGGAGAACATCGGGCTCATCGAGGTCATGGGTCTTGCCATCCTGCCGCCTCGCCTGGTGGAGGAGCTCGGGGCCGTGCGCGGGCATCTGCTGGCGCACGCGGGCGCGAACGACCGCGCCGCGCTCGCCCGCGCGCTCGAATCCGATCCTTTGTGCGCCTCCCATGCCGCATGGGCGCTTGAGCTCGCCTGCGCGCATCCTGACATCGCGCCCGAGACGGCCGACCAGATCATCCGCGACGGCGTGAGCGACGTGTTCGCCGGCGTCCTGGAGGATGCGGGCGTCTTCAAATGGGACGAGCCGGGCCGTGCCGCCCTCGATCATTTCCTCGCCACGCTGTAACACACGTGCCGTATACAGCGTCGGTCCTGTAAGCAAGGTCCTCCGTGTCCAACCCCTGCGGACACGGAGGACCTTGCGTTGTTATGGGTTCGCTGGGGACGGGTTCGTTCCTGGGTTCGCTGGGGACGGGTTCGTTCCAACCCATGCAACAAAAAAGCCCCCGCACACGGCGGGGGCTTCTCATTAAAAGTCTACGCGTCGACACGCACGAAGCGGAAGCTGCGGCTCATGTAGAGCGCGGAGCTCACCGGAAGGGGCAGGCCCATGTCCATCAGCGCGTTGGCGGCAAAGACCTGGTCCATGTTGACCTCGCGGTACAGCGCGTCCGGGGTGAGCCCGCGCGGGACCACGTAGCGCGCCTCGCCGTAGCCCTCGGCGCGGGCGACCACGGCGTTCACGATGGCCTCGGCGCCGTCCTCGGAGACGAACTCCCATGCGTAGATGTCGTCGGTCGCGGGGTCGGTCAGGCGATAGTACAGGCCCTCGCGCACGAGCTGCTCGATCGAGCGGTGCTGGGCGATCTGGTTGCGAATGATCTCGCAGGCGCGCTCGGGAAGCTCGAGCAGGTCGAGCTCGTATCCAAAGCCGCCGCCCGCCATGGCCACCAGGCCGCGCGCGGACAGCGACACGGTGCGGCCGTTGACCTCGTTGGGGCAGGCGGACACATGCGCGCCCATGGTGGAGCACGGATAGCCGAACGACGTGCCGTACTGGATGGTCATGCGGTCGTGGCCATCGGTGTTGTCGCTCGTCCAGAACTGCGGCGCGTAGTGGAGCCAGCCCGCGTCGAAGCGGCCGCCGCCTGCGGCGCAGCCCTCGATCAGCAGGTTGGGGTAGCGCTGCACCAGGCGCTCGAGCACATCGTACAGGCCCAGGTAGTAGTCGTAGACGACGCGGCCCTGATCCGTGGCGGCGTGCGAGTAGATGTCGACCATGCTGCGGTTGAAATCCCACTTGAGGTACTCGATGTTGCCCTGGTCAAGCACCGAGCAGATTTGGGCGAAGATGTTCTCGCGCACGTCTTCGCGCGAGAAGTCGAGCACGAGCTGGTCGCGGCCGAGCGCGGGCGCTTTGCCCGGCACGGCGAGCGCCCAGTCGGGATGCGCGCGGTACAGGTCGGAATCCTCGTTGACCATCTCCGGCTCCATCCAGATGCCGAACTTGATGCCGAGCGCGTTGATCTTCTCGATGAGCTGGGCGAGCGTTCCGCCGAGCTTCTCCTCGTTGACCGACCAGTCGCCGAGCGCGCGGAAGTCGTCGTTGCGGTCGCCGAACCAGCCGTCGTCCATGACGAGCATGTCCATGCCCAGGTCGGCGGCCTTGGCGGCAAGACGCACGAGCTCGTCGCCGGTGAAGTTGAAGTAATGGGCCTCCCAGCTGTTCACGAGCACGGGGCGCGGGGCGTCGCGCCACGGGCCGCGGCAGATGTGCCGGCGGATGCAGCGGTGCAGGTTGTGGGAGAGGCGTTCCAGGCCCGCGCCCGAGTAGGTCATGATGACCTCGGGCGCCACGAGCTCGTCGCCGGGCTCCAGCGGATAGGAGAACAGCTCGTCGGAAAGGCCCATCTGCATGCGGATCTGCTGGTACTGGGTCTGCTCGACCTCGGCCTTGAAGTTGCCGCTGTACACGAACGTCATGGACCAGGCGCGGCCCGCCGTCTCGGTGGCGTCGCGGTCGCACAGGATCATGAACGGGTTGTATTGGTGCGAGGACTGGCCGCGGCGGCTGCTGACGGCAAAGGAGCCGGGCAGCACGCGCTGACGGCTGGGCTTGCGCTCCATGCAGTGCTGGCCGTTGAAGGTGATGACGTCGAAGTTGCCGTGGACGAAGTCTAAGCAAGCGCTCTGCAGCTTCTCGACGGTGACGCGGCCTTCGCTGCGGTTCTTCACGACGGCGGCGCGGCAGATGACGTCGATGGCGGGCAGCACGCCGTACAGCAGCTCGACCTCGAGGCCCAGCCGCTCGTCGGCAAGCGTGACGGACAGCGTCTGGGCGTCGTCTGCGTCCGCATCGGCGTAGGCGGCGGGCAGGCCGGCGAGCGCGTACTTGCCGCAGCGCACCTCGTGGCGCGCGTAGCGCAGGTCGCAGCCGAAGGTGCCCTGGGCGTCGCGGACGACCAGCAGCGGGCTGCGCAGGTCGCCGTTGCCCTGGAACGGGAACTCCTGGGGCAGGACGTCGAGCGAATAGGTGCGGTCCTTGACGTCGTGGGGCGTCGTGCAGCAGCCGCTGCGGTCGGCGAACGTGGGCAGATACGACATCTGGCCCTCGCTGCGCGCACCGTAGTACAGGTGCGTGAGGTACCCGACTTCGTCGACCTGCATCTGATAGGTCGTGTGTAGCGTGTGCAGCGTGAAGGTCCGCGTTGCATCATCAATGCGTATGGGCATCGTACCTCGCTTTATGAGATATTGGACACAGCAAGAAAACGGAGCCGGCTCTATGCCGAACCGCAGGTATTTTAAGGCACGTGGACCCCGCAAGCGGGGTCCACGTGGCAGGGGCTATAAGCTACACGAGCAGGACATATGTCGCATTTCCTACGTGTGCATGTCGCAGAAGGGCTACTTGACCGCGCCGTTCGTGACGCCACCGATGATCTGCTTCTGCGCGACGATGTAGAAGACGATCATCGGCAGCATGGCGAGCAGGTAGCTGGCGAACGCCAGGTTGTAGTTCGTGGAGAACGCGGTCTGGAAGTTCATCTGCGCGAGCGGCAGCGTGTTGACGCCCTGGCCGCCCATGATGACGAGCGGGGTCATGACGTCGTTCCACACGGCCAGGCCGGTGATGACGGCGACGGTCGCGTGCATGGGCTTCATGAGCGGGAAGATGACCTTCCAGTAGGTGCTCCAGGTGGAGGCGCCGTCCATGCGCGCGGCCTCCTCCAGCGCGATGGGGATGTTACGCAGGTAGCCGGTGTAGAGCATCATGTTCATGGGCATGTAGAACACGATGTAGAGGATCATGACGCCGACCATGTTGTCGAGGTGCATCACGGCGGTCTGCTTGACGAGCGGCATCATCAGGATCGCGAAGGGCACGTACATGCCGGCGATGATGAAGTAATAGGACGCCTTGAAGATCTTCTTGTGGTCCATGTTGCGCCCGATCGCGTAGGCGGCAAGGCTGTGGATCAAGATGGAGGCCACGACCGCCACGACGGTGATGATGAGCGAGTTCAAGAACGAATTGAAGAAGTCGGTGACCTGGATGGCCTCGATGAAGTTATCGAGGCTCCAGTGGCTTGGCAGCGACAGGATGCCCGCGATGTCGTTGGTCATCTCGGTGGGATCCTTGAAGGCGATGACCACCGCCATATACAGCGGGAAGATGATGGTGATAAGACCGATGATGAGAAGGATGGTCACAGGCCAGTTAGCCCGTTCCTTGACTTTTTCCTTAGCCATTAGAGCTGCTCCTCCTTACTGTTCAAGAACTTCGTCTGCAGGATGGAGACCACGGCGATGAGGATGAAGAAGATCACCGCGTTGGCGCACTGGTAGCCGAACTGGCCGCCGGACAGGCCGTTGTTGTAGATAAGGTAGGAGATGGACTCCGTGGACTGCGCCGGGCCGCCGGAGGTCATGGCGACGATCTGATCGAAGACCATCAGCATGTCCTTCATGACGAGCACCATGTTGGTGGTGACCGACGGCATGATGAGCGGGAACGTGATGTAGCGGAATTTGTCCCAGCCAGTCGCGCCGTCAAGGGCGCCGGCCTCGTAGACGTCCTCGGGCACCGAGGACAGACCGGTGATGTAGATGATGGTGGTCTGCGCGCAGGCCTGCCACACGAGCACGACCACGATCGCGACCCATGCCCAGTCCGAGCTCGCCAGAATCGACTCGGTACCGGTGATGGCGGGCACGATGTAGGTGAAGAAGTAGCTGAACACGTAACCCACGACCAGGCCGCCGAGGATGCGGGGCACGAAGTACACGCCGCGCAGGGCGCTCTTGAACCTGATCTTGCTCGACAATCCGATGGCGAGCATGAGGGAGATGACGTTGGTGAGCAGGGTTGCCACCACCGCCACCTTGAAGGTGAACAGGTAGGAGTTCAGGATACGGGTATCGGTGAACATGTCCATGTAGTTCTGCAGGCCCACGATGTTGAAGGCGCCGTAGCCCTTCGAGTCCGTGAAGCTGTACAGAAAGCCCGTGATGAGCGGGAACGTATTGAATGCGCAGAAGATTACCAGGACAGGGATCAGAATCGCCATGAAGGTCTTGTTGCGACCCGACCCGACCTTGGTTGCCGTTGATGCCATGCTTCCTCCTTACTCCTGAGCCGCGGCTTGGACCTTGCGAATGACGCTGCGGTTGTAGCGCTGCCAGTCGTTGTCCCACTTCGTGAGGAACGCGTCGACGTCCTTGTTGAGCAGCATCGTCTGGAGCTGAGCGTCGCAGCCCATGGCGGAGGGATAGGAGTGGTCGAGGTAGTCGAGCACACGACCCTCCTCGATCCAGGGAGCCACGTCGTCAAAGAGAGGATCGAGCTCGAAGGTGCCCTCCAGGCAGGGGATGGCACGCTGGTCGTCGATGTAGGTCTGGACGTTTTCGGCCTGTGACAGGAAGTTGATGACCTCGTAGACGGCATCTTTGTGCTCGCAGGTCTCGGCAACGCACCACTGCAGGTCGACGCCCGAGACCACCACGCGGTCATCGGCGTTTTCTGCCGACGGCATGGGGAACATTCCGATGTTCATGTCGGGGTTCACCGACAGGATCTGCGGCACGGCGAAGCTGCCGCAGGGGTACATGGCGCTCTGGCCGCGCGCGAAGGCGGTGCAGGCGTCGTTGTAGGCGTAGGCGAACGGGCCGGGCTCGGCGTAGTCGAGCAGCTCGAGCATGCGCTCGGCAGGCTCGCGGTAGTAGTCGGCGAACTTCGCGTTGCCGAGGTTGACCTGGTAGTTGAGGTCAGAGGGGACCATGTTGGCCGTGATGGAGTTCCAAGGCGACAGGATGGTCCAGGTGTCCAGGTAGCCCAGGTAGATGGGATAGACATCCGGTTCCTCGGACTGGATCTGTTTGAACAGCGCGATCAGCTCGTCCCAGGTCTCGGGGATGGTCCAGCCGTGCTCGGCGAACATGTCCTTGTTGTAGAGCATGCCCGCGGCGTTCGCCACGAACGGCACGCCGTAGATGCCCTCCATGGGCACGTAGGTGACGCTGTCCAAGATGTCGATGTAGGCGTCCTGCACGTCCTCGATGGTGGGGCAGTCCGACACGTCGGCCAAGATGTTGGAGTCGGTGAAGTTGGCGTAGTCGCCGTCGCCGCCGATGCCGATGACATCGGGGTAGTTCTCGCGCACGAAGCGCGTCTTCATGACGGTCACGGCGTCCGCCGGGCTCTGGATGTTCAGGTAGATGTCGTCGTGCGAAGCGTTGAAGTCTTCCATGAGCTGTTCGAAGATGCTCACGGCTTCCTGCTTGTAGCTGACGATCTCAACCTCGATCTTGCCGTCTGCGCGCTCGGTGGTGCAGCCGCTGAACAGCAGGCCTGCTGCTCCAGCTGCCGCCCCCCCAAGGAGCGCACGGCGGGAAATGGGTTTGTTCAGCATGCGTAAGCCTCCTTCCGCGCTTAGTGAACGATGGCCAGCTCGGACTGCTTGTCGAACACGTGGACCTTGTCGAGGTCGAATGCGACCTCGATGCGGGAGCCGACACGTGCGGGGTTGGTGGACGAGACATGGCTGGAGATGGACCCGCCGTCAACATCGGCGTAGATCATGGCCTCGGAGCCCAGCAGCTCGTAGACGGTGACGGTGGCGTCGATCTGCTCGGAGAGGTTGCGGTCTGCGGGGTGCTCGTTGGAGTCCACGACGTCCTCCGGGCGGATGCCCATGGTGACAGCCTTGCCCACGTAGCCCTTGTCCTTCAGAACCTTGCCCTTGGCCTCGGGCAGGGTGATGGTGTTCGAGCCGAAGCTCAAGGTAACCTTGCCGGCAGTCTCGCCCACGCTGGCGTCGATGAAGTTCATCTGCGGGGAGCCGATGAAGCCTGCCACGAACAGGTTGCAGGGCTCGGAGTAGAGCTTCGAGGGGGAGTCGACCTGCTGCATGACGCCGTCCTTCATGACGACGATGCGGGTGCCGAGCGTCATGGCCTCGGTCTGGTCATGCGTGACGTAGATGATGGTGGCACCCAGGCGCTGGTGCAGCTTGGAGATCTCGGCACGCATCTGGACGCGGAGCTTGGCGTCGAGGTTGGACAGCGGCTCGTCCATGAGGTAGACCTTCGGGTTGCGGCAGATGGCGCGGCCCATAGCGACGCGCTGGCGCTGACCGCCGGAGAGCGCACTTGGCTTGCGGTCAAGCAGCTTGTCGAGGTCGAGGATGCGCGCGGTCTCGCGCACGGTCTTGTCGATCTCCTGAGGATCGGCCTTGCGGAGCTTCATCGGGAAGGCCATGTTGTCGTAGACCGTCATATGCGGATACAGCGCGTAGTTCTGGAAGACCATCGCGATGTCGCGGTCCTTGGGCTCGACGTCGTTCACCACGCGGCCATCGATCTTGAGGGTGCCGGACGTGATGTCCTCGAGGCCCGCGATCATGCGCAGGGTCGTGGACTTACCGCAGCCCGAAGGACCGACGAAGATGATGAACTCCTTGTCGGCGATCTCCAGGTTGAAGTCCTTAACGCCCTCGTAACCGTTCGGGTATTTCTTCCCCACGTGTTCCAGAGAGAGTTCTGCCATAGCTTAAACCCCTTCCTGTATGCCTTCCTGTGTCTGATTCCACAAGCAGGCAATTCTTACTGCAGGTTTCATATTAAGTTGCCTTAATTCGTTCTTAAGAAGCTATTAGGCTATATAAGCTGACAGAATGCGCTAAAACGCAGGTAAAACTATGTTTATTTGGGAAGGATAAATAGTTCTCGTTCGGCAAACGGGGCAAAATGAACCGGAAACGGCTTTGGGCATTCGTAAAGTAATTTTCATCATGCTCAAAAAATAGGCATCTACCTGGGAAAACTATAGAAAATAGCAAAAGTGCATAGAGATATTCCCAAACTGGTATAAAAAGTCGCATAGAATGATATTCGTCCCTATAACATTTTGCAGGCTTTGCACGGCACCAAGATATATGTCATACGCTATGAGAGGGGTACAGATGCCAATCCACGAGATTGTCTCATCGACGTTTTCCCGAGGTAAATACATAGATCTGATGCCATATCAGTACGGTCGCGAGGTGTGCACACCAGGACATGCCTTTGGGCCGTTTCGGCGCAGCCACTACCTGTTCCACTACATCATCTCCGGGTGCGGGACACTCGTGGCCTCCGATGAGTCGGGTCGGCAGACGACCTATTACCTGGGGCGGGGCGAAGGGTTCCTCATCTTTCCCGGGCAGACCAACACCTATTACGCCGACATGGACGACCCGTGGGAGTACATCTGGGTGGAGTTCGACGGTATCCGCGTCAAGGAATCGCTCTCGCTTGCCGGCCTGTCCGAGTCCAGCCCGATCTACCGATCCGACAAGGCGGAGCTGCGCAGCTCCATGGAGCAGGAGATGCGTTTTCTGGTCGACCATCAGGACGCCTCGGCGTTCCAGCTGATCGGGCACACCTACCTGTTCCTCGACAGCTTCTTGCGCTCCATCGTGAACCAGCGCGCCGCGAC
This sequence comes from Collinsella ihumii, assembly GCF_900046475.1. Lineage (GTDB taxonomy): Bacteria > Actinomycetota > Coriobacteriia > Coriobacteriales > Coriobacteriaceae > Collinsella > Collinsella ihumii. The sequence goes on along the minus strand of NZ_FCOU01000002.1, from coordinate 22,220 downwards.
GACCAACCGCCTGCAGGACCTCTATGTGCGCGAGGCAATGTCCTATATCGAGCAGAACTACCAAAACGGGATCACCGTGGAGGACATCGCGCGCCAGACCGGGCTCAACCGCAGCTACTTCGGCAAGATCTTCAAGAGCGCCACGGACAAGTCGCCCCAGCAGTACCTGATCGACTTCCGCATGACGAAGGCCGCCCAGCTGCTCAAGCTCACCGCGCTGTCGGTGGGCGAGGTCGGCCGCGCGGTGGGGTATCCCAACCAGCTGCACTTCTCCCGGGCGTTCAAGGGCACGTTCGGCCTCTGCCCGCGCGAATGGCGCCGCGCCAACACCCACGCGTGAGGACGGAAGAGGCGAGGGAGGCCGCTGCATCCGCTCGCGTGCGAAACCGCACCTCGGTAAAAGGTTTTACCAGGGTGGGCGGCCGCTTCGTTTTGAATTTGGTATCATATTTCGGGCAATAAGGGCCGCGTAGGTGCTGGTCGGAGGCCCCTCCCAGGGCCTCCGTGGTCGGCCAAGCAAAGGAACCGCAGGTCACAGGCTTGTCGGATATGGCCGTTTTCCCTTCGTATTTCTTGAATTGATACCAAATTCATGTTCTAAATATAGTGACCCCCTCTTATCTGCGGTTTTGCGGTGAGGTTTCCCCACCGTCGCCGTACGCTACGCATCGACGCTTGGGGTTTGGACCGCGCGGTTGGTATCGAGTTCCCGCAACGCTCCCCGTGCGCGGCCCGCGCGCCGCGCATGCGCGCGAAAAACGTGCGGCGATGTGCGCGGCATGCTCCGTGCGGCACCGCTTGCGTGCTACGATTACACCGTTTGATATATCCGTGAACCGTTTTGGAGGGTATCCATGAGCAAGGTTCTCGTCTTCGGACACCAGAATCCCGACAACGACGCCATCATGAGCGCCGTTGTCCTCACCCAGCTGCTGAACCAGGTCAACTACAACGGCGACACCTACGAGGCCCGTCGCCTGGGCCCGCTGCCCGCCGAGTCCGCCAAGCTGCTCGCCGACAACGGTATCGCCGAGCCCGAGCTGCTCGAGTCGGTCGAGGAGGGCCAGCAGGTCGTGCTCACCGACCACAACGAGGCTGGCCAGTCCGTCGCCGGGCTCGAGGGCGCCCAGATCGTCGGCGTCGTCGACCACCATCGCTTCGGCGGCTTCACCACCGCGGCCCCGCTGCATATCATCTCCCTGCCCTGGGGCTCCAGCTGCTGCATCGTGGCGAGGCTGTTCGAGGTCTTCGGCCAGCAGCCGACGGACGCGCAGGCCAAGCTGCTGCTCTCGGCCATGATGACCGATACCCTCATGCTCAAGAGCCCCACCACGACCGATGTCGACCGCGCCGTCGCCGCCCGCCTCGGCGAGCAGCTCGGCGTCGACCCGGTCAAGTTCGGCATGGAGGTCTTCCTCACCCGTCCGTCCGGCTCCTTCACGGCCGAGCAGATGGTCGGCAACGACATCAAGCAGTTCGAGGTCGGCGCCGACAAGCTGCTCATCGGCCAGTACGAGACCGTCGACAAGACCCGCGCGCTCGGCATGATCCCCGAGATCCGCGAGGCCATGCGCGCCTACCAGGCCTCCAAGGGCGCCGACGGCATCGTGCTGTGCCTGACCGACATCATGGAGGAGGGCTCCCAGGTGCTCTTCGAGGGCAAGACCGATGTCGCCCAGAAGGGTCTCGGCATCGACGATGTGCCCGAGGGCGTGTGGATGCCCGGCGTGCTCTCCCGCAAGAAACAGGTGGCCGCGCCGATCCTCGCCGCCGCCGAGTAGCCTGATCGCAAGCTGTCTCTTCAATGCCCGGTGCCGCGTGATGCGGTGCCGGGCATTGTCTTCCGGCTGTGCGCAACGGTGCCGGAAGACAAGCTGGGCGCCCCTGCGACCGCCGGCGGCGAATCCAGCCTTATTCCCGGGGCCGGAATCAATTCGAGATCCCCGATGAAGCGCCCGCGCCTGCCGTCCTCTTTCCAAGGGTCGCTTCGCCCTCTTTGAACGGCAATCGGCGGGTCATACCCTGTTTACATTGAGAATAACGATGCGTGCCGATCGCGTATGCCGCGGCGATAGCTCCGCATGCAGGAGCGGCCTCTTGCATAAGCCTCGTCAGAGGCGCATGTAGCCCGACATGCGGCAGGCTCCTGCGGCCTTGGCCTGGCGGACCTGTTGCTCGGTGGTGTCGGTGACGCCGCCCAGGGCGAGCACCGGAACATGGGCCCGGGCGATAACCGCGTTGAGGAAATCCAGGCCGCGCCCGGGCAGCGGCTTGCACGACGGGGCGAAGACAGGGCTGGCAATGAGGTAGTCTGCGCCCAGGGCCTCCGCGCCGACGATCTCGTCCAGCTCGTGAACGTTGGTGCCCACTAGCTCAAAGCCCGCCGGGCGGCCCGTGCGCGCCAGCACGGGCGGCGGCAGGTGCAGGCTCCGAGCGCCCGCGCGCCGGGCGGGCTCGACAAAGGAGTGGGCGATGAAGGCGACGTGCGCGCGCTCGCAGGCTGCGCGCACGTCGCGCGCCAAGCGCTCGTAGGCGTCTGGCGCCAGGTCCTTCTCGCGCAGGACCAGTGCGTCGACCTTGCCGGCCAGCCGCTCCACCTGATCGGGAAGCGGGCGTATGCAGTTGAGCCGATCCGTTATCGCCACGCGAGCGAATTGTCCGGATGAGAAGAGCACGGCAAGGCTCGGTGCGCCAGCGGGTGCCGTCCCAGCGTCGGCGGCAGCCGGGGCGGACGTCTGCATGGCGGCAGGACTGGCCGCCCCGGTCGTCCCCGCGGCACCGACGGCCCTCACCTCCATTGATCGACCGGATACGATATGCTCGTCAACCATGGCGCTCCTCTCTGCGTTTTCGTTGATCGGCGCATCGCCTGCGGGCGGGCGCGGCGGCTACACCAGCACGTGGTCGTTCATCACCGGCTCCAGACCCATCCGTCGCATGGCGGCGCACATGGTGGGGAGGTCGCGGGTGTCCGCTATCTCAAACTGATCGTCGCCCTCGTCGGTCTGGTGGGTGTGCTCGCCCACGCCTGTCGACACGCCTGCCGATACCTTGGTGGCCGTGATGACGGCCGCGTGGTCACGGAACCGCGCGCTTTCGCGCGAGGACACCGTGAGTCCCGAAAACGGCATGAAGATGCGGTACGCGCAGATGACCTGCATGAGCTGGCGCTCGCTCACGTGCGGCGTATGCGGAACGACACCGCCTTTGGCCGGGCGCATGCGCGGGCACGAGAAGCTGATCTCGGCCGCGGGGTAGGCGCGCTGGATCTCCCATGCGTGCAGGCCGCAGGCCAGGGCATCGCGGCGGAAGTCGGCTAGGCCCAGCAGCGGCGCAAACGCCACGCCGCGCATGCCGCCGCGCAGCGCGCGCTCCTGCGCCTCGAAGCGGTACGGCATGATGCGCTTGCGGCCGCGCAGGTGGAGCTTGCCGTAGCGCACGGGATCGTAGGTCTCTTGGAACACGGTGACGTAGTCGACGCCGGCGGCGCGCAGGCGCGCGTAGTCCGCCACGTTGGCGGGGTAGACCTCCACGCCCACCGTGCGGAAGCGCTCCGCCGCGAGCTCGCAGGCGCGTGCGATATAGTCCACGCTGCTGCGCTGCGGGTCCTCGCCGGTGAGCAGCAGGATCTCCTCCTGGCCCGTGGCCGCGATGGCGTCGAGCTCCGCTATGATCTCGGCCTCGTTCAGCTGCGCGCGGCGGATGTCGCTTGCGCAGTTGAAACCGCAGTACACGCAGCGGTTCTCGCAGTAGTTGGCGATGTAGAGGGGCGTGAAGAACTGCACGTTGGCGCCAAACCACCGCGCGCGCTCGCGCTGGGCGCGTACGGCCATCTGCTCCAGATACGGTTCTGCTGCGGGGGCGAGAAGCACGCCGAAGTCCTCCGGCCCCACCGTGTCCTCGGCCAGCACGCGGCGTACGTCGGCGGCGGTCACGGCGCTCGGATCGTACGCCTCGGCGGCATCGAGCACCCGGTCGAACATGCCGCCGCCCAGCACGTCCATGTCCGGCAGGAACGTGAGCGGATCGAGGGCGCGATCCGTGTGAATGGCCGCGTCGAGCGCCTCCTGGGACAGCGGTGCGAGGCGGTACGCGCGCGTGCCCACCGCTTCGCGCGGAAGGTCGGCCGTGGTGAGGTCGCCGGCGGCCAGGGCCGCGGCGGCGTTTTCGGGAACGGTGCCCGATGCGTCCTTCTCGCCCTGCTCGGTCTTGTCCGCCATGGCTACCGCCCCTCTTCCTCAAGAAAGCCGGTCAGCGGGGACGACGCCTCGCCTGTGTCCAGCACGCGGCCCAGGCCGGCCCGGTACGCCGCGCGACCGGCATCCACCGCTTGGCCGAAGGCGCGAGCCATAAGGCGGATGTCTCCGGCGGTGGCCACGGCCGTGTTGGCCATGACCGCCGTGGCGCCCATCTCCATGGCTTCGCACGCCTGCGACGGCCGGCCGATCCCGGCGTCCACGATCACCGGCAGATCGATCTCCTCGATGAGGATGCGGATGAAATCCCGTGTGACCAGGCCCTTGTTGGACCCGATGGGCGCGCCTAGCGGCATGACCGCGGCGGCGCCGGCGGAGACCAGATCGCGCGCCACGTTGAGGTCGGGGTACATGTAGGGCAGCACGGTGAAGCCCTCGTCGGCAAGGAGCTCGGTGGCGCGGACGGTCTCGACGTTATCCGGCAGCAGGTATTTGGTGTCGCGGATGACCTCCACCTTGACGAGGTCGCCGCAACCCAGCTCGCGCGCCAGGCGGGCGATGCGCACGGCTTCCTCGGCGGTGCGGGCGCCCGACGTGTTGGGCAGCAGGGTCACGCCGTCCGGGATGGCGTCCAGGATGTTGCCTTCCTGGCCGGTGTTGGCGCGCCGCACGGCCAAGGTCACGATCTCGGCGCCGGCGTCCTCGACGGCCGCGCGGACCAGGTCCAGCCTGAACTTGCCAGAACCCAGGATGAAGCGCGAGCTGAACTCCTTGCCGCCCAGCAGCCAGGTATCCGCCTCCGGGGCCTGGCAGGCGGTTTGCGTATGCTCTGACATTGATGATGCTCCTCTCTTTTCTGGGACCCTTGCCGCGCCTGTTCCATCGCTGGGACGGGGGCGCAGAGGGTCGTTGCGTTACGTGCGATAGGGACGAGGGAACGCGCCCTAGCCCTCCGGTGCTTCCTCTCCCATGATGAGGCGCAGGGCGAGAAGCGCCTGCTGGGCGGCGCACAGCGCCACGCGCGGCGCGTAGAGCACCTGGCCCGCGCCCACGTCCGACCTTCCATCGCCGCAGAGGTAAAGCCGTCGGCCCATCCGGCGCGTGACGATTTCCGCCGCCGGCCCCAGGCCCGCCATGCCGTTGCCGGCGATGACCACCGGGCCGTCAGGCTGGGCGAGAAGCTCCTCGACCAGGAGCGCCTTGGCCTCCGGGGCGTCGAACGCCTCGCATACAAGGGGGCAGCCGGCAAAGAGCGCGCGTGCGTTGGCCGCCGTCACGCGTTCGCACCGGGCGTCCACGACGATCTTCGGGTCGATGGCGCGCAGTTGATCGGCTAGCGCCTCGACCTTGGGCATGCCCACGTGCTGCCGGAAGTAATGCTGGCGGTTGAGGTTGCTCGCATCGACCGCGTCGAAGTCCACGATGCGCAGGGCGCCGATGCCGCTGCGCGCCAGCATGACCGCGATGTTCGACCCCAGCCCGCCGGCGCCGGCGATGCCGGAGGGGCCGGAGCCCACGCTGCCGACCTTGTGGCGGTTTGCGGGCTCGCGCCGCCGTTCCGATGCGTGCCGCAAGGGGGTCTGCCGCCCCGGCGCGCACGCTGCCCTCGTCCATCAGCCGCCTCCCACAAACCGTACGATCTCCAACGCATCGTCGGCGCGCAGCGTGCGTTCGGCAAACTGCGCGCGCGGCACGATGTCGCCGTTGAGCTCGCACGCCACGCGCGTGCCCTCAAAGTCCATCCGGTCGAGCAGCTGCGCCAGCGTAAGGCCGTCGACCGACGGATCCTCCTTGCCGTTCACCCGTGCCATGGGACCTCCTCTCGTTACGGAATCGTCGCCAGCCAAGAGCACGCACCCGCGGCCACCGCGCCTCCGCTGCAAGAGCGGGGCGTCGAGCCAACAAAAAAAGCGCGCACGAAGGGACACCGCACCCGAGGTGGTGCGCCCCTTCGTACGCGCTGCGTACTCTGACGTGAAGGATACCCCGCCGAAGCCGGCCCGTCAATACGCTGTGGTCGCGCCGTCAACAAAGCGGAGGGGGGCGTGGCGATGGGCCCGCGAGCGCCGGGCCTTGCTGTGAAGCGCCCTGTGCAGAACCTGCGCACGACCCGTGGATGTTCCATGTTATCGCCTATCGAATCGGTGGGTTTTTATCACGGGTAGGGGATGCTGTATTCGGGGCTTCCCCGGAGCCTACAGACCGCTCGCCCGCGTTTGCCGCGCGTTCCCAAAGAACTGCCGCATGAGGGCTTGAGAGTCAATAATAATTTATTACGAACCGCGGGACGCCGGATGCGGCGCCCGCGGTTTTGTGAGAAGGACGCTTGGTGCAGAAAGGATCGGAGCTGACATGACAAAGCGTAAGCGCATGCACAACCAGCGGACGGCCAAGGCGGTCGAGCGCAAGGCGCTTGCCCTGGATGCTCCGAGCATACCGGTGCCGCTCATGAGCGATGAGCAGCGCCTGCGCATCGAGCGCCGCAGCGTGCTCGACCGCATCACCTCCAACGGCACCATCTCCGCCTGCGTGATGATCCTCGCCGCCGTCGCTGCGGTGATCTGCGCGAATACCGATGCGTACTATGCGCTGCACGAGTGGTTCGCCCTGCCGGTGTCGATCGGTATCGCCGGGTGGGAGTTCTCGTTCAGCTTCGAGCTGTTCGTCAACGACTTCCTCATGGCGATCTTCTTTTTGCTCGTTGGCACCGAGCTCAAATACGAGATGACCGTCGGAGAGCTCAGGCGCCCGCGCCAGGCCATGCTGCCGATGCTCGCTGCGGTGGGCGGCGTGATCGCGCCCGCCTGCATCTACGCGTTCGTGAACCGCGGTGGAGCGGTCTACGGCTGGGCCATCCCCATGGCGACCGATATCGCCTTCGCGCTCGGCGTGCTCTCGCTTCTGGGCAACCGCGTGCCCCCGGCGATCAAGGTGTTCTTCTCGACGCTCGCCATCGCCGACGATCTGCTGGCCATCGTGGCCATCGCCCTGTTCTACGGCCATGCCCCGAGCATGATGTGGCTCGGTGCCGCCGCGGTGGTGACCGCGCTGTTGGTCGTCCTCAACATCCGCAGGCACTTCCGCCTGGCGCCGTATCTGGCCCTCGGCCTCGTGCTGTGGTTCTGCCTGTACCAGTCCGGCGTCCACGCGACGCTCGCCGGCGTGATCCTGGCCTTCACCATCCCGGCGCGCTCCGACATCGATGCGGGCGGCCTGGTGGAATGGGTGCGCGCAAAGCTCCCCGAGCTCGACGACCGCTATGACGACGAGGCGCACATCCTCGGCCAGCACGATTTCACGCACGCGGTCAACGGCGTCGAGCGCGTGATGCACCGCGTGACGCCGCCGCTGCAGCGTCTGGAGCACGCCATCTCCACGCCGGTGAACTTCATCATCCTGCCGATTTTCGCGTTCGTGAACGCGCAGGTCAGGCTGGTCGGTGTCGATCCCGCGACGCTTCTGTTCGACCCCGTCGCGCTCGGCGTGTACTTCGGCATGCTGCTGGGCAAACCGATCGGCATCGTGGGCATGACCGCGCTGCTCGTCAAGACGAAGCTCGCCGAGCTCCCGACCGGCGTGCACTGGCCGCATGTCGTCGGCGTCGGCATCCTGGGCGGCATCGGTTTCACCATGTCCATCCTGATCGCCGGCCTGGCGTTCACCGAGATCCCCGCGGAGCTGCTCGCCGCCAAGACGGCGATTCTGGCGGGATCGATCTCTGCGGCGCTTATCGGCCTGATCTACATGCATTTCGTGTGCCACAAGCGCGCGTAGGGGCCGTGGCGCGGTATCTATCCGCGATCGTGGTCAATTCACCTATCGAACCGGGAATGCCGGCTGCGTATAAACGGACAAACCCGCCCAGAGGAGCTCTCCGGGCGGGTTTTTCGTTCGCCATGGGCATGAAGCGCCGAGTTCTTCGGTCGACGCGCCGCTCAGTCTTGCAAGAAGTGCGGTAGCGCATCGCAATATATTGTCTCAGCCATGGACCGAACCCGGTTCGATGGGTGAATTGACCACGATCGCGAAATCATAGCGCGCGACGCGGCCTCGGCATGGGCGCGACCTGCGTCAACCCGCCAGCTGCCGGCGCACCTTTTCGACCTGCTCGATGGCGCGGTTGACCTGGTAGCGGGCATCGTCGATCTTTCCCTGGACGTACAGGTCCACAAAGGGGTTGTCCAAAAACAGGTCGGCCGCCAGCACTAGATTGCCCGTCTGGATGTTCACGCCCTGCGAGCCGTCGATATCGCGCAGCTCGTAGGCGAAGGTCGCGAGCGCGCTGCGGGCCGCGTCGAGCTCGTCTTGGGCGTCGGACATCTTGCCGCGCTTGATGAGCGATGAGATGAAGCCGCCCGCCAAGATGTCGAACGCGCCCCAGTTGCGCGCCGAGTGCAGCAGGTCGCGCGCGCGGTACAGGTGCTCGAGCGCGCGGTCCGCGGCCTCGATGGCCTCATCGATCTCTGTGCGCAGGTCTTTGTCCATGTGATGCCTCCTCTATGGTGAGCGTTCGGTCTCGGGGCCGCCCGTCTACTCCACCGTGCCGTAGGTTCCGCCCCAGCCGTGGGCCGCGAGCGCCGAGTTCAGCTGGTCGCAGAGGCGCTGCCGATCGTAGGTGCCCGGAGGCAGCAGCGTCACGATCTCCATGAGGTCGGGCGCGAGGTCCAAGATCTCGGCCTGAACCACGAGGTCGAGCCGGTCGATGACCTGCCTTCCCGTGAACATGCCGTCCACGAGCCGCTGAAGCTCGCCGAACTCTTCCGCCTGGAACGATCCAAGTCGCATGTGTCCTCCTTGGGTACGGGTTGTCCGCTATAAATCTACCACGGTCGCAAATCGGGGCAGCATGTACAGAGTCGACACACATCGGAAACATCGCGTGCGTATACTAAGGCGCACGTGTACGACCGATCGCCTGTCCTGTTTTTGCATGGATGCAGGCCAGCGATTCACGCGAGGGAAGAGGGCCCCGGTATGCAGACAATGTATGAGCAGATGGATACTGCCGCGCTTGATGCCGCTTTGGCGGATCTGACCAGACAGGTTGACGAGGTCAAGGCCAAGGGGCTCAAGCTCGACATGGCGCGCGGCAAGCCGTCGCCGGCGCAGGTCGATATCTCCCGCCCGATGCTCGATCTGCTCTCGAGCGGCGCCGATCTCACCGACGAGGGCGTGGACTGCAGCAACTACGGCTGCTTCGAGGGCATCCCCTCGGCGCGTCGCCTTGCGGGCGAGTTCTTGGGCCTGCCGGCGGACCAGACCATCGTGCTGGGGTCTTCGAGCCTGAACATCATGCAGTCGGTGCTCATCCACTATTGGGAGAAGGGCGTGCCCGGGTACACCCCGTGGAGCAAGCTCGACCGCGTGAAGTGGCTGTGCCCCGCGCCCGGTTACGACCGCCACTTCGGCATCACGCAGGATCTCGGCATCGAGAACGTTCCGGTCCGCATGACCGAGACCGGCCCCGACATGGACGAGGTCGAGCGCCTGTGCGCCGCCGACGACTCCATCAAGGGCATGTTCTGCGTGCCCAAGTACTCCAATCCGACGGGCATCACCTACTCCGATGAGACGGTCCGCCGTCTGGCGACCATGAAGGCCGCGCCGGACTTCCGCATCATGTGGGACAACGCGTACGCGGTGCACGACTTCACCGATACGCCGGATGTGCTCGCGAACGTTTTCGACTTGGCGCGCGAGGCGGGAAACGAGGACCGCATCCTGGGCGTCGCGTCCACGTCGAAGATCACGTTCCCGGGTGCGGGCATCGCGTTTTTCGGCTCGTCGGCGGCCAACGTGGGCGAGGTCGCGAACACGCTGAAGGTCGGCCTCATCAGCGCCAACAAGCTCAACCAGCTCATGCACACGCGCTTCCTGCCCGACCTGGATGCCGTGCACACCCACATGCGCAAGCACGCGGAGTTCCTGCGCCCGCGCTTCGCCTGCGTCGAGGAGAAGCTCGAGGAGGGCCTTGCCGGCACCGGCTGCGGCACGTGGTCGCATCCGCACGGCGGCTACTTCGTGTCGTTTGACGGCCCGGAGGGCTCTGCCAAGCGCGTCGGCGCGCTGTGCGCCGAGATGGGCGTCAAGCTCACGCCGGCGGGTGCCACGTGGCCCGGCGGCAACGATCCGCACGATACGAACATCCGCATCGCCCCGACCTATCCGAGCGTCGAGGAGCTCTCCGAGGCGCTCGACGTGCTGGTGCTCGCGGTGAAGCTCGTTTCCGCCCAGCTGGCGCGCGAGGCCCGCGCGTAGCGAAACGGATCCAGCGGCACTTTTGGGACGGAGCCGCCTTTGCCCCTGTCGGCGAAGCGCCGACATGGGCAAAGGCGCACGTGCGCGTATCGTGCAAATCGGGGGACGTACCTGTTGCGTGCATTTTTGCACGCAACAGGTACGTCCCCCGATTTGCACTGCCCGCTAGAGCTTTGATGGGCCCAAGGGCGGCCCGTCCCAAAAAGTGCCGCGGACCCGCTACAATAGACGGAATGCATGCCGCACATGCACAACCGACGGGAGTTGAGATATGGCCGACGAGTTTTTCGATGACGAGCAGGAGCTGATGGAGGCGGCGGGCGCCGCACCCCAAGATCCTGCCGCCTTGCCCGCGCAGCGCGGCCCGGCCCCATCTCGCGAGGCCGCCCGGGAGACCTCGGCGCCCCCGTTTTGGATGGTCGTCGCCATCGCGGCCATCGCGCTTCTGCTCGGCATGGTCATCGGCTATCTTATCGGCACGTCGACGGCCTTGAACGCCCTGGGGTCCTCCGGGGGCGCCGCCACCCAGCAGAGCAGCGACGCGATCGACTCCTCGGAGGTTCTGCCCGAGGGCCATCCCCAGCTGGACATCAACGAGGACGGCACGGCATCTGTCGCCACGGGCGACGGGACGTCGTCTGCCGGATCGGCGCAGTAGGTAGCGAGCAGGAAGGCGACGTATGGCTTTTGACGCCCAACAGACGCGCCGCGCGCAGGCGATCGTCTTGGCGGCCGCGGCGGTCATCGTGGTCGCGATCGCGGCCGTGGTCTTCTCGGGCGCGCTGGCCCCGGGCGCCGCGACCGGCACCGCGGATTCCACCTCCCAGGCAGCCGACGGCACAACCGACGGCTCCTCGCAGGCCGCAGGACAGGCCGTCACCTCCGGCGAGCACGACATGACCCATGTCGACGCGAACTACGCCTCGGTCGTCGAGCAGCTGCAGGCGCAGTACGACAGCGACCCGAGCAATCCCTCGGCGCTGCTGCAGCTCGCCAACGGCTATTTCGACTGGGGCGTCTCCGCGCGCGACGTGGTGGCCACCGACGAGGACGACGCGCACGTCGTCGACCTGTTCAACCAGGCCATCGCGCGCTATGACGACTATCTCGAGCAGAATCCCGATTCGAAGTCGGTGGAAGTGGACCGGGCCATCTCTATCTTCTACACCGGCGACCGCGACCGTGCCATCGCGGAGCTCGAATCCTTCACCGCGGAAGATGGCAGCTTCGGCCCCGCATGGGCGAACCTCGGCATGTTCTACGAGACCGAGGGGCGCACCGACGAGGCGATAGCGGCCTACGAGCGCGCGATCGAGAGCGACTCGAGCGACGCGTACGGCGTGAAGGACTATGCCCAGCAGCACCTGGACGCGCTCAGCGCCTCGTAGCGGGGCGCGGCTGCGGCGGCGTGCACGTTGAACCGATGAGAACGTAAGGAGCACAACAATATGGAACTCGGAATCACGACGACCCCCACGCCAGAGCGCTACCTCGTGTCCGTTGCGGGCGAGGTCGACATCTCCAACGTGGGCGCCCTGCGCGACCATATCGACCTGGCGCTCGAGCAGCCCACCGCGAAGCTCACGCTCGATTTCGCGAACGTGTCCTACATCGACTCAACGGGCATCGGCGTGCTCGTGGGCGCCGCTCACCATGCGGCGGAGCACGAGAAGGGCTTCGAGGTCATCAACGCCCAGCCCAACGTCATGCGCGTGGCGCAGCTTCTGGGCGTCGACAAGGAGATCGGCATCGTCGGGGCATAGCCTCGATGCCCTCGCGCATATCGCCGTGCGCATTTCGCGTACGCGATTCGTGCCGGCGATCCGCGCGGTATACTTCAGCAGTTGTATGAATCGTCTGCCCGCCGGGTACCGCACCCGGCGGGCCCGCATGAGCAAACAGGAGGTTTTCCGTGCCTAGTATCGGCGGAACGGAACTGGTAATCATCTTGGTGTTTGCCTTCCTGCTTTTTGGTCCCGACAAACTCCCGCAGATGGGCCATACGATCGGCCGCGCGCTGCGTCAGTTCCGTCAGACGCAGGAGAAGCTGACGAACGTCGTCCAAACCGAGGTCGTCGACCCGATGGCCGCGGCCGCGAGCGCGCCCAAGGCCAAGGCGGCCGAGCAGGCGGCGGTCGATGACGAGGATGCCGATCTCGACGCATCCGAGGGCGCCGAGGCGGCGGCACAGCCCGAGGCGCCTGCGTCCGCCGAGCCCGAGGCCGAGGCCGAGCCTGCCGTGCAGACCACCGAGGACCTGTACGCCCGCCGTCCGCGCAAGCACCGCGCGTCGAAGGCCGCCCAGGCCGAGGATTCCACCGATTCCGTTGAGGGAGGCGAGCAGTAATGCCCATCGGACCCGCGCGCATGCCGCTTCTCGACCACCTGGGCGAGCTGCGGCGCCGTCTCACCATCATCGTCGTGTCGGTGCTCGTGGCCACCGTCGTGATGTACTTCGCCACGCCGGTGCTCGTCGACATCCTGAAGGACCCCATCCTGCCGTCGCTGCCCGAGGGCACCAATCTTTCGATTTACACGTCGCTCGGCGGCTTCGCCATCAAGTTCGGCTTGGCCATCAAGGCCGCCGCGGTCATGTGCACGCCGATGATCGTGTGGCAGATCCTTGCGTTCTTCCTGCCCGCGCTCAAGCCCAACGAGCGCAAGTGGGTGGTGCCCACGGTGCTTATGGCCACGCTGCTGTTCTTCATCGGTGCGATCTTCTGCTACTTCGTCATCGTGCCGGCCGGCTTCGAATGGCTGATCGGCGAGACGCTGTCCATCGCCAACATCGCCCCCAACCTCGAGGACTACATCAACATCGAGATCCTCCTCATGATCGGTTTCGGCGTGGCCTTCGAGCTCCCGCTCATCGTGTTCTACCTCGCCGTGTTCCACATCGTGCCGTACGCGACGTTCCGCTCCGCATGGCGCTACATCTACGTGATCATGCTCGTGGTGTCCGCCTCCGTGACGCCGGATGCGAGCCCGGTCACGCTGTTGTTCATGTACGCGGCGATGCTCGCGCTCTACGAGATCTCGCTGTTCGTGACGCGCATCGTCATCGTGGCGCGCGAGGGCAAGAAGGGCCTGACCGAACGGCGCATCAGCCTGTTCTCCGATGACGAGGACGACGAGTAGGTCTGCCCATGCATGAACTCGGCTTGGTTTCGGGAGTTCTTGACGTGGTGACGCGAACGGCGCGCGAGGCGGGTGCTTCGCGCGTCGTTTCTGTTTTGCTGCGTATCGGCGACATGGCGGAGGTGAACCCCGAGTCGTTCGACTTCGCGTGGGACGTCTTGCGCGAAGACGACCCCCTGACCGCGGGGGCGACCGTCGAGGTCGAGTACGTGCACCCGCGCAGCGTATGCAGCGCGTGCGGCGAGACGTTCGAGCACGATCGGTTCCATCTGCGCTGCCCCGCATGCGGAAGCCGCGAGACCCATCTGGTGGCCGGGCGCGAGATGGACATCGTCTCCATGGAGATCGAGGACGAGACGTAGGGCAAGGCGGGGACGTCTTGTCAAACTGAGGAGGAACGAATGGCGGAAAAGACGGTAGCTATCGGCAGCTCCATCCTGTCGCGCAACGAGCGGATCGCATCCGAGCTGCGCGAGCGGTTCGCGCGGACGGGCACCTATGTGGTGAACGTGCTGTCGAGCCCGGGCTCGGGTAAGAGCTCGACGATTCTCGCCACGAACGAAATCCTGCGCGACCGGTTCGGCTACCGCTGCGCTGTCATCGAGGGCGATATCGCGAGCGATGTGGACGCCATCAAGATGAAGGCCGCGGGCATGCCGGCCATCCAGATCAACACCGGCGGCCTGTGCCATCTCGAGGGCAACATGATCGGCCAGGCAATCGATGCGCTCGATGCCGGCGTGGGCCTCGATGCCATCGACGTCATCTTCATCGAGAACGTGGGCAACCTCGTGTGCCCCGTCGACTTCGATCTGGGCGAGAACCTCTCGATCATGATCCTGTCGGTGCCCGAGGGGGACGACAAGCCCATCAAGTATCCCGGCATCTTCCAGCACGCCGGGGCGCTGCTGCTCAACAAGATCGATGTCGCGCCCGCGTTCGACTTCGATATCGAGGGCTACCATCGCGTGCTCGACGACCTGAACCCCACAGCACCCCGGTTCTCGGTGAGCGCCACCAAGGGCGGGGGCATGGAAGCGTGGGCAACGTGGCTCGCGCATCAGATCGAGATGGCGCGAGCGTAGGCAAAACTCCTGCTCAGAGCATACGCAACCGATAGTTGCGGCAAAATTCCCACCAGACTTGCTGGCGCGCTACCGTGCGTTCTCGGTACGGTACAGCTGCCATCCCGCCGAGGGAGGCACCGGACACCCAAAGCGTGCAAACATGGGGACGTATCTGTTTCGTGCACTATTGCAAACATGGGGACGTATCTGTTTCGTGCACTGTTGCATGCATGGGCAGAATCGGATCGTCGACCGGTGCCTCCCGCGGGAGACGCCGGTCGATTCGTCTCGCGTCGGGCGCTTGCGCGGTGTCCCGCGAAAAGGATCTGCCCGGTTTTTCCGGACGCGTTCCAGACGGATCGGATCGTCGACCGGGGAGGCGTATCGATATCGGTAGAATCTCGTATGGTCGCAAGGTCGACGGACGCGTGTCGTCGGCGAAGGGAGTTCACATGAACGTGCAGATCGCTCAGCGCTTGGCCGAGCTTCGGCGCGCCAAGGGCTACAGTCAAGAAGCGCTTGCCAACGAGCTGGGCCTGTCCCGTCAGGCTGTTTCCAAATGGGAGCGCGCGGAGAGCTCGCCGGATACGGAGAATCTGATCGCGCTCGCGCGCCTGTACGGCGTGAGCCTCGACGACCTGTTGAACGTGGACAAGGATATCGAGGACGATGTCGCCTTCGAGAACGCCGAGCGTGCCGAAAAGACGGCGCGGGCCCAAGCGGAGCGGGAGGAGGCCCTGCGCGAGCAACGGGCCCATCAGGCTGTCTCTTATACACATCTAGATGTGTATAAGAGACAGGTTGCGGGGCCGCCCGTCGACCCCACCGTGCCGTAGGTCCAGCAACAACGGGAAAGAAGTCGGCTTCAAATAAGTGGCCCTGGTGATGATAGACAGCTAGATGTGTATAAAGGACAGTCCGATACTCTGCGCCGCCGCGGCCCGTGGCGCTCGTTTCCGTACAGCGTGGTCGCGACTATCTTCTTCTTCGTGTTCTGCTTCGGCTTCCATGCGTGGACGACCGCGTGGCTCGTGTTTCTGACCATCCCCATCTATCACTGGATCGCCAACATCATGGACGATTCGCTCGGAAGGGGAGACGACGGCACAGCGCCCGCGGCGCCGCAGGGCGTCCGATCCGATGAAGAGGGGAGGCGATAGCCATGTCGCGTCTTTCGCAGGGCGACAAGGTGAGGGTCGGCGTCGGCATCGCGGCGATCGCGCTCATCCTCATGATCGCCGCTTCGGGGTGGTCCGGGCTGTTCACGCGCTGGTTCCCCGTCATCCAGATCGGCGGCTTCTCGATCGGGTCGAAGCCCGTTTCGCTCGAGGCCCCCATCGACCGCTCCGAATCGTTTGCCGCCTCCGAGGTGGACGATCTCGATATCGATTGGAAGTGCGGCTCGATCAGGCTCGTTGCGGGAGATGGGGACCAGATTCGCGTCATCGAGCGCGTTGCCGCCGGCGACTACGAGATGGATCCGCGCAACGCCACCTTCACGCAGGAGGGCAAGACGCTCAAGATCGATGACGGCCTGCCCGATAGCGGCGGCACGTATCCGCACATGGAGCTTGTCGTCGAGGCGCCCTGTGACGATGCGCTCATGTTCGGCAACGTCGACATCGAGAGCGTCAGTTCGACCATCGATGTCGAGCGCGTTGTCAGCGAGGATCTCTCGGTCGCAAGCGTGAGCTCCAACATCACGCTCGACGGCATCCGCGCGCAGGACGTGTCGATCGGCGGCGTCAGCGGCCCCGTAGAGGTTTCCGGAGAGGTTTCCGAGGAGCTGGACGTCTCCACGATGAGCGGCGGGGCGTACCTGACGTTGACCGAGGGCGCGCCGAGCGAGATCTCGGTATCCACCGTCAGCGGCGCCATCGAGCTCGATGTGCCGGACGGGCTAGGGTTCACGCTTGCGGCCGACACGGTCTCGGGAGGACTGTCGACGCCCTTTGAGCTCAACACCGTCGATGAGGACGGCTCCTATGTCATCGGAGACGGCGCCTGCGACATCGACCTCGGCAGCGTGAGCGGACGAATCCACATCGCCTAATGCACGCACGGGGACGCACGCTCGGGGACGTACCTGTTCCATGCACTTATGCAAATCCGGGGACGTACCTTCCGCGTGCACTAATGCACGCAGGGGACACCCCTGACCCGCTATCGGGGACGGGAGCACACGGCTGATCGCCCAAAGCCTGCCATCTCGACGTGGCGGCATCAAGGATCTGCCATGTGCGCCTGTCCCCGATGGTGCATCTTGGGCTCGCGCGCGGGCAAGGGGTGTCCCAGCGCGTGCGCTAATGCACGCGCAAGGTACGTCCCCGGATTTGCAAAAGTGCACGCGGAAGGTACGTCCCCGCGCGTGCAGTACTTTGCGTGCGGGTGAAAAAATTCGCGCTTGCGGCTCACTTGTGGTACGTTGCGGTACACGACTTGACGCCCGCGGCCGTGCGCCGCGGGCACCATATATACGTAAGGAGCCGCTTTGAAGCTCGTCATCACCGAGAAGAACGACGCCGCCCAGCAGATCGCGCGCCTGCTGTGCAGCGTCGGCAAGCCCAAGGCCGACAAGGTCTACAACACGCCCGTCTACCGCTTTACGGTCGACGGCGAGGAGTGGGTCACCATCGGTCTGCGCGGCCACATCCTGGCCCCCGATTTCCCCACGGAGCTCAAATTCGACAAGAAGCTCGGCTGGTATGCGATCTCCCAAGACGGCGAGATGTTGCCCGCGGACGTGCCCGACGGGCTCGCCCGCCCGCCGTACGAGTCCAAGCGCAAGCCCTTCCTCAAAGACGGCATCGACATCAAGGGCTGGAAGGTGCCGAGCCTGCCGTATCTCGTGTGGGCGCCCATCGAGAAGCTTCCCGCGGAGAAGGAGATCATCCGCGCGCTCAAGAACCTTGCCAAAAAGGCCGATTCCGTCGTGATCGGCACGGACTTCGACCGCGAGGGCGAGCTCATCGGTTCCGACGCGCTCGCCATGGTGCGCGACGTCGCCCCGGACGTGCCCGTATCGCGCGCCCGCTACTCCGCGTTCACCAAGGCCGAGATCGACCACGCCTTCAACAACCTCGTGGAACTCGACCAGAACCTGGCCGATGCGGGCGAGTCGCGCCAGTACATCGACCTCATCTGGGGCGCGGCGCTCACCCGCTACCTCACCATGGCCAAGTTCGGCGGTTTTGGCAACGTGCGCTCCGCCGGCCGCGTCCAGACGCCCACGCTCGCGCTCGTCGTGGAGCGCGAGCGCGAGCGCTTGGCGTTCAAGCCCGAGGACTACTGGGTCATCTCGGGCGAGGCGGCGCCGCAGGGCGCCGGCGAGGAGGACGCGTTCAAGATCGCGCACAGCGCCGGGCGCTTCACGGACGAGCAGACGGCCGCGACGGCGTTTGCCCATGTCGAGGGCGCATCGACCGGCACCGTCACGAGCGTGGTGAAGAAGAGCCGCACCCAGCGCCCGCCGACCCCGTTCAACACCACCTCGCTGCAGGCGGCCGCCGCCGCGGAGGGCATCAGCCCGGCGCGCACCATGCGCATCGCCGAGTCGCTCTACATGGACGGCCTCATCTCGTATCCCCGCGTCGACAACACGGTCTACCCGCGTTCGCTCGACCTGCGCGCCACCGTGAAGGCCATCTCGGGCGTCCCGCAGTACGCGCCCGCGTGCCGCGAGCTGCTCTCGCGCGAGAAGCTCACCGCGACGCGCGGCAAGACCGAGACAACCGACCACCCGCCGATCTACCCCACGGCCGCGGCGGATCCCACCAAGCTCGAGCCCGCCCAGTGGAAGCTCTACAACCTCATCGCGCGCCGCTTTCTGGCCACGCTCTCCGACCCCGCGGTCATCGAGGGGACCAAGATCGAGATCGATGTCGCCGGCGAGCCGTTCCAGGCTTCGGGCGACGTGCTCAAGGTCGCCGGCTTCCGCGCCGTATACCCCTTCGGCCTCAAGAAGGACGAGCAGCTGCCCGCGCTCGAGCAGGGCGATACGGTCGACGTGCGCGACATGCAGCTCGAGGCCAAGCAGACCGAGCCCCCGGCGCGCTACAGCCAAGGCAAGCTCGTCCAGGAGATGGAGAAGCGCGGCCTGGGCACCAAGTCCACGCGCGCGAGCATCATCGAGCGCCTCTACCAGGTGAAATACTTCAAGGGTACGCCGAGCGGCCCCATCGAGCCGAGTCAGCTCGGCATGGCGATCATCGACGCGCTGCACGAGTTCGCGCCGCGCATCACCACGCCGGACATGACCAGCGAGCTCGAAGAGGACATGACGCATGTCGCCGAGGGCGCCGACACGCAGGACCAGGTGGTCTACCACTCGCGTGCGCTGCTCGCCGGCATGCTCGATGCGCTGATCGAGCACAAGGACGATCTGGGTGACGCCATCTCCGATGCGGTGACGGCCGACGCCAAGGTCGGCACGTGCCCCAAGTGCGGCAAGGACCTCGTCATGAAGACGAGCGCCAAGACCCGCGGCAGCTTCATCGGCTGCATGGGCTGGCCGGACTGCGACGTGACCTATCCGGTTCCCTCCGGCGTGCGCGTGAGCCCGCTCGAGGGCGAGGCGGCCGTGTGCCCCGAGTGCGGTGCCCCGCGCATCAAGTGCCAGCCGTTCAGGCAGAAGGCGTACGAGGTGTGCGTGAACCCCAAGTGCCCGACCAACTACGAGCCCGACCTCAAGGTGGGGGAGTGCTCGGTATGCGCCGCGGCCGGCCGTCATGGCGACCTGATCGCGCATAAGTCCGAGAAGAGCGGCAAGCGCTTCATCCGCTGCACGAACTACGAGGAGTGCGGCGTGTCCTATCCGCTTCCCGGGCGCGGCAAGCTCGAGGCGACCGGCGAGGTGTGCGAGCACTGCGGGGCCCCGATCGTGGTCGTGCAGACCGCGCGCGGCCCCTGGCGCATCTGCGTGAACATGGATTGCCCGAGCAAGGAGAAGAAGGCCGCATCGGGTCGCGGACGCAAGAGTGCCTCGTCGAGCACGAAGAAGACGACAGCCAAGAAGTCGACCTCGGCAAAGAAGTCGTCTTCCAAGAAGTAGCCTGCCGGATTCACGGTTGGATTCACGGTACGCCATAGGCACGCCGACCTGTTCACGGTACGCCATGGGCACGTTTTCCACTCGAAAACGTGCCCATGGCGTACTCTCGGTGAAGCCGCGTGCCTATGGCGTACCGTCGATGTGCCGACCATCGGGCGCGGCGCCTCTCAACTTCTTGCCGTTTGGGGCGCATGGGTGGCCATTCGCCGATTACGTTTCTCTGCGCGGGCGCACGCCTACGGGTTTGAGCTGCGCGGTAAGAAGCATGTCAATCCCCGTTTGAGACCGGTAAGGCATCTTGCTGATACGGTTTCTCCGCAAAGGGGGTGTTGCAGATGGGCGAGAGGAAGCAAGCGTGCGCCGACCGTCTGCTGGATGAGGCGGAGCACGCGTATCGGCTCGCGTTCGCTTCGTCGCATACTGAGGTCATGGCATTGAAGCGCAGGCGAGATGCTGGTCGGGTGGTTGAGCCGGCGAAAGGCTATTTCGCACGAAGCGACGTGTACAAGAGCCTCTCGAAACGCGCCCAAGCGATGTATCTCATCCGTGCCGTGGCTCAAAAGCATCCTACGTGGATCTTCGCATCCTTTTCCGCTGCCCTTGTCTACGGGCTTCAGGTTTCTCACCGGTACCTGGACACGGTGCACATCGTCGTCGGATCTCATGAACGTAAATACAAGCCTGGCGGGTTTATCACCTGCCATCAGATGGGGGATGTCGAGCCTATGGTCGTGGCGGGCATCCGGGTGACATCACTCTTCCAGACGCTGCTCGACTGTGCCTGTTCCGCAAGCTTTCGCTACGGTCTTGCTGTGGTCGATTCCGCTGTGCATTGGAACCTGACGACGGTTTCGGAGCTCAAGGTGTATTTCGACAGTTGCGGTAAGAGGAAGCGTGGGATTGCGACGGCACGCAAGGTGCTGCAATGGGTCGACGGCAAAAGCGAGAACGGCGGGGAGTCCGTCGCCCGCGCCGTCATGATCGAACTCGGCTTCGTGGTTCCCGAACTGCAGCGCGAGGTTGTCGATCCCATGGATTCGACTCAGGTAAAGCGCGTTGACTACTATTGGCTTCTGTCCGACGGAACCGAGGTTATGGCGGAATTGGATGGAAAGGGAAAATACAAAGGGACGGGCGATGTCGCGAAGGATATCGAGGCGGCGATCGAGAACTTTTCCGATGAGCGCTTGCGCGAATCGCACCTCAACCTCACGAGGGCTCTCGTCGTCCGCTTTTCATTTGCCCAGGCGATTGACGAGGATTACATGCGCCGCTTGTTGACCTGTGCAGGGATACCGCTCCGCGAGGCGTCGTAAGCGGACAATCGACGGTACGCTATAGGCACGCCGGCCTGTTCACGGTACGCTATAGGCACGTTTTGCACTCGAAACCGTGCCTATAGCGTACTCTCGATGAGGCCGCGTGCCTATGGCGTACCGTCGATTCAGGTCATGCTGCGGAACGCGTAGTTTGGGAAGCGCTGATCAATTCATTCCGCGCCGGTTGCCCCCGTGGCGGGCGCCTACGCGCTCAGACTGCGTCGCCGCAGCGCCACTGTGCCTTCCTCGCCTTCACCCGCATCCGCCTCGCCACGGGGCCGATCGCCTCGAAGGCAATTGATCAGTGCCGCCCAGGGGTCCTGGGGTATGATGACGGGGTGCAACCGAAGGGAGATCGAATGCCGTTTATCACGCTTGAAGGAATCGACGGCTGCGGTAAGTCGACGCAGGCGCGCCTGGTCGCCGCGGCGCTCAAACATGCCGGCCATGAGATCGTGAGCCTGCGCGAGCCGGGCGGCGTGGCCATCTCCGAGAAGATACGCGCGCTTCTGCTCGACCCCGAGAACAAGGCGATGTGCGATACCTGCGAGCTGTTGCTCTACGAGGCGGCGCGCGCCCAGCTCGTGCACGAGATCGTGCGCCCCGCGCTCGCCGAGGGCAAGGTGGTCGTATGCGACCGGTTCTTCGACTCCACGTCGGCCTACCAGGCGTTCGCGGGCACGGTCGCCCGTGAAGACGCCGACGTCGCGAACGCGCTGGCGGTCGGTGACTGCGTGCCCGACCTCACGCTCGTGTTCGATATCGACCCCGCCGCCGCGGCATCGCGTCGCGAGCAGCGCGACGACGCCCCGGACCGCATGGAGGCCAAGGGCCTGGAGTACCAGCAGCGGGTCGCCGACGGATTCCGCACGATCTCGCGCGAGCATCCCGAGCGCGTGCGCCTCGTCGACGCGACCCAGCCCATCGATGCCGTGTTCGCCTGCGTGCTGGCGGAGCTCGCCGGCGTGGGCCTTGCCGTCTCCGCCGACGATGCGCGCTCGGCGCTGTCGGCGCTGATGGCGCCTGCGGAGTAGCGATGTCCGCATCGGCGAACAACAGCCTGCTGGCGCAGCTCGACACGCAGCCGCGCGTGCGGGATTTCCTGGAACGCGCCGTCCGGACCGACCGCGCGAGCCACGCGTACCTGTTCGTGGGGGCGCCCGGATCGGGCAAGCTCGACGCGGCCTGGGCG
>NZ_FCOU01000001.1 GCF_900046475.1 Collinsella ihumii | reverse complement strand
CCGTGAGGTCAGGCGGCGCCCGGTCGCTCGCGCCGCCGCCGGCATAAGACCGCGGCCGAGGGCGCACGGCCCCGTGCCCCTCGCCAGCAGCAGTCGAAGCCCGACGTGCCCTCGGTGGCGGAGCAGGTGGCCTCCGGCGAGGTGAAGGTCTCGCGCCGTCGTCCCGGAGACGGCGGGGGAGCCGCGGCGAAAAGCGCGCAGGCCCCCGACGCCGCGCGTCGCGATCAGGCGGAGACCGGAGACGCGGCGGCAACGCAGAAGCGCCGCCGCAGGAGGCGTTCGCGCAAGCCGCGTTCAGGCGGCGAGGGAGATTCCCCGCAGCAGTAACCCGATAAGATGACGGCGCCCCAGCAGACGGGGCGCCGTTTTTTCATTTGGGCGGCGCCGATGTCGCGTGCATCCGGCACATCCTGCGCAAAGAATGCGCCGCGCTCGCGCATGCGGGGGCGCGGCGCGGGGTATAGTCTTGAGCATTTCAGGCGAGGGCGGTAAGGGGGTGGCCCATGTCCAGGCAGGTTCTCGCGACGCTGCTCGACCAGGCGTGCGATGCCGCGCTCGAGATCCTCTCTCCCACGCGGTGCGCGGGGTGCGAGCGGCCGGGCGCGCTCGTCTGCGAGCGGTGCCTGCACGAGCTGAGGCTTATCGACCCATCGCTCAGCTGCACCCGCTGCGGGGCTCCCTTCGGCAGCCTGGTATGCACCGAATGCACCCCACTGCAAGAGGGGGCGGCCCCACCGATCGCGCGGGCTCCCGAGCGCGTGCTCGCCATGGCGGAGTTCGCCGAACCGCTTGCCCGGATGATCCGCGCCTACAAGGATGCGGGGGAGCGGCGCCTGGCCCCGCTGTTTGCCGAGATGCTGCTGGATACCGCCGAGCACGCCGAGGCGGTGGCGCCCGAACGCTACGGGGGCATCCTCTCGGATGCCGACGCCGTCTCGTTCGTGCCCGCGACGGCCTCAGCCTTTCGGCGGCGCGGCTTCGACCACATGGAGCTGCCCGCGCACCATCTGTGCGAGCTTGCGGGCAAACCGCTGCTCGACGCGCTGGCAAAGCACGGCGCTTCCGACCAGCGCGCGCTGGGGCGCGAGGGCCGGCGCCGGGAGGCGCTCGGCGCCTACGAGGTCGTGGCCGACGTCGCGGGCATGCGCGTGCTGCTGATCGACGACGTCGTCACCACGGGCGCCACCGTCACCGCGGCAGCCGATGCCCTCATCGGCGCCGGTGCGCGTCATGTCGATGCACTCTCCCTCGCGCGTGTCGTGGGCGGTTCGTAGGGGACACCGAGTGCAAATCGGGGGACGTACCTTCCGCGTGCACTAGTGCACGCGGAAGGTACGTCCCCCGATTTGCACTCCGCTCTGTGTCATCGGCCTTTCCGTCTCCCTCCTGGGGGAGCACCGATCGGCGTTTCCCGGTTGATTTTCAACCTCAGCGAAACACCCGGCCGTCTGGACGGGTTCCCGCAGCTATCGATACACCCGAACCGGCCGGGAATCGCCCTTCCGGCGGCGTTCCCGCAGGTGTAGGATTCGTGTCGAGGCGTCGCGCTGGCTTTTGAGCGCATGCTCCGCCGGCCCGCCGCGCACCGATTCCAGACTCATCGCGACGGGTCCCGCGCATGCCTATCCGGTTGTCCCCGCGGGCTAGCCGGCCAGCGGCGCCTCGCCCCTCTCCGTCCGCGCCCTCTCGACGCAGCCCGGCGTCAGGTCGAGCTCGTCGCGCCCGAGCTCCTGGACGCCGAACGCGTCCATGAGCGCGCGGGCGTCCCCGCCGAACACGGCGAGCAGCATCGCCGAGGGCGTCTGGAACCCGAGCTTGCCGCGCGGCTCGGAGTTCACCTGGGACATGACGAGCGCGGCGTCGGCCCGCGCGAGCCGGTCGAAGCTGATGCCGCGGCCCTTGGGGAGCAGCTTGCGCAGCTCCTCGTGGTTCTTCTCGCAGCCGCCCTTCTGGTCCGGCCTCATCGGGTCGCAGTAGTACAGGCGCGTCTCGCCCTCCCGCTCGCCGAGCAGCGCGGCGATGGCCGCCTCGTCGGAGAACTCCGAGCCGTTGTCGGTGGCCACGAGCCGGAACACGCGGCGCACGCCGTCCTCGCCCAGCGCGTCGCGCACCAGGCCGAGCCCGGCGAGGGCCGAGGCGCACGTGCCGTCCGCCACCGGGATCGCCAGCTGGAAGCTCGTGGGCCTGTGGTAGAGCGTCAGCAGCCGGGCGGAGTCGCCCTGGCGGCCCTCCACGGTGTCCATCTCCCACGCCGAGGCGCGGACGTCCTCCGGCAGGCGCCCGAACTCCCCGTGCGACCTGCGGGCGGAATGGGCCGTCCGGCGCCTGGGCGCGCTCCTGGAGCGCTTCTTGTAGCCGACCTTGCGCCTGAGGTCGAGGTTGGTCATCTCGGCGTAGCCGGCGTCCACCCATCGGTAGACCGTCGACGCGGACAGCCCGAGCTCGGGGTGCAGCGCGGCGACCTGCTGCGGCGAGAGGCCCCGCGCGAGGCACGACCTGATCGTCGAGAGCTTGGCGGCGACGGACGCCTCGGTCTCGTCGATGCCGCGCCTGCTCTCCCTGAGCTCCGCGTCGGCCGCCGCCTGCGCCATCCTGGCGCTGTAGAAGACGCGCGGCCTCCTGCCGCAGCCGTACCCGCGCCTGTGCTTGCACCCGTTGCAGCACCTGGGCCACGACTGCAGCCGCCCGCACGCGCCGGACAGGTCCGCGGGCGCCGGCTCCCCGTACATCGACCTCGGCGCGGTGACGAACCGGTGCCTCGCCACCTCGTTGGCGACCGTCGAGGGCGACCTGCCGAGCTCCCGGGCGATCTCGCGCGCCCCCTTCCCGCGGTCGAGCATCCTCTCGATCGAGCTCCTCTCATGCCTCGTGAGCCTCGCGTACGACCTCTCCGCCGGCGCCTTGCGCTTCTTGGCCATCATGGCCTCCTCTCTGTCGCGGGCCGGCCGATTCCGGCCCGCGACAGAGAGGGTAGGGCGCGAGACGCCTCCAGGACTCAGCGAAACATGTTTCGCTGAGTCCTGGAGGCGTCTCGCTCAACCTGCAAATCAAACATCGGCGTTTCCCATGATGAACAGTGCGTCAATTTTGCGTTGAAGCGGTCGCAAGCTGGTATACTGCGCATCGTTCCCACCAGGCTGTGGTTGCGGATGAGCGCGGCGACCTGCCGAAACGCTCTTCCTAGTCCAAGGCAGACGCGGCCAAAGGGATCCACGTAAGCGACCGCGTGCGCGCGGCGCGATCATGGCGCGTCCTAGAGGTAAGCCGCACCGTCCGTTCTACATGCCAGGGGCGAAACGCGCCCCGCGGGCGAGCGGGCTAGTCGTGATGTCCGCTGCGGCGGACTGAGCAAACGCCCCGGTGCGCAGGTGTGGGGTCAAAGACCAGGTCAGCTGGGGGAACAAACTGCAGCAAGCGCGCGGGAGGCGTGTTCGGCTCCCGCGCTGCTCATACGGATGGATGGTGACGGTCGAGATGGGTTGCGCTGGGATGGGGCGAACGGGTCGAGCTGTTGCGACGGCGCTTGCGTTGGCCGCCGCCATAGGTTCGTGCGGATGCTCGTTTCTTATCCCCTCGCGCGCGGACGTGGTGCGCGAGGAGGTCGCACCCGCGCTCGGGTCGAGCGACCTGGTGCAGGAGGGCGTGCTGACCGTCGCGTTCGACACGGCGAGCGCCCCCGAGGGAATCACCGATGCCGACGGCACCGTGACCGGCTACTATGCCGACGTGGCCGCCGCACTTGCGCAGCGCCTGGGCCTCAAGGTCTCCTTTGTGGACGCCACCAGCTCGTCTCAGGTACTCGAATCGGGCCAAGCGGACATCTATCTCGGCGCCTCGACATCCGACGAGGACGAATCGATCGCCGTGTTCGGCGACTGCTTGGAAGACTCCTCGGCGCTGTTCGCCAAAACCGATGAGGGCCAGACGCTGAGCGTCGACGACCTGGCGTCCATGACCGTCGGCGTGCAGGGCTCCTCCGCCGCCCAGGATTCCCTGAACAAGGCGGGAGTCGTCGGCCAGCAGAGCACCTATATGAACGTGAACGAGTGCTTCGAGGCGTTGAGCTCCGGCGAGATCGACTGCGTGGCGTGCGACGCGACGAGCGGCGGCTACCTTGCGCGCGCCTACGAGGGCGTCTCGTTCGCGGGCACGCTCGATGCGGTGAACGTGCTGGGCATCGCGGCAAGCGAGGGCAGCTCCACCCTGATCGACGAGGTGAGCGGCGCGCTTGAGGACATGGCGGACGACGGCACGCTCGACGCCATCCACGCCACCTGGTTCGGGACGCTGCCTGTGTCGCTTTCCGACCACATGCTCACGGGCATCACGGTCGAGTCCGCCGGTCCCGACGATGCGACCGGCGACGGCGGGGACACTGGCATCATGCTGCTCGACGGCGTCGACATCAACGAGCTCGGCGCATAAGGCGGCGCATCGGGGTCAGACGGCTTCGCATAACCTAATATCGGTCCCGCGAGACGCTCGTATCGGTGTCCGGCGGCGTCAAATTCGCCAACGGGCGAGTTTCATTTGCCGTTTTTCTACCAAATTTTGTGGGTACAACACAGATACGTCCTATTCCCGGATAGAAAAGGAGCCACGTATGGATATCAAGGTTTCTGGGCGGAAGACCACAGTTACCGATGCTCTGCGTGCGCGCGTAGAAGAGAAGGTCGGCGAGGCGTGCAAGGTGTTCGACATAGAACCTATGACCGTCGACGTTGTCCTGCGTTATGAGAAGAACCCCTCCAATCCCACCCCTGCCATCGTCGAGGTAACGGTTCGCGCCCGCGGCTCGGTCATCCGCGTCGCCGAGCACGGTACCGATATGTACTCGGCCATCGACATCGCGTCCGACAAGGTCACCCGTCAGCTGCGCAAGTTCAAGACCAAGGTCGTGGACAACCGTCAGCAGGGCCCGTCGGCGGCGGACGTCGCGCCCGTCAAGCCCGTCGAGGATCTGGCGGACCTGCTGATTCCCGAGGAGGAGGACGACCAGCTCGTCCGCGAGAAGATCATCGACATCACGCCGATGACCGAGGAGCAGGCGTTCGTCCAGACCGATCTGCTCGGACATGACTTCTATGTGTTCGAAAACGCCACCACGGGTCTGATCAATGTGGTCTATCACCGTAAGAATGGTGGATACGGCATCATCAAGCCCAAGATCGAGGACCCCGACGAGTAGAATGCTCTCAAGCATGACGTTTTCGGATGGCGGCCATCCCATGCGGGGTGGCCGCTTTTTTTGATACGCGAAAGGGTTTCTATGAACAGCACCTCAGCGGGTTCCGGTCACGCGCAGCGCGCGCGGATCGTCGTCGACACCTGCGCCGACCTGACGCCGCAGATCGCGGCGTCGCTCGATGTCGACATCCTGGGCTTCCCCTATATCCTGGACGGGGAGGAGTACACCGACGACATCTGGACCTCGATCACGCCCAAGGAGTTCTACGACAAGCTGCGCTCGGGCGTGAAGGCGTCCACGTCGGCGGTGTCGCTCGGCCGCTACCTCGAGTTTTTCACCGAGTGCGCCAAAGAGGGCACGCCGACGGTCTACCTGTGCTTCACCTCGGCGCTCTCGAGCAGCTACAACTCGGCGCTGTCCGCGGCCGATCAGGTGCGCGAGCAGTACCCCGACTTCGAGCTCTACGTGGTGGACAACGCGCTGCCCTGCGCATGCGGCGAGCTGTTGGCGCTCGAGGCGGTGCGCCAGCGCGCCGCCGGCCTTTCCGCCAAGCAGATCGCTTCGTGGGCGGACGAGGCCAAGACCTACGTGCACGGCTACTTCACGCTCGACAGCCTGGATTCGCTGGCTGCGGGAGGCCGCATCCCGCCGGCGGCTGCCCAGCTGTCCTCCAAGCTCGACATCAAGCCCGAGCTTTCCTTCGACCTGTCCGGCTCGCTGTCGCTGATCGGCGTCAACCGCGGCCGCAAGAAGGCGCTCAAGTCGCTCATCAAGTCGTTCAAGGAAAACTACGTGCTCGACCCCTCGCTGCCCATCACGATCGTGTCGGCCGATGCGGAAAAGGACGCCGACTGGGTCGAGGCCGCGGTGCGCAAGGAGGAGGGCTGCTCCGACATCACGATCATCCGCGGAGCGGTCGGCCCCACCATCGGCGCGCATGTGGGCCCGGGCATGGTCGCCTTGATTTTCTGGGGGCGCGACCGCGCCGAGAAGATCTCGCTCACCGACCGTATCGCCAAGAAGGTGCGCGGCGCGGACGCATAGCGCATCTCGGCTGCGACCTCGTGCCGGATGCGGGATGGCCTGGCCGGCATGCCACCGAGGCCCGTGTTTCTCGCGTGAGACGTGCGCGAGGGGGCGGGTTGTGGGTAGATACGTGTTTTGATTTGGCTATACACACCTGAGATAGGAGTTCGTTACATGGCAGACAAGAAGCCCAGCATCGCGTTTATCGGCACCGGCATCATGGGCGCCCCCATCGCCGGTCACATCCTGGACGCCGGGTACGACGTCACGGTCTACAACCGCACGAAGTCCAAGACCGACGATCTCGTCGCGCGCGGCGCGCACTGGGCGGAAAGCCCCGCCGAGGCGGCGAAGGACGCCGATGTCGTGTTCACCATGGTCGGCTTCCCCACCGACGTCGAGGAGATCTACCTGGCGGGCGACGGTCTGCTGCAGTCCGCGAAGCCCGGCGCCTACCTCATCGACCTGACCACGAGCTCGCCCGAGCTCGCCCGCGACATCTCCGAGGCCGCCGAGACCATGGGCAAGCACGCCTTTGACTGCCCGGTGACCGGCGGCGAGGCGGGTGCGATCGCCGGCACGCTCACGCTGATCATCGGTGCCACCGAGGCCGACGTCGCCCCGGTTCGCGAGGTGCTCGAGACCTTCTCCGCCAAGATCTTCTGCTTCGGCGGCGCGGGCAAGGGCCAGGCGGCCAAGCTCGCCAACCAGGTGTCGCTCGCCGCGTCCATGGTGGGCATGGCCGACGCCCTGTCGTTCGCCCAGCAGTCCGATCTCGATCTGGACCTCACGCGCGAGATGATTCTCGGCGGCACGGGCAAGTCCGGCGCCATGGAGCAGCTCGCGCCTAAGTCGCTCGTGGGCGACTGGAAGCCCGGCTTCATGGTCAAGCACTTCCTCAAGGATATCGGCCTGGCGCTGCAGGTCGCCGAGGAGAAGGAGATCGCGCTGCCCGGCGCCGACACCGCCTTCACGCTCTACGACATGCTCGAGGCCATCGGCGGCGGCGAACTGGGCACGCAGGCCGTCACGCTGCTGTACCAGGAGGAGGCCGAGGCGGTCGCCGCCGGTCTCGACTGGTCCAAGTATACCGCCGCCCACGAAGAGGGCGACGAGTGCGGCTGCGGTCACGACCACGGCCATGGCGACCACGAGTGCACCTGCGGCCATGATCACCACCACGGCGACGACCACGAGTGCTGCGGCGGCCACCATCACGACGATGGCCACGAGTGCACCTGCGGGCACCACCACGATGAGGACCACGCGGAGTAGCGCATGGAGATAGCATTTCTTATCTGCTCGCTGCTGCTGTTGCTGTTCGGCGTCTACATCGGGTTTCTGATCGGCAGCAATGTGGGCGAGCGCGCGGTCACCAAGGCGGACTACTGGAAGATGAACGCCGCGGCGATCATCGTCACCGTGCTGCTCGCGTTCATCTTCGCGGGGCTGCCGCTGCTCTACGGCGCGATCATCGGCCTGCTTGCCGGCTGCATCGCGGGGCTCAAGATGGCCTTCGGGGAGTCGACGGGTCCGTGGCGCGCGCTTGATAAGATGTTCAACGTCAACCGCTCGCACCGTGAGACCGCCGAGCGGGGAGGCGGCGAGGAGCGCCGTCGCCGCCGGAAGGAAGGCGCGCCGGCTCCGGATCTGATCTCGGTTACCGAGGACAAGCGGTCCAAGACACGGAAGAACGCAAAGGATGCGAGGTAATAGTTTATGGCAGAAGAGCTAAACCAGGAGTTGACCGCCGAGGAGGCCCAGCGTCTGGCCGGCGTCGAGCACAACCGCGATGCGCTGGCGGCCCTGATCGACGACCTTTCCGGCCGCAGCCGCTTGAAGCGCCAGCTTGCCGCGCGCGTGGTTCATCTGCTCGCCGAACGCGAACCCGACCTGCTCGTACCCTACATCTCCGACCTCATCGACGCGCTGTATCGTCCCGAGGCGCAGACGCGCTGGGAGATCCTTGACGCGCTGACGATCCTCGTGCCCGATCACGCCAAGGAGATCGGCGCCGCCTACGACGGGGCCGAGGCCGCCCTGTTCGACGACCTGTCGTCGACGCTTCGCCTGTCGGCGTTCCGCATGCTGTGCACGTGGGGCGCTACGGAGCGCGGCCGCTCCAAGAAGGTGTGGCCGATCCTCGACGAGGCGATCCAGTGCTATCACGGCGATCTCGAGTATCGCGATATGCTCGGCTGCCTGCACACGTTCGCGTCGGGCAAGATCGAGGGCGGCGTGGCGAGCGAGCTGGCCGGCCGCCTGCAGTTCGATGCCGAGAACGGGAAGGGCTCCTACCTCAAGGCCCGTTCCGGGGAGATCTACAACGCGCTGGTCAAGCGCTTCAAGCTCGACCATCCGCAGAAGCGCGCCCGTGCTGTCTCCAAGGACAGCGACATGGACGACGACGAGGAGTAGCCGCAAAGGACCTGCGGCTGCCGACGCGCGCGCTCGCGCATGCGGGCTCGCGCCTGAGTGAAGGAGTACCTACCCATGGGTCTGGTTCAGAAGAAGGAAGAGCACGACGTCATCGACGGCATCGAGATCATCGAGCGCTCCGATACGCCCGATGACCTGCCGACGCCCGAGTACGATCTGGTCGCCGGCAAAAGCGCCGAGGACATCGCCGCCGAGACCGACGGCGAAGGCGAGGCCGATGACGCCCAGGAGCAGAGCGCCGTGGGCGCCGCGGGCGCTGGCAGCCATTTCGGCCGCCATGCCAAGAAGGACGCCGATGACGCGAAGGATGCCGAGCCTGCGGTATCGTCCGATGTCCCGCGCGGGCCTTCCGACACGAAGGGCGGCACCGGCGCGGGCGGCACGGGCGGCGGCAAGAGCAAGATGCCGCTGTTCGCGGCCATCGCCGTCATCTGCGTGATCGTCGCCGCGGTGGTCGGCTACTTCATCGGTTCGGGCGATTTCGCCTCGGGTGCCGAGGGCATCGACACGGCGACGCTCACCGACGACCAGCTCGACACCACGGTCGCCCGGTATTCGTACAACGGCGAGGACCACGACGTGACGGCGCGCGAGCTCATCGAGTCGCAGTACAGCCTGGATGCGGTGAAGCAGGACGACGGCACCTACCCGACGCCCACCGCCGACACCGCGATCGCCTACGTGCGCAACCAGATCCTTCTGGGCGAGGCCGACGCGCGCGGCATCACGGTCTCCGAGGACGAGATGATCCAGTTCGCCCAGGACACCATCGGCATGTCCGACTTCGCTACCATGGCCGAGCAGTACCAGGTGAGCGAGGACCAGGCCAAAGAGATCGTGCGTCAGCAGGCGACCCTGCAGAAGCTGTACGACCAGATCGTCCCCGAGAGCACCTCGACGGTGCCCACGGCGCCCACGGAGCCCGAGAACGGCGACACCTCGACGCGCTCCAAGGAGTACGCCGACTACATCATCGGGCTTGCTGGCGACGAGTGGGACAGCGCGGCCGGCACCTGGGCCTCGCAGGACGGCCCCTACTACAGCGCGCTGTCGGGCACCGATTTCACGGCCGACTCCGCGAGCTACGAGCAGGCGCTGACCGCCTACTACACCGCCTACCAGCTGTACGCGCAGTCGAGCTCCGAGGCCACCACGACGTGGTCGGAGTTCCGCAACGGCCTGTTCGCGAACGCCGACATCGACCTGTACGGTCTGTATCAGTAAGGATGCGCGCATGCCGCTGCGCATCGTCATAAGTGATTGCCTGCTTGGAGCCGCCTGTCGCTACGATGGGGGCTCCAAGCCTCATTTGGGGTGCCTGCGCCTGGCCCGGCGGCTGCGCGCTCAAGGCGGCGAGCGCGCGGTGGCGTCCATCTGCCCCGAGATGCTCGGCGGCCTGCCGTGCCCGCGCACGCCCGCCGAGGTGCGAGGGGACCGCGTCGTGCGCTCCGACGGCGTCGACGTGACGCGCGCGTACACGGACGGTGCGGCCCGTTCGGTCGATATCGCGAAGGCCTCGGGCGCACGGCTTGCTATCCTGAAGGCACGGAGTCCGTCATGCGGGTCGGGCGCCATCTACGACGGGACGTTTTCCGGACGGGTGGTGCCGGGCGACGGCGTGGCGGCGCAGATGCTGAAACGGGAGGGATTCACCGTGGTCGATGAAGAGCTGGTCAAGTACTGCGAGCCGAGTTTTGAGCATCCGGTGGCCATCGTGCTGGGAAGCGGCCTGGGCGCTCTGGCCGATCGCGTGCGCGCGGTGCGCCGTATTCCCTATGAGGACATCGAGGGGTTCCCGGCCGAGGCGATTCCGGTCGAGGGACATCGCTTCGAGGTGCTCGTGGGGACGATCGACGGCGTGCCGGTGGTGGTCTATCCAGGCCGCGTGCATCTGTATCAGGGGTACTCCGCCCTCGAGGTGACCTCCCTCATCCGCCATGCCTATCGCCTGGGTTGCCGGGACATCATCCTCACCTGCGCCTCGGGCGCGGTGGGCGATATCGAGCCGGGCACGACGGGCATCATCCGCGACCAGATGAACCTGACCGGCGTGAATCCGCTGGCGAGCGCCGCGTGCGTGGCGGAAGCCGAGATCGAGGTGCCGTTCATCTCCATGGCGGGCGGGTACTCGAGCTATCTGGCGGAGTTCGCCCGCGCCGCCGCGCAGGATGCCGGCGCGCCGCTTGCCGAGGGCGTGTACGCCGGGCTTCTGGGCCCGACCTACGAGACGGCGGCCGAGGTGCGCGCGCTGGGCGTGCTCGGAGCCGACTACGTGGGCATGTCCACGGTGTGCGAGGCGATCATGGCGCATGCGCTGGGCATGCAGGTGCTGGGGCTCACGCTCGTGACCAACAAGGCCGGGCTGGCGTCCAACACGCATGCGGAGGTGCTGGAGGAGGCCGAGCGCGGGGGCGAGGTCTGCCAAAAGATCATCCTGGGCGTCCTGCGCTATCTGGGAGGCTCGCACGCGTAGGCGGATGCAGCCCGCCGCCTTTTCGCGCGGCGGGGCGCCGGGCGCGATGCGCCACTTCGGGCCGATGCCGTTTACGGGTGCGGGTGCTGCGGGCGCTGCGGGCTGGTATGGTGTACGAGGCATGTGCCGCGCTGCACGGGAGCAGCGCGGTCGTAACCATGAGAGGATGGCACGAATGATTTGCGGTGCACTGACCGATCTGCCCCGGTACCGGGGGATGATGCGCGGACTCGATGTGCTGATCGACTGGCTTGAGGAAAACGATCCGGCGCAGCTTGCGTGCGGAAGCCATGAGATCCTGGGCGACAAGGTGTACGCCAACGTGATGGAGGCCACCACCCGGTGCGCTTCCGAGGCGCACTACGAGACGCATCGTCGCTACCACGATGTGCAGATCGACCTTTCGGGGCGCGAGGCGTATCGCGTCGCGCTGGGTGATACCGTGCAGGTGGAGCCGTTCAACGAGGCGGACGACTTCGAGCTCGTGGACGCTGACGCCTTCATCGAGGGCGATCTGGCGGATGGGAAGTTCGCGGTGTTCGTCGTCGGGGAGCCGCACATGCCCACGCTCCAATACGGCGACGACGGCGCGCAGCCCGTCAAGAAGATCTGCTTCAAGGTGCTTGCCGACGATTTCTGGGATGCGTAGTTTTGTGGAGGCGAAACTGACCCCTTGCGCTATTGCCCGACAGGCCGTACTATAAGCAATCGTCGGATGCAGAAATCCGGCCAATACAAGCCAACGTGGCTCAGCTGGTAGAGCAACGCACTCGTAATGCGTGGGTCAGCGGTTCGAATCCGCTCGTTGGCTCCATTGATTGCAAAAAGGGTCCCCACAGGGACCCTTTTTCATGCCGCGCCATCGGGGGGAGTGCAAACCGGGGACGTACCTTCCGCGTGCATTAATGCACGCGGAAGGTACGTCCCCGGTTTGCACTCGCTACTATTCGTTTTCGGGCTCGTGTCCGGCGCATTAAAGCCCGCGAATCAAGGCCGCATGGAGCCTAGCAGGGGTTATAAAGGCCTTGAGATGCATCTCGAGGTCCGCGCAAAGGCTCATGAGCGAGTAGGGAAGGGCGCACGGTCCCTCGGTATTCCCCTCGTGCGCGTGCAAGAAAAAGGTACGTCCCCGATTTGCAAGAGGTGTGGACCAGTGGGGATGGTTAAACGTGTAAGCTGACAAAGCGAACCAGTTCATACCAGTTCGTTGTTCATCACATATATGAAGGAAGTGTGGAGTACGCAATTTTACTTTTACGAAATAAAATAGCCTGTTCCAGCAGGTGAAAGACCATCCGCTCAAGGGGAATTCGGAAGAAAAAATGTGCTGGTAATTACACAAAAAGTAGGGTGGGCGGTAGAAAAACGTCTGTGAGTGGCGGATTGGGACCGCTTGCAGGAAAACACATAACAAACAATCGTGCGCCTGCTAGAATGGAGTCACACGTCACGTGGTTACTACCAGTTTTCGTGAAGAGAAGCAGGCGGCTGCGAGAAAAAGCATCCCGCGGAAAGGTGGGTTTCATGATCGGTTTCATCCTTACGGGGCACGCTCAGTTCTCCAACGGTCTTGCGAGCGCTATCGACATGGTCGCCGGCGACCAGCCCGCGTTCCAGATCGTTCCGTTTGACGGGTCCAAGGCCGCCAGCTACGGCGAGGACCTCCGCGCCGCCATCAGCGCCATGCGCGCCGAGACCGACGGCGTCCTCGTGTTCGTGGACCTGCTGGGCGGCACGCCGTTCAACCAGGCCATGATGATCTCCCAGGACATCGCCGATGTCGAGGTGGTCACCGGTGCCAACCTGCCCATGCTGATCGAGCTTCTGCTCACCCGCGGCGCAGGCTCGACGCTCGACGAGCTCGCCGACCAGGCGGTCGAGATCGGCAAGATGGGTATCGTCCACAAGAAGCTCGAGGCCTCCGTTCCCGAGGGCGACGAGTTTGACGGCGAGGACGGTATTTAATGGAGGACTTCTGGGGAAGCGTTCTGTCCTCCTCGGTGGCGCTGCTGATACTTTTCGCCATCATGGGGGTCGTCTACCTGATCTGGTCTCAGGTGGGCGTCAGGAAGAAGCGCAACTACTTCAAGGAGCTTCACAACGAGCTCGCCCCAGGCCAGGAGATCATGTTCGCCGGCGGTATCTACGGAACCATCAAGAGCATCAACGGCGACAAGGTCGAGGTTAAGGTTCGTTCCGGCGCCGTGATGGATGTTTCCCGCTACGCCATCCAGGAAATCCAGCGCTAACCTCCAGGGATTCGGTTTTTCGGGACCTTCTACGCGTTGGCTCCCTGAACAAACAGCATCGTACGTACAGGACTCCAGAGCAGATTCGAAAGGATGCGTATCAACATGGCAGAGCCCAACATTCTTCTTACCCGCATCGATAATCGTCTGATCCATGGTCAGGTCGCCACCCAGTGGAACTCCACCCTGGGCGCCAACCTTATCCTCGTTGCCAACGACGAGGTCTCCAACAACACCATGCGTCAGAACCTCATGAAGATGGCGGCCCCGGCCGGCGTCGCCACCCGTTTCTTCTCGCTGCAGCACACCATCGACATCATCGCGAAGGCGTCGCCCAAGCAGAAGATCTTCATCGTGGCCGAGACTCCGCAGGACGTGCTGAAGCTCGTCAAGGGCGGGGTGCCTATAAAGAAGGTCAACATCGGCAACATGCACATGTCGGAGGGAAAGCGGCAGGTTGCAACGACGGTCGCCGTTGACGACGCCGACGTCGCCGCTTTCAAGGAGCTTCAGGATTTGGGGGTGGAACTGGAGATCAGGCGTGTTCCGAGCACGCCGGTTGAGGACGTCAGCAAGCTCTTCAGCTAAGAGTCGTCGTCTCTCAAGCGCGTCGGTTGGCATGTGCCCGGCGCAAACAGTCGTAACAGTTCGCATTGAACACATTCGAAAGGAGGAGCATAGATGGACGTTAATGCTGTTCAGATCATTTTGGTCTTCTTGGTCACCTTCGTCGCGGCTATCGACCAGTTCGACTTCCTGGAGTCGCTGTACCAGCCCATCGTCACCGGCGCTATCATCGGTGCCATCCTTGGCGATGTGAACACCGGCCTGATCGTCGGTGGTACGTATCAGCTCATGACCATCGGTAACATGCCGATCGGAGGTGCCCAGCCGCCCAACGCGGTCATCGGCGGCATCATGGCTGCTATCTTTGCCTGCACGCTCGACATGGATCCGGATATGGCCGTTGCCACCGCGATTCCGTTCGCGCTCCTCGGCCAGTACGGCGTGACCCTGTTCTTCACGCTGCGCGCTCCGCTGCTTGAGTTCTTCCGCAGCGCTGCCGAGAAGGCCGACACCAAGGCGATCACCAAGTGGACGATCATCTCCGAGATCATCCTCGGCCTGATCTTCGCTGTCATCGTGACCCTGTTCTTCATCGGCGGCCTCGCCGTCGGCCAGCAGATCGTCGACGCCATCCCCGCATGGCTCAACACCGGTCTGTCCCAGGCGGGCAACATGATGAAGTTCGTCGGCTTCGCCATCCTGCTCAAGATCATGATGAATCGCGATATGTGGGGCTTCTTCTTCATGGGCTTCGGCCTTGCCCTGATCGCGAGCAACATCGAGGCCATCGCCGGCCCCGCTCTGCTCATCCTTACCCTCATCGGCTTCGGCATCGCCTTCTGGGACTTCCAGCAGCAGACCGAGCTGAAGGGCGCATTTGACGGAGGTGACTTCTCTGATGGCATCTAATGAGTTCGTCGTCCCCGAGCGCTATGAGGATCTGACCCCTGCTCCGCAGGTCGACCAGAAGACTCTGAACCGTATGGCCCTGCGCTCTTGCTGGCTTCAGTCTTCGTTCAACTACGAGACCATGCAGTCCGGTGGCTGGCTGTTCGCCATGATCCCCGGTCTGGAGAAGGTCCACACCAACAAGAAGGACCTCGCGGCGTCGATGTACCACAACCTGGACTTCATCAACACGCACCCCTTCCTGGTGACCTTCGTTATGGGTATCGTTCTGTCCCTCGAGCAGAACAAGGTTGATACCCAGACCATCCGCGCCGTCCGCATTTCCGCGGCCTCGCCTCTGGGCGGCATCGGCGACGCTCTGTTCTGGCTGACGCTCGTGCCCATCACGGCCGGCATCACCTCGAACATGGCCATCGCCGGCAACATCGCCGCTCCGATCATCTTCCTGGTGATCTTCAACATCGCTCAGTTCGCTTGCCGCTTCGGCCTGATGAACTGGTCCTATCGTGTGGGCACCGGCGCCATCGATGCGCTGACCGCCAACATGCAGGCGTTCACCCGTGCAGCCTCCATCCTCGGCGTCTTCGTCGTCGGCTGCCTGACCGTCACCATGGGTGCCACCCAGATCAACCTCACGATCCCCAACGGCACCACCCGTGGTCTTGTTGCCCACACCATCGTCGTCTCCAACGAGGATGCCGAGAACTTCGCTGACCTGGCTGTCGACACCGACACCGCCGAGGCCGGTACGCTCGCCATCGCCGATATGGACGGCAACGCCCTGACCGCTGCCGACGCCGACGGCAACGCCGTCGAGACCGGCATCGTCGACCTGGGCAACGGCATGAGCCAGGTCACCTACGGCGAGGTTACCGAGACTCCGGTTTCCTACTCCGTGGCCTCCACGCTCGACTCCGTGCTGCCCAAGCTCGTCCCGCTCGCGCTCGTTCTTCTGCTGTACTTCCTGTTCGCCAAGAAGAACTTCACGCCGATCAAGGGCATCGTTCTGCTGCTCATCATCGGCATCGTCGGCGCCCTCCCCTTCATCAACCTCTGGGGTTAAGGACGGTTTAGCAGGGATGCGCGCGCCTACGTGCGCATCCCTGCTCACATTGAGATCGATGTGAACGGCCGCGACCCGCACGCGTTGAGGGACGCGGCCGTATTGTTATTTTCGCATGCGGCGAGACCGCTGGGACAGTTCCCCTCGGAATTCGAGGAGATCTGTCCGGGTCGTCTTTTCGCATAACCGGTAAGGAGGGTGACGCGCATGGCGATCGCAGCTCGCAAACAGCCGCTGTATGACCAGCTGGTGGATATTCTGACCGAGAAGATCGAGCACGAGTACCGCCCTGGCGACATGCTGCCCTCCGAGCGCGAGCTCTCCAAGTACTACGGCCTGTCGCGCACGACGGTGCGCCTGGCGCTGCAGGAGCTCGAGCGTTTGGGTCTCGTCGTGCGCCAGCACGGGCGCGGGACCTTTGTGGCCGACCGTTCCGTGCAGACCACAAACCTCTCCCAGACCTACAGCTTCACCGAGCAGATGCGCGAGTTGGGCCGTAAGCCCGCGACGACCATCCTCGAGTTCTCCGAGATCGAGTCGGACAAGAACCTTGCCAGCAGCCTGGGCGTGCGCATCGGCGACAAGCTCTTCAAGATCAAGCGCCTGCGCAGCGCCGACGGCGTTCCGATGATGGTCGAGCGGACCTATCTGCCGGTGCGCAAGTTCATGTCGCTCAAGCGCCCCATGCTCGAGCATGAGTCGCTCTATCACGTTATCGAGCAGTACTTCCACGAGAAGATCCGCGTGGCGGAGGAGGAGTTCTTCGCGAGCATCGCCCGCCCCGCCGACGCGCATCTGCTCGATATCAGCGAGGGCGCGCCCGTGCTCGACCTGGTGCGAACCACGTACAACATGGGCAACGAGATCATCGAGTACACGCTCTCCGTTGCCCGTGCGGACCAGTTCAAATACAAGATCTTCCACTATCGGAACGAATGATCCGAGCACCTCAGTGCACCTGCGAGAGCTGAGCGAGCACGCACTCGGCCCTCGCAGGGGCACTCGTGCACGACAGACCGGCTACGTTCGACCTGTCGAGACGGGTAGGGGGATGCCCTGTCATCTGGAGGGCCTTGCGGCCGCCAGAAGATGCGCGGTCCCCTGATACGTGATGGCAGTGCTTGTCGACGGCTTCGTCGCCAAGCCGAGCTTGTTTGCAAAGGAGTAGAAATGTTCGAGAAGGACCTCGAGGCGCTGAAGGCCATGGGCGCCCACATCACCACGACCGAGATCAAGCAGCAGCCTGATCTGTGGCGCGACGCCTACAACATCTACAAGGAGAACAAGGCGGGTGTCGAGGAGTTCCTGGCCGATATCAAGAAGCTCGGTCGCGTGAGCGTCGTGTTCGCAGGCGCCGGCACGTCCGATTACGTCGGCGACACGGTGGCGCCCTACCTGCGTCACGCCGGCGACACCGACGCCTTCAACTTCATGCCCGTCGCAACGACCGATATCGTCTCCGCGCCGCTCGACTTCCTGCGTCCGGACGATCCGACCGTGCTCGTCTCCTTTGCCCGCTCCGGCAACAGCCCCGAGAGCCTTGCCGCTGTCGAGGTCGCCCGCAAGGTCGTGAAGAACATCAAGTTCC
Source organism: Collinsella ihumii (assembly GCF_900046475.1). Taxonomy (GTDB): domain Bacteria; phylum Actinomycetota; class Coriobacteriia; order Coriobacteriales; family Coriobacteriaceae; genus Collinsella; species Collinsella ihumii. The sequence continues at coordinate 127,308 of NZ_FCOU01000001.1, read as the reverse complement.
TGAACATCACCTGCGCCCCCGAGGGCAAGCTCGCCGTCGAGTCCGCCGACGACCCGAACGCCTACACGATCCTGATCCCGCGCGCGAACGACCAGGGCTTCGCCATGACGGGCAGCTATTCGTGCATGTCGCTCATCACCATGCTGCTGTTCGATTGCTCTGACGAGGACGCCAAGGCCGCATGGGTCGAGACCGCTGCCAAGATGGGCGAGGAGGTCGTTGCTCGCGAGGCCGAGATCGCCGAGTTCCTGAACTGCGACTTCAACCGCATGACCTATCTGGGCTCCGGCTCCTTCGGCGGCCTCGCCCAGGAGGCTCAGCTCAAGATCCTCGAGCTCGCCCGCGGTCTTGTCGCCACCTCGTGGGACACCTCGATGGGCTACCGTCACGGGCCCAAGTCCTTCGTCGACGACAAGACGCTTGTGTTCGTGTTCGTGAACAACGACGAGTACACCCGCCAGTACGACCTCGACATCCTCGAGGAGATCAATGGCGACGGCATCGCCATGAAGACGATCGCCATCCAGCAGGAGGGCGCGACCGCCTTCGAGCACACCTCCTTCACGTTCAAGGGCTACGACGCGCTGCCCGAGGGCTACCTGGCCCTGCCGTTCATCATGGTCGGCCAGACCGTGAGCCTGCTCAATTCCGTGCGCGTGGGCAACACGCCCGACACGCCGAGTCCCACCGGCACCGTCAACCGCGTGGTGAAGGGCGTCACGATCCATCCCTACGGCGCGTAAGTAAGCGCGACGCGACAGCTTGCCCAGCCCGCCTCGTCGAGTCCGGCGGGGCGGGCATTTTACTACACGAGGGGGCGTACCCTTCAGCTGCAGCACCAGCAGAATGTGAAAGGAGAGCTCAGCATGAGCACCTATGCGATTACCGCCGATACGTTCTTCTTCCCGACGCGTGTTGCGCACGGCGGCTACCTGATGGTCGAGGACGGCGTGTTCGGCGCCTATACGACCGAGAAGCCCGACTGCGAGATTCTCGACTACACGGGCAAGCAGATCGCCCCCGGCTTCGTCGACACGCACATCCACGGGTTCGACGATCATGACGTCATGGACTGCAAGGCCGACAGCGTGCGCACCATCTCCCGCGGCATCCTGCGCAACGGCGTGACCTCGTGGATGCCGACGACGCTGACCGCCACCACCGAGCAGCTCGCCGACGCCTGCGCAAGCGTGTACGAGGCGAACGAGGAGCCGGGCGAGGAGCCCATGGCGCGCATCCAGGGCATCTTCCTGGAGGGCCCATTCTTCACCGAGAAGCACAAGGGCGCTCAGAACCCGGCCTACCTGTCGGCCCCGCAGATCGAGAAGCTGCGCGTGTGGCAGGATGCCGCGCACGGCCTCGTGAAGAAGATCGCCATCGCCGCCGAGTACCCGGAGAGCCCGGACTTCATTCGCGAGGCGCGAAAGATGGGCGTCGTCGTGGCGCTCGGCCACTCCGATGCGGGCATCCTGGAGGCCCTGGCCTGCCTGGACGCCGGCGCGACGGTGTTCGTCCACACGTACAACGGCATGAGCCCGCTGCATCATCGCGAGCCCGGCATGGTCGGCGCTGCGCTGTATTCGGGCGATAAGTCGTTCTCCGAGCTCATCTGCGACGGCCATCATGTGAATCCGTTCGCGGCCGCCATCGTCATGAACGCCAAGGGCCGCGAGCACACCTGCCTCATCACCGACTGCATGTGCGCGGGCGGCATGCCGGATGGCGATTACTTCCTGGGCGAGCTGCCGGTGATCGTGAAGGACGGCACGGCGCGCCTGAAGGACGGCGGCTCGCTCGCCGGTTCCATCCTGCGCATGAACCAGGCGGTCAAGAACGTGGTCGACTGGGGTATTGCCACGCCGCAGCAGGCGGTCTACATGGCCACCCAGGCGCCCGCCGAGGCCAACGAGATCGACGATGTGTGCGGCTCGATCCGTCCCGGCCGCGCGGCCGACTTCGTGGTGCTCGAGCCCGATATGACGCTCGTCGAGACCTATCTGGGCGGCGCGTCGGTGTATAAGGCGTAAAGCTTCTGCTCGGCCCCCTGCCGGGGGATGTGCACATGAAAAAGACGGTCGGGGTCGCCCCCGGCCGTCTTTTTCATGTGCGCCCGTCCCCGTTGGCAGGGGGCCGCCTGTTTTAGATGGTGGAGAAGCGGTACTCGATGACGCTCTCGTACGGATGCTCGGGTCCGCAGAAGCACTGCGGGAAGCTCGGGATGTTGGGCGTATTCGGGTAGTACTCGGGCTCAAAGGCAAAGCCGTCGTTGGCCCGGTAGGTCGCGTCGTCCTTGGCGTGCTCGTCGCCCACGAAGTTACCCGTGTACAGATGGGCGCCGGGGGTCGTGATGGAGATGTCGAGCACGCGGCCGCTCTCGGGGTCTTCAGCGTGGAGGGCGGGACGCAGGTGCGTGCCGGTCGCGCGGAACCCGTCGACGCAGAAGCAGTGGTCGAAGCCGTGGGCGATGCGGAGCTGCTCGTCGTCGGCCTCGATATCGCGGCCGAGCGGCTTGGGTGAGCGGAAATCGAACGCGGTGCCCTCGACGTCGCGCAGCTCCCCGGTGGGAACCGAGTGCTCGTCGACGACGAGCACCTGCGACGCGTTGACGGAGACGACCTGTCCCAAGATGCTTCCGGAATCATGGCCGGCCAGGTTGAAGTAGGAATGGTTGGTCATGTTCACGAACGTGCGGCGATCGGAGGTCGCCGCGTAGCGCAGGCGCAGGACGCCGGCGGGCGTGAGCGTGTACTCCGCCGTGAACGCGCGCTCGCCGGGAAGGCCGAGCTCGCCGTGGGCGAGGGCGGTGGTGAAGCGGACGGTGTTCTCGGCATCATCGACCTCGGCGTTCCACACGCGCTTGTGCAGGCCGTGATCGAGGTCGGTGTGGAGGTTGTTCTCCCCCTCGTTCTTCACGAGGTGCCACGTCTCGCCGTCGATGGTGAGCTCGGCGCCGCCGATGCGGTTGGCGGAAGGGGCGATGGTCGCGCCGTAGCAGGAGGGGTTGGCCGCGGTGTAGCCGTCGATCGATCCGTAGCCCAAGACGATGTCGGCGCACTCGCCGTTCTCATCGGGGGCGTCGATCCCGATGATGGTGGCGCCGAAGTCCATGACACGGACGGTGATGCTGCCGTTGTCGATGGCATAGCAGGTGACCTGTGCGCCATCCGGTGTCGTTCCAAAAGGTGTTGCGCTGATCATGGTTCCTCCTTGTTCGCGGCGCGTGAAATCGCTGCCCTCATTATAGGGAAACGACGGCCGATTGCCCTTGCCGGACGGAGCCGGGGCGGGTGCCTACAGGCCCATCTCCGCCTTGAGGCGCGCGAGGTCGTCGTCGACGGCGGCGTCGTTGACGGCGGAGGCGTACTTCTTCTCGAGGTCGGCGACCGCGTCTTTTGGCTCCTCGTTCAGCTCGGCCATGGCGTCGGCGGTGTCGAGCATGCGATCCGCCTTGGCCTCCATGCGGTCGAACGCCTCGATGGCGCTCTCGGCGCGGTCGGAGCCGGAGATGAAGCCGGCGACCTTCTCCTGCGTCTTGGCGACGGCGACCTTGGCCTTGATGGTCTCGCGGCGGCTCTTGAGGTTCTCGATGTCGCGCACGAGCTTGTCGTGCATCTGGCGCATCTTGTCGGCGTTGGCGTGCGCGGCGTCGTATGCCTTCTCCAGCTCGGCGCCAGCGGTCGCGAGCTGCTGCTTTTTGCCCAAAAACGTGCGCGCGTCGCCTTCGTTGCCCGCAGCGAGGGCCTTCTTCGCGAGGTCCTCCATGCGCGCGATCTCGGCGGCGTTGTCGTTGACCATGCGGCGGCAGCGCTTCTCCTCGGCGATGACGCCGGCGGTCTCCTGCTTGACCTCGGCGAGCGACTCGGTGAGGTCGACGAGGTACTGGTCGATCATCTTCGCCGGATCCTCGGCGTGGTCGAGCAGCTCGTTGATGTTGGCTTTCACGATCGTGGTGAAGCGCTCTAAGATTCCCATGGCATTCCTTTCTGCAGGGAGGCAGGTGCCTCTTCTTCCATGTCGCCGCCTTGCGGGCAAGGCGGCCTATCGACGCGCCGATCAGCTTGAGGCGTCATCTTCGTATTTATCCGCCAGGTCCTCGATGTCCGAGTCGCCGAACGTCTCGAGCGGGGTGTTGAGGATCTTCTCCGCCTGCTCGCGACGCTCGCGGTCGGCCGTCCTCTTCTTCTTGACGATGAAGACCGCGATGCCGCCGACCACGGCGATGCCGACGACCGCCACGGCGACGGTGCCCATCGTATCGGATGCCTGCTTGCGCTCAGCTGCCCCCATGATGAGCTCGGCGGTGTTCGCGAACGCCTCGGAGAATATCTCCTCCTCGGACAGCGAGTAGTCGTTGTAGGCGCGCTCGATCTGCGTGGCGAGGATGCTGCACGCCTCGCTGTCCATCACGTCGGCGGCCAAAGACCCGATCGCGTAGCCGCAGGTGTACGAGCCGTTCCCGTCGTCGCAGAAGACGAGCAGGAAGTGTCCCTCGTCGCTGAAGAGCTGGTCGTAGAGCTCCTCGGCGAGATCGGTGAGCTGCGACATCGACGTGGTGGTCCCGTTGGGCAGGATGTACACGTAGGGCTGCACGCCGGTCTTCTCGTAAAACGCGTGCATGCCCGACTCGAGGGCTGATGGATTGTGGATCCAGTTGCCGTCCTGGTCGGTGTAGTAGGCGGTCTCGGTGATCGAGCCGGGTGCCAGCTCCTCGCGGATGACGGTCGATGCGTTTTGCTCGGTGTAGTCGGACGAGCAGGAGGGCATGAAGGCCGCGACGAGTGCGCCGAGCAGGGCGAGTACCACGAGGGCGACAATCGCGTCCGCGCATCCGCCCCGTCCTCCGCTTCCGCCTCCGTGCACCGGGCCCCTGCCCCCGCCGTCCGTGACGACGACAGTGGGGCGCCTGTTCATGAGGCTCCCCATGAGAAAGCCGCCCAGAAAGCCCCCGCCCGAGGCGCGCGGGGGCGGTCCCCCCATGCCTCCCATGGGCGCGCCGCCGAATCCGCCGAACGACCCGGGGCGTCGGGCGCTTCTGCCGCCGCTTCTCCCGAATCCTCCGCGGCCTCCGGAAAACCCGCCCGAGCGGCGTCCGCCGCCGGAGCCGAAGCCTCCGCCCGAGCGCCCGCCGCCGGGTGAACCCGATCTACCCATGGAGATGCCCTTTCTGCCTGCGCGCGGTGCTGCCGCGCGTGTCTTTCAACAGACAGATTATTCCCACTCCCGCGGGCATGCGTGACCTACAACGCGCATTTGTACGCCGAGCGCGCCCGCTCGGCGCTTGCCCGGTTTTGCCCGCCCGTCGCTTTCGTTTGGTTGCGGTTGGATCCGACCGTTGGCGAGCGCGCGAGCCGAGGCGGATGGCGCGCACGGTACAATGGCGTTCAGTTAGGGCCGCAGGCTGTCCGGAGGAAGGAACGAACATGATCCTCACCGTTACCATGAACCCCTCGATCGATACGCGCTATTCCGTCGACCACCTGGTCATCGACGACGTCAACCGCGTGACGCCGGCCAAGACGGCGGGCGGCAAGGGCCTGAACGTGAGCCGCGTGCTCGTGCAGCTGGGGGATGACGTGGTGGCGACCGGCCTGCTCGGAGGCCATTCCGGCGCATATCTGGGCGAGCTGATGGACGCCGACGGCATCACCCATCGCTTCACGCCGATCGCGGGCGAGTCCCGCACCTGCATCGCGCTGCTGCACGACGGCAACCAGACCGAATTTCTGGAGAGCGGCCCGACCGTGAGCGCCGAGGAGCTCGAGGCGTTCGTGGGCAACTATGCCGATCTGGTTTCCAAGGCGTCGTGCGTGACGCTTTCCGGCTCGCTGCCCAAGGGGGTTCCCGCCGACACCTACGCGCGTCTGGTCGCCATCGCGGCCGAGGCGGGCGTCCCGGTGCTGCTGGACACGTCGGGTGCCGCGCTCGACGCCGCGCTCGAGGCGGATGTCAAGCCGACGCTCGTCAAGCCCAACCTCACCGAGATCAACGGCCTGCTGGGCACGAGCTTCACCTCCGACGACCTGTCGGATCTGCGTCAGACCCTGGCCGCGGACGCGCGCTTTGCCGGCATCCCGTGGGTCGTGGTCAGCATGGGCGCCGCCGGTTCGGTCGCGTTCCATGACGGGCGCACGCTGCGCGCTCGCGCGCCGCGCATCGAGGCGGTCAACGCGACCGGCTCGGGAGACTCCACGATCGCCGGGTTCGCCCATGCCATCGCTGCGGGCTCGGACGCCGAGGAGGTCCTGCGCTGCGGCAACACCTGCGGCACGCTGAACGCCATGGACCCGCAGACCGGCCATCTGGTCATGGACAAGTGGGACGAGATCTACCAGGGCGTGGAGATCTCCGAGCTGTAGCCACCAGCGCGCATAGCTTCTCACACGAAGGTGCCTCCGACCAGGTTGTTCCGGTCGGAGGCACCTTTGTGTATTGCCCCGCTGTTGCGCGCGAACTCGCCAGAGGAGGTTCCGGGCTGAACATTTGCTGAAAAATTGACGTTATGAGTGACTAGAACCTGGACCCGCCCGAAATGGCATCTTCAGCGCCGACGTTTCCGCAGGTCGCACGCGCGCGGTAGGTACGCTTTCCCGTGCCTTCCAGATCGACTCACTCAAAACGTCAATTTTTCAGCAAAAGTTCGGCCGGGAACCTCCGCTGACGGCGCGTTTCATCTCTGTAGTGCGCCTGCGGGAGGCCAGGTCTCGTGTTTACGGGTTATGAGCGCTTATGCGACGATAAGGGTCGGATGCGGCGAGCCCTCGGTCAGCGAGGCGATTTCGTTTGAAAGGATGCCGTCGGCGTCCGCGTCCACCACGATGGTGTCCACGTCGGCGATCGAGGCGAACCGGAACAGCCCCTGACCGTCGAGCTTGCTGGCATCCGCCAGCACGATGCGCTCCCGCGAGGCTTCCATCATGCCGCTTTTGACCTCGGCCATCTGAGCGTAGTTCGTCATGAGGCCACAGCCGCTTACGATGGCGGTCGGGCAGATGATCGCCTTGTCGGCATGGAGGATCTCCAGCGAACGCATGGTGAGGGGGCCGTACGTGTAGCGATGGCCCTTGCGCAGCGCGCCGCCGAGCAGGATCGCGTCGACCGCGGGCAGGCTCTCGTCGATGAAGTCGGCGATGGTCACGTCGGCGGTGATGACGGTGATGCCGGAGCGCTGGCTGAGCATGCGGACGAACTCGAGCGCCGTCGTGCCCGAGTCGACGAGCAGGGCGTCCCCGTCCTCGACCAGCTCGATGGCGGCGCGCGCGATCGCCTGCTTGGCCGCGACGTTGACGTTCACGCGCTTGTCCTGGATGGAGACGGTCAGCGTCTTGTGCAGCGAGACCGCGCCGCCGTGGGTGCGGCGTAGCTTGCCGTCCGCCTCGAGGGCATCGAGGTCGGCGCGGATGGTGACCGCAGATACCCCGAATGTCCGGGCCAGCTCCGCCACCTGCACCGAGGCCGTGCGGTCGAGCATCGACATGATGGCGGCGCGCCGCTCTTCGGCAAAGGAATGAGGGGAAGTGGTACTCATACACGCCTCTCTGCAGCAGCTGGTTAGGTAAGCGCGCTGCAATTATTGCACGGTCGTGGAGCAATTGTGAATTACAGTCTTTCTTTCTTTTCTTTTTTCATAAGCAATCGACTTATAATTCTTTTCTTTTCGTAAGCTAATGGACCGGAGCGACGATATGCTTCGCAGCATCCTCAGGAGCGCTTGCTTTTGCTTTCCGACCGTCCGGCGTAGCCGCGACAGCGCTGGTTACGCAGAAATCCGCCATTTCGTACAATACAGGCAACGGATGCGCCGGTCAGAGGGATGCGGCGCCGCGTGGCCGCCCCGAGAGGAGCGCGGCAGGAGGGAGCGAAACCGATGCTCGTTACCACCAAGGACATGCTGCTCGATGCCCAGAAGAACCACTACGCGGTCGGTGCCTTCAACATCGAGAACCTCGAGTTCGTCATGGCCGTGCTGGCTGCCGCCGAGGAGACCAAGTCCCCGGTGATTATGCAGACCACGCCCGGTACGGTGAAGTTCGCCGGTCTCGATTACTTCTACGGCATGGTGAAAGCCGCTGCCGAGCGCGCGAGCGTGCCGGTCGCCCTGCACCTCGACCACGGTGACGGCTACGATCGCTGCATGCAGGCGCTCCGCACCGGCTACACCTCCGTCATGATCGACGGCTCGCATGAGAGCTTCGAGGACAACATCGCGCTCACCGCGAGCGTGGCGCGCGCCGGCGCCGCCATGGGCGTGCCGGTGGAGGCCGAGCTCGGCAAGGTCGGCGGCAAGGAGGACGACGGTCCGGCGGTCGAGGGCGAGAACCCCTACACCGATCCGGACGAGGCGCGCGAGTTCGTCGAGCGCACCGGCTGCACCAGCCTCGCCATCGGCGTGGGCACCGCTCACGGCGTGTATACCGAGACCCCGCATATCGAGCAGGACGTCGTGCGCGCCATCCGCGCCGCCGTGGACGTGCCGCTGGTGCTGCACGGCACCTCCGGTGTGCCCGATGAGCAGGTCGCCGAGGCCGTGAAGAACGGCATCTGCAAGGTCAACTACGCCACCGAGCTGCGCCAGGCGTACACCCGCGGCTATCAGGGCTTCATGGCCGAGAACCCGGATGCCTTCGATCCCAAGAAGCCGGGCAAGGCGGGTATGGCCGAGATCACCAAGATCGTGAAGATCCGCATGGAGAACCTCGGTTCCATCGGCCGCGCATAACGGCAACGAATCGATGCGCTGCAAAGCCCGCCGGAGATTCCCGGCGGGCTTTTTTGTGGACGTGAAGCGTCGCGGACGGCCCCTGTGGGCTCCCGCCGCCAGACAACGCATCACCGTCATATGAACATTGCCTTGTGCTACCTGCGCGGATGATCGCGCAACGCTCACCAGACAATTCGACCGTTTGAAGACCGGCCGCGCGAACCTCTTGCGCGGGCCGTTACGCTTATAGCATCGCAGGGGATTTTGTCGGCATGCGCGGGAGCGTATTCAAGAAAGGTGGAGCGGAGCATGATTAAGCGTACAAAGATCGTTTGCACCATGGGACCGGCTTGTGATGACGACGATATCCTCCGCGAGATGATCAAGGCGGGCATGAACGTCGCCCGTTTCAATTTCTCGCACGGCAGCCACGAGGAGCAGCGTGCGCGCATGGAGCGCGTCAAGCGCATCTCCGGCGAGCTCGGCATCCCGGTGGGCATCCTGCTCGACACCAAGGGGCCCGAGATCCGCACGGGCTTTCTGGAGGGCCATGCCAAGGTGGCGCTCGAGCCCGGCTCGACCGTCACGGTGACTGCGGCCGAGACCTCTGAGGACCTGCAGGGCAACGCCGAGCATTTCTATCTGGATCACCTCGAGCTTCCGCGCGAGGTCCACGTGGGAAGCACGATCCTGATCGACGATGGCTTGATCAGGCTCACGGTCAAGGGCATCTCGGGCCAGGATATGACCTGCTATGTCGAGAACGGCGGCGAGCTGGGCGAGAAGAAGGGTGTGAACGTCCCGAACGCCAAGCTGTCGCTGCCCACCATCACCGAGCAGGACCGCAAGGACATCCTGTTCGGCCTGGAAGAGGGCATCGATTTCATCGCGGCGTCCTTCATCCGCGACGCGGCCGGCGTGCGCGAGATCCGCAAGCTGTGCGATGAGAACGGCGGCAAGAACGTAGACATCTTACCGAAGATCGAATGCGCCATGGCCGTCTACCACTTCGATGACATCCTGAAGGAGGCCGACGGCATCATGGTCGCCCGCGGCGACCTGGGCGTCGAGGTGGCGCCCGAGGTGTGCCCCACCATCCAGAAGGAGATCATCCAGAAGTGCAACAAGGCCTATAAGCCCGTCATCACCGCGACCCAGATGCTCGACTCGATGATCCGCAACCCGCGCCCGACGCGCGCCGAGGTGACCGACGTGGCCAACGCCATCAACGACGGCACCGATGCGACCATGCTTTCCGGCGAGACGGCCGCGGGCAAGTACCCGCTCGAGGCCTTGAAGATGATGGCCAACATCGCGCTGATCGCCGAGGCCACGATGCCCGAGCACAACCGCCTGGACATCCACACGGACGAGACGGGTATCCGCGCGATCAACAGCGCGATCGGTCTGGCCGCGGTGAGCACGGCGTTCAACGTGAAGGCGCGCGCCATCATCATCCCGACCGAATCCGGCCGTTCGGCGCGTCTGGTGTCCAACTTCCGACCGATGCTGCCGATCCTTGCCGTGACGCCGCATGACGCCGCCACGCGCAAGATGACCATCTACTGGGGCGTCGACCCGGTGACCGAGGGCGAGATCGGGGATAAGCGCTATATCGTCAAGACGGCGATCAACTGCGCCAAGCAGCGCGGATACGTTCGCGTGGGCGACGTGGCCGTGCTTACGGTGGGCGACCCGGACACCTCCATCACCTTCTCCGACGGCGTGACGTCGACAAACGTCGTGCACGTGGCGCAGGTGCGTTAACGGTCGTTCAGAAGATTGTGCAGGCGGGGGCGTCGTACGCGGCGCCCCCGCCTTTTAACGTGCAAATCGGGGGACGTACCTTGCGCGTGCATTTTTGCAAATCGGGGACACCCCTTCGGTCCGGAGCGGCCCGGAGGCATGGGTTGAAACGAGCCCGTCCCCAACCGACCCATCGGCAGGGGCCAGCGCTACACGAGCGTCTGGGCGTATGCGACCGCTTCGTCGACGTGCCCCTCGGTCGTGGCCCAGCTCGTGACGAAGCGCACGACGACGCGGCCGGCGCCCGTGGGGTCTTCGGCGATCATGGTCTCGCAGCCCAGGGTGTCGACGAGGGCTTCGGCCTGCGCGGGCGTCGCCCAGAAGAACTGCTGGTTGCCGTTCGTGCTGATATAGGGCTCGAAGCCGGCGCGGGCAAGCCCCTCGGCCAGACGTACCGCGCAGGCGTTCGCTCGGCGCGCGTATGCCCAGTAGGGGACGTCGCCCGCCTCGTTCACCTTCGCGGGATCGAAGGCCGCCTCGTACATGACGCCCATGAGACGGCCCTTGGCGGTCATCGCGCCGGCGCGTTTCGTGAGGTAGGGGATCCTGTCGATGGCGCGCATGCCGCGGGCGGAGCGCGGGCTCACCACGAGCGCCTCGCCGAAGAGCATGCCGTTTTTGGTGCCGCCCAGCGTGAACGCGTCGGCGCGCGCGGCGATGTGCTCGATGTCGAGGTCGCCGCCCGCGGCGGTCATCGCGCTCGCCATGCGGGCGCCGTCGACGTAGACGGCCAGCTCGTGCGAGGCGGCCCAGTCGCACAGCGCGTCGAACTCGGCGCGCGTGTAGACGTGCCCGTACTCGGTCGTGTTCGAGAAGTAGATCATGGCGGGGCGTGTGGTGTGGCAGCCGGTCGCCGTCATGTGCTGGTAGGTGAGTTCCGCCGCCCCAGGCGTGAGGATGCCGAAGGGATCGTCCGTTGCCAGCAGGCGCCGACCGCACGCCTCGATGGCGCCCGTCTCGTGGATGGTGGGGTGCGCGTCGGCGGCGCAGATGGGGCCCTCGAAATCCTCGGTGAGCGCGCTGATGGCGAGCATGTTGGCAACGGTGCCGCCCGGCACGAAGCGCACGTAGGCATCCGGCTGCTTGATCGCCGCGCGGATCAGGTCGGCGGCGTGCGCGCAGTGGGCGTCGTCGCCGTATCCGGGCGTCTGCTCGTCGTTCGTGCGGATGAGCGCTTCGAGGATCTCGGGCGCCGCCCCTTCGGAGTAATCGTTGGTGAATCGGTGCATCTGCTGCGTCCTTTGCGTCGTATGTCTGGTAAGAATCTGGTGACTGGGTTCGTTGTCGTATTGTCTCATCATATAATGAGTGACCGAATTGAATCGCCGCCACACGGGCAGACACGACATAAGGGGAACATATGCAGGCACAGAGGGCTGAGGGCACCAAGGATCTGATCGGGCGCGATATGCGCGCCTGGCGTCATATGCAGGAGGTGGCGGCCGAGGTGTTCGAGCCCTACGGGTTCGACATGATCGAGACGCCCGCTATCGAGCAGCTCGACGTGTTCGTCCACGGTATCGGCCAGTCGACCGACGTGGTGCGCAAGGAGATGTTCCGCGTGTTCTCGGGAGCCAACTTCGCGCGCGTGCTCGAAGAGGGGACCGACGCCAAGCTCAAGGCCAAGCAGCGCCTGGCCCTGCGTCCCGAGGGCACGGCCGGCGTCGTGCGCGCCGTGGTGGAGAACAACCTGGTTCCGCAGGGCGCCACGCCCTTCAAGGCCTACTACGCCGAGGCGATGTTTCGCGGCGAGCGCCCGCAGAAGGGGCGCCTGCGCCAGTTCCATCAGGTCGGCATCGAGTGGCTGGGCGCTCCCGACCCCGCTGCCGACGCCGAGTGCATCATCATGCTCATGGAGTTCTACAAGCGGTTGGGTTTTGACCTGAGCAAGCTTCGCCTGCTGATCAACTCGATGGGCGATCCCGCGTGCCGTCCGGCCTACCGCGACGCGGTGCGCGATTTCATCCTTGACCACGCCGACGAGATGTGCGACGAGTGCCGCGAGCGCGCCGAGCTCAACCCGCTGCGCGCCTTCGACTGCAAAAACGACCACTGCCGTGAGGTCATGAAGGCGGCGCCGCTCATGCGCGACAACCTGTGCGACGACTGCCGCAGCCATTACGAGCAGGTCAAGCGGTATCTCGATTCCGCGGGTATCGAGTATGTCGAGGACCCCACGCTCGTGCGCGGTCTGGACTACTATACCCGCACCGTGTTCGAGGTCGAGGCGCCCGGTGCTGGGGTCGGCTCCATCGGCGGCGGCGGCCGCTATGACGGCCTGGTCGAGCTGGAGGGCGGCAAGCCCACGCCGGGCGTCGGTTTTGCCGTGGGATTCGAGCGCGCCATGCTCGCGCTCGAGGCGTTCGGTGCCGATATGGCGACCGGGATCGAGCCGTGCGTCTATGTGGCGAACGCTGGTGCCGAACTGCGCGGTGAGGTCTTTGCGTTGACGCACGAGCTGCGTGCTGCTGGCATTCGCACCGAGGCGGACTACCAGGGGCGTTCGCTCAAGAGCCAGTTCAAGCAGGCCGACAAGCTCGATGCTCGCCTGATCCTGGTCATCGGCGGCGACGAGCTCGCCGCCGGCAAGGTGAAGGTCCGCAACATGGTGACCCACGACGAGGAGCTGGTGGACCGCGGCGCCGTCGTCGAGGCTGTTGCGCGCCTGCTCTCGTAGGACCGCGCGAGGGATTCGGTTTCTCATGCCCGCCTGCCTGCCGCGTCGCGGCAGGCAGGCGGGCATGCTGCGTTTTGCGGGCCCTGTCATTGGGGGCGGGCGGCCAATGCCGCCCGGAAGATGGTCAATGAGTGAATTCCCATTGCAATTTCTCATAGAAGGATTGAGTTGTGGTCAATCACCTCACTCCCATTGCAAATCGAAGTGGCGGAAAGGCGCCAACAGCGGCTCATGACTCTGTATGAGGTTGGGTATAGGAGCTTTTTCGGACTTGCGAGGCCCCAAAGGGCGCTCCGAATCTCAGCGCATATCATAATATGATAAACCAAATCTGGTTCGGTATTACTGTTTGCAATGGGAACGCACTCATTGACCATGCTGCTGATTCTGCACGAGTATTTGCAATGGGAGTGCGTTCATTGACCACCTCCGAGGCGCAGGGGAGATGCCGGTCAATCCATTCCGTGTCCGGCCTGTGGGCCCACGTTGCGTTGGCGCAGCCTCTGCCCTCACGCTCGCTACGCGCCGCGGTGTGCGCGGGGCAGCTGATTGGTTGATTTAGTTTGCTAAAGCGTGAACTCTGTGAAGCCTGTTGTGCACGCGGGGGACTCACGTATACTTTGCGATTGTTCTTAACGTGTTCTTTCTTCAGGCGGCAGCAACTACTCGGTGGGTGGTTTCCCGCTTGCATCGGAAGGAGGGTGTGCGAATGGCGGAAGAGATTGGACAGCCGGAAGAGCGCGCGCAGCTGCTATCGGAGCTGAAGGAGACGGTCGGTGCGCTGACGTGCGGACCGCTGTCGGAGATCGAGATTCCCGACAGCCTGCGTGACAACCTGGCGCTGTTCCAGCGGCTCGAGCGCCGCGTGCTCAAGGAGTACGATCCCCAGATTTGCGAGCTGTTCGACGTGCTGCTGCGTCACGCGATCCATGCGAACGAGGGCAACCCCGGCGCCGCGGCCGCGTCGGAGGAGACCGACGAGCAGGGCGTGCCGCTGGCGACCACTGACAGCAACAGCGCGTTTCGCGCTGCCGTCGAGCTCGTCGACGAGCTGCCGCTGCAGACGCTCGAGACCCTGGTGCGCGCCTTCACCTCGTTTTTCCACCTCGCGAACCTGTGCGAGGAGAACTACCGCGTCGAGACGCTGCACGATCGCGAGCGCCTGGTGTCCATCGAGGCGGACGTCGATCCGTCCAACGAGCTCACGATTGCGTTCAAGCAGCTGATCGACGAGGTCGGCGTGGACGAGGCGACGGATCTGCTGAACAAGCTCGAGTTCCACCCGGTGTTCACGGCGCATCCCACGGAGGCGCGCCGCCGCGCCGTTGAGGGCAAGATCAGGCGTATCGGCAAGCTTCTTTCCGAGCGCCCCCATCTGGGCGGCCTGGACCTTGCGGAAAACGAGCGCCACATGCTGCAGGAGATCGATGCGCTCGTGCGCACCTCGCCGGTCGCCATCAAGAAGCCGACGCCGGTCGAGGAGGCGGACACCGTCATCGACATCTTCGACCACACGTTGTTCGACATCGTTCCGCGCATCTACCGGCGCTTCGACGACTGGGTGCTCGGCGAAGGCGCCGGCATCGTGCCGCCCGTCTGCCCCGCGTTTTTCCATCCGGGCAGCTGGATCGGGTCGGACCGCGACGGCAACCCCAATGTCACCGCGAAGGTGAGCCGCGAGGTCGCGGCGAAGTTCTACAAGCACATGGTGGCGACGCTCGCCGACAAGTGCCGCCGCGTGGGCCGCAACCTCACCCTCGAGGCGGGATACGCGGCTCCGTCCGACGAGCTGCTCAACCTGTGGAACCATCAGGTCGAGATGAGCGAGATCATCACGAGCCGGGCGCGCGACATCTCCGCATCCGAGCCGCATCGCGCCGTCATGCTGGTCATGGCCGACCGCCTGGACGGAACGGTGGCGCGCGACGCCGACGTGATGTACGCCTCGGCGGAGGACTTCCTGGCCGATCTGCGCGTGGTCCAGCGCTCGCTTGCCGCGGCAGGTGCCGAGCGCGCCGCCTACGGTCCGGTCCAGACGCTCATCTGGCAGACGGAGTCGTTCGGGTTCCACATGGTGGAGATGGAGTTCCGCCAGCATTCGCTCGTGCACACGCGGGCGCTCGAGGACATCCGCGAGCACGGCATCCACGGAGACCTGCAACCCATGACGCGCGAGGTGCTCGACACGTTTCGCGCGATCGGCTCCATCCAGAAGCGCTACGCGGTCAAGATGGCGCACCGCTACATCATCTCGTTCACCAAGTCGGCGCAGCACGTGGCCGACGTCTACGAGCTGGCGAACCTGGCGTTCGCGCACGCTTCGGACGTGCCGCAGCTCGACGTCATCCCGCTGTTCGAGCAGCTGGAGGATCTGGAGCACTGCGTCGACGTGCTGAACGACATGCTCGAGCTGCCGGCGGTCCAGGCCCGTCTCGCGCAGACGGGACGCAAGATGGAGGTCATGCTCGGCTACTCGGACTCCGCGAAGGATGCCGGCCCCACGACCGCCACGCTCGCGCTGCATTACGCCCAGAAGCGCATCGCCGCCTGGGCCGACGAGCACGATATCGACTTGGTGCTCATGCACGGCCGCGGCGGAGCGGTCGGCCGCGGCGGCGGTCCGGCCAACCGCGCGGTGCTGGCGCAGCCCGCCGGCTCGGTGAGATGCTTCTTCAAGGTAACCGAGCAGGGCGAGGTCATCTTCGCGCGTTACGGCAACCCGGTGCTGGCGCAGCGCCACGTCGAGGGGGTCGCGGCGGCGACGCTGCTCAACTCCGCCCCGTCGGTGGAGCGCGCGAACACTGAGATGACCGAGAAGTACCTCGCCATGGCAGACGAGCTCGACCGCGTCTCGCACGAACGGTATCTCGACCTGCTGCATATGCCCGACTTCACGCCGTGGTTCTCGACGGTGACCCCGCTGACCGAAGTCGGCCTGCTGCCCATCGGCTCGCGCCCCGCCAAGCGCGGCCTGGGCGCCAAGTCGCTGGACGACCTGCGCACGATCCCGTGGGTGTTCAGCTGGAGCCAGGCGCGCATCAACCTGGCGGCGTGGTACGGCCTGGGCAGCGCCTGCGAGGCGTTCGGCGACCTCGAGACGCTCAGGCGGGCGTATCGGGAGTGGCCGCTGTTCTCGACGTTCATCGACAACGTGGAGATGTCCATCGCCAAGACGGACGGCCGTCTCGCCAAGATGTACCTGGCGCTGGGCGATCGCGCCGATCTGGCCCATGCGGTGTATGACGAGATGCAGCTCACGCGTCGCTGGGTGCTGGCGATCGTGGGCGACGAGTGGCCGCTCGAGCATCGCCGTGTGCTGGGGCGCGCGGTCCGCGTGCGCGACCCGTACGTCGACGTGCTGTCCCTCGCGCAGGTGCGCGCCCTGCGCATCGTGCGCGACGAGGGCCGCGACCTTTCCGAGGAGGCCAAGGCGAAGTACCTGAGCCTTATCCTTGCGACCGTGACCGGCGTCTCCGCGGGCCTCCAGAACACGGGGTGATACCGCATACCTTTCGGAGGCACGTTTCATTTCTAAACGGCTTAACGGATGCCGCTATCTCGCTGTATATGAGATAGCGGCATTCTTATTGAACTTCTTGCCATCGGAGAGAAGATATCGTCGCAACTTCTCTTTGATGGCGAGAAGTTGTACACTGACTTTGAGAATTCTGACAAGGAACAGGAGGAAATGGTGTCTCCGGCTCCCCAAGAATATGCAGCGCTTGTCCGTGAAGCGCTTGAGTTTTCCTTTCCGCCGGTAGTTGCGCGCACGAAGATAACCGATGAGCTTCCTAAGCCGAATCTCTTCAATCTCGTGCACATCATTACGGGCATGCGCCGCAGCGGGAAAACGTTCTACGTGTTTCAGATGATTCACGAGTTGCTGAAGGCGGGCGTCGCGCGCGACCGAGTTTTCTATTTCAATTTTGCAGACGAGCGGCTGGCCCCCGCTCCCTCGACGTTGCTGAACGATGTGGTCGAAGAATACTGGCGCCAAGTTCCCACGGCACGGTCCGAAGGTTCATATCTGTTTCTTGATGAGGTGCAGGAGGCCGATGGCTGGCAGGGGTTCTGCCAGCGCATTGCTGAGCACGAACGCGTTACGCTCGTGATCACGGGGTCGACCTCCAAGATGTCTGCAGACGAGATCGCATCGACGTTTCGCGGGCGCTCTCTGGAGTGCCGCATGTTCCCCTTGTCGTTTCGTGAGTTTTGCGGATTCCAGGACGTTGATATTCCCACTTCAGAGGAGCTGCGGGAACATGGAGCCGTGTCTCCTCAGCTCAGAACTCAGCTTGAGGCCCTCTTCGACCGATTTCTTCTCGAGGGCGGCTTCCCGGGAGTTCAAAGACTTTCCCCGGGTGCACGTATTTCGATGTTGCAGTCGTATATGCGCGATGTGGTTGCTCGGGATGTTGTCGACAGGTACCCACGTGTGGGCATTTCGCTCGCAACACAGGTCGCCCTGTTCTGCTTGCGCAATACCGGGTGCGACCTGTCGGTCAACCGTCTGGTCGACGGCTTGCGTGCAGCGGGATACAGGACGTCATGGGAAACGATCAACGAGACGGTTCGCCTTTTCGAGCGGGCGCACCTCATCAAGCTGCTGCCTGAGTTTTCGGTATCGCTCGCGCCCGATAGCACGGCAGCGCCGAAGGTGTACGCAGCGGATGCCGGCTTGGCCTATGCGGTCTCGCGTGCCAATCAGCAGGATGTCGGCAAACGGCTGGAAACGGCGGTGTTCATCGAGCTTTTGAGAAGGACTTCGGGACGCCGCATAGAGACGATCACCTCGTTTACCGTTCCCTCTTCGCGGCGGGAGAAGATAGATTTTCTGGTAGGGGACTCTTTGGCATCCGAGCCATATGCCCTCTACCAGGTTACGGTTGATATGAGCGCCGAGAAGACAAGGGCTCGCGAAATCGGGTCGTTGTCTGCTGCGATGAAGGCGACCCGTGTCGATGGGGGAACCGTGATCACGCTGCGGGAGGAGGGAAGCGCCGAGATGCCGGAAGGCCATATCGACATCGTTCCCGCGTGGAAATGGATGCTCTTGGGGAGCGCTTGAGCTGCAGGCGAGCTCGCACATGGTGCATCTGCCCAGCCTACGGAGCATTCCGGAAAAGATCGCCCGCCCCGTGCAAACCTTTGCGCACGGGGCGGGCGATTCGATTACTTAAGGCTGACCTCGCCCAGGAAGGCGCGGGTGCGTTCGCTCTTGGGATGGTTGAAGACCTCGTCGGGCGAGCCCTGCTCCACGATCACGCCGCCGTCCATGAAGATGACGCGGTCGGCGACATCGCGGGCGAAACCCATCTCGTGGGTGACGACGACCATGGTCATACCGCCCTGGGCGAGCTCGCGCATGACGTCGAGGACGCCGCGCACGAGCTCGGGGTCAAGCGCGCTCGTGGCCTCGTCGAACAGCATCACGTGCGGCTCCATGGCAAGCGCGCGGGCGATGGCCACGCGCTGCTGCTGGCCACCGGAAAGCTCGCTGGGGAAGTGGTCGGCGCGGTCGGCAAGCCCGACGCGGGTGAGCTGCTCCATAGCGATGCGCTCGGCGTCGGAGGCAGAGCGCTTGAGCACCTTCTGCTGCGCGAGCATGACGTTGTGCAGGGCGTCGAGGTGCGGGAACAGGTTGAACTGCTGGAACACCATGCCCATGTGCTCGCGGACCTTGTTGACGTCGACCTTGGGGTCGGTGATGTCCTTGCCCTCGAAGATGATCGAGCCGCCCGTGGGCTCCTCGAGAAGGTTCAGGCAGCGCAGCATCGTGGACTTGCCGGAGCCCGACGGGCCCAGGATGACGACGACCTCGCCGCGGTGGATGTCGAGCGAGATGTCGCGCAGGACCTCGAGGTCGCCGAAGCTCTTGCGCAGGTTCTGGATGCGGATGATCGCCTCGTCCGCTGCGGGCGTGGCGGGCGTGGATGCGGTATCGGCCATGATCGGTTAAGCCTCCTTCGTCGTTGCGGACGCCGCGGGGACGCCTTTGCGCTTGCGCTTGCGCCCGGCGCGGGTGCGCTCCTCAAGATGGCGCGTGACCTTGGACAGCGGCAGGGTGATGACCAGGTAGAACAGGGCCGCCACGATATAGGGCGTGATGGAGCCGGTCGACGCCACGATGGTGCGCGCGTACATGACGAGCTCCATGATGCCGACGGCGGCGAGCAGCGAGGTGTCCTTGTACAGTGTGATGAACTCGCTCGTGAGGTTGGGGATCACCAGGCGGAACATCTGCGGAAGGATGACGTAGAGCGTGGTCTGCAGGCGGTTCATGCCCAGCGAGCGCGCCGCCTCGGTCTGCCCCTTGCTGATGGAGAGGATGCCGGCGCGGAAGATCTCGCACATGTACGCGCCCGAATTGAGCATCATGACGACGACGCCGAGCGGGAAGTTGGGGATGTTGATGCCCGCCAGCGGCAGGCCGAAGAACGCGATGTAGATCTGCAGGAACAGCGGTGTGCCGCGCACGATGTTAACGTAGGTGGTGGCGATGCCGCGCCACAGGCGGAACTTGGACAGGCGCATGAGCGCGAGCACGAGGCCCAGCGGAATCGCGAGCGGGAAGGCGACGGCGACGATGGCGATGGACATGAAGAAGCCCGTCAGCACGACCGGGAAGCTCGTCACGAAGATCGTCGGGTCCGCGAACAGGCGCAGGAAGCGGTTGGAGTTCCACGCCTTCACCCAGTCCTGCTCCTCGAGCCACTGGGACAGCGCCTCGGTGGCGGAGATGCCCTGCACGGAGATGACGGGGATGCCCTCGATGGAGGCGTTATCGACCGCGCCGTCGGCGGTTGAGTAGCTCGCCTCGACCTGCATATCGCCGCCCTCGGTGGGGAAGTAGACGTCGTAGACGATGATGTTCAGGTGGCCCGCCTGGGACAGCGGCGTGTTGAAGTCGAGGACGAGGTCCTGCCCGTCGACGGTCTCGGTGTAGTCGACCTCGTTGCGCGTCATGAGGTCGTCGCCGGTGAGCAGCGTCAGCGCCAGGTCGTCGGTGTTGAACGACGTGCCGTCGGGAATGTGCAGGACGAGCTGGGAGATGTTCTCCCCCTCGTCGACGGTGGCCTCGAAGGTGATGCGCGACTGGGTGTTGCCCATGATGGCGGTGGGGTCGTCTTCGGAGTTAGGTCGCCCGGTGCACTTGACGATCTCCATGGCGCGCGCGGGCGTGGAGGCAAACAGAAGGCACGCGCACAGCGCCACGATGATGGCGCTCAGGGCCGGTGCAAGATGACGACGTGTGGAACTACTACTCACGGGAGCCTCGTTTCTAGCTTCTACATATGGGAAATGCGGCCCCCTTCCGCACCGGAGAGGGGCCGCGAGCAAACGGTTGCGTAAGCTGTTGCCGTGTGATGGGGGATTAACCCATGTTGTTGGCGATGATCTCGTCGAGCGTGCCGTCCTCGGTCAGCGCGGCGATGGCCTCGTTCATGGCGTCGACCAGGTCGGGGTTGTCCTGGGAGACGGCGATGGCGTACTCCTCGCCGGTGGCGGAGGTCAGCACGGTGTGCTCGTCGGAGTACGCGCCGGCGAGCATCTGGTCGACGACGGCCTTGTTGCCGCAGACCGCGTCGGCCTGGCCGGCCTGGACGGCGGCGAAGGCATCGGTGAAGTTGGGGAACGGCAGCTGCTCGGCGTTGGGGAAGTTCTCGGCGGCGAAGTCGGCGCCGGTCGAACCGCTCTGGACCGCGATGGTGACGGCCTCGTTGTTGAGCGCCTCGGCGGCGTTGTCCTCGGTGATCTCGGTGTTGTCGCTCATGACCGCGACGGCCTGGTTGTCGATGTAGTACGGGTCGGTGAACAGGACCTGCTCCTCGCGCTCGGGCGTGATGGAGATGCCGGAGAGGCCCGCGTCGGCCTGGCCGCCGGCGACGATCGCCGGGATGATGCCGTCGAAGTCGATGTTGGTGTAGACGCACTCGAGGCCCAGGTAGTCGGCGATGGCGCGGCCGAGGTCCATATCGAGGCCGACGTACTCGCCGTCCTCGAGGTTCTCGAACGGCGGATAGTCGGGCGAGGTGGCAAACGTCAGCTTGCCGGACTCGAACAGGGTGAGCTCGCCGTCGGAGGAGGTGTCGGCGGACCCGGCGTCAGCGGCGGGCGTGCTGCCGGTGGCGGTGGATGCGGTGTCGTTGCTGCAGCCGGCGACACCAAAAGCGGCCATGGCGGAAGCGGCCGCCAGGGGGACAAACTGCCTACGGGTGATGTTCATGAGAGTTCTCCTTCCAAAACCCCGTTGAATTCATGAGTGGACCCTATGCTAATTCTTATAACTATGCATGGGCAAGAAAAAATATGCATGCAACAGTATGGAAACACCTATCAATATTCATTTTTACTGGGTCATTTTGCGACAATGTGCACGAGTTATGCATAAGGGTGCCGAATAATGCACAGTCCGTGCAAATCAATGTCTTGACATGCATGGGTCATGTGGGGACGGGTTCGTTGCTGGGTTATGTGGGGACGGGTTCGTTTCAACCCATCTTGCCCAGGGGCGGCGGGAGCCGCCACGGGCAGGCTGCCGCGTCCCGTTTGCTTCCACTTTGTAAAGTATGCGCGGAGAGGGGAGTTTTTCGCTATGCTAGTGCAACTGCCCAGCCTGCGCCGTCTACGCAGGTTCGGCAATCTGTAGGCAAGCCGCCCGTACCGGCACGGGGCGGCACAGATCTCATAAGGAGGACCCCTGTGGCTACCGACCACATCGCAAACCCCGTCGACATCCATTCCATGCACACCCGCACCTGCGGCGAGTTGCGCGCCGAGAACATCGGCGAGGAGGTCAAGCTCACCGGCTGGGTGAGCCGTCGCCGCGATCACGGCGGCCTCATCTTCTGCGACCTGCGCGACCGCGAGGGCATCACGCAGTGCACGTTCGATCCCGAGCACGCTGCGGGCGAGGCGTTCCACACCGCCGAGACCATGCGTCCCGAGTGGCCCATCCTCGTGCACGGCACCGTCATCGCGCGCGACGAGGACACGGTGAACCCCAAGCTCCCCACCGGCGAGATCGAGGTCCTGGCCGACCGCGTCGAGGTGCTCAACCGCTCCAAGACCCCGCCGTTCCAGATCGAGGACGGCATCGAGACCTCCGAGGACACCCGTCTGCGCTACCGCTATCTGGACCTGCGCCGTCCCGAGATGATGGCCAACCTCAAGCTGCGCAGCGACTTCACCTTCGCCATCCGCAGCGCGCTGCACGACCGCGCGTTCATGGAGGTCGAGACCCCGAGTCTGTTCAAGTCCACGCCCGAGGGCGCGCGCGACTTCATCGTCCCGTCCCGCCTGCAGCCGGGCAGCTTCTACGCCCTGCCGCAGTCCCCGCAGCTGCTCAAGCAGCTGCTCATGGTCGGCGGCGTCGAGCGCTACTACCAGGTCGCCAAGTGCTTCCGCGACGAGGACCTGCGCGCCGACCGCCAGCCCGAGTTCACCCAGGTCGATATCGAGATGAGCTTCGTCGACCAGGACGACGTCATGGGCGCGCTCGAGGACGTGCTGCACGACGCATTCGCGCACATGGGCGTCGACATGCCCACGCCGCTGCGCCGTCTTTCCTATTGGGACGCCATGGACACCTACGGCTCCGACAAGCCCGACACCCGCTTCGGCATGACGCTCGTCGACCTCACCGACGTGTTCAAGAGCTCCAAGTTCAAGGTGTTCGCAGGCGCCGCCAACACGGAGGGCCAGGTCGTCAAGGCCATCAACGCCAAGGGCGCCGGCGCCTGGCCGCGCGCGCAGATCGACAAGCTCGCCAAGGTGGCCGAGACCTTTGGCGCCAAGGGCCTGGCATGGATCGCGTTCCGCGAGGACGGCTCCATCAACAGCCCCATCGTGAAGTTCTTCTCCGACGAGGAGATGGCTGAGCTGCGCCGTCGCTGCGACGTCGAGCCCGGCGACCTGGTGATGTTCGCCGCCGGCCCGCGCCTCGCCTCCAACGAGATCCTGGGCGGCATGCGCTCCCACATGGCCGATGCGCTGGGCATCGAGCGCACGGGTCACGACTTCCTGTGGGTCGTCGACTTCCCGCTGTTCCACTGGGACGACGAGGCCAAGCGCTACGAGGCCGAGCACCAGCCGTTCACGCTGCCGCATGTCGACGAGCTCGACCTGCTCGAGACCGATCCGCTTGCCATGGGGTCGTGCACCTACGACTTCGTCATGGACGGCTTCGAGGCCGGTGGCGGCGGCATGCGTATCCACGACTCCGAGCTGCAGCTCAAGATGCTCGAGTTCATGGGCTTTTCCGAGGAGCGCGCCCGCGAGCAGTTCGGCTTCCTCATGGAGGCCCTCACCTTCGGTGCGCCTCCCATGGGCGGCTTCGCGCTCGGTCTCGACCGCGTGTGCATGCTGCTCGCCGGCAGCGACTCCATCCGCGACGTCATGGCGTTCCCCAAGACGAGCTCCGGCTCCGACCTCATGTCGGCCGCGCCGAGCGAGGTCTCCATGGCCCAGCTGAAGGAGGTCGGGCTGCGCCTCATGTAGGCCCCCGGCACGTCTGGAACTATTGAGACGCGGTCAGAACGCGCCGCGCCTCCATGCTGAAGCAGCCCTTGCGCTCGGTGCGCAAGGGCTGCTTTTTGCTGGGTTTACGGCATGGGCCCTGCGACACGGCATGTTTGGTCGAGCGCCCATCCCGCATGGTGAAAGCCCTCCGGATCCCAACGGGGATCCGGAGGGCTTTGCAGGCGAATGGTCTGTGATGCGCTCCTACAGCGTGAGCCCGGCGCCATTTCTCGCGATCACGTCGTGGTACCAGGCAAACGAATCCTTGCGGTACCGACGGCACTCGCGCGGGTCGTCATCGGTGCGATCGACATAGATGAAGCCGTAGCGCTTCTTCACGCCGTTGCTTGTGTTTGCTTGGCAGCTTAGACGAGGCCGCGGATGCAGGCGATATCGGCTTCGGGGAGCTCGAGTGCCGGCGTGAACGAGAGCGATGCGATGTCGAGCTCGATGACGGGCGAATCGGCGAACGTGGTGATGGTGAACAGCTCGTTGGTCGCAAGCGTGTCGGGATCCTGGCCGAGCTTCAGGGTCTCGGTCTGGCTCACGCGGATGATGAACTCTTCGGGACTGTCGGGACGCGATGCGGCGAGCCTCCATGCAGCGTAATCCATGCCGCTGAGGGTGTCGGTGAGCTGTGAGATATCCGAGGCGTCGTCGTAGGTGGCGAGCACCTCTCCCGTTTGCGCGTCCTCGACCGTCACGGTCTGCGCCTTGGAGAGCACGCCGTCTTTCCCGAGCAGGTCGGTAAGCACGCTCGGCAGATCGGAGAGGTCCTCGAGGGTGCCGGTCACGTCGTTGATGGCGCCCGCTATGTCGCTCTGCACCTGATCGAGGGCATCGGCCACGTCACCGAGCGCATCGGAAGTCTGGTCGAGGGCGTCTTGGATGGACGGGTCGCTCAGCTTGTCGATGCGCGATCCGGTGTTGTCGGCGACCAGGCAGCCGGAAAGGGGCGCCACGAGCGCCAGCGAAAGCGCGGAGACGACAAGACGGGTGATGTGGGTGCGCAGCATGCAGGCCTCCTTCGAGATCGATTTCAATTGTAGGGGAGCGCTGCGCGCGTACGGCACCGTATGGCAGAGTTAAGCGATTCCTAAGCAGGGGCGCGGCAGTCGATTACACGGTGATCTCGATCTGGTTGCCCTCAAGCGCCACGATGCAGCTCTCGTAGTATCCGTCGCCCGTGGTGCGCGGGCCGCTTGCGACCCGGTACCCGTCGGCGGCGAGCTGCGCGGTCAGGCGGTCGACGGCCTCGGGGCTTCCGACGCTGAAGGCAGGATGCGCAAAGCCGGTCCTTGCAAGCGGCTTCTCCAGGTCGTCCATGTCGGGGCGCGTCATGATCTCGAGGCGCGCGCCGTCATCGAACGAGAGGAAATAGGAGCGAAATCCTGTCGTGGCGTTGTGGTACAGCTCGTTGGACCGGGCGTCGAAATAGCGCGTGAAGAACTGCTTGGCGGCATCCAGGTCGTTGACATACAGCGCGACGTGTTCGATGCGCATAGGAGCTCCTTATGGCTAACATGTTCGAACAAGTATACCATGGGTTCGTTGGGGACGGGTTCGTTCCAACCCATCAGATGCGCGTCTGGCCCGTGTAGATCGAGCGGTTGCCGTTCACGAGGTAGCCCACCGCGCATACGACGAAGAACGCGGGCAGGTTCTCAAAGCCAAAGACCTCGCCGCCGATGAGGATGGGCGCGAGCATCGTGTTGGTGGCGCCTCCGAAGACGGCCGCGTAGCCAAGCGCCGCCGTCAGCTCGAGGGGAAGCCCGAGCGCGCCTGCAAGCACGACGCCCAGGCTCGCGCCGATGGAGAACAGCGGGGTCACCTCGCCGCCCTGGTAGCCGGCGGCAAGCGTGGTAACCGTGAGGGCGAATTTGAGCGCCCAGTCCCAGACGAAGATGCCGCCAGCGCCCTCGCCAGAAAAGCTCGCGGAGATGAGGTTGGTGCCCAGGCCGGCATAGCGGCCCTGCCACAGCGCGAGCAGCGCGACCGACAGCGCGACGCCGATGACGGCGATGCGCACGAGCGGGTTGCCGATGCGCGCGGCCTGCCGTTTGGCTGCGGCGAGGCACCAGGCGAAGGCACCGCCGACCAGCCCGAAGACGATGCCCGCCAGGCAGAGCTGCACGAGCGAGGCGGGCGTGATGGCGAGGGCCTCGGCAAGCGGGACCTCGAATTTCTCGAGCCCCAGGGCGCCCGAGGTCATGCTGGCGGCAAACGACGCGGTGAGCGCGCAGGACAGCGCACGGTACTCGAGCCTGCCCGCCACCAGGACCTCGAGGGCGAAGATGCAGGCGGCAAGCGGCGTGCGGAACAGGCCCGCGAAGCCGGCGGCCATGCCGCAGACCAAAAAGGTGTTGCCCACATCGCGCAGAGGGAGCTTTCTTCCGACCCCGTGCGCGAGGGTGGCGCCGATCTGAACCGCCACGCCCTCTCGGCCGGCGCTACCGCCGAACAGGTGCGTGATCCACGTGCCCCCCATGATGAGGGGGACGAGGCGCAGGGGAATTTCGGGTTCCGTGCCGTGGCCGACGTCGAACACGAGGCCCATGCCCCGTCCGGTGTTCTTGCCGGAGCGGCGATACGCCCATGCGATCGCCACGCCTGCAAGGGCAAGAAACGGGACGAGCTGCCAGGGATGCGCATCGCGGAAACTGGTGATGACGAGCAGCACGCGGCCGAACAGTGCATCGATGGCGCCGACCGCGATGCCGATGGGTATACCGATGAGGGCGAGTATCGCGATGGTCCTATAGGTTTCTCCTATACGCATGAGATGCCCTCCCGGCGGCGGCACTGTTTGGAACGGTGTTGTTTTTGCCCATGATGGCACAGCGCACCGTCATGGGCAAAAACGATCCCGTCCGAGAGCGCCACCGCACCGCGCGCGAAAGGCGGTAGGGGAGCAACCGAAGGCGTGCTCGAAAGCGACGGTGAAGCTCGACGTGCGCGGATAGCCCACGGCGCACGCGATGGCGGCGATGTCGAGACGGGGGTTGTCCAGCAGCTCCGCGGCGCGCTCCATGCGCGTTCGGCGGATGTAGGCGCCCAGGCTCTCGCCCGTCTCCTGCTTGAATGCGGCACACAGGCGCGTGCGGCTGGTTAGCAGGTCGCGGGCGACCTGATCGAGCGAGAGCGGTTTATCCAGATTGATTCCGACGTGGCATTGCGCGCTGCGAACCAGCTGCCGTTGCTCCCGCGTGCCCGCTGCGGCCTCGGCGCGCGTCCGCTCGAGGTACCACCCGAGCGCGGTCAGCGCCGCACGCCCCGTATGCGCATGCAGCATCGCCAGATCGGCGAGTCTTCCGCCGAACAGCGGCGTCAGGGCGCGCATCGTGCGGTCGAGCGCTGCCGCGGTATCCCCGATGCACGTGTCGCCCGGTTCCTCCATGAGGGCGCGCGCCGCATGGCGCGCGCGACCGTCCAGCCGGTCGAACCATCGGGGCAAAAGCATGATCGACGTCGCGTCCTGCCGCGTTCCGGCGCGCAGGATCGACCGGTCGCTTTTCATAGCCCCGTCGCCAAAGATGGCGACGTTGCCGTGCGGACGGCTGCGCCGCGGGGGCGCGACCGGGCACAGGGCGAGGCTGTCGCGCGAAAGGGTGCAGACGCACAGGCCCGGCACGGATTGCTCGAAAAACGGCATGTCGCGCTTCACGAGCACGCGGTGCGAGGTGACGACGCAGCAGCCGTCGATGCGGTACACGAAGACGGCGGCATCGGCATCGTCGGTGGACGCACGGCCCGCGAGGGCCTCGCCGCACGGTTCGAGCGCGATGCCGAACTGCTCGACCTGCGGCTCGTAGAGCATCGAGAGGCGGTCGTGCGCGCGGGCGCGTGCCCGCGGTGCCGCGCAGGATGCCGCATCGTTTCGAATTCGTCCCAATCTGGCCTCCATGAGTTAGCCAACGTTCACTCGAATGATAAGTTAGACTAGCTCAACAAAACAAGAGAGAAGGGGGTATCCCATGGGACAAAACGGTGAGTCCGCCGCCCAGGGCAAGGGGCGCGGCGCCATATCCCAGCTGCTCGATTTTGCAGAAGAACGCCGCGTGCTCACCTATGTGGGCTGCTTGCTCTCGGCGGCATCGATGCTTATCAGCTTCGGTCCCTATATATGCATCTGGCTCGTCGCCCGCGACCTCATCGCGGTGGCACCCGATTGGAGCGCGGCGACGGGCATCGGCGTCTACGGATGGTGGGCGCTGGTCTTTGCCGTGGGTTCGATCCTGCTGTATTTCGCGGGGCTCATGTGCACACACGCGGCCGCCTTCCGCTGCGCTTCCAACATGCGCAAGCGCGCCACCGAGCATCTCATGCACACGAGTCTCGGCTATTTCGACACCCATGCGAGCGGCGCGCTGCGCCGCGTGGTGGACGGCTGCGCCGCCGAGACCGAGGGCCTGCTTGCGCACAAGCTGCCCGACACGGCCGGCAGCATCGCCATGATCGTCGGCATGCTCGTGCTGTTCTTCGTGTTCGACTGGCGGCTCGGCCTCGCGTGCCTGGCGGCGGTCGCCATCTCGCTCGCCTGCCTGTTCTACATGATGGGCGGCCGGGGCATGGATTTCATGACGCGCTACATGGAGTCGCTCGTCAAGATGAACAAGACGGGCACGGAATATGTGCGCGGCATCCCCGTGGTGAAGGTGTTCCAGCAGACCGTCTACTCGTTCCGCGCGTTCCACGATGCGATCGAGGAGTTCACGCGTCTGGCGCAGGACTACGCGGTCACATGGTGCCAGGTTCCGCAGTCGCTGTCGCTTACGATCATCAACGGCGTCGTGGTGTTCTTGGTGCCGGTCGCGCTACTGCTCGCCCCGGGCGAGACGGATTTCGCCTCCTTCGTGGCGAACGTGGCGTTCTATACGATCTTCGCCGCGGTGATTCCGACGGCCATGACCCGCGTGATGTTCATGTCCGAGGCGTTCCAATCGGCTGCCGACGCCGTCTCGCGCGTGAACGAGGTGCTGGCGGCGCCCGTGATCCGGGCTCCGAGACGGGTGCAGGCCCCTGCGGGCAACGACGTGCGCTTCGAGGACGTGACCTTTACGTACGAGGGTGCCGAGGAGCCGGCGCTCGACCATGTGAGCTTCGAGGTTCCGGCGGGCGCGACGGTGGCCCTCGTGGGCCCGTCGGGCGGCGGCAAGACGACGGCGGCGAGCCTCGTCCCGCGCTTTTGGGACGTCGATTCCGGACGCGTGTCGCTCGGGGGCGTCGACGTGCGCGATCTCGACCCGCACGACCTCATGGACCGCGTGGCCTTCGTGTTCCAGGCGAACCGGCTGTTCAGGCAGACCGTGCTCGAGAACGTGCGCGCCTCGCGCCCCGAAGCGTCGCGCGAGGAGATCCTGGCGGCTCTTTCCGCGGCCCAGTGCGACGACATCCTGGAGAAGCTGCCACAAGGAGTCGACACGCTGGTGGGGACGGGCGGCACGTATCTGTCCGGCGGCGAGGTTCAGCGCCTCATGATCGCCCGTGCGATCCTGAAGGACGCGCCCGTGGTCGTGCTCGACGAGGCGACGGCGTTCGCCGACCCGGAAAACGAGGTCAAGATTCAAAAGGCCTTCAAGCGCCTCGCGCGCAGCCGCGACGGCGCCCCGCGCACGGTGATCATGATTGCCCATCGACTCTCGACGGTGCGCGGCGCGGACAACATCGTGGTGCTCGACCGAGGACGCGTGGCCGAGCAGGGTTCGCATGGGCAGCTGCTTGCCGCAGGCGGCATCTACGCGCGCATGTGGGCCGATTACGAGCAGGCCGTGAGCTGGCGCATCTCGAGCGACGCGGCGTCAACGGAGAGGGGCGATGCCCGATGAGCATCAAGGAGAAGTACGCGCTCACCGACGAGGGCGTGCGCAACGTCAAGCTCGGTGCCGCGTGGACCGCGGCGGCCAACATCGCCGTGTTCGCCGGCGTCGGCATCATCTATATGCTGATGGATGCGTTCATGGCGCACCTCACAGACGGCGCCGCCCTGCCCGACCCGCTTCCGTATCTGGCGGGCCTGGCCGTGTTCATCATCGCACTGTTCGTGGCGGAGTACTACGCCTACTACTATCAGTACGGCGTGATCTACAAGGAGAGCGGCCGCCAGCGCATCAACCTCGCCGAGCGCCTGCGCAAGCTGCCGCTGTCGTTTTTCGGCCGCCGCGACCTCGCGGATCTCACCGAGACGCTCATGACCGACGTCAAGACGACCGAGCACGCCTACAGCCATGTGCTGCCGGAGCTCTACGGCGCCTACATCACGCTTGGCGTGGCGGCGGTGGGGCTCTTCGCGTTCGACTGGCGCCTCGCCCTCGCCTCCCTGTGGAGCTGCCCGGTCGGCCTGGCGGTGCTGTTCGGCGCGCGCTCGGCCCTGCAGCCGATGATGCACGCCACCCGCATGCGGGGGCTTGCGATCTCCGAGGATATCCAGGAAGCGCTCGAGTGCGTGCGCGAGGTGCGCGCCACCAACCAGGAGGAGCGCTATCTCGAGCACATTCGCCGCGACGTCGACGAGGCCGAGCGCCAGGCGTTCAAAAGCGAGATCGCGTGCGGCGTGTGCGTGAACGGCGGCCAGATCATCCTGCGCCTGGGCTTTGCGACCACGGTGCTCGCCGGCGCGGCCTTCATCATGGACGGCACCTGCACGTTCATGACGCTGTTCGCCTTCCTCGTCGTGGTGAGCCGCATCTACGCGCCGTTCGACCAGTGCCTCATGCTGATCGCCGAGCTGTTCTCCGCGCGCACGGCGTCCGCCCGCATGCGCTCGTTTTACGAGGAGCCGCTCGCCACGGGAGACGGCGCGTTCGAGCCGGTCGGCCATGATGTGGTGTTCGACGACGTGAGCTTCTCGTACGGCGGCGCGGAGCAGGTGCTCTCGCATGTGAGCTTCACGGCGCGCGAGGGGGAGGTCACCGCGCTCGTGGGCCCCTCCGGATCCGGCAAGTCCACGTGCGCCCGCCTGGCGGCCCGCTTCTGGGACGCGTCGGATGGCCGGGTGAGCGTGGGCGGCGTGGACGTCTCGGCCGTGGACCACGAGTCGCTGCTGCGCGACTTCTCCGTGGTGTTCCAAGACGTCTTGCTGTTCGACGACACGGTGATGGGCAATATCCGCCTGGGCCGGCGCGATGCCACCGACGAGGAGGTGCTCGCGGCGGCGCGGGCTGCCAACTGCGACGACTTCGTCTCCCGCATGCCGCAGGGCTACGACACGATGATCGGCGAGAACGGCTCCAAGCTTTCCGGCGGCGAGCGCCAGCGCATCTCGATCGCCCGCGCCCTGCTCAAGGACGCACCGGTCGTGCTGCTCGACGAGGCGACGGCGAGTCTTGACGTCGAGAACGAGACGGCGGTGCAGACGGCGCTGTCGCGGCTGCTGGCGGACCGGACCGTCATCGTGATCGCCCACCGCATGCGCACGGTGCTCTCGGCGAACAAGATCGTGGTGCTCGACGAGGGGCGCGTCGTGGAGCAGGGGAGCCCCGACGAGTTGCTTGCGGCCGACGGCCTGTTCGCGCGCATGGTCCGCCTGCAGCGCGAAAGCGCCGACTGGATGCTGTAGCGCACAATTGGATTTTTTGGGCGGTGCCGCTTGCCCCCTCGGCTGCCGGGGGCAAGCGGCCCCCGTCTCATCACACCTTCTGGCGCACGGCTGTATCGCGGAAGCGGAAATGGTCCAGACGGTGGCGCGACTGCGTGCACTCGATGAGGATGCCCTGCGCGTCGAAGGTGCGGTTGTCCACGACGGCCAGGTAGTCGACGCCGTCGAGGTCGAGCAGCGCGCGGTCACGCTCGTTGGCGCGCTCGCCGGTGATGGTGCGCTTGCTCATGGCGATCGTGATGCCCAGCGTGTGCTCCATGTACTCATATATAGACGAACGCGCGATGTCCTCGGTGATGTCGGGGACGACTTCGGTGAGAAACAGGCTGCAGTCGCGGATGAGGGCCTCGTCGTGTATGACGCGCACGCGCTCGACGTAGGTCAGGTCGACCCCCTCCTCGAAGCCGTAGGCGGTGGCGATCTGCTCGGTGGCGGTGAGATGGTGGATATCCACCACGCGGGTCTCGGCTCGAAAATGCGAGCGCCGGCCCGCCTCGCGGAACGACTCGATCTGCCCGACGGAGAAGGTCTCGCGCTCCGTTTTCTGGAAGACCACGCGCACGCCCTTGCCGTGCACCGGCTGCACGTAGCCCTGTTCGCGCAAGAGCCCGAGCGCGCGCCGAAGCGTGTTGTGCGAGCAGGTGTAGTACCGGGTCAGCTCCGCCTCCGAGGGGAGGAAGGACTGGAACGGGTAGGTCCCGTCCTCGATGGTGTCGCGCAGGTCGCGAAAGATAGCGTCGTATCGGGCTTTCACAGATCCACCGCCAAGAGAATCGCATCGTCGGTTGTCGGATACCCACAGCTTATTCAGATAAGTGAGCGCGCGCAAGCGGAAGGCACCGAGGCGTCCAAAGCGGCCTAATCGGCCACATCTTCGCTGCTCAATGAACCGTTTGCGGGTAAAAACCGACCGTTTATGGCAAGCCAAACTTATTCAAATAAGTTTTGATCCGAGGGGCGTACACTTGCGTCAGCAACTTATTCAAATAAGTTATCTGCGAAAGGGGTTACCGCATGGCAAAGTACACAGAGGATGCCGCAAAGCTCCTCGACCTCGTGGGCGGGAAGGAGAACATCTCTGCCGTCACCCACTGCATGACGCGCATGCGCTTCGTGCTGGTCGACGAGGGCAAGGCGGACGTGGCGGCAATCGAGGAGCTGCCCGCCGCCAAGGGCACGTTCACGCAGGCCGGACAGTTCCAGGTCATCATCGGCAACGACGTGGCAGACTTCTATCAGGAGTTCACGAAGGTCTCCGGCATCGAGGGCGTGTCGAAGGAGGCCGCCAAGGCCGCGGCGGGAGCGAACCAGAATCCGCTTCAGCGCGCCATGGGCGTGCTCGGAGAGATCTTCGCCCCGCTCATCCCCGCGCTCATCTGTGGCGGTCTGATTCTGGGCTTCCGCAACATCATCGGCGAGGTCAACTTCTTCAACGACGCCGGCGCCTTCGATCTGGAGCACGGCACGAAGTCCATCGCCGACATGTGGGTCTTCTGGAACGGCATGTACAGCTTCCTGTGGGTCATCGGCGAGGCCGTGTTCCACATGCTGCCGGTCGGTATCTGCTGGTCGGTCACGCGCAAGATGGGCACCACGCCCATTCTGGGCATCATCTTGGGCCTGACGCTCGTCTCGCCGCAGCTGCTGAACGGCTTCTCGGTGGCGGGCGCGTCGGCGGAGGATATCGCCGCCCACACCTATGACTTCGGGTTCTATTCCTTTGTGGGCACCGGCTACCAGGGCCAGGTCATCGCCTCGCTCATGGCCGCCTTCGTGCTGGTGGGGCTCGAGAAGTTCTTCACCAAGGTCACGCCCGACGTGGTGCGCATGATCGTGGTTCCCTTCATGTCGCTCGTGCCTGCGGTGTTCATCGCCCATCTGGTCGTGGGCCCCATCGGCTGGGCTATCGGCGATGCCATCGCCAACGCCGTGAGCTGGGGTCTCGCCTCCGACGTGCGCGTGCTGTTCGCTGCCCTGTTCGGCCTGCTCTACGCTCCGCTCGTTATGACGGGCCTGCACCACATGACCAACGCCATCGACTCCCAGATGGTGAGCATCTACGAGTACACCACGCTGTGGCCCATGATCGCGCTGTCCAACATCGCCCAGGGTTCCGCCGTGCTCGCCATGATCGTGCTCCAGAAGCGCAACGAGCGCGCCCAGCAGGTGAACATCCCCGCGTGCATCTCCTGCTACCTGGGCGTCACCGAGCCCGCGCTGTTCGGCGTGAACCTCAAGTACAAGTTCCCGCTCGTCTGCGGAATGATCGGTTCGGCCTGCGCCGCCATGGTCTGCACGGGCTTCGGAGTGAAGGCCCTCTCCATCGGCGTGGGCGGTCTTCCGGGCATCCTGTCCATCATGTTCAACTACTGGGGCATCTTCGCGCTGTGCATGCTTATCGCCATCGTGGTGCCCTTCGTGCTCACCCTGATCGTGGGCAAGCGCCAGCTGTCCGGCGCCGACCGCGGCATCGCCAAGATCGAGGCCGCCGCCGAGTCCGCAACCGACGCCGAGCCCGCTTCCGCTTCGGCCCCTGCAGCCAGCGCTGAGCCTTGCGAGCAGGCCCTGCTCGCCCCGCTTGCCGGCCGCGTCATGCCCATCACCGAGATGCCCGACCCGATGTTCGCCAGCAAGGTCATGGGCGACGGCGTGTGCATCGAGCCCTCCGGCGACACCGTGGTGGCTCCCGCCGACTGCACCGTGACCGTGACCATGCCCGCATCCAACCACGCCGTGGGCCTCACGCTGGACAACGGCGTCGAGCTGCTCATCCACGTGGGCATCGACACCGTGGACATGGGCGGCGACGGCTTCGCGTGCTTTGTGAACCAGGGCGACAAGGTCAAGGCCGGCACCAAGCTGCTCACGTTCGACACCGAAAAGATCGCCGCGGCGGGCCACCCGGCGACCACGGCCTTCATCGTGGCCTCCACGGCCGACGCGACCGATTTCGAGTTCGCGAGCGGCATGGACGCTGCGGAGGGACAGACTCCTGTCATCACGTATCGCGGCTGATTGCAGCGCATGCTTCGGGTCCACCGGGCGATTGCTCGGCGGACCCGGAGGTCACAAGGGGCGCCGAGTGGTGCTGCGGCACATTCGGCAAGACCATCGAAACCATCGGAAAGGGGCTTGCAGCATGGCTGCAATCGAGAAGGATTTCAAGCGAAGCGTCGTCTACCAGATCTATATCAAGAGCTTCTGCGACAGCGACGGCGACGGCATCGGCGACCTGCCGGGCATCACCTCCAAGCTCGACTACCTGGCGCATCTGGGCGTCGACTACCTGTGGATTACGCCGTTCTTCCCGTCACCCCAGGCTGACGGCGGCTACGACATCTCGGACTACTGCGCAATCGATCCGGTGTACGGCACGATGGACGACTTCGACGAGCTCGTGCGCGAGGCGCATGCGCGCGACCTCGGCGTCATGCTCGACATGGTGCTCTGCCACACCTCGAGCAAGCACGCCTGGTTCCAGCGCGCGCTCGCGGGCGATGAGCGCTACCGGCGCTACTACATCCTGCGCGACGGGCGCGGCAGCACCGGCGCGGGAGATCCGGGCGAGCCACCGACCAACTGGCAGTGCGCTTTCGGCGGCAGCGCATGGGAGTGGGAGCCGCGCCTGGGGAAGTGGTACCTGCATATGCACGACGTGAGCCAGCCGGACCTCGACTGGACGAACCCCGAGGTGCGCGCCGCATGCGCCGACGTGGTGCGCTTCTGGCGCGAGCGCGGGGTGGACGGGTTCCGCTTCGACGTGGTGAGCCTCATCTCCAAGCCCGAGGTCTTTGAGGACACGCCGGACGGTTCGTGCCGCAGCCTCGTGGCCGACGGCCCGCACGTCCACGAGTACCTGCGTGAACTCGTGGCCGCGTCCGGTATCGACGGCATGCTCACGGTGGGCGAGATGGCCGCGACCACGCTCGAGAACTGTATCCTCTACACCACGCCCGAGCGCCACGAGCTCACCCAGACGTTCAGCTTCCATCATCTGAAGGTGGACTACGCCGACGGCGACAAGTGGAAGCTCATGGAGCCCGACATCGCGCGGCTGCGCGAGATCCTGCGCTCGTGGCAGGAGGGCATGCAGGCGGGCGGCGGCTGGAACGCGCTGTTCTGGGACAACCACGACCAGCCGCGCGCGATCACGCGCTTCGGTGGCCGCGAGGGTGCCGGCGAGCGCGGCGGCAGCTGGGAGCGCGTCGGCCGCATGCTCGCGACCTGCTCGTTCACCCTGCAGGGGACGCCCTATATCTTCCAGGGCGACGAGCTGGGCATGACCAACGCGGGGTATCCTTCGATCGACTGCTTCGCGGACGTGGAGAGCACGAACAACTACCGCATCCTGATGGAGGGCGGCGCCACGGCCGAGGAGGCGTTGCACGTCGTGAACGAGCGCTCGCGCGACAACGGCCGCACGCCCATGCAGTGGACCTCGGGGCCGCACGCGGGCTTCACGACGGGAACCCCCTGGCTCGCGGTGCCGGAAAACCACGTGTTCGTCAACGCCGAGGCCGAGGTCGGCGTCGCCGGCTCCCTGTTCGAGTTCTACCGCGAGCTCGTGCGGCTGCGCCACGAGCTGCCCGTGCTTGCCGAGGGCGCCGTTCGCTTCCTGGATGCCGGCACCCAGGCGCCCAAGGTCATCGCCTTCGAGCGCACGCTTGGCGACGCGCGCCTGGTGACGGTGTGCTCGTTCGATTCCGAGCCGTCGCGCGCGACGGGACTTGATGTCGACGGTGCGCGGTACCTGCTCGGCAGCTACGACGATGCGCCCGTGCCGGGTGCCGACGGCGCGCTCGAGCTGCGCCCCTACGAGGCGGCCGTGTTCCTGTCATAGAAGCGGTCTTTTAGCGGTTTTTCAGGGACAGTCCCCCGAATTTCACTGAGTGAAATTCGGGGGACTGTCCCTGAAAAACCAGGGCGCCGTGACCGAGAACGGGCTGGTCATCACCTCCGGCCAGCTGCCGATCAACCCGTTGGCGTGCGCTGCCTTTTCAGGAGGGGCTCCGGCCTTCCCTATATGTGCTTCTTGCCCGTGTAGACGCACATGAGCGCGCACACGATCATCGCGTACGCCCAAAACCGATGCTGTTTCATGGCGATCCTTTCGTGCGGGTTTCCCTTCAAAAGGATTGTAGGCAGCCTGGGCCCTCCCCTCAGATTCTCAATAGTTTCACAAGGGAAACTATGTCTATCGTGTTGTGGCAAAAAGTTTCCTTTGGCATACCGTGCACGCGAACTATGTTGAAAAAACGACTATCGGCATCATTCGCGACACGGAAGGGTCATCTCATGTCTATCTTCAGCATTTCCAAAACGCATGCGGCACTCGTCGGCATCGGCGCTCTGCTGGGCGCCGTGGGCATCAAGGCCGTCACGAGTGACGCCGCCAAGCGCCTCGCCGTTCAGGGCGTCGCCGCGGGCATGCGCGTCAAGGCGGGCTACGAGGACATCGTCGAGCAGGCCAAGGCCGAGGTCGATGACATCGTGGCGGAGGCCGAGTACCTCAACTCCGAGATGGCTGCGGACGATGCCTGCTGCTGCGGGTGCTACGCCGACGAGCAGGCCGTGGCGGATAAGCCCGTCGAGCAGAAGGCCGAGTAGCGCCTCGAATCCGGACAGCTGGAAGGCGGCTGCGGAGGGACCCGTCCCCACCGCAGCCGCCGTTCATGAAGGGGAGACGTGCAATCATGCAGATAACGATCGAGCATGAAGTTCCCGGGCGCATGCGCGTGAAGCTTGCCGGAAGGGTGCCCGACGCGGATCTGGACGCGCTGAGGCGCGTGCTGCTCTCCGCTCCCGCTATCGCCGCGGTGTCGATCTACCCGCGCATCGGGTCGGTGGCCGTGCGCTATGCCGCTGGCGAGCGCGAGGGAGCCCTGGCGGCGCTGCGCGCGGTCGATGCCGAGGCGATCGACGCGGCGCGGGGGTCGTGCGAGATCGCGCTGGCACCGAAAACCCACGGCCTGCTGATGGACGTGGCGACGCTCGTGGGCGGCCATGTCGCCCGACGCTGGTTCCTCCCCGCGCCGGTGCGCGCCCTGTGCACCCTGTGGGGCTTTCGGGGGTTTGCCCGCGCCGCGGCGCGCTCGCTGGCCCGTGCGCGCCTGGACGTGCCGGTGCTCGACGCGGCCGCCATCGGCATCTCGCTTCTGCAACGCGATTTCAAGACGGCCGCCAGCACCATGCTGCTGCTCAACTTGGGCGAGCTGCTCGAGGACTACACGCGCGCCACGTCGCAAAACCAGCTGATCTACACGTTGCTCGACGTGCCCGATTACGCGCAGCTCGTGCCCTGCGGAGATCCGGCCCTGCGCGGAGCGGAGGAGCGCCGCGTCCCTGCGGACTCGCTTGTCGCCGGCGATCTCATCGTCGTGCGCACCGGCATGCCCGTTCCGGTCGACGGCACGGTCGAGCAGGGGACCGCCATGGTGAACCAGTCGTCGCTGACCGGCGAGCCGCTCGCGGTGGAGCGCACCGTGGGCGACGACGTGTTCGCCGGCACCGCCGTGGAGGACGGCGAGGCGTACGTGCGCGTCAAGGCCGGTGCGAGCGACACCAAGCTGCGCTCGATCGTGAACCTGGTCGAGCAGGCGGAGGCCTACAAGGCGGAGGGCCTGGCGCGCCGCGAGCGGCTCGCCGATCGAATCGTGCCGTGGAACTTCCTGCTTGCGGGCATCGTCGCCCTGACGACGCGCAACCTCACCCGCACGAGCGCGGCGCTCATGGTCGACTACTCGTGCGCCTTGAAGCTCACCGGCGCCATCGCGGTCCTTTCGGCCATGAGCCAGGCGGCGCGCGAGGGCTTCACGGTCAAGGGCTCCAGGCACTTCGAGGCCATGGCGGAGGCGGACACCATCGTGTTCGACAAGACCGGCACGCTGACCGAGGCGGCGCCCCGGGTGTGCGCCGTCATTCCGCTTGACGGATGGACGAGGACGCAGGTGCTCCGCTTCGCGGCGTGCCTGGAGGAGCACTTTCCGCATCCGGTGGCGCGCGCCGTGGTACGCGCCGCGGCGGCGGAGGGGCTTGAGCATCGCGAGCGCCATGCGGCGGTCGAGTACCTGGTCGCGCACGGCATCGCGAGCTCGCTCGACGGCAAGCGCGCGGTGATCGGCTCGGAGCATTTCGTGGTGGAGGACGAGGGCGTCCGCATCCCCGACGAGGCGCGCGGGAAGATCGCCGCCGAGCTCGGCGGCCTGTCCGTGCTCTATCTCGCGGTCGACGGCGAGCTCAAGGGCGTCGTGGGCATCCAGGATCCGTGCAAGCCCGGCACGGCGCGCGCGATACGCGAGCTGCGCGAGCTCGGCTTCACGCGCATCGTGATGCTCACCGGCGACAACGCCCGCGCCGCGTCGCGCATCGCCGCGGAGGCGGGTATCGACGAGTGGCGAAGCGACCTGCTGCCGGAAGACAAGCACGGCATCGTCGAGCAGCTGCGCCTGGAGGGTCGCCGCGTGGTGATGGTGGGCGACGGCGTGAACGACTCGCCGGCGCTCTCCGCTGCCCATGTCGGCGTCGCCATGGGGTCGGGGACCGCGATCGCCAAAGAGGTCGCCGATATCACGCTCACCGATGGCGACCTGGATGCGCTCGTGCGCCTGCGCAGGCTCTCCATGGGCCTCGCGGCTCGCATGGACGCGTCGTTCGCCGAGGTCATCGGTTTGAATTCGCTGCTTTTGGCGGGCGGCGTCACGGGGATCGTCACCCCGCAGGCGAGCTCGCTGGTGCACAACGGCAGCACGGTGCTGCTCGCGGCGCGCAATGCGCGCGCGTACGGCGCGGAGCCCGGCCGTCGCGCGCTGCCGTCGGCCGCATCTCGATAGCGTATGGAGTCCCGCGCCGTCCGATGTCGCAAGAACGCGCGAGCGGTTGCGCGAGTTGGGATATACTGGACACGCAAGAGGGGAGCTGGCGGATGCCGGCTGAGAGGAAGCTCGATGGGCAGCATCGCCCGCACCGCTTCGACCCTGAACCTGATCCGGGTAATGCCGGCGTAGGGACCAACGCTTTGATACAAAAGCCCCTACGATGTTCGAGGGGCTTTTTCCATGCCCCGGAAGGGAAGACCATGGAGGCAAGCGTAGCGATTCAGGTGCTGCCGCAGAACACGGAGAGCGACGAGGAGACCTGCCGCATCGTCGACGAGGCCATCGCCTACATCATGTCCAAGTTCCCCGATGCGTACGTCGGTCCGTTCGAGACCGCGATCGAGGGCGATTACGACCTGTGCATGGAGGTGCTCGCCGAGGTGAACCGTATCGTCATCAAGGCCGGCGCCGACAAGGTGGCCACCTATGCCAAGATCTTCTATGCGCCCGAGCGCGGCCTGCTGACGACGGAGCAGAAGGTCGGAAAGTACCATGAGTCCGAAGCGTAAGGGCTCGGGTGCGCCGGCGCTTGCGCGCACGGCGGGGGTGAGCCCGCTTGTCGGCAAGCTGGCCGCCCCGGTGACCGTGCTGGCCCTGGTCGCCATCTGGCAGCTCGTGTGCTCGGTGGGGCTCGTCCCGTCGTTTCTGCTGCCGAGCCCCGTGGCGGTCATCCAGGCGCTCGTCGGCGACTGGCAGCTGCTGGCCGGCCATGCCGTGACGTCGCTCGCCGAGGCGGCGGCGGGGCTCGCCTGCGGCATCGCGCTCGGTTTCGCCGCGGCGGTCCTCATGGACCGCTTCGAGCTCGTCTACCGTGCGTTCTATCCGCTCGTCGTGCTCACGCAGACCATCCCGACGGTCGCCATCGCGCCGCTGCTTGTGCTGTGGTTCGGCTACGGCATGCTGCCCAAGGTCGTGCTTATCGTCATCACGACCTTTTTCCCGATCACGGTGGGGCTGCTCGACGGGTTCCGCTCCGTCGACCCCGACGTCATCGACCTCATGCGGTCCATGGGCGCGAGCCGCGCGCAGATCATGCGCCACGCGAAGCTGCCCGCGTCGCTCGGGCACCTATTCTCGGGCCTGAAGATCTCCGCGACCTACGCCATCGTGGGCGCGGTCATCGCCGAGTGGCTCGGCGGCTTCTCGGGCCTGGGCGTCTACATGACCCGCGTGCGCAGCGCTTACGCGTTCGACAAGATGTTCGCCGTGATCATCCTCATCTCCGCCCTGTCGCTGGTGCTCATGTGGGCGGTCGGCGCGCTGCGCCGCAAGCTCATGCCCTGGGAGCGCTCCGAGGGGTAGGAAAAGGTGCCGACAAGGCGCATCGATCAGATTTCGCATATTGGAGAGTCATATGTCTCGCATCTCAACCATCGATCAGCTTTTTGCCCACCGTCCGGTTTCCCGCCGCGGGCTTGTGCGGTGCGGCCTTGCGGGCGCCGGCGTCCTCGGTGCCTCTGCGCTCGCCGGATGCTCCGACGGCACCTCGTCGAGCACCGCATCTTCCGGCGGCTCCGCGGCAACAGGCGCCTCTGAGCTCAAAAAGATCACGTTCGCGCTCGACTGGACGCCCAACACCAACCACACGGGCGTGTACGTCGCCGCGGCCCGCGGGTACTACGAGGAGGCCGGTCTCGAGGTCGAGATCGTGCAGGCGCCCGAAAACGGCGCCGACGCCCTGGTCGCCACCGGCGAGGCCCAGTTCGGCGTGAGCTTCCAGGACACCATGGCGAGCTACGTCTCGAGCGAGGACAGCCGTCTTCCCGTGAGCGCCATCGCCGCCATCATCCAGCACAACACCTCGGGCATCATTAGCCGCGCCGAGAAGGGCATCACGCATCCCGCGGCTATGATGGACCACACGTACGCCACCTGGGAGGGTCCCATCGAGCAGGGCGTGATCAAGCATTGCGTCGAGGCCGACGGGGGAGACTTCAGCCGCGTGCAGATGATCCCCTCCACGGTGACCGACGAGGTGACCGCTCTGCAGACCGACCAGGTGGACACCATCTGGATCTACTGGGCGTGGGCCGGCGTGAAGTGCCAGCTTGCGGGCCTCGACACGAATTACTTCGCGTTCGCCGACATCGACTCGGTCTTCGACTTCTACACACCGGTGATCATCGCCAACGACGACCTGATCGCCGACGACCCCGACACCGTGCAGGCGTTTCTGGATGCGACGCGCCGCGGCTACGAGGACTGCATCGCGGACCCGGACGCAGCCGCCGACGTGCTGCTCGAGGCGTCGCCGGAGCTCGATGAGGAGCTCGTGCGCGCGAGCCAGGAGTACCTGGCCGACCAGTACCAGGCCGACGCCGACGCGTGGGGCGTGATCGACCAGGGCCGCTGGGACGCGTTCTTCGGCTGGGTTGGCGATCAGGGCTTTGCGCCTGAGATCGAGCCCGGTGCCGGTCTTGACCTGCAGTTTATCTAACAGAAGCTTAGGGCACGGGGCAGCGGCGGCGGCTCGCTGCTCCCAGGGGGAGGCAAACGTGGCACAGCTTGAAGTCGGGCACGTGTGCGTGGCGTTCGATGGGGTCCAGGTACTCGACGACATCAGCCTGACGGTACCTGCCGGGCATATCGCCTGCCTGCTCGGCCCCTCGGGCTGCGGCAAGACGACCCTGTTCCATGTGGTCGCCGGGCTCTCACTGCCCGATTCCGGCAGCGTCGAGCTCGACGGGCGCGACATCACGGGCGCGCCGGGGCAGCTGGCGTACATGCTGCAGAAGGACTTGCTGCTGCCCGAGAAGACGATCGTCGACAACGTGTCCCTGCCGCTCGTGTTGCGCGGGGTGCCCCGTGCCCAGGCACGGGAGCAGGCGCTCGCGCTGTTCGACACGTTCGGGCTCGCGGGCACGACCGACCGCTGGCCCTCGGAGCTTTCCGGCGGCATGCGGCAGCGCGCCGCCCTGCTTCGCAGCTATCTGTTCAGCCAGGATTTCATGCTGCTCGACGAGCCCTTCTCCGCGCTCGACGCGTTCACCAAGGCCGACATGCACGCATGGTTTCTTGACGTCGCCGAGCGCTTCGGCACGACGGCGCTCGTCGTGACCCATGACGTCGACGAGGCGCTTGAGCTCGCCGACGAGATCTTCGTCATGCGCGGCGCTCCCCAGGCGGGGCGCCCGACGCGCATCGTGGGCACCGAGCGCATACCGTGCCCGCGCGCAGAGCGCGCCTCCTTCGCCCTGACCGAGGAGTTCCTGGAGCACAAGCGCCAGGTGCTGGCCCTCCTCGGCTAGGGAGACACTGGTTGATGGTCTTTGCGGCGGTCGGGTCCGCGGCGGGTGCACGGGTCCCCGGGGCGTGCGAGGGGTCGCTGTATCCGCCCGCGTGTGAAACCGCACCTTGGTAAAACCTTTTACCAAGGTGCGCTGGCCCTTCGTTTTGAATTTGGTATCAAGTCTTGGGCAATAAGGGCCGCATAGGGGCGGATCGAGGGCCCCTTCCGGGATTTTCGGGATCGGACGAACAAAGAAACCGCAGGTCACAGGCTTGTTAGACATGGCCGTTTTCCACTTATACTTCCCGATTTGATAACAAATTCATTTTGAAGAAATATTAACCCCCTCTTTCCTGGGGTTTCGAGGTGCAGTTCGCGGAGATGACGGGGGACCTGGGGGTGCGCATGGTGCTCGCCTCGACCCCGCAGGCGAAGGGGCGCGTGGAGCGGGCCCACCGGACGATCAAGCTCAGGCTGCCCACCGACTGCCTGAGGTTCGGCATATCCGACTACGACCGGCTGAACGAGCGGTTCAACGGCTACTACGCCCCCTACATCAACGCGAAGTTCGCGTTCGCGCCGAGGGGCCCCGCCGACCGGTTCGGCCCCGCCCCGTCCGAGGCCGAGCTCGCGAGGGCGTTCCGGAGGCGGGAGACCAGGCGGGCCTCCGGAGGGGTGACATTTTCGCCCAACGAGGGGTGACATTTTCGCGCAACGACGACATGTGCCTTTTCGTTCCGTCCGCATGCTGGGATTTTGCCGTTCACTCGCGAAATACGACCATTGGCAGTTATCACAGACATATATAACGTACCAGATGTATATTACCTATTGACGACCAAGAAAGGCGGACGCGTGCCTCGTCGGCTGGTTGGCATCGTGGAATCAAAAGGCAACGCATGAAGGGAGGTGCAGAGGAATGGATAAGCGAATTATTGTTGCGACGCACGGCGGGTTCTCCGAAGGTATCTTGTCCTCGCTGCATATGGTTGCTGGCGATATCGGTCCTATCGAGTGCATCACGGCGTACGTTGACAAGGACGTTGATTACCAGGTTGAGTTCAGACGCATCGTATCCGAGCATGATTACTCCAAAGCCGAGCTGTTTGTGCTCACCGATGTTCTTGGAGGCTCGGTCAATAACGAGTTTATGCAGCTGCTCGCCGAGTATCCGTTTCACTTGATAACGGGTATCAACTTTGCATTGCTTCTCGAGATGAGCATGTGTCCAGTTGAAGAGCTGGTCGAATCTCTTCCCAGGATTGTGTCTGCGGCTCGTGAGCACATCGTGCTATGTGATACGTTGCTAGACAGAGGCGACGAAGAGGACGAGGGCAACAGCTTCTAGAACGTAGGGAGAGGGAGCGACATGATTAAGCTATTCCGTATCGACCACAGGCTTCTGCACGGCCAGGTCGCGTTCTCGTGGACGCGGAGCATCGGCGCCGATTGCATTTTGGTTGCTGATGACGAGGCGGCTACAGATAAGCTCAAGATGTCGACGTTGCGGCTCGCCAAGCCGCAGGGCATCAAGCTCGTGATCAAGAGCATCGAGGACAGCATCAAGGCGATCAAGAGCGGTGTTACGGACAAGTACAACCTGTTCATCGTGACCGGCAGCGTGGCGGATGCGAAGAAGATC
The DNA here is from genome assembly GCF_900046475.1 of Collinsella ihumii. Lineage (GTDB taxonomy): Bacteria > Actinomycetota > Coriobacteriia > Coriobacteriales > Coriobacteriaceae > Collinsella > Collinsella ihumii. The sequence goes on along the minus strand of NZ_FCOU01000001.1, from coordinate 83,267 downwards.
TGCGATGCGATCCCTGAGATCAATAGCGTCAATCTGGGCGGCATCAAGAACCGTCCGGGTACGCGTCAGGTCGATCAAGCGATCTTCCTGCTCCCCGAGGAGGAAGAGATACTGCACGAGCTCGCCGATCGCGGTATTGAGCTGGGGATCCAGCAGGTGCCCACAGAGAAAAAGACCATCTACAAGTAAGTAGATATGCAACAACGGCGTCCGCGAGCGGCTCGCGGACTCTTGAAGGCAAACCGCGTGTGAAAACAAAAGCGCGTGGCGATGGGTAGTTCTATCTCTTTTCCCTTCAAGAAGCCGATGAAATGCTTTCAGAGAAAGGGAGGCAAAGCAATGTTGGAACCGATGCATGTGCTCTTGCAGGAGGCTAAGAAGGGCCATTACGGCATTCCGGCTCCGAACGTATTCAGCCGGTTCACCATGGAGGCGTGCCTGCAGGCGGCCGACGAGATGAACGCCCCGGTTATTCTCGGCTGCCCGGGTGTTTTCGGTATCGAGGAGATGGGTGAGCTTGCTCGCTTTTACGAGCGCCGCTATCCGAGCGTGCCCTTTGCGCTCAATCTGGATCACGGCGGTCCGTTCGAGCATCTGATTCGTGCCATCCGCGCTGGCTTCAGCTCCGTGATGGTCGACCGTTCCACACTGCCGTATGAGCAAAACGTGGCCGAGTCGAAGGAGATCGTGAAGATCGCCCATGCGGTGGGCGTTTCGGTCGAGGCCGAGCTGGGTCACGTCGGTCAGGGCAACGAGTACGAGGAGACGCGCGACGCCGGTCTGACGCATCCCGACGAGGCTGCGTCGTTCGTGGAGGAGACGGGTGTCGACTGTCTGGCGGTGGCCGTGGGTACCTCCCACGGTGCCTATAAGGGCACGCCTCATCTTGAGTACGAGCTGTTGCAGACCATCGCTTCGAGTGTGGACGTCCCGCTCGTGCTCCACGGCGGGTCCGGTACGGGTGACGATCTGATTGCGCACGCCATCGAGTGCGGCATCCAGAAGGTCAATCTTTGGACCGACCTTTCCCAGGCTTCGAACCTGGCCATCAAGGATGCCATGGACGCCGACTATGCGCCCGATGTCGATCCGGACAAGAAGAAGATCAACGCGTGCCAGTATAACGAGATCGGCGCCGAAGCTTACAAGAAGGCCCTCATGCACTACATGGAGGTCTTTGGCTGCGTGAACAAGGCTTAGCAGCCCCTATTGGTTGAGGGTTCACGATGCTCCGTTTTCTTCCCACCAATCAGATCTGGCGTTACTGGTCGTTTGCCACCTTCTGTCATGATGTCTCGGCCGTCGGCGCTCTCGATGTCGATCTCTGGCTTTGCAATAACCACGTCAACATCGATGCATGGGATGTGTACAACCTCGACGAGGTGGCATCGAGCTGTTCCGAATCGGGTCTGCGGGTACGCACGCTGACTCCCGAACAGTCGAATCCCAAGGCATACAATCTGGCGTCGCTCGACAGGGCAACCCAGAGGCTCACGCTCGGCTATTACCGGAATATCGTGAAGCTCGGTCAGGTGCTCGGCACAAAGCGCATCTCGATCAACGGCGGCTGGACGCCGCTCGACTCGGACCGACAGAAAGCCCGCGAGGCCCTTGTGCTGGCTGTGCGACGGATTTGCGATATGGCGGCCGACGCGGGCATGACGGTTTCAATCGAGCCCCTCGTACGCCGTCCGTATCGACTCGTTTCGAGTCTCGAAGACGTTGCGGGCATTGTGGACGAGGTGGGGAGGACGAGCCTGACGGTCACGTTGGATACCGGGACTATCGTGCGAAACGGTGAGAGCTTGGCGGCTTGGCTTGATGCGTTCGGCTCCGATATCGGATACGTCCACCTCACCAACCTCAACCCATGTGACCCCGCCCATGTGGGATGGGGTGACCAGGCGGGTAGTCTCAATCCGGTAGAGATCCTGAAACAGCTGAAAGCAGGGGGCTATTCAGGGGACTGCGCGCTTGAGATGACGAAATCTTCGTACTTCGAGCATCCGTACGCGGTGCTCACAAGTTCACTAACCACCTTGAAGGGACGTGAATACTAGTGTTTGTTTCGGCATTGCTTGCTGGCCTGGTGGTAGGCCTGTGCAAGATGGATTACTTCTTCGGCTACTGCATGCTCAATAGGCCTATCGTCGAGGGAGCGCTGGTCGGCCTGGTGCTCGGCGACGTTGCTACAGGCACGATCATCGGTGCGACGCTCGAGATCGTCTTTCTGGGCTCGTTCCCCATCGGCGCGGCTGTTTCTCCCGATGGCGGTACGGCCGCCGGCATCTCCACCGCGTTCGCCATCCTGACAGGTGCGGGCGCCGGCATCGGCACGACGTTCGCGGTTCCGCTGGCCCTTATCGGCGGCTTCGCGTACGTGCTGTGCAAGTTCATCAACAACATCTTCGCCGAGGCCATGAAGTCTCAGCTCTCTCACGGAAACGATGGGGCCGCGCGAGCCCTGTTCTGGGCGGGCAGCTGGATCGGTACCTTCGGCCTGTACTTCCTCATCGGTTTCACTGCCGTCTTCTTCGGGAGCACCGCTATGGAGGCGGCCGTGGCGGCTATTCCCACCAATGTCATCAACGCGCTCAACGCGGCCGGCAACCTCCTTCCCGCGGTCGGCTTCGGCTTGCTACTCACCATGGTGATGGACAAGCAGCTCGCCCCGTGGTTCTTCGTGGGCTTCATCTTCACGGCCTACCTTGGCATGCCCACCATCGCGGTGACACTTCTTGCCACTGCCGCCGTGCTGCTCATTATCAATGCGCGCGGTGAGAAGAACGCCAACCTTTCGACGGTAGATATGGAGGATGACAATGAGTTCTAACGAGAAGCGGGGCGGCGCTCTTTCCAACAAGGATCTTGCCAACACGTTCCGCCGCGCCATCCATCTGAACGGCATGAACGACTATCCCGGCCAGATGCACAGCGGATACACCTATGCCATGATGCCGGCGCTCAAGAAGATCTACAAGGATGACGATAAGAAACTCGTCGATGCGTACGAGCGCCATATGAACGAGTACTTCAACGTCACTCCGTATGTAAGCGGACTTCCCATGGGCGTGACGCTTGCCCTGGAGGAGCAGAACGCCCAAAGCGAGGACTTCGACACCTCGACCATCACCGGCGTGAAGACGGCGCTCATGGGCCCGCTTTCGGCGGTGGGCGACACCATCTTCCACTCGACGCTGCGCGTTGTCGCGGTTTCGGTTGCAATCGACCTGTGCATGCAGGGCAGTTTCGCCGGTCCGGTGCTGTTCTTCCTGATCTTCAATATCCCGCAGGTTATCGCCCGCTGGTGGACGCTCAAGATGGGCTACACCATGGGCACGAGGTTCTTGGACGAGGCGGCGTCCTCCGGCATCATGGAGAAGATCTCCTATGCCGCAAGCGTTATCGGTCTGGCGGCCATCGGCGCCATGACGGCGACCAACGTCGCCCTCACCACCCCGATCACCTTCGGTGGTGCCGGCGACACCGATCCCACGGCGCTTCAGGCCCTGCTGGATGGCGTCATGCCCAAGATGCTGCCTCTGGCGCTCGTGCTGATCTGCTATGCGCTGCTGCGCAGCAAGAAGGTCGGTATGGTCCCGATGCTGTTCGGCATCCTCGCCATCGGCGTGGTTCTGTCCCTGCTCGGCATCATCGGCTAGTCCATGGGAGTGGAGGTCGATAGCATGGGTAAGGAAATCGCGATCCTCGGCGCCGGAAAGATCGGCCGCGGTGTCGTGGGACTCCTTTTTGCAAACGAGGGCTGGAAGCTGCATCTGTACGACAGGTACGTCGAGGGTATGCGCCAGCTCAAAGCCCAGGGTTATTACGATGCCCGTGTGACCGACGGGCACGCCATCGATGAGACGACGCGTATCGATGCGTTCGATATCGTGGATGCCGCCGATGACGAGGACATCGTTGAGCTGCTCAGCGACAAGGTGGATATCGCCGCCTGCTGCGTGTACGAAGGGGCCTTCGAAAGCATCTCCCATGCGATGGCCCGAGCGATCCGCTGCCGCTGCGAGGCCGGTTGCGAGCGCCCGCTCAACATCTTGCTGTGCGTCAACGCGCTGGGTGCGCCCGCAAAGGTCCGCGGGTATATCGAGGCGGAGCTGACGGTTGACGAGCGCGCCTATTTCGATCGCATGGTCGGTGTGTGCCAGGTCATGGTGCTTGCTGCGGGCATGCCGAGCGAGCCGGGGGCAAATCCCTGGCAGGTTGTGGTGTCTGCTAACCCTGGCCTTGAAATCGATGCCGACGCGTGGGTGGGACCGCGCATCGAGGTGGAGCACGTCTCGTATGTCCATGGGGCCCAAGGCCATATCTATCGCAAGGTCTATTGCGGCAACATGCTTCATGCGATGTCGGCGTTCATGGGTGTTCACCAGGGGCTGCGCTACATCTGCGACTGCTACCGGGATCCGTGGATCCGCTCAAACATCACGGGGGCGTTCGACGAGGCGCACGCGGCGATTCTCCAGGAGTACTCCTTCGATGATGAGGAGGACGCGGAATGGGTCGCGTTCATCATGGCCAAGCTCGACGCCGACGTGAAGGATCCCGTCGATCGCGTGATGGCGGGCACGGCCGAGAAGCTCTCTCGGGAAAACCGTTTCGTCGGTCCTGCCCTGATGTGCGTGGAACATGGCATCGTGCCGTTCTACCTTGCGCGCGGTATCGCATACGGGTTGCTCCGCTTGGCGGAAGAGCAGAACGAGGCCCTCGAGGACGATGAGGCGGTCCACTCGTTCGCGTGCAGGACGTGCGGCCTCAAGGATTCGGACTGGCTGGTGCTCGACCTTGTGGTGAAGCACGTGCGCGATATTCGAGTTCGATAACAGCGTGCCTGCGTCGCGTGCGCGTCGCCGATGCGACGCAGGCCCCGATAGATAATGAGAAATGGAGTAGACATGCTAGTTAAAACTGCGGTTCTTCGTGCGGCAGGCAAAGCGGAGCTCGTCGACCGAGAGCTTCCCGAGGTGGGGAGCCATGAGGTCCTCGTGCGCATCCTTGCGGATAACATCTGCACGTCTGAGTACGGTGTCTTCAACGGCGCTCGCACCAACCGTCCTCTTCCGCTTGTGTTCGGTCACGAGTGGGCCGGCATCGTCGAGGAAGTGGGCTCCGAGGTCTCGAGCGTGCAGGTGGGCGATTACGTGGCGAGTGGTTATCACTACGATCCGTATACCATTCCCAGCCGCGAGGGCCGCACAAGCGAGTGCCCGCACCTCATGGGGGCCGATCATCCCAATCCCGACGGCTATTTCGGGAATGCGGGCTGCGCTGAGCGCACGATTGTCAACGAGGTCGCCTGCTACAAGATCGATGAGGGCATCGACCCCTCTACCGCCGCCCTTCTCGAGCCTTTGGGCACCTGCTGCGCCGGGTTCCGTCGCTTCGGCTGCGACTTCGGGGATACGGTCGTGGTTATCGGCGCGGGCACCATGGGAATCCTGAACGCCCTCGTTGCCAAGGCACACGGTTGCCGCGTGCTCATCACCGAGATGATGCCCAAGAAGCTCGACGCCGCCCGCAGGCTGGGGCTCGAGGCCATTGATGTCTCCGCGTGCGACCCGGTCGAGAAGGTCAAGGAGCTCACGGGTGGTAAGGGCGCCGACGGCGTTATCGTTGCCGTTGCCGCTTCCGGCGCATACGCGCAGGCCATCGACATGCTCAAGGAGAAGCGCGGCCGCCTGCTCATCTTCGCCGCGGGCTATCCGGCGCCCAAATGGGAGCTCGATCCCAACACGGTCCACTACCGCCGCATGGTAATCGTCGGCACCTATGGTGCAGATTATGTCGATTTCAAAGAGGCGGCCAACCTCATCAACATGGGTGTCGCCAATTTCTCCGAGCTGGTCGAGGAGAAGATTCCGCTCGACGAGATCCAGCACGCCTTTGAGCGCGCTTGCGAGCCGGGCATGTTCCGTATCAGTGTGATTTGTCAGGAGGAGAAGTAACCATGCGCTACAAGACTATGAAGAAGTCCGGGGTCGATATTTCCGCCATCACGGTTGGAACGTGGGCCATCGGCGGTGCCAACTCCTTGGGCGCGAGCTATGGAGAGGTCGATGACGCCGAGTCGATTCGTGCCATTCGCGCGATGCTCGAGGGCGGCGTCAACCTGATCGATACGGCCCCTATCTACGGGTCCGGCCATTCCGAGGAGGTTGTCGGCAAGGCCATGCAGGGCCTCGACCGCGACAAGATCGTTCTTGCCACCAAGTTCGGGTCGTATATCGAGGACGGTAAGGGCGTCCACAAGAGCACACCGGAGTCCATCGAGCGCGAGTTCGCGGATTCGGTTCGTCGCCTCGGTACGGATTACTTCGATATCTACCTCATGCACTGGCCCGATGATTTCGGCACGCCCATCAAGGATACGATGAGCTATGTCCAGGGCCTCAAGGAGGCGGGCAAGGTCAAGATGATCGGCCTGTGCAATGTCGACACCGATTATATTGCCCAGGCTTCCGAATATGCCGACATCGATATCGTCCAGCTGCCGTTCTCTATGGTCAACCAGTCTGCTATCGATCAGCTCAAATGGTGCGAGGAGCATGACATCGACGTCATGACGTGGGGATCGCTGGGCTCGGGTATCCTGACCGGCTCGATTCGCGAGAAGCCGAACTTCGCGGAGAACGATTTCCGCAACACCTTCTACCCGTTCTACCATGAGCCGATGTTCTCGAAGATCCAGGAGTTCCTGAAGACGATGGACACGGTTTCCGAGAAGTACGGGAAGCCGCTCGCCCAGATTGCCATAAACTGGAGTACGCAGAAGAGCTTCGTCACCACGGCGCTCACGGGCGTTCGCAACGTTCATGAGGCGGAGGAGAACTGCGCCACGTTCGAATGGCAGCTCGACCAGGCCGACATCGATCTGCTCGATGCGGAGCTTCTCCGTTTGGGCATCACCGAGGCAGCGGCCTAGACGGTCGGACCCGCTTCGGGTTGCGCAACATGTGCGGAAAGGGGCGTCGAGGGCGCCCCTTTCTTTTAAATTAAGGGACATAAGAATGATTTGCTTTTTCCCTATGAATAGGTTATAGATGTATAGAACCCTTCGCCATGCTCGCCAGGCGGTCTGCTCGCCGAAAACCGTGCCGAGCATCTTGAGCAGCGGTTTTCTTATGGTGCGTGGTGTGCGGAACGAGGAGCGAAACGTGCGTCAGACTGAAATGCCGCTATATCGACAGATTTTCGATGATATCAAAGCCTCGATTGAAGGCGGTACCTATAAGCCGGACGAGAAGATTCCCACCGAGGCCGAGCTCTCCGAGATGTACAACGTAAGCCGCATCACCGTGCGTCGCGCGATTGAGGATTTGAGTACGGAGGGCTATCTCGTTAAGCGCCGCGGACTCGGCACCTTCGTTTGCGCTCCGCGCATGCGGCGTCGGCTTCTACAGGGTGGATTGCCCGAGAGCTTCACTGACATCTGTCGCCACAATGGCCGCGAGTCCGGAGCTCGTTTGGTGAAACGGGAAATCGTGTTGCCGAGGCCCGACGAGAGCGATTTCTTCGGTCTTTCGGAGGGTGAGCTCGTCTTGCACATCAAGCGCGTGCGCACGGCGGATGATGTTCCCATATTTGAAGAGAATATGTACCTGCCGTACAGTCAGAACCAGGAGCTGGCCACCGTACAGCTTGAGAGCGAGTCGATCTATCAGCTTATGAACGAGCTGTATGGTCGTCGGCCGGTCAAGAACGCGCGCGTACTCATCCAATCTGTCGGCGCCTCGAGTTCCAAGGCTGGGTTGCTTCAGGTCGCTAAGGGCGAGCCGTTGCTGTACATCGCGACGTATGCACTCGACCAGGATGACAAGCCCGTCTATATCGGCCGTCAGTACTTCATCGGATCGAGGTATATGCTCGACCTCTAGGCTGAGCGCGCCCGTTTTGCCGTTGGCGTGTGAGGCGCGGGCTCTTACTTTTGGAAATAGCTGGCATTTCGAGGTGCGGTTTGCCCATCGCGTGCATACGGGGCCCGGACTGCATATCGGGGACGTACCTTCCGCGTGCATTATTGCATGGAGCAGGTACGTCCCCGATATGCATCACCGCCTCTACCAGGTCACCCGCTAACAGGGCCCAGTAGCCGTACCCAGAACTGCGAGAGAGGGCCCCTTGAACGGCCCTCTCTCGCAGTTCTGGGTACCGTTACTGGGTACCGTTGCCGGGTAGTCCCGTGGTTATGTCGATGACCGGGGTGCGTCGGCATAAACATCGGCGTTTCCCAGCAGGCGTGACAGCAAGGCGGGGAAATCGCCACGTTGAAATGTCACCAAGCTTATAGCATATGTAAGCCATCGGTAACTTTTTTGCTCAACTTGGCCACAACCCCTTCACAACAAGTTAGCCTTGTGTTAGTTTACCGTAGGAAACATAGACAGGGCTAACTTGAAGCGTTGCCTCGCCTATGCCGTTCCATTCGATCGGACGATGATGAGGAGACATGCCGTATGACTCAAGGGCCGCAGGTTCCCGCGATGCCGCTTTCCTTCCGAAAGGCGGGGGAGACCATCATGGTGACGCGCGTGCGTGGCGATGAGGACCTCAAGCACCATCTCGCGAACATCGGGTTTGTCGAGGGCTCCGAGGTGCACGTGGTGTCTTCCAGTCCCTCCAACATCATCGTGACGGTCAAAGGCGCTCGCTTTGGCTTGGACACCAAGGTCGCTCAGCGCGTCATGACGGTCTGACACGGGGCGCGCGACGGCGCGCCGACCGTGGACGTGGCGAACAGGAAGGGGGAAGGACATGAAGACACTGGGAGATGTTGCGGTGGGCGATAGCTCCACCATCATCAAGCTGCACGGTGAGGGCGCACTCCGCCGTCATCTGATGGACCTGGGCCTCATCAAGGGCACGCAGTTCAAGGTCGTGAAGGTCGCGCCGCTGGGCGACCCGATCCAGATCACCGTCCGCGGCTACGAGCTCTCCATCCGCAAGGAGGAGGCGGCCATCGTCGAGGTGCAGTAACGGCACCCGCGAGGGCGTTTGCGCAGGTAGAGTTAGCAATTTCTAACTATGAGGGTCCTAAGGCGCCCGCCAGGGATCTCGCACGGCTAGCTCGGTAACTTGAAGAAGTTTCAAAGCCTATTTTGGAAGAAGGAAATGCATGGCGGCTTCACAGCTTCATGTCGCGTTGGCGGGTAACCCCAACTGCGGCAAGACCACGCTTTTCAACCTGATCACCGGCCAGAACGGCTATGTGGGCAACTGGCCCGGCGTCACGGTTGAGAAGAAGGAGGCCAAGCTGACCAGTGACAAGAGCGTCACGATCACCGACCTCCCTGGAATCTACTCGCTTTCCCCCTACAGCCCGGAGGAGAAGGTCTCACGCGACTACCTCATGAGCGGCGAGCCCGACGTCGTGATCCAGGTCATCGATGCCACGAACCTCGAGCGCAACCTGTACTTGGCGCTCCAGGTCGTCGAGACCGGCCTGCCGGTCGTAGCGGCGCTCAACATGGCCGACCTCGTCGAGAAGAACGGCGACAAGATCGACACCCGCGCCCTCTCAAAGAGCCTCGGATGCCCGGTCGTGATGATCTCCGCGCTGCGCAACAAGGGCGTCGACGAGCTGCTCGCCGAGGCCAAGCGCGCAGCGGCCACCAAGGGCAGCGTGCCCGAGCACAGGTTCGATTCCGCTATCGAGGACGTGCTCACCAAGATCGAGGACCTGCTCCCGTCGTCCGTGCCCGCGTCCAAGCGTCGCTACTTTGCGGTCAAGCTGTTCGAGCGCGATCGGGACGCTTTGCGCCTCATCAACCTCCCCAAAGACAGCGCCACCCGGGTCGACGAGCTGATCGCCGCATGCGAGAAGGACTGCGACGATGACGCCGAGTCCATCATCACCGGCGAGCGCTACGCGGTCATCGCGCACATGATCGACGGCTGCCTCAAGAAGGCGCCTGCGCGCATGAGCACCTCCGAGAAGATCGACCGCATCGTCACGAACCGCATCCTCGGCCTGCCCCTGTTCATCCTCATCATGTGGGCTGTCTATTCCATCGCGACGGGTGCCGACGCGTTCGGCACCGCCGGTACCGACTGGGTGAACGACAACCTGTTCGGCGAGGGCTTCGAGCTGTTTGGCATGCAGTTCCAGTCCATCCCCGGCGTGATCGAGGGCTGGCTTGTCGCCGCCGGCGCGAGCGATCTGGTCCAGAGCCTCGTGCTCGACGGCATCGTGGCCGGCGTGGGCGCCGTGCTCGGCTTCATCCCGCAGATGTTCGTGCTGTTCGTGCTGCTCTCCTTCCTCGAGGACTGCGGCTACATGGCCCGCGTCGCCTTCGTGATGGACCGCGTGTTCCGCCGTTTCGGCCTGTCCGGCAAGTCGTTCATCCCCATGCTCGTCTCCACGGGCTGCGGCGTCCCCGGCGTGCTCGCCACCAAGACGATCGAGAACGAGAAGGACCGCCGCATGACGGTCATGACCACCACGTTCATCCCCTGCGGAGCCAAGCTTCCCATCATCGCCCTGCTCATGGGCGCTATGGTCGGTGACGCCGAGGCGAGTTGGATCTCCCCTCTGTTCTACTTCCTCGGCGTCATCGCGGTCATCGTGTCCGGCATCATGCTGAAGAAGACCAAGCTGTTCGCCGGCCGCCCGACCCCGTTCGTCATGGAGCTGCCGAGCTACCACTTCCCGTCCATCCGCTCGTGGTGGCTGCACATCTGGGAGCGCGTGTCCGCCTACGTCAAGAAGGCGTTCACGATCATCTTCGCTTCCACCATCGTCGTGTGGTTCCTCACCAACTTCGGCGTGTACGAGGGTGCGTTCGGCTTCTTGCCCGCGATGGAGGGCATCCCCGAGGAGTTCACGGACTACTCCGTGCTCGCCATGGTCGGCGGCGCCATCGCTTTCATCTTCGCCCCGCTCGGCTTTGATTCCTGGCAGGCGACGGCCATGTCCATCACCGGCCTGGTGGCCAAGGAGAACGTCGTGGCCACGGCCTCCTCGCTGCTCCATATCGCCGACGGCACCGAGACCGATCCGAACCTGTGGGCCGCGTTTGCCGGCATGTTCCCGTCCATGGGCGCTATCGCTGCGTTCGGCGCGTTCAACCTGCTGTGCGCCCCGTGCTTTGCAGCTATGGGCACCATCCGCGCCCAGATGAACTCCGCCAAGTGGACCGCGATCGCCATCGGCTACGAGTGTGCCTTCGCGTGGGTCGTCGGCCTTATGATCAACCAGTTCTATCTGGCAGCCACCGGCGTCTTCAGCATCTGGACGGTCGTTGCCGTCGCGTTCGCCGCGGCGATCATCTTCCAGGTCGTGCGCCCCATGCCCAAGTGGGCGTGGGAGGACAACGACAAGGTCGTCCCCGCCGGCGCCGTGACCGCGTAACCTGAGCGACTTAGCACGCTCCTCCCCAAAGGGTCGCCTGCACATGCGGGCGGCCCTTTTTGCGCGCTCCCGTCCGTGCAGATTTCCTGCTCCGCGTGGTTATGGACGGGGAAATGGGGTAAAGTTTCATTTGGCAAACAACGAGGAGGAACCATGTCTCCCATCGACTTCATCATCCTGGCCGCGATCGGCGTCGCATTCGTGGCGGTGTGCGTCCGCATCAAGCGCAAGGGGAGCTGCGCGGATTGCGCCCAGGGCGGGACGTGCTCGGGCCACTGCGGCTCCTCGCCGGACAGCTGCCCCGCGTGCCAAGGCGTCGACCGCGTGGCCGAACGGCTGAGCCGCGGCGTCAAGTAACACCCCAACCGCCAGTGCAAATGTGGGGACGTACCTTCTGCGTGCATTTTTGCAAATCGGGGGGTGCGGCAGGAATCCTGGAGCGCCGGGGCAAACATCGGGCTAGGCCGCGAGGCCCAGCGACTCCCGGTACCGCTTCGGGCTCATCCAGCCCAGGGACTCCTTGATGCGGACCTCGTTATAGTACCTCAGCCACGCGTCCAGCCTCCGCATGAACTCCTCCGCGCCCACGCCCCGCCAGTCACGGCCGTGGAAGAACTCGTTCTTGAGCCTGCCGAAGAAGCCCTCGCAGGCCGCGTTGTCCGGGCTGCAGCCCTTCCTCGACATCGACCTGGTCAGCCCGCGCTCCTCGCAGATCGAGATCCAGCCGGGCCACCGGTAGTGCCCGCCCCGGTCGCTGTGGACCACGGGCGCCTCGCCGTCGGCGAGCCCCTCGCACGCGCGCTCCAGGCTGGAGTTCGCCAGCTCGGCGTTCGGGGAGGTGCCGATGGACCAGGACGCCAGCATCCCGTCGAAGCAGTCGACGACGGGCGAGAGGTACACCTTCGGCTCGCCCGCGTCCGGCAGCGCGAACTCGGTGATGTCGGTCAGCCAGAGCCTGTTGGGGGCCTCGGCGCGGAACGACCTCTCCACGAGGTTGGGCGGGGCCTCGGAGACCTCCCCCGCGTAGGAGCTCCACCTCTTCGGCCGCCTCAGGTACACGACGACGCAGCCCTCCTCGGCCATGAGCTCGCGCACCTTGCGCTCCCCGCAGGCTATCCCGCGCTCCGCGAGGCGCCGGTGGACGTAGCGGTAGCCGCGCGAGCGCCCGGCGCCCTCGAACTCCTCGACGACCGCCGCGCGCGCCTCGGCCCACTTGTCGGGCGCGGCGGCCGCGGCCCGGGCGTAGTGGTAGCTGGACGCGGCGATGCCGAGCCTAGAGGCCAAACAGCTCAGAGAATACGTCCCCCTCATCGCGTCGATCACCTGGGCCTTCTCCCTGTTCGAGAGGCGCGTCGGGTCGACGCAGGGGTCTTTTTTTACGAGCTCGACCACCTGCCGCATGAGGTCGTTCTCGAGCTGGAGCTCGAGGACCATCCGCTTGAGCTCCCCCGCGTCGTCGGGCAGCGCGCCCGCGTCCGCGCGCGGCCCCGGCGCGACCACGTCCCCCTTGGCCATGAGTGCCCCGATCCCTCCCTCTGCATAGGCGTCCCGCCAGCGCAGGACCGCCGAGGCGGAGGCCCCGACGTCGGCGGCGACGGCGGCGCAGCTCTCCCCGGACAGGACGCGCCTGGCGGCCGCCGCCTTCTCCTGCGCGGGGTATCTTACCGCACGCGGACGGGTGCAGGCGCCGTCCCGGCGGGCGATCCAGCCGTAGAGGCAGCGCTCGCTGGGGTAGCCGAGCTCGGCGACCGCGGCGGGGACGCTCCCGAGCCTGTCGTAGAGCCCGAGCGCCGCCTCCCTCTCCTCGGGTGTGAACATCGCAGTTCCTTCCCGCCCCGGCGCTCCAGGATTCCTGCCGCACCCCCTCGGGGACGTACCTTCCGCATGCAAATGTGCGCACGGAAGGGGCGTCCTTTTGCAAAATCCCTGCTAGACCATCATGGATACAGATGACCGAGAGAGGGGCTCATGAAAAAGCGCCGAGCCGGGCCGAGCCGGAGGATGCGGCAGTATGGGTTGAAGCGTCCTCCAAACAACCCGACGTATGTCTTTTTGCTCGAAGGGGTGTCCCCATATTTGCAAAAGTGCATGCAGAAGGTACGTCCCCCGATTTGCAAAAGTGCACGCAGAAGGTACGTCCCCCGATTTGCATTCGGGGCGCTCGCGATCGTCTGGGCTTCTGTGGGGGCGGTAACCCAGCCGAAACATAGGTATGGCACAATGTGCGCCTATAGTCAGTCGGTTCGATAGTCCACCGCGCGTCATGGAAGGGTTGTCCTTAAGGATAAGAGCCAGAACATCGATTTCGTCCTCCGCACGGTCGAAGAGCGCGATATTCGTTTTGTCCGCCTGTGGTTCGTCGACGTGCTCGGTCGCCTCAAGAGCTTCGCGATCAGCCCCGAGGACCTCGAGGTCGCCTTCGAGGAGGGCATCGGGTTCGACGGCTCGGCCATCGAGGGCTTCACCGCGCCCGAAGAGGCGGACATGCTGGCGTTTCCCGATCCCTCGACGTTTCAGGTCTTGCCCTGGCGTCCGTCGAGCGACGGCGTGGCGCGCATCTTCTGCGACGTGTGCACGCCCGACCGCAAGCCGTTTGACGGCGACCCGCGCAACTGCCTGCGCCGCATGTTCTACAAGGCCGAAGAGGCCGGCTACATCATGAACGTGGGCGCGGAGCTCGAGTACTACTACTTCCCCGACGAGCACACGGTGGCCCCGCTCGACAACGTGGGCTATTTCGACCTTCTGCCCTCCGATTCGGCGCGCGACGTGCGCCGCAGCACCGTGCTCACGCTCGAGAAGATGAGCGTGCCGGTCGAGTACACCTTCCATTCCTCCGGCCCCTCGCAGCACGGCATCTCGCTGCGCCACGCCGAGGCGCTCACCATGTCCGACGCCATCATGACGGCCAAGCACATCATCCGGCTGGAGGCCTACGAGGCGGGCATCCACGCGTCGTTCATGCCCAAGCCCATGGCGAACGAGGCGTCGTCGGCGATGTTTTTGCACCAGTCGCTGTTCGACTACGACGGCAACAACGTGTTCTACGGCGAGGACGACCCCGTCTACCACCTGTCCCCCATCGCCAAGAGCTACATGGCGGGCATCCTCATGCATGCCGGCGAGATCTCGGCGATCACGAACCCCACGGTCAACTCCTACAAGCGCCTGGCGACGGGCAAGTCCAGCTCGCCCACGCCCACGCACGCGACCTGGGGTCTGCGCAACCGCGCCGCGATGATCCGCATCCCCATCTACAAGCCGGGCAAGCAGCTCTCCACGCGCATCGAGCTGCGCAGCCCCGACCCCATGGCCAACCCCTATCTCGCCTGCGCCGTCACGCTGGCCGCCGGTCTCGACGGCATCAAGCGCGGCTTGAGGCTGCCGGCCGAGACCGAGCTCACCGATGCCGGGCTGTCCGACCTCGAGCTGCGCGAGCTCGGGTGCTCCCCGCTGCCGAGAAACCTCCAGGAGGCGCTCGACATCTTCGAGAACTCCCTGCTCATGAAGGATGCGCTCGGCGAGCACATCCACAGCTTCTTCCTCAAGAAGAAGCGCAAGGAGTGGGAGAAGTACGCGTCGAGCATTACCGAGTGGGAGCTCAAGCAGTATCTGGCGAGCTCCTGACGACGGCGTCGTCGCGGCTCTCGCCATCGTCGCGGACGCGGCGCGGCGCGAGGGTTCGCACACGGTGCGGCGCATCCGGGCGTTGCGGCCCGCATGCGCTGCGCGCTGTCCCTTGGTATGATTACGCCAGCGAGAGGGTGGTGGTATGTCCGAGAAAAACGTCCTGTTCATGGCTCGAACAACGCGGTATTACGAGTTTGCCCAGACGCTCACGACGTCGCTGGGCGTTGACGTGAGCGCGGCCACGCCCGATTCGCCGACCGCCGCGCGCGATTTCGACCTGCTGATCCTTGACGCCGACGGCATCCGCGCCGACCGGATCGAGCAGATCGGCAAGTGGCTCGACGACCGCGGCAACATCCCGATGCTCGTTCTGGTCGATGACGACGGGCTTTCGGGGCTGCACCTGCCGTCCCGCTCGCGCTGCGACTTCATCTGCTCCGGCGCCAGCGAGGGCGAGCTCGAGGTGCGTGCGCGCCGCCTGATGGGGGAGGAGGAGAGCTTCTCCGTCGACGATGTGTTGCGCGTGGACAACATGACCATCAACCTCGCCACGTACCAGGTGTACCTGGACGACAAGCCGGTTGACCTGACGCTGATGGAATACTCGCTGCTGTCGTTTTTGGCCATGCACCCCAACCGCGCCTACAGCCGCGAGGTGCTGCTGCACCGCGTGTGGGGCTTCGAGTACTGCGGCGGCACGCGCACGGTCGACGTGCACATCAGGCGCATCCGCTCCAAGGTCGGCCCGCAGATCGCGGCGCACATCACGACGGTGCGCGGCGTGGGCTACCTGTTCAAGGGGTAGGGTCAATCAAAGATGCGCTTGCGGGGTGGGGCGGCACGGCCCGCCCCGCTTTTTCTTGCGCATGGGGGCTTCCGGCGCGCTCGTCTCGCACGTGGCGGGCATGCGCGCCGGGCCCCGGTCTTTTCCGCACCATCATCTGCCCATCTCTCTTACAAATCCCTTAACGTGATCAAAAGCCTGTGTACCTCGAACGCCGCATGGGGTACAACGTGTTCAGACAACAAATCCTTTGCTGGGCAATTGAAAGGAACCATGATGAGTGAGAACACCCCGCAGCGCCCTGATGGGTTGAACGAGAGCACGGGCGCTCCGCGCGTCCAAGTGGAGCCGACCCCGGTCAAGCCGGATGAGGTGTCGCAGACGACCGCGATGCCGAACGCCGGCGCCCATGCCGCGCAGGAGCCGTCGACCGAGAAGATCAGCCGCACCGTGGTGAAGACCCGCACCAAGCGGCTTCCCGTGTTCCTGAGCGCGCTCGGCGGCCTGGCGGTGGGCGCCGTGCTGGTCATCGCGCTGGTCATGACCGGTGCGCTCGACATCAACCGCGACGGCGGCAGCGTGAGCGCCAACACGCCCGCCGGCACCCAGACGATCCAGATCGACGCTGAGGACACCACGCTCGCCGAGGCCGTGTCGGCCAAGGCCCTGCCCTCGGTGGTCTCCATCGAGACCGAGGTGCAGGACACCTCCAGCATGATGAGCGGCGGCTCGTCGAGCAGCGGCAGCATCGGTTCGGGCGTGGTCCTCGACTCCGACGGCAACATCCTGACGAACTACCACGTGGTCCAGAACGCGACGAGCATCGTGGTCACGCTGAATGACGGCTCGAGCTACGAGGCGGAGATCGTCGGCTCCGACGAGTCGAGCGACCTTGCGGTCATCCGTCTGGTGAACGCCGACCCGAACGCCCTGACGCCGATCGAGATCGGCGATTCCGACGAGCTGACGGTCGGCTCGTGGGTCATGGCCATCGGCAGCCCGTTCGGCAACGAGCAGTCCGTGTCGACCGGCATCGTGAGCGCGCTGTACCGCTCGACCGCCATGCAGTCGACGACCGGCACGACCATCTACGCCAACATGATCCAGACCGACGCCGCCATCAACCCCGGTAACTCCGGCGGCGCGCTCGTCAACGACAACGGTGAGCTCGTGGGCATCAACTCCATCATCGAGAGCTACTCGGGCTCGAGCTCGGGCGTGGGCTTCGCGATCCCGGTGAACTATGCTAAGAACATCGCCGACCAGATCATCGCTGGTCAGACGCCGGTCCATTCGTATCTGGGCGTCTCGCTGACCACCGTGAACGCGCTCAACGCGCGTCAGAACAACCTCTCGGTCGACTACGGCGCCTACATCAACGAGGTGACCGAGGGCGGTCCCGCCGCCGAGGCCGGCATGCAGGCGGGCGATATCGTGATCGCGGCGAACGGCGACGAGATCACCTCCGCAGACGGCCTGATCATCGCCCTGCGCGGCTACGACGTGGGCGAGAAGGTGACGCTCACCGTCATGCGCGGCAGCGAGCAGATGGATATCGAGGTCACGCTCGGCTCCGACGAGGCCCTGCAGGAGCAGCAGGACAGCTCGACCGATCAGAACGGCCAGGGCTCCAACTCCATGAGCGAGGAGCAGCTGCGCGAGCTGCTGAACGAGCTGCTCGGCCAGGGCGGGCGCTAACAGGCGACAACGACGGGGCGGCCTTCGGGTCGCCCTTTTTCTCGATTCGGCGCAAAGGCGCGCGAACGCGGCGGGAGCCGGGGCAGCCGTCCCGGCTCCCGCCGTCTGTACCCGTCCCCGTCGGCGGGATAGAATGGGGCGATAAGATCGTTTGAGAGGAGCGCACCCATGCCCGGTAAACGCACCGATGTTATCAGCTGGGACGAATTCTTCATGCGGGTCGCCATGGCGGCGAGCATGCGCAGCAAGGATCCGAACACGCAGGTGGGTGCCTGCATCGCCGACACCAACCATCGCATCCTGTCGGTCGGCTACAACGGAACGCCGTCGACGCTGAACGATGACGAGTTTCCTTGGGATACCGCCGAGGACCCGTTGCTCGACAAGCACAGCTATGTGATCCACGCCGAGGCCAACGCCATCCTGAACTACCGCGGCTCCCTCAAGGACATGGGCGGCGCCACCGTCTACGTGACGCTGTTCCCGTGCCGCGAGTGCGCCAAGACGCTCGTGCAGGCCGGCATCGGAGAGGTGGTCTACCTCTCGAACAAGTACGATGGCACTGAGGACAATCTGATCGCGCGCAGCATCTTCGACCGGTGCGGCATCACCTATCGGCAGGTAACGGTCGACGAATAGCGCCATTCTCCCAGCTCAGCATAGTTATGGGGCAGGGCCCGCACCGACGACCTCCACGTCGGGCGGGCCCTGTCCGTATGCAAAAAGCAGTTCGGTTCTGGTATTCGCTAACACAAATCGCTAAACTTGTGGCGATATCGTGTAATCAGGATGTGTTTATTCTGATTGCAGAATAAAGGGGGAGAGAGGTCAGAAGGGGGAGAACATGTTCTCTCTGCACAAGACACGGGGAGGAGTCCATCCGCCCCAGTGCAAGGATGTGCGGGAATACGCCTGCACGTCCGTGACGCCGCCCGAACGGGTGCGCATCCCGCTCAACATGCATATCGGAGGCCCGTGCACGCCGTGCGTGAAGCCGGGCGACCATGTGTATGTGGGCACGCTGATCGGTGACGGGTCGGGCCTGTACGCACCCGTCCACGCGAGCGTCTCGGGCACGGTGGTCTCCACCGACACCGAGCAGCTGCCGACCGGGGCCACGGCGCCGGTCGTCGCCATCGAGTCCGACGGCAAGATGGAAAACGATCCCGCGCTCGCGCAGCCGAGCTACAGCACCAAGGAGGAGTTCCTCGATTGCGTGCGCGCGTCGGGCGCGGTGGGCCTGGGCGGAGCCGCCTTTCCCACGTGGTTCAAGATGCGCGCGCCCGAGGGGAAGAAGTTCGAGTTCCTCATCATCAACGGCATGGAGTGCGAGCCGTTCATCACGAGCGACTACCGCCAGATGATGGAGCACGCCGAGCGCGTCGTCGACGGCGTCCACCGCATCGCGACCGCGCTCGAGATCCCCGCCGCGGTCATCGGCATCGAGGACAACAAGCCCGAGGCCATAGCCAGGCTCACCGAGACGGTGGCGGCAAAGGGCTGGAGCGACCTCATCGACGTCATGGCCATTCCCACCAAGTACCCCGCGGGCGGCGAGAAGGTGCTCATCAGCGCCACGACCGGCCGCGACGTGCCCGCAGGCGGCCTGCCGGTCGATGTCGGCTGTCTCGTGATCAACGTCACCACCGCGTCGCGCATCGAGCAGTATTTCCGCTACGGCATGCCGCTCGTGACCAAGACGCTCACGCTCGCGGGCGATTGCGTCGCCAACCCGGGCAACTACCGCGTGCCGATCGGCATGAGCGTGCGCGACATCATCGAGGCGACGGGCGGGCTTACCAAGGAGCCGCGTAAGATCATCATGGGCGGTCCCATGATGGGACGCACGCTCACGAGCATCGACTGCCCCATCATCAAGGCCAACAACGCCATCCTGTGCCTGGACGACCAGGCCGTCCTGCCCGACGAGACGCCGTGCATCCGCTGCGGGCGCTGCGTGCGCGTGTGCCCGCTCGGGCTCATGCCGTACGCGCTCGATTCCGCCTCGCGCAGCCATGATGTCGTTGCGCTCGATGAGCTCGGCATCATGAACTGCATGGAGTGCGGCAGCTGCGCCTACACCTGCCCGGCCCATCGCCGCATCACCGCGTCGATCCGCGAGGGCAAGGGTTTCTATCGGAGCGAGGTCGCGCGCCTCACCCAGCCTGCGAAGGGGGCGTGAGCTTAAGCATCATGAATCTCATCAACGAGGCATCTCCGCATTTCCACGGTAACGCTTCCACCACCAAGATCATGGGCGCCGTCTGCCTGGCGCTCGTGCCCACGCTCATCGCGGCGACCGTGCTCTATGGTCTCGCCGCGCCGCTTCTGGTGCTCGTCTGCATCTCGACGGCGCTCGTGAGCGAGCACCTGTGCTGCATCGCCATGCACCGCGAGTCCACGGCGGGCGATATGTCCTGCGTGGTCACCGCCATGCTGTTCGCCTTCACGCTGCCGGCGAACTGCCCGTTTTGGGTCGCCGTGCTCGGCACCGCGTTCGCCATCGTCGTGGTGAAGATGCTGTTCGGCGGCATCGGCTGCAACATCTTCAACCCGGCGGTCGCCGCGCGCGTGTTCATCATGGTCGCGCTGCCGAGCGCGCTTTCGGCCTATCCCGACGTGGCGGGCAAGCCGCTCGACGCCATCACTGGCGCCACCCCGCTCGCCATGGCGAGTGCGGGCGATATGCCCTACAGCTACCTCGACCTGCTGCTCGGCAACCATGCCGGCGCACTGGGCGAGACCTGCATCATTACGCTTCTGATCGGCTACATCTTCCTGCTCGCCGTGCGCGTGGTCGACGCCTGGGCGACGCTGCCGTTCATCGGCGCCGTGGCGCTCATCTCGGCCTTTGCGGGTCAGGATGTCGTCTACCAGCTGCTGTCCGGCGGTCTTGCCATGGGCGCCTTCTTCATGGCGACCGACTACACGACCACGCCGATGAACCCGGTGGGCAAGATCATATTCGGCCTGTGCTGCGGCATCATCACGGGGCTCATCCGCTTCTTCGCGTCCTCTCCCGAGGGCGTGGCGTTCTCCATCCTGTTCATGAACATGTTCGTGCCGCTGATCGACCGCATCACGCGTCCGCTTCCGGCTGGAGGTGTCAAGAATGCCCTCATCTAATTCCTGGCTGGCGCGCCATAAGGAAGGCGCCTGGTATTCGCTGGTCGCGATCGTGCTGGTCGTTGTCGTCTGCGGCGGCATCACCGCGGGCGTCAACTTCGCCGGCCACGACGCCTTCGCCGAGGCCGACGCGCGCCTCGACGAGTCCAAGGGCGGCGCCCAGCGCGCGCTGCTGTTCCCCGATGCGACCTCGTTCGAGCAGGTCAGCGCTCCTGCGATCGAGGGCCTGAACTCCGTGTACCAGACCAACGACGGCGCGTGGGTCTTCGACTGCTCGGCTACGGGCTACCACGGCGACGTCGAGCTCATGGTCGGCATCGGCACCGACGGCACGGTCGCCGGCATCCAGATCGTCGCCGAGGACGAGACCGACGGTATCGGCACGAACGCCCTGACCGAGGACTACTTCGGCACGTTTGCCGAGCTTCCCGCGACGGGCACGCTGACGGTCGAGGAGGCCGGCAGCGGCGAGACGCACGTCGACGGCGTCTCGGGCGCGACGTTCACGAGCAACGCGGTGATCGGCTGCTTGAACATCGCGTTCGAGGCCTATGCGCAGTTGGGGGGTAACTAACATGGCGCTGAACGAGCTTATCCAGCGTGAGCAGGACGAGCGCGTGCGCGCGCTCACCCATACGCCCACGTTTTTGGTCGTCGCCGGATCGCTGCCCGGCCTGTTCGTGGCGACCTCTGCGGTCGACGGCTTTGCCATCGGCGCGGTGTCCGCCGCAAGCATCCTCGCCATGGCGATCCTGGCGCGCCCGCTGCGGGCCGTGACGGGGCGGTTCGCCTACATTCCCGTGACGCTCACCGTGAGCGTCACCATCGCGATCCTGCTCGGGTTCGCCCTGCGCGTCATCGATCCGGTGGTCCACGAGGACCTCGGCATCTATGTGGCGCTTGCCGCCCTGAACGCGATGGCCATGACGTTCGTCTCCTGCGACGGGTTCGCCGCGGCCCCGACGGCGAAGTCCTCGCTGGCGACGGCCCTGTTCGCCGCGGTCTGCACGTGCGCGACGCTCACCTTCGTGGGCTTCATCAACGGCATGTTCGCGACCGGCCAGGTCTTTGGTCTCACCATGACCGAGCTCGCCGCGACGCCGATCGCCATCTTCGGCAAGCCTGCGGGCTCGCTTTTGATCATGGCGCTGGTCGCCACGTTCGTGCAGTCCATCGAGAGCGCCGTCGCGATCAGCCGCAAACAGTCCGAAGGTGGTGAGCGCTAATGGAGTTTTTGAGCGCGCTATTCACGGCGGCGTTCGATAGCAATGTCGTCTTTGCCCAGATGGTGGGCATGGTCGCGGTCTTTCTGCTGGCGTTTAAGCCGCAGGATGCCGTAAGGTTCGGGCTTGCCCTGTGGGCCGCCACGTCCATTTCCGGTCTGGTCGGCTGGCCGATCTTCGCCCTGTTCTTCGAGCCGTGGGGCATCGGCTACATGGCCCCGATCGCCTACGTGCTCGTGAGCTCGATCGTGGTGTTCCTGTACGGCGCCGTGGCATGCACCGGCAAGAGCGAGGCCGCTCGTGCGCGCATCATGACGCAGTGCACCCTGCTCGCGGTCAACGCCTGCGTGCTCGCGGCTCCGCTCGGCAACGCCGCCGCCGGTGAGGCGACGACGCTCGCCGTGGCGACCGGCTCCTCCATCGGAGCGGGCCTCGGCGCCTTCATCGCCGTCGTGCTGTTCGCCACGATCCGCCAGCGCATCGACGAGCGCCTGGTGCCCGGGGCCCTGCGCGGTCTCCCCATCTCGCTGGTGACGGCTTCGCTCATGTGCATGGCGTTTTCCTGCGTGGCGGGTATCGCCGGCGGACTGTTCGCGTAAGGAGGCTGGCTATGGATCCCATCATCATGATCGGCATGCCGCCGTTGCTGCTTTTGGTCGTGGCGCTTCCGCTTGCCGCCGCGCTGACGATCGCCGTGGGGCTCTTGCACTACCACGACCGCTGCGACGCCGAGGACGCCGCCGCTGCGGCTGCGGGCGAGGCTGAGGCCGAGTAGGCTGCAGCTGGGTCTTACCTGCTGTCTTGTGACTCCCCGGCTTGCGACAGGGCGTTGCCCGCGCAAGCCGGGGATTTTTGTTACAGCGGGGTGAGTGCAAATCGGGGGACGTACCTGTTGCGTGCATTTTTGCACGCAACAGGTACGTCCCCCGATTTGCACTGTGGGCGCGTTGCGCCGTCATGGGTAAAAACGGCCCCGTCCCCAAATGCGCCACCGGTGGTGTACCCTATGAGGTCGAGTCAAACCGAGTGAAGGGAAGCCATCGTGGAGCAGCAGAGCCTGTTTGGTGACGGTACGTTGGATGCGCCGGTCGAGACGACGTCGGTAGCGGAGCACGATGCGGCCGCCGAGCGCGCTGCCGAGCTGCGCCATCTGCTCGACTACCACGCCTATCGCTATTACATGCTCGACGCGCCCGAGATCACGGATGCCGCATTCGACAAGCTGCTGGTCGAGCTCCAGCAGCTCGAGGCCGCCTACCCCGATCTCGTGACGCCCGATTCCTACACGCAGCGCGTGGGCGGCTATGTGTCCGAGCAGTTCGCCCCGGTGACGCACATGGCGCGCATGTACTCCATGGACGATGCCATGAACCTCGAGGAGCTCGACGAGTGGCTGAAGCGCACCGAGGAGGCGCTGGGCGCGGGGCATGTCGTCTACACCTGCGAGCTCAAGATCGACGGCCTGGGCGTGGCCCTCACGTATCAGAACGGCGCGTTCGTGCGCGCGGCGACACGCGGCGACGGCACGACGGGCGAAGACGTGAGCCTGAACGTCCGCACGATCCGCGATGTGCCCATGCACCTGTCGGAGACGGCCCTCGCCCATATGGGGGCCGACCGCGGAACGCCCATCGAGGTTCGCGGCGAGGTGTACATGCCCAAGGGCAGCTTTGTGCGCCTGAACGAGGAGGCCGATGCCGAGGGCCGCGATCCCTTCGCCAACCCGCGCAACGCCGCCGCCGGCAGCCTGCGCCAGAAGGATCCGAAGGTGACCGCGCGCCGCGACCTGTCCACGTTCCTGTATGCCGTCGCCGATACCGCGCCGCTGCACGTGGGGTCCCAGCACGAGTTTCTCGCCTGGCTGCGCGACGCGGGCTTCTCGGTCAACCCCAATGTGGCGCGCTGCAATACGCCCGCTGAGGTGCACGAGTTCTGCGCCGAGGCGCTTGCGCACCGAAGCGACCTCGATTACGACATCGACGGCGTGGTCGTGAAGGTCGATTCGTTCGACCAGCAAAACGACCTCGGCTTCACGGCGCGCGCGCCGCGCTGGGCCATCGCGTTCAAGTTCCCGCCCGAGGAGAAGACGACCGTGCTGCGCGAGATCCGCATCCAGGTGGGGCGCACCGGCGTGCTCACGCCGGTTGCCGAGTTCGACCCGGTGACCGTGGCGGGCTCCACCATCGCGCGCGCAACGCTGCACAACGAGGACGAGGTGCACCGCAAAGACGTCCGCGAGGGCGACACCATCATCGTGCACAAGGCGGGCGACGTGATTCCCGAGGTCGTGGGGCCGGTCCTCGACAAGCGCCCGGACGGCGCCGAGCCCTGGCACATGCCGGCAACCTGCCCTGCCTGCGGGGCCCCCGTGGTGCATGAGGACGGCGAGGTCGCCTACCGTTGCGTTTCCATCGATTGCCCCGCCCAGCTCAAGGAGCGCCTGCTCCACTGGGTGAGCCGCGGCTGCATGGATGTCGACGGCGTGGGCGAGGAGCTCGTGGACAAGATGATCGAGGCGGGCCTTCTGCACGACGTGGCGGATTTCTACACGCTGACGACCGACCAGGTCGCGGGGCTCGACACGGGCCGTACCTACCTCAAGGACGATGCACGTCGCGGCGTACGCGCCGGCGATCCGATTCCCGTGGGCGCCACGATCGCCGCCAAGGTGATCGACGAGCTCAACAAATCGAAGGCCCAGCCGCTCGGCCGCGTGCTGTTCGCCCTGGGTATCCGCCATGTGGGCAAGTCCGTGGGCGAGCTCATCGCGCAGCGCTTCCTGACCATCGATGCGCTGGTGGCCGCAAGCGAGGAGGATATCGCCGCGATCGACGGCATCGGGCCCAAGATCGCCGAGAGCGTGAAGCAGTTCCTTGCGGTGCCGGACAACCTGGCCGTGCTCGACCGTTTGCGCGTGGCGGGGCTTTCGCTGGAAGAGGACCTGTCGGGTGCCGCCGAGCGCGCGGCCGCCGAGACCGGCGTGGATGCCAGCCTGGCCGCTGGCCAGCCGCTGGCGGGTCTCACCTTCGTGCTGACCGGCACGCTGGTCAACCGCACGCGCGACGAGGCGGGCGCGGCGCTCAAGGCGCTCGGCGCCAAGGTGACCGGATCGGTGTCCAAGAAGACGAGCTTTCTCGTAGCAGGACCCAAGGCAGGCTCTAAGCTCACGAAAGCGGAGTCGCTCGGTGTACCGGTGCTCGATGAGGACGCTCTCGAGCAGATTCTGGCGACCGGGGAGGTTCCGGCGGTATAGTGCCTTTCCGCAGAAACCGTCACTTCGTCGCGGGGCACAAAGCACCGCCTCAATGTCCGCAGCCGTGATGTACCGCGACGCGTGAACGGGCTATACTTGATATATCAACTATTGGTATGTCAAAAGGTGCATGCTCATGGAAGAACAGATATCGGAATCGTTTCCACTCGGGTTTTCCCTCACTGATTTTCACATGCAGGTCAGCATGATGTTCCATCTCATGCGGTCGTGCAACCATCCGTACCTGCCGGAACTCGGACTCGGTCCGGGGCAGCCCCGTATCCTGTCGTATCTCGCCGTGCACGGCACGAGCCCCCAGCGCGACATCGCGAGCTATTTCTCCATCGACCCCGCCGCCGTCTCGCGCATGCTCGATACGCTCGGCCGCGCGGGGTTCGTGCGCCTGGTCCCCGGGGAGGACCGTCGGCGCCGTGCCGTCGAGCTCACCGAGAAGGGCGTCGAGGCGGTGTCGCGCTGGGACAAGGTGTGCGCGATGACCGACGAGGTCATGCTTGCGGGCTTTTCGCCCGATGAGCGCGCGGCGCTCGCACGGCTGCTCGACCGCGTTCAGGCCAACATGCGGGCGCATCTGTCTCGCGCCGACGCGGGTCGTGCGCCCGATGGCGCCGAGCCCGCAGGCACGCAGCCGCAGCCCGAAGAGTCAACCGAGTCCGAAAGCGCGGAGGTTCGCCATGTCTGAGATTCGCCTGCTGCTTTCCTACGTGGGGCCGTATCGCCGCGACGCGGCGCTCGGAGCGCTGTTCGTCGCGCTCGAGACCTCGCTCGAGCTTCTGATCCCCATGCTCATGGCCAGCATCATCGACGAGGGAATCGCGTCGGGCGACGTGGCGGTCATCATGCGCCAGGGCGCAATCATGCTCGCGCTCGCGCTGCTCTCGCTGGTATTGGGCCTGGGCTATGCGCGGTTCGCCTCCCGTCTCGCCACGGGGCTCGGCGCCCGCCTGCGCCAGGCGGAGTACGAAAAGATCCAAGCGTTCGCGTTCGGCAATCTCGACCGCTACCAGACTTCCAGTCTGGTGACGCGCATGACGACGGACATCACCGTGATCCAAAACGCGATCTCGAGCGGCTTTCGACCCATGGTGCGCGGCCCGGTGCTGCTGATCATGGGGCTTGCGTACGCGAGCATCATGAGCGCCGAGCTCGCCGTCGTGTTCTTCTGCACGATGCCGCTGCTCGGCGTCCTGCTCGGCCTCATCACGTGGCGCGTGGCGCCGCTCTACCGCGACCTGCAGGTGTCGATGGACCATCTCAACAACGTGGTGCAGGAGGACGTGACCGCGGTGCGCGCCGTCAAGGCGTACGTGCGCGGCCCGCACGAGTGCGACGTGTTCGCGGGCGTCAACGGCGAGCTGGCGCGCACCTCGACCAAGACGTTCTCGACGGCCGTGCTCAACCTTCCGGCATTCCAGCTGGTCATGTACACGACGACCGTGCTGGTGCTCGCGGTCGGCGGGCACATGGTGGCGACCGGGGCGCTCGGCGTGGGCACCCTCACGGGCTTCATGAGCTATGTGCTGCAGATCATGAACTCGCTCATGATGATCTCCAACGTGTTCTTGCTGCTCACGCGCGCGCTGACGAGCATCCGCCGCGTGCGCGACGTGCTCGACGAGGTGCCTGAGCTCGCGAGCCCCGCAGACGGGGAGGCGCTCACCGACGTGCCCGACGGATCCGTCGAGTTCCGCGACGTGAGCTTCAAGTACAGCGCGGCCGCGGAAGAGGACGTGCTGGAGCACGTGTCCCTGCGCGTGCCGAGCGGCGCGACCGTGGGCGTGCTCGGCTCGACGGGTTCGGGCAAAAGCTCGCTCGTGCAGCTGATCGCGCGCCTGTATGACGCGACGGACGGTGCGGTGCTGGTGGGCGGCCACGACGTGCGCGCCTACGACCTCGCGTCCCTGCGCGATGCGGTGGGCGTCGTGCTGCAGAAAAACGTGCTGTTCACCGGCACGGTGGCCGAGAACCTGCGCTGGGGCGACGCCGACGCTACCGACGAGGAGCTGCTCGAGGCGTGCCGCCTGGCCTGCGCCGACGAGTTTTTGGACCGCATCGGCGGCCTGGCGGGTGACTTGGGCCAGGGCGGCGCCGGCGTGTCGGGCGGCCAGAAGCAGCGCCTGTGTATCGCCCGCACGCTGCTCAAGCGCCCGCGCGTCCTGATCTTCGATGACTCGACGAGTGCGGTGGACATGGCGACCGAGGCGAAGATCCGCGCCAATCTGGCGAGCATCCCGGGCGTGACGACGATCATCATCGCCCAGCGCATCACGTCGGTCATGGACGCCGACGAGATCTTCGTGCTGGACGACGGACGCGTGCATGCGCACGGCACGCACGCCGAGCTTCTCGCAAACGATAGCATCTACCAGGAGATCTACGCCTCTCAGATGGAGCATGCGGAGGATGGCGCGCACGCGGGCGCAGCTGCGTCGGCCTATGAGCGCGCCGCGTCGCCCGTCGATGTGGAGGAAGGGGGTGAGCGCCGTGGCTAGGACGACTGCGCAGGCGCGACCGAACGATCTGCGCCACACGGTGGGCCGCCTGCTCGCCTACATGGGCCATGCGAAGCTCTCGCTGCTGGTGGTGGCGGTGCTCGTATCCGTGGCGGCGCTGGCCAACCTGTTCGGCACCTACATGGTGCGCCCCGTGGTGAACGCCCTGTCCGAGGGGCGCGCCGACGAGCTGCCGGGTCTGGTGATGCTGACGGCGGGCGTGTACGCGATCGGCGTTGTGTCCGCCTTCGGCTACACGCAGACGATGGTGCGCGCGGCCCAGAAGGTCGTGTTCGACATCCGTCGCGACCTGTTCGCGCATATCCAGACGCTGCCGCTGTCGTATTTCGACCGCACGCGCACCGGCGACGTGATGAGCTACTTCACCAACGACGTCGACACGGTGGCCGAGGCCCTGAACAACAGCTTCGCCAACGTGATCCAGGCGTTCATCCAGATGGTCGGAACGCTCGCCGTGCTGTTCGTGCTCAACTGGCAGCTCACGCTCATCACGGTCGCGTGCAACGTGGTCATCGCCCTGTACGTGCGCTTTTCCGGCGGCCGCAGCAAGGCGTTCTTCGCGCGCCAGCAGGACGCGCTGGGTTCGCTCGACGGCTATATCGAGGAGATGGTCGCAGGCCAGAAGGTCGTCAAGGTGTTCAACCATGAGGCGGCGAACGTCGCGGAGTTCGCCGAGCGCAACGACGACCTGCGCCGCGCGGGCGCCTCGGCGCAGAACTACGCCTTCACGATGGTGCCCACCACGGTGTGCGTGGGCTACATCAACTACACGATCGTGGCCGTCGTGGGCGCGATCCTGGCCGTCAACGGCATGGCCGACGTGGGCGCGCTCGCGAGCTACCTGGTGTTTGTGCGCCAGGCGACGCAGCCCATCAACCAGTTCACGCAGCTAGGCAACTTCCTGCTGAACGCGCTTGCCGGTGCCGAGCGCCTGTTCGCCGCGATGGAGCTTGAGCCCGAGGTCGACGAGGGCGCGGTCAGGCTCGTGCGCACGGGCGGGGACAGCTGGGCGTGGCAGCTTCCCGACGGCGTGGGCGTGGGCGCGTACGGCGCGCTCGTTCCGCTGGCCGACGGTGCCTCCGCCAACGCGGCGGGGACCGATGGCGCGAGCGAGAAGGGGGAGCTTGCGGCCGTGCAGTCGGGAGCGGTCGCGCAGCAGACCGCGCTCGGCGCGGACGGCACGGTGCTCGCGTGCGGGCGCATCCCGCTGCGCGGCGACGTGCGCTTCCACGACGTGGACTTCGGCTATGTGCCGGGTCGCCTGGTCCTGACGAAGCTCAACCTGTTCGCCAAGCCGGGGCAGAAGATCGCCTTCGTGGGCTCGACCGGTGCAGGCAAGACCACGATCACGAACCTCATCAACCGGTTCTACGAGATCAACGGGGGCGAGATCACCTTCGACGGCATCAACGTGCAGCATATCGCCAAGGACGACCTGCGGCACTCTCTGGGCATCGTCTTGCAGGACACGCACCTGTTCACGGGGACGATCGCGGACAACATCCGCTTCGGCAAGCTCGATGCGACCGACGAGGAGGTGCGCGAGGCCGCCCGGGCCGCCTGCGCGGACTCGTTCATCCGCCGTCTGCCGCAGGGCTATGACACCATGGTGACCTCGGACGGCGCGAACCTGTCGCAAGGGCAGCGGCAGCTGCTCGCCATCGCGCGCGTCGCGGTGGCCGATCCGCCGGTGCTCATCTTGGACGAGGCGACATCGAGCATCGACACGCGTACCGAGAAGCTGATCGAGCGCGGCATGGACCGCATCATGGAGGGCCGCACGACGTTTATGATCGCGCACCGTCTGTCGACCGTGCGCAACGCCGATGCGATCATGGTCCTCGAGCACGGCAAGATCATCGAGCGCGGCACCCATGAGCAGCTGCTCGCGCAGCACGGCGAATACTGGGAGCTGTACCAGGGCCTTAAAGAGCTCGACTAGCCGATTTTTTAGGGACAGGTGATTTTTTCTCAAAAAGCGGGGCGTCTCACGGATCAGGAAATGATTCCTCTTCCGCGAGGCGCCCCGCCCTTCGTGTTCGGAGGCTCTATGGGTGTCCTGCCTACTCCTCGGTCGGCTCGTTTTCGCCCTCGTCGAGGCAGGCGGCCTCGATGCGGCGCTTGAGCTCGTCGATGCCCTGGCCGGTTGCCGAAGAGGTCACGATGATGTCCTCGGCGGGCACGTTGAGCTGCTTGCGGATGGTGGCGAGCTGGCGGCCCTGCTGGCTGCGCGAGAGCTTGTCGGCCTTGGTCAGCGCCACGACGAACGGATAGCCGCCCTCCTGCAGAAACTCGATCATCTGGTGGTCGAGTTTGCTGGGATCGTGCCGGATGTCGACCAGCGAGACGACCAGGTTGAAGCTGCGCTCCATATCCAGGAAGTCGAAGATGAGGTCGGCCCAGCGCTCGCGTTCGGATTTGGAGCGCTGCGCAAAGCCGTAGCCGGGCAGGTCGACGAAGTGCACGCCGTCGGCGACGAAGAAGTTGACGTTGCTCGTCTTGCCCGGCGTGCTCGACACCTTCACGAGGTTCTTGCGGTTGAACAGCTTGTTCATGATGGAGGACTTGCCCACGTTCGAGCGGCCGACGAAGCACACCTCCGGGCAGGTCGAGGGCGGGATCTTGGAAGCGTTGCCGTAGCTCGCGACGAACTTGGCGGTCTGGTAGCGGATGGCGTCGGTCATAAGGGAACTCCTTGGTCGGTGGTCGCTCTCAGTCGGCGGGGTGCCTTATTCGGCGTCGTGGTCGCGCAGGCCGAGCTTGCCCGCCAGGCGGCGGATGATGGCGAGCGTCAGGCCGCTCGCGCTGCGCGCGTACTCGTCCAGGTCGAAGGTACGCTCGCAGAAGGCGTCGTACGCCTCATCGCAGTTGTCCGAGATGGCGCGCAGCACCAGGCAGTCGATGCCGCATTTGGCGGCGACGTGGGCGACGGCGGCGCCTTCCATCTCGGCGCAATCGGCGCCCGTCGCCTCGATGACAGCGCGGCGCAGCTCGTCTCCGGTGATGAAGCGGTTGCCGGTCGCGATGGTCCCGCGCAGGTAGCGCTGCGGCTCGGCGTCGGTGTTGTTGCGGCGGTACGGGGAGGCGTCCGCGATCTCGCGCGCGGCGCTTCCGGGCGCGGTGAGCCGCTCGTCGAGCGCGGCGTCGATGTAGCCGTGGGCGACCAGGACCTCTTCTGCCACGCCGACGAGGTAGTCGCTGGAGGTGAACTCCTCCAGCCCGGGTGCCGACTCGGCGATCAGAGAGGTGTCGGTGTCGATGTAGCGCAGGCGCTCGCCGATGACGACGTCGCCGATGTGCAGCGCGGGGTTGAGGCCGCCGGCGATGCCGGAAAAGATGAGGGCGTTGGCGCCGTAGCGGGTCACAAGGTGCTGGGATGCCGCCGCCGCGTTGACGGTGCCCATGCCCGCCGTGGTGGCGACAAGGTTGAACCCGTGGTACTCGCCGCCCACGATGGTGAGGCCTGCCTCCTCGGCGACGGTGCCGTGCTCGATCTCCTGATAGATCTGACGGACTTCCTTCTCCAGTGCACCGATGATGGCAATCGTCGGGGTCATGCGCATCTCCTGTCCTCGCTTGCTTGCTGGTTCCCTATGGTATCAGCTGGCCGCGGACATCGCGCATTCTCCACTGCGGGGCATGGGTCATTTGGGGACGGGTTCATTTCAACCCATGGCTGCGCAGCACGCAGCCATGGGTTGAAATGAACCCGTCCCCAAATGACCCATGCCCTGGCTGTTACAGCCAGCGCTTGAGCAGCACGAAGACGAAGACCATGGCGACGGCTGCGATCGCGGCCTGGCCGACCTGGATCATGGTGCCGCTGAGCACGAGCGCGGAGAGCACGGCCATGACGGCGCCGGCGACAACCATGATGGCGCCGGCGATGCGCTGCGCATGGTACTGCTCTTCCAGCAGCATCTCTGCGCCCTCGGGCATGTTGAGGGAGCGCAGCGCAAGCAGGATGCCCGCCACCAGGAAGATCGCGGGCACGCCGAGCACCTGCCAGGAAAGCGTCGCCGTCTCGATGGCGCCGCCGGCGGCTTCGGGTGCCAGGGCGCCCGTGATCCAGCAGATAAGCGAGACCAGCCCGACGAGCGAGACGCAGATGCTCGACACGACCATGACGGCGCGCTCGCCAAGCGACCCGTTCAGAAACGAGACGCGCTCGTCGCCCGTGGTGCGCCGTGCGCCAAAGAGAAGGCCGCCGCTTGCGAGGAGCGTGACCGCCGGCACCGCGACCATCTCGACCTTGGATCCCCAGCGGTCGATCCCCTCGGCGCCCCAGTGCGCAGGGACGACATCGGGCAGCATGCCCCATGAGACCGCCAGCGCGATGGCGGGGGAGAGGGCGAGCAGGAGGCACGCGGCGGTGACGACGGGTGAAAGCGGCTTGGCGGTGGGTTCGTCCATGATGGGCTCCTCGTGAACAGGGTCTGAATCCATCAATCATAGCCGTTCGATGCGGTCACGGCCTGTATCGAATGTGCATCCCGCCTCGCCGCCCGTTTATCACAGGTACTCGATCTGGGCGCCTTCCGTGTCGCACGTCAGGATATGCGTCGCGCAGCCGGGGAAGCTCTCCTGCAGCCTCACCTGCAGGAACTTGGCGACGATGGTGTCGTCGGTCACGGCCATGAGCGTGGAGCCCGAGCCGGAGATCCACAGCGTCTTGGCGCCGCCGGCAAGGCATGTGCGGCGAATCGCGTCGTAGTCGGGAATGAGCGGCCGGCGATAGGGCTCCTGCAGGCGATCGTCGTTGGCGGCGGCGATCAGGTCGGTGTCGCCGGTCTCCAGGCCGCGCGTCATGCCGGCGATGCGGCCCATCTGCCATACGGCGCTCGACAGCGGGATCTGCTGGGGCACGACCTTGCGCGCCTCGCTCGTATGGACCTCGTAGGGCGGGATGATGGTGATGAAGCGCAGGCGGTCGGATACCTCGTAGCGCAGGCAGCGGGGAAGGTCCCCTTCGGGGGTGAACGAGCAGACGGCGCCGCCGAGGATGGCGGGCGCGACGTTGTCGGGATGGCCCTCGACGGCGGTGGCGATGCGGACGAGCTCGGCGCGGTCGACCGTGTGGCCGGTGAGCGCGGCCGCGGCCATGATGCCGGCGACGACGCAGGTCGAGCTCGAGCCCAGGCCGCGGGCGACGGGCACCTCGGTCTGGATGTCGATGGATACGGGGAACGGCTCCTCGTCCCACTCGCGCAGCGCGTCGACGAACGAGACGTAGACGAGGTTGTCCTCGTTTCGGAACTCCTCGGGGCACCCGGTGATGGTGAGGCGATCGGCGCGGTCGAAGGTGAAGTGCGAGTAGAGCGACACCGCCATGCCGAGCGTGTCGTAGCCGATGCCCAGGTTCGCGCTGGTGGCCGGAACGGTGATCTTGATCATGCAAACTCCAATCAGACCGGGTCCGTCGCGTCTGCAGGCCGCCTTCGCGCGCGGCGCGCAGACGCGACGCGGATGCCCGGCGGTTACAGGTTCAGGGCCGCGTGCTCCACGAAGGCGCCCATGGCGTCCACGTCGACCACGTCGGTGTGGAGGGTCGGCTTCTGCTGCAGCGTCGCGAGCTGGACGGGCGGCGTGGTGCCCGTCGCCTTGGCGAGAACGTCCATGCAGGCGAAGTCGCTCGGAGGGCAGAACAGGCCGAGCGCGCTGGCGACGGCGCGCGGGAACTTGTAGGGGCTTGCCGTGGACAGCAGCACGCGCGCGGCGGTGCCGGGGGAGGCGGGGAGCTCTTCGAGCACGTGGTAGCCGCAGGCGGTGTGCGGGTCGATGACGTAGGCGTTGGCGTCCCAGCAGTCGCGGATGGCGGCGGCGACCTGGTCCTCGTCGGCCCAGCCGCACCCGAAGACGTCCTGGATGCGGGCGAGCACCTCGGCGGGGACGGTGTAGGACCCGCCGTCGGCGAGGCCGGCCATGAGGTTCGTCACGAGCTCGCAGTCGCCGTCGGCCGCGTAGTAGAGCATGCGCTCCAGGTTGGACGAGATCAGGATGTCCATGGAGGGTGAGGTGGTGGTGAAAAACGGCCGCTTGCGGTCGTAGATGCCGGTGGTGAGGAAGTCGAACAGGACGTTGTTCTTGTCGCTCGCCACGATGAGGCGGCTGACGGGCAGGCCCATGCGGCGCGCATAGTAGCCGGCGAGGATGTCGCCGAAATTGCCCGTGGGCACGCAGAACTCGACGGCGTCGCCCGCCTTGATCGCGCCGGCGCGCAGCAGCTGCGCGTAGGCGGCGAAGTAGTACACGACCTGGGGCACGAGGCGGCCGACGTTGATGGAGTTGGCGCTCGAGAGGACGACGCCCGCGTCGGCCAGGCGCGCGGCCAGCTCCGTGTCGGCGAAGATGCGCTTCACGGCGCTCTGGGCGTCGTCGAAGTTGCCGCGGACGCCGCAGACGGAGACGTTCGCGCCCTTCTGCGTGGTCATTTGGAGCTCCTGCACGCGGCTGACCTTGCCCTCGGGGTAGAACACGGTGATGCCGCAGCCCGGCGCGTCGGCGAATCCGGCGAGCGCCGCCTTGCCGGTATCGCCGGAGGTGGCGGTCACGATCATGATCTTCTCGCCCGCGTTGTCGCCCGTGCCGGTGCGCGCCATGAGGCGGGGCAGCATCTGCAGGGCCACGTCCTTGAAGGCGCTCGTGGGGCCGCCGAACAGCTCGAGCACGTAGGTGGAGACGCCGTCGGCGTTGGGCGCCTGCTTGAGCGGGACGAGCGGGGTGACCTCCTCGCTCGCGAACGTGCCGCCGTACGCCTCCTCCACGCACGCCGCGATCTCGTCGGCGGTGTAGTCGGGAAGCAAGATGCCCAGCACCTCGCGGGCGAGCTCGAAATAGCCCTTGGATGCGAGCGTCGCGACGTCGATGGTGGTCTCGCCGAGCGCGTCCGAGACGTACAGGCCGCCATCGGGCGCGATGCCGCGGCGAATGGCTTGCTTGGCGGTGCACGTGGCTTCACGGGAGCGCGTGCTGTGGAACAGACCCATCGGGAACCACCCCTTTATCTAACAAAAGTGAATCGTGGAGATATCGTAGCAGAGCGGTCGCGGTCTGCGCGGTTCTCGCGGTGCATCCGGGTTGCGATACCAGCGGCTGAACACAGGACGTTTTCCGTTTGGAAACAAATGGACGACGTTTCGTGCCGGTTTTGACCCTCGACGAAACGGCTAGTACACTTGCACCTACTAAAGTGGCTCCTGCTATCTGTCGCGTCCGCGCTGCATCGTCGCAGTGGGTCTTCGGGCGGCCGGTGGTGGATTTTCGGGGAAGGTTAGTCGGTTCATGATCAAGGTTGCCAAGTTCGGCGGCTCCTCCGTCGCGGACGCCGAGCATTTCAGGAAGATCAAGGGGATCATCGATGCGGATCCCGCGCGCCGTTTCGTCGTCGTGTCCGCGTGCGGGCGCCGGCGCAGCGGGGACGCCAAGGTCACCGACCTGCTGTATCTCGTGAACGCGCACGTCAAGTACAGCGTGTCGTGCGACGACCTGCTTGACGACATCGTGCAGCGCTATGTCGATATCGCCGACGAGCTGGGTCTTTCCTATCCCATCCGCGAGGAGATGGCCGCGTTTTGCGACAAGGCCCGCACCGGCGGGTTCAGCACCGAGGAGCTCGTCAGCCGCGGCGAGTACTTCACGGCGCGCCTGATGGCCGAGTATCTCGACCTGCCGTTTTTGGACGCCGCCGACGTCGTGGCGTTCCATCACGACGGCACGCTGTCCATGACGCGCACGGCCAAGCTGCTCGACGAGCGCGCCCCGCGCGGCGGCTTCGTGATGCCGGGCTTCTACGGCGCCACGCGCGAGGGCCGCATCTGCCTGCTCGACCGCGGCGGCGGAGACATCTCCGGCTCGATTCTCGCCAAGTGCCTCGGTGCCGACCTGTATGAGAACTGGACCGACGTGTCCGGCTTCTATTCGGCGGATCCGCGCATCGTGCCCGAGGCGCAGCCCATCGGCCGCATCACCTACGAGGAGCTGCGCGAGCTCTCCTACATGGGCGCGTCGGTGCTGCACGAGGAGGCCATCTTCCCGGTGCGCGAGGCGGGCATCCCGCTCGTGATCAAGAACACGAACGCGCCGTCCGACCCCGGGACGATCATCTCCGAGCACGCCAAGGAGGGCGAGAGCGAGCCCATCATCACCGGCGTGTCGGGCAAGCGGGGCTTTCTGGCCATCAACGTCGCGCGCGACCGCACGACGAGCCGTATCGGCTTCATGCGCCGCGCCCTGTCGGTGTTCGAGCGCTATAACGTGAGCGTCGAGCACATGCCCACGGGCGTGGACCAGTTTGCAGCCGTCGTTCAGGCCGATGACGTGCACGATTCGCTCTACTCGCTCATCGCCGACATCCAGGAGGAGGTCCAGCCGCTCCAGATCGAGGTCGTGGAGGACCTGGCGCTGATCGCCACGGTCGGCCGCAACCTGCATGGCCGCGCCGGCGTGGCGGGCCACCTGTTCGGCATGCTCGGCCAGGCGGGCGTGAGCGTGCGCATGATCACGCAGGGCTGCGACGAGATCAACATCATCGTCGGCGTCGAGGAGAAGGACTTCGAGACGGCGATTCGCACGATCTACAAGGCGTTCTCCGATGAGAACGGCATCGTCGAGACGTCGGATCTGGAGCCGACCCCGCAGCCGTTTTAGGGAATCAATTGGCCGCTGATTCCCCAGCAAACCACCGGTCCGGTATATGGGAGGGACATCATGAAGCAGTACACCGTAGCGATTCTTGGCGCGACGGGCGCCGTGGGCACGCAGATGGTCCAGTGCCTGGAGGAGCAGAACTTCCCGGTGGGCAAGCTCAAGCTGCTCGCCAGCGCGCGCTCCGCGGGCAAGAAGGTCGCCTTCGCCGGCGGCGAGGTCGAGATCGAGGAGGCCCGCCCCGAGGCGTTCGAGGGCTGCGATATCGTGCTGGGTGCCGTCGATGACGACATCGCGCGCGAGATGCTGCCGAAGGCCGTCGAGGCCGGTGCGGTCGTGGTCGACAACAGCCACGCGTTCCGCCTGGATCCGGATGTGCCCCTGGTCGTTCCCGAGATCAACGCCGAGGACATCTCCTGGCATCATGGCATCATCGCCAACCCCAACTGCGCGACGATCATCGGCCTGGTGCCCACCTGGCCGCTGCACAAGGTCGCGGGCGTGACGCGCATGATCGTGTCGACCTATCAGGCCGCCAGCGGCGCCGGCGCGCCGGGCATGGCCGAGCTCGAGGCGCAGATCGCCGCCATGGGTCGCGGCGAGGCCATCCCCGAGCCGCGTGCGTTCGCGGCCCAGCTCGTGAGCAACCTCATCCCGCAGATCGGCGGCTTCAAGGAAGAGGGCTACACCTCCGAGGAGATGAAGCTGCAAAACGAGGGCCGCAAGATCATGCACCTGCCTGAGCTGCGCGTGAACTGCACCTGCGTGCGCGTTCCGGTGCTGCGTTCGCACTCCGAGAGCGTCACGCTCGAGTTCGAGCGCGACATCACGCTCGAAGAGGCGCGCGAGGCCTTGGCTGCCGCCCCGGGCGTGAAGCTCGTCGACGACCGCGAGGCGGCGAGCGCGCACGACCGCTATCCCATGCCGATCGACACGTCCGATCAGGATCTGATCTGGGTCGGCCGCCTGCGTCGCGACATCTCCAATCCGAACACGGCGCGCGGCATCACGTTCTGGTGCTGCGGCGACCAGATCCGCAAGGGCGCTGCCACCAACGCCGTCCAGATCGCCAAGCTGCTGACCAAGTAGCCGCACCCAATAACGGGGCGAACTTTTGGGGACAGTCCCTTTTTGCTCACGACGGCGCACATGCGCCGTCGTGAGCAAAAAGGGACTGTCCCCAAAAGTTCGCCCCGTTTAGGTTCGGTTAAAGTACGGGCGCTATCATTATCGGTTGCTGAGTTTTCATACTGCGTTGGGATGGGGTCGGCGTATGGCTACGAGGTTGTTGCTCGCGGAGGATGAACGCAGTCTGTCCCGCGCCCTTACAGCGATTCTCGAGCACGATGGCTATGAGGTGCAGCCGGTATTCGACGGCTAGGAGGCGCTGCAGGCGCTGGTCCAAGAATCGTTCGATGCGGCGATTCTCGACATCATGATGCCCCGGATGGACGGCATCGACGTGCTGAGCCGTTCCCGTGCGCGCGGCGTCCGCACGCCCATCATCATGCTGACGGCGAAAAGCGAGATCTCCGACAAGGTGCTCGGGCTGGACTCCGGTGCCAACGACTACCTCACCAAGCCGTTTGCCGCAAAGGAGCTGCTCGCCCGCATCCGCGTGCTCACGCGCGCGT
This sequence comes from Collinsella ihumii, assembly GCF_900046475.1. Taxonomy (GTDB): domain Bacteria; phylum Actinomycetota; class Coriobacteriia; order Coriobacteriales; family Coriobacteriaceae; genus Collinsella; species Collinsella ihumii. The sequence continues at coordinate 45,380 of NZ_FCOU01000001.1, read as the reverse complement.
CGACGGCGCTCGACGCGCAGACGCTCGCGGTGGGCAACATCAGGCTCGACCTCGCCTCGTGCATGCTTGCGGGTCCGGCCGGCCAGGAGCATCTTCCCAACCGGGAGTTCCAGCTCATGCGCGTGCTCATGGCGCACCCCTCCCGCCGGTTTCCCACCGAGCGCCTGTGGGCGGACGTGTGGGGCGACGATGCGCCCGAGGAGCTGAGCGTGGTGTGGGTGCACATCTCCCACCTGCGGAAGCGCTTGGCTGCCGTCGGCGCCGACCAGTGCATACGCGCCGCGCGCAACCAGGGCTATTCGCTAGAGCCGGAAGACGGCGTGCGCTCGTGATCGGCCGGGGGAAGCGCAGCGGATTCATCCAGCGCCTGAGGCGCCGATTCATCGTGGGCGCGATGGCGGCCGTCACGCTGGTGCTTGCCGCCATCATCGCCGCCATCAACGTCGCGAGCTACCTGTCGGTGTGCCAGCAGGCCGACGGGTGCCTCGCCTACATCGCCAGCTGCGAGGGGCTCGTGCCCTATGCGTCGGGAGAAAAGCCCGGCAAGGACCGCGAGCGCGAGCTGAAAAGCGATCTCGCCAAGTACGGGCTGAGCGTCGAGATGATGTTTGAGCTCCGCTATTTCACGGTCGTCGTCAACGCGGACGGCTCGATGGGCGAGGCCTATACCGACCGCATCGCCACGGTGGACGAGGACGAGGCCCGTCAGCTGGTGCAGACGCTCGCGCAGCAGGGGCGCACCAGTGGCTTTTCCGATGCGTACCGGTTCTGTGTGGTCGATGCGCCGTCGACATCCGGCGACGGCGGCGGACGCATGTACATCCTGCTGGATTGCGGGCGCGACCTTTCAAAGTTCTGGGGAACCTTCGCGATGAGCCTGGTGGTCGGCGCGGCGGGCCTGCTGCTGGTCTTGCTGCTGGTCATCATGTTCTCCCATATCGTGCTCAAGCCGGTGGTGGAGAGCTATGAGAAGCAGCGGCGGTTCGTGACCGATGCGAGCCGCGAGATCAAGACGCCGCTTGCGGTGATCGATGCGGCAAACGAGGTCCTTAAGATCGAGCACGGCGAGGACGAATGGACCGACAGCATCCATGAGCAGGTCGAGTGCCTCTCCGGTCTGTGCGAGCAGCTCGTGATGCTGAGCCGTATGGACGAAGGGGGAAGCCGTCTGAACGTGCGCCAGGTCGATATCGCAAAGGTCGTGCGCGAGGCGGCGGCGCCGTTCGAGACGCTGGCGGGCGCGCGCGGCAAGCGCCTGGAGGTGCGCACGCCGGGGCATCTCGACTATCGCGCGGATCCTGAGGCCGTCGCGCGCGCGTTGGGCCTTCTGCTCGACAACGCGACCCGTTACGCGAGCGAGGGGTCGACCATCGAGCTCGTGGCGGAGGGCGGCGTGCGCGGCATCGTGCTGAGCGTCTCCAATCCGGTCGACGAGGCGCCCGAGGGCGACCTCAACCGTCTGTTCGAGCGCTTCTACCGCCCCGATTCGTCGCGCAGCTCGTCGACGGGCGGTTCGGGCATCGGACTGTCCATCGTGCGGGCCATCGCCGAGGCGCACGGCGGCAGGGCGAGCGTGTCATACAACAAGGGCATCTTGACGTTCAGCATGCGTCTGTAGCGCAGGGGTTGATTGGGGACGGGTTCGTTCCAACCCATGGGCGGCCTGCGCGGCCGCCCATGGGTTGGAACGAACCCGTCCCCAATCAACCCCTGCGCTACCTTTTCTCAACTTAAAGTTGCGCGTTCGCGTGCATGTAGTACCGGACATTCAGAAACAATAGGACCAGAGGCTCGCGCACGCTGCATTGCAGGCTCACGCGTGACGGTTCACGACCCGCCGTGTCGATGTCATCCCAACACTCAACGCCGCATCGACCGCGAGCCCTCTTCCCCCTGATACAGAAAGAAGCTCTATGGATTTCTGGATGAATGAGAATAAGCCCGTGGAGATCGAGGTCGCGGGCAGGCGATATGCGCGCTGCGCCATCAAGACGCATTTCGTGCAGATCGGTGAAAGCTATATCGACTTGGTCAAGCGCTACGTGCTGCCCCTGTGGCAGCCGGGCGACCTGCTGAGCTCAAGCGAGAAGATTATCGCCTTGTGCCAGAAGCGCGTCGTGTACAAAAAGGACATGCCGGTCGGGAGCCTGGCGCGCTTCCTCTCCCGCTTCGCCTCGTCCTCGACGGCCGGTATCGGCGTGAACAGCCCCTATAAGATGCAGTTCGCCATCAACGAGGTCGGCGCGGCGCGCGTGATCTGGGCGGCGGTCTGCGCGGGCGTGGGCAAGCTGCTCGGGCACCGGGGCGTGTTCTACGAGATGGTCGGCCAGGAGGTATCCGGTCTCGACGGGCTCTACGACCATGAGTTCGAGGAGTACGGCGAATACGGCATCCGCATCCCTGCGGAGCCCGACCGCGTGTGCGACGAGGTCGAGGCCGAAACCGGCGTGCAGATGATGATCGTCGACGCCAACGACCTCAACGTCGAGATCTTGGGGCACGCATCGTCCGTCGACCTCGACGAGGATACGCTCAAGGCCCTCATTGCCGACAACCCCGCAGGCCAGTCGCGCGAGCTCACGCCGTTCATCTTGATCCGCCCGCTGCCCGAGCGCTGATCGATAGCCGCTCCGGCCCGTCCCCTCCCGTGCGCCATCTGGGATGCGCACGTACATCGGGAAGCGGGCCGCCGTGATGCAACATTGCTGGTATCACCCGGCCGGAATGCACGGAATCGCAGGCAATTCCGTGCATTCCGGCCGGGTGATACGTTGATGGTTGCACCAAGAACCCGCACGTGGCGAGGGAATCGAATCGCGGGTCGAACGCACCTCGGAGATGGCCGTGCCCCCTGCGGCAGCAGCCCGCAAATTGTTCGCCGCCCTTCTCGGGGCTCTGTGCCACAATAATCGCGTTTGTGTAGATGCGCGGGGGAGCGAAGACGATGTCGGTTGCAGCGACGATGCCTATCATGATCACGCAGGTGGTCGCCATGTTCATCATGATGCTGATCGGGGCGATCCTGTATCGCGCCAAGCTCGTCGACAACACGGGCTCGGCGCAGCTGGCGAGCATCGCCCTCTACGTCGCCACGCCCGCCGTGATCCTGCAGTCGCTCGCCACGAGCTTCGACCCCGACAAGCTTGCGGCGGGCGCCGCCTGCTTCGTGCTGTCGTTCCTGTTCACGGCGCTCTCCGCTTTCGTGGCGTGGCTGTTCTTCCGCGATCGCATGCGCGCCGCTCAGATCGGCATCATGATCTCCAACATGGGCTTCATGGGCATCCCGCTCGTGCAGAACGTCCTGGGCGAGCAGTACGTGTTCTACATCTCCGCGTGCATCGCCGCTCAGGTGCCGCTCATGTGGACCTATGGCGTCTGGCTCGCCTCGCAGGATAGGGCGACCATCTCGCCCAAAAAGATCATCACGAACCCCTCGGTGATCGCGGTGGCGATCGGCGTCGTCCTGTTTTTGAGCTCGGTCGACCTCGGGGGCGTCATCAAGGTCGCCGTGGCCGACATGGGCAACCTCAACACGGGTCTCGCGATGCTCGTGATGGGCACCTACCTCGCGCAGACCGACCTGCGCAGCCTGGCGAGGAACCGAAACCTCTATGCCGCGTGCATCCTGCGCCTGCTGGTGGTGCCGGCCCTCGTCATCGCGCTTCTGCTGTTCGTGCCGCTGGATATCACGGTGAAGCTCGTGGTGGTCATCGCGCTGTCTGCGCCGTGCGGCACGGTGTCGGCGATGTTCCCGCAGATGTTCGGCGGCGACTACCGCTTCGGCGCCGGCTTGGTCTCGGTGTCCACGCTCATGTCGCTCGTCGTCATGCCCGCACTGCTCGCCGTGAGCCTTGTCGTGCTGTAGGTGCCCGCACGATGGCTGCGGGCAGCGAGGCGTACCGTAAAGGTGATGCTTCGTTGGTCTTGCAAACGCACAGCCTTGATCAAGGGCCCTTCGCTTTCAGTGGGTCGACTGCTCAGGCGGCCTCAAATTGTATATTCCCATCACGAAACTGCATAAAAATCCGTTTTGGGCAAAACCCATAGAGGAAGTAGGTTGAGTTTGGTGCGATTTTTGAGACAGCTTTCCCCACATGCGCCCCACCCCTCAGCATTTCCGCAGGAAACAACTGGGCAAATGCTGAGGGGTGTGGCGCATGTGGGCAAAAGCCACCGAAAAATCGCACCAAACTCGATATACACGTTTTTCGGGGGCACCCCGAATTCTCATCCCGCAAACAGCCCCGCGGCACCAAGAGGTGCCGCGGGGTCTGTCACGCAAACGCCCTCGTCGCGCTACTCGACGCTCTTCAGCGCCTCGATCATGTCGATGCGGTTGAGGGTGCGGTTGGTGATGAGGTTCACCACGAGCGCGAACACGAGCGGCAGCACGGCGGCTATCACGTAGCTTACGGGCGTCACCACGGTCAGGAAGCTGATCGAGGGCATGCGCAGCACGTGGAGCAGCGCATCGCCCAGGACATAGCCGAGCGGCAGGCCGCATACGATGCCGATGCACGTGAGGATGATGGTCTCCTTGTTCACGTAGTGGTGCACCTCGCGCGGACGGAATCCAAGGACCTTGATGGTCGCCAGCTCGCGCTCGCGCTCGGAGATGTTCGTGGTGGACAGCGTGAACAGCACGGCGAAGGCGAGGGCCGCGGCCATGCCGAGGACGATGGCGACCACGGCGTTGATAAGCATGAACGACTGGCTGAAGTCGTCGGCGAGCTCGTCGGTGCTCGTGACCGAGAGGTAGCGGGAATCGTCGCTCATCTCGTCATAGAGGCTTGCTGCGTCATCGGCGCTGCTGCAGATCACGAGCATGCCGTTGGGGGCGAAGCTCCCGTCCGAGGCGAGGGCGGGGGCGTCGTCGCCGAACGCCGCGCGATAGGCGGTCGCGCTCATGTAGACGTAGTTGCCCAGGTAGTTGCGGGCGATGGCGGCGGCCTCGATGTCGGCTTGGTTGAGCTGGGAATCCTGCAGCGACAGCGTGTCGCCGACGGCGAACCCGAGCACCTCGGAGGCGTTTTGCGTGATGACGGCGCCCTCGTCGGGAAGGTCGATGCTCGCCGAGGTGTCGCGCGAGGTCACGCCCATGAATTCGGAGAGCTTGTCGGAGGTGGCGTAGTCGTCGGGCACGACGATGAGCTGCACGGTCTCCTCGTCCTCGCCGTATTTGAGCGTCGTCGAGTCGAGATAGATACGGACCATGCTGTCCACGCGGGAGTCGTCGGCCACCTCGGCGGCGACGGCGTCGTGATCGCCGGATTCGGTGACCGCCATGAGGTCGTAGTGCGCGATGCGCTCGTACTGCTCGGGAACGAGCTCGGCGACCGAATCTTTGATGGCGAAGCCGCAGACGATCAGCGCCGTGCAGCCCATGATACCGGCAACGGTCATGAGGAAGCGGCGCTTATAGCGGAAGAGGTTGCGCGCCGTGACCTTGTTCAAAAACGACAGGCGGCTCCAGATGAAGGGGATGCGCTCGAGAAGGATGCGCGAGCCGGAGCGCGGCGCCTTGGGGCGCATGAGCGCGGCGGGGGTGCGGCGCACCTCGGAGCGGCAGGCGAGGTAAGCGGTGCCGGCGATGGCGACGATGAAGATGAGCGAGCCGCCGAACCCGTAGAGCGGGTCGAACAGGAACGGGTAGCTCGGCAGCAGGTACATGATGTCGAATACCCAGAAGATGAAGGCGGGCAGTGCGATGAAGCCCAAGAACAGGCCGACGATGCAGCCGGCGGCGCACGCGGCGAGCGCGTAGGTCAGGTACTTGGCGAAGATCTCGCCGTTGCGGTAGCCCAGCGCCTTGTAGGTACCGATAAGGCCGCGCTCCTCCTCGACGAGGCGCGTGATGGTGGTCAGCGACACAAGCACCGCGACGATCAGGAACACGATGGGGAACAGGGTGCCGATGGCCTCGATGGAATCGGCGTCGCTCGATATGGAGGAATAGCTCGACAGCGATGAGCGCGGCTGGACGTACCAGGTCGCCGCGTCGATGGCGTCGATATCCGCCTGCGCGTCGGCGAGCTCGGCTTCGGCGTCGGCGAACTGCTCGTCCGCCTCGGCGCGGCCGTCCTGCCATTCGGCGAGGCCGTCTTGGTACTCGGCGAGGCCGTCCTCGTAGTCTGCCCGGCCCTGATCGAGCTCGGCCTGGGCATCGACGAGCTCGGCGCGGGCGTCAGCGAGCTGCGCGGCGCCCTCCTCGAGCTCGGCGCGTGCCGACGCAAGCCTCGCCTCAAGCTGCGCATATGCCGTGGCGCGCCCTTCCGCGAGCTGCTGCTCCAAGGTCTGTTGCGCAGCCGCCCGCTGATCGGCGATGGTCTGGTCGAGCGTGGCGAGAGCGGAGGCGTACTCGGCCTCCATGCGGGCATCGAGCTCCGCCTGCGCGGCCGCGCGCTGCTCCTCGATCTGCTGCTTCAAGGTCTCGAGGGCGGAGGCGTACTCTGCATCGAGCTTGGAATCCAGCTCGGCCTGCGCGGCTTCGCGCTGCTCCTCGATCGTCTGCTTGAGCGTGTCGAGCGCGCTTCCGTACTCTTCCTCCATGCGTGCGTCGAGTTCGGCCTGCGCGGCCTCGCGCTGCGCTTCGATCGTCTGGTTCAGCTGGTCCAAGGCCGCTTGGTATTCAGGGGCGATGCGCTCTTCGATCTCCTTGATGCCCTGTTTGCGGGCGGCCTCGATGGGGGCGTATGCCTTCTGCTTGGCGGATTCGATTTCGGCGTTGACGCCATCGATGCTCGCCTGGATCGTGGCGGCCTGCTTCTGCTCGCTCGCCAGCATGCTGTTGAGGGCGTCGAGCCCTCCGACCTGCGAATCGAGGATGTTGAGCGTAAGCTGGTACGCGGCGCGCTGCTCTTCGAGTTCCGCCTTCGTCGCCTCGTAGCCCTCATCGTTGGGGTCGAGGGCCGCAAGCTGGGCGTCGATGCTCTCGATGCCGGCGAGCGCCTCTTGGTAGGAGGCGATGTTCCCGCTGGTCTGCTCGATGGCCGCCTGGATCTGCTCGAGCTGCGTGGTAAAAGACTGCAGGATGTTGTAGGCGGGAGCGAGCTTCTCTTCCAGCTCCGCTTCGGCTTGGTCGCGGGCGGGCTGGAGCTTCTCATCGAGCTGGGCGATGGCGTCGGCGCGCGCGGCGTCGAACTTCTCGTCGATGGTGGCCTTGCCCTGCTCGTATCCCGCCTCGATCTGGGCGTCGAGCTCGGCCTGGGCCTCCTGGCGCGCTGTGTCGAATTGGCTGTCGAGCTCTTCGAGGCCCTGCTGGTACCCCGCCTCGATCTGGGCGTCGAGCTGGTCTTGGGCTTCCTGCCGCGCCGCGCCGAACTGCTCGTCGAGCTGCGCGAGCCCGGTCTGATAACCCTCCTCGATGCCTGCGTCAAGCTGGTCTTGGGCCTCCTGGCGCGCCTCGTCGAACTGGCGGTTCAGCTCGATGAGCCCGCTCTCGCGGCCGGCCTCGATCTGCTCGTTGAGCGTCTTCTGGGCATCCTCGCGGGCCTGGGCGAGCTCGGCTTCCACTTGGGCGCGGCCCGTGGCCTCGCCGTCGGCGAGCTGGGCGCGGCCGTCTGCAAGCTCCTGCTCGCTCGAGGCGATCTGCGCCCAGCCATCATCGAGCTGCGCCTGTCCGTCGGCCAGCTCGGCCGCGGCGTCTGCGAGCTGCGCCGCCGCGTCGTCCAGCTCCGCCTTGCCGTCTGCCAGCTCCGCCTCGGCGTCGGCACGCTCCTGCTCGTACTCGGCGCGCGCGTCGTCGAGCTCTGCCTGGGCATCGCCCTTGACGCGCGCCGTGCGCGCGGCCTCGCGGTCGTCGCGGATGGTGTCCTCGATGCGGTCGGTGACGGCGCGGACCGCCGATGTGTACTCGTCCGAGAAGCACGCCATGCCCTCGGTGCCCTCAAGCGTGAGGTAGGCGACCGTGTAGGAGTCGGTGTTCTCGACGGCGCCTGGGGCCACGATGAACGTGTAGTCGGACGTGGAGCTCGAGCGGAACGACAGCTCGGGGTTGTTGACGTCGGACGCGTCGATCACGATGCCGCAGATGGTGTAGGGGTGGCGCGCGAAGATCGCCTCGTCCGCGTTCTCCGCCTCGTCGATCTCGACGGTGTCCCCGATGTCCAGCCCGCTCGCGTCGATGAACTTCTGCGTGACGGCGACCTCGTCGGCACGCTGGGGCAGCGCGCCCTCGACCACATGGGGGACGTTCAGGCCCGATTCCGACAGCGTCTTGACCTCGATCGACGCATGGGAGCCGTCCACGGTCGTGTAGGCGGTCTCGCTCCAGCCGCCCTCGACGCCGGCGACGCCCTCGACATCCGCGAGCGCCGCGAGATCGTCGTCATCGAGGCCGAGGGTCGAGAGCACCTGCACGTCGAAGAGGTTCTGCTCATCGAAGAAGCGGTCGGCCGCTTCGCGCAGATCGGAGCACGATGCGCGCAGGCCGCAGAACATGGCCACACCGAGGGCGCAGATCACCGCGATGGAGACGAAGCGCTTGAGGTTGTTGCGTATCGTTCGGGCAGTATCCTTGCGGGCGGCTGTGGCCATCATGTCACCTGCCTACCACTCGATATCGGCGATGGGGGTGGGTGCGGGATTGGTGGTCATTTCCGTCACCTGGCCGCTCTTGAACCGGATGAGGCGGTCGGCCATGGGGGCGAGCGCCGAGTTGTGCGTGATGATGACGACGGTGATGCCGTCGTGGCGACAGGTGTCCTGCAGAAGCTGGAGGATCTGCTTGCCGGTCTGGTAGTCGAGCGCGCCGGTGGGCTCGTCGCACAGCAGCAGCTTGGGGTTCTTGGCGAGTGCGCGCGCGATGGCCACGCGCTGCTGCTCGCCGCCGGAGAGCTGGGCGGGGAAGTTGTTCATGCGCTCGGCGAGCCCGACTTTGGCGAGGGTGTCGGCCGCATCGAGCGAATCGGGGCAGATCTGCGCCGCGAGCTCGACGTTCTCCAGGGCCGTGAGGTTGGGCACCAGATTGTAGAACTGGAACACGAAGCCCACGTCCGCGCGCCGGTACTCGACCAGCTCGGCGTTGCTCGCGCCGGAGATGTCGCGGCCGTCCACGCGCACGGTGCCCGACGTGGCCGTGTCCATGCCGCCCAGGATGTTCAGCGCGGTGGTCTTGCCGGCGCCGGAGGCGCCCAGGATGACCGCGAGCTCCCCCTTCTCGACGGTGAACGTGGCGCCGTCGAGCGCGTGGATCTCTGCCTCGCCCTGCCCGTAAACCTTGTGCACGTCGGTGAACTCGATGTATGCCATGAGCGTTTCAGCTCCTCAGATTACTCGACAGCGTGTTGTCTAAACATCACTTGCATCTAGTATAGAAGAGGAGAAAGGCGGAGGGGAGAGCTGCTCGACATTCCGGCAGGGATTGTCGAGTCGCCGAACCGTTGCCCGATAGTCAACGTGGCGAAACACTCCGTTTACAGTGATACGGTAGGGTGGTGGTAATAAGGGATGCATGGAAATAAGCGGCATTAAGGAAGATCGATGAGAAAACCGTCGCAGGCAGCGGAGCTCACGCGTGCCAACATGACCAAGGCGTTTTGGGACCTGTACATGGTGAAGCCCATCGAGAAGATCACCATTCGAGAGATAACCGACCATGCGGGCTATAACCGCGCGACGTTCTACCTGTACTATCGCGACGTCTACGACCTGTTCGAGCAGATCGAGGACGACATTCTCGATCAGGTCCGTACGCTGGTTCAGGACCGCCTGCTCGCAGGGGATACGCTCGACTTCAGCCATCATATGGGCATGATTCTGGAGCTCGCCCAGCGTTTTGACGGATACCTGCCGCGGCTCATGAACGGCGACCCGAGCTTCGGCGACCGCCTCAAGGAGATCATTGCGCCGCTGCTCGACCGCTTCATCCTGCCGGAATGCGGCCTGAGCGAGGCGGAGCAGGGCGTGCTGCGCGAGTTCTATCTGTCCGGGCTGCTGGGGGCCATCACGCAGTGGATGTCGTCTGAGCACCGCATGCCCATCAATCGTCTGATCGAGCTGCTGGTCGCGGCCGCGATTCCGCGCGAGAGCGTCGCTCGGGCGTAGGCGCGCGGCTGCTGCGCCCGAGCGGCGCCGGTGTGGGGTGCGCAATCAGAGGGAGGGGGTCAATGACACAGAATGGGCGATTTGGCACGCTAAAAGGGGTTAATAAACGCTCTTAGCGTGACATTTTGCCCATTCTGTGTCATTGATCCCCTCCCTCTTGTGCCTCCGAGCGTGACATTTTCGCGCAACGGCGACATTTCGAGGGTGCCGAATGGATCAATTTGCGCCATCCTGGGTGCCCGGCTGCTCCTCGAGTGCCGCGCGCAGGTCGCTCAGGGCGCGCTGGAGCGCCTCCGCGTCCTTGATGAAGTTGCCCGGCTGGTCGTAGCGGGCGCGGCAGACGGCGTCTGCGAGCAGCGCCGGCCACGGCGCGCATGCGCCACGCGTGGCGAGCACGCCGTATCGCACGGGGGCCGAGAAGGATCGCCGCAATGATCGCGCCCGCGCCTGCAAACGGCGCCGCCTGCCGTGCGACCGCGACGACCTGGGCGAGCGCGTGCTGAACGGGATCGGTCGCATCGCTGCGCCCGCCGTCGCCGCCGCTGTCGGCCTGCTGCATCGGGGTGTCGGGCTGGACGGGCGTGTTCGGCGTAAGGGGGGATGCGGGCGTGGTCGCATCTTGCTGCGTGGAGTCGGGCTCGTCCTGTTCGATGAGCGTTCGCCCAATCGACGCCTCGGGAAGCTCCCCTTGTCCGGGCGTCACGTCGAAGGGGACCCAGCCGACCCCGTACAGATAGGCTTCGGTCCATGCGTGCAGGTCGCGGTTGGTGACCACATAGGTATCTCCTGCCTGCCCATCGGACGTGCGGTATCCGAGCGCGATACGCGTGGGCACGCCGAGGGCGCGGCCCAGCACCGCGAACGCCGAGGCGTAGTGCAGGCAGTACCCCTCTCCGGAATCCAAAAACGACGCGATGACCTGCAGGTTGTTTTGACCGTCTCCGTCCGGGGCATCGAGGGAGTACGTGAAGCGCGGGTCGTTGAAGTATTCGAGCAGAAACTCCAGCGACGTGAGCTCACCCGTGAGCTCGTCGTATTCATCGCGCGGAGCGATTTGGGACGCCAGGTCGATGACGCGTGCTATCTGGTCCGGCAGCTCGTCGGGAAGCGCGAGGTAGGCTTCATCGACTTCTGCGCGTTCCTGGTCCAAAAGCTCCTGCCAGGAGTCGCGTCGAGCCTGCCAATCGCTTGTGGTGTCGCCGGGGCTCGCGGACCAGATTCTCGACCGGAGCGAGCCGATCAGCGTCCCGCCGATGCCGCTCAGCGAGCTGCTGTCGGTGATCGGGGAGATGTAGGCCGCGTCGACGGCATAGACCTGGCTGCGGTTCGTGATGGCCTGCGTGCCGAATACCGCCCCGTCGGGGCTCCAGCGCCAGTCGCCCTGCGACTGGTCATCTGCCGTCTGCGTGTCGTACGCGCCGATGGGAAGGGGCGCGAACCGCGAGGAGAGCGCATCGATGCTGATGTGCGCGCTGATGCTGCGGATGCTGCCGACCGAGGTCGCGTTCGTGTTGCGCACCGTCTCGATGGCGGCATCGGGGCTCGTCCACGAGCCGGGCAGCGCCTGGGGCATGTCCTCGGTGGGGTCCGCAGGGGAGAAGAGCTGCTCGAGCAGGCCGCCGGAGCCCGCGGAGGGGGCCGCGTCGATGCGCCAGACGTCGCCCGAGAAGTCTCCGAGCGTGGTCAGGCGCAGGTAGAGCGGCTGGCGCGAGGTGGTGGTGTAGGTGAGGGCGATGGTCTCCTGCGGTCGCGTGAGGTCGCGCTTGAGGTCCATGATAGGACTCACCGTGTTCGAGGCGAGCACGTTCGATTGAAGGCCCGTGTCGAGGGGAAGCCGCTGCGCGTCGGCTGCGGCTTGCGGCGCGAGCAGGCATGCGACGATGGTCGCCGCCGCGCAGGAGGCGAGCGTGGTCGGCCGCAGGGACGCCAGCGCGCCGAGGGGGTCGCGCGCGCGATCTGGGCGCTGCGACGGGCGGCCTCACGGCGACGGGCCTCCCCGCCCTGCGGCGCATCGGGCTGCAGGGCGGCGAGGAGCCTGCCGACCCGGTGCATGCCGACCGCGCGTGCGCGCCCGTCGGTCACGAGCACCTCGTCGCGCGCCCCTCGCTGCGCGGCGAGACGGACAGAGGCGGTGTACGCCTCCGCGGCGAGCGATTCGATATCGTCGACCTCGAGCGTATCGACGACAACGACGGGATAGACGTTGTGCTCCCGCTCGAGCTCGAAGGACATCAGCTGGCCGTGGTGCGCGCTCTGGCGCCATGAGATCGCGCGCAGCGGGTCGCCCTTCTCGTAGGGCCGGACCAGGGCGGATGAGCGCTCGCGGACATCTGCGGGCGCAAGCGCGGGCGCACGGCCGGCGAGCCGGTCGATCTCGGGTACGGGCAGGTCGTGGGCGCGCGGGGGAATCCACATCTCGCGGGTGGACGCGACGGTCCTCCGCGTGATCCAGAATCCGAACAGGTCGCGCGTGCGCACCACGCTTCCGCCGGTGCAGTACAGGCCGCGATTCTCGGGCTCCGCGTCGCCTGCGACCTGATCGATGACGCGTCCGCGCTGGTCGAGCCTGAGCCACGTCGTCTGGATGCTGACCGGTCGCGCCGCGATCGCGCGAAGGGCGCGCCCGCCCGCGGATCCACGGGTGCTGTCCCGGTTCCCCTCGCACCACGTGGGGCTGAGCGCCCAGCCGAGGATCGCGCTGGCCAATCCCCACGCGAGCGCGCAGGCCAGCGCGACGCATCCCGCCATCAGGGCGATCGACGCCGTCCCCGCACTCAGGACGAGCAGGACCGCGGCGATCTCGAACGCGATGACGGCGGCGACGGTGGGCCGCAGAGGAAGGGGGCGCGCTGCGAGCCTGCGTCGCGAGCGCCGCACGTTGCCCGCAACGGTCCCGCGAGCCGGTGCATCGGGTTTCGTGGCGCGGCGCGACATGGGGCCCTCCGGTCGCTCGGGGCCTATGCGCGGTGCGGCGCGGGCACGTCGGACAGGATGAGCTCGAGGGTCTCCTGCTGCCGCTCGAGCGGGCCGGACGCCACCGAGGGGTCGCTGAACACGACGCGGTGCGTCAACACATGCGGCGCCATCGCGCGCACGTCGCCCGCGTAGACGGCGGCCTGCCCGTTGACGAGCGCGCGCATGCGGCTCATGGCCAGCAGGGCGAGGCCGGCGCGCGGAGAGGCGCCGAGCCTGGTGCGGGTGCTCGTCCTCGTCGCGTTGAGCAGCGCGACCGCGTACGACGCGACGGCCGGCGCCACGTGGATGCGGGCCGCGGTGGCGGTGATGGCGGCGAGGTCGCGCGCGCTGCAGACGGGCTTGAGGGAGGCGAGGGGATCGCGTCCGCTCGGCGCCATGAGCATGCGCGCCTCCGTCTGCTGGTCCGGATAGCCGAGGGAGAGCCGGCACATGAAGCGGTCGAGCTGGGCCTCGGGCAGCGGGTAGGTGCCCTCCATCTCGATGGGGTTCTGCGTGGCGATGACGATGAAGGGCCGCGGCAGCTCATAGGTCGTGCCGTCGACGGTGACTCGGCGCTCCTCCATGGCCTCGAGCATGGCCGCCTGCGTCTTGGGGTTCGCGCGGTTGATCTCGTCGGCGAGCACGATCTGGGCGAACAGCGGTCCTCGGTGGAACGTGAATTCCTGCAGCTGCTGGTTGAAGATGGAGACGCCCGTGACATCGGAGGGGAGCATGTCGGGCGTGAACTGGATGCGCGCCACGCTGCCGCGGATGGCGCGGGCGAGCGCGCGGGCGAGCGTGGTCTTGCCGATACCTGGAACGTCTTCGAGTAGCAGGTGCCCGCCGGAGGCGAGCGTCAGGACGGACAGCTCGAGTGCCGATCGCCTGCAGGAAAGCGTCGCGTCGAGGGCGTCGATCAGCGCGCCGACGATGCGCGCCGCGGCGGCGCGCCGCTCGGCGTCGTCTGGTTTCGGCGTTGCGGGTGACCCGGTATGCCTATGCGTCGATTCGCTCATGGCCGCCTCCGATCATGGGTGAGATGGCGTTGATGAGGTTGGAACGCTCGTCTTATTGTTGCATGTTTCGCTCGGCCGCGACGATCAGATCGTCGTAATGGGCGATTTTGTAATCGAGGAGCTTGAGACCCTCCTCCATCTCGGCGATGCGGTCGCGCAGGACGTCGCGCTGGTTCTCGAGCAGCTGCTTGCGAAGCGCCAGCGTCTTGTCGCCCCGCTCGAAGAGCTGCATGTATTCGGTGAGCGCTTCGATGGAGACGTTCGCCGAGCGCATGCATTTGATGAACTCCACGCGCGCGAGGTCGGCCTGCCCGTAGTCGCGCACGCCGCTCGAGGTGCGGCGGATGTGCGGCAGCAGCCCGATGCGTTCGTAGTACCTCAGCGTATCGGCGGAGATATCGTATTTCTGGGAAACCTCGGCGATCCTCATGGAGCTCCTTTCCTTCTTATATCAGCGTACCTCTTTGAGTTGGCTCCAAGTCAAGAGTTGTGGCGGGATGGCGAATATGTTCCTTCGAGGCACGATTTCCTTTCGTTCGGGTGGAACGTCAGGGGGTTGTTTTCAGCGCTGACTTATAGTGGACATACCTTGGCACTATCGGAAGGTGGGTAGAGATGGATGACCGTCGACCGAAGCTCCGAATGCGTTCCGCAGCGGCGGCGATCTCCTTCGTCCTTATTGTAGGAATGCCCCATCATGTCTGGATGCGACATCTCGATCCGTTCGTTGCGTTGTTAAGGATTTCCACCTTGGGGTCTGTGCCCTTTCTAGGGATATCCGCCGCTTTCGCTATGAGTTCATATAAAGCCTTGCCGCTATTCGGATCGAAGCCGTTTGCCTACGTTGTCGCCCCCGTTATCAGTGCTTTTGCCGCAATTGCATTGGCTCTGGAATATCTGGTGGGATTCGGTGCGATTGCCGTGGAAGGCGTTGTGTGGGCAGCATACCCGACGGCAGTTCCGTTTGTCTGTTTCTTGGGGACTATGGCATCGACCTTCCTGCTGCTTAGCGATACGCGAGGCGGTCTTATGCATATGTCTTGCGCCGCCGCATGGTCGTTTCTGGATTCCCTGTTCCGTTCCGATCTGTTTCTCGTGTTTTCGATTATGTGTTGTGTTGTATGGTGGACCATTTGCTCCATGAGCGGCTGGATATTCGGTTGGCCCTTCATTCCGCCCGCCATCCTGCCTGCAATCGCGTCCGGTTTGATGATTCTTGCGTTGCGGCGCGAAAGGGTGCGTTGCGGCGACGATATTGACGGCTTGCGCCATGACGCGAGGGCAGTACTGTTCGGGTCGGTCATGTCTGTCGGGCTTCTCGAAATGCGAAACTTTTCCCTCGATTCCGTAATCATATGTTCGTGGGCACTTCCCCTGCTTTGGGGGATCGTTGCGTGCGCTCGGATCGTATGGATACGCATACGATCTCCGTATTGCCAGAAGGACGCAACGGTTCAAGATGACGTCGACATGCAGATTGATACTCAGCTTCAGTCGTTTCTCTTGGGGTTCGACCTTGCGGAGAGCGAGCGCGCCGTCGTGACCGCTTGCCTGATTGGAAAGACATCGACTGAGGCGGCTGCGGAGTTGGGGATCCGTCCGTCGACCGCGCGCTCGTACATGCAGCGCGCATATCGAAAGATAGGCGTATCGTCGCTCCGGGAGCTTAAAGCCTTGATCCGCGGTGCCGGCTCTGGCGAGGCTGGTCGAGATCTCAGTGTCGAGATTCCTGGAGAATCGGGGTCATCGTGCCTCATCGGTAAAACTAAGGAGTCGCGAGTCTTCGCGATTGCCGTTCCCGCTGCCGCATGCAGCGTCATGGTCCTCGTGTACCTGCTGTGCTTCTCTCCACTTACCTGCTCACCAGGGCCCATGCTCCACGCGTGCTGCGGTTTCGTACTCGGTGTGCTTTCCCGAGCGGTTTTTCCTCGCGTTGTACTGGAGGGTCGAAAGCTGTGTGTGGGGACTGCGATTACGCTCCTGTTAGCTGGTGCTATGCTGTATCGCATCGGTTTCGCCGTGATCGATCCCTATCATGATCCGCTTATCTATCCTCACGCATGGGCTTTCGCCACCTACCTGTGTTTCGGGTGCTTTGCCCCCAGTCTTGCCAGAGCGCTTTGCGGGCTTGTTGCCGCAGGTGTCTCATGCGGTGGCTCGACGCGTTGCTCGCGCTTGCGCATATGCGCCGTTGCCGCGTTAATGTGCGCGTGCTCCTCTTGGTCGTACGCTCTATGGGCGCTTGTTGCCGTCTTGGCATGGATTGTCGGGGCGGCAAGTATGCTCGCGTTGTTCTCACGTTTCGGGTTCGTTTTTTCACAGCCGTATGTACAAGAATCGAATCAAGAGATATCAAAGAGGAACGCAGCAGTGCTCGTTGTGGCGTTTGGCATGGGGGCCGGCTGGGTTGAAACATGGCAGGGGTTCGTGGGCTATCTCGCTCCGGTGCTTCCCGTAGTGTTCTTCGCCACCGTTTTCCTTCTCGTCGCGGTGGCCGCTCAGAGGAGTTCGAGATGCAGGCAATTCGTGGCTTGCCTGTTGCTCGCGCTGATCGTTGGGATGTGCGCCGCTGCGGCAGACACGGTCTATCCGTATTTGTATCGGTCTTCAAGCGGGCTGCTGTCGGCGATCTTCATCTTCTTGATGTCGCGGCACCTGCTCGGTTTCGGGACCAATCGAGCGGCATGGCGGGACATCATGTCTGCTGTTGCCGGTGGCTTGGTGTTCGGGCAGTGGTGTGCATCCCTTTCGATTGTGGATGCAGAGGCTCAAGGGACCCTTATGGTCCTGTCTTCGACGTACGATTACATGGTGTATGCGGCTTGTCGGATGGTTCTCTTTTCTGCCCTGTTTCTTACCGCGACAGCTTGCGCGGCGATCGCAATCGCGAGCGTTGTGCGCGGTGAGAGTCGGAATATCTCATTCATCAAAGCCCCGGATGCCGTGACTCTCCTGTTTCGAGCCCATGGATTGTCCGAAACCGAGATATCGGTTTTGCTGGAAATCGTTCGGGGGCTTAGCGGCCCCGAGATCGCGAAAGCACTCCACTGTTCGGCAGGTTCAGTTAATTCCGCTAGAAGAAATGGATATCGAAAACTCGGCGTCCATTCCAAGCGTCAGCTTGTCGAACTTGTCGATCAAGTATCGCGTGCTGAATAGCGATGCCATCACGTGTGAGCCGACGTTTTCATACGATGTGACGGCATACATAGCCGGGCTCTCCTTCTAGTCTGATGCTCGTTCTAGACCGATAGGGATGGAGGAGCGAAGATGATTGACAGGAGAAGGGCGCTCAAGATATTAGTTCTCAGCGCGTTAGGGCTGGTGCCTGTCCCATCAACCGCGATGGCACTAATTGTTCCAAGAAGCTGGTATGGATGGTCATTTACCCTTACAGGTAAGTCGATAACTACTCCTGCTCAGTACTTTGATGGCAATAACATAGGAATTGAAATGACCTGCTCTGCTGCGGTTTCTGGGCGATTGCTCGTTTCCTGCCATAGCGGCTATTCGGGAGGTTCATCGCTGGGGACTAGATCATTTAGTTATCAGGGTTTTACTAAAGCAACTTGGCAATCGAATGATCCCGGCATATATCGTTTTGTCATTTCTCGGCAGGGAACGGATAGTGCGGTCGTCCGGTCTTCTGATGTCAAGATGTACAGCTGGTAACGATGACATAACGGTCACTGCCCAACAAGGAAGTGGTGGCTTGAACTGGCTGATGCGGGGGCTTCTTTCGGGGAGGTGGATAGATTCAGGGCCCTTCGCGGCGAATACCAAGAGAATAAGAAAGAACTTGAGGTAAATGGAAAGGAGCGCATGATGAAGAAAAGCAATGGAGCGAGACGTTTCTTGCCAGTTATGTTGCTTGCGATGGCGCTTGGCTTAGCTGCCGTTCCCGCTTATGCGGGATCTGGCGCAATCGATCTCTCTCTTCCACCCAGACAGGAAAATGTCACCGTTGTGACGGGTACAAAGAGTTTCACCTCATCGACGCGAGCGTCAGTGCAGCTCTGGTCGGATTCATCATTCGGTGGGATATTCTGGGTTGACCGCGATACCGGCAATAGGGTGACGGATTCTGTAACGGTGAATGCGGGGGATACGCGCTATTTGAACTATTACGCCCCTCATACCTGGACTGCTTCAGTGCAGCTTCGTGGTTGTCAGATTGGCTGGAACCTTGCGGGCAATCAACATGTTTGGGGAGCTGTTGACTTTGGGTGACCTTAAGATTTGATGCGCATCGACGTGCGGCGGGGGCGCGGATGGTTGCGCCCCCGCTAGGCGCGCGGGAGGGGGCGGACATGTTTTGGACAATGATGCGGCTTCAGGCTCGGCGCCTCGTGGGCAGGAAGGAACCGTGGATCTGCCTTGTGTGCATGACGGCGCTCGTATGTGTTTCGTTCGTTGAAGGTTGCCTCCACTTTCCAGGTTTTGATCGCGCGGCTTTGCCGTCGGCTGCGCGGGGTTGGATCGGGCATTTTGAACCGCTACAGATCAGGTCGTTCGGTGTGGGGATCTACCTGCTCTTTTTCCTTATATCGAGCTCTGTGTTCGCGGATTGCCATTACGTGGCGCGCAAATCGGGCATATCGAGCCATCTCATCGCGCGGTGCGGGCAGGGCCCCTATATCGCATCGTGTGCGGTGTGCACCGGTATCGGCGGGATGCTTGTGCTGCTCGTCCCTCTGCTGCTGTCGCAGCTTCTGGCGTTCACCTTGTTTCCGATAGAGAGCGGTCCCTATGCGTTTTCCAGTTGGTTTGGGACTCCCGCTTCGAATCTTGCCGACGCTCGCGCGCAGGTTGCGAATGCACTGATTCCCGAGATGATGGTCGATTATCCGTATCTGTACAACATGATGTTTATCGTGTACGCCTCTCTTTGGGGCGGCATCATGGCGCTGGTGTCGTTTTCGGCCTCGTTTATCATCAGGCGGAATCGACTTGCCGTTCTGGGGTTCTCGACCCTTTTCTACCTGATCTCGCTCTTCTTGCTGCCGCGCCAGCTGAACCTGTCGTTTTATCTTTACCCATGCGTTTTGGTTTCGGGGCTTTCAGTCCTGTTCTTCGTCATCGCGCCGCTCTTCGTGCTGGGTGCGTGCATCGTGTTTCTCGTACGCTGTGCTCGATGTGAGGATGTGGCGATATGAGACGCGCCGATATGCGCCTTCGGCTGTTCGACAAGACGCTCGCCCTCGGTGCCTTCGCCCTAATCTTTGTGCGGTGCATGCAGCTCGCCGTCCATGGTTCCCATGGGGGAGGGCCTGGCGGCTGGGAGCCCTTTGCGCAGTATTCGGATATGACCGGCATAGGGTACGGTGTATTCGTGCTCACTCCCTTGATTCTGCTGAATGCCGCCTGCGCGCTCAAGGTGCTAGAGATCGAGACGTATTGTATGCGCATGGGCAGCCGGGACCGGGCGGCGGCCTCGGTATTCGGTCTCATGCTTGTGCGTTCCGCGCTCCTTGCTGCTGTCTTCACATCCAGCGCGATGGTATGCCTGTGCGCGGCGGAGGGGCTGGACGTTCGCATGCTGTCCTTGGCTGCATTTGCATGCGTGCACACGGTGCTTGTTGCCTGCTACGGTTGTGCGGTGTCCCTGCTCATGGCCTGCGCGTACCTTATGTTCAAGAGGGTGCAGCTCGCCTTTGCCCTTGCGTGCCTCTGTGCGCTCATCGATTTCATCGTGCGCATGGTGCCGGGTTTGGCGGGTAGCGCCCCTTCGACGGGGTGGGGTCTCACGGAGATCGCGTATCCCGTGGTACCGACCAGCGCCGCCATGCAACTCATGGTGTTTCTGGCTGCTCTGTGCGCGTTGCTGGCGGTCTTTATCCTGCTTGTGCGCCGGACGGACCTCGTGCGCTTCTCCGAGGGCGACCGGGGAGCTTAGGGAACTCCGATCCCGTGAACGAAAGGGGATGATTCCATGTCGAGCACTCCGATGTGCGTGGAAGTGAGCAACGCGACGAAAGTTATCAAGGGACGAACGATTCTCTCGGATATCAGCGTTTCCTTGCCGGAGGGAAGAATATACGGTTTGTTCGGTCCGAACGGATCGGGGAAAACAATGCTGCTCAGGGCGGTTTTGGGATTGATCCGCCTCTCAGCAGGATCGGTTCGCGTGTTCGGCGACGAGCTCGGCGACACCCAGTCGTTTCCTCGGGATACGGGTGCGGTGATAGGGTCGGGCTTTTGGGATGATTGGTCAGGATTCGACAATCTACGTGCCTTGGCATCGATCCGCGGGCGCGTGGGTGACGAGGGCGTGCGGGAGGCACTCGATCGCGTGGGGCTTGATCCCGGAAGCGACGCCCCTGTTCGCACCTACAGCCTGGGTATGAGGCAGCGTCTGGAGCTCGCCCAGGCGATCATGGAGTACCCGCGGCTTCTTGTGCTGGATGAGCCGACCAATGCGCTCGATGCATCGGGCTTGCGGATGGTTGTCGAGATCATGCAGGAGCACAAGGCACGTGGTGGCACCATCGTGGTGTGCGCTCATAACGTGCCGGAAATCGGGGCGCTGTGCGACAGACGGTTCAGCATGGACCACGGGGCGCTTGCGGAGGTGACCGAATGATGTCTCGAATGCGCTTCGCACGTCGATGGGCTCTGTTAAGTTGCCTTTTTTGTGCACTACTTGTTGGCGGATCCGCCGTGTTCGGGGTTTGGACCGAACGGGGGCTGAGCGACTACGGCGAGAATCCCGATCGCATCAAAACCATGCCCTATCTGTACAGCGCAGCCTCTCAGGAAACGCTGTCCGACCAGGAACACGAGGTGGAGAGCGCCGGTCTGGTGCCTCCATCGACGTTAGTGGACACAAGCGATGCCATCGTCATCGGTCGGTTCGATGGGAATCGATCGTTTGGATACGAGACCTGCGCGGTCGAATTGACCGTGACGGATGTGATCAAGGGTATCGACATCGCAGAGGGGGAGCGCGTAGCGGTGTACGAGCAGATGTCGGTAGGTCCTATGAAAGGTGCGGAGTCGTGGGAGATATACGATCCGGAAGGATACGCTGCGTTTCTCGAATATCTGGGATGCGGCGATTCGGATGGTGCCCCTCTTGTAGTCGAGCCATCTGAGACGCCGTTTCGCGATGGCATGGTTCCTTTCTTGGACGGTTGTGAATACGTGCTGTTCTTGAACGAGCAGGAAGGGCATGACGATGTGACGGGCGAATCGGTTCGAGATGCACGCTATGTGCTTGTGCGCAGCCCGTATGCGCGCCTGCCCGTTTCGGACGGGTTGCCTGTCGCCGTGCTCCAATCGCGGACGGATTTCGTCACCGTCGAGGAGGCTGCAGGGCTTGCGCACATCGTGGCAGACGAGCGAGCGGAGCGACGATATGTTGACACAAGACGCGCGCTGTTTGAAGAGCTGGAGATAGCGGTCAGATCCGCATAACGGTAGGGTTCAAAGGAGCCGGCCGCGCCCTGTGGTTCTTGAAAGCTCGTGAAGCTCATCTCTGTTGCCCATCGGAGCGCTAGACTGTGGGCCGATAGATTTCCGACAAGGAAGGTACGGCCATGGCTGAAACCTCGGCACAGGAGATTCGCTGCGATCTCAATGCGGCGCTCGACCTTTGTGATTTCATTTCAAAGAGTCCCAGCATGTTTCATACGGCGGCGACCATCCGGGCGCGCCTGGACGCCGCGGGCTTCACCTATCTGCCCGAGGGGGCGCCGTGGTTCATGGAGCCGGGCGGAAGCTACTACACGATACGCAACGGCTCGAGCATCATCGCCTGGCATGTCGGCCGCGACCTGCCGCAGGACGGGTTTCACTTCCAGATCGCCGCATCGCACGCGGACTCGCCCACCTTCAAGCTCAAGGCGGTGTCCGAGCTCGACGGCCCGGCGAACTACCTGCGTCTCGATATCGAGCCGTACGGAGGCACGATCGACTACACCTGGTTCGATCGTCCGTTGTCGCTCGCCGGTCGCGTGCTCGTGCGCGACGGGGCGCGCGTGGTGAGCCGCCTGTTTTCGCTCGATCGCGACGTGGCGCTCATCCCGAGCCTCGCCATCCACCTGGACCGCAGCGTCAACAGCAGCTTCTCGCCCAACCGGGCCGTCGACCTGTATCCGCTGTTCTCCGCCGGCGAGCTGACGAGCGGGGCGGTCGATGCGCTGGTGGCCGAGGAGCTCGGCATCACGCCCGATCGGATCTTGGCGCGCGATCTGTTCCTGGTGAACCGCCAGGCGCCGCGCGTATGGGGAGCTGTCGACGAGTTCGTCTCGGCGCCCAAGCTCGACGACCTCATGTGCGCCTACACCGCGCTCGAGGCGTTTTTGGCCTCCAAGAACGAGCGCGACGTGTCGGTGTACGTGTGCTTCGATAACGAGGAGGTCGGCTCGCACACCAAGCAGGGCGCGGCGTCGACGCTTCTGCGCGACACGCTCGAGCGCGTGAATGCCCGTATCGGTCGCACGCCGGAGAGCCTCGTGCGTGCGCTGGCCGGCTCCATGCTGGTGAGCTGCGATAACGCGCATGCCGTCCACCCCAATCATCCCGAGAAGGCCGACGAGGCGAACGATCCGCGCCTGAACCGCGGCATCGTGATCAAGGAGGCGGCGAACCAGCACTACTGCACCGACGCGTTCTCGCGCGCCGTGTTCTCCGCGATCATGGACGACGCGGGAATCCCGTACCAGACGTTCGCGAACCGCAGCGACATGGCCGGCGGCTCCACGCTCGGCAACATCTCGAACGCGCACGTGAGCATGCACGCCATCGATGTGGGATGTCCGCAGCTCGCCATGCACTCGAGCTACGAGACGGCGGGTGCGCGCGACGTGGTGCATGTCATCGACGCGCTGACGGCGTTTTATGACGCCGACATCCGCATCGAGGGAGCGGACGCAGCGACTGTTGCCTGAGCGACCCCGCCCCTGTGCAAATAGGGGGACGTGCAAATAGGGGGACGTACCTTATTCGTGCATTTTTGCACGAACAAGGTACGTCCCCCTATTTGCATTCCAATGGTGCTGCCGAGCTAGCGGATGAAGTTGGTCCAGGTGCCGGCTTCCTGGGCGGGCGGCTCGATGCCTGCAGCGCGGCCCGCCTCGATGCATTTGAGCATCCAGGCCATGTTGCGGCCGAGCTGGCGCATGGTCCACAGGCCCTCTTTGTCCTGCTCGACCTCCTCGACGGAGTTACCGTGCACGTTGTTCCAGTACCGCGAGCTCACGATGGGCATCTGCGAGATGGTGAAGAACTTCTGGATGTCGTCGAGTGCCGCCGTGGTGCCCGCGCGGCGCGCGCTCGCCACGGCTGCCGCAGGCTTGTGGGCGAAGACGTTCGGCTGCCCGGCACGCCCGTTGGCGTAGAAGAGCCTGTCCATGAACCCGAGCAGAGAGCCCGCCGCATGCGCGTAGTGCACGGGCGCGCCGAACACGAAGCCGTCTGCCTCGGCGGCCTTGGCGCGAAACTCGTTCACCGTGTCGTTGAAAACGCAGGCGCCGCGCGTGTTGCAGCCGCCGCAGGAGACGCACCCGCCCACGGGCTTCGCCCCGATCCAGAAGATCTCGGCCTCGACGCCGGCGTCTTCGAGCGTGCGCGCGATCTCCTCGAGGGCGCGATTGGTGCAGCCCGTCTTGTGCGGACTGCCGTTGACCAACATGACCTTCATGCCAACTCCTCCTCATGCAAATGGGGGACGTACCTTTCTCATGCATTTTTGCATATCGGCTCTGCTGCTTTTGTGCTGCTTTTGGGGACAGTCCCTTTTGGACCGCGATGGCGCACATGCGCCATCGCGGTCCAAAAGGGACTGTCCCCAAAAGCAGCACGGTATGGAACGACCGGCGGTCCCTAGTGCTCGACTTCATTGCGCAGCGGCTCGCCCGCCGCGAGATGCTGCAGGTTCTCCGCGGCGATGCGCGCGATGTTGTCGAGCACGGTGTACAGGTGGAACTGTCCCGCGACGTGCGGGGTGATGAACAGGTTGGGCGCATCCCAGAGCGGATCGTCGGCGGGCAGGGGCTCAGGCGTGGTCACGTCGAGCGCGGCGCCGGCAAGCTGCCCCGATTCGAGCGCCGCGATCAGGTCGGGCTGCACCACGAGGTCGCCGCGGCCTCCGTTGGCAAAGTAGGCGCCGCGCTTGCACCTCGACAGGAATCGCGCGTCCACCAGGCCACGCGTCTTGCCGGAGCTCGGCAAGAACGAGACGATGACGTCGGCGTCGGGCAGGACGGTCTCGATATCGTCCATGGCGCACACGGCGTCGAAGCCCTCCGGCACCACGCCCACGCGCCGGCGCACGCCGGTCACGCGCGCGCCCATGGCACGGCAGAGCTGGGCGAAATGCGTGCCGATGTCGCCGGCGCCCATCACGAGCACCTGCGCCCCGGCGAGCGTGGTGACCGCGCCCCGGTCGGTCCACGCATGGGAGCGCTGGTCGTCGCGGTAGGTGTCGAGGTGCTTCATGAGGGCGAGCACCATGGCGAACATGTGCTCGGACACCGCCTGCCCGTAGGCGCCGACCGCGCAGGCGAGCTTGACCGATGCGGGCACGGTGCCCGCGGGGTTTACGTAGTTGTCGTAGCCCGCCGAGTTGAGCTGCAGCATCCGCAGGTTGCGCGCGGCCGGCAGGCGGTCGACGGCGAGGCTGCCGATGATGGCGTCGGCAGCCTCGATCTCCTCATCGGTGACCGCGGCCTTGGTGGTGTATCGGAAGTCGGCGTCGGGGGCGCCCGCCTCGAGGACGGCGCGCTGCGCATCGTTGAAGGGGAGCAGGACGAGGACGTTCATGGGCACTCCTTTTGGTTCGGGGAGGTGGCGTCGATTCACGTGCCCCCAGTATATCGCCATGGGTTGTCCCGGCGCATGGGCTGCGTACCAAAGCGCCTGCCGCGCCCGTGCGTCTGCGTGTCCGCGTGCCCGCCCTCGTCCCGCTCCGTTCCCGCGCTATCGCGTGCGCTGGATGCGCGGTGTCTTCAGCCGGAACAGGCCGTGCTGGTTGCAGAACACGTACAGCAGGCCGCTGCCGCGCATGGGGAAGCGCACCTCGGGGCTCTGTTCGGGATAGAGCTTTTTCAGGCTGACCGTGTCGCTGGTCACATAGGCGGCAAAGCTCAGGTAGTGCTGCTTGGTCATGGGGTGGTCGAGCGTGAGGTACCAGTCGTTCTCGATGCGCTCGACGCGCACGCGGTGGGCGTCGTCTTCGTCGGCGTCCTCGGCCTCCTGCGGCATCAGCTGCACTCCGCAGCACGAGAACGACCCCTCGCCCATGGCGTGCACCACGTTGCCGCAGATGGGGCAGACGTAGAACTTCGAGCGCATCATGTTGCCGGCGCGGTTGGCGTTCTCGCGCACGTCGCCGGTCAGGAGCTCCGCCACCGACACGCCCAGCGCCTGGGCCAACGCGTCGATGAGCGAGATGTCGGGCAGGCCGCGTCCGGACTCCCATTTGGATACGGCCTTGTCCGTCACGCCGACGGCCGAGGCGAGCTCACGCTGCGTGAGGCGCTTGCCCTCACGCAGGCTCTTGATGATTTCTGCGGTCACATATCTTCCCATGGAGAAAACTCCTTCTCGTTCGGTGGATTCTTCTGCGCGCCCACCCATTATGGAAAAGCGGGCGCGCACAGACCACCTACGCACCGTAGAGTGCGCGCAGAAGCGGGGCTGCAGTGGGTTGGTTGGGGACGGGTTCGGTTCAACCCATCCCGCCGGCACGGGCCGCCGCGGCGCCTTCCCGCAGAAAACGAAGTGACGGTTTCTGCGGGAACAGCAGGGATGTTTTGCATAACGGCCAAAACGATATGCCTGTTTACCTTGTGGTCCTATATCAAGCTCGAATCGATATGCATATTTCGTTCGAACTTCCCGCAGAAACCGTCACTTCGCCAAGCATGGGTTGGAACGAACCTGTCCCCAAACAACCCCTGCTACGAAGCACTGCCCTCGCACAGGCGGAGCGCTTCGGTCGCCATGGCGTCGACGGTCATGCCGGCGTGCGCCAGCAGCTCTTGGGGGTCATAGCGGTCGGGGAAGCCGGCGTGCACGCCGAAGCAGCGCACGCGGGTGCCGAGCGGGCCCAGATAGCGCGCGACCTTCTCGCCCCAGCCGCCCTCGAGCACACCGTCCTCGATGGTCACGATCAGGTCGTGCGTGCGCGACAGGCGCTGCAGGCAGGCATGGTCGAGCCCGGTGATGAAGCGCGGGTTCACGAGCGTCGCGCGCTCGCCGCTGCGGCGCTCGATCTCGTCGGCGACCTGCGCGCCGAGGTCGAAGAAGTCGCCCAGCGCAAGCACGGCGACCTTCGAGCCCGAGCGCACGACCTGGTAGGCAGGGGTGTCGAAGGCTGCATCATCGCACGCCGGGCCGTCTGCCGGCGCCGGCGCGCTGACGACGGGCACCCGGATGGCCACCGGCATCTCGCGCTGCTCGAGCGACCAGGACAGCATGGCGGCGTATTCCTCGGGATTGGTCGGGGCGAGGTAGCGCAGGCCGGGCATATCGCCCAGCATGGCGATATCGAAGTAGCCGAGATGGGTCTGGTCGGTCGTTCCGAACACCGACGAGCCGTAGACCAAGATGGTCGCAGGGGCGGCGTTCAGGCACAGGTCGTGCCACAGCTCGTCGTAGGCGCGCTGCAGGAAGGTGCCGTAGATGCCGAGCACCGGCTTCGCCCCGCCTGCGGCGAGCGCGGTGACGAGTGTCACGGCGTGCTCTTCGGCGATGCCGACGTCGAGGAACTGCCGTCCCGCCTGCGCGCGGCGCTCGGGCGTGAAGCCCATGATGTAGGGGGTCGCGGCGGAGACGGCGACCACGCGCGGATCGCGCTCCATGGCGGAGACGAGGCATGATGCCGTGAGCTCGGCGTAATTCGCATGGGGAGCCGCCGGTTTGCGCGGCTCGCGCGCGCCGGTCGCAAGGTCGAACGGGCCGACATGGTGCCAGCCTTCTGGATCGGCCTCGGCGGGGGCATAGCCCATGCCCTTGACCGTGCGAACGTGCAGCACGACGGGGTGGTCGATGCCGCGAAGCTCCTCCAGCGCGTCGACGAGCGCCAGCACGTCGTTTCCGTCGTCGAGGTAGCGGTAGTCCAGGCCGAGCGTGCGGAAATAGTTGTCCTGCGCCCGCCCCTTGCTCTCGCGAAGCAGCGCCAGGTTGCGGTAGAGTCCGCCGTGGTTCTCCGCGATGGAATGATCGTTGTCGTTCACGATGATGATCAGGCCGCTCGCGAGGTCGGCCGCGTTGTCGAGGCCCTCGAACGCAAGGCCGCCCGATAGCGAGCCGTCTCCGATGACCGCGATGACGTCGTGGGTCTCGTGCGCCAAATCGCGCGCATAGGCCATGCCGAGCGCCAGCCCGATAGAGGTCGAGGTGTGACCCATGGCGAACAGGTCGTGCTCCGACTCGAGCGGGTTCGAGAACCCGGACACTTCGAGGTAGTGCGCGGGGTCGCAAAACGCGTCGGCGCGCCCCGTGAGCATCTTGTGCGCATAGGTCTGATGCGAGACGTCGAAGATGATCTTGTCGTGCGGGGACGAGAACACGCGGTGCAGTGCGCATTCAAGCTCGATGGCGCCGAGGTTGGGGGCCACATGGCCGCCCACCGCCGCAGAGCTCGCGAGTATCGCCTGGCGAATCTCCTGGCAAAGGGTCGGAAGCTCGCTGCGATCGAGTGCCTTCACGTCAGCAGGCGACGCGATATGCGAAATGATCATGCCGCGCGACCCTCCCTCCGCATGCATCGAGCGGCGTGCCCCCTCAGGCACCGCAGTAACTTATCCACTATCTCACAAATCCCCGCGCAATGTGTGGCGGGAGTGCGAGCGTTGTTCGAGCGCGGGGTTGATTAGCAACAAGACAGCAGGTGAACGGTGCAATCGCTGTCTTGAAAAGACATGGTGCGCCAAAGTGGAAATGCATGAGCGGCGCGAATCGCGGCCTGGGCGGCGGGGGCGTCGCGAGGGGCGCTGGAGTCGCGGGCGTCCTCCTGTCCGTACGTTTCGGAATGGTTTCGGGCGTGTCTCGATTTCGAAACGAACAGTGTTCCTCAGGTGTTTCCCGTGATGTAACGTTTTATCCTGAGCGTGCGAACAGTTCGCAGACGATTGTGAGGAAAACGCCGACCAATTCATCCCGCGCCGGTCGACCCCGTGCCAGGCCCCGCGAAAGCGATCGGTCAGCGCTGCCCAAGATGTCCCGTCGGAAGAATCGAGTGAACGATGAAGTCTGCAGCATCACACGCACCCTACGTCCAGCGTCCCGCCGCGTCGACGGGCACATCGACGACCGCCAATACGCGTCGCGCCCAGAAGGACTCAAGGGAACCGGAGGCCATGACGGCCTATCTTTGGTCCATGTTGCTCCGCGCCCCGGGAAGCCTTGAGCAGATGGAGAACGCTTAAGGAAACGCCGATCAATTCATTCCGCGCCCGGCGCCTCTGTGGCGGGCGGCGCGAAAGCGCCCAATCACGAGTCCCCCAGAATCTGGCCGCCGCGGAAGATGGTCGCCGCCGAGTGCTCGAAGGCGCGGTAGGCGTCGGTCTTTTGCGACTTGAGTGAGATGAGGCAGAGCGGCACGCGCACCTGATCGCACTGGTCGACGGGAAGGAGCGTCAGCAGGTTCCCACTCGTCTGGTTGAACGGCAGCACGGCGCCGAACGCCATGCCGTTTTGCTCGCTGAAAAACGCGCTGACCTGCTCATCGGTCGCGTTGGAGGGGAAACGGACCGCTTCCGAGGCGAGCCCGCGCTCGCGATACATGGCGTGGATCGAGTGGTTGAAGTCGTCGAACGTTTCGGACCAGACGACAGGGTAGGGCGCCATCTCGCTCAGCGTGATGGTTCGGTTGTGCGCGAGCGGATGGGTGCGCGCGAGCGCTACGCCGGTCGGGAGGCTGCCGACCGAGACGCAGTCGGTACCGGGGCTCGCGTACTCGCCGAGCGTGCAGGCCGCGTCGATGACGCCGGCGTGCAGCGCCTCGATGGATTCCCTGCCGGGGGCGATGAAGATCTCGAGGTCGAGCCCGAGGCGCTTGCCGATGAATTTCGAGAGGCTCGCCATGACCCCTTCCGCGTTGGCGAACGAGGGCGAGCACAGCGCGATCGACATGTGCTCGTTGTCCCGCGAGGTGGGGAAGTGCTTGGTGAAGTCGTCGAGTTCGTCGAAGTTCGCCAGCGTCTTGCGCGCGCGTTCGTAGAACGCGACGCCTACGGCAGTGGGCTTGACGCCGTGGTTGCCGCGGGTGAGCAGCTGGATGCCGAGCTCATGCTCCAGCTCCGAGATGGCTTTGGAAACAGCCTGGACGGTGACAAACTGGCGCTTCGCTGCAGCGGAAAGGGACTTGCCTTCCACGGCGTGAACGAAATACCTGATTTGCCTGATGTCCATAGCCCTTGTTTCATACAACGGGTCAAAGTCGCCTTTGACAATGCTCTCGTACGGGCTAACAATATGCTGAAATGTGGGTGGACGGCTAGCCATTCAGGCCTCCCTAAACTAATTGTAGAGGGACGTTGAGGGCGTTTTCGCACGTGCGCCGCCGGTAAAAAGCGGGTATGATGCGGGGACACATTGGTTAGCCTAGGTTAATCACCGTGTCCCCGCCCCTGCTCCGAGCAGGTTGCGGGTACGTAACGAACAAGACGAAATGCGGAAAGGTGGCCTCATGATTCCGGCGAATTTGGTGCAGGCGCTCACGTGGGCGGCTTTGGGATGCGGATTCACCTGGCTGATGACGACGGCGGGCTCGGCGGTCGTCTTCTTCTTTCGCAGCGAGCGCAAGCTCATGCACCACATCTTCCTGGGTTTCGCGGCGGGGGTGATGATCGCGGCGAGCGTCTGGTCGCTGCTCAACCCCGCCATCGAGCAGGCGGAGGAGCTCGGGCAGATCGGCTGGATTCCCGCGGCGGGCGGCTTCTTGCTCGGCGTGGCGTTCCTGGTCGCGCTGGACTCCCTGCTGCCCCACCTGCATATGAGTGCAGACGAGCCCGAGGGCATTAAGAGCAGCTGGAAGCGCACGACCCTGCTCGTGTCGGCGGTGACCTTGCACAACATTCCCGAGGGCATGAGCGTCGGCCTGCTGTTCGCCATGGCGGCCCAGCAGGCGGGTGCCGCCGGCGAGGCGTATCTGGGCATGGCGCTTGCGCTGGCCGCGGGTATCGGCCTGCAGAACTTCCCCGAGGGCGCGGCGATCTCGCTGCCCCTGGTGCGCGAGGGGTTATCGCGGCGGCGCGCCTTTGCCATGGGCAGCCTGTCGGGCATCGTCGAGCCCATCTTCGGCATCCTCGTGGTGCTGGTGTCCGGATGGATCCAGCCGTTCATGCCCTGGCTGCTCTCGTTTGCCGCGGGCGCCATGGTGTACGTCGTGGTCGAGGAGCTCATCCCCGAGGCCCATCTGGGAGAGCACTCCAACGTGGGAACCTTCGGCGTCATCGTGGGCTTCGTGGTGATGATGGTGCTCGACGTGGCGCTGGGCTAGAGGGCGCTGATTGATGGCCGGTACCGGCCCGGTCCCGGGCGCTTTCCACGTGCTCTGCGGAGCCGTCCGAATCGAGAGTACGCTATAGGCACGTCGCCCGGGCGAGAGTACGCTATAGGCACGTTTTTCGCCCGAAAGCGTGACCATAGCGTACCGCCGATGGGAGAGCGTGCCTATAGCGTACGTTCGAACGCCCGCGCCGCGGGGCTCGAAGCCCTTTGATCGGCGGTTCCTCAGGGGAAGCGCCGGTCGATTCATTCCGCGCCGGGTGCCTTGCGCGACATGAATCGGCCTGCGTTTCCCGGGCAGTGGGGTACCATTACGTGCGGGCACCGAGAGATGTGAGGACGAGCGTATGATCAAGCTGTTTGCGACTGACTTGGACGGGACGCTGCTGAATGCGTTCCATAACGTTGACCGGACTATCGCCGACGCGATCCGCACGGTGACCGATGCCGGCGCGCACGTCGTCATCGCCACCGGCCGCACCATGCTGTCCAACCGCGACCACGGCTTCGACGGCCTTCCCGTCGAGATGTGCGGCGCCAACGGCTCGATCGTCGTGGGCCGCGAGGGCGTGCTCAAGACGTTCCCGGTCAATCCCGAGCTGCTCGAGCTGCTCATCCCCGCGTTTCCTGACATCTGCTTCGACTGCATCTCGCTTGGCGGCACGTTCGCGACCGCATCCGCCGAGGTGCGCGATGCGGGGTTCGCGACCGACCCGTGGTGGCGCCGTATCGCCATGCGCGGCATGCGCCAGGCGATGCAGAGAAGCATCCACTTCATGACCCCGCTCTCGGAGATCCTCAAGCATGAGATCTGCAAGGTCAACTGCCGTGTCGGCGACCCTGCGCGCTCCGATGAGCTCAAGGCGTTCATCGCCGAGCATTCCGACTTGGTGGTCAACGCGCCGTTTTCGCCCGTGATGTTCGAGTTGACCGACCCCGCGGTCAACAAGGGGGCTGCGGTCGCGTGGCTCGCGAACCACTTCGGCTACACGGATGACGAGGTCGCGGTGTACGGCGACGGCGGCAACGACATCGCCATGCTCTCGCGCTTCGAGCACGCATACGCGACCGCCAACGGCAGCGATGCCGCCAAGCGTGCCGCGGGCAACGTGATCGGTCGCTGCGCCTTCCACGCGGTGCCGCGCCACATGGTCGACACGGTGCGGGCGCAGCAGCTCCGCAGCGGCTACACGCGTATCGAATAGGTCTGGCGCTTTCTCCCGCCATGGGGGACGAGTACATGTGGCGGACGTGCCGGCCATCGCCTCCGCTCTGCTATACTTGACGGTGGCATACTTGTGCGAACAAGATGGAGACAGCATGATCCGCACAGACCGCGAGATCACCGACCGCGCCGAGCAGCTCGCCATCATCGACGCCTGCGACGTGTGCCGTGTGGCGCTCAACGGGGATGACGGCTATCCGTACATCGTTCCGCTCAATTTCGGTGTCGATATCGAGGACGGTCAGGTATATCTGTATTTCCATAGTGCGAACCGAGGCCATAAGCTCGACCTTATGGCTCGCGATGCGCGCGCGGCGTTCGAGATGGATTGTGACCACAATTTCATCTTCTACGATGAGCGCATGACCCGCACCATGGGGTACCGCAGCGTCATTGGACGGGGCACCGTGGAGATCCTGTCCGACGAGCGCAAGGTCGACGGCCTCAAGATCCTCATGCGCCATTACCATGCGGAGGATTTCCCGTGGAGCACGAAGCTCGTGCCGGCTACGACCGTGTGGCGCCTCAAGGTCGAGTCCATGGTGGGCAAGTTCCGCGACAACGTGCATCCGGGCGAGAGCCGCTGGACGCCGCCGGCGGGCTGGAACGGTTTCGACAGGCTGTAGCCGGCCGCGGTCGGGCGGTGTGAGCGAGCAATCGACGGTACGCTATGGGAACATCGCCTTGCCGAGAGTACGGTATAGGAACGTTTTTTGCCCGAAAACGTTCCTATACCGTACTCTCGGCAGGCCCGCGTTCCCATAGCGTACTGTCGATTCAGACGATTGCCCGTCACCGCTGCTGTGAGCGGAATGCTTTAGTCAGCGTTTCTAGCAGTTGCCGGTGTAGACGTGCTCGAGGTGCCGGCGCGCCACGTCGGCGAGACGGTAGACCGCATCCACGGGCGTCGGCCCGCGATCGGTGAGGCGCCAGCGCGGGAAGAAGCGCGTGACGTGGTAGGTGACGGTGTTACGCCCGCGTCCCTCATCAAGCGATGCGAGCCAGCGGGCCATCGCATCGATCTCCTCCTCGGTGTCGTTCATGTCGGGGACGACGAGCGTCGTGACCTCGAGATGGCAGGCGGGATCGGCCGCGAGGCGCGCGATGGTGCCCTTCACGCGGGAGAGCGCGTGTGCGGGCGCGCCGCAGGCGTCGTAGAACCCGTCGGTAAACCCCTTGAGATCGATATTCGCCGCGTCGATGAGCCCCGCGAGTTCGTCGAGCACGCTCGGCTCGACGCATCCGTTCGACACCAAGACGTTCACAAGCCCCGCCTCGTGTGCCAGTCGCGCGCAGTCGCGCATGTACTCCCATCCCACGAGCGGCTCGTTGTAGGTGTAGGCGATTCCGATCACGCGGCCATCGCGGTCGCGTGCGTCGCGGGTGATGGCGACGAGCTCTTCGGGAGCGATTTCGCGCCAGGGGACGCCCACATCGTCAGCTTGCGAGATCTCCGCGTTTTGGCAAAACGGGCATCGCAGGTTGCAGCCAAAGCTTCCGGCCGAGACCACGAAGGTGCCGGGCCTATAGCGCGCGAGCGGCTTCTTCTCGATGGGGTCGAGCGCCAGCGAGGTGACGCGCCCGTAGTTTGCGGGCACCACCGCGCCGCCGACGTTGCGTCGGGCTCGGCACGCCCCAAGGCGTCCCAGCGCCAAGCGGCAGCGGCGCGGGCAGGTGCCGCAGGTTGCGTACGCGGCTGCTTCCATGGTCTCCTCCTTCGACGGGCGCCTCGAGGCGCGCCCGCGCCCCCTATACGTGGCGCGTGACGGTGAACCGCTCGAGCGTGATGCTCGGGTCGTCCGGGTCGATGCCGCCCTTGCGCGCGGCGATGCCGATCTGCTTCGCGACCGTGTCGATGCCGTCGAGGTCCGGCAGCAGCAGTCCGCGCCGCCCTCGGCTCGCGCTCACGATGACGCCGTAGCGGGCGGGGTCGAGCTCGTCGGGCCCTGCGATAGCCTCGGGTTCCGATAGCACGTCGACATCGTAGACCAGCTCCGCGAGCTCGTCTTCTTCTACGGGGGAGAAGCGCGGGTCGCGGCATCCGGCCGAGATCGCGTTCGCGCAGATCTCCTCGGCAAGGCTGTCGCGCACGGGCAGGATGGTCCCGATGCAGCCGCGCAGTTGCCCGTTCATCTTGAGCGAGACGAAGGCGCCGGCGCGCGTCGAGAACAGCTCGCCGGGAAGCGCCCCGGCGAGATCTGCCGGCAGGTCCCGGTTGGGATCGATGCGCCGCCCGTCGCGGACGTAGGATTCGAGCGAGTAGCGCGCGAGCCGCACCCACGGGCTCTCGGCGCGGCGGCGCCGGTCCATGTCCGCCGCATGCCACGCCTCGTACCGGTCGCCGATGGCGCGCGAGACATCCGAGCCGTCCGCCCCAGTGGGGGTGAACGCGGCGATGCCGTATCCCACGCCGAAGGGCCCCTCATAGGAAAGCAGCTCGGATCGGATGGGCGTGCGGTCGAGCGCGCCCGCCATGATCTGGAACGAGCGCAGCCCGCATTCGGCGGCGCGTTCGCACATGCCGCGGTCCGCGGTCATCAGCGCCAGGAAGTCGCCCTCCTCGAACGCATGGCAGACGAGCTCGTCGAAGGCGGGGCCGTCGGGGGCGTATCCGTAGGGCCCGTCCTCGGAAAGCTTGTGCGACAGGTCGCCCGACGCGACGTAGACGCAGCACCGCCCCAGCGTATCGGACACGCGCTGGACGAGCTGGCCCAAGCGGTAGTGGTCGAGCGGCGAGAGCCCGGACAGCCCGATGCGGACCAGCCGGTACGTCGGCAGGTCGTCGCCCGCATCGCGGCGGCGCGCGCACTCCTCTTGGATGAAGTGGAGCGGCACGAGCACGCCCCAGTCGAGCTCGGGGTCCCGCTCGCCGGCGGTGCCGGCGGCAAGGCCGCAGGCGTCTGCCGCCTCGCACAGCGCGTCGACGAGTTCCCGGTCGTAGGCGACCCGGCTCCCGTCGGCGCGATCCCCGAACTGGGCGAACGTTCCGGCCGCACCGCTGCCACCCGAGATGTGCAGGTAGTCGAGGTACGACGTCGAGTGCGGGCTCGAGAGCACGATGGTGTCGGGCGCGATCTCGGCGACGCGCCGCGCCACCTCGCGATAGGCGTCGACGGTGGCCTGGATGCCCGCCTCGCGCCCATGCCCGACTCCGGGAACGATCAGCGGTGGATGCGGAACGGCGAATGCGGCGCATATCGACATAAGACCATCTCCTCGCTAGGTGACTACCTTCTAGTGTGCCCATTTTTGTGAGGGCATCTTTTGATGCCGCGATTTCACTGGTCGCATGTGAGGAGCCGCAGATCAAGGAAAACGCTGATCCAACCGGCACAAATCGGGGACGCGGTCGGGCAATCGAGTGTACGGTATGGGAACGTTTTTCACCCAAAAACGTTCCCATACCGTACCGTCGATGGGGCGGTGTTACCTATACGTACCGTCGATTCGAGCGTTGCCCGGAGCGCGCGGTAGATGGGGCATGCCCCGGTAGCGGCTGGTGCAAACTTAGTCGATTGGTGTTTTCCTTAACCGTGCCTTGACACTTGTGCAGAGACCGTGCGGCGCGGCCAGGCAGGTATATTCGTGCACACGCTGTGCAATAATGCACACGGAGTGAAATTGCAACCGAAAGGACTGCATGCCACAAACCGATTTCAAGTGCGACCGCCGGTCGCTGCGTTCGCAGCACGCGCTGCTCGGCGCGCTCGTCCGGCAGCTCAGCGCGGGCGAGGACCTGTCGCGCATCACGGTGGCGTCGCTCACCGAGTGCGCGGGCCTGACGCGGCGCACGTTCTACTCCCATTACAAGGACATTCCCGATTTCGTCGAGCAGGTGGAGTCCGTCCTACTCGAAGACATCGGAGAGCTCGTGGCGCGCATCGGCGCCTCGACGCTGCCGGAGCTCTATCGCAACATCGATGAGCTGGCTCCCGCCCCCGGCTCCGTCGAGCTGCTCGACTACCTGCGCAAGCACTGCGAGCTCATCGGATCGCTTCTTGGCCCCGGCGGAGACCCGGCGTTCATCAAGAAGCTCATCGACCTGGCGCGCGCGGCGGTCGCCGACCGCATGCAGACCGGCATCTTCCCCGGTGCGCTGGGCGCCTTTTTCGACTACTACCTCAGCTATGTCGTCACCGCCGAGGTCGGCGTGATCCAGCGCTGGTTCGAGACCGGCCTCAAGGAGAGCCCCGAGACCATGGCGCGCATCATGACGGTCATCGCCTTCGTGCGCCCCGGCGACCTGTACGGCATGCCCATCGACATCAACGTGCCGGAATACGGCATGAAGCTTCTCAACCTGCAACTCGAGAACGAGGGGAACTAAATGAGCGACGAGATCAAGATCGGTGTTGTCCCCGAGGGCAGCATCTGGAATCCCGAGGCCGCCTACGGTACGCTCCACCTGGGTATCGATGTGGGCTCCACCACGGTCAAGCTCGCGGTCCTGAACGACGACAACCAGATCGTCTACGCCAAGTACCAGCGCCACCACACCGACGTGCGCGCCTGCGCGCGCGACCTGTTCGTGGGCGCGGCCGGCCTGCTCGAGCGCACGCCCATGACCTGCGCCATCACCGGCTCGGGCGGTCTTCTGCTCAGCCAGTGGCTCGGCCTGGAGTTCGTGCAAGAGGTCATCGCGAGCAAGCGCGCCGTGGAGACCCTGATCCCCGCGACCGATGTCGCCATCGAGCTCGGCGGCGAGGACGCCAAGATCATCTACTTCGACCAGGGCATCGAGCAGCGCATGAACGGCACCTGCGCCGGCGGCACGGGCGCGTTCATCGACCAGATGGCCACGCTGCTGCACACCGACGCGTCCGGCCTGAACGAGCTCGCCCGCGAGGCGACGACCATCTACCCGATCGCCTCCCGCTGCGGCGTGTTCGCCAAGACCGACGTTCAGCCCCTGCTGAACGAGGGCGCGGCGCCCGCAGACGTCGCCGCCTCCATCTTCCAGGCCGTCGTCACGCAGACCATCTCGGGCCTCGCGTGCGGCCGCCCCATCCGCGGCAACGTCGCGTTCCTCGGCGGCCCGCTGCAGTACCTCTCCGAGCTGCGTAAGCGGTTCTACATCACGCTCGAGCTCGATGAGGAGCACCGCATCGTGCCCGAGAACGCGCACCTGTTCGTGGCGAGCGGCGCCGCCATGGCGCACGAGTCCAACAAGCTCGCAACGTTCCCCGAGCTCATCGAGGCCATCGACGCGCTCGGCGACACGCAGGGCTCCGAGGTCGCGCGCCTCGACGCGCTGTTCGCCGACGAGGAGGCGTACCGCGCGTTCAAGGAGCGCCACGACCGCGAGGTCGTGCCCAAGGGCGACCTAGCGACCTATACGGGCGCCCGCGTGTTCATCGGCATCGACGCCGGCTCCACCACGATGAAGGCCGCCATGGTGGGCGAGGACGGCCAGCTGCTGCACACGTGGTACGGCAACAACAACGGCGACATCCTCGGCACGGCCAAGACCATCATGGCCGACTTCTACGCGCATATCCCTGCCGGCTGCACCATCGGGCACGTGACCACGACCGGCTACGGCGAGGCGCTGCTCATCGAGGCGCTCAAGGCCGACTCCGGTGAGATCGAGACCGTGGCCCACCTGCGCGGCGCCCGCGCGTTCCTCCCCGGCGTCCAGTTCATCCTGGACATCGGCGGCCAGGACATGAAGTGCCTGCGCGTGCGCGACGGCGTCATCGAGCACATCATGCTGAACGAGGCCTGCTCGTCGGGTTGCGGCAGCTTCATCGAGAGCTTCGCGGTGTCCATGAACATGGACGTCGTGCAGTTCGCGAAGGAGGCCATCGGCGCCAAGAACCCGGTCGACCTGGGCAGCCGCTGCACCGTCTTCATGAACTCCCGCGTCAAGCAGGCGCAGAAGGAGGGCGCCACGGTGGGCGACATCGCCGCGGGCCTGTCCTACTCCGTCATCAAAAACGCCCTGTTCAAGGTCATCAAGCTGCGCGACCCGTCCGAGATCGGCGACCAGGTCATCGTCCAGGGCGGCACCTTCATGTCCGACGCGACCCTGCGCGCCTTCGAGCTGCTCACCGGCCTTGACGCTGTGCGTCCCGACATCGCCGGCTGCATGGGAGCCTACGGCGCCGCCCTGCTCGCGCGCGACCGCGCCGGCGCCGCCGGCGTCTCGACCATCCTGACCGCCGGCGAGATCGCCGACCTCACCGTCACGCAGAAGCACGCGCGCTGCGGCCGCTGCTCCAACAACTGCCAGCTCACCATCAACGACTTCGGCGGCGGTCGCCGCTTCATCACGGGCAACCGCTGCGAGAAGGGCGCGGGGCACAAGAAGAGCAAGACCGAGGCCCCGAACCTGTTCAAGAAGAAAAACGAGCTGCTGTTCGACCGTGAGTGCCTGGACGCCGACGAGGCCCCGCGCGGCACGGTGGGCATCCCGCGCGCGCTCAACATGTACGAGGACTACCCGTTCTGGCACGCGTTCTTCACCAAGCTCGGCTTCTCGGTCGTGCTGTCGGACGACTCTACCAAGAAGACCTACGAGGCGGGCATCGAGTCCATGCCGTCGGAGTCCGTGTGCTATCCGGCCAAGCTCTCCCACGGCCACATCATGAACCTCATCGACAAGGATCCGGACTTCATCTGGATGCCCTGCATCCGCAAGGAGCGCAAGGAGGACGAGGCCGCGGGCAACTGCTACAACTGCCCGATCGTCATGAGCTACCCCACGGCGCTCGGCTTGAACATCGACGAGCTCGCCGAGAAGAACATCGAGTTCATGTACCCGTTCGTGCCGTATAACGACCGCGTGGCGCTCAAGCGCCGCCTGTACGAGGTGCTCGCCGAGCAGCGCGTGTCCGACGCCGAGGCCGGCCGCGGCCGCGTGCGCGGGCCCAAGCTGACGCGCCGCGAGGTCGACGACGCCGTCAACTACGCCTACGAGGTGGACACCGCCTTCCATGAGCAGATCCAGACGATGGGCGAGGAGGCCATCCACTGGATCGAGGAGCACGGCGGCCACGGCATCGTGCTGGCCGGTCGCCCCTACCACAACGACCCCGAGATCAACCACGCGCTGCCCGAGCTCATCGCGAGCTTCGGCTTCGCCGTGCTCACGGAAGACTCCGTGGCGCACCTCGTCAAGCCCGACCGTCCCATCCGTGTCGTGGACCAGTGGATGTACCACAGCCGCCTGTATCGCGCGGCCAAGCTCGTGACGCTGCGCAACGACCTCGATCTCATCCAGCTGAACTCCTTCGGCTGCGGCCTGGACGCGCTGACCACCGACCAGGTGCAGGAGATCCTCGAGGGCTCCGGCAAGATCTACACCGTGCTCAAGATCGACGAGGTGTCGAACCTCGGCGCGGCGCGCATCCGCATCCGCTCGCTCATGGCCGCCTTGAAGGACCAGGAGGCCGAGCGCGCGGCCGAGGCCGCTGCCGCCGGCGAGGCCTACGAGCAGGGCGATGCTGCGCCGGTCGCCCCGAGCGACGAGGCTCCGGTGTTCGCCACGCACAAGTACGCCCTGTCCGCGCAGCGCCGCGCCGCCTCCGCAGCGTTTCCCAAGGTCAAGTTCACCGAGCAGATGCGCCGTGACGGCTACACGATCCTGTGCCCGCAGATGGCGCCGATCCACTTCGACCTGGTGAAGGAGGTCTTCCGCAAGAACGGCTACAACCTGGAGCTTCTGCCCTCCACCGACCGCGGCGCGGTCGAGGCGGGCCTGAAGTACGTGAACAACGACATCTGCTACCCGTCGATTCTCGTCACGGGCCAGATCATGGAGGCCATCGAGTCCGGCCGCTACGACCTGTCGCGCACCGCCGTCATTATCTCGCAGACCGGCGGCGGCTGCCGTGCGACGAACTACATCGCGCTCATCCGCAAGGCGCTGAAGGATTCCGGCCACCCCGAGATCCCGGTCATCTCCATCTCCGCCGTGAAGCTCGACGAGGACAACCCCGGCTTCAAGGTGACGCCGCAGATCCTGAAGGCCGCTGTCTACGCGGTGCTCTACGGCGACGTCATGATGCAGATGCTCTACCGCTGCCGCCCCTACGAGGTCGAGCCGGGCGCGGCCAACGCGCTGTACGAGAAGTACATGGCCAAGGCGCGCGAGATGGCGCCGACCTTCACGCGCCACAGCTACACCAAGCTCGTGCGCGAGAGCGTGCGGGCGTTCGACACCATGCCGCTCAAGGGCGAGGGAACCAAGCCGCGCGTGGGCGTGGTGGGCGAGATCCTCGTGAAGTTCCATCCCACCGCCAACAACCACGTGGTCGACGTCATCGAGCACGAGGGCTGCGAGGCCGTGGTCCCGGGCCTGCTCGACTTCTTCCTGTTCGCGATGAGCGGCGCCGAGAACGATAAGGGCGAGCTCGGCAGCTCCGGTACGCAGCGCACGGCCATGGCCGCCCTCATCAAGTTGATCGACTGGATGCGCGGGCCCGCCGACGAGATCCTCGAGAAGTCGCAGCGCTTCGAGCGCCCCGAGCCCATCAGCGCGCTTGCCGCCAAGGCGAGCCAGGTGCTCTCCCTGTGCAACACGATGGGCGAGGGCTGGCTGCTCACGGCGGAGATGCTCGACCTGATCGATCACGGCGCGCCGAACATCATCTGCACCCAGCCGTTCGCTTGCCTGCCGAACCACGTCGTGGGCAAGTCGGTCATCAAGGAGCTGCGCCGCCGCCATCCCGAGAGCAACATCGTCGCCGTGGACTACGATCCGGGCGCTTCCGAGGTCAACCAGCTCAACCGCATCAAGCTCATGATCTCGGTCGCCAAGGAGAACATGCGCGCCGGCAAGGGCTTCACACTCGAGCACATCAAGCCGCTGGAGATGGACGCCGTCGACTCCAAGTTCCGCCCGCACCACGCCGAGGACGACGACACGCGCAACCCGCTCGACGATCGCGGCGACTCCTGCCGCGCGTGCGGTGCGGTATCCGAGGATGCCGTGGCCGCCGTGGCCGACCGCCTGGGCAAGGGCCTCGGCAAGTAACGACCTATCCGACACGACAGCTTGCATAAGGGCCGCTCCCCACGGGGCGGCCCACTTTTTCACAGCGCCGCCCGAGCAGGGGGTCATTCAAATCGGGGACGTACCTGAAATTTGCACTTTTGCAAATCGGGGACACACCTTCGGCGTGCGCCCGGGCTGTCTTCCCGTGATCGTGCGCAGCGTTGGGGCCTACCGCGCTCGCCCGTTCTCGCGCCGCTTCGCGCGCTCCTGCACCTCGTAGACGGCAAGCTCCCAGCGCTTGCGCTCGCCCTTGGCGACGGTGTCCAAGATGGCGCCCGTGCTGAGCGACAGGGCGGCGCAGAACATGAGCGCGGTGGCGAGTATGGCCGAGGGCACGCGGCTCACATAGGCCGTCGCAAGGTATTCGAGGATGACCGGCACGCCCGCCACCAGGCCGCATACGGCGAAGAGCAGGGCTGCGAGCGTGAAGAACTTCAGCGGCCGGTAATCCTTGAAGAGCGAACCGATGGCCACGAGCACGCGTATGCCGTCCGAGACCGTCGAGAGCTTCGAGAAACTGCCGGCCGGACGGTCGCGATAGACGATGGGGATCTCGAGGATGCGCCAGTGCTTGTCGACGGCCTGGATCGACATCTCGCATTCGATCTGGAACCCGACCGAGAGCACGGGCATCGTCTTGACGAACAGGCGGGAAAACGCGCGGTACCCGGTCATGACGTCGTGGAAGCTGTATCCGTAGATCCAGTGGATGAGCCAGCGCACGAGGTTGTTGCCGAAGGCGTGGAAGGCACGCGTGTTCTCGTGCTCGTAGGTGCCGTTCGTCAGGCGGTCTCCCACCGTCATGTCCGCCTCGCCGCTGAGTATCGGTTCGATCAGGGCGCGGGCGGCCTCGGCGGGATAGGTGTCGTCGCCGTCGACGAGCACGTAGCAGTCGGCCTCGATATCGCGAAACATCTGCCGGACGGTCACGCCCTTGCCCTGGCGCGGCTCGAAGCGGACGATAGCGCCGTGCTCCTGCGCGATCTCGGAGGTGCGGTCGGACGAATTGTTGTCGTAGACGAAGATGTCGGCCTCGGGCAGGGCGCGCCTGAAATCATCGACGACGGTGCCGATCGTCAGCTCCTCGTTGTAGCAGGGAATCAGCACGGCGATGCGCGGGGCGACCGCGCTGGCCTCAGGCGGCTGCGGCGCATTGGATGGACGGTCAAGACGGTTCATTGCGGGTCACCTCTCTTAAGAAGCATCGCCGATTCACGCCGAACCCGGCGCCGTCGCGCCGGGAACCTGCGGGCCCTGCGTGCACAGGCGATCGGTCGGTGCCATCCCCGGCGCGCACGCGCCGCTCACGGCATACGCGAACGCGAAGGGCGCGAGGACGGCGAGCGGGTAGGCGTAGCGGAAGTACGTGGCGGCGTTGCAGGGGCCGATGAGGGTGATGAGGAGGACCGCCCACATGGGGGCGAGCACCACGGCCATCCGGCCCTGTCGCGTGCGCGCGGCGTAGGCGGTCAGCGCGATCAGGCTCCAGCAGTACAGGGCCGCCTGCATGGTCAGCGTGGTGAGCGGCAGCTTTTGGAACGCGGTGCGCCAAAGCGTGCACAGGCCGTCCAACGCGCGCACGACCGGATGGTCCGGTGCGGAGAACGAGAAATAGGGCGTGAGCATCTCCCAGTTCATGACCTCGCGGCTGAAATCCGAGGTGTACGACCAGCCGGATGCATGGCCCGCATAGAAGTAGGCATAGTAGTTGGCGGCGGTCGCCTCGAGATAGCAGACGGGGTCGCGCGCAAACTCGCTCGCCCAGACGCGGAAGTAGGCCGCAAGGTCCTCGGCGGTCGCGTCCTCGTTGAAGGTGTTCTTCACGGCATCCGACTTGTTCGGGTTGTACGCATCTCCGATGGCATCGATGTCGAGCACGGCCCCGATGGCGTCGCGTTCCTCCTGGCTCAGCTCCCCTTCGTGCTCCCGCGCGTAGCGCGCCGTCTGCTGGAAGGGGATGGACAGGACCTCGCGACGGCTGCCGGGCGTGATGCCGAGGGCGGGGTAGACGATGCCGGTGAGCGCGACGTTGACGGCGACGACCGCGCCGAGCGTCCCGAGCGCGATGCGAAGCCCACGACGCGCACCGGCGCAGGATTCGCCGCGCCGGCGGCCGTGCAGGCAGGCGATCGCCGCGGGGACGATTCCCGCGGCGGCGATGGCGAGCGCGCCGTTGCGCGTGAGGGTGATGCCGAGGGCGCTTGCG
Source organism: Collinsella ihumii (assembly GCF_900046475.1). GTDB lineage: Bacteria > Actinomycetota > Coriobacteriia > Coriobacteriales > Coriobacteriaceae > Collinsella > Collinsella ihumii. The sequence continues at coordinate 2,478 of NZ_FCOU01000001.1, read as the reverse complement.
GCGAGCAGGGCGATGTCGCGGCCGCCGAACGCCGCGCCCTCGGTGCACTGGGCGCGAACGAGCAGGACGAGCTGCGTGACGAACAGGAGCAGCGCCGCCGCGAACAGGACGTCTTTGGTGATGAGGACGGCGTAGTTCGAATAGACCGGCACGACGAGCACGAAGGCGAAGGCCGCCATGCGCGCCGCCCGCGGGCAGCCGATCCGTGCGAGCGCGGCATGGGCGTGGGCATACGAGCAGATGACGGCGGTGAACTGCAGGCAGTTGAACAGGAACGCGCCGGCGTTCTCGCTGCCCCAAAGCGCCATGCCGAGCTGGACGCATAAGCCGATGAGCGCCGTGGTGAGCGGTGGGTGGTGCTGCGTGAGGATGGTCGTACCCGGGTCGATCAGGTTGAGGTAGGAGCTTGCGTTGTTGGGGTAGCCGAACCACTGGAGGATCTGCGTTCCCGTGTCCCACATGAAAAGGCCCGGGGCGTAGCCGATCAGGCAGGGCAGCCAGGCGAGGGCGAGCAGGGCGGCGGGAAGCGCGAAGGGGTGGCTGTCGAAGACGAACGCGGCGGCGCGGCCGGCGCGGGATGCGGAGCTGGGTCTCGTGCCGCACCCGGTCGGCTCGGCATCGGCTGCCGCTCGGGCGCGGTCGAGCAGCCGGAAGAGGTGGACGATGCCGATGCGGGCGAGCAGCAGCCATCCGATGAAGCTGAGCGCGGCCTTGATCCCCTCGGATATGCCGCCGCAGACGAGCTCGGCTGAACCGGCGACATCGAAGCTGCGCCCGAACACCATGGCGAGCGCGAACAGGGCGGGCACGACCCAGGTGGACGCGCCCCGCATGCGGGGACGGTCCGCGTCGCGATCGAGATAGACGGTCGCCGCCGGCCGGGCGAGCAGCAGGCCGAACGCCACGACAAGCAGGCTGTCCTCGCGTCCGGGAAGCGAGCAGAGCACCTCGAGTGCGATATAGACGGCGCCCGTGGCATGGGGCCACAGCGCCTCGACCGCCTTCGTGGGCACCGGGGCGAGGTCGACGGAGACGAGCAGGGCGCAGAGTAGACCGAGCAGGCATGCGCATAGGGTGCGCCTGGTGTCGCGCTTGCTCGCAAGCTGACGTTCCATACCTCTCCTCAGCAAAATCGGTCCTCCGTAAGTCTCGGAAAGTCTAGCAGGGGGGGGGTACGCGCAATCTCAGGGCAATAAACCATGACAAGAACGTAAGGGCTTCTTAAGGCCGGGTTTATTCAATCAATGCTCTTTTGCACAGTGTGGATAGATTTGACTCCATATATGCCGCCTAGCTGCGGCCTCCTCCATAGAAGTCCCGGTACCTCAGCGTACCGGGGCACTCCATGGCGCGACCGAGCACCATCGCGGCCTTCTCCATGGCGCCTGACGGCGGGTTGGCGATGACGCTGAACAGGTCGAGCCATCCCTTCAGGTCGGCGCGGTCGAAGCCCTTGTGGGCGTCCAGGAACGACTTCAGCAGGAAGTGCAGCCGGTTCACGTCCGCCAGCGGGTTCTCCCGGTCGGGCAGGCTCTTCAGCCGCCTCGAGTCGTACTCGACGCTGGCGAGCCCGAGCTCGCGGACCAGGGCGCGGTGGGACTTCTCCTTGTCGTGCAGGAGCGTCGAGCCCCGCGCGACGTGGCCCGAGTAGGCCGCGAGCGCCCTCCGCGCGCTCGGCTTGCCCCGTCCGCACGGCTCGAAGGCGGACCGGCCCCGGCCGTCGGTCGCGACCGCGATGCACAGCTTGTTGCGCGACAGGCCCCGCTTGAGGGAGCCGTCGGCGTTGCGCTCGGCCTCCGCCGCGGGGACCGGGTAGTACGTCTCGTCAATCTGGACGCGCCCGGAGAGGACGGTGCCGTCCTGGATCCCGTCGAGCACGAGGAAGAGCTTGGCGAGCCACCAGGGCGGGGTGGTCGGCGACCTGCGGTTCGAGCGGGCTATCTCGCGGACGCTGTCGAAGGAGAGCAGCTGGATGACGAACTCGCACCAATCCGAGACCGGCACCTTGCGCCCCTCGAAGATGGTCCCCGTGGCGGGCGTGAACGTCCTGCCGCAGGACCGGCAGGCCCAGCGCCTGACGCCGCGCGAGTCGAAACCGTCGCGCACGATGTCGGGCGACGCGCACCGCGGGCAGGATGCCCGCTCGTACCCGTTGAGGAACTCCGCGTCCCCGGCGGTCGGGGCGTGCCTGGCGGCGTAGGCCTCGCGGTGGGCCCGGGCGACGAGCGCCTGGGCGGGCGTGACGTCCGATTCGGGGACGCCGTCCCACGGCGTCGCGGACGCCGAGGGCATCTTCTTCCTTGCGCGCATGGTGGTGGTCCGATCCCGTCCCGCGGGATGCCGCGCGATCCGGACCACCACGTCGCGAGAGCGCGGCACCCCGCGGGACGCTCTCGCGGGCGTGCTATGTCATCTCGGATTATACGACCGAGGCAGTCGGGACGGCGAATCTATCCACACTGTGCAAAAGATCATTTT